>JAWKWX010000004.1:0-289525 GCA_041397305.1 Paracoccaceae bacterium | reverse complement strand
CGTGAACGACGGCAGCGCCACGGCAGAGGTCAGGATCGACAATTGACAGCGGGCGCCCGGCACGGCGCCTCCTCGGTCACATCGCGCCGCATCGAACCCGGAGCGAGGAGAGCACGCGAGCGCTCGACGAGCGGCCCTCTCAGCCCGGTGCCAGGCTTCTGATCGCGCGGATCACGGCGAAGATCGCACCGATCAGCATCACCAGTAGCCAGACCGTGCCGAGGATCGCCGAGATCAGGGCGCCTATCGCATCGGCGATCGCCGCGACGAACGCGGGCACGAAGGCGATGAGAAAGCCGGTCAGGAAGGTGCTGCCGATCGAGAAGAGCAAAAGCACCACCAGCCCCTTGTTCTTCAGAAGGCTCGGGCTCGCCAGAACGAGGAACAGCGCGCCGAGCAGCTTCAGCACCATGATCAGCCCCAGGGCCGCCCGCGCCGCGCCTTTCGGGAAATCGCCCCAGGCCGCGAGATAGGCGAGCGTGCCGAAGGGAACCGCCAGCAGAAGCGAGATCATCAGCATGATCAGCGCCAGCGTGGTGAAGATCAGCACAATCCCGCCCAGAACCCCGAAGAAGGACAGGATCAGTGTCACGATCCCCTGCACCCGGGCAACGGCGCTCATCGGGCGGATGAAGTCGATCGCCATCAGTAGCAGGGTCCAGGCCAGGCCCGCGTCGATCAGCCCCAGCATGCGGATGCCGAGGCCCGGCGTGGCACGGTCTGTCGTGGCCACCGCGCCGAGCGTGAGGCTGAGGCTGAGACCGACCTCGGCCAGCACCGCCAGGAGAAAGCAGAGAAAGCCGAGGAGGAAGAGGCCGATCTTGACCATGCCGACGCGCCCTTCAGTATTTCTTGCGCTGCGCCTGGTCGCGGATCACCGCGATGCGCGTGCAGGCCGGATCGAAGAACAGGTCGCGGTTGCGGATCACATAGGAATCGGCACCGGTCTTGCGGTCACTGCTTTGCGGCGCCACGGCCGCGATTTCACGGCTTGCCGCATCCGCCGCGCGCTGATCGGAATTGGCATCCACCGCAACCGCATAGATGTCGCGATCCGCGAGGCGCGCCACGAAAATCTCGCGTCCCGCCAGATCGCCACCCGCCAGAAGCCGGGCGAACTCGTCGACATCGGCCTTCGCGGCTTCGCAACTCCGCGGCCCGGCCGGATAAGAGGCGATGACCGCGAGATTGCGCCCGATCTCGGTGCCGACATGCAGAAGATCGCCATCGGCCCGCAATTCGACAGTGGCCAGTCCGCGCGCCTCAAGACTGTCGATATAGCGGGAAAGCTTCTCGATGCTGCTGTCGCCGACACCGGCACCGGCACTGGCAAGTCGGATATCGAACGCCTGAAAGGCGCCATGCAGCGGATGGGCGCCGACGCCCAGGCAGCGGGTCAGCGCCTCGTTCTGATAACCGGCGACCACCTCGACCGCCTGCCCGAGCTCGCTTTCGATCCGGCGCAGGAGATTGGCGAACTTGACCGCATTCGGCCACAGCGCCTCGGGCGGCACGTCGTTCATGCCGAAACAGGGATGGTCGACATTGGTCTGTGTCGGCCCCATGGCCAGAAGCCGTCCGCTATCGAAATCCTCGCCGAGGGCCGCGTCGATCATCCGGTCGAAAGCGTCGAGCACCCGGCCATTCGCGGTCTGTCCGCCGCTCGCGGCGAGCGCGGTCTCCAGCGCCTCTGCCGTCTCGGGATCGAGCTTGCCTGTCGGCTCGATCCCCTGATCAAGCTGGAAGGCACGCAGCGCGGTTTCGGTCAACGGTCCGCCCATCCCGTCCACCGCGCCGATCTTGTAGCCGAGCCCGCCGAGCGCGCGTTGCAGCCGCATCACATCGAGTCCGCCGAGGCCCTTCAGAGAGCCCTCTTCCAGCGGCACGTTGGGCGCCGCCGCGATCTGGGGCTGGAAGGTCACGCCACTGCGCGCGCGCTGCAGGAGGCTTGCAATGTCGCTGACGGTCAGGCTGCGCCCCCCGCCGGTCAGGAACAGGAACGCATCCCCGCCCGCGCCGGACGGCGGGCTTACCGCGGTCAGTGCGCGCAACGGGGCATCCAGCACCAGCCTGTCGCCGAACGTCAGCGCCCCCTTCAGGCGCTGGACCACGCGCAGTTCGCTTTGCCCCTCGACACCGACCAGGATGAATTGCGCATCATGATCGGCGGCAATCGCCGGCCGGGCGCCTGCGGCGCGGAACGGATCAGGCAATGTCAGCTGCAACGGCAGATCGAGGCGCGGGCGCGAGACGCCGCCGACGGTGACAATGGTCAGGATGCCGCTTTCGGCATTGGCGATCACCACCGATCCCGACCCGCCCTCCGGCGCCATGGGCGCGAATAGCGCAAGGCTTTCCGGCGCCCTGTAGCCGAGGCCGTCGACCGACACGAGATCGATCAGGTCGCCCTGCGCGGGATCGACGATGGAGATGAGATCGCTTTCGGGATGGATGCCAAGCATCAGCCCGCCCGCCCCGATCGGGGCGAGCGCGCGCGGAATATCCTTCACCGGCACGGCAACATAGCCTCCCGGTTTCAACAGGCTGAAATACTGGACCGGCGAGCCGGGCGCACGGTCCCACATGAGAAGCCTCCGGCCGCCTCCGGCGCGATCCGCGTCCGACCCGACGAAGATCGCACCGGGCGCGATCGCGGCACCGAGCCGTTCGTCGATCTTCAGAGCGATCGTGCCGATCGGGCCGCGCGCGCCGATGGAAAGCCCGGTCAGCGACAGGGCGCCGTCGGCCGCCCGCGCGACCACCGCGACCCGTGCCTCGGTCCGCATCCGCGATCCTGCCGCCACCGCGACCGGCGCGCCGTCAAGCTGGGCCGCGCCGACGATCTCGGCCCTGGCGATGTCGAACAGCGCCAGTTCGCCGCCTGCGCCAAGGACAAGCGCCGTCCCGTCCGGCCCGGGAACCAGGCCCGAGGCTTCGAACGGCAGGTCGATCGTCAAGCTGCCGCTGAACCAGGATGGGGGTGCGAAAGCGCGCGCGGGCGCGCAGGCGCCCGAAAGCGCAAGCGCAGCGCCGACGAGCGCCTTGACACTTCCCCGCACGAACCAACCTCTCATCCGTTCATCCCCTGCCCTTGCCACTGCCTCGTCCGCACATCGCCCCGTAGCGCCCGCTTCAGCCACCCGGTCGGCCGCAACGTCGCTCCGTATCCCCGTCATTCCGCCGCCAGCTCGCTCCAGGCGAGGCCGATCTCGACCGGGTCCGCCGCCTCGACGCCGAGGTCGGAATAGGTCGGCGTGATCAGGAGCCTGACCCAGGAGATATAGCCTCCGTCTGTATCGAGCTTCCTGGCCAGGTTCCGCCCCGCTACCACCACCTCGCTGTCCAGAAACTGGCGCGAGCTCGGGTCGATCGATTCAAGCATCAGCTCGCCATCGAAATTGCCGTCCCCGCCGGAAAGCGGCAGGCTCGCGTAGCGGCTGTTCTTCTTGCGCCGTCCGAAGAAGTCGTACTGGACCGATATCTTGCTGATGGTGCCCCGGCTGTAGATATTGTCGTAAGTCAGCCGCAGCTGGCTGGTGAACTGGTCGCGCGAGGCGCTCCAGACCGCGTGCGTGCTGACGTTATAGTCGATTTCGCCCACCCGTTCGGCGACCGAGCAGCGCGGCCGCGCGCCCCCGCCCTGTGCAAGCTGCGGCGCCTGCGACAGAAGGAGATCGGTGCCCGGGATCAGCGGCTGGATCGGCGTGGCGAGGATCTTTGTCCGTCCGCCGTCGCGGGTGACGGCGGAGACGAGCGCCACCACATCCATCGACGCGTCAAGTATCGGCGTGCCGTCATGACCTTCCGGCTCGGCCTCGAACCGGCCGCCGCTTTCGACCGAAAAGACGAAGAGGCCGCCGTAGTTCGACGGATCATAACCTTCGGCCTTCAGGGGGACGAGCGCCGCGTCCGACATCGAGGCAACCTCGCGCGGGTCGCCCTCCACAAAAAGCGCCGCATAGCTCTCGCCCTTCGTGATCGCGCAGAGGCTGAGCCGGAAGACGGCGCCGGCGGGCAGATCGAGGTTCGGCACCAGCATGGTTGCCGCATCGACCGAGGGCGAGAAGGGCGGGATCACCACCGGATCGGCGATCGGCCGGTCGGGGTCGCTGTCGGCGGTCAGCATCGCGATATGGCGCTCGATCGGGCGAACGGCGCGCGCCACCTCCTTGCGGTCTTCGGCCGTCGTCGCCCATTCCGACCAGTCGCCAAGCACATGGTTGGAGGTCAAGAGCATGTTCGGCCCGATGGCGAAGGCCTTGCCCCAACGTTCCTCGGCTCGCGCCGGTTGCCCGTCTGCCGCCTTCAGCGTTCCGGTCACGTCGAGATGGAAGAATGCGACAGAGGCGGCGGAACGGGCCCAGTCGGCGTCGCGTCCGCCCTCGTCCTGCGCCTGCGCGATTTGTGCCGGTACAAGGATGGTCCAAAGGATCGCCGCCGGAAGATGCCGCGCCGCGCCGTGCGGAAAGATCAGGGATAGAAGACGCATCTCGCCCTCCCTCCGTGGGTGCCGCCCGCCTTTTCGGCGCCGGCAAGTTCATAGTGTCCGTCCTTCGGCACCACCCAGACCCGGTCGCCGACCGAGTTGAACTCGCCGAAGGTCTCGTAAAGGAAACAGACCCCTTCGCCCGGGCTGACGTCGAGTGTCACAGGCGCATCGCCCGCCTTCCAGACCGCGTCGAACCCGGCGCCGAGACCCGGATCGGCGTTCTGCCGGTAGCAGGGCAGCGGGCTTTCGGTCAGGTGCAACGGCCCGGCATGATCGGCCAGGGGCACGATGCCATAGTAGCTGACGGTGCCGTCGGCTGCGAATTCCGCGCCTGCGACAATGCCGAGGACGCCGCGCAGGTTCCTGGAAAAGACCGGCCCGCCGCTCATCCCCGCGACCGTCTGGCCGTCGGTCTCCAGCACGCCCGCCTGATTGGGGGTGACGGTCGAGAGGATCCCCTGCCGGTAGGAAACGGCACCCGTTTCTGTCCGCCCGGGAAAGCCCGCCACCACGATCTCGCGCCGGACCATCCAGTCCTGAAGCGGGCAATAGGGCGCGAACGGATAGATCCCCTGTTTTGCAAAGCGCAGAAGCGCCATGTCGACCGGCAGGTTCGAGGGCTGGACGATCAGCCGCGCGGCAGTATTGGCGTCGGCCACGCCGACCGAGCCCATGCAGCTTGCGCCATCCGGCACCACATGGCGCGCGGTCAGCACATGACCCTGCGCGCTGACGAGCACCCCGCTGCCGCGCGACGTCTTTCCCGCCGCCGTGCATTCGATATAGACCACCACATCGTCCGCCGCCCGCGCGGCGGCCGCAGCCGCGATGAGCGGAAGCGCAGCGATCGCGGCGCGCAGGGCGACCCTCATTCCCGGCCCCCGATCCAGCTCTGGATCTGCGCCAGCCGTTCGGGCGTCAGCCGGGTGAAGGCATTGTTGGCGGCCCAGGGGTCCTCGTCGCCGAAAAGCCCGTTGGTATGCACGCCGAGGATCACCGACGGATTGTCGAGCGCCGCCACCGGCGCGCCGCTGGTGCCGCCATAGGTGTCGGCCTGATGGAAGCCCTTCTGATCCCACAGAAGCCGGATCTGATCCTCGCTGCGCCACTGCCGACCGGTGGGGGCAAGGTCGGCGGCATAGCCTTCGATGACGATGGGCATGCCCGCAGCCGTATCGGCAAGCGGCGTCAGCCCGAACCAGCCGGTCGCCTCGCCCGCCCTGCAGTCCAGCTTCAGCGCGCCGAGATCATAGTACCGCGCCTCGCTCACCGAGGGTGAGGTTGCCCAGCCGGACAGGACGAAACTGCGCGTCACGCCGCAGCTGCCGAAGGGGGCCGCCCCCTGGTTGCGGCCCGGAACGACGGTATAGTCGGTGAAGGGAACGCCGTTCAATGTACCGCTGTGGATGCAATGGGCCGCCGTCAGCACGGTATCGGGCGAGATCATCGCGCCCGAGCACAGCTGCCGGCCGCGCGGGCTTTCGAACAATATCTGCACGATGGCGCGCGCCGGGAACGTGGTGGTGTCGGTCACCGCCATCCTGTCGTCGGTACCGATGACCGAGAAGGGCTTGAAGCTTTCCGGCGCGGTCCCGGCCAGGGCCCCCATTTCGTAGTCGGGATAGATGCTGCGCGCCCCGTCGAGAAACTCCCGCTCCGCCGCGCCGAGGCCGATGTCGGCGGCCAGCACACCGGTCCCTTCATTCGGATCGCGCGGCGCGGGCGCCGCCTCCTCGCTGCCCGTGGCAAGATCGAAGGAAACGCTCTGGTCGCCACCGGTGGTGGGCTGGGCGGAGGCTTCGATCACATCCTCCTGATAGCGCCATTCGCGCGGATCAAGCAGGGCCTCCTGCGTCGCCTCGTCGAGTTCGCCGGTTTCCGGCAGGCCGACTTCGGCCTGGAAGGATCTGAGCGCCGCGCCGCGCGCATCCGCGCCGCCCGCCTCGTTGCCAAGCTCGTCGGCGCTCACAAGACCGCTTTCGGTAAGGATCTGGTCGAAGAGCGCGCCTTCGCTGACCGGCCCGCCCGGCAGCACCGCGCCGCCTTCGAAACCGTCGGCCTCCTTCGCCGCGAAGACACGCGTCCAGGCGCGGTTGAACCAGATGCGGGCCTGCGCCTCGCCATGCGCGGCGGGTCCGTTCACCAGAAGCCGTACCCGGTGATGATCGTTATCGTCGGCAGCGGGGTTGAGGTTGCGCGCGTTCCAGTAGGCAATGGCCGCCTGCAGCCCTTCGGCCGCCTGCCGCGCCACTTCGGGATCAGTTTCGAGATCGATGCCAATTTCCGAGCCGCGGGCCCGGAAGTTCGACCGGCCGGTCAGCTGGATGTAGCCCGAGCCGCGATAATTCCAGCCGTCCATCGTGTCGCGGCCAAGATTGCCCAGCCGCGCGCCATAGACCCAGTTGGCGATCTCGACCGGCTTTCCGGCGATCTGGCGGGCCTTGGTTTCGGAGATTGTCTTGCGGCTGAAGACCCGCATCAACGTCTTGAAGGAATAGTTCATGTTCTCGTCGAGGCGGCCGAGACCGCCGGTCTCGGTCATCACCTGCGCCAGGAAATGCGCCATGCGAAGGCGGGTGTTGATCCCGGCGGCGTCCAGCTGGGGCTCTGCATCGAGGATCGCCTGAAGGAATTCATCGCGTGCGTTCGGCGCGATCTTCCTGAGGTCGTCCATCGTCAAAAGCCCCGGCGTCGCGGAAACGGGTCCCGCGACGCCGAAAGCGACAACGAGCATGAAAAGACTGCGAAGAACGGATGTCGGAAAAACGCGGGCTAGAATGGGCATGTTCTCCTCCTGGGAACCCAAGGTGGCCGGAACGACAGCAGGAATGGTCAAATACGGCGGATCGGCCAGCCCCAGGCCCCAGTCCGCAACCTTGCATTTACGCTACGTCCGGGTTTGCAGAACGCAAAGTCAGAAAAACCTTACCCTGCGTCATCTTTCCGGCGACCTTCCGGTAAGGGATACCTGACCTTGCGTCAATTTTCCATCGGCGCGAGACTTGGCCCAAGGATTTTCACTTCCGAGTGTGCCGCGGACATGCCCCGATGCCCCAGGGCGGCGGCCCGTTGCCAGCCTTTCATTCTTTCAGAACTTTCCAGGGAGGAGAGAATGCCGATCTATCCTTTGGCGCTGTGGCACCCGATTTCCGGCCCCTCCGGCCGCTATCTCGGCGGTCCCTTCAAGATCGTCCATCACACGACCGAAGGCTCCTCGGCGCAGGGCGCGTTCTCTGCCTTTGCCGCCCATCGGTCGGACCCGCATTTCACCGTGGATGAGACAGCGGTCCATCAACATATCGACACCGACATGGCCGCACGCGCGCTGCGCAATGACGAGGGCGGCGTCCAGACCAATCGCGACAGCGCGGTCCAGATCGAGGTGGTGGGCTTCGCCCACAGGCCGAAGTCGAAGGCGGTCCTGCGCAATGTGGCGCTTCTCTGCCGCTGGATCGAGGCGACGCATGGCGTGCCCAGGGTCTGGCCGAACGGCCTGCCGAAGCCCGCCAAGAACGGCAAGGATCCGGGCGGTCACAATCGGGATGCGGCAACCTGGGACACGAAAGGCGGCCATTACGGCCATTGCCATGTGCCTGAAAACAGCCATTGGGACCCGGCCTATACCGCAGCGGAGGTGGATTTCCTGATGAGCTTTTCGGGCCAGGAAGGCCTGGTCGGCGGCCGGTCCTTCGACGAGATCCCCGAAACCGATCCGGATCTGGCCACCGACAGGAGCCACATGCCCGATCACAGCCATGCGGACGGGGCGGCCGCCCCCACCGGCGCCGAGGCGGCCGCGTCACGGGACCGGCTGGCACGCTGGGGCAAGGAAGGTCTCGATGCCGCCGAAAAGGCGATCCGCGAAGGCCGGATCGCGCCCGAGACCTTCGGCTTCGCCCCGCGCAGCGGATTTGAAAGCACGGGCCCCGATGTCGAGGCCTGGGCGAATGAAAATCCGCTGGGGCTGGAGGCGATCATCCTCAAGGCCGGACGGCCGCCGCTTCTGATCCGCAATGACCGGATTGTCTGGGAAAAGATCGACCTTCTGCCCGACTTTACCGAAAAGGCGGCGCAGGGCGCCGAACGGTTCGTCCCCTCGGTCGGGCGGGTCGAGTTTGTCAACCACGACATGGCCTGGGGCGGCACCGGCTTCGTGGTCGAGGAGGCGCCGAACGGCCGCCGCCGGGTGGTGACCAACCGTCATGTCGCCTCGATCGTCGCGCGCCGTGCGGCGGACGGGTCGGGCATCTTCCTGCGCTCGCCGCTGGGGCCGCGTTACGGCGCCAGGCTCGACATGCGGGAAGAGGCGAATGCCGCCCGCTCCGATGCGTTCGAACTGCCTGTGACGCGCATCGAATATATCGCCGACGATACCGAAGCCGACATGGCGATCCTCGAGATCGCCGTCCGCGAGGGGCTGGCGCCCGCGCCGATCCCGCTCGCCGACAAGCGCGCGAAGGATGGGGAACTGGTGGCGACCATCGGCTACCCCGCCCGCGACAGCCGCAATGATCGCGCGGTGATGGAGAAATATTTCGGCGATCTCTATGACGTGAAACGCTTCGCGCCTGGCCGGATCAAGACTGGCGGCGCGGGCACGATCCTGTCGCACGATTGCACGACGCTCGGCGGCAATTCCGGCTCCTGCCTGCTCAGCCTGGAACAGAAGGCGGTGGTGGGCTTGCATTATTCCGGCCAGTATGGTGTCGCCAATGCCGCGGTCAGCGCCGAGACGGTGAAACGTATCCTGAAGGGCGCGCGGGTCACGGTGCCCGGCGCCGTGCTTGAGGCGGCGGAGGGGTTGGCGGACGGCGAGCATGACGCCGACGACCTGAAGGGCCGCGAGGGCTATGACCCCGCATTCCTCGGCGGGGGCCTGACGGTGCCCTGGCCCGACCTCGCCCCGGCGCTGCGCGCCGATCTTGCCAAGCCGTCCGATGCGCGCGCCAGGGACGATTACGAACTGCGCTACACGCATTTCGGCGTCCTTTACTCCCGCGCCCGCCGCAGCCCGCGCGTGACGGCAGTGAATATCGACGGTGAACATGCGGTGCGCATCAAGCGCGAGCGCGACAGATGGTTCTACGACCTCCGGATCGACCGCGATATCCAGCTCGGCTCCGGCGCCTACAAGAACCCCGAACTCGATCGCGGCCATATGGTGCGGCGCGAGGATCCGAACTGGGGCAAGCTGGCCGAACGCGCGAATTTCGACACGTTCCACTATACCAATTCCGCCTTGCAACATTCTGGTCTCAACCGCGCCAGGACCATGTGGCTCGGGCTTGAGAACTATATCCTCAACTCCTCCCGCACCCACGGTTTCCGCGCCTCGGTCTTCACCGGCCCCGTCTGCCGCGACGACGACATGCCGATGCCGCCCTCGAACGCGCCGATCCCGCGCGAGTTCTGGAAGGTGATCGCGATGCCGACGCCCGAGGGCGGGCTGCATGCGACTGCCTATCTGCTCAGCCAGGGTGACCTCATCCGCGACCTGAAGGAGGCGCGCAATCTCGACGAGGCGGCGGAAGGCTTCGTGCTCGGTGATTTCCGAACCTTCCAGATCGCCATTGCCCATATCGAGGAACTGACCGGCCTGTCCTTCCCGGCCTTGCGCGAAGCCGATCCGCTGGCGAAAGTAAGGGGCGGCAACGAGGCGATCGACCAGGGCGCGATCGCCTATCTGCCGGTCGAAAGCCTTGAGGATATCGTACTGTGATGGCGCGGGGCACGGCATGGCGCTGAGCGACGAGGCGATCCGCGATCTTCTGCCCGTCCTCGTCGATACGCTCGACGACACGGACGAGCTTGACCGGATCGTCTTTCTCGCGACCGGCGACCGGCTTTTCAAGCACTATGCCGCAAAGGCCGACACGCTCGAGGAGGCGCTCTTCAAGTTGCTGACCAAGGCCACCGCGCGGGGTGGCGAAGGGCCGGTCCTGTCGGCGCTTTATGCCGCGCGGCCGGGCCGGGCCGATGTGCGGGCCGCGATTGCCGCCGCGCTGCCCGGTGCGGCGCTTGCGGCGGTTCCTCCCAAGGCGGAGCTTTCGCTGCAAACCGCCGGCGCGCCCGCGGCGGACGCTTCGAAGAATGCCTATGCGCCGGGGTTCGAGCGGATCGTCAAACCGGGCCTTGCCCCCTTCGATGTCCGGGTGTGGCTGAGCGAGCTGGAGCGGGCGCAGGCCCGCGTCTGCCGGGTCGAGATCGGCGGGGCGGCCGCGGGCACCGGTTTTCTGGTCGGGCCGAGGGCGGTTCTGACCAACTGGCATGTGGTCGAGAAGGCCGACGCTGCAAAGATAGCCTGCCGGTTCGATTACGTCACCCTGCCCGCGGGCGGGCGATCCGATGGTCGCATGTCCGCGGTCGCCGCCATCGCCGATCACAGCCCCTATTCCCCCGCCGAGGCCCGGAACCGGCCCGATGAGGCGCCCCCTACCGCCGACGAGCTGGATTATGCGCTCCTCGAACTGGCGGAGCCCGCAGGCGACGATCCGCTCGAAACCGGCACGCGCGGCTTCGTCCGCCTGCCGGAGGTCGACCAACCCGCCCCGGCGGGGGCGCCTCTCCTCATCGTCCAGCATCCCGACGGCGCGCCGATGAAGCTCGCCATCGATACCGAGGCGATCCTCGGCCCGGCCGGCGACGGGCGGCGGTTGCGCTATGCGACCAATACCGAGGGCGGTTCCTCCGGCTCGCCCTGTTTCTCGATGGACTGGCAGATCCTCGCGCTGCACCATTACGGCGATCCGGCCTGGCAGCACCCGCTCTTCAATCAGGGTGTGCCGATCGCGCTTGTCACCCGCCGCCTGATCGCCAAGGGTCAGGGCGGACTGATCGACCGCTGAGGGCCAGGATGCCGCTCGAACCCGCCGCCATCGACGCGCTCTCGACACTCATCGGTGACGGGTTCGGGCCGGATGAGCTGGACATCGTGATGCGCAAGTCGACCGGTGCGGGCCTTTTCAAGGCCTGGGTCGGCCCGGGAAAGCCGATGCGCGACACGGTGCTGGAGCTTTTGCGCAAACTCTCCGACCGCGGGATCGAACGCGCGGTCCTGACCGAGATCGCCCTGCGGCGACGCAGCGAAGCCCCGCTGATCGACGCGATCCGCACCGCTTGCCCCGCGGCGCTCGAGGCGCTGCCCGCGACCGAGGCGCAGGTAGGCCTGCTGCTCACCGGCCTCGCCGCGGCCACGGCTGGACTTGGCGATCCGGCGGTACGGGCGGCGCTTGCCGCCTCGAAAGGCCTGATCGGCGGCATCGCCGAGACGGTCGGAACGCTTCGCACCTACAAGGAAATCCACGATTGCCTGCACCAGTTGCAGTTCCGGCAACTGAGCGATCTGCGCGGCGCGGCGCGGGCGCTGGGGGACGATCCGCTGCGGGAAGCGGAACTGGTCGATTACCAGACCCGCCTCGACAGCGCCTGCACGCTGATCGGGGACTGGATCGCCGAACTGCCCGCCGCAGGCCTCACCCAGCAGCTTGAACGGGCCTGGCTCGACCGGCTCACCAAGGCGAATTCGGGCCTGCACCAGGCGCTTGCCGACCGCCAGTCCGGCCCCGCGCAGGTGGCGCTGGCCGACGTGTCCCGGATTCTTGCCACCGTGCCATCGCGTCTGAACGAACAGATCGTGGTTGCCGCCGATGCGCTGGCGCTGGAGCGGCTGGGCGAGGCGCTGGGCGGCATCCGCGCCGCCCTGCCCGCCCCCGCCGCCGATGAGGTGGGACAGGCCGGAACCGCGCTTACCCTCATCGCGCCCGCGCTGCAGTCGCGGGTGGCCGAACATCGGTCCTGGCAGGAGATCGACATCAAGATCGGCTATATCGACGATCTGTGCGATCATCGCGGACCGGACGCGCTTGCCGAATTCGCGATCTACTGGCCCGACCTCAAACGCGCGATCCTCGACCTTTCCGCCTATGAGCCAGAGGCGCAATGGGCCAAGGACACCGGGCTTTACGCCGGGCGGCTGGACGATCTGATGGCGCGCGAGGTGATGGACGACGCACTGATCGCCGCCTTCGCCAACGTCCGGGTGAAGGCGCGCTTCCGGTTCTTCGCGGTCGACCGGGGCCTGAAATCGGACTGCAGCGCTCTGGTCGCGATCAGCGCCCCCCTGCAGTCCCTCGTGGCGGAGCTTTCCCATGGCTGAGACCCCTGCCCCCTTCCCGACGCTCGGCGACCTCAGGTCGGCCCACCTTGCCTTCCTGGAGGACAGGGCGCGCGACGCCGCCGCGATCCGCGGTTTCCTCGCCCGCGCGAGCGCGAGCGGCGCCCATCTGGAAGGCGCGTCCGAGCGGCGCGAGGCGCAGCGCATCCTCGACTTCTGGTCGGCCGAGCTTCTGGGCAGCCGCGACCTGACGGCGGAGGATTTCAACCCTGCGATCCTTGACCCGTTCGGGGCAGAGGCGCCGGGCGACACTGCGGACGCGACCGCCGACCTTGCCCACCGGGCGGAGGCGGCGCGTGAACTGATCCGGCTTTCCGCGCTTGCCCGGCAATGGAGAACCTCCGGCGAGGCGCCGGGTTATCTTCTGCAGGGTGACGCGCTTCTCGCGGCGGCGCGCTTCACCGACCGCGACGCCGACGTTGCGGCCTTCGTCGCCGCGAGCGACCTCCATGACCGCGACAGCCGGGCGCGCGCTGCGCGGCTGCGCCGGATGGTGATCGCCGCGCTCGCATTCCTCTGCCTCCTGTCCACGGCCGCCGCCCTGCTGTCATGGCAGCAATGGCAGGCGGCGGAGCGGGCGCGCGCCCGTCTCGTGAATGCCAACGAGACGCTGTCTCTGGAAAAGGCCGACCTTCAGCGAACGATCGCGGCGTCGCGGGCGCAGGCGCAGGCGAACCAGGCACAGATCGATGCGCTGATCGCCGAGAATGCGCGTCTTGCAGCGGTCTTGAGCGAAGGCAGCCGGACAACAGGCATCGAGACGGCGGACCTGCCGCCCGATCTGAAGGCAACGGTGGAAAATGCCCGGCCGGAACCCTCTGCCATTATCGCAGCGGCGAAGGACGCGGGCGGGTTCAACGGCTATGACCCGGGCTTTCTTGGCCTCGAGGTGCCGATGCCCGCGCTTGGCGAGGCGTTGCGCCCCGCGGCGGCACTGGGCGGCGCGCCGCTCGACTATCCCAATGCCAGCCTCGTGATGAATGCCGCCCGGCGCTTGCCCTTCTTCACCGCCGAAATCGTGGACCGAAAGGCGCGCCGGTCGCTGCCGCGGATCGACGGCGCCTTCAGTTTCGATCCGCGCCTGCCCGCCGAACAGCAGGCCGATCCCGACTGGTTCGTCGGGCCGGACATCGACCGCGGCCATCTGATCCGCCGCAACGACATTGCCTGGGGTCCGTTCTTCGCAGGCGACCTGCAGGCGGCGGCACGGCGCCTTGGCGGTGTCGCGGACACTTATGCCAACGCCGCCCCGCAATATGACTGGTTCAATCGCGGCATCTGGAATGGCCTCGAGAACTGGGCGCTCGCCGGGCATAATCCGGCCGCCGCGCGGATCGTGATCTTCACCGGCCCGATCCTGACCGACAAGGACCCCGCGCCCTACGGCGTGCCCATACCCTCCGGCTTTTGGAAGGTTGTCGTCTCGCGCCGCAATGGCAGCGGGGCGCTGATCGTCGATCCGTTCATCCTGATGCAGACATCGGAGCTGCCGACCGCGTTCGTGCCGGAAGATCACCGGTCGAGCCTGGAGGAGATCGAGCGGCTGACCGGCCTGGGCTTCCCCGCGGTCCTCTACGGGATCGAGGCGGGCGGCGAGGCGCCGCCGGACCTGTCGCCGGGCGAGGCGCTGGCGGCGCGCCTCGGCGATCTTCTCACCGCCGACCAGGACATGAGCGGACCGGTTCTCGACGCCATCGGACAGGCCGTCGCGCCGGGCGGTCTTGATGCGGAGGAGCAGGCCGTCCTTGCAACCTCGCTTGCAGCCCTTGCCGATGAGACGCTCTCCACGACCGCCAATCCGGCGGTTCGCGACAACCTCACGGCCGCGCTCGCCCTGATCCCGGCCGACCGCTGGTCCGATCCCGCCTGGCTGGATATCCGCGCCCGCGCCCGCCATGCGGTCGCCTCGCTTCCCGCCGCCCTCGGAGGAGCGGCCGCACTGCCGGAGGGCCTCGCGCATGCCCTGGCCATCCGTCCTCCGCCCCGGCAGCTTGTGGTCCTGCGCTTTTCGGCAACCCCCCGCGCCAAGGCTCAGGCGCTCGAACTCCATCTCGGGCAGCTCGGCTGGCAGGTCGCACCGGCAGAGCGGACCGGCACCGGGCCAGAACGCGCCATCGTCTCGTATGTGGCGGGTGGCGACGCGGATCGGGACGCTGCCGCGCTGCTTGCCGCCGACCTCGCCGGGGCGGGATACGGAGCCGATGAGACAATGCTCGACAAGGGCGGAAACGGGGTGATCCAGATCGATCTGCCGTGACGCCGCCCCGAGGGCGGGGCAGCGGTCCCGATGCGTCCCCCCGGCCGACAGGTGCCGCGCGGGCGGCGCGATCAGCCGTTTGCCTGCGCCAGGGTCTGGACCGCGGCCCAGAGTTCCGGCGCGACGGTGACATGATCGGCTGTCTGTCTGCGCGCGCCCGGGATGCGCACGTCCGGATCGGCGCCGATCTCGGCCGCGACGCGGGAAATCCGCGCCTGCAGCGCCCCCGCATGGGCCGCGGGGTCGATGAGGATATAGAACTGACCGAGGTCATGCGGAGCGCCTTCCTGGGCTTTCAGGCCGCGCACGTCGAGCGAATTCACCGATCCGGTCAGGCCCGCGGCCAGAAACTCCGCGAGAAGGCCGAGGGCCCAGCCCTTGTATCCGGCGGCGCTGACCAGCGAGCCCTGAAGGGCGGCATCCGGATCCGTCGTGGGCCGCCCGTCGCAGTCGAGCGCCCAGCCGAGCGGAATTGCTTCGCCCACGGCCTTGGCCATCGTGATCTTGCCAAGCGCGACGGCGGCGGTCGAGAAATCTGCATGCATCGCGGGGCCGTCCTGGCCAGGCAGTGTGAAGGCGATGGGGTTGGTGCCGATCACCGGCGTCCGGCCCCCCGGCCCGGCGACGACCGGCGAGGCATTGGTGAACCCGATGCCGATCAGCCCCTTTTGCGCAACCTGCTCGGTGAAGAAGCCGAGAGAGGTACAGGTATGGGCGTGGCAGACCGCGAGGCTCGCGATCCCGCACTGGCGCGCGGCAGCAAGCGCGCGCGGCAAGGCGCGCGCGAAAGCCGGTTGCGCAAAACCCAGGCCTGCATCTACTGCCACCGCCCCTGAGCGCGGCTGGGTAACGACCGGTTTCACCCGGCCATCGACGCGGCCCGACCGGAGCTGGCGGCAATAGCTTTCCAGATAGTAGAGGCCGCAAATCCGGTTGCCCGTCTCCTCGGCCCGGGCAATGGCGCGGGCGACCTCTGCCGCCTGCCATTCACCGGCGCCGTGCGCCACCAGCGCCTCGGCGCTGACCCGTGCAATCTCTGCCGCCCTTACGCGCATGGTCCTGTCCTCTCCTTGCCGGAAACCCGTTCTGCCTCACTGCGCCCGGGTCCGGTCGGGAGCATGAAGGGCGTCGGACGGCACCCTTTCGCGGGCGGGCCTTCATTCCGCCGCTCAGTCATTGTCGCCGGTGCCCGCGCCTGCATCGGCGCGCGATCTTGCAGAGGCTGGAACGGTGGTTCGCAGTGCGAACTCGTCCAGCCGCGCCAAAGTCTGCCGATCGCACATGCTTGGCGGCGCCATCACCGCGCGCCCCGCTGCCACCGACGCCATCCGCAGCCGCAGCACCGCGACCGTCAGGCGGGCAAGCGGGTCAACGGGACCGGTCGGAAGCCCGTCTCCGTCGATCTCAAGCGCCCCGTCATCCCAAATGACCGAAAGAGGCGCATTCCGGTGCCGCGCGATATCCGCCACGAATGGCAACAGCAGGATCGGATAGCCGACCGGCCCCAAGGTCAGCGCACCATCGTTCAAGCGCGCTTCGGGAAGATCGCGATGGTCGCTGAGCGTCGCGCCGAGCGCGATCGGGCACAACGCCTCCGACCCGGCCGGATGCCAGATTCCCTTCCCGATCACCGGCGCAACCGCCCCCCAGGGTCGGCCGTCCACCCGGTCGAGATGGGCAAGAAGCGCCGCCAGGGCGTCAATGCCCCTGCCCTGCAACCAGCCGACGGCGACCCCCGCCTCTTCTGCCAGACCCCAGCTCATCCCGGCGCCACGCGCGGCCTTGGCCGACAGGGCCTCAACCTCGTAGCGCGACAGAAACAGCCGCTCGGCCTCCGGCAGCGGGCTGCCGGACCGTGCAGGATCGTTGGGTTCCAAGGTCATATGGGCTCCCCCTCAAGCTCAAGCGGATAGGGCGCGCCCTGGAACAGGCTGATCCGGACCCATCTGTCGGATCGCGGATCGAAGTGGCTGGCGCCGAAAAAGGCGAGCTTGCAGCGCATCAGATCGATCGGAAGCATATCCGCCGCGATCAGGTTGTCGCGCACTTCGGCATAGGGATGGGCCCCGGCGATCTGGGCACGGCGCACCAGGAAACGATGTTCGGGATGGCCGTGCAGGAAGGCCGCGACCGTTCCGGGTCCGGACCAGTTTCGCAGGCTCTCATATGTCTCCCTTGCCAGACGCGCGATGCACAGGGGCTGCTCGCGGCTCGCGCCTTCGTCCGTTGCGCGCTCGCCAAGCCGGGGTTCCAGCTTTTCCTCCGAGACATACCAGAAGCGTGCGTGATTTTCGGGACGTTCGAAGTCAATCGACAGCGCCCAGCCATAACGGTCCTCGAGGATGCGGCCCAGTTGCGCGACAGGCATCGATCCGTCCAGTCGGAAGGCCTGCGCCTCGTCCGCGCTCATGCAGGCGGCAAGCCCGTCGACAAGAGCGCCATGCGGTTCGATCAGCATCGAGAAGAGTAGTTCCTGCCCTTCAAGCGTCAGCGTCGATTCCCCCCAGCGCCAGAGCCTGTCCCATGGCCGGGGCGCATCACCGGGAAAGGACGAAAGCCGCTCTCCGATACGGTCCAGATCGGCCCGCAGTCCTTTCAGCTTCTCGATCTGGATCGGATGTTGCGAGCGCCAGTCCGCAACCGTTCCGCAAGCGTCGTGATAGGCGCGGCGCAGGGCGCCCTCCGCCGCAGGCGTCGCCTCATCGAGCGCGCGCACCCGGGCGAGCGCCTCCTCGCGGGCGGCCATCCAGTTGTTCAGAAGCAACGGGTGCCGCACGAGGAAAGGTGCCATGCCGAGACCGGTGGAATTGCCGACCCCGAGCCGACGCCTGATCTCTGGCGAGAGACGCGTTGCCTTCGCGCCGCCCCTGGCCTTGGCGAGATGTTCGACGATATCCACCGTGAACTGGCGGATGAGCCAGACAGAGAGCATCTCTGCCTGAAAGGGCGCCGCGAGTTCGGGCCGGTCGGCAATCGCGCTCCGGTCGGCGGCGCCGAATTTGCCCGACCCGTAGACTGCCGTCGTCCGCATCAGATAGCCGACGGATGCCACCTCGGCCGGGTCTGGCTGCCCCCCCTCCGCCAGGCGGTCGACCACATGCGCCCAGAGACGGACCGAGCGGTTGGCGCGGCTCAATGACAGCTCGCGGCTTGTGATGCGGCCCGATTCCTGCAGCGGCACATTTGCCTCCAGCCGTTCGATGTCGGCCGTTTCGGGCATGCCGTCGAACAGCGCGAACGTGGCGTCCCATGCCGTGGCGATCACCCGGTCGGAGCGCATCTCGTCAGGCAGGTCATGTGCGAAGGCGATCAGGCAGTAGGTGCGGTCCGGCCCTGTCGCGCGATAGACCGCGCGCCCCACGCCCTTCGCGTCGATCTCCCAGACCGGGCGGTCGAAGCGCCAGTTCTCGTCGCGCATGCGCCGCAGCATGACCCGCAGGAAGGACAGGCGCGTCGGATGGGCGGAGCCCATGCGCGCCAGCCGCATGACAACCGCGGGCGGGCGCGGGCCCGGGAGTGCGTCGTCCATGCGATCTGTGGTGGTCATCGCTCCGGGCCTCTGTCCATCGCGCCCGGGGTGGGGCCGTCCGGCCCGAAGCTCGCTGTGAAGAAGCGCAGCCAGTTGTCCCCCATCACGGCAGCGATGTCGGCGTCATTCATGCCGACGGCGCTGAGGCCGGCCGATATGCGTCCGAAGTCACGGTTGTCCTGAAACCATACCGGCATGGGCGGAAAGCCCGGCACCGCGGCGCTGCCCTCGCCATAGTCGATGGATTTGGTCCAGCGTCCGACGCGCATCCATTCCACGACACTGTCGGGCTGGTCCTGGCAAAGGTCCGTGCCGATGCCGACCTGACCGATCCCCATCAGATCGGCCGTTCGGGCGATCATCTCGCAGAAATTCGTCAGCCCGCAGGCACTGCCGCCCCTGAGATGGTGGGGATAGGCCGAAAAGCCGAGCATGCCGCCGCTCTCGGCCAGCGCGCGCAGGACCTTGTCGGACTTGTTGCGCCGGGCCGGGTGCCAGCTCAGCGGATTGGCATGGCTGATCGCGATCGGCCGGGTCGAATGTTCGATCGCCTCCAGCGTCGAGCGTTCGCCCGAATGGCTCATGTCGACAACCATGCCCACGCGGTTCATCTCGGCGACCACAGCACGGCCCATGCGGGTCAGGCCGGTGTCCTCATCCTCGTAGCAGCCCGAAGCCAGAAGCGACTGGTTGTTGTAGGTCAGCTGCATGAAGCGCAGGCCGAGCGTGTGCAGAACCTCGATCAGGCCGATATCGTCTTCCATGCAGGACGGGTTCTGCGAGCCGAAGAAGATCGCGGTGCGTCCGGTCTCGCGCGCCAGCGATATGTCCGCGGCGGTGCGGCCCTGGAAGATCAGGTCGGGAAACTGTTCGAACCAGCGGTTCCAGCGCTCGATGTTCAGGACCGTCTCGCGGAAGGTCTCGTGATAGGTGATCGTCACATGCGCCGCATCGACGCCGCCTTCGCGCATCTCGCGGAAGATCTTTTCCGACCAGTTGGCATATTGCAGCCCGTCGATCAGCGGCGTCATTCCGGTGCCCCCGCCGCGACATAGGCGGTCTTCACCGTGGTGTAGAATTCGGCGGCATAGCGGCCCTGTTCGCGGGAGCCATAGGACGACGCGCCGCGCCCGCCGAAGGGGACGTGATAATCGGTGCCCGCGGTCGGCAGGTTCACCATCACGCAACCGGCGCGCATATTGGCGCGGAAATGGCTGGCGCGGGCCAGCGAGCGGGTCATGATGCCCGCGGTCAGGCCGAATTCGCTGTCGTTGGCGATCGCGAGCGCTGCATCGTAGCTGCCCGCCTTGATAACGCAGGTGATGGGCGCGAACATCTCTTCCCGGTTGATGCGCATGTCGTTGCGGGTGCCGACAAAGACGGCAGGCGCCATGTAGTAGCCATCCGTCTCGCGGTTAAGGCGATCGCCGCCACAGAGAAGCTCCGCGCCCTCAGCTTTGCCGATCGCGACATAATCGAGGTTCTGCGCCAGTTGGCCCGCCGAGGCGACGGGGCCGATCTGCGTGCCCGCCTTCAGCGCATGGTCGACCTTCAGCGCCCGTGCCGCTGCAACAAGCTTTTCGACGAAGGCATCGTGGACAGCCTCATGCACGATCAGCCGCGAGGCGGCGGTGCATTTCTGCCCCGTGCCGCCGAAGGCCGCATTGGCAGCATGGGCAACCGCGAGATCAAGGTCGGCGTCGTCCATCACCAGTATCGGGTTCTTCGAACCCATTTCCAACTGAACCTTTGTCATGTTTGCGATGGCACTGGCGGCGATGCCGCGCCCGACCGGGACCGATCCGGTAAAGCTGATCGCATCGACATGGCGGCTTTCCACCAGCCGCTGGCCAACCGCGCGGCCCGGCCCCGCGACGAGATTGAAAAGGCCCGCAGGAATGTCCTGCCGCGCAATGATCTCCGCCAGGGCCGCCGCGCTCGCCACGGTCAGGTTGGCGGGCTTCCAGACCACGGCATTTCCGAAGGCGAGCGCGGGCGCGATCTTCCAGGCCGGTGTCGCAACCGGGAAGTTCCAGGGCGAGATCACCGCCACAACCCCCACAGGCTCCCGACGCACGTCGATCTCGATCCCCGGCCGCACGCTTTCGGCCAGATCGCCCTGATTGCGCAGCGCCTCGGCGGCGAAGTAGGTGAAGAACTGGCCCGCGCGATAGACTTCGCCGCGCCCCTCGGCCAGGGGCTTGCCCTCCTCGCGCGAGACGAGCCGTCCGATCTCGTCGGCGCGGGCCATCAGCTCGCTGCCGATCGCCATCAGGACATCGTGCCGTTTCTGCACGCCCGCCCGCCACCAGACCGTCTGGGCGGCGCGCGCCGCTGCCAGCGCCTCGTCCAGCTCGGCACTGCCTGCCTGGGCATATTCGCCGATGACGTCCGAAAGGTCGGAGGGGTTGCGGCTTTCGATTGCCGATGAGGCGTCGCGCCAGCTGCCCGCGATATAGAGACCTGTCGGTTGGTTCATCTGGCTACCCCCTTGCCGTTCGATTCTAGACAAGCGGAGCGCGTTCAATCAATCTTGAAGATCTGACATGTGATTCAGGATTTCTGAAATGGCCATCAAGCTGGAGATGCTGCGCACTTTCCGTATCGTCGCGGAGCAAGGTTCGCTGGCCGATGCCGCTGCCATTCTCGGCCGCACGCCTTCCGCGGTTTCGATGATGCTGACCCAGCTTGAGGACAATATCGGCGCGCCGCTTTTCGAAACGGAGCGCAAGAACCGCCTCACCGGCCTTGGCGAGCTGATCCTCGCCGAGGCGGTCCGCGCCACCGATGTCTTCGAGAAAAGTACCGATGCGATCCGCCGTCTGACCACCTCGATCGCCGGGACGGTCCGCATCGCCGCGGTTCCGTCGGTGATCGTCACACTCCTGCCCGGCGCCATCGCGCAGTTCAGGCAGTCCCGTCCCGACGTGCGGCTTGAGATCAGCGATGCCGACAGCGCGGCAGTCCGCCGCCGCATCCGCTTTGACGAAGCCGATATCGGCATCGTGACCGCATCCGGCGGCCAGCGGGACGACGGCGTCACCATCGCCAACGATGACCTCGGGATCGTCTACGGCCACAAGGGCGCGATCGCCCGGGCGCTTGCAACGGGCGAACGGAGGCCGAACTGGTCGCTGCTCGAGCTTGAGCCCCTGATCGGCAATCCGATCTGCGAACTGGTCGAGCATCCGCAGGTCGCCCGACTGCTCGACACATCGACCCTGAAGGCCCGCAATACGACGGCCCTTCTGTCCTTCGTCAGGGACGGGCTTGGCGCGACGATCCTGCCGGCGGGCGTCATCTCCATTCTGGAAGGGGGTGTCGGATTTCTGCGCCCCGAGGATCCCGCCGCGCGTCGTGAACTGCGCATGATCTGCAACCCGGACCGGCGTCTTGGCCCTGCCGGCGAGGCCTTCTGGGCCATGCTGGTGGATCGGGCCGGGCGCGGCCCGGCGGATGTGGCCCCGGTCGCTCGGACGCGATCAGGCCCGGCGCGCGGGAGGCTCGCCCCGCCAGGGCGATGAATGTCAGAGAGCTGCGAGTGCCTGCCTGGCCCAGAGACAGGCTTCCTCGGGATCGTCGAGCAGCCTGGGCGGCAGCCGCCAGTAGGGCATCGCTGTAACCTTCCTGCCGTCGCGGCTGTAGGTCCAGCGTTCCCATCCTTCGGCGATCAGCCGGTCGGCGAATGTGCCCGCGCCCTTCAACCAGATCGAGCCGTCGCCATGCAGGATCGCGAAGATCGTGCCATCGCGGTAAAGGCAAAGTCCGCCCATCATCTTGCGACGGGTCGGAGGCCCGAGCCCTTCGAACAGCCCTTCGGCGAAGGCGATGTCGGCGGGCGAGATGCTCATGGCGGCTTACCGCCCCGCCGTTTGCCCCGCCCCCGGGGAAGCCTCGGGCGCATCCCTGAACTTGATCGATTCACCGCAGCCGCAGGCCTCGGCCACGTTGGGGTTGTTGAAGCGGAAGCCGCTTTCCAGAAGCGAGGTCTCGTAATCGATCTCGGTGCCGAACAGGAACATCTGCGCCATGGGCGCGATCATCACCCGCGCGCCGTCCTGTTCCACGACCTCGTCCATCGGTCCGGGCGCGGCGGCGAATTCCATCGTATATTCCATGCCCGCACAGCCGCCCTTCTTGACGCCGACCTTGAGGCCATGGGCGCCGTCCTTCGCCATCAGGCGCGCAATCTGCGCCACGGCGCGGGGCGTGAGGGTGACGGGCGGTTTTCCGGGTATGCCGAACATGTCAGGTCTCCTTGCCTCTAATCTAAGGAGAAAGGTCGGGAATTCCAAGCGGCGGCAGATGAGAGAGCAACATTAGTGTCAGGATTGCCGTGACGATTCCCCACGCAAAGGACGCCAATGTGCCGACGATCACATATTCGCTGATCTTGCGGTCATCGCCCACCGCCCCGAACCGCAGGACCGATTTCGCCGCGATGAGAAAGCCTATGGCGCCGGTCTGCCCGGTCGCGACGAGGGTGAAGACAAGGCCCCGTTCCAGCATGCCGATGGCGCGGCCCGCCCCGAGAAGCCCGACCGGCATGTCGGATGCCCAGGGTTCCATCAGGAAGCCGACAGCGAAGCCGCCCGCGCGGGTGGCCAGGATGAGGCCCGCAAGAAGCGCAAGACAGGCGGGCGCGACCGCGAGGCCGGACCAGAGCCCGCCCTCCCAGAGATCGGGCGCAAGCCAGGCGAGCGCGGCAAGGCTCGCCAGATGGGCCGCCTGATCGGCGAGGAAGGGCACAAGGCCCCGCCGCCCCGAAAAGCTCTTCAGCGTATCGACGAGAAGATGCGCGCCCGCGAGGCCGAGAAGGATCGGATGGAGCGTGCCGAGCGCCGCCACCGCGGTCAGGAACACCACGACGATATGCGACAGCATCGCGGCAGGCGCGCGCTTGTTGGCAACCATCCAGCCGGTCTGCAGGACGAAATCGGCCAGAACATGGGCGAAGAGCAGGGCCGCAAAACTTTCGATCATGGCAGGGCTCCGAATGTTTCGCGGTCCATCTCTTTGAGCGCGGTCGCAAGCGCCCTGAAGCCCGAAGCGGCGATCCGTGCCTCGACTGCCTGCCGGGTGATGCCGAGAAGCCCCGCCAGTTCCGCCATCGGCGCGCCATCTCGGTCCAGCGCGAGCGCCACTGCCTCTGCCTGTTCGCGCGACCAGCGGCGGATCATCCAGTCGGCGACCTCGAACAGCGCATCATGCCAGCCAAGAACGCCCTGCCCGCCAATGGCGAGCCTGCGCCAGCCACTGGTGAGCGACCGCTCGCCACTGCTCAGCGCGTCGAGAGTCTGGCCCGATATTTCGAAGGCCGCGCCGCTTGCGCCGGAAAGATCGGTCTGGCCGAGCCGTGCGACCGGGCCGATCCCGACCGAGATGCGTGTCGCCATGCCCGGCACGGCGGCGGCGAGCCGCGCCGTCATGAAAAGCGTCGTGCGATAGGCGAGGCCCGGCCGGTCATGCAGGTAAATCTGCCAACCATCGCCACGATAGCGGGTGAACCGGGTGTCGGCGCCGGTCCAGGCCGCAATGTCGCGGGCCGCGGCGGCGAGCACCCCCATTGCGCGGTCGGTCGTCTCTGGCCCGGCGGCCGAGGATCGAACGATATCTCCTGTCAGGACGGCGCATGTCTTGCTCATGAGCAAACAATAGGACTTGCAACCGATATGTGCAAGCTTAATGACTTGCCTTTGCCGATTGCAAATACAGGGGGTTGCGCAAGAAGCCACTGGCGGACCGTCCCCGCACGCGCGGACCGCGTCGACGGGGCCGATGCCCCTATTCCGCGGCGGCTGCGCTGTCGGTCTCGGCTGTTGCCTCGATCTCGGCCGCCTTCTTCTCGACCAGTTCGACGATATGGTCGATCATCCGGTCATTGCCCATCGTGTGATGCTGGCGCCCCGCCAGATAGACCATGCCCTTGCCCGCGCCGCCGCCCGTGAAGCCGATGTCGGTCATCAAGGCCTCGCCCGGGCCGTTCACCACGCAGCCGATGATCGAGAGCGACATGGAAGTCGTGACATGGGCCAGCCGCTCTTCCAGCGCCGAGACGGTCTTGATCACATCGAACCCCTGCCGTGCGCAGGAGGGGCAGGAGATGATGGTAACGCCCCGGTGCCGCAGCCCCAGGGATTTCAGGATCTCGAACCCGACCTTCACCTCCTCGACCGGATCGGCAGACAGAGAGACGCGGATCGTGTCGCCGATCCCCATCCACAAAAGGTTGCCAAGCCCGATCGCCGATTTGACCGTGCCGGAGACCAGCCCGCCCGCCTCGGTGATGCCGAGATGGATCGGCGCGTCGGTCGCCTGCGCCAGTTCCTGATAGGCGGCGGCGGCGAGGAAGACGTCGGAGGCTTTCACGCTGATCTTGAATTCGTGAAAATCATTGTCTTGCAAAAGCTTGATATGATCGAGCCCGCTTTCGACCATCGCCGCCGGGCACGGCTCGCCGTATTTGTCGAGAAGATGCTTTTCCAGCGACCCGGCGTTCACGCCGATGCGGATCGAGCAGCCATGATCCTTCGCGGCCTTCACCACCTCGCGCACCCGCTCGGCCGAGCCGATATTGCCGGGGTTGATGCGCAGGCAGGCGGCGCCCGCCTCGGCCGCCTCGATCGCGCGGCGGTAGTGGAAATGGATGTCGGCGACGATCGGGACCGGGCTTTCGGCGACGATCTCGCGCAGCGCGCGGGTGGCATCCTCGTCGGGCGTTGAAATCCGCACGATATCGGCGCCCGCGACGGCGCAGCGCTGCACCTGCTCGATGGTCGCCGCCACGTCCGAGGTGATCGTGTTGGTCATGGTCTGGACCGAGATCGGCGCATCGCCGCCCACCAGCACCTTGCCCACACGGATCTGGCGCGAGGCGCGCCGTTCGATGGAACGCCAGGGGCGGATCGGATTGTGGGACATGGGGCGCGGCTCCGTCTGTCGGTCAGGGGCCTAGATAGACCCCACGGCCCCCGGGTGCAACGGCGGCTATTGCGACGGCGCGGCCGGGTCCGTCGGCGCGACCGGCGCCGCCGAGGCCATGGCGACCGCGCGGGCAAGATCGCCATCGGCCGCGACATCGGCGACCAGATAGCGCCCGGTCAGCGCCTCGGGCGTCAGCGCAATATTCTTCGTCACCTGCCCCGAAGCGCCCGCAGGCCCGTAGGTGACGCCGTTCACCGCGAAATAGACCGCGCCGGATTCGCCCGCGCGCAGAAGCGGCGGTTCATCCGTCGCGGGCACCGCATAACGATCACCCGCATCCATCGTGCCCTCGAACAGGATCGACCCGTCGGCCGCCTGGACCCGCACCCAGGCCGGGCGGGCGGCGATCAGCTCGACCGCGGGCGCATCCGCCGCGACGACCTGAACCGGGGTTTCGCCAAGGGCGGGCTCGGCGGCGACAGCTTCTGCCATCCGGCCCGCTGCCGGATCGCTCAGGACGCCCACGCTTTCGGGATTGATCGAGGCGATCGGACCATCGCGCGGAACAAGGACCGGCGTATCGAGCGCCTGCGGCCGGTAAAGCCGGTCGAGCGCTTCGGGATCCGGCTGAAGATCGGTTCCGGGAAGGGCGGCTGCGACTTCGGTCGCCGGTGCGGCGGGCGCAGCTACGGCGCCGGTCAGCGGATCAAGTTCGGCCACCACGCCCGGCGCTTGCGCAACCGGCGCGAGCTGGACGCGCTGGACTTCCTGCAAGACTTTCCATCCGCCGTAACCGATACCGGAAACAAGCGCCACGAGGACCACGATCGAGCCGAAGGCGCGAGGCTCGAAACCTGAGAACACACTTTCAGCGCGCGGAATGAACGATGCGTTCGGATCGGCCAGAGGATCGGCATATTCAACCTTGCGGCGCGCCTTGCCGACACTGCCGGCGGCAGCGGCAGACATGCCGTGGGCGACGGTGAAATTCGCTTCCTTGCAGAAGCGGTCGAACGCCCATTCCGGATCGATGCCGAGATAGCGCGCATAGGAACGCACGTAGCCCGCGACGAAACCTGGCGTATCGAACGCCGCCACATCGCAATTCTCGATCGCGGCGATATAGCTCGCCTTGATCCGCAGCTCGCGCTGGACGTCCAGCAGGGACTTGGACAGGGTCGCGCGTTCGCCGCGCATGACATCGCCCAGGCGCACCTCGAAATCGTCAAACCCTTTGGGTTTGTCCGCTTCGTCCGTCGAAGGTTTCGACCTCCGCCCGATCATGCCTGTTACGTTCCTGTCCCCAGATATGGCGGTCAACGATTCGTGATAATCAATCCGCCTATTGGGGATTGTTTAGCACAGCGCAAGGGCACATGCACCGGATAAGCCGCCTCAGGCCGAAAGTTCGGCGCGATTCAGCGCGCAATGGGCCCAGAGCATGTCCATGGCCTTGACCAGCGCGTCGATATCCTTGGGCGTGTGAACCGGCGATGGCGTGAAACGCAACCGCTCGGTGCCGCGCGGCACGGTCGGGAAGTTGATCGGCTGCACATAGATCCCGTGCTGTTCCAGCAGCATGTCCGAAATCATCTTGCAATGAACCGGATCGCCGACATGGACCGGGACGATATGGGTGCCGCGATCGATGATCGGCAGGCCGAGCGCCCGAAGCCGCATCTTGAGGATCTTCGCATGGTCCTGCTGCTTGTCGCGCAGATGCTGCGCGGTCTTGAGATATTTGACCGAGGCTGCCGCCCCCGCCGCCACCGCAGGCGGCAGCGAAGTGGTGAAGATGAAGCCCGGCGCGTAGGAGCGGATCGCGTCGCACATCTTCGCGCTCGAAGCGATATAGCCGCCCATGACCCCGTAAGCCTTGGCGAGCGTGGCGTTGATAATGTCGATCCGGCCCATCAGGCCGAGCTTCTCGGCCACCCCTGCCCCCCTTGGCCCGTACATGCCGACGGCATGAACCTCGTCGAGGTAGGTCAGCGCGCCGAATTCCTGCGCCAGATCGCAGATCGCCTCCATCGGGCAGATGTCGCCATCCATGGAATAGACCGATTCGAAGGCGATGAGCTTCGGCGCCGCCGGATCGTCTGCCTCAAGCCTGGCCCGCAGGTCGGCGAGGTCGTTGTGCCTGAAGATGCGCTTGGCGCCGCCATTGCGACGGATGCCTTCGATCATCGAGGCATGGTTCAGCTCGTCCGAATAGATGATGAGGCCCGGGAAAAGCTTCGGCAGCGTCGAAAGCGTGGCGTCGTTGGCGATATAGGCCGAGGTGAACAGCAACGCCGCTTCCTTGCGGTGCAGGTCCGCGATCTCGGCCTCGAGCCGCTTGTGGTAGATTGTCGTGCCGGAGATATTGCGCGTGCCGCCCGAGCCGGCACCAGTCGCGTCCAGCGCCTCGTGCATGGCCTCCAGCACGACCGGGTGCTGGCCCATGCCAAGGTAATCGTTCCCGCACCAGACGGTGATTTCCTTCCGCGTACCGTCCGGCCGGTTCCAGACCGCCTTCGGAAACTGGCCTTTCTGCCGCTCGATATCGATGAACGTCCGGTAGCGGCCTTCCTGGTGCAGGCGGGAAATCGCGCTGTCGAGTGCGGTATCGTAGTTCATCTGGTCCTCGCGCGGTCGGTCTGCTGCCTGGCTGGATGGGCCTGAAAGGGAATCGGACGCCTTGATAGAGGTCAAGTCAACCCTTTGCGAGGGAACAAATTGCCGCGCACCCGTCTTTGGATGTCACGCGCCTGCCGCGCGAGGGGCGTCGCAGGGGACGCGGGGCCCTGCCCGACCTGCACCCTTCGGGCCGGGCGATTGCCTCTGCCTTGCCCCACGCCTATGGTCGCGCCACCACAACGGAGCCCTGCCATGACCCTAGATGCTGTTCTCTCCCGGATCGACGACACCCTGCCCCAGGCCATTGACCGGCTGATGGCGATGCTGCGCGTGCCCTCGATCTCGACCGATCCCGCCTACAAGGCCGACTGCGCCAAGATGGCCGAGATCATCGCCGCGGACCTGCGCGACCTGGGTTTCGACGCCGCCGCGCGGCCAACGCCCGGCCATCCGATGGTGGTGGGGCATGGCGGTACGGGCGACCGGCATCTTCTGTTCTACGGCCATTACGACGTGCAGCCGGTCGATCCCCTGAACCTCTGGCACCGCCCGCCGTTCGATCCGGCGATCGAGGAGACACCGAACGGAAAGGTCATCCGCGGCCGTGGCGCGTCGGATGACAAGGGCCAGCTGATGACCTTCATCGAGGCTTGCCGCGCGTGGAAGGCCATTCACGGCAGCCTGCCCTGCCGCCTGACGATCTTCCTCGAGGGCGAGGAAGAATCCGGTTCGCCCTCGCTCATCCCCTTCATGAAGGACCATGCAGGCGAACTGACGGCCGACCTCGCGCTGATCTGCGACACGTCGATGGTTTCGCCCGGCATCCCCTCGATCGCCTCGCAACTTCGCGGCATGCTGAAGGACGAATTCACGATCCGCGGCCCCCGGATCGACCTGCATTCGGGCCATTACGGCGGGCCGGGCCTGAACCCGCTGAAGGAGATCGCCCGCATCGTCGCCTCTTTCCACGATCCCGAAACCGGGCGCGTGGCGGTCAAGGGCTTCTACGAGGGCGTGCACGAGCTGTCGCCCGAACTGAAAAAACAGTGGGAAAACTGCGGCTTCGACGAGAAGTCTTACCTGAATTCCGTCGGCTACACGGTCGCTCACGGCGAAAAGGGCTATACAACGCTGGAACAGCAATGGGCCCGCCCGACGCTCGAGGTGAACGGCATGTGGGGCGGCTATCAGGGCGCGGGGTCGAAGACGGTCATCCCGTCCGAGGCGCATTGCAAGATCACTTGCCGGCTGGTGGGCGACATGGACCCGGACCGCCTGCGCGAAAAGATCCGCGCCCATGTCGCGGCGCACCTTTCGCCCGATGCCCATGTGACATGGGATCGGGACCTCGAAGGTTCGCCCGCCGCCGTGATGAACATCGCCCGGCCCGAGTTCGAACTGGCGCGCGCGGCGTTGTCGGACGAATGGAACCGCGAGGCCGTCTTCGTCGGCATGGGCGGTTCGATCCCGATCGCGGGTTTCTTCAAGTCGGTCCTCGGCATGGATGCAATGCTCATCGGTTTTGCCAACGACGATGATGCGATCCACAGCCCGAACGAGAAATACGACGTGGAAAGCTTCCACAAGGGCATCCGCAGCTGGGCGCGCGTGCTTGCCCGCCTCGCCTGAGAAATGGAAACGGGGGCCATGCGGCCCCCGTCCCCAGCGCGGCGGCGCTGCGCGGTCACTTGACGATCGTCACCGCTGTGGCGTCATGGTCGGTCCCCTTCATGTCCCAGACCACCGAGACCTTTTCGCCGACCTTCAGGCCGGGATCCTTGAAATTTGCCGGCAGGTAATAGACCGTGCCGTCGGCCAGGGTGATCGTGTGCTTGGCCATGTCCATCGCCTTGATCGTACCCTCGCTCGTGGTCGAGGCGAAGGAGACGCCGGCCATGCCGACAGAAATGGCCAGAGCCAGCGGAAGTGCAGAGAAACGCATCGAAGTTGCTCCGTATGGGGCACGCGGGCCCCGGGGAAGTGAAGCCGTCAGGGTCGGTCGCGTCGGCTGGAATGTGAAGTTCCGGCCCGGCTGATCCCGGCTTCGGCGCCGATATACGCCGGCACCCTGAGTCGCGGAAGCGGGTGGCACGCGCCTGTGATCGGGATTGAAACACTGTGAGTGCCATGGTCCGCAACTGGATGAAATAACTCATTAAATCGGCTGGAGTCTGCTGATTGAGCCGCCTGCGGCGGAAAGACGCAGCGGGCGGAAGCGGGCGCGCCACTATCATTACGCGCCCGCGCGATCGCGTCTCAGCCGATCAGGGGCATCTTGCCGCCGTAGACTTCGTCATAGTGCCGCTTCAACCGGATCAGCGCGATCCGGAGCACGATCTTGCCCGACCGCGCCGACCAGCCCATGCGCTTTTCGGCGACCTCGAGCCCCTCCAGAAAACAGCAGCAGCGCAGGACGACATCGCCGAGGCCAGGCCCGAGGTCGCGCAGCGCGGCCGCGACCCGCGCGCGGGCCTTCGCGGGACCTTCGGCCCGTCCCGCATCGGGCTGAAAGCTTCCCCGGTCGCTGGCGGTCAGGAACTTGTCCCAGTTCTGCGCGACGCGCGGCCCCATCTGCGCCAGTTCGAAATCCTCGCGCAGCCGCTCGCCCGCAGCCACCAGGTCGGGTTCGAGAAACAGCTTGCCGTCCTTGTCGCGGCGGCGCGCAAGCGCGGCGAAAGGGCTTTCGGCAAGATTGTAGCGCACGCGCTTCGGCTCGGCCCCGCCCGGCTCCATCACATTGCGCTCGCCCCAGACCCGGTGCTGGTCGGCGAAGGGCGCGCGGGCCTCGGCAAAGCCGGACTGGGGCTCGCGCTCTGCATCAAGGAGACGCTTCAGCGCGGCACGGCCCGCGCCGGTGATCTCGTACGTCACAAGCCGCCCGCTGTCCTTGACCGCAATCCAGTCCTTCAGCGCGAAGGCTTGCGCGACGGCCCGCTCCACCACCGCGGTTCGCACCGTGCCCTTGAAGACCACCGCCTTTTCCATGTCGGGCGCGACGGCCAGCACCGCGCCGATCTCGCACAGGCGGCGCAGGATGCGGCGCGCCTCGCGATCGATCGTCGTTTGATCGGGATGGGATTTCAGACCGGTACGGATCGGTGCGGACATGGGGCTTCCCTCTTTCGTTGCAGGTTCGTCGGACATGGCCGGGCGGGCGGCCTCGAAGGCCGAAAGCGCCTCGTCCACCAGGGGATCGTCGCGGCGCATCTCGAAGGCGCGGACCCGGCGCATGACGGTGGAGGCATGGCATCCTTCGGCACGCGCCAGGTCCCTCAGCGTGCGGGCGCCGCAGACATGGGCGAGGTACAGGCGTGCGTCCTCCGGCAACCAGGCGGGCAAAGCCGCCGGGCCTATGGCATTGACCAGCATGATTTTCCCCGTTGTCGCGCGGCGTTGTGCCTTGCCGCGCGGTTGCAGACCACTGCAACCGTCGATTGCATTCCTTACCCGGGCGTTAATTCCCGGCTCGATCCAGAGAATTATTGATAAATTATAAATTTCTTCGAACGAAACGTTCGCTGCAACGCGCAACTGCGCAACGGCACCAAATCGGAAAACACTCTTGGGTTGTATTTCACAGGAGACCCAGGATGACCGACCTCTTCCGCCTTGTATCCGATCTGCGCCGCCCTGCCCTTCTCGTCCGCGCCGCCCGCGCGGGGCTTATGGACTATAACCGGCGCCGGGATCTGAAACGGGTAATGCGCACCGCCCATGTGCCCCAACCCGAGGCCGCGGTTTCGGCGCTTCTGCAGGAGGAGGAGCGGCTGGAGGAGATCCGCCGGAAGGGCGATGCCACCTATTCCTTCGCCCGCCATATCGAGGTGCTGATCGCGATGATCGCCGAGGCGCGCCTGCTGCCCCGCCCGGCCTGACTGACGCAAAAAGGGCGCGGCAACCGCCGCGCCCCTCGCTTGCTGGCCGCGCGGGCCGGATCACATGAAGGCGTCGGGCATCGAGGCCTTTTTCTTGGCGACATATTCCGTCAGCGCCTCTTCCACGGCAGGGTCGATGGCGGGTTTCTGATAGTCGTTCAGAAGCTTCGCCACCCGCTCGCGCGCCAGCTGGACCGTATCGCGCGCGCCTTCCTCTTCCCAGGTCTCAAAGGGCTTGTAGTCCAGAAGCTCTGACTTCCAGAAGGCGCTGCGGAAATTCGCCTGCGTGTGATCGGTGCCGAGGAAATGGCTTGCCTCGCCCGACCCCACATAGCGCAGCGCCTCCATCGCCTGGCCGTTCTCGGACATGTCGATGCCCTTGGCGATGTGATGCAGAACGCCGAGCTGATCGGCATCCATCACGAACTTCTCGAAGGAGGACACGAGGCCCCCTTCCAGCCAGCCACAGGCATGCAGCATGAAGTTCACACCCGCGAGCAGACCCATGTTGAGGCTGTTCGCCGCCTCGTAGGCCGCCTGTGCGTCGGGAAGCTTCGACCCGCAGAACGAGCCTGCGGACCGGTACGGCAGACCGAGACGGCGGACGAGCTGGCCGGCGCCATAGGTGATGAGGCTTGCCTCGGGGGTGCCGAACGTGGGCGCACCGGAAGCCATGTCGGTCGAGGTCACGAAGGCACCGGCGATGACCGGCGCGCCCTTCTTGACAAGCTGGCTGTAGGCGACGCCTGCCAGCACTTCGACCAGAACCTGCGTCAGCGTGCCCGCGACCGTGACCGGCGACATGGCGCCGCCGACGATGAAGGGCGAGATGATCGCGGCCTGGTTGGCCTTGGCATAGACCTCCATCGCGCCCATCATGATCCCGTCGAAGGTCATCGGCGAGTTGATGTTGATGAGCGAGGTCATCACCGTGCGACCGTCGAGCCCGCCGAAGAGGATATCGGACATCTCGACCGAATCCTGCGCCCGCTCTGGCGCCGTGACCGATCCCATATAGGGCTTGTCGCTGAGCGTCATGTGAGCAAGCAGCATGTCGAGGTGGCGCTTGTTCACCGGAATGTCGGTCGGCTCGCAGACAGTTCCGCCCGAATGGTGCAGCCATTTCGACATATAGCCGAGCTTCACGAACTTCTGGAAATCGTCCATCGTCGCATAGCGACGGCCGTTCTCGTCGCGTACGAAGGGCGGGCCGTACACAGGCGCCAGGACAAGGCCGCGGCCACCGACCGTGACCGAACGTTCGGGATTGCGGGCGTGCTGCACGTAGGACGAGGGCGCGGTCTTGCAAAGCTGGCGGGCAAGGCCGCGCGGAATGCGGACGCGTTCGCCCTGGACATCCGCGCCCGCCTCTTTCCACAGCGCCAGCGCGCCGGGATTCTCGACGAAATTGACGCCAACCTCTTCGAGGATCGTTTCGGCATTCTGCTCGATGATCTCGAGGGCTTCCTCGTTCAGGATCTCGAGGTTCGGGATATTGCGCTCGATGAAACGCGCGGCCTCGATGCGGACGGCGGTCCGCTCCGCCCGGCGCGCGGCCCCGCCGCCTCCCCTTGCCCTGCGGCCCTCGACGACATCACTCATGTTCACGGCTCCTTGGAAATCGCTCCTTCGGCTTTTACGCCTTTGCCTTGCGGGCCTCCGGCGCCAAGCGGCACTTGGCGCCCAAAAACGACATCGCCCGATGTCGGTCCGGGGCCAGGACGACAGGAAACATTCCAAACCGACCGGAGTCGGCGCGCCGGTTCCGACGCGGCTCTTGCACCCGCGGGACGAAGCCAATAGAGGCTGGCCATGACCCAGCATGATCGCCTTCTCATCATCGATTTCGGCTCCCAGGTCACGCAGCTGATCGCGCGGCGGCTTCGCGAGCTGAACGTCTATTGCGAGATCCATCCGTTCAACCGGGTGGACGATTCCTTCCTCAGGGAATTCGCCCCGAAAGCGGTGATCTTCTCCGGTGGGCCCGCCTCGGTCTATGCCGACGGCGCACCGATGCCGCCCAGGGGCGTGTTCGACATGGGCGTGCCGATCCTTGGTATCTGCTACGGCCAGCAGGTGATGATGCACTGCCTTGGCGGCAAGGTCGAAGGCGGGCATGGCACGGCCGAGTTCGGCCGCGCCTTCGTGACGCCGACCGACGAGACCCTCCCGCTTCTGGCGGGATGGTACGAGGAGGGCCCCGAACAGGTCTGGATGAGCCACGGCGACCATGTCAGCCGCATCGCCCCGGGCTTCAAGGTCTATGGCACTTCGCCCAACGCGCCTTTTGCGATCACCGCCGATCCCGACCGCCGCTTCTATGCGGTGCAGTTTCATCCGGAGGTTCACCACACGCCGAAGGGCGCGAAGCTTTACGAGAATTTCGTGCGGCTCGCGGGCTTCAAGGGCGACTGGACGATGGGCGCCTACCGCGAGGAGGCGATCCGGAAAATCCGCGAGCAGGTGGGCGACGCCAAGGTGATCTGTGGCCTGTCGGGCGGTGTGGATTCGTCGGTTGCCGCGGTTCTGATCCATGAGGCCATCGGCGACCAGCTCACCTGCGTCTTCGTCGATCACGGCCTGCTCCGGCTGGGCGAGGCGGACCAGGTCGTGGCCATGTTCCGCGACCATTACAACATGCCGCTGATCCATGCCGATGAAAGCGATCTTTTCCTCGGTGCGCTGGACGGCGTTTCCGACCCCGAGGTCAAGCGCAAGACCATCGGCCGCCTCTTCATCGACGTGTTCCAGAAACACGCGAACGAGGTGGGCGGGGCGAAGTTCCTGGCGCAGGGCACGCTTTACCCCGACGTGATCGAGTCCGTCAGCTTTTCGGGTGGGCCTTCGGTCACCATCAAGAGCCACCACAATGTCGGCGGATTGCCCGAGAAGATGGGCCTGAAGCTCGTCGAACCCCTGCGTGAGCTGTTCAAGGACGAAGTCCGCGCGCTTGGCCGCGAACTGGGCCTTCCGGCCAGCTTCATCGGCCGCCACCCGTTCCCCGGCCCCGGCCTCGCCATCCGCTGCCCCGGCGAGATCACCCGCGAGAAACTCGACATCCTGCGCCGGGCGGACGCGGTCTATATCGACCAGATCCGCAAGCACGGGCTTTATGACGAGATCTGGCAGGCCTTCGCCGCGATCCTGCCGATGCGGACCGTGGGCGTGATGGGCGATTACCGCACCTACGATTATGCGGTGGGCCTGCGCGCCGTGACCTCGGTCGACGGGATGACGGCGGACTATTACCCGTTCACCCACGAGTTCCTCGGCGAAACCGCGACCCGGATCATCAATGAGGTCAAGGGTGTGAACCGGGTCTTCTATGACGTGACATCGAAGCCCCCCGGAACCATCGAGCTCGAATAGCGGCAGTGCCCGGGGAAATCCTCCGCGAAGGATTTTCCACTCCGGCCGCGCGCCTCGGGCACCCGCCGACGGGCGACCGCCACTTGCCCCCGCCTTAGGGGCCGCCTATATTCCCTCTGTTCGGGTTCGCCCGGACTATGGACATAAACGCGCTCGTAATAATCGGATCGGACCCGGGGGCGGTACCCGGCGGCTCCACCAAACCCCGTATTGGCGGGTCATGGGGCCGAAACAGGATCGACGAACGCCTAAAGGGGTTTGCTTTGTCTCGGCGGGGTGCCACCGTTATCGGTCCGCAAAGTACAGTTGCCAATAACAACCGTGCTCCGGCAATGGCTCTGGCTGCGTAAGCAGTTCGGGTCGCCGAAACTAAGTCCTTGCGCTTAGCCGCGTAAGGCGGGGTTCGCAGGCACCTGGCAACAGAAGCCTGCACTTTCCGCTCTCCTTCATGTTTCCTCAACCCCTCGGCCCTAGGATCGGCCTTGCAGGGTGCTGTTGTCCTGCGACGGGTATGCGGTGCGGGCGGCCGGGCGGAACGGGTATGAGTGTCGAAGGTAGGCGTGCTCCTTTCCGGTCGCTTCTTTCCCGCCCGCCCCCCCGGACTGGAAGGCGCGGGTGTGATGAGCCATCTCGACATACTGAAGGAATGGTGGCAGCGCGTCTGGATCGAGCAGGATCTGGCAGCGATCGACGCCTATTTCGCCCCCGATGTCGGCGCGGACGGGCTGATGCCAGACGGTCAGATCGGACCAGAGGATTTCCGCGCGCTGGTGCCCGCGCTTACCGCCCTCGTGCGCGATCTCGACTTCACATTCGACAAGTCGTTCGAGACCGGGGACTGGCTCTGGGCGCAGGTCTCGGTGAGGGCGTTCGGTGCGCATGACATGCGCGAGGTGCGCACGGTCGGCCATGTCGCCATGCGCTTCAAGGAAGGCAAGATCGTCGAGGCCTATAATTGCTTCGATTTCCTGACCTTCTTCGCCAGTGCCGGCCTCCTGCCGGAGGATGCGTTCCTACTTCTCCTTTCCGGCGAACGGCTCGGCTGACAGAATCCTTGCCCGGCGCCCGGCGGCAAGCCATGATCCGGCCATGCGACGCCCCTGCCTTTGGCTTCTCTGCACCCTCATGATGCTGGCGACGCCGGCCACGGCCGCCTGCCGCATGGCGCTTCTGCTGGCGATCGACATATCCGGTTCGGTCGATGACGCGGAATATCTTCTGCAGGTGGAAGGGACGACGGCGGCCCTTGAAGACCCGGTGATCGTCGATGCGCTGGTCCAGGGGGAAGTGGCGCTGAGCGTGATGCAATGGTCCTCGGTCGGCATGCAGAAGATGGTCCAGCCCTGGCGGCGGATCCGCTCCGAAAGCGACGCGGCCGCTTTCGCCCGCACCGCGAAAGTCCAGGAGCGTGCCTTCGGCAAGGCCGACACGGCCGTCGGCGACGCGATTGCCTTTGCGGTCGATCAGTTCGCGGCCGTTCCCGACTGCCCGCGCAAGGTGATCGACATCTCCGGTGACGGTGTCCAGAACGCGGGCGGTCCGCTCGCCGTCGCGCGCCAGCGCGCGGTCGACGGCGGAATTTCGATCAACGCGATCGCGATCGAGGGCGTGGGTTTCGCGATCACCGAATTCTATCTGCGCTCTGTCATCACCAAGGGCGGCTTCGTGGTGACGGCCGGCGGACATCTGGACTACCCGCGCGCGATCCGTCTGAAGATCATGCGTGAACTCGTCCGCCCGATCGGCTGAGGGACCGGGGGCTTGACCGGCACGGAAACCGCTGCCATCAAAGGCTCATGGGGCCGAGCGGCGCGCCCCGTGAGGCCCCGGCCCAAGCGACGCATCCCGAACCTTTGAGGATGCCATGACCGGTTTCAATTCGATTGCCCCTGCCCAGCTGTCCCGCCTGATCGGCACGCCCGAGGCGCCCGAGCTGATCGATGTGCGGACGGACGAGGATTTCGCCCTCGATCCACACCTCCTGCCCTGCAGTCTCCGCGCTGCCCATTCAGATGTGGCGACGCTCGCGGCGCGGATCGGCACGCGGATTGGCTCACGGGGTGCCGTGGTCATCTGCCAGCGCGGACTGAAACTGTCGGAGGGTGCGGCGGCGCTTCTGCGGGCCGCGGGTGTCGCGGCGGAAACCCTGGAGGGCGGATGGGAGGCCGCGCGCGAAGCAGGGCTGCCCGCCCTGCCCGCCCGCCTTTTGCCTGCGTCCGGGCGGCCGGGCCTCTGGGTCACGCGCCACCGGCCGAAGATCGACCGGATTGCCTGCCCCTGGCTGATCCGGCGTTTCATCGACCCCGAGGCGCGATTCCTGTTCGTGGCGCCTTCGGAAGTGAGCGCGGTCGCCGACCGGTTCGGCGCGACAGCGTTCGATATCGAGGGCGTGAGCTTTTCCCACCGGGGCGAGATGTGCAGCTTCGATGCCTTTCTCGACGATTTCGGCCTGCATTCTGCCGCGCTCGACCGTCTGGCGCAGGTCGTGCGGGCCGCCGATACCGACCGCCACGACCTTGCGCCGCAGGCGGCGGGGCTTCTTGCGCTGTCGGTCGGCCTGTCGCGCCAGTATCGCGATGATATCGCCCAGCTCGACGCAGGCATGGCGCTTTACGATGCGCTCTACCGCTGGGCGCGCGATGGCCATGACGAGGGTCACGACTGGCCGGCGGGGCGGCGGGAATGACCGCCGAGGCCGCGCCCGGCTGGGGCGCGCTCTGGCGTACCTTCGGGCGGATCGGGCTTCTGTCGTTCGGCGGTCCGGCAGGCCAGATCGCGCTGATGCACCGAACATTGGTTGATGAAAGGCGCTGGCTCGGCGAGGACGATTACCTCCGCGCCCTGTCCTTCTGCATGCTTCTGCCGGGGCCCGAGGCGATGCAGCTTGCCACCTATTGCGGCTGGCGGCTCCGCGGCCTGCGCGGCGGTCTCCTTGCGGGGCTGCTCTTCGTTTTGCCGGGGGCGCTGGTCATCTGCCTTCTGGCGTTTCTCTATGCCGCCTTCGCGGCCGTCGGCCCGGTCGCGGCGCTTTTCTGGGGCGTGAAGGCCACGGTTGCGGCCGTGGTTCTGGAGGCGCTGATCCGGGTGGGCAAACGGGCGCTGAAGGGCAGCCCCGAGCGCCTGATCGCGCTTCTCGCCTTCCTTGCCATTTTCGCCCTCGCGCTGCCGTTCCCACTCGTCCTGATTGCCGCGGGCCTGATCGGGGCGCTGGCGCTGGCGCCCTCCCTTCCACAGGCGCCCACCCGCAGCGCATCCCTTGCCGAGACCTGGCGCGTTCTGTTGCCCGGCGCCTTCCTCTGGGGCGCGCCACTCGCGCTTGCCTGGGCGGCAGGCCAGCGCTTCCTGTTCGAGGTCGGGCTCTTTTTCTCGAAACTCGCGCTCGTCACGTTCGGCGGCGCCTATGCGGTGCTGACCTACATGTCGCAGGAGGTCGTGACCGGCAAAGCCTGGCTGACGACGGCACAGATGATGGATGCGCTTGGCCTGGCCGAGACCACGCCGGGGCCGCTGATTCTCGTCACCGAATTCGTGGCGATCCTTGCGGGATATCAGGAAGGCGGGCCTGCGCTCGCGCTCGCCGCCGGGCTTCTTTGCCTGTGGGTGACGTTCCTGCCCTGCTTCCTGTGGATCTTCGCCTTCGCGCCGCAGATCGAGGCGATCACCGCACGTCCGCGCCTGAGGGGCGCGCTTTCCGGGGTCAGTGCCGCGGTCGTCGGCACCATCGCAAGCCTCGCGCTCTGGTTCGCGCTGCACGTGTTTTTCAGGGATGTGGGCCTTTGGCGCGCAGGTCCGCTCTTCCTGCCGGTTCCCACCCCCGCGAGCGCCGATCTTCCCGCGCTTGCCCTGACCCTCGCCAGCGCCTGGATGCTGATCCGGCGCCACTGGCCGCTGACCCTGGTGCTGGCACTCGGCGGCCTCCTCGGGCTTCTCCGGCACGGCCTCGCCGACCTGTGAAAACTTTCCGGCAGACGGGCTTGCGCCCTCTTTCTTTCGAGGTCAAAAGCCCTATGCTGACCCGAAGGAGAGACGGAATGGCGCGCAAGATCGACTATGGCAACCTGATGCACCGGGCCATGCGCGGCCTGATCATTCAGGTGCTGAAGGATGTCGAGGCGAACGGCCTGCCGGGGAATCACCATTTCTTCATCACCTTCGACACCTCCCATCCCGATGCCGAACTCGCCGACTGGCTGCGCGAACGCTACCCCGAGGATATGACGGTCGTGATGCAGCACTGGTTCGAGGGGCTGCATGTGGACGAGGGCGGTTTTTCGGTGACGCTGAATTTCGGCGACCAGCCCGAGCCGCTCTATATCCCCTTCGACGCGATCCGTACCTTCGTCGATCCGGCGGTGGAATTCGGCCTGAGGTTCGAGACCCATGAGGCCGAGGATGACGATGAAGACGAGGATGAAGGCGCGCCGATGGCCGAAGATGCCGAAGAGGCTGAACCGCCGCCGCGCGCGGCCGAGGTGGTGAGCCTCGACAAGTTCCGCAAGACCTGACCGCCGCTGCCAATTCAGTCAGAGATCAGTCAATGTTTGCGGACAAGGCCCTGTTCCTTCGGCGGTTGATCCGCAATCCGAAGCAAGTATCCGCGATCGCGCCCTCTTCGCGCTTTCTCGGCCGGGCGATGGCACGCGACCTCGGGCCCCAGACCGGGCGCGTGGTCGAATTCGGCCCCGGTACCGGCAGCCTGACGCGGGCGATCCTCGCGGCCGGCGTGGCACCGGCCGACCTGACGCTTTTCGAGCTTGACCCGACCTTCGCCGCGGCGCTGTCCACCACCTTTCCCGGCGTGAGGGTGCTGAACCAGCCCGCCGACCGGGCGCATGACCATGTCGTGCCGGGTGTGGGCGCCGTCGTCTCGGGCCTGCCGCTTCTGTCGATGCCCGCCGCCGTCAGCCGCGCGATCGTGGCCTCGGCCCTCCGCATCCTCGCACCCGGCGCGCCCTATATCCAGTTCACCTACGGGCCGAAACCGTCGGTTCCGCCCGCCGTGATCGAGGAATTCGGCCTTGCGGTCGAACAGACCGCCTTCGTCTGGGCGAACCTTCCCCCTGCCCGTGTCCACCGGTTCGTACGGAAATAGCGCTAACCTTCGGGTCTCGCTGGCCATTTCAATTGAAACGCGACCGGCACGCGCCTATGACGGGCGCGATCCAAACTGCCGGAGACGCATTCATGACCGCCACCCGCACCGAGACCGACAGCTTCGGCCCGCTCGAGGTTCCCGCCGACAAATATTGGGGGGCGCAGACCCAGCGGTCGATCATGAACTTTCCCATTGGCTGGGAAAAGCAGCCGGTCGCGATCATCCGCGCGCTTGGCGTGATCAAGAAGGCCTGCGCGCTGGTCAACATCGCCCAGGGCGACATCGATCCGAAGCTGGGCGAAACCATCGCCGTTGCGGCGCAGGAGGTCATCGAGGGCAAGTTCGACGACAATTTCCCGCTCGTCGTCTGGCAGACCGGATCGGGCACCCAGTCGAACATGAACGCGAACGAAGTGATCTCGAACCGTGCGATCGAGATCCTGGGCGGCGTGAAGGGCTCGAAAAAGCCCGTCCACCCGAACGATCATGTGAACATGGGCCAATCCTCGAACGACACCTTCCCGACCGCGATGCATGTGGCCATCGGCATGATGGCGCGCGACGTGCTGCTGCCGGGGCTGGAGAAACTGTCAAAGGCGCTCTGGGCGAAATCGGCCGAGTTCCGGGACATCATCAAGATCGGTCGCACCCATACGCAGGACGCAACACCCCTGACGCTTGGCCAGGAATTCTCGGGCTACGCGACCCAGGTCGACAAGGGCATCGCGCGGGTCAAGTCCTGCCTGCCCGACATTTACGAACTGGCGCAGGGCGGCACGGCAGTGGGCACCGGTCTCAACACCCGTGTGGGCTGGGACAGCCGGGTGGCAGCGGAAATCGCCAAGATCACCGGCCTGCCGTTCGTCACCGCGCCGAACAAGTTCGAGGCGCTCGCCGCCCATGACGCGATGGTCATGTTCTCGGGCGCCTTGAAAACCGTTGCAGCGGCGCTCTTCAAGATCGCCAACGACCTGCGGCTTCTCGGCTCGGGTCCGCGCTCCGGCCTCGGCGAACTGATCCTGCCGGAGAACGAGCCGGGTTCCTCGATCATGCCCGGCAAGGTCAACCCGACCCAGGCAGAGGCGCTGACCATGGTCTGCGCCCATGTGATGGGCAATGACGCGGCGGTGGGCTTTGCCGGCAGCCAGGGCCATTTCGAGCTGAACGTCTACAATCCGATGATGTCCTACAATGTCCTGCAGTCGATGCAGCTTCTGGGCGATGCCGCGGGCAGCTTCACCGACAATATGGTCGTGGGGACGCAGGCCAATACCGCGCGGATCGAAAAGCTGATGAAGGAAAGCCTGATGCTGGTGACGGCGCTGGCGCCCACCATCGGCTATGACAATGCGACCAAGGTCGCCAAGACCGCGCACAAGAATGGCACCACGCTGCGCGAGGAGGCGATCGCCCTTGGCTTCGTCGATGGCGAGACCTTCGACCGGATCGTGCGGCCGGAAGACATGATCGGCCCGAAGGGCTGATGGCAGAGGTCGTCAACCTTCGCACAAGGCGCAAGCAGGTGGCCCGGGCGGCCGCCCGCAAGGCTTCCGGCGAAAGTGCCGCGCGGCACGGCGAGACGAAGGCCGCGCGCGACCGGCATCTGGCCGAAGCCGAGAAGGCGGCGCGGCATCTCGACCAGCATTTGCGCGACACCGGCGCCGAAAGCGAATAGCCCGTCCCATGGACAGCGCCCGCCCCCAGAAACATTCCCTGACACTCCGCGGCCACCGCACTTCGGTCTCGCTCGAACGGCCGTTCTGGGAGGCTTTCACTGACATTGCGGCCGCGCGCGGCCTCGCCATCAACGCTCTGGCGGCGGAGATCGACGAACACCGCCCGGCCGATTGCGGCCTTGCCACCGCGATAAGGCTCTTCGTCCTGGCGGACTGCCAGCGACGCCTGCGCTAGCCGAACGGGTCAACCTCACGCCCAGGCCTCTTGCATCGCACGCGCTAACAGGCGACCAAGGTCGAACAAGCCAGCGCCCGGAGGAACGATGGAGCCGCAATTCTACCTGACGACCTTCGTCACGCTCTTCGTGATCGTCGATCCGATTGCGCTGGTGCCCTTGTTCATCGCACTGACGCGTGGCATGGACCGCGGCCACCGCCGCACGCTGGCGCTGCGCGCCTGCCTGATTGCGGCCTTCCTGCTCGCGGTCTTCGGGCTGGTGGGCAACAAGCTGTTGCAGGTCACGGGCATTTCCATGTCCGCCTTCCGCATCTCGGGCGGGCTTCTTCTGTTCATCACCGCACTCGACATGCTGTTCGAACGCCGGACCCAAAGACGCGAGGGCCAGCAGGCCGACCCCAATCACGATCCATCTGTCTTCCCGCTTGCCACACCGCTGATCGCGGGTCCCGGCGCCTTCACCACGATGATCCTTCTGATCAACAACACGCCCGCGACCGGCGTCCCCCATGCGCTCGTCATCCTCGCGATCATGGCGCTGGTGATCGTGGTGACCTTCCTGCTCTTCGAAATGGCCAGCTTCATCGAGAAACTCCTCGGCCGCACCGGCATCATCGTGGTGACGCGGCTTCTCGGCATGCTTCTGGCCGCTCTGTCAGTCCAGTTCGTGCTCGACGGTATCAAGGGCACGGGACTGCTTTGATGGACGGCGACACGACCGCGCGCGTTCTCTACCTCAGCCTGCTTTTGCTTGCCGTCTCCGGCGCCCTGTTCTCGGGCCTGCGGCAACGCCCCGGCCAGACGCTGCAGCAGGTGCTGATCTGGGCATTTCTCTTCGCAGGCCTCGTGGCGGGCTATGGCCTCTGGCCCGACATCCAGCGCGCGCTCAATCCCCGCAGTGCCGTCTCGCGCGATGGCACGGTCGAACTTCGGCGGGCGAGCGACGGCCATTTCTACGCCGATGCGCAGGCGAACGGGCAGTGGCTCACCTTCCTTGTCGATACCGGCGCCAGCGATATCGTGCTGAGTCGCGAGGATGCGGCGCGCGTCGGGATCGACCCCGGCACGCTCAGCTTTGACGGCATCGCCGACACGGCAAACGGCCCGGTGCCGACCGCGCGCGTCCGTATCGACGCGCTTTCGCTCGGCCCGTATGTGGACCGTGACGTGCCTGCGCGGGTGAACGGCGGCGACCTGTCGGGCTCGCTTCTCGGCATGAGCTATCTGCGCCGCTTTGCGCTCAGGATCGAGGGCGAGCGGATGATCCTGTCGCGCTGAACACGGGCTTGGCGCCCCGGCACGGGATGCGCTAGCGTCAGCCGGAAAACGGAGAGAGCGATCATGACAAAGCCGCGTCGGCTGGGCGATGTGTCCTTCTGGTATGCCGATATCGGCCTACCGGAGCCCCGCCCGTCGCTTGCCGGCGACCGCGATGCCGATATCTGCATCGTCGGTGCGGGCTACACCGGGCTCTGGACCGCCTATTATCTGAAGAAGGCCGATCCCGGCCTGCGCCTCATCATCGTGGAAAAGCATTTCGCCGGTTACGGCGCGTCGGGCCGCAATGGCGGCTGGCTGACAGGCGGTTTCGCCTGGAGCCATGAGAAATATGCGGCGACCCACGGACCAGAGGCCGTGCGTTCCATGGTCGGCGCGATGAACGGCACGGTGGCAGAGGTGATCCGGGTGGCGGCGCTTGAGGGGATCGAGGCCGATATCCTGCCAACCGACGAGTTGATGATCGCCAGAAACCCGGCCCAGATGGCGCGCATGAGGGCCGAGGTCGCCCACCGGCGCGGTTGGGGCGAAGAGGAACGCGTCTTCGAGATCGGCCGCGACGAGGCTTTGGCGCGGGTGAACGTCCCCGGAACGCTTGGCGGCATGATCGTGAAGGGCGTGGCGCGGGTGCAGCCCGCGAAGCTGGTGCGCGGGCTCGCCGCCGTGATCGAGGGACTGGGCGTCACCATCGCCGAGGACACCGAGGCGCTGGAGATCGCGCCGGGCCGGGTGATCACCGCGCGTGGAACCGTCCGGGCACCGGTGATCCTGCGGGCGACCGAAGGGTTCACCGCCACGCTGAACGGGCTGAAGCGCGACTGGCTGCCCCTGAATTCGGCCCAGATCGCCACCGATCCTCTGCCCGATGACATCTGGGCGAAGATCGGCTGGCAGCGGCATGAAATCTTTGGGGATTTCAAGAATGCCTACTGCTATTGCCAGCGCACGCGCGAAGGCCGCATCACTGTGGGCGCGCGCGGCGTACCCTACCTTTACGGCTCCTCGCTCGACCGGTCCGGCGCGCCGGACCCCGAGACCGTGCGGCGGCTCGTCACGATCCTGCATGACCATTTCCCGGCGGTGAAGGATGTGCCCATCGCCCACGCCTGGTGCGGCGTCCTTGGCGTGCCGCGCGACTGGTGTGCGACCGTGGGCTTTGATCCCGCGACCGGCCTCGGCTGGGCCGGGGGCTATGTTGGTGTGGGGGTCTCGACCTCGAACCTCGCGGGGCGCACGCTCGCCGACCTCGCCCTCCGCACCGGGAGCGACCTGACCCGCCTGCCCTGGGTCAACCGGCAGGTCAGAAAATGGGAACCGGAGCCCCTCCGCTGGCTGGGCGTCACCGGCATGTACGCGCTTCTGAACGCCGCCGACCGCAGCGAGGCGCGCAGGCAAGGCCCGCCCTCGCGCCTCGCGAGCCTCGGCAACTGGCTGGCCGGTCGCGGGTAGCCACCTGTCAGCACAGGAATCGCGGGTTTCTTGGGCATATCTTGGGCCAGGGACAGGACCCGACAGCCAATTTTCTTGCAATGTACTGAAAGGATTGGCGCACCCGACAGGATTCGAACCTGTGACCTCTGCCTTCGGAGGGCAGCACTCTATCCAGCTGAGCTACGGGTGCCGGTGAGGCGTCTATAGCCAGTGCCGGGACGGGTTTCAACGGGCCATGGAAAATAGTTCCATTCCGTCAGCCGAAAAGCTCATGGCAGAATTCCAGCGCCTCGACCAGCGCATCGACCTCGGCGGGCGTGTTGTACAGCCCGAAAGAGGCGCGGCAGGTAGCGCTGACGCCGAAGTGCTGCAAAAGCGGCATGGCGCAATGGGTGCCCGCGCGCACCGCGATCCCCTTCTTGTCGAGGACGGTCGACAGGTCATGGGCATGAGCAGCGCCCTCCAGCGTGAAGGAAAAGATCGCGCCCTTGTCGCGGCTCGTGCCCTGAAGGTTCAGCCAGTTCAGCCCCTTGAACCGCCCTGTCGCATAATCGCGCAGGCTGGCCTCGTGCGCCGCGATATTCTCCATCCCGAGCGCCATGAGATAGTCGAGCGCCACGCCCATGCCGATCTGCTGGACGATGCCGGGGGTACCCGCCTCGAATTTCATCGGCGGATCGGCATAGGTCACATGATCGCGGAAGACCTCGCGGATCATGTCGCCACCGCCAAGGAAGGGACGCATCTCGGCCATCCGTTCCCTCGCGATCCAGATCGCGCCCGAGCCCGAGGGACCGTAGAGCTTGTGGCCGGTGATCACGTAGAAATCGCAGTGCAGACCGGGCACCGAGACCGGCGCATGGACCGACCCTTGCGACCCGTCCACCAGAAGCGCCACGCCGCGCGCCTTGCACGCCCGCCCGATCGCCGCGACATCCACCCGCGCGCCGGTCACGTTCGACATCTGGGTGACAGCGACCAGCCGGGTCTTCGGGCCGATCGCATCGATGACCTTCTGCGGGTCAAGCCCGCCGTCGGCTTCCGGCTCCACCCATTTCAGCACCACGCCCTGGCGTTCGCGCAGGAAGTGCCACGGGACGATGTTGGCGTGATGTTCGAGAACCGACAGCACGATCTCGTCCCCGGCCTCGAGCCGCGGCGCGGCCCAGGCGTAGGACACAAGGTTGATCCCCTCGGTCGTGCCGGTGGTGAAGACGATCTCGCTTTCGTCCGGCACGCCGAGGAAGCGGGCGACGATGCCGCGCACGCCCTCGTATTTCTCGGTCGCGAGGTTTGACAGGTAATGCAGGCCGCGGTGGACGTTGGCATATTCCTCGCTGTAGGCGCGGGTCATCGCGTCGATCACCACGCGCGGCTTCTGGGCCGAGGCGCCATTGTCGAGATAGACAAGCGGGCGGCCATTCACCTCACGCGACAGGATGGGGAAATCAGCGCGGATCTTTTCGACGTCGTACATGGGGTCCTTCAGCGGCTGGGCGGATAGGCGGCGGTGAGGCCGCGCAGGAGAAACCAGAGAAAGGTGGCGAAGACCAGAAGGCCAAGTAGCTGAACCGCCCCCGTCTGGCCGAGCATTCCCTCGGCAAGGCCCTGCAAGAGAAGCGCGGGGCTGAGCGCGAGGAGCGACCAGAAAAGCGCGATCCTTGCACCCGAGGCCGCGCCCTGCCGCCCAAGCGCGCGGAGGCCAAGATGCAGGGCGAAGGCCAGCCCGTAGGCCAGCAAAGGCAGAAGGAAGAGCATCGCGAAAAGCGTGATGCCGAGCCGCGCATCCAGGGGCGCCGACGGGTCGAGATGCGCGGCACGCGCGACCGAGGGCGCGCGCGCGACGAACATCAGAAGTGCCGCCGCCATCAGGATGGCAAGCGACCTGTCCTCGCGCGGGCCGCTCGCCACCAGCCGTCCGACCGGGCCGGCCGGGTCGCGCCAGGTAGCGAGGATTTCGGTTGTGACGGTCATCCCTTGCGCCTGCGGGCGAGCCAGTTTTCCAGCCGCTCGACGATCTCGGCCTGCAGGCCCTCGTCCTCGATCTCGGCGATCGCATCGGCGAGGAACGACAGGACCAGAAGCGATTGGGCCGCCTCACGCGGCACGCCGCGTGATCGCAGGTAGAAAAGCGCGGTCTCGTCGATGGCACCGGTGGTGGAACCGTGCGAGCATTTCACATCGTCAGCGTAGATTTCGAGTTCCGGCTTCGCCAGGAACTGGCTGTCCTCGTCGAGAAGCAGCGACTGGCTGATCTGGTAGCCGTCGGTCTTCTGCGCGCCCTGCCGGACAAGGATCTTGCCCTGGAAGACGCCGACCGCGCCGTTTCTCAGTACCTTCTTGAAGACCTGCCGACTTTCGCACCCCTCTGCCTCGTGGGTGACAAAGACCGTGTCATCGTGCAGGAAAGGACCGTTTGCCCCATCGCCGAGAGCCGCGCCCGCGACATGGGCGACGGCGCCCTCGCCCGAAAGCGTGATGACCGCCTCGTTGCGGGTCAGCACGCCGTTCACGCTCAATGTGAAGCTCTTGAACAGTGCTCCGGCGCCGAGGCGCGCAAACATATGGGTGACGGCGCGGCGGGAATGGTCGCGGCCCTGGGCGCGGACATGGTGGAAGCGTCCGCCATCGGCGACATCGACCTCCATCACCTTGTTGAACCGCGCCGCGGCGGGGCCGGTTTCCAGAATGGTCACTTCGGCCCCGGCTTCGACGCGCACGCAATGATGCAGCATTGCGTCCGACCTCGTGTCGGCATGGACATAGACCAGATGCACCGGACGGCTCGCCCTGCCGGTCGCGCGGATCAGGACACCGTCGGTCGCCGCCGCCGTGTTCAGCGCCGCGAAGGGACGCGCGACCGGGGTCTGGCCCGCCGCCTCCAGCGCGCCATAAAGATCGCGTGCCCAGTGAAGGTCGGCGCGATCAGCCTCGACCAGGCGCGAAATCTCGAGCCCATCGGCGGCCAGGTCCGGCGAGGATTGCGCCGGGTCGAACCTGCCGTCCACGAAGGTCAGGACAATCCGGTCGCGTCCGCCGAACAACTGCGGTTCAGCCACGCCGGAGAAGAGCGCGGCCTCGGGCGCCGCAACCGCATTCAAGGGTGCCGGATCGGTGAAGCGCCAATATTCGTCGCGCCGCCTGGGCAGGCCCATCTTCCGCAACCGCGCCAGGGCCGCCATCCGCGCCGGTGCGGTGAAGCCGCCCTTCGGCAGGTCAAGCGCCGCGATCCGTTCCGCCGTCGTGCTTTCGCGCCCGGCATCCTTTCGCATCGGGGCCGCCATCAGTTCGCTCCGGCCAGAATGTCGGCATAGCCGTTCTCTTCGACCTCGAGCGCCAGCTCCGCCCCGCCGGTCTTCACGATCCGCCCGTCGGCCATGATATGAACCACGTCGGGCACGATATGGTCGAGCAGACGCTGGTAATGGGTGATCACCAGGAACGAGCGGTCCTTGGACCGCAGCGCATTCACCCCGTCGGCCACCAGTTTCATCGCATCGACATCAAGGCCGGAATCGGTCTCGTCAAGGATGCACATGCGCGGCTCGAGCATCGCCATCTGCAAGATCTCGTTGCGCTTCTTCTCGCCGCCCGAAAAGCCCACATTGACCGGCCGCTTCAGCATCTCGGCATCAATCTTCAGCGCCTTCGCCTTTTCGCGGATGATCTTCAGGAACTCGCCCGCCGACAGTTCCGCCTCGCCGCGCGCCTTGCGCTGCGCGTTGAGCGCGGTGCGCAGGAAGGTCATGTTGCCGACGCCCGGGATCTCGACCGGATACTGGAAGGCAAGGAACAGGCCCGCCGCTGCCCGCTCCTCGGGCTCCATCTCCAGAAGGCTCTCGCCATCGAGCGAGGCTGTGCCTTCCGTCACCTCATAGCCGTCCCGACCGGAAAGCACATAGGACAGCGTCGACTTGCCCGACCCGTTCGGCCCCATGATCGCATGGACCTCCCCGGCCGCGATCGTCAGGTCGAGCCCTTTCAGGATCGGTTTGTCCTCTTCCTCGAGTTTCACATGCAGGTTCTTGATCTCAAGCATCACGGCCTCTTTCACAAATGCAAATGGCGGCCAGACGGGCATCGGCCCGGACCGCAGGGTTCGTCGGATTGGGTGGGGTCAGCTGTGCGGTGTACCGGCGGACATGTGCGCCACCGTCGCCACATATTCCGCCGAGAAGATCTCGGCGTAGAATTCCGGCGCGGTCTGCGCCACTGCCGCCTCGCTGAAATGCATCAGCGCGCAGCCGAGCGCCAGCGACTGAAGCCGCCCGCGCGTGAAGAGCTGGAAGACGACGATCAGGATCAGCGCCATCACAAGCGCAAACAGCGCCATGCCGCGGCCGTTGAGCCCGTAGAAGGCTTCCGGAAGCCCGGAGAGTTTCGACAGGTAGAAATAGCCGAGCTTGCCGGAGAGAACCGCTGCCGCGCCGCAGAGAAACGCGATGAGAATCATCAGACGGTCGGCGAAGGACCGTTTGGGACGTTTCGCCTTTTCGCCATATTTGCGGTTCCAGGCCTTCTGGGTCTGATAGCCGACCACATCGGCATGCTCGAACTGCTGACCGGTGCCGATCCGCTTCAAACGTTCCGCAAATGCAGCCTTCTGATCGAGCACCGCCGTCGTCATCCCGTGGCCACCGCCTTATCCCATGACGCGACCGTGCAGCAGATTCTTGGCGGAATTGAGGATCGAAAGCGCCAATCATTGTGGCGCTTCTGGACGAGCGCTGCCACAATTCATTTCGTACGGCCAAAGGTTTACGTCGGGTCATGCGCTTTTCGCCTCCCTGCGCCGGGCACGTGCCCTCTGTCTCCGGACCGCATGCAGTGCGGCCCTGACATTTTCGGCCGAAATCTGCGCGACGCGTTCCACGTCATCCGCCGACAGCGCCTCGATACTGTCGGCCATGGGACCGAGGATCCCGGTGTTGGCCGACAGGCGCTTTCCGAGGGCACGCAGAAAGGTCTCGCGCGCCCGGACCGGATGCATCACCTTGCCCGGTGCAGCCGCGGCTGCAACGAGATCGAACAGCAGGTCGGGATCGGGCGTGAACTGGCTGTTTTCGAACCAGTCGCCCGCGAACTCCTCAAGACGGCGGCAATCAAGCTCCGGGTCGTTCATCACATTGGAAAAGCAGAAGATTTCGTCGTTCGGGTAATTGCGCAGAGAGACCGGCTGGCGTGCGAGGTCACGGCGCGCAGCGAAGAGCCGGTCAAGCGCCCGCCCCGAAAACCGCGTCATCGCAAATATCGCCTGATAGTGGCGCAGCCCCGGCAACCCGCGCGTGAACCGGATATCCCGCGTGAAGGGCCCCAGATCGTAGGCCAGCACGTCCGCCGTCGTGGCCGTGAACCGCCTGAAAAATCCATCTGCCGCGCTGGTGAAATGGACGTCGGGCTCGATCAGCCAGTAATGGTCATAGCCCGGCCTTGCCGCGCGCAGCGCATAGTAGAAATAATCCCCGCAGCGCCAGCCCCAGTCGGGCACCGCCGCCAACCCTGACCCGGTCACCCAGTCCGTACCGATCTCCACCACCGGCAGGGGCGGCGCGAGGTCCGCCGGCCGGTCGTGGAACACCACCGCCATATCCTCGCCGAAGGCCGGACGAAGGGCGGCCAGAAGCCGTTCCTCCTCTTCGGCCCAGCGGTTGGTGCGTATGGCGGCAATCGCGCGCATTGTCATTTCCTCAGCCGCGGCGGCAGGGCGGCCAGATACTCTTCGGCGACCTCACCCGACGCTGCGCCGCGTTCGGCGAGCGCATCGAGACACAGAAGGACCAGTGACGGGCTCCCGACAACGACCTCGCCCAACAGCGCCAGCGCCCAGATCTGCCGGTCCGTCCAGTCGGCGATCCCGGTCAGATTCCGGACGAAGAACGCATCACCGTCCACCACCTGGCGGAAGGCCGCCCGCCTCAGCGCCGGGCCGGTCCGCCGATGCAGCGCCACCCGCTTCAGATCGGCGAAATCGTGGAACAAGAAGCCTTGCGCCACTAGTTCCCGCTGCAGGTCACCAAAGGTCGGCTCCCCCTTGTAGAGCGGCACGAACCGGACCTCCGTCTGGACCAGTACCGCCTCTCCCAGGGTCTGGCGGCCGTGCGAGATGACGGCAAGTTCCGACCCCTGTACATCGATCTTCAGGAAGTCGGGCATCGTCAGCTCGTCCAGGTCATCGAGCCGGTGCGTTGCGACCGGAACGCGCCCGACCTCGCGGCTGGCTCGCCGAAAACCCAGCAGCGCCGCCATCTCATCATGGATCGGAAAGAGCGAGGTGAAGCCCGACTGGTGATAGAGATGCAGCACACCCTCTGTACCGTCACCCAGCGCATGCGGCAGATAGGTCTCTGCGTCCGACTTGCGCGCCAGAAGCTCGGCCAGGGCCTCGGGCTGAGGCTCGAAGCCCGTGACTTCGGCCCGGCCTTGCTGCAGGAGCGGCTGGTAGGAAACCGTCCCGTTGATCGGATTGGCCCCGACATCGAGAACGCGGACGGCGCGTCCGGGCGACGCCCGCCAGAGGATATCGGCTGGCGTCACTGCGGGCATCCTTTCGCCGGGCTTGGATGACATCCGCGAACCTCCGCGCCGGGGGCAGCGCCGTTCGGCCGCCGGAACATTGTTGCCGCCGCCGCACACATGTCAGCGCACCTCAAGCGACACGGCCGTGCCGGAGGCCGAGACCATCAACATATTGTTGATGACCTCGTAATCGAGATCGACACCGACGATGGCATCGGCCCCCATCGCCACCGCCCGCTCCTCCATCTCGCGCAGCGCGGTTTCCCGCGCCCGGCCCAGCTCCTGCTCATAGGCGGCCGAGCGGCCACCGACGATGTCGCGGACTTGCGCGAAGAGATCGCGAAAGATATTGGCGCCCAGGATCGCCTCGCCGGTGACGATCCCGTGGTAGCGGGTGATCCGGTGGCCTTCGAGCGAGGGGGTGGTGGTGATGATCATCCCACGCTGCCCTCAAGGCTGATCGCCACCAGGCTCTGGGCCTCCATGGCAAATTCCATCGGCAGGGCCTGCAACACCTCGCGGCAGAAGCCATTGACGACAAGCGCCACCGCCTCCTCCTCGTCCATGCCGCGCGAGCGGCAATAGAACAGCTGGTCGTCATCGACCTTCGAGGTCGTTGCCTCATGCTCCACCCGCGAGGAGTTGTTCTTGACCTCGATGTAAGGCACCGTATGAGCCCCGCACTTGTCGCCGATCAAGAGGCTGTCGCACTGGGTATAGTTGCGGCTGTTCTTGGCCTTGGGGTGCATGCTGACAAGTCCGCGGTAGGTGTTCTGCGCCCTGCCCGCCGAGATTCCCTTCGACACGATGCGCGAGCGCGAATTCTTGCCCAGATGGATCATCTTGGTGCCGGTATCGGCCTGCTGCATGTTGTTGGCGATGGCGATCGAATAGAACTCGCCCTGGCTCGCCTCGCCCCGCAGGATGCAGGACGGGTATTTCCAGGTGATCGCCGATCCGGTCTCGACCTGCGTCCACATCACCTTGGCCCGGTCGCCCCGGCAATCGGCGCGCTTGGTGACGAAATTGTAGATGCCGCCCTTGCCGTCCTCGTCGCCCGGATACCAGTTCTGGACGGTCGAATATTTGACCTCGGCATCCTCGAGAATGACAATTTCAACCACTGCCGCATGCAGCTGCGCCACGTCGCGCTTCGGCGCCGTGCAGCCTTCCAGATAGCTGACGTAGGATCCCTTGTCGGCGACGATCAGCGTCCGCTCGAACTGACCGGTATTTTCGGCATTGATGCGGAAATAGGTGGACAGTTCCATCGGGCAGCGGGTGCCCGGCGGGATATAGACGAAGGAACCGTCCGAGAAGACCGCGCTGTTCAAGGTCGCGAAGAAATTGTCCGATTGCGGCACGACCGAGCCCAGATATTTCTTCACCAGCTCCGGATGTTCGCGGATCGCCTCCGAGATCGAGCAGAAGATCACCCCTGCCTTCGCCAGTTCCGCCTTGAAGGTCGTGCCGACCGAGACAGAGTCAAACACCGCGTCTACGGCGACCTTGCGGCCCTCGGACGGCGCACCGTCCGCCCCCTCGACGCCGGCCAGAATCATCTGTTCCTTCAAGGGGATGCCGAGCTTTTCGTAGGTGGCAAGCAGCTTGGGATCGACCTCGTCCAGGGATTTGGGCTTTGCATCCATGCTTTTCGGGCGGGCATAGTAATATTGGGCCTGATAGTCGATGGCCGGATAATGGACCATGGCCCAGGTCGGCTCCTCCATCTCCTGCCAGCGGCGAAAGGCCTGAAGGCGCCATTCGGTCATCCAGTCCGGCTCACCGTTCTTGGCCGAGATGAGGCGCACGATATCCTCGTTCACGCCCAGGGGCGCATAGTCCATCTCGATCTCGGTTTCCCAGCCGTACTTGTAGGCGCCCATGTTCTGCACGGTCTCGACCGTCTCGCGGTCGACGCCCTCGCGGACCTCAAGGACCTGATCGGTTTCAAGCGCCATTTTCTTTTCCTTTTCCAACATTTCCGCGCCTTTCCTCATGCGGCTCGTGCCCGGAACCGGGCATGTGCCTGAAGCCAGGCGTCGGCAAAACACGTCACGTCTTCGGTCGTCGTCACCGGCCCGAGCGAAATCCTCAGCCCCGAGGCCGCCGCCAGATCGTCAAATCCCATCGCCGTCAAGACCCGGCTTGGCCGGACCTTGCCGGAGGAGCAGGCAGAACCGGCCGAAACGGCAAACCCCGCCAGGTCCATCTGCATCACCTGGGTCTCGCCCTTCCAGCCCGGCGTGACGATGAGCGTGGTGTTCGGCAGGCGCTGACCGTCGGCGCCAGCGATCATTGACCCCGGCGCCCCGTCCAGAAGCCGCGCCTCCAACCCGTCGCGCAAGGCCTTCACCCGCGCCCAGACTCCCGCCTCCAGATCGCGCTCGGCCGCCTTCGCCGCCGCCGCAAACCCGGCGATCCCGACCACATTCTCGGTCCCCGAGCGCCGCCCCTTCTCCTGCCCGCCACCGGGGCGCAGCGTCGCGAAATCCAGCCCCTCACGCACGATAAGCGCGCCCACGCCCTTTGGTCCGCCCAGCTTGTGGGCCGAGAGGATGGCGAAGTCCGCGCCCGACCAGCCGAAGGCGAACGGCACGCGACCCACTGCCTGCACTACGTCCAGAAACAGCCCCGCACGCTCCGGCACCGCCGCGATCGCGCCGGTCTCGCTGTTGGCCAGCCCCATCGCAAGCAGACCGCCCGCCCCCCTGGCATGGGCAATCAGGCAATCATGTGCCGTGGGCTCGACCTCGACCGCCGCGAAGCCGTCCAGAACCCCCGCCGCCTCGGTCGCGCCCGAGGTGAAGACCACCTCCACCGGCTTGCAGCCCACGACCGCGGCGATCTCCTCGCGCGCCCGTTCGACCAGCATCTTGGCCGCCCGCCCCTCGGCATGAACCGAGGACGGGTTGCCCGCGACATCCATCGCCGCGATCATCGCCGCCCGCGCCTCGGGCCGCAAAGGCGCCGTCGCGTTCCAGTCGAGGTAGATGCGCCCCGTCACGCCCCACCCCCACTTTCTGTCCGAAAATACTCCCGCCGGAGGGTGAGGCGCGACAAAGCAGTCATCCGGTGGATGACTGCCGCGACGAACGGGCGCGCGTGTCGCGCGCCCTCGGAGCCGGCCGCGCCCCCGGCGCGGCGGCGAGACGAAAGGCGTGGCGCCGCAGGCGCCGCTGTCGGATCACGACGGCTCATTCATCCACCACGGTGAACAGCGCGGGCACCGCCCGGCAGGGTTTCAGGCTGTTGCCGATCACATCCTCAAGGCTCGTCTGATGCAGGAATACATAGACCTGCGCCGAAAGCCCTTCCCACAGGCGGTTGGTCAGAGATTGCGCCCGGCTGCCCGACACGCCACCCGTAGCGCCGGCACCGGTATGAAGGGCGCTGACGGTTTCATCCACGGCGCCCAGCACGTCGCTTATCCGGATCGCCGACGGCGCCTTCGCCAGCCGGTAGCCTCCGCCCGGCCCCCGGGCCGATTCGACCAGACCCGCGCGCCGGAGCTTCACGAAAAGCTGCTCCAGATAGGGCAGCGAAATGTCCTGCCGCTGGGAAATCTCGGCGAGCGATGTGAGCGTCTCCGGCCCCGCAGTGGCAAGATCGGTCAGCGCAACCATCGCATAGCGCCCCTTTGTCGAGAGTTTCATCGCCCTTCGGCCCCCAAAAACATTGACGCCGGACGGCGGCACGCTTAACTCCACCCTATCCGGCCCGCCGGACCTGCCCACGAGGGTAATCCCCGGGCGGCCGACATTTAGAACCATTCTAGGGAACTTGAGAAAAATCGTCAAGAATGGCTCCGCCTTCTGCCTCGCGTTCCCCAACAAAGAAGAAGCCGCGCGACTGACATGCCCGAAGTGATATTCCCCGGCCCCGACGGACGCCTCGAAGGCCGTTACCACGCCCAGAAGGCGCCCGACGCGCCGATCGCCATCATTCTGCACCCGCACCCGCAGTTTGGCGGCACCATGAATAACCGGGTGGTCCACCGGCTGCACTATGCCTTCTATGAACTGGGCTTCACCGTCCTCAGGTTCAACTTCCGTGGCGTCGGCCGCAGCCAGGGCGAATATGACCAGGGGATCGGCGAGCTCAGCGACGCCGCCTCGGCGCTCGATTACCTGCAGACGCTCAACCCCAATTCCAAGCACTGCTGGGTCGCGGGCTTTTCCTTCGGCGCCTGGATCGGCATGCAGCTTCTGATGCGGCGCCCCGAGATCACCGGCTTCATCTCGGTCGCGCCCCCGGCCAACATGTACGATTTCTCCTTCCTCGCCCCCTGCCCCTCCTCGGGCCTGATCATCAACGGCACCGCCGACCGGGTCGCACCGCCCAAGGATACGGCAACCCTCGTCGGCAAGCTCCGCGACCAGAAGGGCATCACCATCACCCACCATCAGGTCGAGGGTGCGGGCCATTTCTTCGAGGACGAGGAAAGCCAGATGGCGCCGATGATCCAGACGGTGCAGGACTATGTCCAGCGCCGCCTCGGCGAGCAGACGAGGTAGGCGATGAGCATCGTCGACGAACTGGGCGACAGGCTCGCGCTCGAGACGCTGAAAGCGATGGAGGAACTCGGCAACGACCGGTTCTACAATGACGTCGCCAAGGTGATCGGCGCGCTCTCGCCCTCGATGCAGGAAGCCTTCATGACGTCGATCCGCATCCGCCTCGCCTCGGCACGCGGCTTCGACTTCATCGAGGCGGTGCTGAAGGCCAGGCGCGAGGGCGGCGCGGCGCCCGAAGTGCCGCGCGACAGCGCCTCTCACTAGGCCGATGACCGCGCGGCTTGATCGGCAATTCGCCTTCCTGATGGAGGCTGACCGGCTGAAGCAGGTCCTGCGCGCCACACCGATCGCCGATGGATCGCGGCGCGAAAACTCCGGCGAACACAGCTGGCATCTGGCGCTTTACGCGCTCGTCCTCGCCGATCAGGCGGGGCCCGGCGTCAATATAGACCGGGTGGTGAAGATGCTGATCCTGCATGACCTGGTCGAGATCGACACGGGCGACGTGCCGATCCATTCGGCCAATGGCGCGGCGCACGGATCGGCCGCAGTGGCCGAAGCCGAAGCGCGCGCCGCCGACCGGATCTTCGGCCTGCTGCCGCCCGATATCGGCGGCCCCTTGCGCGCGCTTTGGGAGGAATTCGAAGCGAACGAAAGCCCCGACGCGGTCTTTGCCAAGTCGATCGACCGGGTTCAGCCGGTCCTGCACAATATCGCTTCGGGTGGCGGCAGCTGGACAGAGTACGATGTGACGTTCGACCAGCTTGAATCCCGCGTCGGCCAAAAGGTGGCACGCGGCGCGCCATTGATCTGGGCCTATGTGCGAGAACGGGCGCGCGTTTTCTTCGGTTAGGCGCGGGCCGGTGCAGTCACCGCCTCAACCAAACATCGAATTCGTATACCATCGCATACCATCTTTTCCTGCGGCGGGTTTTCCGCTATGTGGGCCGTAACGAGTCACCCCGGAGGGAAGCAGAAGATGTCGAAGATCAAAGTCGCCAACCCCGTCGTCGAGCTCGACGGCGACGAGATGACCCGGATCATCTGGGACTTCATCAAGAAGAAGCTGATCCTGCCCTATCTCGACATCGACCTGCACTATTACGACCTCGGGATCGAGGAGCGCGACCGCACCAACGACCAGATCACCATCGACGCAGCCCACGCGATCCAGAAATACGGCGTCGGCGTCAAATGCGCCACGATCACCCCCGACGAGCAGCGGGTCGAGGAGTTTGGCCTGAAGCAGATGTGGAAATCGCCCAATGGCACGATCCGCAACATCCTTGGCGGGGTGATCTTCCGCGAACCGATCATCTGCAGGAACGTGCCGCGCCTGGTGCCGGGCTGGACCCAGCCGATCGTCGTCGGGCGTCATGCCTTCGGCGACCAGTACCGCGCCACCGACTTCCGCTTTCCCGGCAAGGGCAAGCTCACGATCAAGTTCGTGGGCGAGGACGGCACGGTGATCGAGAAGGACGTCTTCGACGCGCCGGGCGCCGGCGTCACGATGGCGATGTACAACCTCGACCAGTCGATCATCGATTTCGCCCGCGCGTCGATGAACTACGGGCTCGTGAAGGGCTGGCCAGTCTATCTGTCGACCAAGAACACCATCCTCAAGGCCTATGACGGCCGCTTCAAGGACCTCTTCCAGAAAGTCTTCGACGAGGAGTTCGCCGACAGGTTCAAGGCGGCCGGCATCACCTACGAACACCGGCTGATCGACGATATGGTCGCCTCGGCGCTGAAATGGTCGGGCGGTTATGTCTGGGCCTGCAAGAACTATGACGGCGACGTGCAGTCCGACACGGTGGCACAGGGCTTTGGCTCGCTTGGCCTGATGACATCCGTCCTGATGACGCCCGACGGCAAGACGGTCGAGGCCGAGGCGGCGCACGGCACCGTCACCCGGCACTTCCGCCAGCACCAGCAGGGCAAGGAAACCTCCACGAACTCCATCGCCTCGATCTACGCCTGGACGGGCGGCCTGAAGCATCGCGCCAAGCTTGACGGCAACACCGCGCTCGCCAATTTTGCTGAGACTCTGGAAAAGGTCACCGTGCAGGCGGTCGAGGACGGTCACATGACCAAGGATCTCGCGCTGCTCGTCGGGCCAGACCAGAAATGGCTGACGACGATGGGCTATCTGGAAAAGGTCGACGAATATCTGAACAAGGCCCTCAGGGGCTGACACCTCTTGCAGCACCCGGCGCGTCGCGCGTCCGGGTGCCGCCCACCCTGCGACATGCTGGACACTGGACGTCTGATGTCAGCCGTTGCATGGCACACCCATGACCGACCCCAAGCATCACAGCCTTGTCGAAGACGCTCAGGGCATTGCCTATGGCGCGGGCATGGCCGCCTTCGCCATTACCATCCTGACCCATCTCGGGCTGGTGACCGGGCAGACCGCGGGGCTTGCCGTCCTCATTTCCTACGCGACCGGCTGGGGTTTCGGGCCGATCTTCTTCGTGGTCAACCTGCCCTTCTACTGGCTCGGCTACCGGCGCATCGGGGGGCGGTTCGTGGCAAAGACCCTCGCGGCCGTCACGCTGATGTCGGCGCTGTCGGTTCTGATGCCCCGCTGGGTGAGTTTCGCGACCCTCGACCCCATCGTGGGCGCTCTGATTTTCGGCGCGATCTCGGGGTCGGCGCTTCTGGCGCTTTTCCGGCACGGGGCAAGCCTTGGCGGCATCGGGATCGTGGCCCTGTACCTTCAGGACCGGACCGGTTTTCGCGCGGGCTGGACACAGCTTCTGTTCGATCTCGGCCTGTTTGCGGCAGCGCTCATGCTACGCGATGTGCCGACCGTGGCGATCTCGGCGCTTGGCGCGCTCGTCGTCAACCTGACCATCGCCGTGAACCACCGCCGCGACCGCTATATCGCGGCCTGATTGGCTCTGGCCAATCCGGGGCTTTTCCACTATCCCGCCGCCAACCCTAGATACGGCGGACATACATGGACATTCGCAACATCGCGATCATCGCGCACGTCGACCACGGCAAGACGACGCTGGTCGACGAGCTTCTGAAACAGTCGGGCGCCTTCCGCGAAAATCAGGCGGTGGCCGAACGCGCGATGGACAGCAACGACATCGAACGCGAGCGCGGGATCACGATCCTGGCGAAATGCACCTCGGTCGAGTGGAAAGGAACGCGCGTCAATATCGTCGACACGCCCGGCCACGCCGACTTCGGCGGCGAGGTCGAGCGGATTCTCAGCATGGTCGATGGCGTCTGCCTGCTGGTCGATGCCGCCGAGGGGCCGATGCCGCAGACCAAGTTCGTGACATCGAAGGCGCTCGCCCTTGGCCTGCGTCCCATCGTGGTGCTGAACAAGGTCGACAAGCCCGATGCCGAACCCGACAGGGCGTTGAACGAGGTCTTCGACCTTTTTGCCAATCTCGGCGCCTCGGACGAACAGCTCGATTTCCCGCATGTCTATGCGTCGGGCCGCGCCGGCTGGGCCGACGATGAGCTTGACGGCCCGCGCAAGGATCTGTCGGCACTGTTCGACCTGATCACGCGCCATGTGCCAGCGCCGAAACAGATCGCGCAGGCGGAAAAGCCTTTCCGGATGCTCGCCACCACCCTTTCGGCCGACCCGTTCATCGGCCGCATCCTGACCGGCCGCATCGAAAGCGGCACCGCGCGGGTGGGTGATCAGGTCAAGGCGCTCAGCCGCACCGGCGAGCGGATCGAGCAGTTCCGCATCACCAAGATCCTCGCTTTCCGCGGCCTCGCCCAGACTTCGGTCGACGAGGCGCAGGCAGGCGATATCGTCACGCTGGCCGGCATGTCCAAGGCCACCGTCGCCGACACGCTCTGCGCGCTGGACGTCGACACCGCGCTCCCCGCGCAGCCGATCGACCCGCCGACCATTTCCGTCACCTTCGGCATCAACGACAGCCCGCTTGCCGGCAAAGACGGCAACAAGGTCCAGTCGCGCGTCATCCGCGAACGGCTCATGAAGGAAGCGGAGAGCAACGTCGCGATCAAGATCGAGGATACGCCGGGCGGCGAGGCGTTCGTGGTCTCGGGTCGGGGCGAACTGCAAATGGGCGTCCTGATCGAGAACATGCGCCGCGAAGGGTTCGAGCTCAGCATCTCGCGCCCCCGCGTGATCTTCCGCGAGGAAGACGGCAATCGGATGGAACCGATCGAGGAGGTCATCGTCGATGTCGATGACGACTATACCGGCACGGTCATCGACAAGCTGACCGGTGAGCGCAAGGGCGATCTGGTCGAGATGCGCCCCGCAGGCGTCGGCAAGACCCGCATCGTGGCCCATGTCCCCTCGCGCGGCCTCATCGGCTACCACGGCCAGTTCCTGACCGATACGCGCGGCACGGGCGTGCTGAACCGCATCTTCCACGGCTGGGCACCGCACAAGGGCCCGATCCAGGGCCGCCGCGTGGGCGTCCTGATCTCGATGGAAAACGGCGTCTCGGTCGCCTATGCGCTCTGGAACCTCGAGGAACGGGGCAAGCTCTTCATCGGCGCGCAGGAACAGGTCTACGAGGGGATGATCATCGGCGAGCACAGCCGCGACAATGATCTGGAAGTGAACCCGCTGAAGGGCAAGAAGCTGACCAACGTCCGCGCCAGCGGCACCGACGAAGCCGTCCGCCTGACGCCGCCGGTGCGCATGTCCCTCGAAGAGGCGATCGCCTATGTCGAGGATGACGAACTGGTGGAGGTGACGCCGAAGATCGTGCGGCTCAGGAAGCGGTTCCTCGACCCGCACGAGCGCAAGCGGCAGTCGCGCAGCGCCTGACGGAACGACAACAAGGGCCGGGCAATTGCCCGGCCTTTTCATTCAAATGAGGCGCGGCCGCCTGCCCCGCGGCGCGCCATTTCCAGCACGACACCGCGTCCGGCTAAGTCCAGAAACCGGCCTGCACCACGGCTTCGCAGCGCGCGTGCGTCGTCTCGACGGTCAACTGAGTTCCGGGCTCGGCATGCCCGGTTTCCACCATGCCGATCGCGACATTGGTCCTGAAATCGGGCGACCAGACGGCCGATGTCACCTGGCCGACGATGCGCCCCTCTGCCGACAATGGCCAGGCCCGGTCGCAGGCCGGCACCGCATCGCCGGAAATGGCGATCGGGCGAATGTGCCTGGCGGGCCCTTTCTCGGCGATCCGGCTAAGCGCAGCATGTCCGATGCAGTCGGGAACAGCATCGAGATTGCAATATTTGCCGAGGCCGCATTCGTAGGGATTGTTCTCGCGCGTCATGTCGTTACCGTAGCTGAGAAGCCCGCCCTCGATCCGTTCGATCAGGTTCGGGCAGCCGACGCGTACATCGAGGTGGGCGCCCGCCTCCATCAGCGCCTGCCAGAGCGGCATGCCAAGGTCGCCACCCTCGACGTAGATTTCAAAGCCGCCCTGCTTGGAATAACCCGACCGGGCGATGGCCAGCTCGCGGCCGAGGAACGGCAAACGCATGAAGCGGAAGAAACGGATCTGCCGCACCGCTTCACCGAACAGCCGCGCCATCAGTTCTTCGGCTTTCGGGCCCTGCACGGCCAGCGGCGAAACGTCGGGTTCCCGGACCGAGACATCGAACCCGGCGCCAAGCGCCACGCCCTTGACCCAAAGCAGGAGATCGCTGTCAGCAATCGAAATCCACCAATGATCCCCGGCCAGCTTGACCGCCACCGGATCGTTGAGCATGCCGCCGCTGTCGTCGACGATGGGAACATAGGCACACTGGCCGACCGCCATCCTCGACAGGTCGCGCGGCGTCAGCCTTTGCATCAGGCGCGCGGCGTCGGGCCCCCTCAGTTCGATCTGGCGCTCGCAGGCGACATCCCAGACCTGGACCGCGCTCTTCAGATGCCGGCAATCCTCTTCCAGTGACCGAAAAAGGGTGGCAAGCAACATGCGGTTGTAGACGGTGTAGCCTTTAACTCCCGCCTGATCGACAGCTTCGGAAAATGGCGTCCGCCGCAGCCGCCGTGATCGCGCGATAATTGGCCCGTTCATCATTTGCCCATAGTTGCTCAAAAGGTCTCAAGCGACCTTGAGCACTTTTTCGCAGCGTGGGATTGATCCCGAGCGACATCGTTAGGTCGAACTTCGCCGGGTCGGCCCCTAGGCTGCGGCGCGGATCGGGTCGGGCGCAAAACGGTCTATCGACACCTTCTTGCCTTCGAACGCGCAGAAGCTGCCGGGCGGCACCGCCTCCCAGCATTCCCCCGCCTCCAGCGGCTCGGACACAACCGCCCTGCCCGCGCGCGTGTCCGACCAGCGGTGGTAGAGCGTAGGCGCGTGATCGTCCGACGCATAGCGCACGGCATAAAGCCGCTCGCCGTCCGAAAAGGCCGCCGTCATGCGGAAATGCGGTGTCGTGCCCTTCTCGCGCGACAGCGCCTCCATCCGCGCGGTTGCCCGCTCCAACGCCCCTTTGGGGTCGTCGTCCAGCCCTTCGCCAAGCGCGATCAGAAACAGGGCCTCGCTGTCGGTGGCGCCCTTCCTGTGCGGATAAAGCGCGTCAGGGATCATCATCTCGGCATCGCGGCGGAACTGGCTGTAGCCGCCGATCTGGCCGTTGTGCATGAAGCTCCAGCGCCCGACGGCAAACGGGTGGCAATTGTTGCGGCTGGTCGCGGTGCCGGTCGAGGCCCGGACATGGGCCAGGAAGAGGCGCGACCTCACCTGCCGGGTGATCGAGGCGAGGTTCGGGTCCGACCAGGCGGGCAGGATGTCGCGGAAGAGACCCGGTTCTTCATGATCGCCATACCAGGCGAGCCCGAACCCGTCGGCATTGATCGCCGTCTTGCATTCGCTGGCGCAATGGCTCTGCTGGACAAGCGAATGGCCCGGACGGCTGACGATATCCTCGATAAAGATCGGTTGCCCGATATAGGCGGCCCATCTGCACATGGCCCATCACCCCTCACGCCGCGCCGAAATGGCGCGCCTGCCCTCCCAGTCTGCTACAGGGTTCTTATCAGACCCTTTTGCCGAGATTGCGGCAAAATAGCAGGGATTTCGGGAAAATCAACGGACCATCGTTCCGCATGGATCGACCAAATCAGTAGGTAATTCCGATCCGGCAACTGAAAACGGAACGAATGAACCAGGCAGCGGCAAGAAGACCATAGCCGCTAGGCCGACGCCAAAACTCCGTCCCCAAGCCGGACATCCCCCGGCACCGCCACCTCTGCACACCAGCCGCCATGGCCGCGCATCGCATTGTATCCGCCCGGGCCCAAGGCTTCTTCCATCCGCGAACAGGGCGCACAGGGTCCGGTCAGGCGCAGGATCGCACTGCCCACCCGGACCGCCTGACCGTTCAGCGCCGAGAGATTGATGCCCGAAACCAGCAGGTTGCGGCGCAGCAGATCGGGCGTCACCGATCCGCGCTGCGTCAGCGAAGCGATCACCGGCAGATGTTCGGCCTGCAACAGGGTCACTGCCCGCCTGCCGGGCCTTGCGTGATCGCCAGCTATCCCGTCCAGGGTGAGGCCGGCCCCGTCGACCGGCCGCATCGCCGCCCGCCGTTCCGGCCGGATGCCGATCCAGTCGACCCGCCCTGGCCCGGCATGCGTCGCCAGAAGCCGGGCGAGCGCGCCTTCCATCAGCCTTCCTCGACCACCATCAGGTCACGTTCCGACGCGCCCTTGGCATGGCTCAGCGCCTCCTGATAGTCGGGGCTGTGATAGCAGGCGACCGCCGCCTCCAGCGAGGGGAAACGCGCCACGACATTGCGCGGCCGGTCATTGCCCTCAAGCTGCACATAGCGCCCGCCGCGCGCGAGGAACGTGCCGCCATGCTTGGCAATCGCCGGGCCTGCGAGGGCCGCATATTTGCCGTAACGCTCGGCATCGAGCACTTTCACATGGGCGATCCACAAGGCTCCCTTGGTCTCGGTCATTTCAAACCTCTGATCACCGCTTCGGCAGCCCTGATCGCGCCTTCCGCATTTTCGGCGGTCGCGCCACCGGCCTGCGCCATGTCGGGCCGCCCGCCGCCACCCTTGCCGCCCAGTGCCTCGGCCGCCGCTTTCACCAGATCGACCGCCGAAAGCCGCGCCGTCAGATCGGCCGTCACGCCTGCCGCAACCGCCGCCTTGCCGCCGGTATCGGCGACGACCAGCACCGCGCCTGATCCCACCCGCGCCTTCAACTCGTCGACAAGCGCGGGCAAGTCCTTGCCAGACACACCTGAAACCACCTGAGGAATGAACTTCACCCCGTTGATTTCCCTGGCATCCGGCCCTGCAGCACCGCCGCCCATCGCCAGTTCGCGGCGCAATTGCGCCACCTCGTTCTGCAGGATCCGGCGCTCGTCCATCAGCGCCTTCACCCGGTCGGTTACGTCCTGCGGCTGGGCCTTCAGCGCCGCCGCAACGTCCAAGAGCCGCCGGTCCTGCGTGCGCAGGTAATCCAGCGCCGCCTGCCCGGTCAGTGCCTCGATCCGCCGCACGCCGGCCGAAGAGGCACTGTCACCCAGCGCCACGAAGGCCCCGATATCGCCCGTCCGCGCCACATGGGTGCCGCCGCAAAGCTCCAGCGAATAGGTCGACCCGTCCGCGCCCTTGCCCGACCCGTTCAGGCGCCCCATCGAGACGACGCGGACCTCGTCGCCGTATTTCTCGCCGAAAAGCGCCTGCGCGCCCAATGCGCGGGCATCGTCCGGGGTCATGATCCGGGTCTCCACGGGGGAATTCTGCCGGATGAATTCATTCACCTCGGCCTCGACCGTCGCCAGTTCCGCCCCGCTCAACCCCTTCGAATGGGAAAAATCGAAGCGCAGCCGGTCCTCGGCATTCAGCGAGCCCTTCTGCGCCACATGATCGCCCAAGGCGCGCCTCAGCGCCTCGTGCAACAGGTGCGTCGCGGAATGGTTGGCGCGGATCGCGCTGCGGCGGCCATGGCTGACTTCCAGCTTCGCGGGCTGGCCGCGGGCGATCTGGCCCTCGGCCACCTCGGCCATGTGGATGAAGACGCCTTGCGACTTCTTCGTGTCGGTCACGGTCGCAAGCCCGGTATCGGTGCGGATCAGCCCCATGTCGCCCACCTGCCCGCCGCTTTCGGCATAGAAGGGCGTCTGGTTGACGATGATCTGAACCTTGGCGCCGGTGGCGGCGCTGCCCACTTCCTTGCCATCCGCGACCAAAGCCGTGATCTGGCCTTCGGCGATCTCGGTATCGTAGCCCAGGAATTCCGTCGCCCCGTGCCTGTCCGCAAGCTCGAACCAGATCGCGGCATCTTTCGCCTCGCCCGAGCCCGCCCAGGCGGCCCGCGCCTTGGCCTTCTGTTCGGCCATCGCATGGTCGAAGCCCGCAACATCGACCTCGCGGCCCTGTTCGCGCAGCGCATCCTGCGTCAGGTCAAGCGGGAAGCCGTAGGTGTCATAAAGCTTGAAGGCCGCGGCCCCCGGCAAGGGCTGACCCTCGCCCAGCTTCGCCACCTCCTCGGCCAGAAGGCCAAGGCCGCGGTCCAGCGTCTGACGGAAGCGCGTCTCTTCCAGCCGCTGCGTCTCTTCGATCAGCGCCTGCGCCTGGACAAGCTCAGGGTAAGCCCCGCCCATCTGGCGGACCAGCGCCGGAACCAGCCGGTGCATGACCGGATCGGCGGCACCCAGCATATGGGCATGGCGCATCGCCCGCCGCATGATGCGGCGCAGGACATAGCCCCGACCTTCGTTCGACGGCATCACGCCGTCGGCAATCAGGAACGAGGTCGAGCGCAGATGGTCGGCGATCACCCGGTGATGGACCTTGCCCGGCCCGTCGGGGTCGGACGAGGTTGCGTGCGCCGAGGCCTCGATCAGCGACCGCATAAGGTCGGTGTCATAATTGTCATGCTTGCCCTGCAGAAGCGCGCCGATCCGTTCCAGCCCCATGCCGGTGTCGATCGACTGCATGTCGAGGACCCGCAAGCTGCCGTCCGGCAACTGCTCGTTCTGCATGAAGACGTTGTTCCAGATCTCGATGAACCGGTCGCCATCCTCCTCGGCCGAGCCGGGCGGGCCGCCCCAGATATGGGGGCCGTGGTCATAGAAGATCTCGGTGCAGGGGCCGCAGGGGCCGGTCGGGCCCATGCGCCAGAAATTGTCGTCGGTCGCGATGCGGATGATCCGGTCGTCCGGAAGCCCTGCCACCTTCTTCCAGATCGTCGCCGCCTCATCATCGGTATGATAGACGGTGACCAGGAGCCGCGACTTGTCGAGGCCGAAATCCTTGGTCAAGAGATCCCAGGCGAAGGGAATGGCGCTTTCCTTGAAATAGTCGCCGAACGAGAAATTCCCCAGCATCTCGAAGAACGTATGATGGCGCGCCGTATAGCCCACATTGTCGAGGTCATTGTGCTTGCCGCCCGCGCGCACGCATTTCTGCGAGGTCGTCGCGCGCTTGTAATCCCGTGTCTCGACCCCGGTGAAGAGGTTCTTGAACTGCACCATGCCGGAGTTGGTGAACATGAGCGTCGGATCGTTCCGGGGAACGAGCGGCGAGGAGGCGACAACCTCGTGGCCGTTGCGCTTGAAGAAATCGAGGAAGGTCGAGCGGATGTCGTTCAGCGAGGCCATGGGCGGGCGGTCCTTGGGGCAAAGTCCTTAGCCTTGCCGGTTTAGCGCCCGCGAAATGCCCTGTCCACGGCGTTTTCCGCACTGCGGCGCGTCGCGGCGACCTGGCCCATGCCGAGGCTTTTCCCCGGCAACGGTTCTGGTCCATGATCGGCAAGATAACTGACAAGTTTGGGGCGCCCGAATGATCACCGACATAGAGGATTTTTTCACCAAGGGCTGCGGCCGGTGCGCGCGCTTCGACACTCCGGATTGTTCGACCAAACGCTGGGCGAGCGGCCTTGCGGAGTTGCGGCGCATCTGCCTTGCCAGCGGGCTGACAGAGACTGTGAAATGGGGGCATCCCTGCTATATGCATGCGGGCCGCAACATCGCCCTTTTCGGCGCCTTTCGCGGCGACTTCCGGCTGACATTCTTCAATGCCGCTCTGATGCAGGACCCCGAAGGCGTGCTGGAGCGGCAAGGCCCGAACACCAAACATGCCGACATGATCCGCTTTGACGACAATGCCGCGGTAGCGGCGCAGGAGGCACTCATCCGCGCCTATCTGTCAGAGGCAATGGCCTATGCCGAGATGGGGCTGAAAGCGCCACGCGAATCCAGCGAGGTCGATCTGCCGGATGAGCTGACAGACGCGCTCGACGCCGACCCTGAACTTGCAGATGCGTTCCATGCGCTGACACCCGGACGGCAGAAAAGCTATGCGATCGTCATCGGGTCAGCGAAGAAGCCCGAGACGCGGGTTGCCCGCATCACCGGCCTTCGCCAGCGCATCCTCGCGGGAAAGGGGGCAAACGAATATTGAAGCCAGACGAAAACGGGCCGCCGAAGCGGCCCGTCAGGCGATTGTCCGGACGACAGATCCTGCGGCTCAGCCGACCAGTTCGAGGCCCGAGAAGAAGAAGCTGATCTCGCGCGCGGCCGAGGCCGGGCTGTCGGATCCGTGGACCGAATTCTCGCCCTTGGACAGCGCGAAAAGCTTGCGGATCGTGCCGTCGGCGGCCTGCGCCGGGTCGGTCGCGCCCATGACCTCGCGGTTCTTGGCAATGGCGCCCTCGCCTTCCAGAACCTGCACCACAACCGGCTCGGAAGCCATGAAGCTGCACAATTCGCCATAGAAGGGGCGTTCCTTGTGCTCGGCATAGAATTCGCCGGCCTGGGCCATCGACAGATGGATGCGCTTGGAGGCGACGACGCGCAGGCCCGCGTCCTCGAACTTGGCGATGATGGCGCCGGTGAGGTTACGCTTGGTGGCGTCGGGCTTGATGATGGAAAGGGTACGTTCGATGGCCATGGGACCGGCTCCTGAAGGCTGTGAAATTGACGCGCGGCCCTTAACACGGGGTCTGGCGCGACAAAAGGCCGAAATGTCGCAGTGGCGGATACGACAGGGCCTTGCTTATTCTGATTGTTTTTGTCAATTACCCGGCACCACATCAGAAAGGACCTACTCATGCGCCTGATCCTTGCCGCCGCCCTGACCGCCGCCGTCACGCCCGCCTTCGCCGACGAGGCCCCCCTGCCCTTCACCTATGAGGATTTCGAAGCCGCCGTCGCCCATGTCGACCTCGCCCAATGCCCCGGGGAACTGGCCGCCGAAGGCCGCTTCTGCCGGGTCACGGTGGTGAACGACAAGATCAACGTCTTCGCCTTCACCGAAACCGGCGACCAGCCGCTTGTCGCCTTCAAGTCCTGGCCGGCCGATCTTCTGACCGGCCTCATGGACTGACCCGGGTCGCCGTCGGTTGACATCGCAGGCGGCTCGGCTATTGGCTGCCGCCCATGCTCAGGATTTCCGACATTTCCTATTCGGTCGAGGGGCGCCCGCTGTTCGAGGGCGCCTCTGCCACGATTCCCACCGGCCACAAGGTTGGCCTCGTCGGCCAGAACGGCACCGGCAAGACCACGCTGTTCCGGCTGATCCGGGGCGAACTTGCGCTGGAAGGCGGAGAAATCGCCCTGCCGTCCCGGGCGAGGATCGGCGGGGTCGCGCAGGAGGTCCCTTCCTCCTCGACCTCGCTGCTCGACACAGTGCTGGCCGCCGACGAAGAGCGGACGGCCTTGATGGCGGAGGCGGAGACCGCCACCGACCCCCACAGGATCGCCGATATCCAGCACCGGCTGGCCGATATCGATGCCTGGTCGGCCGAGGGCCGGGCGTCGGCAATCCTGAAAGGTCTGGGCTTTACCGCCGAGGAACAGCTGCGCCCCTGTTCGGATTTTTCCGGCGGCTGGCGGATGCGGGTGGCGCTGGCGGGCGTTCTGTTCGCCCAGCCCGACCTTCTGCTGCTGGACGAACCGACCAACTACCTCGACCTTGAAGGTGCCTTGTGGCTGGAAAGCTATCTGGCGAAATATCCCCATACGGTCATCATCATCAGCCACGACCGCGGCCTTCTGAACCGCGCTGTCAGTTCGATCCTGCATCTGGAAAACCGCAAGCTGACCTACTGGTCGGGTCCCTACGACCAGTTCGCCCGCCAAAGGGCCGAGCTTCGCGCCCTGCAGGCGGCAGAGGCCAAGAAGCAGGAGGCGCGGCGCGCGCATCTGCAAAGCTTCGTCGACCGGTTCAAGGCCAAGGCATCGAAGGCGGTGCAGGCACAGTCGCGCGTCAAGATGCTGGAGAAGATGCAACCGATCCTCGCGCCCGAGGAGGCCAGGAAAGTCGTCTTCACCTTCCCCGTCCCCGAACAGCTGTCCCCGCCGATCATCACGATGGAGGGCACGTCGGTCGGCTATGACGGCCCGCCGGTCCTCAGGCGCTTGTCGCTCCGGATCGACCAGGACGACCGGATCGCGCTTCTGGGCCGGAATGGCGAGGGCAAGTCGACGCTTTCGAAACTCCTTGCGGGGAAACTCCCGCCGCAGGGCGGAACCTTCACCCGTTCCTCCAAGCTCCGCATCGGCTATTTCGCCCAGCATCAGGTCGATGAACTGCATCTGGACGAAACGCCCTTGCAACATATCCAGCGCCAGCGCCCCGACGAGGGCCAGGCTAAGCTGCGGGCGCGCCTGGCTGGTTTCGGCCTTGGCGCCGATCAGGCAGAGACTCTGGTCGGTCGCCTCTCGGGCGGCCAGAAGGCACGGCTGTCGCTGCTGCTCGCCACGCTCGATGCGCCCCACCTCCTCATCCTCGACGAACCGACGAACCACCTCGACATCGAAAGCCGCGAGGCGCTGGTGACGGCCTTGACCGAATATTCCGGCGCGGTGATCCTTGTGTCCCACGACATGCACCTTCTGGGCCTTGTCGCCGACCGGCTGTGGCTGGTGAAGGGTGGCGCCGTCACGCCCTATGCCCGCGATCTTGAGGAGTACCGCAAGGACCTCTTGCAGGGCGACGAGGCGGACAGGCCCGCCGAGAAGCCGAAGGAAAAGCCGCCACGCCCCTCGCGCGAGGCGCTTCTGGCGCTGAAGGCCGACGTGCGCAAATGCGAGGAAAGGCTCGCCAAGCTGAACGAGATGCGCGACAGGCTGGCGTCAAAGCTCGCCGATCCCGCGCTTTACGAACGCCCCGACGAGGCTGTCGTCTGGCAGAAGAAATATGCCGAGGTGATGGAGGGGCTCGACCGGGCCGAGGCTCTGTGGATGAAGGCGGCGGAAAAGCTGGAGGCGGCGGAAGCAGCGCCCGCGCCCTGACCGATCCCTGTGACCCGGAGAGGACGCGGCGCCCCCCCGGGGTGGCATACAAGTTCTGATCAGTGCTTCACCATCACATGACGGACGACCGAATAATCCTCGAGCGCATAGCTCGACATGTCCTTGCCGTAGCCCGACTGCTTCAGCCCGCCATGCGGCATTTCATTGACCAGCATGAAATGGGTGTTGATCCAGGTGCAGCCATAGCGCAGCCGCGCCGCCGTTTCCATCGCCCGGCCCACATCGCGGGTCCAGACCGAGGAGGCAAGGCCATAATCGCTGTCGTTGGCCCAGCCCACCGCCTCGTCCACGTCGGAGAAGGGCGTGATCGAAACCACCGGCCCGAAGACTTCCCGGCGCACGATCTCGTCTTCCTGGCGCGCGCCGGCGATGACGGTAGGCTTGTAGTAGAAGCCACCATTGCCCATCACCGCGCCGCCGGTCGTGACCTCGACATGGGTGAGTTCCCGCGCGCGCTCGACAAAGCTCGCCACCCGGTCGCGCTGGCGCAGCGAGATGAGCGGGCCGATCTCGTTCACGCTGTCGTCGTCATTGCCCAGTTCGATGGTCGAGACGGCGGCGGAGAGGTCGGCAACGAGGCTGTCATAGACCTTCCTGCCCGCATAGATGCGGCAGGCGGCGGTACAGTCCTGCCCGGCGTTGTAATAGCCGAAGGCGCGCAGCCCCTCGACCACCGCACCGATGTCGGCGTCGTCGAACACCACGACCGGCGCCTTGCCACCCAGCTCCAGATGCGTGCGCTTGACCGATTTCGAGGCGGCAACCAGCATCTTCTTGCCCGTCGCCACATCGCCGGTAAGCGAAATCATGTCCACGCCCGGATGGTTGATCAGGTAGTTCCCCACCGTCTCCCCCCGTCCCGGCAGGATGTTCACCACGCCTTCGGGCAGGATATCGGCCAGAAGGCCGGCGAGTTTCAGCGCGGTCAGCGGCGTCTGTTCGGAGGGTTTGAAAACGATCGTGTTGCCCGCGCCGATGGCCGGGGCGACTTTCCAGGCCATCATCATCAACGGATAGTTCCAGGGCGCGATGGAGGCGACGACGCCAACCGCATCGCGGCGGATCATCGACGTATGGCCGACCAGATATTCGCCCGCGACCGCGCCATGCTGGACGCGCACCGCGCCCGCGAAGAAGCGGAAGCAATCGACGATGGCCGGGATCTCGTCATTGCGCGCGGCATTGATCGGCTTGCCGCAGTTCAGCGCCTCGAGCGCGGCGAAAGCGTCGGCATCCGCCTCGATCGCATCGGCGATCCGGTGCAGCGCGGCCGACCGGTCGGCGGGGGTGGTACGCGACCAGCCTTCGAACGCTCGGCGCGCCGCCGCCACCGCACGGTCGATCTGGTCGGTCGATGCCTCGGGCACGTCGAGGATCAGCCCGCCGGTGCGCGGGTTCAGGACCTTTTCCGCCGTCTCCTGCCCGCCCTCCAGCGCGCCGCCGATCAGAAGTGACGTATCGAAATGCTTGGTCATGGGTTCGGTCCTTTCATTTGCCGCCACCGGCCGTCTCTTCGGCGCCGGAGGTCAGGTAATAGGCTGCGAGGATGGGCAGGAAGGTCGCCGTGAAGACCACGATGGCGACCACATTGGTGACGGGGCGCTGGCGCGGGCGCACAAGTTCGTCCAGCATCCAGATCGGCAGGGTCTTGGCCGCATTGCCGGTGCCTGCGGTGAAGGTGGTCACGATCACCTCGTCGAACGACAGCGCGAAGGCCAGCATGCCACCTGCCAGCAGCGCGGTGCCGAGGTTGGGCAGGATCACGAAGCGGAAGGTCTGGAAGGCATTGGCGCCGAGGTCGGCCGAGGCTTCCAGCATCGATGATCCAAGCCGCCGGAAGCGGGCAACGGCATTGTTGTAGACGATCACGATGCAGAAGGTCGCGTGGCCGAGCATGATCGTCCACATCGAGAAGGGAATGTCGGCGATCGCGAAGGCCGAACGCAGCGACATGCCGGTGATGATGCCGGGCAGTGCGATGGGCAGGATCACCAGAAGCGAGATCGTGTCACGCCCAAAGAACCGCGCCCGCGCCATGGCAGCGGCGCAGAGCGTGCCGAGAAGGAGCGCGAGGCCGGACGCGATCGTGGCGACCTTCAGCGACAGCCACAGGGGCGGCCAGATGTCGGCCCGGTTCCAGGCGACACCGAACCATTCGGTCGTCAGTCCGGGTGGCGGGAACTGATAGCTCTTTTCCTCGGTCGTGAAGGCATAGAGGAAGATGAGAAGGATCGGCAGATGCAGGAACATCAGCCCGCCGATGGCGCCAAGGGTCAGGGCGAAGGGAGGACGGTCAGAGCGCATCGAAGGCCCCCAGACGGCGCGCAATGGCCAGGTAGACAAGCATGATCAGGATCGGGATCACCGCGAAAGCGGCCGCGAGCGGGATGTTCCCGGCCGTCCCCTGCAGCGAATAGACCGCCATGCCGATGAAGTTCGCCGAATTGCCGATGATCTGGGGGATGATGTAATCGCCCAGGGTCAGCGAGAAGGTGAAGATCGACCCCGCGATGATACCCGGCAGCGCGAGCGGCAGCGTCACGCTCCAGAGCGTGCGCAGGCCACCGGCACCAAGGTCGGCCGACGCTTCCAGCATCGACTTCGGCACCCGTTCCAGCGAGGCCTGCATCGGCAGGATCATGTAGGGCAGCCAGACATAGACAAAGACGATGAAGGTGCCGATGAAGGAGGTGGACAAGGAATTGCCGCCGATCACGGGGATCGACAGGATCGCATCCAGAACCGAGCCGGCGCCGATGCCGTTTGCGGCCCAGGTAACGATCCCTTCCTTGGCGAGGATCAGTTTCCAGGCGTAGACCTTGACCAGATAGGAGGACCACAAGGGCAGCATGACGCCGAGGTAGAAGACCGCCTTCCAGCGGCCTTTCGCGAAGCGTGCAGCATAAAAGGCGATGGGAAAGGCCAGGGCTGCCGAGGCCAGCGTGACGGCGGCGGCCATGGTGACGGTGCGCAGGATGATGTCGTAATTCTGCGGCAGCAGCAACTCGCCATAGGTCTTCAGGGTGAATTCCCGCACGACGACGCCGGAGAACGGGTCGATCGAATAGAAGCTCTGCCACAGAAGCGCGACAAGCGAGCCGACATAGACGACGCCGAGCCACAGAAGCGGTGGCGCCAGAAGCAGCGCCAGCAGGATGCCCGGCCGCTTCCAGAAAAGCGCCGTCAGCCGTTCGGCGATCCCGGTCGCTTTGGCGGGCTGCGAGGTGGCGGGCATCATTCGTTCCCCATCAGGTGAAGGGACTGGGCCTGCCAGCCGAGGCCCACCTCCTCGCCCACGGCCGGAACGGCAGCCCCGGCCGGGAGCTGGGCAGCCAGTTCCTGACCGCCGCAGTCCAGCACGACACGTGTCGCCGCGCCGAGATAGCGCAGGCCCGTCACCCGGCCGCGCACCGTTCCGCCCTGCCCGCGTTCCAGCCGGATCGCCTCGGGCCTGAGGCTCGCCCAGCGGGCCGGGCCACCGAAGCGCTTCGTCTGCTCGGGCGGCAGCACGTTCGAGGAGCCGACGAAATCGGCCACGAACCGGTTGGCGGGCTGTTCGTAGATCTCCGCAGGCGTGCCGACCTGGGCCACGCGGCCTTCGGCGAAGACCGCGACACGATCAGCCATCGACAGGGCCTCGCCCTGATCGTGGGTGACGAAAACGAAGGTGATGCCCAGCCGTTGCTGCAGGCTTTTCAGCTCATCCTGCATCGCCTCGCGCAGTTTCAGGTCCAACGCCCCCAGAGGTTCGTCCAGAAGCAGGACCTTCGGTTCGTTCACCAGGGCGCGGGCCAGCGCCACCCGCTGCCGCTGCCCGCCCGAAAGCTGCGCGGGCTTGCGGTCGCCGAACCCGTCAAGCTTCACCAGCGCCAGCAATTCCTCGGCGCGTGCGTGGCGGGCGGCGCGGCCCACACCCTTCACCATCAGCCCGTAGGCCACATTGTCGCGCACGTTCATATGGGGAAAGAGCGCGTAATCCTGAAAGACGGTATTCACGTTGCGCCGGTTGGGCGGCACCGAACCGCTGTCCTCGCCGAAGATGCGGATCTCGCCCGCCGTCGGTGTCTCGAAACCGGAAATCAGCCGCAGGCAGGTCGTCTTTCCCGACCCCGAGGGCCCGAGCATCGCGAAGAACGATCCTTCTTCTATGGTAAGATCGACATTGTCGACGGCCTTCACCGCGCCGAAATGGCGCGAGACGGAGCGGAATTCGACGGCAGCGGGCATGGCGGGTCCAATAGTCTTTCAGGCGCGCCGCAAGGGGCGCGCGGTCTTGGGTGAAAGGGCTGCATAGGGCGCGCGGGTGGCCCCCGCGCGCCCGGGCAGATCGGGGCTCAGCGCCCGCCGATCACGCCGATATAGTCCGAGACCCAGCGATAATAGGGCACGCAGGCACCCTCGCCCTGACTGCAATTGGCAACCGGCGTGGTCCAGAAGCGGATCTTGTCGAAATCGTCGAGCCCGTTCGCCGTGCAGCCTTCGGCGGTCTGCATCCCTGATCCGTCGGTGCAGGACGCCGGCGTGACCGGGTTCGATCCGAACCAGACCGACAGGTCGGACTGCAGGTTCGACGACAAGGTATGTTCCATCCACTTGTAGGCGCAGTTCGGATGCTTGGCGTCTGCCGCGAGCATGGTCGTATCGGCCCAGCCCGTCGCGCCCTCTTCCGGAATGGTCGAGGCGATCGGCTGGCCTTCCGACGCCAGAAGCCCGACCTGGAACGGCCAGGAACCCGAGGCCACAACCCCTTCGTTCTTGAAATCGTCGATCTGGATGAAGGCATCGTGCCAGTAGCGGCCGACCAGTTCGCGCTGTTGCCGCAGAAGGTCGAGCGCCGCCTTGTACTGGTCCTCGTTCAACTCGTAGGGCGAGGTAATCCCCAGTTCCGGCTTGTGCGCCATCAGATATTGCGCGGCATCGGCGATATGGATCGGCCCGTCATAGGCCTGCACGCGGCCCTTGTTCGACTTGCCGTCAGGCAGGGTCTGTTCCTCGAACACCACCGACCAGCTTTTCGGCGCCTCCGGGAAGACCTGGGTGTTGTACATCAGCACGTTCGGGCCCCATTGGTAGGGCACGCCGTAATGAACCCCGTCCACGGTGAACCAGGCGCCGTTCTGCAGCCGCTCGTCGACCTTCGACCAGGAGGGGATGAGGTCGGTATTGACGGCCTGCACCCGCCCACCGGCGACGAGGCGGAGCGAGGCATCGCCCGAGGCCGTCACGAGGTCGAACCCGCCCTCGTTCATCAGCGCCACCATCTCGTCAGAGGTGTTCGCGGTCTTGACCGAGACCTTGCAGCCGGTCGCTTCCTCGAATTTCGTCACCCAGTCATAGGCCTTGTCGGTCTCGCCCCGCTCGATATAGCCCGGCCAGGCAACGATCGAGAGTTCGCCCTCGCCATCGCCCACCGACGTCATCTGCGCGAAAGCGACGTTCGACGTCGCGAACGCAAGGATCGTGGTGGAAATCAGGATCTTCTTCATCGGCATTCTCCCTGTTTGTCCGGTTGTTCACATCAGCCCGAGCTGTTTGTAGAAGCCAAGCGCATCATAGTAATCCGCCTGGTGCGCGATCTTGCCGCCCTCGATCCGGAAGACCGAGGCACCGTGGAAACTGAAGCTCTTGCCTGTCGCTTCGGTCCCGTCCGCCCAGGCGCCCGTGTTGGTGCCCGAGAAAGTCCATTCGAAGGCCACCGCATCGCCTGACACGATCGGATCGCCGTCCATCTGCCAGACCGCATCCGGCGCGGCATTCAGGAACGCGTCGATCACTTGGGTCTTCGCAGCTTCCCGGCCCTCGACCGGGGTTCCGACCGAGGCGTCGTAATAGGTGCCATTGTCCGCGAAGAAATCGGCCGCCGCCGCGCCGTCATGGGCATTCCAGGCCGCGAGATAGCCGGTCACGACCGACAGCGCATCCTGTGCGAACGCGGCAGTGGAGATCAGGCAGGCGCCGGCGATCGCCGCGGCGCGCACTGTCATCGACATGAAGCTCATCTTTCCCCCCAAGGCATGACGGGCGCGGCTGGCGCCCCCAGAACTTCACGCAAACTCTGCGCCCGGCGCGGATCAATCGCAATATCAAAACAAAGAACGGAGCAATCGGTTTTTCCGATGGAAATGCTGCTGATTCAAGCGCCGCAGCGCCTTTCGCCCGCATCCGGGCGCCGCCTGCACGGACAAGGCGCAGGGCCGACAAGCGGCCACCGGGCGCGATCAACGCTCCGGCACCGCGCTTTGTGCGGCACGGATGAAATTGCGCGCGACCGGCGACAGCGGCGCGCCCTTGCGCCAGACAAGGCCGACCTGCACCGACGGCAGATCGCCCGAGACATCGCGGATCTCGATCCGGTCGCCCTCAAGTGACCAGGGCCGGTAGACGAGCGAGGGCAGAAGCGCCACCCCCGCCCCGGTGGCCACAAGCGAGCGCACCGCTTCGACCGAGCGGGTGCGGAAGGCGATATCGGGCTTCACCGACAGGGCGGCCATCAGCCTGCGGGTCGATTCCTCGATCTCGTCCACCGTCAGCACGATCAGCTGCTCGCCCGCCAGATCGTCAAGCGTGATCGCCTCGGCCTCATTCAGCCGGTGGCCGGTGGGCAGCCACAGCCGGTAGGGCGAGACCAGAAGCGATTCCACCTGCATCGCCGCCCGGTCGCGGATGGACGAGGTCAGGACAACGGCGACATCCAGTTCACCCCCGATCAGCAAATGCTGCAGGTAATCGGCATTATCCTCGATCGCCGTGACCTCGACCTTCGGGAAGGCCCGGCGAAAGCGCGACAGGATATCAGAGAGCACATAACCCGCGACAAGCGAGGTGACACCGAGCGAAAGCGCCCCGCCCAGATCGCCCGTCTCCTCCCGGAAGGCCATGCGCGCGGTCGAGACATCGGCGAGGATCTGGGTTGCGTGACGCAGGAAAAGCGAGCCTTTGTGCGTAAGCTCCAGCCCCCGCGCCTTCCGCTCGAAGAGCGTGACGCCGAGGTCATCCTCCAGCGCCTGGATCGCCTCGGTCACCGAGGATTGCGAAATGGAAAGGGCGCGCGCCGCCCCCGAGACCGAGGCCTGCCCGGCGGCGGCGACGAAGAACTGCAGCTGGCGGAGCGTGAAAGCCATCTCTCACGCCGCCCTTTCGAGGGGCGCGGGCCGACAGGGCGCGGAATACTCGATCCGGCGCCACAGCCGCCCGGATTTCGCAAATTCTTGGGCCAGGTCCGACATGCGCCGAGATTGCCCGCCGCCGCGGCGCTGTCAACCGGGCGGGATATCTATATGCTGGCGACGAATTCCGCCCGGATGGCGTTGCGCCGGACGCCGGTCCGTGATTGTAAAAGTTTTATGACAGTTTTGTAACAGGCCCTGAGTCGAAAGGACCCGCCCCGTGCCCGAAACCTCGCCGCTTCTCTTCGTCCTTCATATCGCCGGTGCGGCCGCCCTCCTCATCTGGGCGGTCCGGCTGGTCAGGACGGGGGTGGAGCGCGGCTGGGCAGTGCAGTTGCGCGGCTGGCTGAGGCGCGGCGGGCAGAACCGGATCGCGGCGGCCCTTGCCGGAACCGGTGCCGCGGTGGTGCTGCAAAGCTCGACCGCCGTCGCCATCCTCACCTCCAATTTCGTCGCCGCCGGCACCCTTGCGGCCCCGGCCGGACTGGCGGTCCTTCTCGGCGGCGATCTCGGCTCGGCGATCGTTGCGCAGATTCTGGTCGCGCGCGCCGACTGGCTGGTGCCGGTCCTTCTGGTCACGGGCGTCGCGATCTTTCAGAAATCCACGACGCGCGAATGGCGGATGGCGGGCCGGGTGCTGATCGGGCTTGCGCTCATCTTCGTGTCGCTCTCGATGATCCGCGACGCGACCGAGCCCCTGCGCGAGGCCAAGGGCGTGATGGCCGCCCTGGCCTATCTTGGCGGCGATCCCCTCACCGCCTTCGCGCTCGGCGCGCTGTTCGCCTGGGCGGTCCATTCCTCGGTCGCGGCCGTTCTGCTTTTCGTCACGCTCTCGGCTGCACATGTCCTGCCCGTCAGCGCCGGTGCGGCGATGGTGCTGGGCGCCAATCTCGGCGGGTCGTTCATCGCCTTCATCCTGACGCTCGGCTCCGACATCGCTGCGCGGCGGGTGGTGATGGCGAACCTCATCGTCCGGGGTGGCGGGGCGCTTCTGGCGCTTCTCGGGCTTTCGATGCTGCAACTGCCGCTCGATGCGATTGGCGCAAATCCGGCGCGTCAGGTCATCAACCTGCACCTTCTCTTCAATCTCGCGATCCTGTTCGTCGCGCTGCCCTTCACCGGCCCCCTGACGCGCCTCGCCGACCGGCTCGTCGCACCGCCCCCGCAAACAACCCGGCTCGACCGGGTCAGCGCGCTCGACCCGGCCGCCCTTGCTGCGCCCAACCGCGCGCTTGCCTGTGCGGCGCGCGAGATCCTGCAGATGGGCGAACAGGTCGAGGCGATGCTGCGCTCGGTCACCGGCCTTTATTCCGACTGGGACGCGACCGCTGCCGACGCGATCCGCCGCAAGGAGGAAGAGGTCGACCGCATCCACCTCGACACCAAGCTTTACCTTGCGAAGCTGCAGCGCGCCGACATCAGCGACGAGATGCGCCACAAGGCGCTCGACCTTGCCGAAATGGCGGTCAACCTCGAAACCGCCGGCAATGTCATCAGCCAGACCATGCTGTCGCTCGCGCAGCGGCTGGATCAGGAGGGCCTGAGCTTTTCGCAAACCGGCCGGGCCGAAATCGCCGATTTCCATGACCGGGTCCTGTCGAACGCGCAGGCCGCGCTCAATGTGCTGATGACGCTCAATCCCGATGCCGCGCGCGCGCTTGTCGAGGAAAAGGACCATGTGCGCGACATCGAGCAGGCGCTGCAGCGCTCGCATCTCGAGCGGTTGAAAGAGGGGCGGACGGAATCGATCGAGACCTCGAACATCCATCAGGAAACGCTGCGCGCGCTGAAACAGGTGAACACGTCCTTCACCCAGGTCGCCTATCCGATCCTGTCGGAAACCGGCGACCTGCTGTCGAGCCGCCTGACCCGTGTGAAGAACTGAGACAGAGGTGGTCAGGCGTCGCATCGCCCCTTCGAGGGCCCTTCGCCGGGCGGACCCCGGCGAGAAAGGCCGCAAGGCCTGACGGGTGGCCCGGCCCGCACCGCAGAAGAATGTTGCATTCCAGAAGCTTCCCCGCCCAACATCGCCGCAGCAAGATGTGAGGCGCCCGCCCGTGAGTCCGTCAGAGCCAGAACTCGACCTGTCGCCGCGCCTCTCCGACGAGATCCGCAAGACCACCTGCTACATGTGCGCCTGCCGCTGCGGGATCGACGTCCATCTGAAATCGGGCCGCGTGAGCTATATCGAAGGCAACCGCGATCACCCCATCAACAAGGGCGTCCTCTGCGCCAAGGGTGCCTCGGGCATCATGCAGGTGACCGCACCCTCGCGGCTGCGCGCACCGCTGCGACGCGTGGGCCCCCGGGGATCTGGGGCCTTCGAGGAGATTTCCTGGGACGAGGCGCTCGGCCTCGCCGTGCAATGGCTCGGGCCCCTGCGCGCCACGGCGCCAGAAAAGCTCGCCTTCTTCACCGGACGCGACCAGAGCCAAAGCTTCACCAGCTTCTGGGCACAGAATTTCGGCACGCCCAACTATGCAGCCCACGGCGGCTTCTGTTCCGTCAACATGGCCGCGGCGGGCATCTACACCATGGGTGGCGCCTTCTGGGAATTCGGCCAGACCGATTGGGACAGGACGCGCCTCTACATCCTCTTCGGCGTTGCCGAGGATCATGACAGCAACCCGATCAAGATCGGCATCGGCAAGCTGAAGGCCCGCGGCGGGCGCATGATCGCGGTGAACCCGGTCCGAACCGGCTACAACGCCGTGGCCGACGACTGGTACGGGATCACCCCCGGCACCGACGGGCTGCTGATCCTCGCCCTGATCCACGAACTGCTGGGGGCAGGCAAGATCGATCTCGACTATCTCGCGCGCTATACCAACGCGCCCTGCCTGATCGACGAGACGGAGGGCGAGGAAAAGGGCCTCCTCCTGCGCGACGAACTGGGCAAACCCGTCGTCATCGACCGCGCGACCGGCCAGCCCGCGCCCTATGACCGCGACGGCGTCCGCCCCGACCTCGGCGCGACATGGAAGGGCTGCCGGACGGTCTTTCAGCATCTCGCCGAGCGCTACCTCGCCGACGAATTCGCCCCCGAGGCCGTGGCCGACCGGTGCGGCATACCGGCCGGGCGCATCCGCGCGCTTGCCGCCGAGATCGCCGATGCCGCCTTCAACCATACGGTCACGATCGACCAGCCCTGGACCGATTTCCGCGGCGAACGGCACGAGAGGATGGTCGGCCGCCCCGTCAGCTTCCATGCGATGCGCGGGATTTCGGCCCATGCGAACGGTTTCCAGACCGCGCGCGCGCTGCATGTCCTGCAGATCCTTCTGGGTTCTGTCGAGGTGCCCGGCGGCTTCCGCTTCAAGCCGCCCTATCCCAAGCCCGCGCACGCCCATCCCACGCCGCACAGCTATTTCATGCCCGGCCGCCCGCTTGACGGCCCGCACCTGGGCTTTCCCCAGGGTCCCGAACATCTGGCGCTGAAGCTCGATGACCTCTCGCCCGCGCGCATCGACAAGGGCTTCACCTGGGACAATCCGCTGTCGGCCCACGGGCTGATGCACATGGTCATCTCGAACGCGGTGGCCGGCGATCCTTACCCGATCGACACTTTGATGCTCTACATGGCCAACATGGCCTGGAATTCGTCGATGAACACGGCCGAGACGATGGCCATGCTGACCGCGAGGGACGGCAACGGCGACTACAAGATCCCGCGCATCATCTATTCCGACGCCTATGCCTCCGAGATGGTCGCCTATGCCGACCTCGTGCTGCCCGACACGACCTATCTGGAGCGTCACGACTGCATCTCGCTGCTCGACCGGCCCATTTCCGAGGCCGACCATGCCGCCGACGCGATCCGCTGGCCGGTGACCGAACCCGACCGTGATGTGCGCGGCTTCCAGTCGGTGCTGATCGATCTGGCAGGCCGGCTTGGCCTGCCCGGCTTCGTGACCGACGAGGGCCGGGCGAAATACCGCGATTATGCCGATTATATCGTCCGCCACGAACGCCGCCCGGGCGTCGGGCCGCTGATCGGCTGGCGTGGCGACGGGAGTGCGGAAGGGCGTGGCGCGCCGAATCCCAACCAGTTGAACGCCTATATCGCGCACGGCGGTTTCTTTGCCAGCGAAGTGCCCGAAGAGGCGCGCTTCTTCAAACCCTGGAACAAGGCCTATCAGGACTGGGCGGTGGCGATGGGTTTCTACGACCAGCCGCAGCCCTATCTCTTCCAGCTTTACTGCGAACCGATGCGGCGCTTCCAGCTTGCGGCCGAGGGCTTTCACGAACGCCAGCCCCCGGACCATCTGCGCGACCGGATCCGGGCCACGATGGACCCGCTGCCGATCTGGTACCCGCCCGACGCCAGCGCGGACGAAAGCTTCCCGTTGCATGCGATCACCCAGCGTCCGATGGCCATGTATCATTCCTGGGGCAGCCAGAATGTCTGGCTGCGGCAGATCCACGGCCACAATCCGCTCTACCTGCCGACAAAGGTCTGGCAGGCGCAGGGGTTCAAGGATGGTGACTGGGCGCATGTCACGTCACCTTCGGGCGAAATCACGGTGCCGGTCGCGCATATGGCAGCACTGAACGAAAACACCGTCTGGACCTGGAATGCCATCGGCAAAAGGAAGGGCGCCTGGGCCTTGTCGGAAGATGCGCCAGAGGCGACAAGAGGATTTCTTCTCAATCATCTGATAGACGAACTTCTTCCAGATCGCGGTGATGGCCGCCGCTGGTCGAACTCCGATCCCGTGACCGGCCAGGCCGCCTGGTTCGACCTGCGCGTCCGGGTCGAGAAATGTCCAAGGCCCGCCGAGGCACAGCCCGCATTCGGCCCCATCGGGTCGCCGGTGGACAAACCCAGAAGGAGCCGCCCGTGACAGTCCTTCCGCCGTCCTCCGCCAGGAAACTCGGGCTGGTCATCGATCTTGATACCTGCGTCGGGTGCCTGGCCTGCGTGACCGCCTGCAAGGGCTGGAACGATCAGGGCTACGGCGCACCCTTGTCTGACGATGATGCTTATGGATCAAATCCTTGCGGTACGTTCCTGAACCGCGTTCACAGCTATGAGGTCACGCCGGATGAGGGGCCGCCCCAGATCGTAAACTTCCCCCGTTCGTGCCTGCATTGCGAAGACGCGCCCTGCGTCACCGTTTGCCCGACCGGGGCAAGCTACAAGCGGGCAGAGGACGGGATCGTCCTGGTCAACGAGGATACCTGCATCGGCTGCGGCCTTTGCGCCTGGGCCTGCCCCTATGGCGCGCGCGAACTCGATGCCCAGGCGGGCGTGATGAAGAAATGCACGCTCTGCGTCGACCGGATCTACAACGACAACCTGCCCGAGGAAGACCGCGTCCCCGCCTGCGTGCGCACCTGCCCGACCGGTGCGCGCCATTTCGGCGACCTCGGCGATCCCGACAGCGCGGTCAGCCAGCTCGTTGCCGCGCGCGGCGGCTTTGAACTGATGCCCGATCTCGGCACGAAGCCGGTCAACCGCTACCTGCCGCCACGCCCCAAGGGCACGGCCGAACCGCCTGCGCTTGCCCCGCTTCCCCCGGTCGAGGCAACCGGTTTCGCCGGCTGGCTCGACCGGCTTCTGGAGAAGTTCTGATGCATCCCGCCCCATCGGTCATCCTCTTCACCACCCTGTCGGGCGCAGGGTTCGGCTTTCTCTTCCTGCTGAACCTCGGCCTCGCGGGCGGGACAGGGCTTGGCGCCCTCATGGCCTACGCCGTCGGCGGCGGCCTTGCGGTCGGGGGGCTACTGGCATCGACCTTCCATCTCGGCAATCCCGGGCGCGCCTGGCGCGCCTTCAGCCAGTGGCGCACCAGCTGGCTGTCGCGCGAGGCCTGGTTTTCGACCGCGACGCTCGTTCTGAGCGCGCTCGCGGCGCTGGCGCGGATGGGCGGCGCGGGACCGGGCCTTCTGAGCCTGGCCGGAGCCGCATTGGCGGCCGCGACCGTCCTTGCGACCGCGATGATCTACGCACAGCTGCGGACGGTGCCGCGGTGGAACCATTGGACCACGCCCCTGACCTACGCGGCCTTCGCCCTGACCGGCGGCGCGATCCTGTCGGGTCGGGGCTGGCCCGCAGGCATCCTCTGCCTCGCCCTCGGGGCGGTGATGGCCCTGTCCTGGCGGATCGGCGACCGACGCTTTGCCGAAGCCGGATCGACGATCAACGCCGCGACCGGCCTCTCCGGTGGGGTGCGCCCTTTCGAGGCACATACGGCAGCAAGCTACGTGACGCGCGAAATGATCCACCAGGTCGGCCGCAAGCATGCCCGCAAGCTCAGGCTGATCGCCCTTGTCCTCGCCTGCCCCCTGCCGGCGGTGCTGCTCTTCACGCTTCCGGGCGGTCTTGTGACCACCGTTCCGGCCTTCGCCCTCCATCTTGCCGGCACCTTTGTTCAACGATGGCTGTTCTTCGCCGAGGCGGAGCATGTCGTCGGTCACTATTACGGTCGTCCCGCGACGTGACACGCGGCGTCGGTCGCGAACAGGTCGCGGGGTCGGAAGGGCGCCCCGCCCGATTGCCTGCGTGCCGTACTTGTCCTAACGTCCCGTAGATCAATGCCGAAGGAGGGCCAGATGTCGAAGAGCTTGGGGTTCGATACGTTGCAGGTACATGCGGGTAGCAAGCCAGATCCGGCCACCGGCGCACGACAGGTGCCGATCTACCAGACGACCGCCTATGTCTTCAGGGACGCGGACCATGCGGCGCGGCTCTTCAACCTTCAGGAAGTCGGCTACATCTACTCTCGCCTGACCAATCCCACGGTCTCGGCGCTGGCCGAGCGGGTCTGCGCGCTGGAAGGCGGCGCGGGGGCGATCTGCTGTTCGTCCGGCCATGGGGCGCAGATCATGGCGCTTTTCCCGCTCATGGGGCCGGGAAAGAATATCGTTGCATCTTCACGGCTTTACGGCGGGACGATCACGCAGTTCAGCCAGACGATCAAGCGCTTCGGCTGGTCGGCCAAGTTCGTCGATACGGATGACCTCGCCGCGGTCCGCAAGGCGTGCGACAAGAATACCCGCGCGATCTTCTGCGAGACGATCGCCAACCCCGGCGGCTATGTCACCGACATCCCGGCACTTGCCAAGATCGCGGATCAGAAGGGCATTCCGCTGATCGTCGACAATACCACCGCCACCCCCTGGCTCTGCCGCCCGATCGAGATGGGCGCGACGCTCGTCGTGCACTCGGCAACCAAGTATCTGACCGGCAACGGCACGGTCACCGGCGGCATCGTTGTGGATTCTGGCAAGTTCGACTGGTCGGCCTCCGACAAGTTCCCCTCGCTCTCGCAGCCCGAGCCTGCCTATCACGGGCTGACCTTCCACCCGACGCTTGGCGGCCTCGCCTTTACCTTCCATTCGATCGCGGTCGGCCTGCGCGACCTTGGCATGACGATGAATCCGCAAGGGGCCCACTACACGCTCCTCGGCATCGAAACCCTGTCGCTGCGTATGGAGCGTCATGTAAAGAACGCGATGCAAGTCGCTGTGTGGCTTGAGAAAGACCCGCGTGTCGAATTTGTAACCTACGCGGGGCTCAAATCCTCGCCCTATCACAAGCGCGCCAAGAAGGTCGTGCCGAAGGGCGCGGGCGCCTTGTTCACCTTCGCGGTCAAGGGGGGCTATGAGGCCTGCGTGAAGCTCGTCGACAATCTCGCGCTGTTCAGCCATGTGGCGAACCTCGGCGACACCCGCTCGCTCGTCATCCATTCCGCCTCGACCACCCACCGCCAGCTGACGCCCGAGCAGCAAGAGGCAGCGGGTGCGGCGCCCAATGTGGTGCGCCTGTCCATCGGGATCGAGGATGCCGACGATATCATCGCCGATCTGGATCAGGCGCTGGCGAAGGCCACCGCCTGAGCGAACGGGGCGCCGGTGATCCGGCGCCCCGTCTCCATGCCGTCACTCGCCGAGCGCGTAGGTCACCGAAACCGCCGCGGTGATAGCCAGCTGCCCCGCCTGCACCGGCACCGAATCCGACTTCTCGAACGCCATGCCTGCCATCGGGATCGGCGGCATGTAGCCGCCGCTTTCGCTGATCGAAATGACCGGGCCAAGGCTGACGCCCGCCGCCGCCGCAAACAGCTCCGCCTTGCGCCGGGCCTCGGTCACGGCCTCGGCGCGGGCTTCGTCCAGACGCGGCGCCGGTTCCTGCAGGCCGAAAGTGATGCCGTTCAGCGTATTGGCGCCGTCGGTCACCGAAGCGTCCAGCACCGCACCGACGCTTCCGATATCGCGCACCCGGACCGTCACCATGTTCGAGGCGGAATAGCCCGTGACATTCTGCGCGCCACCGGACGAGGAATAATCGTAAACCGGCCCCAGCGACAGGTTCGAGGTCTGGATGTCCTTGTCGGCAATCCCCGCCGCCTTCAGCCGTTCGATCACGACGGCAAGTGCGGCGCTGTTGGCGTCAAGCGCGGCCTTGGCGGTCTCTCCGTTCACCATCACGCCAAGCGAGATCGTCGCCATGTCGGGCGCCACCTCGACCGAGCCTTCCCCTGTCACGGTGATCATCGGTCTCTGCTCCTCGGCCATCAGCGGGGTCGCAAGGCAGGCGACGGTGGCGAGGGCGGTCATCATACGCATGGGAATCCTCCAAAGATGCGTGTCAACTGTGGGATGTATGACGTCGGCCGCAAGTCATTCCTTGGCGCTTGATCTTCCAATAGGCGAATTTCTGCTCTAGGACCGGAAGTCGGGAAAGGGTTGCTGGGGTGGCTGCCCTCGCCATGTTAAGTGCGGGCAATGAAACCACGTTTCGCTCTGGACCTGACGAACGAGGCCGTATCGCTTCTCGAGCGTGGGGCGGACGGATGGGTCCGGCTTGGCGAGGCCGCCTTCGATGCGGAAGATTTCGATGCCCGGCTCGCGGCGCTGAAGGATCTCGCGCGGGCGCGTGCGCCCGAGGGCTTCACCTCCAAGCTGATCCTGCCCAATTCGCAGATCCTCTATTTCGATTGCCAGATCACCGGCCCCGACCAGGCGACGCGGCGGGCCGAGATTCGGGCGGCGCTCGATGGCCGCACGCCCTATCCGCTGAGCGAGCTTGTGTTCGATTTCTCGCGCTCGGGCAATCGCGCGCGCGTTGCGGTGGTGGCGGGCGTGACACTGGACGAGGCAGAGGCCTTTGCCGATGCGAACGGCTTCAACCCGGTCGCCTTCGTGGCCGCGCCCGAGCCCGACCGCTTTGCGGGCGAGCCGTTCTTCGGGCCGACCTCCGTCGTGTCCAACTATCTGGCCGACGGCGTCCGGCTCGACCGCGATCAGGATCCGGTGCGCGTGGTTGCCGATCTGTCGGCGGCGGTCGCGCCGCATGGCGATGGTCCGGGCGAACTTTCGGCGGCAGCGCCTGAAACCGGGGCGGAGGTCGGAGGGGTCGTCGCCATCGACCTGCCCCCGCCCGCCGCTGATCCTGCGCCGGACATGCTGGCCGATCCTGCGGATACCGACGCCTCCGACCTGCCGCTGGAGGAGGCGCCGTTCATCGCCGTGACCGAGGAGGAAGAGGTTTTCGACCAGCCGCCGGAACCCGAGGCGGCGAGCGAACCCGTGCCGGTCGACGAAGCGCCGGAGGCAGGGACGCCCCCCGCCGAAGAGATCGCGGCAGGCCCGGCCCCGTCAGATGATGTCCCACCCGACGATGTCCCACCCGACGATGCCCCGTCCGATGATGTCGATAGCGCGGCCGCGGGCAAGGTGACGGCAGGGGCGGAAGGCGACGAAGAGGCCATCGAGGAACCTGCGGTTCCCGCTTTCCACAGCCAGCGCGATCCTGGTGAGGCGCCCGGAGAGCCCCGGGCCGAAGCGGGCAGCCGCCTTGCGACGATCGTGCCGCGCCTGGGCGGGGCTTCCGCCCTGGCGGAAACCGAGGCGTCTACGGCGCGGGTTGCGCGGCTGGTCGTGGAAAAACGCGGCATTGCCGCCCCGGACGCAGGCCTGATCGCATCGCGACCTGTCCCCCCGCGTATCGGCCCTCCCGCCTGGGCTCTGCCCGCCGGAATTGCTGCGGTGGTGGCGGCAACCGCGCTCGGCGCCTGGGCGCTTTTCCTCCGCGATCCGGCGGTCAAGATCGCTGCCGCCCCCGAAACGGTCGCTGCCGCGGGCACGGCGCAGCCGAGTGCACAGGTCGTGACAACCAGCCCCGATCCGGCCCCCGCGCCCGCGCCGCGCGCGGTGCCCGACCTGCCGAAACCCGCCGTCAGCGTTGCGACGCCCGCGCCAACGACGAGCGCGGCCGCCGATACGAGCGGCGCGGCGGACCTTGGCGCCGACTCGCCGGTCGCCCGTGCCAAGGCGGACCCGGCTGGCGCCGAAATGGCGCTCGCCGGGGATCCGGCCCTTCCGCCACAGCCCGTTCCGCCGCCCTTCGGCACGCTTCTGCGCTACGATGCGTCGGGCAGCATCATCGCGACTCCGGATGGCGTGATGACACCCGGCGGCTTCACCCTCATCGCCGGGCGCCCGCCCCGGCTGCCTGCCGCGCGCCCGCAAAGCATCACGACTGCCGCGCAGCCTTTGCCGACGCCCGCCGCCGAGGCCACATCAGAGGAGGCGCCGCCGACCGCCGCGCCCGACCCGCGTGTGGTCGGCAAGCAGCCGCGCCCGCGCCCCGCATCCTTGGCGGTGCCGACGCCCCCCGCCGATCCGGTGCCGGAAACCGTGCCCGGAGACGGGACGACGCCCGGCACGTCCCCGGCGCCCGACGATCAGACCGCCCTGCCCCCGCCGGCGCCGCCGGTCGACCCGCGCCACGCCGCCCGGAAACCCGCCGCCCGACCCGATGCGATCCTCGCCACCGCGGAAGCGAGGCGCAGCGCCGACGAGGCGATCGCCGAGGCGGCGGCCTCCGCCGCGCTGGCCGAGGCGCAAGCGACCGAAACGGCGCTGGCGGCAGCCAGCCAGCTTGCCGTCGCCAGTTCCCGCAAGCCGGCGCCTCGAAGCGCCGTCGCCGTTTCCGCCGCCGCGGCGGCCCGGCTGGCCGCGGCCACACCCGCTCCGGCACCGGTCGATTCAGGAGCGGTCGAGGCAGCCCTCGCCGAAGCGCAGGCCAGTGCCGAGCCGGAACCGGCGAGCGCCCCGGCACCGGCCGACATCGACGAGCCGGAACCCACCGAGGGCATCGCCACGCTGCCGACGACGCGGACGGTTGCCAAGAAATCCACCTTCGCCAATGCGATCGACCTGGGCGATATCAACCTGATCGGTGTCTATGGATCGTCGGCGGCACGACGCGCGCTCGTCCGTCTGCCAAGCGGGCGTTATGTGAAGGTGAAAGTGGGCGACCGGCTGGATGGCGGCCAGGTCGCGGCCATCGGCGACAATGAGCTGCGCTATGTGAAGAAGGGCAAGACGCTTGTCCTGAGGATCATGGACAAGGGTTGACGCGCTGCCCCCTGTGCGAAGGCCGCGCATTCCCGTCTACCCCGATCAGGCGGCGTCGCTGCCTTTCAGGACGCCACGCGCGATCTGGTCGGCCTCGATCGATTCGAAGAGCGCCTTGAAGTTGCCCTCGCCGAACCCGTCATCACCCTTCCTCTGGATGAATTCGAAAAAGATCGGCCCGATCACGGTTTTCGAGAAGATCTGCAGCAGGATCTTCGTCTCGCCGCCATCGACCACGCCTTCGCCGTCGATCAGGATGCCGTGCTTTTCAAGCTTGTCGAGCGGCTCATCATGGCCCTGCACCCGTTCGCGGCTCATCTCGTAATAGGCCCTGGGCGGCTTCGGCATGAAGCGCAGGCCGCGATCGTGGATCGCGTCGGTCGCCGCGTAGATATCCTCGGTCCCGACCGCGATATGCTGGATCCCCTCGCCGTTGTAGCGCTTGAGATATTCGACGATCTGGCCGGTCTCGCCGCGATCCTCGTTGATCGGGATGCGGATGCGCCCGCAGGGCGAGGTCAGCGCGCGGCTGAGAAGCCCGGTGAACTTGCCCTCGATATCGAAGAAGCGGATTTCCTTGAAGCCGAACAGATCGCCATAGAACCTGAACCACTTGTCCATATTGCCCTTGTGGACATTGTGGGTGAGGTGATCGAGGTAATAGAAGCCGACGCCCTTGGGCTTCGATTGCGCCAGCCAGTCGAATTCCTCGTTATAGGGCGAGGTTTCATAGTAGCGGTCGATGAAATAGATGAGCGATCCGCCGATCCCGCGGATCGCGGGCACATCCATCACCTTGCCTTTGCCCTCATAGGGTTCGGCGCCCTTGGCCACCGCATGGTCGAACGCCTTTTGCGCATCGACCACGCGCCAGCCCATCGAGGGCGCACAAGGTCCGTGCTCGGCGACGAACTCGGTGCCATGGGTGCCGGGTTCGGCATTCAGCAGGTAGGTGATGTCGCCCTGCTGCCACAGCTCGATATCCATGGTCTTGTGCCGCCCGGTCAGCGCATAGCCCATGCGCGTGAACAGGTCGCGCAACGCCTGCGGATCGGGGTGGGCGAATTCGACGAATTCGAAACCGTCGGTGCCAGCCGGGTTGGCGGCAGAGATGACCGATTTGGGGGCGGAATGCGGGAAGGGACCCATGAAACTCTCCTGTGCGCGTATCAGCGACAGTATGACGCATGAAGCGCGCGGTTTTCGCGCATAGTCACGGATATTTCATATGATGATACGTTCTTTCTGCGCTACAGTCCAAAATCATGCATGAAACCCGCGTCACCATCGACGAAACCGACAAGCGTCTTCTGTCGCTTCTGCAACGCAATGCCCATCTGACGGCGCAAGAGCTGGGCGAGGAGCTGAACCTCTCGGCCAGCCAGGCCGGGCGGCGGCGGCAAAGACTTGAGGCCGAAGGGCTGATCACCTCCTATGCCGCGCGTCTCAATCCGGCGCGGCTCGGTCTTGCCGTTCAGGCCTTCGTGCAGGTGCAGATGGCGCGCCATGGGGCCGAGACGACGGCGGCCTTCGCCCGCCTCACCGCGCTGCAGCCCGAGATCGTCAGCGCTTGGACCCTGACCGGCGAGGCCGACTATCTCCTCAGGGTCTATTGCGAAAGCCTCGCCGATCTGAACAGATTGATTCATCAGGTTCTTCTGGCGCATCCGGCAGTTGCGCGCGTGCAAAGCCAGATCGTCATGGACCAATTCAAACCGGACGCTCCCTTGCCGACTTGACGGCAGGGACAAGACAAGGATGACCCCGCTGCTGTTTCAGGCGACGCTTTATCTTCTGGCCATGGTCGTGGCGGTGCCGGTCGCCTCGCGGCTCGGGCTCGGCTCGGTGCTCGGCTATCTCGCGGCGGGGATCCTGATCGGCCCGGTTCTGGGCCTTGTCGGCTCGGAATCCGGCGATCTTCAGCATGTGGCGGAGTTCGGCGTGGTCCTGATGCTGTTCCTGATCGGGCTGGAGCTTGACCCGCGCGCGCTGTGGAACATGCGCAAGAAGCTGCTCGGCCTGGGCGGGCTGCAGATCGTGCTGACCACCGCCGTCATCTTCGCGGTGGGGCTGGCGCTGCATCTGAGCTGGCAGGTGGCGCTGACGGTGGGGCTGGCCCTGTCGCTGTCCTCGACCGCGATCGTCCTGCAGACCCTGACCGAAAAGCAGCTCATGCAGACCTCGGGCGGGCGCGGTGCCTTCGCTGTCCTCCTGATGCAGGATATCGCGGTCATCCCGATCCTTGCGCTTCTGCCGCTTCTGGCGCTGCCCGCGGCGCGCGCCATCGCCGAGGCGATGCAGGGCGATCATGCGGCGATGAGCTTCCTGCAGGACCTGCCCGGCTGGGGCGTGACGCTCGTCACGCTCGCGGCCGTCGGGATCGTGGTGCTGGCCGGGCATTTCCTGGTGCGCCCCGCCTACCGGTTTGTCCATTCCGCCCGGCTGAGAGAGATCCAGACTGCCTTCGCGCTCCTGATCGTCGTGGCGATCGCCGCGCTGATGACCCTCGTCGGGCTCTCGCCGGCGCTCGGCACCTTCCTGGCCGGTGTGATCCTCGCCAATTCCGAATTCCGCCACGAGCTTGAATCCGACATCGCGCCCTTCAAGGGCCTGCTCCTGGGCCTCTTCTTCGTCACGGTCGGCAGCGGCATGGACCTCGACCTCCTTCTCGACAAGCCGCTGAAAGTGCTGCTTCTGACGCTCGCGCTGATGTTCTTCAAGGGCGCGATCCTCTATGCGCTCGGCTGGCTCTTCTCTATCAGGGGTCGCAACCGCTGGCTCTTCACCCTCTCGATCGCGCAGGCGGGGGAGTTCGGCTTCGTCCTGACCTCGTTCGCGGTGGCGCAGCGCATCCTGCCGGTGCCGACCGCGCAGACGCTGGTGCTGGTCATCACGCTTTCGATGCTTCTCACGCCGCTCTTCTTCCTGGCCTATGAACGCTTCACCCGACGGATGGAGGATCAGGCCACCACGGAAGCCGACGAGATCGACGACCAGCAACCGATCATCATCGCCGGTGTCGGCCGGTTCGGGCAGGTTGTAAACCGGATGGTCACGCAATCTGGCTTCCGCACCACGGTGCTCGATCCGGACCTGCGCACGATCGAGGTGATGCGGGCCTTCGGCTTCAAGGGTTTCGTCGGCGATCCGACGCGGCCCGATCTTCTGAAGGCCGCGGGCTTCGATACGGCCAAGGTGCTCGTCATCTGCTTCGACGATCCGAAGAAGGCGCTGCAGCTGACGAAATACGCCCGCCGCCTCCGGCCCGACATCCATATCATCGCCCGCGCCCACGACCGGGAACATGTGTTCCAGCTCTATCAGGCGGGCGCCAATGACATCGTGCGGGAATATTTCGATTCCAGCCTGCGCGTTGCCCGCTATGTGCTCGAGAACGTGGGGCTTTCGGAATATGAGGCCTATGAGTTGCAAAAGCTGTTCTTCGACCTCGACCGCGCGTCCGTCCGCGAACTGGCGAGCGTCTGGCGACCGGGCGTGCCGATGGACAAGAACCCCGATTATGTCGCGCGCGCCAAGGAACTGAACCGGGATCTGGAATCGGCGCTTCTGAGCCACATGGGCCGGGACGGGTCGCAAGGCGACTGACCCCTTACCACGGGCGGCCCCTGGCGCCCGCGGTTCGCCGCACGCGCCGCAAACCCTAGCGCCTCTGGGGGCGGTTGATCAGGATGATGCCGATCGCGACCAGTGCCGCGGCGCCGAGAGTCACCGGTCCGACATGCTCGCCCAGCAGAAGCCAGCCGAGCGCCACGCCGAAGATCGGGGTGAGGAAGGAAAAGCTCGCGACCGACGCCGCCGGATAGATCGACAGGAGCCAGAGCCAGAAGACGAACCCGGCCGAGACAACCGCCACGGCCTGGAAGATCAGACCGGCGAGATGGATCGGCTCGAACGCGCGGATCAGCGGTCCGAAAAGCGGCGCGGCCAGGATCAGGACCGGCGCCGATATCGTGACCTGCCAGAAGAGCTGCATCTCTGGCCGCACTTCCCTCAGGCGTGTGCCGCGCGCGATCAGCGCGATCGCCGCCCAGCCCCAGGCCGCGAGCAAGGCGCAGATGTCCCCCACGAGACTCGCCTCGCCTTGCGCCGAGGACCGGTCGAGGATCGCCCAGGCAACCCCCGTGAAGGCCAGGGCGAGCCCGAGCGCCTTGACCGGCGTGATCCGTTCGCCGGGCAGGACGAAATGCGCGGCAAGCGACAGCCAGACCGGCATCGAATAGAGGATGATCGAGGTGCGCGTGACAGTGGTGAGGTCAAGCGCCATGAAAAGACAAAGGAACTCGCCCGCGAAAGCCATCCCCACCGCGACGCCCGGCACCAGATAGCGCCGCTCGAACCGCGGCGGTCGGCCTTTCCAGACGAGCCAGGCCCCGAGGCACAGGATCGCCAGCGCCGAGCGCAGGCCCGCGAAGAAGACCGGTTGGATCCCCTGATTCACGAATTTGATGATGATCTGGTTGAAGGCCAGAAAGACGCCGAAGAGCGTCAGCGAGACCGCCCCGAACGCATCCATATGGTCCTTGCGCATCCCGCCCGCCTCGCTCTTGCCTCGCGGAGGGCATAGGTTTTGCGGCGCGAAGTCAAGCGGTCAAACCCGCCCCGGGGAAGCGTGAGCGGATCAGACCGGCACATTGTCCCAAGGATGATCGTCCCAGGCCTCGGCGCTCGCGACCGGCTTCCGCTGGTCCGCACGTGACGCGGTCATACGCTGGCGGACGAGGCGTTTGAGGGCCCCCACGCGGTCGGGCTCCTCGGCCGCCCGGTCCAGTGCGCGTTCGATCAGCTCGGCGTCGGTGCGACGGCTCATGGCATCCTCCCCGGTGATGGCGACGGTGCAACCCTAACACGCAAAGTGTGATTCTTTGTGACAGTTCCCGCCCGGCGAAATGCCGCAGGGCCGGGTTTGGGCGGAAACCGGCGCAGGGGCGGCGGCGGGGCGGCGGGGGGCGCAGGCGGTCCCGTCCCGACAGGTGTCGGGACGGATGCCATACGCTGTCGGGACGGATGCGGGACGGAAACCCGACGCCTTGGCCCAAGAAAAAAGCCGCCCCGAGGGGCGGCTTTGATCGGTCGGGCTGGAGCCCGGATTACATCTCGTCCAGCGCCTCGACGGCCTTCTGGAGCTTGTCCTTCGAGACTTCCTTCTCGGTCACCTTGGCGCCCGCGAAAATAAGGTCGACGACCTTGTCTTCGAAGATCGGCGCGCGCAGCTGCTGCTGCATCTGCGGATTCTTCTGCACGAATTCGAAGAACTGGCGCTCCTGGCCCGGATACTGGCGGGCCTGGTTCAGGACGGCCTGCGTCATCTCGGAGTCGGACACTTCGACCTTTTCCTTGCGGCCGACCTCGGCGAGGAGGAGCCCAAGGCGCACCCGGCGCTCGGCGAGTTTCTTGTGTTCGTCGGTCGTCTCGATCGCGCCATGGTCATGGCCATGATGATCGGGGTTCTCGTCATGCCAGAGCTGGTGGGCGATCTGGCTCGCCTCGGCCTCGACAAGCGTCGGCGGCAGGTCGAACTTCACCAGACCATCGAGCTGGTCCAGCAGCGCACGCTTCATCACCGCGCGGGCGGCGCCGGAATATTCGGCCTCAAGCCGTTCGGCGATCTGGCCCTTCAGCGCCTCGAGGCTTTCGGCGCCGAACTTCTTGGCAAGCTCGTCATCGATCTCGGCGGGTTTCGCCCCCTTGACGGCCTTGACCGTGCATTCGAACACCGCGGCCTTGCCGGCGAGATGGCTCGCGCCATAGCTATCCGGGAACGTCACCTCGACCTTCACCTCGTCGCCCGCCTTGGCGCCGACAAGCTGATCCTCGAAGCCGGGGATGAAGCTCTTGGAGCCGAGAACCAGCGGGTAGTCCTCGCCCGAACCGCCTTCGAAATAATCGCCGTCGACCGAGCCCTTGAAGTCGATCACCACCTGATCGCCGTCCTTGGCCTTGGTGCCCTTCTTCTTCTCTTCGAAGGTCTGGGCCGATTTCGCCAAATTCTCCAGCGCCTCGGTCACGGCCTTGTCCTCGGCCTTCACCACGAGCTTCTCGAGCTTCACCTTCGAGACATCCACATCCGGGATTTCCGGCAGCGCCTCATAGGTCATCTCGACCACGACGTCCTGGCCTTCTTTCCAGGTTTCGCCATTTTTCATCTCGACTTTCGGCTGCATGGCCGGACGGTCGCCCGAGGCGTCGAAATGACCCTTCATCGCGCCATCGATCGCTTCCTGCATCGCGTCGCCCATGACCCGCTGGCCGAAGGTCTTGCGCAGCATCGCCATCGGCACCTTGCCCTTGCGGAAGCCCTTGATCTCGACCTCCGGCTGCGCCTCCAGAAGCTTTTCGGTCACTTTCGCATCCAGTTCCGCCGCCGTGACGGTGATGGTGTAGCCGCGCTTCAGTCCGTCCTTCAGGGTCTCGGTGACCTGCATCTTTTCGTCCTTCATATCCATCCTGGTGCGGGTGGAGGGACTTGAACCCCCACGCCGTGAGGCGCTGGAACCTAAATCCAGTGCGTCTGCCAATTCCGCCACACCCGCAATATCCCCAAGGGCCGCACCCCGAAGGGACGGCCCCTGAAATCCGCGCCCTTCTAGCAAGAAGGTTCCGGGGATGCGAGTGGAAAAGTTTTTCGTACCCGCCGCGCTTTCCACACGCGAAAGACGAACTTCCGCCACAATCCTTGACAGAATGAGAGGTCTGACGAGGGAGGCTCGATGCAGGAGGAAACCAGTATGGCCTTGGGCGTTGCGGCGGCGGCGCAAAGGGGCACCGGCCCGAAGGGAATCGCTTCGGGAACGGTCCTGGCCACATTGGACGGCTTTCTGCCGATCGATTTCGTCGAGCCCGGCGATCGGGTGGTGACGCGGGACGGCATGCGCATCGTGCGTGCCGTCCGCGTCCACCGTTATTCCGGTCCCGCCGTGCGCATCTCTGCCTCCGCGCTTGGCCATGACCGCCCCGAACAGGATCTGACGCTTCCGGCCCAGACCCGCATCCTGATCCGCGACTGGCGGGCGGGCGCGCTTTATGGCGCCGACCGGGCCATCGTCCCGGTCGAGCGGCTGGTCGATGGCGAGTTCGTGGCGATGACCGAAGTGAAAAGCCTGCGGCTTTTCGAGGTGCTCTTCGACACGCCGCAGGTGGTCTATGCCGAAGGCGTGGAGCTCTGCTGCGACGCGGTCGAGGCGGATGTCGAGGTCGAGGCCTGAGCGAGGCGCTCAGAGCCCGAGCTTCCGGAACACTTTCGGCAATTCCTCCGGCAGATCCTCGGCGATGAGGCCCGGCCCGAACGACAGGGCGCATTCCACATGCAGCCAGGCGGCGGTTTCGGCGGCCTGCATCGGCGCGAAGCCCCGCGCCAGCAATCCGGCAATGAAACCCGACAGCACATCGCCCGACCCCGCGGTCGCCAGCCAGGGCGCGGCGCGGTCATAGTGGGCGGAGTTGATCGAACAGCGGCCCTCGGGGTCGGCAATCACCGTATCCGGGCCCTTGTACAGAACCACGCAGCCTGCCCGCCTCGCCGCCTCTCGCGTCGCATCGACCTTGGAATAGGCGGGTCCCTTGGTGGCGGGGGCTGCGAGCTTCTCGGCGATGTCGGGAAAGAGCCGTGCGAATTCGCCGCCATGCGGGGTCAGCACGCAGTTGGTATGCAAAAGCGCGAAAACCGCAGGATCGCGCGCGATGAGCGTCAGCGCATCGGCGTCCAGCACGATCCGGCGCGGCGCTTGGCCCGGAACGCGGGTTTCCAGCGCCGCCGCCACCAGCGCCCGCGCCCGGCCGTCGAGGCCGAGACCGGGGCCGAGGCAGAGAGCGTTGATCCGGGGATCGGCGAGTGTCGCTTCCAGCGCCGCCGCATCCGCGACCGGCCGGAGCATGATCGCATTCAATTGCGACGCATGTTCGGGGATCGCCTCGGGCGCGGCCCCCACCGTCACCAGCCCCGCCCCGATCCGGAGCGCCCCCCGCGCCGCAAGCCGGGCAGCGCCGGTCTGACCGGCAGGGCCGGACAGGATCAAGGCGTGGCCGTGGGCGTATTTGTAACCGCCATCTGCGCGCCTTAGAGCTTGCCAGACCTCGAAATCATCTTCCGGAGGCCGCGTAAGAAAAGTTCCGACACGCATCGGATGACGAGAGGCGAGACCCTCCGCCTCTGAAGCCGGCAGCCCAATATCGGAAACCTTGAGTTTCGTGCAGTACTTGGGCGCTTCGCCGAGGTAATGCCCGCGTTTCGCCCGATGGAATGTGACCGTCAAGTGTGCTGCATAGGCCTCGTAGCGTCGCTGGTCTCCAACCAATTCGAGGCCGGAGTCGCAACACATGTCTGAGGGGTTGTCGATTGCCACGATCCACGGCTTTCGCGGCTCGCCAGTCCACCACAAACCGTCGGCAAACACCCTGTGAACAAGCATTTCGAACGGCTCAAATGAGGGCGCAGGCCGCGTAAGGCCTGTTCCAAATAGGGCATCAACAATCACGTCAAGGTCTTTTACGAAAAGTGAGGTCCAGAGGCCATCTATAGTCAGCGCGACCACATCCCCCATCCCCCGCCACCGCTCGTAATTCACCCGCGCGTCCGGCGGCAGGCGCTCCGGGTCGCCGTAGAGGAAAACCTCCACCTCCCAGCCCCATTCCTTCAACAGCCGCGCCACAACGAACCCGTCGCCGCCATTGTTGCCCGGCCCGCACAGCACCACCGCCCGGTGCGCGGTCTGCGAGAGCTCGGGCCATTCCTCAAAGATCGCCTCGACCACCCCCCGCCCGGCGCGCTCCATCAGGTCGAGCCCCGTGACCTCGCCGCTGGCAATCGCCGCCTGTTCGATGGCGCGCATCTGGGCTGCTGTGAGGAGTTCGGTCATGCGCCAGTCCTTCGGATTCGCACTCTGCCCGCAAATCGGGCCAGTTGCACAAATTTTGGGCAACAGCGCCGGAATCCCCGGCGCCCGCCCTGCCCCGCGAGCCTAACCAATTGTGCCCCCAAAGCGGAAGTGCTGACTGGCGCCGAGACCCGAGGGAAGGAGTCGCCCATGAAGAAGATCGAAGCCATCATCAAGCCCTTCAAGCTCGACGAGGTGAAGGAAGCGCTTCAGGAAGTGGGCGTGCAGGGACTGTCCGTCACCGAGGTCAAGGGCTTCGGCCGCCAGAAGGGCCATACCGAGCTTTATCGCGGCGCCGAATATGTCGTGGACTTCCTGCCCAAGGTGAAGGTCGAGGTCGTCCTGGCCGACGATATGGTCGAGGCGGCGATCGAGGCGATCATCTCGGCCGCGCGCACCGACAAGATCGGCGATGGCAAGATCTTCGTCACCCCCGTCGAACAGGTCATCCGCATCCGCACCGGCGAAACCGGCGAGGACGCGATCTGAACGCCGTCCCGGGGTTCGATCCGAGACAGGCCCCGGGACCATTCCATCAACACCCGAAAGGAAATGCCATGAGCAAGGTGAAGGATGCTCTGAAGCTGATGAAGGATGAAGGGGTCGAATATGTCGACATCCGCTTCACCGACCCCAAAGGCAAGCTGCAGCATGTGACGCTGGTCGTTGACCTCGTCGACGAGGAGTTCTTCGAGGAAGGCTTCATGTTCGACGGTTCCTCGATCGCGGGCTGGAAGTCGATCGACCAGTCCGACATGAAGCTCATCCCCGACGCGGGCTCGGTCTATATCGACCCGTTCTACGCCGAAAAGACCATGTGCGTGCATTGCAACGTCGCGGAGCCCGACACCGGCGAGCCCTACAGCCGCGACCCGCGCGGCACCGCCGCCAAGGCGGAAGCCTATCTCAAGGCCTCCGGCATCGGCGACACCGCCTATTTCGGCCCCGAGGCCGAATTCTTCATCTTCGACGACGTGCGCTATTCGGTCACGCCGCAGAAGGTCGCCTACCAGATCGACGCGCATGACGCCGCCTGGAACACCGACACCGAATATGAAAGCGGCAACCAGGCGCACCGCGCGGCCCACAAGGGCGGCTATTTCCCGGTGAACCCGGTCGACGCCGCGCAGGACATACGCGGCGAGATGCTGTCGACCATGAAGCGCATGGGCATGAAGGTCGACAAGCACCACCACGAGGTCGCGACCGCCCAGCACGAACTCGGCCTCATTTTCGGCGGTCTGGTCGAGCAGGCCGACAATATCCAGAAATACAAGTACGTGATCCACAATGTGGCCCATGCCTACGGCAAGTCGGTGACCTTCATGCCGAAGCCGATGAAGGGCGACAACGGGTCCGGCATGCATGTGAACATGTCGATCTGGAAGGGCGGCAAGCCGCTGTTCGCGGGCGACAAATATGCCGACCTCAGCCAGGAGGCGCTGTGGTTCATCGGCGGCATCCTGAAACATGCCAAGGCGCTGAACGCGCTGACGAACCCATCGACCAACAGCTACAAGCGCCTGATCCCGGGCTTCGAGGCCCCGGTGCTGCGCGCCTACTCGGCCCGCAACCGGTCGGGCTGCGTCCGCATTCCGTGGACGGAAAGCCCGAAGGCCAAGCGCGTGGAAGCCCGCTTCCCCGATCCGTCGGCCAACCCCTATCTCGCGTTTGCCGCGCTCCTGATGGCGGGCCTCGACGGTATCAAGAACAAGATCGACCCGGGTCCGGCGTCGGACAAGGACCTCTACGACCTGCCGCCCGAGGAGCTGGCCGAAATCCCGACCGTCTGCGGCTCACTCCGCGAGGCGCTGGAAGAGCTGGAGAAGGACATGGACTTCCTCTTGGCGGGCGACGTCTTCACCCGCGACCAGCTGGAAGGCTACATGGCGCTGAAATGGGAAGAGGTCTATGCCTACGAGCATACGCCCCACCCCATCGAATATGCGATGTACTATTCCTGCTGAGACCCATGGTCCGCGGCATCACACAACCGGAAGGGGCGCCGACCAGCGCCCCTATTCATTTGCCGCCATTTGAACCACAAAGCGTCCCGAACGTTTCGCAATCCGGTCGTAATCCTTCGGTAACCGGAGTGTGGATGAATGGGACCGGAGGGGCGGAATCATGAAAAGCCATCACCGTTCGATGACCATGCCGGGACAGGCCGCGACGCTTCATCAGGTGCTTGCCTGGCAGGAACTGCTCGACAGCCGCGATGTCGGCCGCTGGGTCGAGGCGACGCGGCGACCGTGCGAACTGCCAAGCGTCGTCGATATCGCCAAGCGCGATGGCTTTCTTACCGACCTGTCGCGGCGGCTTGGCTGCTGAGGCCGGACGCCTGGTGTGTGCCGGAGGCGATCGCTTCCGGTCGTGCTGCTGTCGAAAAGCTTGAAAGGCCCCCACGCAAGTGTGGACGGCGAACAGCGCCCCGCCCGCGCGGGGCAGCCGGGCCTCTTCCTCAAGCGCCAGTATCCCGGGCAACCGCCGGGGGCACGGGTCCATCCCGGAACCGAAGGGCCGCCTGTGGTGAAGGATCGCATGGCTCGTGATGACCACCGGCCCCGTCTTTCAAGGCCTGGGTGACGAAACCGACAGGCCGGGTCGGAAACGGGGAAGCGCATCGCGCCGCTCGCGGCAAGGCTCACAGCCGGGAGGTGCCCCATGCACGACAGCTACGCCCAGACCCGCCGCAAGATCGACCCGAACCGGAGTGACCGGCTGGGCGATGGCACGCCCAATGACAATGACCGGGTAGAGATCGGGCCGACCCAATTGGCCTTCGCGGAATGGGCGGCGGCGGGGCTGGCGCTGCCAAACCTCGAGCGGATGCGCGAGCATCGCTGGAGGCGGCTGACGAAGGCCGTGGTCGAGCGTGACTGGGGCGGGCTTCTGATGTTCGACCCCCTGAACATCCGCTATGCGACCGACAGCACCAACATGCAGCTCTGGAACACCCACAACCCGTTCCGCGCGCTGCTGCTCTGCGCCGACGGCTACATGGTGATCTGGGACTACAAGCAGTCGCCGTTCCTTTCGACGTTCAACCCGCTGGTGCGCGAACAGCGCTCGGGCGCGGATTTCTTCTATTTCGACCGGGGCGACAAGGCGGGCGACGCCGCACGCCGCTTCGGCGCCGAAGTGAAGGATCTCGTCGCCGCCCATGGCGGGGCGAACCGAAGGCTTGGTGTCGACAAGATCATGCTGCACGGGCTTCGCGCGCTGGAGGCTGAGGGGTTCGAGGTCATGGAGGGCGAGGAAGCCACCGAAAAGACCCGCGCCATAAAGGGACCGGACGAGATCCTCGCGATGCGCTGCGCCCACCATGCCTGCGAACAGGCGGTTGCCGAGATGGAGCGGGCAGCCCGCGAAGGCGTGCCGACGGGCCGGATGAGCGAGGACGATGTATGGGCGGTTCTTCATGCCGAAAACATCAGGCGCGGCGGCGAATGGATCGAAACGCGGCTGCTCTCCTCCGGCCCCCGCACCAATCCGTGGTTCCAGGAATGCGGGCCGCGCATCATCCAGCCGAACGAGATCATCGCTTTCGACACCGACCTGATCGGCTCTTACGGCATGTGCGTCGACATTTCGCGGACCTGGTGGGTGGGCGATGCCAAGCCCACCAATGCGATGATCCACGCCATGCGCCACGCGCATGAGCACATCATGACCAACATGGCGCTTCTGAAGCCCGGCGTCTCGCTGAAGGAACTGACCTTCGGCGGCCATCAGCTGGACGACCAGTTCCAGAAACAGAAATATGGCTGCCGGATGCATGGTGTCGGGCTGTGCGATGAATGGCCGCTCGTCAGCTATCCTGACGCCTGGGTCGAGGGTGCATTCGACTATCTGGTCGAACCGGGCATGGTCCTGTGCGTCGAGGCCCTGGTCTCGCCCGAGGGCGGCGATTTCTCGATCAAGCTCGAGGATCAGGTCCTGATCACCGAGACGGGCTACGAGAATCTGACAACCTATCCGTTCGACCCGCGCCTGATGGGATCGGCGTGACGCCCCGGGGTCCGGAAATAGCGCGTGACCATCCGGTAATCCTTGCGCGGACCGCGCACGTCCCACGCCGACTGCCACACCGGCCAGTCGGCGAAATCGTAACGCACGCGGTAGAGGTCCGGGGCGCACTGATGGTCGGCCTCGGGGGTCGGACTTTCGGTACTGAAACGATGGAACGGCCGCCCGTCGCCGTGGGCGACCACGATCCCGGCCTGATCCGCGGACCAGATGTAATCGCGCATGGCCTGAATGGGCGGGGCGTCGCCATAAGTCAGCAGCCCGGTCTCGCGATAGTGCAGATGCGACCCTACGGCGGTGAAGGTCGCGCGGCCGGAAAATTGCCCCGGCCGACCGCCGAGCCGGTCGTCTATTGTCCGATCCATCCGCCAAATACCTTCGAAATCAGCAAGTTGAACGCGCATCTTCACCTGTCGTACTGCCCCACCAGCTGATCGCCGCCGGGGCCGGTGAAACGCAGGGACTTGCCGTCCGCGCTCCGCTCGACATCGTAGCAGGTCCAGCTGTCAGAGGGTGGCCAGACCGAGCAATATTGATCGTCCCTGATCCGCCATTGCCCCATCGTGGGCCCGCCGCCGGTGTAGCGCGTGCTGCCATCCTCGCCGAACCCCTGCGTCGCGCCGTTCTCGAAAACGAGATGGCGGGCATTCAGGGCATTGGTCAGATCGCTGCCTTTCAGGTGCGTCCAGTCCTCGGCCAGTGCCGCCAGCGGGACTGAAAGAAGAAAGACCACCGCAATCAGCTTTTTCATGATGCCTCGCCCATTGTCACCCTGCGCCATGCAGTCTAGGACAGCCGCGAATTTCCGAACAATCAAGAGGCCGCGATGATCCCCCGGTATGCCCGCCCCGAAATGGTCGCCATCTGGTCGCCGGAAACCAGGTTCCGCATCTGGTACGAGATCGAGGCCCACGCCTGCGACGCGCAGGCGGCATTGGGCGTGATCCCCAAGGCCAATGCCGAGGCCGTCTGGCGCGCGAAGGACGTGGAGTTTGACGTCGCGCGCATCGACGAGATCGAGGCGGTAACCAAGCATGACGTGATCGCCTTCCTGACCCATCTGGCCGAACATATCGGCGCGGAGGAGGCGCGGTTCGTCCATCAGGGCATGACCTCCTCGGACGTCCTGGACACCACATTCAACGTCCAGCTCGTGCGCGCCGCCGACATCCTTCTGGCCGACATGGACCGGCTGCTCGCGGCGTTGAAAAAACGCGCCCATGAGCACAAGGATACCGTCCGCATCGGTCGGTCGCACGGCATCCATGCCGAGCCCACCACCATGGGCCTGACCTTCGCACGGTTCTACGCCGAGATGGACCGCAACAAGAACCGGTTGGAAAAGGCCCGTTGGGAGGTCGCGACCGGCGCGATTTCCGGCGCGGTCGGCACATTCGCCAACATCGACCCCGCGGTCGAGGAACATGTCTGCGCGAAACTGGGCCTGCGCCCCGAGCCGATTTCCACCCAGGTCATCCCGCGCGACCGCCATGCGATGTTCTTCGCCACGCTGGGCGTCATCGCGTCGAGCATCGAAAACATCGCCATCGAGATTCGCCACATGCAGCGGACCGAAGTGCTGGAGGCCGAGGAATTCTTCTCGCCCGGCCAGAAGGGCTCCTCGGCGATGCCGCACAAGCGCAACCCGGTCCTGACCGAGAACCTGACGGGCCTTGCGCGCCTCGTCCGCATGGCCGTCGTTCCGGCGATGGAAAACGTGGCGCTTTGGCACGAGCGCGACATCAGCCATTCGAGCGTCGAGCGCGGCATCGGGCCGGACGCGACCGTGACGCTCGACTTCGCGCTGAACCGGCTGGCGGGCGTGATCGAGAAACTGGTGATCTATCCCGACAACATGCTTGCCAACATGAACAAGTTCAAAGGGCTGGTCATGTCGCAGCGGGTTCTGCTGGCGCTGACACAAGCGGGCGTCAGCCGCGAGGATGCCTACCGGCTGGTGCAAAGGAACGCGATGAAGGTCTGGGAGAAGGGCGCGGATTTCAAGACCGAGCTTCTGGCCGACGCCGAGGTCACCGCCGCCCTGTCCCCTGCCGAGATCGAAGAGAAGTTCGACCTCGGCTATCACACAAAGCATGTCGACACGATCTTCGCCCGGGTCTTCGGCGGCTGATCGCCGGGCCCTGCCCCTCATGGCTTTGTGATTTGCCAGCGGGGGCGAAGACTGGCCAAATCCTGCAAGGACAGCCTTGAGGGAGGCAACCATGACCATTCTCGCGCCGCTGGCGCTCGCCATGGGGCTGATGCTGCCGGGTTTTGCCTTGGCGGCGGGCTCGGACAGCGGGACGGAACCCGAACCGACCCAGACCACCACGAAATGCAAGAAGACCGAAATCTGGGACGAAAAGACCCAGAAATGCGTCGATGCGCAATCGGGCCTTCTGGACAATGACACTTTGTTCGAGGGCGCGCGCGAACTGGCCTATGCGGGCCGCGCCGACGATGCGCTTGTGGTCCTGTCGGCGATGACCGAAGGGCGGACCGATCGGGTCCTGACCTATCTGGGCTTTGCCAGCCGCAAGGCGGGCCAGGTCGAGGAAGGGATGGGATATTATCAGGCGGCGCTCGCCCAGAACCCCGACAACCTTCTCGCGCGGTCCTACATGGGCCAGGCCTATGTCGAGATGAACGAGATGGAGCTTGCAAGTCTTCAGCTCGACGAGATCGTCGCGCGGGGCGGCGTCGGCAGCTGGCCGGAACGCTCGCTCCGCCAGGCGATCGCCACCGGCGTCACCTACAGCTACTGAGGGAGGGCGGAATGCGCACCATTGCCGTTATCATGGCTATTCTCGGCGGCTTCGGCCCGGCTTTCGCCCTGGCCGAGGGCTGCCACCACGGACGCCAGCAATCGGCCGAGATCAGCTGCGCCGAGGGCCAGGTCTGGGATGCCGAGGCCGCGCGCTGCGTCATTCTCGACAGCTGACGATTTCGGGCCGCGCTTAACCCGGGCTTTACCCTGACTTGCGAGGCTGGCGCCCAGTCGCTGCGCCAGAGGTTGCCATGCCCGCCATTGCCCCGATTTCGCGTCCCGCGCCGCCGTCGGAGAGCACAATCTTCCAGCCTGCGCATGCGCTGACCGGCCGCCAGAAAGCGGCGGTGATCGTGCGGCTCCTGATCGCGCAGGGTGCGACCGTTCCGCTGACCGCGCTGCCCGAGGATCAACAGGCGGCACTGACCGAACAGATGGCGGCGATGCGCGCGATCGACCGCGAGACGCTCGCCGCCGTGGTCGAGGAATTCTGCGATACGCTCGAACGGATGGGCCTATCGTTCCCCGGCGGTCTCGACGGCGCGCTGAAGGTGCTGGACGGGCATATTTCCGATGCGGCGGCAGGTCGCCTGCGGCGGCTGGCGGGCGGGTCCTCCAGGCTCGACCCCTGGGAAAAGATCAGGGGGGTCGAGGTCGATCGGCTTCTGCCGATCGTCGCCGAGGAAAGCACCGAAATGGCCGCGGTGATCCTGTCGAAGATCGCCGTACCGCGCGCCGCCGAGATCCTTGGCCTTCTGCCGGGCGAACGGGCGCGGCGGATTGCCTTTTCCATGTCGAAGACCGCCGATATCGCGCCCGAGACGGTGAAGCGGATCGGTCACGCGATCCTTGGCCAGATCGAAGTGGTCAGGACGCCCGCCTTCGAGAAAAGCCCCGCCGACCGGGTGGGCGCGATCCTCAATGTCTCGCCCGCCGCGACGCGCGACGATGTGCTGCGCGCGCTCGAAGCGGAAGACAGGCTGCTTGCCGCAGAGGTCCGCAAGACCATCTTCACCTTCGCCCATATCCCGGCGCGCATCCTGGCCCGCGACGTGCCGAAGATCATCAAGGCGGTCGAGCAGGAGGTGCTGATCCGGGCGCTCGCCGGTGCCAGGGGCGAGGCGGCGGATGCCGCAGAATTCCTTCTGTCGAACATGTCCCAACGGATGGCGGCAAGCCTGCGTGAAGAGATGGCGGCCATCGGCCGGACAAAGGAAAGGGACATTGAGGCCGCGCAGACCGCCGTCGTCATCGCCATCCGCGATCTGGAAACGGCGGGCGAACTGGTGATGATCGTCCCCGAAGACGCGGAAGAGGGCTGATCCGTCTACCGGGAGGAAAGATAGTGCGCCGGGCCCCCTTGTACCCGGCGCGGCGCGGAGCCAGAGTGCCGCACATCCTGAAGGCGCCATCATGTCATCGAGCCCGCTTCGTTTCCTCGCCCGTCACCCCGATTTCGCGCGCTACTTCACCGCGATGATTTTCGTCAACATCGGCAGCCAGATCCAGGCCGTGACCATCGCCTGGCAGATCTACGATATCGCCCGGCGCACGATGGGGGTGAAGGAAAGCGCCTTTCTCGTCGGCATGGCGGGGCTGGCGCAGTTCCTTCCGCTTTTCCTGCTCGCCCTCATCGGCGGATCGCTCGCCGACCGGATGAGCCGCCGGGCGATCGTGGTCGGCGCGCTCGCGGTCGAGACGGTGACGGCGGTCCTGCTTGGCCTCTTCGCGCTCCGCGGGGACGAAACCTTCCTGCCGATCTTCGCGAGCATCGCGCTTTTCGGTGCGGCGCGCGCCTTCCTGCAACCGGCCTCCACCGCAATGAAGCCGATGCTGGTGCCGCGGGCCGAGATGCCGCGCGCGATCTCGATCAGCTCGCTCTCCTGGCAGTTCGCGGTGATCCTCGGCCCCTGGATCGGCGGGCTGATCATCGCCAGCGCCTCGTCCACCCTCGCCTACGGGATCGTCGCCTGTCTCTATCTGACCGGCATCGTGATCTGCCTAGCGATCCGCGCCTCGACCACCCCGGTCCGGCAGGCAGGCAGCGCGCTGCGCCAGATCCGCGAAGGCCTGATCTATGTCTGGACCAACAAGATCATCCTCGGCGCCATGTCGCTTGACCTTTTCGCCGTGCTTCTGGGCAGCGTCATCGCGCTTCTGCCCGCCTTCGCAGCAGATGTTCTGCATGTCGGGCCAGAGGGTTTCGGCCTCCTGCGCTCCGGCCCGGCGCTTGGGGCGGCGCTCGCGGCCTTCCTGCTGGTGCAACGGCCGATGATACGCCATGCCGGGCGGCGGATGCTCTGGGCCGTCGCGCTTTTCGGCGTGGCGACCCTGGTCTTCGCCGTCTCCCGGTCCATGGTCCTGTCGGTCGCCGCGCTCGCGGTGCTCGGCGCGGCCGACATGATCTCGGTCTACGTCCGCCAGACGCTGGTGCAGATCGTGACGCCCGACCATATGCGCGGTCGGGTCTCGGCCGTCTCGGGCCTTTTCATCTCGGCCTCGAACGAGCTTGGCGAATTCGAAAGCGGCGTCGCGGCACGGCTTCTCGGTCCGGTGGGTGCCGCGATCTTCGGTGGCGTGGGAACGCTGGTCGTTACCGGCCTCTGGGCAAGATGGTTCCCGGAACTGCGCGACGCCGACCGGCTCGATGGCAAGGATCGACCCGACGAGGCGGAGGCGGAGGCGCAGGCGCAGGCAGCGAGGCCGCCTCTGGCCGCCCAGTAGCGGATCGACAAGGCGGTCATCGGCCCTGTCGGGCAACTTCCGGCGCAAAGAGGGCTGCAAGGCCCGATGAGCGGCCCGCTCAGCCCGCCTTCGCCCCGGCCGCCACCTTTTCCGCCAGATCGCGCGCCACGGCGAAGGCCGCCTTGATCCGCTCGCCCTCGCGCGGGAAATCGCCCGCCACCACGATCTTGTTGTCCTTCACCCGCGCCGCGCCACCCTGCGCCTGCAGGAATTCCACCAGCCCCGCCGGATTGGCGAACCTGTCATTGTGGAATTGCACGGTGATCCCCCTGGGTCCGGCATCGAGCTTGGCGATGCCCGCCCGCTTGCAGGTGCCCTTGATCCGCACGACCAGAAGAAGCGTGTTCACCTCGCGCGGAAGCGCGCCGAACCGGTCGATCAGCTCGGCCGCGAACCCTTCAAGCTCGGTTTTCGTGGTCAGATGCGACAGGCGCCGGTAAAGGCCGAGGCGTACGTCGAGGTCGGGCACATAGTCTTCGGGGATCAGCACCGGCACGCCGAGGTTGATCTGCGGCGCCCATTGGCCGTCGTCGGTATCCGCCCCCTGCAACTCGCCCGACTTCAGCCGGGCGATCGTCTCTTCCAGCATCGCCTGGTAAAGCTCGTAGCCCACCTCGCGGATATGGCCGGACTGTTCCTCGCCCAGAAGATTGCCCGCGCCGCGCAAATCGAGGTCCTGGCTGGCCAAAGAGAAACCTGCACCGAGGCTGTCGAGCGAGCCGAGCAGCCTGAGCCGTTTTTGTGCAGCGGGTGTCAGCGGCGCGCGGGGCTTGGTCGTCAGATAGGCATAGGCGCGGGTCTTGGCCCGCCCGACCCGGCCCCGGATCTGATAGAGCTGCGAAAGGCCGAACATGTCGGCGCGGTGGACGATCATCGTATTGGCGGTCGGGATGTCGAGCCCGCTTTCCACGATCGTGGTGGCCAGAAGCAGGTCGTATTTCCCGTCGTAGAAAGCATTCATCCGCTCGTCGAGGTCGCCCGCCGCCAACTGGCCATGGGCGACGACATAGCTGACCTCGGGAACATGGGTCTTCAGGAAATCCTCGATTTCCGGCAGATCGGCGATGCGCGGCACAACATAGAAGGACTGCCCGCCTCGATAGCGTTCCCTGAGCAGCGCCTCGCGGATCGTGACCGCGTCGAATTCGCTGACATAGGTGCGGATCGCCAGCCGGTCGACCGGCGGGGTGCCGATGATCGACAGGTCGCGCACCCCGGTGAGCGACAGTTGCAGCGTCCGGGGAATCGGCGTGGCGGTCAGGGTCAGGACATGGATTTCCGACCGCATCTCCTTCAGCCGTTCCTTGTGGCTCACCCCGAAATGCTGCTCCTCGTCGATCACCAGAAGGCCGAGGTTGCGGAACCTCACCGCTTTCGCCAGCACCGCATGGGTGCCGATCACGATATCGACCGTGCCGTCGGCCAACCCCTCGCGGGTCAGGGCGGCATCCCTTGCAGAGACGAAGCGCGACAGCGGCCTGACGGTGATGGCCGTGCCCCGGAACCGTTCCGCGAAAGTCTTGAAATGCTGGCGCGCCAGAAGCGTGGTCGGCGCGATCACCGCGACCTGTACCCCGGACATGGCGGCGACGAAGGCCGCGCGCATCGCCACCTCGGTCTTGCCGAAGCCCACGTCGCCCACCACCAGCCGGTCCATCGGCGATCCCGCCTCCAGATCGGCGATCACATCGCCGATGGCGGCGAGCTGGTCGTCGGTTTCCTGATAGGGGAAGCGCGCGGCGAACGTGTCCCATTCATGGTGCGGCGCCTCGAGGATCGGCGCATGGCGCAAGGCCCGTTCCGCCGCCACCCGCATCAGCCGCTCGGCGATCTGGCGGATCCGTTCCTTCAGCTTCGCCTTCTTGGCCTGCCAGGCGCCACCGCCGAGCCTGTCGAGCAGCCCCTCCTCATGGCCATAGCGGCTGAGAAGCTCGATATTCTCGACCGGCAGATACAGCCGCGCGCCTTCGGCATATTCCAGATGCACGCATTCATGCGGGGCGCCAAGCGCGGTAATCGTCTCCAGCCCCCTGTAGCGGCCGACGCCGTGTTCGACATGGACGACAAGGTCACCGGGCGAAAGCGATTGCGCCTCGGTCAGGAAGTTCTCCGCCCGCCGCCGTTTCTTCGCGCCCCGGATCAGCCGGTCGCCCAGCACATCCTGTTCGGAGATCACCGTCAGGCCGCTGGCCTCGAACCCGTGCTCCAATGCCCAGACCGCCAGATGCAGCGCGCCCTTGCCCTCCGGCACCTCCCGGATATCGCGGATCAGATGCGCCCCTTTGACGCCTTCGTCCTCCAAAAGCCCCTTCAGCCGCTCGCGCGCGCCATCGGAATAGGAGGCGACGACAACCTGCCCTTCCTTCAGCCGCACCTTCAGATGATCCGACAGGGCCCCGAAGAGGCTCACATTCTCCAGCTGCCGCTCGGGCGCGAAATTGCGGCCGATCCGCCCCCCCGCGTCCAGAACGCCCGGGCCGGTCGGCTGGGGCAGCGCCACGAGCTGGATGGTGCGGTGGCCCGCGATGGCGGCGTCCCACCCCCTGTCGTCGAGATAGAGAAGATGCGGCGGACAGGGCTTGTAGATCGTATCGACCCGGTCCTTGCGCTTCAGCGCCTCGGCGCGGCTGTCATACTGATCCTCGATCCCCTCCCAGCGGGTCAGCCGCGCGGGCGTCAGCTGATCGTCCAGCATCACCGACGCGCCGGGGAGATAGTCGAACAAAGTTTCCAGGCCTTCATGGAAATAGGGAAGCCAATGCTCCATCCCGGCATGTTTGCGGCCCGCGCTCACCGCCTCGTAGAGCGGGTCGTCGGTGCCCGCGGCGCCGAACTCGATGCGGTAATTCTGCCGGAACCGGGTGATCGCCGCCTCGTCGAGGATGACCTCGGAGACCGGCGCCAGCTCCACCCGGTCGAGCTTTTCGATGGTGCGCTGGCTGGCCGCGTCGAAGCGCCGCGCACCGTCGAGCACGTCACCGAAAAGGTCAAGCCGTACCGGCCCGCCCTGCCCCGGCGGATAGATGTCGATGATGCCGCCGCGCACCGCATAATCGCCGGGCTCCGATACGGTGGGGGTCTGGGAGAAACCCATGCGGACGAGGTAGGCCCTTAGCCCCGCCTCGTCGATGCGGCTGCCCACCCTGGCGGCGAAGGCGGCCTCGCGCACGACCGCACGCGCGGGCAGGCGCTGGGTCGCGGCATTGAGCGTCGTCAGCAGCACGACCGGCGCGGCAAGCCCGCGCGCGAGCGTGGCAAGCGTGGCCATCCGTACCGCCGCCACGTCGGCATTGGGCGACACACGGTCGTAGGGCAGGCAATCCCAGGCCGGCAGGGTCAGGACGGGCGCGGCGGGCGCGAAGAAGGCAAGCGCCGCGCGCATCGCCTCCATCCGCTTGTCGTCGCGCGCGACGAACAGGACGGTCGCGCCGCGTTCCAGCTCGCGCGCGAGAAGGCGGGCGTCGAAACCTTCGGGCGCGCCGGAAAGGGTGATCTGGCCGGGGTTCGTCATGCGCCTGACCTATCCGCCCGGGCGGGCGTGTCAAGCCATCGTGGCCGGGCCCCGTCAGCCAAGCGGAGAGACGTTGAAATTCACCAGCATCCCCCAGGCGGCCGTGACGGTGATCGCCAGAACGCCGATCGCCTGCACGAGAATCCGGTGCCAGTGCAGCCGGTGGCACAGCTGTTCGCCATCGCTTGCCTCGTCGCGGATGCGCCGCGCCGCGCGGGCCGTGAAGATACCGACGATCGTGACCGGAAAGAGCAGCAGGAACACCGCCTGGCAGAACTCGACCCCATACCAGAAACCGAGAAGCGCGAGCGTCGTATGGGCAAAGGCGGCGAGCGCCGCGAGCACGGTTCCGGCCTCGGTCACGATGAACTGGATGCGGTTGATGTTGATCCGGGCCAGCGCCTTCAGGTCGTCCATCGCGGCGCCACCCTGACGCCGTGCGCGGATCACCATGTCGAACGGAATGCCCAGAACCCAGTGCGAGGCGGTGGACCAGGTGACAGCGAGGGCGATCCAGTACCAGAGATTGGAAAATGAACGCAGGTCGATGAGATCGAGTAAGAGCTGCGTCAGTTTCAAGCGAATCTCCGTCTCAAATCGCCGGGCCATGCCTCGTCGCGGCATGCTAGCGACGGCCTGCGACGGTTTCCACCCTTGTGATCGATGAAAAAGCGTGGCAGCGGAAGGGGAAAGCCGCAGCCTGTACCGAAGGAGTGCCGCCCGTGACCGGTCTTGAGATGTCGCATCGTTTCCGCCGCCTGCGCCGGACAGGCGCGCTTCGGGCGCTGGTGTCGGAAACCCGGCTGTCGGCGGCCGATTTCATCTGGCCGCTTTTCATCACCGATGTGCCGGGTGCCGATGTCGAGGTGCCCTCGATGCCCGGCGTCCGGCGCCTGACCATCGACGGCGCGGTCCGCGCGGCGGACGAAGCGGCGCGGCTGAGCATTCCGGCCGTCTGCCTCTTTCCCTACACCGACCCCGCGCTGAAGACCGAAGCCTGCGCCGAGGCCTGGAACCCGGACAATCTGACCAACCGAACGATCCGAGCGATCAAGGCGGCGGTGCCGGAGGTCGCGGTGATGACCGATGTGGCGCTCGACCCTTATAATGCGAACGGCCATGACGGGCTGGTGCGGGACGGGGTGATCCTGAACGATGAGACGCTCGGGGCCCTCGTGCGCATGGCGCTGGCCCAGGCCGATAGCGGCGCCGATATCCTCGGCCCGTCCGACATGATGGATGGCCGGATCGGCGAAATCCGCGCGGCGCTCGAGGCCGCGGGCCACAAGGATGTGGCGATCCTCTCCTATGCGGCGAAATATGCGTCGAGCTTCTACGGGCCGTTCCGCGACGCGGTCGGCGCCGCCGGTGCGCTCAAGGGCGACAAGAAGACCTATCAGATGGACCCGGCCAACCGCGCCGAAGCACTGCGCCTGGTCGCCCGCGACCTCGACGAAGGCGCGGACATGGTGATGATCAAGCCCGGCATGCCCTATCTCGACATCTGCCGCGAGGTGAAGGATGCCTTCGGCGCGCCGACCTTCGCCTATCAGGTCTCGGGCGAGTATGCGATGATCCGGGGCGCGGTCCTGAACGGCTGGGTGAAGGAAGACGTGATCCTCGAAAGCCTTCTGGCCTTCCGCCGCGCGGGCTGCGACGGCATCCTCAGCTATTTCGCGCCCGAGGCCGCGCGGATGTTGGCCGGTGGCGGGGCGTGACACCCGGTTCGGGGTGACAGGCCGCTTGCGGTAGCTTATACTTTTCGGACATCCCGCGCGGCGCGCCGCAAGGCACCGGGCAGGACAATGACAACAGGTGGGCACGAGCATGATCAAATTTTCTCGGCGGGAACTCGTACTGGGCGGCGCGGCCTTGGGCCTTGCCTCCTGCGGCAATGGCGTGGGCAGCAAGGGCGGCACGACAATTGACGCGCGGGTTGATGCGACGCGCGACTACATGCGCGCCAATTTCCCGGAAGCGGCCGCGAACATGAGCCGCGCGCAGGGCATTCTCTACATGCCGCTGATCACCGAGGCGGGCTTCATCTTCGGCGGCGCCTATGGTCGCGGCGCGCTGCGCATCAACGATGTGACGGTGGATTACTATACCGCCGCGCAGGCGAGCTGGGGACTGCAGGCGGGCGCCCAGCAATATGCGCATGTGCTTCTCTTCATGACGCCCGAGGCGCTTGCGAATTTCCGCGCCTCGCCGGGATGGACCGCCGGGGCGGACCTCGAATATGCCTTCCCGGACGGCGGCAAGAATGCCGGTCTCAGCACCGCGACCGCGACCGCGCCGGTCATCGCCTATGTCTTCGGTCAGGCGGGCATCATCGCGGGCGTGTCGCTCAAGGGCACGAAATACACCCGCATCATTCCCTGACAGGACAGAGCGAGAGGGCTGACACCCGGCCCGGCCACGGGCCGGGCGCTCCCGAGGATATTGGCAAACGGAAGAGGATACAGGATCAGCCGATGGCGCGGAGCCGCGCGATCAGGCTCGATGTGTCCCAGCGGCCGCCGCCCAGCTTCTGCACATCCTTGTAGAACTGGTCGATGAGCGCGGTGACAGGCAGGCTTGCGCCGTTTTCTTCGGCGGTCCTGAGGCAGATATCCAGGTCTTTCCTCATCCAGTCGACAGCGAAGCCATAGTCGAACTTGCCATCCTTCATCGTCCTGTGGCGGTTGACCATCTGCCATGATCCGGCCGCGCCCTGGCTGATCACCTCGACCAGTTCCTCGATATCGAGCCCGGCCTTCTCGGCGAAATGCAAGCCCTCGGAAAGCCCCTGGACGAGGCCCGCGATACAGATCTGGTTGACCATCTTGGCAAGCTGGCCCGCGCCAGACGGGCCGAGGCGTCGGCATATCCTTGCATAGGCGGCGATGACCGGCTCGGCGCGCGCATAGGCATCCTCCTCGCCCCCGCACATTACCGACAGGACGCCGTTCTCCGCCCCCGCCTGCCCGCCCGAGACCGGCGCGTCGACGAAGCCGAGGCCGCGCGTGGCCGCCTCGCCCGCAAGGTCGCGGGTCACGGCGGCCGACACGGTCGTGTGATCGACGAAGATCGCGCCCCCGGCCATTCCGGCGAAGGCCCCGTCCGCGCCGGTGCAGACCGCGCGCAGGTCGTCGTCATTGCCGACGCAGGCCATCACGAACTCCGCGCCCTGAGCCGCCGCGCGCGCCGTCTTTGCCGCGCGCCCGCCATGTTTCGCGACCCACGCATCCGCCTTGGCTCCGGTACGGTTCCAGACCGTCACCTCATGGCCCCTGGCGGCAAGATGCCCCGCCATCGGAAAGCCCATGACCCCGAGCCCGAGGAATGCAACCCTGGCCATTGCGCGCCGTCCTTCCCATTCGCTGGCTGCGCCCGATTGCGCATCTGCCTTAAAGGCCGTAGTTAACCGCCCTGCCCCTTCCGTCAACCCCGCCGGTTCGGGCGCCGCACTCAAACCGGCCGGTTTCCATGGTTTCTGTCTTCCGCTGGCTCGTCCGCCTTGTCGCCCTGATGATCCTCGCGGTGATCCTCGCCGCGACGGGCGGCTACTATTTCGCGTCCCGCTCGCTGCCGGACTATGACGAGGCGCGGATGGTGTCCGGGATCGCGGCGCCGGTCGAGATCGTGCGCGACACGGCCGACGTGCCCCACATCTTCGGCACAACCGATGCCGACGTCTTCTTCGCGCTCGGGTATGCCCATGCGCAGGACCGGCTCTGGCAGATGCTGGTGGCGCGCTGGACGGTGCAGGGGCGTCTGTCCGAGGTGTTCGGCGAACGGACGGTGAAGAGCGACGAACTGATGCGGCGGCTCGATCTTTACGGGCTTGCCGTGAAATCGGTCGCCGCGCAGGACGGGGCGGCGCGCGCCGCGCTCGACGCCTATGCACGCGGGGTGAACGCCTGGATCGAGACCGTGAACAGCGAGGCGCGCGGACGCGGCGCGCCGGAGCTCTTTCTCTTCCCCGCCGAGATCGCCGTCTGGCAGCCCGCCGATTCCATCGCCCTGATGAAGCTCTTCGCCTTTCAGGAGACGTCGCAGCTGCAAAACGAGGTCCTGCGCGCGCGTCTGTCGCTTTTGTCGGCGAACTGGGCGGACGATCTGATGCCCGCGGTGCCCGGGCCTGCGGTCGCCGCGCTGCCGCCTTATGCGGAACTTGCGCCGGGGCTCCTGCCCGATCCGGCGCGCCGCTACGCGGGCGATGACGATGCGCGCGATCCGCTTCTGGCCATGCGGCCACGCGACATGGCTGGCGCCTCGAACGCCTGGGCTGCCGCGCCCGACCGGTCGGCAGCCGGTGGTGCGCTGCTGGCAAACGATCCGCACATGGCCTTCACCGCCCCCGCGCCCTTCTATCTCGCGCGGCTTGAGCTTGCGTCAGGCGGCGTCATCGGCGCGACCATTCCCGGCATTCCCGCGATCCTCGCCGGGCGCAACGAGGCGTTCGGCTGGGGGATCGCCGCCTCCTACACGGACGATCAGGACCTGTTCCTCGAAGAGCTGGACCCCGCCGATGCCTCGCGCTACCGCACGCCCGAAGGCTGGGCGCCGTTCGAGACCCGCAAGACCATCCTGACCGTCAAGGATGCGGCGCCGCTGACCCTGACGCTGCGCTGGTCCGCGAACGGGCCGGTCCTGCCCGGCAGCCACTACGATCTGCAGTCGGTGACACCCAAGGGCCATGTGATGGCGCTGGCCTGGACCGGCCTGTCGGATGCCGACACGTCGATGAGCGCGGCCATAGACCTGATGCAGGCAAAGACGATCGACGCGGGCCTGGCGGCGGGCGCAAAGCAGATCGCGCCCGCGCTGACCGTGACGCTCGCAGAAAAGGCCCGCGTGGGCATGGCTCTCTTCGGTGCCCTGCCCGCGCGCGACGCGAAAAGCCAGTCGCAGGGCCGCCTGCCCTCGCCCGGCTGGATCACCACCAACCGCTGGACCGGCCTCCTGCCCGCTGCCGACAATCCCCGCTTCCTCGACCCGGCCGGCGGCATCGTCGGGACGACCAACGGCAAGCTGGTGGACCGGCCCTTCCCGAACCATGTGAGCTTCGACTGGGGCGACAGCCAGCGCGTCCAGCGCTGGACGCGGCTGATGCAGGAACGCGAGGTCCATACACGAGAAAGCTTCATCGCCGCCCAGCTCGACACCAGCGCCACCGACGCCCGCACCATCCTGCCGCTCATCGGGCGCGATCTTTGGTTCACCGGCGAGGCGGCGCCCGAGGGCACGCCCGAGCGGTTGCGCCAGAAGGCGCTCGACCTGCTGGCGGCCTGGGACGGCGACATGAACGAACATCTGCCGGAACCGCTGATCTATGCCGCCTGGTCCCAGGCCCTGCAGATGCGGCTGATCCGCGACGAGCTTGGCCCCCTTGCCGACGCGTTCCGGAGGGTGGAGCCCCTGTTCATCGAGCGGGTCTACAAGGATGTGGGCGGGGCCTCGCGCTGGTGCGATGTCATGCAGTCGGCCCCGGTCGAAAGCTGCACCGACATCGCGCGGATGGCGCTGGACGATGCGCTGCTTGACCTGGAGAGCCGCTACGGGCCGAAGATCGAAAGCTGGCGCTGGGGCGACGCGCACGAGGCGCGCCAGGACCATCCCACGCTCGGCCTCGCGCCGTTCCTGGGCTGGATCGTCAACCTGCGGCAATCGACCTCGGGTGGCGATCATACGCTGATGCGCGGCATGATGGGGCTCGATCCGGCCGATCCGTTCCTGAACGTGAACGGCCCGGTCTACCGCGGCGTCTATGATTTCGCCGATCCCGACAGTTCGGTCTTCATCATCTCGACCGGCCAGTCCGGCCATCCGCTGTCGCGCCACTACGACGATCTGAGCGAACTGTGGCGGCGGGGCGATTATGTGCCCATGTCGCTCGACCCCGCGCTCGCCCGGGCAGCGGCAACCGGGATCACGCGGCTGACACCAGCGGGCGGCTAGGTGGCGGCAGAGCGAGGAGAGCGCGCAGGAGTGCGACGAGCGGCCCGGTCGCCCGGTCGCTTTCGCTAAAGCGCCTGCAATCCGGCCGCAAAGCGCCGGGCATTGGCGCGGTAGCCCTCTGCCGATTTCAGGAGCCGCGCGCGCGCATCGGCATCAAGCTCCCGGACCACGCGGCCCGGAGCACCCATCACCAGGCTGCCATCCGGGATATGCTTGCCCTCGGTCACCAGCGCGCCCGCGCCGATCAGGCAACCCGACCCGATCACCGCGCCGTTGAGGATCGTCGCGCCCATGCCGATCAGCGTGCCGTCGCCGATGGTGCAGCCGTGCAGCATCGCCTTGTGGCCGATGGTACAGTCGGCCCCGACTGTCAGCGGAAAGCCCATGTCGGTGTGCAGCACGCAGTTTTCCTGCACATTCGACCCCCGCCCGATGCGGATAAGTTCATTGTCGCCCCGGATCGTGACGCCGAACCAGATGCCGACCTCATCCTCCAGCGCCACCTTGCCGATCACATGGGAGCCGGGGGCGATCCAGACATCGCGGCCAATCTCGGGGCGGAGACCGTCAAGCGCATAGATCATCTGGCGTCGAACTCCCTGTTCAGGCGGGCAACGAAATCGCGCAAGTCCGGTTGCTGCTGCCTGCGCATGCGCGTTGCCGTAATGATCTTCTTCAACCTTTCCTCGGTCTCGTGCAGGTCGTCGTTGACCAGCACATAGTCATATTCGGCCCAATGGCTGATCTCGTCACGGCTTTTTGCCATGCGGTCTTTAATGACGGCATCGCTGTCCTGCCCGCGAAAGCGCAAGCGACGTTCCAGCTCGGGAATCGAGGGCGGCAGGATGAAGATCGACACCACATCACCGGTCATCGCCTGCTTGATCTGCTGGCCGCCCTGCCAGTCGATGTCGAAAAGCGTATCGCGCCCCTCCTGCATCGCCTGTTCGACCGGCGCGCGCGGAGAGCCGTAGAGATTCCCGAACACCTCGGCATGTTCCAGCATCTGGCCGGCGACGACCAGCGCATCGAACTCCGCGCGGCTCTTGAAATAATAATCCTTGCCGTCGGTCTCGCCGGGGCGCGGGGCGCGGGTGGTGGCGGAGACCGAGAATCTGAACGTCGGATCCCAGGCCATCAGCCGCTTCGACAAGGTGGATTTGCCCGCACCGGAGGGCGAGGACAGGATGATGAGGAGACCTCGCCTTTGCATCTGGCGCTGCATTGTCATTCCACGTTCTGAACCTGCTCGCGCATCTGGTCGATGAGGGTCTTGAGGTCAAGCCCGATCCGCGTCAGCTCCATATTGCCGGACTTCGAGCAAAGCGTATTGGCCTCGCGCATGAATTCCTGCATCAGGAAATCGAACCTCTTGCCGACCGCCCCGCCCCCGACAAGCAGCTTGCGCGCCGCCGCGACATGGGCGTCGAGCCGGTCAAGCTCCTCGGTCACGTCGGCCTTCACGACCAGCAGCGCCAGTTCCTGCGCCACGCGGTTGGGATCGGCTTCGCCCGCACCAGCAAGGACGCGCGCCAGATTGTCGCTTAGGGCGGCTTCCATCTGCGGGCGCCGCGCTTCGGCCGCGCTGCCCGCCGCAGCCACCAGCGCCGCGATCCCGTCGATCTGGCCCGCGATCAGGGCAGCAAGCGCCGCCCCTTCCTGCGCGCGCGCCGCGATGAAATCATCCAGCGCGCCGGCCAGATCGTCCGTCAGCGCCGGCAGTAGCTCTGCCTGCGCCTCTGCATCGCCATTCGTGTCGAGGACGCCCTTCAGCCCCAGAATGTCTGCGGGCGACAGGGGGCGCGTCTCGAACCCGGCGGCGCGCGCGGCGGCCTCGGCCCTGCCGAGCGCGGACAAGGCGGCATGAAGGGCGGCCTCGTTCACCCTGTAACTCGCGGCGGACGCCTCTTGCGCAAGGCGCAAGGTCACGCTGACATTGCCACGCGCGACACGGGCGGAAACGGCCGCGCGCACCGCTGCCTCCAATCCCTCGATCCCCTCGGGCAGGCGCAAGCGCAGATCGAAACCCTTGCCGTTCACCGATCGGACATCCCAGGTCCAGCTTGCGCCTGCCCCTTCGCCGCGCCGGGCGGCGAAGCCGGTCATCGAGTTGAGCGTGCCCTTAACCATTTAACACTTTCGCACCCCCGTGCTCGCTAAAATTGTGTAGATTAACACTTGAGTAATCTTTCCGGTCCTAGGGTTAACAAAGCCTGACTGCCTGGGCAACGCGGACCGGATCATTCGAGACGCCGCACGGCACATGGATTTGTCATGGATCAGGATAACATCGTTCCCTTCGCGCATGTCAGGACCGAGATGCACCATGCCCCGATTTCCGAAGTAAGGGCCTATTGGGAAGCGCTGCGGGGCGGCCGCAAGGTGCCCCTGCGGTCAGAGATCGACCCGCGCGGCATCGAACGCGCGCTCGAACAGGCCTTCATCCTCGAACGGATCGCGCCGCAGGTGGCGCGCTTTCGCCTCTCGGGCATGGCGCTGAGCGAGTTGATGGGGATGGAGGTGCGCGGCATGCCTTTCTCGGCGCTTTTCACGCCGGGCGGGCGGGCGGAACTGGCCGAGATCATCGAGGGAATATTCCGCCTGCCGCAGATTGCCGAACTGGACCTGACCGGCGAAACCGGGTTCGGTCGGCCGCCGCTGTCGGCGCGGCTGGTCCTCTTGCCCCTGCAAAGCGATCTCGGCGACATCAGCCGTGCGCTCGGCTGCCTCGTCACCGAAGGCTCGATCGGTCGCGCGCCGCGCCGGTTCGACATTTCGGCGGCGCGCGTCACGCCGATCATCGAAGGGCGCCCTACGGAACGGCCCGCACCTGCCCCGGCGCTCGCCCGCGGCTTCGCCGAAGGCCCGATCCCCTATGTTCCCCGGCCGGAGCGCGACCGGAGCCACCTGCGGCTGGTGACGTCCCGCGAATAGGGCGCCTTGTCTGAAACGCCCCCCGGGAGCGCCCGGCGGGTGAACGAGGTGCTCGACGAGGGCGCGTCAGCCGTCCCCGGTCACATCCCGGCAGCCTGCGCTATGGCGCGGCGGTCCTGCAGTTCCTCGGCGACGAGGAAGGCAAGTTCCAGCGACTGGCTGGCGTTGAGGCGCGGATCACAGGCCGTATGATAACGGTCCGACAGATCCTCGTCAGTCACCGCGCGCACGCCGCCGGTGCATTCGGTCACATCCTTGCCGGTCATCTCGAAATGCACGCCGCCCGGGATCGTGCCCTCGGCCTTGTGGATGGCGAAGAACTCCCGCACCTCGCGCAGGACGCTCTCGAACGGCCGGGTCTTGTAGCCGGAAGCCGACTTGATCGTGTTGCCATGCATCGGATCGCAGGACCAGACGACGTTGGCGCCCTCCTCCTGCACGGCGCGGACAAGGCGCGGCAGGTGATCGCCGACCTTGCCTGCCCCGAACCGCGCGATCAGCGTCAGGCGCCCGGCTTCGTTCTCGGGGTTCAGCCTGGCCATCAGCACTTTCAGATCGTCGGCACTGGTCGAAGGGCCGCATTTCAGCCCGATCGGGTTCTGCACCCCGCGGCAGAATTCCACATGCGCGCCGTCGGGCTGCCGCGTGCGGTCACCGATCCAGATCATGTGGCCCGAACCCGCGACCGGCAGGCCGGTGGTGGAATCGATCCGGCAGAGTGCCTCTTCATATTCCAGAAGCAGCGCCTCGTGGCTTGTGTAGAATTCCACGGTGCCAAGCTCGTGCGCGGTTTCCGACGTGACGCCCGCCGCCGCCATGAAATCCATCGCGTCCTGAATGCGCCCGGCGATCTCGCGATAGCGCTTGGCATCCGACTCGTCGGTGAAGGAGGAAATCCAGCTCTGCACCCTGTGGATGTCGGCATAGCCGCCGGTCGAGAAGGCGCGCAAGAGGTTCAGCGAGGCGGCAGCCTGGGTATAGGCCTGCAGCATGCGCTGCGGGTCGGGCACGCGCGCCGCTTCGGTGAAATCGAAACCGTTGATGATGTCGCCCCGATAAGAGGGCAGTTCGACACCACCGATCGCCTCGGTCGGCGCCGAGCGCGGCTTGGCGAACTGGCCCGCGACCCGGCCGATCTTGATGACCGGCACTTTCGCGCCCCAGGTCAGCACGATCGCCATCTGCAGGATGACCTTGAACGTGTCGCGGAGGTTGTCGGCGGAGAATTCGGCGAAGCTTTCGGCGCAATCGCCGCCCTGCAGCAGAAATGCGCGGCCCGCGGCGACCTCGCCGAGCGCGCGCTTGAGCTTGCGTGCCTCGCCCGCAAAGACGAGCGGCGGCATCTTGGCAAGCGTCGCCTCGACCGCCCTCAGCCCCGTCTGATCGGGATAGTCCGGCATCTGCACCCGCGGCTTCGCGCGCCAATCGGATTTGGTCCAGCCCATCGTCATCTCAACCCTCGACCTGTCTTTAGCGATAACGGCCTTGGCTTATAGAGAGGGGCAGGAAGAGACGCAAACAGATAGCCGCCGAAAATAATCGAAAACCGACCATCGAACGACGCGAAACATCCTTGCGTGAGGAGCGGTTCAGGTGTTAGGTGCGCAAAACGACAGAAACAGGTCGCAATATGCAGGTGGCCACTTCGCGCGCCAAGAAGGACACAAGTAACGGCGTGCCAACGCGCCGCTTCGTCTTCCTGCTTCTCGATCGCTTCACCATGATCTCCTTCGCAGGCGCGATCGAGCCCTTGCGGCTTGCCAACCGCATGCTTGGCAAGACGGCCTACAGCTGGCGCCTCGCGGGCGAGAACGGGCGCGACGTTTCCTGCTCGAACGGCGCCTCCTTTCACCTCGACATGGGGCTCGAGGAGATCGACCGCGAGGATACGCTTCTGGTCTGCGGCGGGGTCGAGGTGCAAAGGGCGACGACCAAACCGGTTCTCAACTGGCTGCGCCGCGAGGCTCGGCGCGGGGTCAGCATCGGCGGTCTCTGCACCGGATCCTACACGATGGCGAAGGCCGGTCTTCTGGACGGCAAGAAGGCTACGATCCACTGGGAGAACCAGGACGCCTTCCTTGAGGAATTCGACGAAGTCAGGCTGACGAAATCGGTCTTCGTGATCGACGGCAACCGGATGACAACGGCGGGCGGCACCTCCTCGCTCGACCTGATGCTGAAGATCATCGCCCAGGATCACGGCGAGGATCTGGCCAATTCCGTCGCCGACCAGCTCATCTACAGCTCGATCCGCACCGATCAGGACACCCAGCGCCTGTCGGTACCGACCCGGATCGGCGTGCGCCACCCCAAGCTCAGCCAGGTCATCCAGATCATGGAGGCCAATATCGAGGATCCGATCAGCCCGGCGACGCTTGCCGACGATGTCGGCATGTCGACACGGCAGCTCGAACGGCTGTTCCGCCGCTATCTGAACCGCTCCCCCAAGCGCTATTACATGGAGCTCCGCCTGCAGAAGGCCCGCAACCTGCTGATGCAGACCGACATGAGCGTGATCAACGTGGCGCTGGCCTGCGGTTTCGCCAGCCCCTCGCATTTCTCGAAATGCTACCGCGCGCATTACCAGACCACGCCCTACCGCGAGCGCGGCAGCTTCGGCAAACCCGGCGCAACCCGCCTTTCCATCTGAGCATCGCCCGCAATCTTCGCTCTTGCTTCCGGTGTGCGTATATTTTAAGCTCAAAATAAAAAAGGCCCGAAGCGCACCAGAAGATGCCGCACGGGGAAGGAAGTTCGGGGGGATATTCCGATTGCTTTTCGGGAATCCCGGATTAGGTTCTGACGCAGGACATTGGTCCAACATGGGAGTGATCAAATGAAAAAACTTCTTGCTGCCACGGCGGCGAGCGCACTTCTTGCCGGGGTGGCTTCGGCGGACGAAGTCAAGCTTGGCATCCTGTTCGGCTTCACCGGCCCGATTGAATCGCTGACCGGTTCGATGGCTGCGGCTTCCGAGGCCGCGATGAAGGAAGTGTCGGAGTCGGGTATCTTCATGGGCGGTTCGACCGTCACGGGCATCCGCGCCGATTCGACCTGCATCGACAGTGCTGCCGCAACCGCCGCCGCCGAAAAGCTTGTCACCTCGGACAAGGTCGCAGGCATCGTCGGCGCCGACTGTTCGGGTGTGACCGGTGCGGTTCTCGCCAACGTCGCCATGCCCAACGGTATCGTGATGATCTCGCCCTCGGCGACCTCACCCGCCCTCTCGACGGTCGAGGACAACGGGCTCTTCTTCCGCACCGCGCCTTCGGACGCGCGCGAAGGCGAGATCGCCGGCATGATCATGGCCGAGCGCGGCATCAAGTCGGCGGCCATCACCTATTCGAACTCCGACTACGGCAAGGGTCTTGCCGAGGCGATCCAGAAGGGCTTCGAGGCAGCGGGCGGCACGGTCACGATCTCGGCCGCGCATGAGGACGGCAAGGCCGACTATTCGGCCGAAGTTGCCTCGCTGGCCGCGGCTGGCGGCGATATCCTCGTCGTTGCGGGCTATGTCGACCAGGGCGGTTCGGGCATCCTGCGCGCCGCGATCGATACCGGCGCCTTCTCGCTCTTCGAACTGCCGGGCGGCATGATCTCGGACACGCTGACGACCAATGTTCCCGAAGGGCTGAACGGCTCCTTCGGCCAGGTTCCGGGCAATGACTCGCCCGGTCTCAAGACGCTTGGCGACATGTCGGGTGGCGCGTTCGACGTCTCCTCTCCCTACACGCCGGAAAGCTACGACGCGACCGCGCTGATGCTGCTCGCGATGGCGGCGGCCAATTCCACGACCTCGGCCGACTATGCGCCGAAGATCATGGATCTGGCCAATGCGCCGGGCGAAAAGATCTATCCGGGCGAACTGAAGAAGGCGCTCGAGATCATCAACGGCGGCGGCGACATCGATTATGTCGGCGCCAGCGCCGTGGAGCTGATCGGACCGGGTGAATCGGCCGGCAACTACCGCGAGATCGAGGTGAAGGACAACAAGATCGAGACGGTGAAATATCGCTGATCGCTCTTGACCTTTGAGGCGGCCCGGTCCATCCGGGCCGCCTTTCTGCATAACGACCTGCCGGGGCGGAGGGGCCCTAAGGCGGGCACGCCCCGGGGGAAGCACATGATCGTGGTCGAGGACCTGCACAAGCATTTCGGCGGGTTTCATGCCGTAGACGGTGCCTCCATCGAAATCGCCAAGGGCTCGATCACGGGGCTGATCGGCCCGAACGGCGCGGGCAAGTCCACGCTCTTCAACGTGATCGCCGGGGTCCATGAACCAACCTCGGGCCGGGTGCTGATGGACGGCGAGGATATCACCGGCCTGCCGCCGCACGAGCTTTTCCACAAGGGCCTCTTGCGCACCTTCCAGATCGCGCATGAATTTTCCTCGATGACGGTGCGCGAGAACCTGATGATGGTTCCGGGCGGCCAGTCGGGCGAGACGCTCTGGAACAGCTGGTTCCACCGCGCCCGCATCCGCGACGAAGAACGCGCGCTTGCGAAGAAAGCCGACGAAGTCCTTGACTTCCTGACGATTTCCCACCTCGCCGACGAAAAGGCCGGCAACCTTTCCGGTGGCCAGAAGAAGCTTCTGGAACTGGGCCGCACGATGATGGTCGAGGCCAAGGTCGTCTTCCTCGACGAGGTCGGCGCGGGCGTGAACCGCACGCTGCTCAACACGATCGGCGATGCGATCGTCCGGCTGAACAAGGAACGCGGCTACACATTCTGCGTGATCGAGCATGACATGGATTTCATCGGCCGCCTCTGCGATCCGGTGATCGTGATGGCCGAGGGCAAGGTGCTGGCCACAGGCTCGGCCGCAAACATCATGGAGAACGAGGCGGTGATCGAGGCCTATCTGGGGCGCGGCCTGAAGAACAAGGTCAGGGCCGAGGCGGCGGCAGAGGCCGCCAAACACGAAACCCACGGCGCCCAGCCCGGCCTTGGCGATGAAGCAGGCAAGGGAGGTGCGGCATGAGCTTCCTTGCGGCAGAGAACATGACGGGCGGCTATGGCGCCGCAGACATCCTGCATGATTGCACGCTCAAGGTCGACAAGGGCCAGATCGCGGTCATCGTCGGCCCGAACGGCGCAGGCAAGTCCACCGCGATGAAGGCAGTCTTCGGCATGCTGAAGCTGCGTGGCGGCCATGTGAAGCTCGACGGCGAGGATATCACCAGCCTCTCCCCGCAGGACCGGGTGGCCAAGGGCATGGGCTTCGTGCCGCAGGTCAACAATGTCTTCCCCTCGATGACGGTCGAGGAAAACCTCGAAATGGGCGCCTTCATCCGCCGCGACGATTTCCGCGCGACGATGGAACAGGTCTACGACCTCTTCCCGATCCTGAGGGACAAGCGCCGTCAGTCGGCCGGTGAACTCTCGGGCGGCCAGCGCCAGCAGGTCGCGGTCGGCCGCGCGCTGATGACCCAGCCGAAGCTTTTGATGCTGGATGAGCCCACGGCGGGCGTCTCGCCCATCGTGATGGACGAACTCTTCGACCGGATCATCGAGGTCGCCCGCACCGGCATTTCGATCCTGATGGTCGAACAGAACGCCCGCCAGGCTTTGGAGATCGCCGATCAGGGCTATGTGCTCGTCCAGGGCGCCAACCGCTATACCGACACCGGCAAGGCCCTGATGGCCGACCCCGAAGTGCGCCGTACGTTCCTGGGGGGCTGAGACATGGATTTCCTCAACGCAATCGTAGCGCTTCTGAACTTCGTCATCATCCCCGCGGCGGCCTATGGGGCGCAGCTCGCGCTCGGGGCACTCGGCGCGACGCTCGTTTATGGCGTCCTGAGGTTTTCGAACTTCGCGCTAGGCGACACGATGGCCTTCGGCACTGCGATCACCATTCTCGGCACCTGGTGGCTGCAATCGCACGGGGTCAGCTTCGGCCCGCTGCCGACCGCGCTTCTGGCGCTGCCGTTCGGCATCGCGGTGACGGCGGCCTTGGTGCTGGCGACCGACCGGGTGGTCTATCGCTATTACCGACAGGTGCGCGCCAAGCCGGTGATCGTCGTCATCGCCTCGATGGGGGTGATGTTCATCATGTCGGGCATCACCCGTTTCGTCATCGGGGTCGAGGAAATCCGCTTCGTCGACGGCACGAAATTCATCATAGAGGCCAACAGTTTCAAACAATCGACCGGCCTGTCCGAAGGTCTGGCGCTGCGCTCGACGCAGCTTCTGACGATGGTCACTGCGGCACTGGTCGTGGCGCTTCTCTTCTGGTTCCTGAACCGGACGCGCACCGGCAAATCGATGCGCGCCTATTCGGACAATGAGGATCTGGCGCTGCTCTCGGGCATCAATCCAGAACGGGTGGTCGCCATCACCTGGATCATCGCGGCGGCGCTCGCCACCATCGCGGGCACGCTCTACGGGCTCGACAAGGCCTACAAGGCTTTCAACTATTTCTCGCTTCTCCTGCCGATCTTCGCCGCCGCCGTGGTGGGCGGTCTCGGCAATCCCCTGGGCGCCATCGCCGGCGGCTTCCTCGTGGCCTTCTCGGAGGTGGGCGTCACCTATGCCTGGAAGAAGGTCGCGGGCTATGCGCTTCCCGACAGTCTCGCGCCCGACGGGCTGTTGCAGATCCTGTCGACCGATTACAAGTTCTCGGTCTCCTTCGCGATCCTGATCCTCGTCCTCCTGTTCAAACCGACCGGCATCTTCAAGGGGAAAGCGGTATGAGCCTGAACCTGCGCAACATCGCCCTGTTCGCCATCATCGCGGTCTTCTTCATTCTGGAGGCGACGGTCGAATGGAAGATCGGCCCGTCGAGCACCTACACAATCTTCGCGGGCACCTGGAACTCGTCTCTGGTCATCCTGAACCTCTGCCTGATCTCGGCGATCATGGCCTTGGGCGTGAACATCCAGTGGGGCTATGCCGGGCTATTCAACACCGGGATCGTCGGGTTTGTCGCCATCGGCGGCCTCGCGCCGGTGATCGTCTCCTCGCCGGTCGTGCCGGAAATCTGGACCGGCCCGGGCCTGTACCGGCTGATCGCGGGGCTGGCGCTCGGCATCGGCGTGGTCGCTGCGGCGGCCTTTGCCTATCAGCGGACCCGGGGGCGGAACCGCACGCTTGCCGTGCTGGCCATCGCCATCGGCGGGTTCTTCCTTTATCGCGCCGTCCTTGATCCGGCGGTCGTCTTCATCGAGGCGAACAATCCGGCGGCCTATGGCAATATCGGCGGGCTCGGCCTGCCCGCGCTTATCTCCTGGCCGGTTGGCGGGCTTTTCGCCGCCGCCGCCGCCTGGGTGATCGGCAAGACCGCGCTTGGCCTGCGCTCTGATTATCTCGCCATCGCCACGCTCGGCATCGGCGAGATCATCGTGGCGGTCCTGAAGAACGAGGACTGGCTGGACCGTGGCGTCAAGAACGTGATCAACGTGCCCCGGCCCTGGCCGGTGCCGGACGAGATCACCCTGCAGCGGGCGAGCTGGTTTCAGGACTGGACGATGAACATGGGCTGGAGCCCGGTGACGACCTCCACCATCCTGGTCAAGCTCCTGTACGGCTCGCTCTTCCTCGCGGTGCTGGCGCTGATCCTCGTGGCCTCGGAGCTGGCTCTGAACAGCCCCTGGGGCCGGATGATGCGCGCGATCCGCGACAATGAAACGGCGGCACGCGCCATGGGCAAGGACGTCACCCGCCGCCATCTGCAGGTCTTCATCCTCGGCTCGGCGATCTGCGGCGTCGCGGGCGCGATGCTGGTCACGCTCGACGGCCAGCTCACGCCCGGCAGCTACACGCCCCTGCGCTTCACCTTCACCATCTGGCTGATGGTGATCGTCGGCGGGTCCGGCAACAACTGGGGCGCAATCCTCGGCGCCTTCCTGATCTGGTTCCTGTGGATCAAGGTCGATCCCTGGGGCAATGCGCTGATGTACTCGATCACCGCAGGCATGCCGGAAGGATCGGATCTGAAGCACTATCTGATCGATTCTGCCGCGCAGATGCGGACGATAACCATGGGGCTGATCCTGCTTTTGGTGTTGCGCTTCGCGCCGAAGGGTCTGATTCCGGAGAAGTGACTCGCTTTTCGCGTGATTGTCTCTATGAGATGATCAACCGCTTTCGCACGCTCCGCCCTGGCGGGACATGTTGCTAGATTGGCGGTGCGTCCTGTCCGGTCCTGCGGGTATCAAATGGCATTCTTTCACGCGCTGCACCGTCACGGTCCGGCCACTGCACTGGTCGGCGCGTCCGGTGCCTCCGTCAGCTACGAAACTCTCGCCGCGCGTGCCGACCTGTGGCAGGTCCGGTTCGAACGTCGCGCAGCGGAGATCGGCAGCCGCCTTCTGATCGGGGTGGAAATCGCGCCCGATCCCGAGATGATCGCCGCCTATCTCGGCGCGCTCTCGGGTGGGCATGCCGTCCTCCTGGCCGCCCCGGGCGAGCTTGGCAAGGACACTGCGCTCGCCCGGATTTACCGTCCGAACTGCGTACTGACGGTGAGCGACGGCGCGGTCGTTCAACAGCCCGGCCCCGACGATCCCGCCCTGCCCCATCCCGACCTGCGCCTCCTGCTGTCGACCTCGGGCACCACCGGCGATCCGAAGCTCGTGCGCCTGTCGGAAGAGAATATCGACAGCAACGCCCGGGCGATCGTCGACTATCTCTCGCTTCGCCCCTCCGACAGGGGCCTGACCACGCTGCCGCTGCACTATTCCTATGGCCTTTCGGTCCTGCACAGCCATCTGGCGGCGGGGGCGAGCCTTCTGCTCGACCCGACCGGGGTCACCGACCCGGGGTTCGAACGCCTCTGCCGCGAGGGCGCGGTCACCAACCTCGCCTTCGTGCCTCACCAGCTGAACCTCCTGGAGGTCCGGGGCAGCGACCTGTCCGACCTGCCGGATCTGCGCTTCGTCACCCAGGCAGGCGGCCGACTAGCGCCCGAAAAGGTCCGCGCCTGGGCCGGTGCCGGGCGGCGCGCGGGCTGGGATTTCGTCGTCATGTATGGCCAGACCGAGGCCGCGCCGCGCATGGCCTACCTGCCGCCCGCCGATGCGATCATTGCGCCCGACACGATCGGCCGCGCCATCCCCGGCGGCCGGTTCCGGATCGAGGACGAGGCCGGCGCCGAGGTCACCGGTGCGGGACAGAGGGGCGAGCTGATCTACGACGGACCGAATGTCATGCTCGGCTATGCCGAGCGGCGCGAGGATCTGACGGAAGGCCGCACCGTCACCGCCCTGCGGACCGGCGATATCGCAGAATGGAGCGACGAGGGCCATGTCCGCATCGTGGGGCGGGCGAAGCGCTTCGTCAAACTCTACGGCCTGCGCATCAACCTCGACCAGATCGACGCGATGATCGAGACGGCCGCGCTCAGCGGGCGCGCCGTGGGTCTTGGCGACCGGCTGGCGGTGATGACCGACCGCCCCGAGCAGCGCGAAGCTCTCGCAGCGCTGATCGCGGAACGCTGCAACCTGCCACTGAACGACATTTTCGTGGGCCAGATGCCTGCGCTGCCGCTTCTCGGCAACGGCAAGACCGACTACCGCGCCCTCGAGCGGCTTGCGCTGGCCGCGGCGGAGCGTCCGGCGGTCGCGGCCCCGGCAAAAGTCGGCGGCACCTCGCTCGCCGCCGATTATGCCGCCGCCACCCGCCGCCGGACGATCCGGCCCGAGGATACGTTCGCCTCTCTCGGCGGCGATTCACTCGCCCACCTTCACCTCACGCTCGCCATCGAGGACCGGCTGGGCCATGTGCCGCCCGACTGGGACCGGATGAGCGTGGCCGAGCTTGACCGACTGGCCGAGGCGCGCGAGGCGCAGGACCGCCCCGCCCCGCAGCCCGCCGATCCCGCGGTGATCGCGCGGCTTGGCGCGATTGTCTGCGTCATCCTTTTCCATCTCAATCTCTGGCCGATCCAGGGTGGCACCTGGCTGCTGATCCTGCTTGCGGGCTATTCGCTCGCCCGGTTCCAGAGCGGTGCGATGAGCCGGGCGGCGGCGGTCGACGTCCTGCGCAACATGCTCTGGCCGATCCTGCCGATCTATTTCGCGATCCTTCTCGTCTATCACCAGCTGCGCCATGACGTGCCGCCGGAAATGTATTTCCTGCTGGCCAATTCGCTGCCGCACGAGCCGCCACCCCTGATCGCGCCCTATTGGTTCATCAGCCTCTATGCCCAGATCGCGCTTTTTGTCGCCGCCCTCAGCCTCGTGCCGTTCGTCCGGCGGGCGATCCTGCGCAACAGCTTCAGTTTCGGGCTGGCGGCCGGTTTCATTGCCACCGGCGTCTCGGCCCTTGCGCAGCTTCTGATCCTCGGCTGCAACGGTATCGAGTGCGAGGCCGCCGTCCGCGCCATTCCCCTGAACGAGCGCACCTTGCCGCTGTGCCTGCCGTTCCTCTTCATCGGCTGGTCCCTGCAGGCAGCGCGCGACGACCGGCAGCGGCTGCTGTCCGTGGTGTTGCTGATCCTGGCGCTGGCGGTCTTTCCGGTGCGCCAGCCCGGCTTCCTCACGATCATGGCGGTCGGAACCGCGCTTCTCAGCCTGCCGGTCACCATCAGCCTGCCCGCCCGCGCCAACCGGTTCCTGCGGCGCGCGGCCTCGGCGACGCTCTTCATCTACCTGATCCACAATGGCGTTGTCTGGGCCTTCAAGGTCGCGACCCCGGCCTACGAACGGGCCGGGCCCCTCGCCTCCTCGCTTCTCGTGCTCTCGATCTGCCTCGGCCTCGGCCTGGCCCTCGATACGGCCTACCGTTTCATCGAGAGAGCGGCACTGCGGCTTCTTCAAAGGCGGTCGGACCGGGGGGCTGAGACAGCGTGACGGGCGCGGCGGAAGCGGTTATGGCCCGGGCAGGCCATATGCCAAGCTCCTCGCCATCATAGCGCAGCCTGCGCTCTGGCGCGATCTTGACCGGAACCCTGCCCACCGGACCGAACAGAACGCCTGTCGGCGTTTCCCCAGCCCAAGTTTCGATCGCCGCCCTGTCGGCAAGCGTCTGGATCGGCGCTGTGATGCGCCCGGAGAAATTCAGCTGCGCCTCGTATCGTGTCCCGGTCACCGCCCAGGGCCCGGCACCGGTCTGCACAAGCGCCTGCCGCAATATCTCGGCGTCATAGGCCCGGAAGAGGCCACCCGAGGCAGCCGCCAGATAGAGAACCCCCACCAGGCCCAGGCCAAGGCTGGCCTGTCCCGCCACAAACTCCAGCCGGGCAGAGAGCGGTCCGAGCAGGAGGGCCAGAAAACCCACCAATGCCCAGTCCCGCGCCGAAAGAAGGTCAGGCAACAGCCGCGTGGTATGGCCGGAGAGATCCAGAACCGCCAGCGCAAGGATCGCCAGACCGGCGATCAGACAAAGCCATGACGCCAGAGAGGCTGCACGCTTTCGCCCTTCGGGAAGCATCCGCGCCGTCAGAAGGGCGGCGGCGGGCAATTCGGGGATCAGGTAGTGGGCCTGCTTGCTGGCGATCAGCGAGAAAAGCACGAACGCCCCCGCAACCCACACAAGGCAGAGCCTGAGGCCCGGATCGCGAGACCCTGCAGCACTGGACAACCCTTTCCAGAACGGGCGCGAGAGGCTCCAGGGGAACAGAAGGACCGGCAGGACGAGTAGGAAGAACCAGACAGGACGATCATGCGCGAGCCCGCCGCCCAGCCGCTCTGCCGACTGGCGCCAGAGAAGTTCGTGGCGAAATTCGGGGGTCGCGGTCAGAAGCGTAGGAACCAGCCACAAAAGCGCGCCCGCGAGCACAAGGAGAAGCGCGAGCCCAAGGCCGAGACAGAACCGCCGCGTACCGATCCGTTCCGCCGCCCACCAGCGGAAGAAGAGAAACGGCGCGGCGAGATGGAGAAAGATCACCGGTCCCTTGGCGTAGAAGCCGAAAGTGACGGCAAGCCCCAGCCCGACCCAGGGCCGCCAGCCGCCCTGCCCCTCGACACCGATCCGCCAGATCTGGCGGAGCGACAGAAGGACGGCAAGGCCGAGCATCGTGTCGAACATCGTCGCCCCGCCAAAGACGATAAAGCCCAGCATGCCGCCAAGAACGATCGCGCTGTGGCGCCCGACCGTCGGCTGGTCACGCCAAAGGCGCGGGGCAAAAGCCGCGGTCGCACCAATCATCGCTACGGCGAAGGCCGGGCCGACCAGCCGCGCGGCGAATTCGTTCACGCCCGCGATCATCCAGACGAGGTTGATCAGCCAGAACAGAAGCGGCGGCTTGTCGGCATAGGGCGCGAAGTTCCGGGTCAGGTGAAAGGGATCGCCCGACAGGTGCATCTCCCACGCCACCGCGAGATAGCGGGTCTCGTCGACCGGCAGGAGCGGCCGCAGCCAGACAAGACCTGCGAGCAGGACGAAATAGAGGCCCAGAAGGGGGCCGGTGGCCAGTCGGGTCAAGCGCGCATCCGATCGTCGCGAGGGTCGTGCCGACAGACCGCTACGCCGGGACCCGCCCCCCCTCAATCAACCTTGGTTGTAGGGCGTCATCTGGGTGGCGTCGGCAAGCTGGCGCGCTCGGGTATGGCAAGCATCGTCGCGCGGATACGACAGATTTTGTCGAAAAATGACATGCCAGAGATCATGGAGCCGCAAAGATGACCAAAGTGTCCAGCGGGAGCGCATCATGAAGGAACAAGTGCAGGTCGTCGTCATCGGAGGCGGCGTCGTCGGATGTTCGGTCCTATACCATCTGACCAAATACGGCTGGAAAGACGTGATGCTGATCGAGCGGTCGACGCTGACCTCCGGGTCGACCTGGCACGCGGCGGGCGGGTTCCATACGCTGAATGGCGACACGAACATGGCTGCGCTGCAGGGCTATACGATCCAGCTTTACAAGGAACTGGAAAAGATCACCGGCATGTCCTGCGGGCTCCACCATGTGGGCGGCATCACGCTGGCCGACAATATGGCGCGCTTCGAGATGCTGAAGGCAGAGCGCGCCAAGCACCGCTACATGGGCCTGCATACCGAAATCCTCGGCCCGGAGGAGGTGGCGAAATTCACCGACGGCATGGTGAATACCGACGGGATCATCGGCGCGCTCTACGATCCTCTGGATGGCCACCTCGATCCGTCCGGCACCACCCACGCCTATGCCCGCGCCGCGAAGATGGGCGGGGCAGAGATCGTCGAACATAACAAGGTGCTCGAAACCAACCCGCGCGCCGATGGCAGCTGGGATGTGGTGACCGAAAAGGGCACGATCCATGCCGAGCATGTGGTGAACGCGGGCGGCCTCTGGGCGCGGGAAGTCGGCGCCATGGCGGGCGTCTACCTGCCGCTTTTGCCGATGGCGCACCAGTATCTGGTGACCGATGATATCCCCGAGATCATGGACATCCTGAAATCCGGCCGCGAGTTTCCGCATGTGATGGACCCGGGCGGCGAAAGCTATCTGCGCCAGGAAGGGCGCGGCCTTTGCATCGGCTTCTACGAAAAGCCCTGCGAACCCTGGTCTGTCGATGGCACGCCGTGGAATTTCGGGCATGAGCTTCTGAACGAACAGTTCGACAAGATCGAGGATTCCGTCGCCTTCGCCTATCGCCGCTTCCCGGTTCTGGAACGGACCGGCGTCAAGCGCGTGATCCACGGCCCCTTCACCTTTGCGCCCGACGGCAACCCGCTGATCGGCCCGGTGCCGGGTCTCAGGAATTACTGGTCGGCCTGCGCGGTCATGGCGGGCTTTTCCCAGGGGGGCGGCATGGGCAAGTCGCTCGCCGAATGGATGATACATGGCGAGACGGAATGCGACCCGCGCGGCTTCGACGTGGCGCGCTTCGGCAAATGGACGACGCCGGGCTACACGGTGCCGAAAGTGATCGAGAATTATCAGATGCGCTTCTCGGTCAGCTACCCGAACGAGGAACGCCCCGCTGCGCGGCCCTTCCGCACGACGCCCATGTACGACATCTTCGATGGGATGGGGGCGGTCTGGGGCCAGCAGTATGGCCTTGAAGTCCCGAACTATTTCGCGGCCGAGGGCGAGTCGCGCTATGAAACGCCCACCTTCAAGCGCTCGAACGCCTGGGAAGCCACGCGGCGCGAGGTCTTTGCCGTGCGCGAGACCGTGGGCATCAACGAGGTGCAGAATTTCGGCAAGTTCAGGGTGAAGGGGGCGAACGCCCGCGCCTGGCTCGACCGGATCATGGCGGGCGCGATTCCGAAACCGGGTCGCCTGTCGCTGACGCCGATGCTCAGCCCCAAGGGCAAGATCATCGGTGACTTCACCGTCACCTGCCTTTCGGAAAGTGAATTCCAGATCACCGGCTCCTACGGCGCACAGGACCAGCACCTGCGCTGGTTCGAGAAGAACCTCGATCCGGGCGTCGCCGTCGAAAATGTCTCGGACCGGATCACGGGCTTCCAGATCGCCGGACCGAAGGCACGCGAGCTTTTGCAGCGGGTGACCCGCGCCGATGTCTCGGGCGAGGCGTTCACGTTCATGGATGCGCGCCAGATCACGGTCGGCATGGTCGATTGTCTTGTTCAGCGCGTCAGCTACACGGGCGACCTTGGCTACGAGATCTTCTGCGACTTCATGAAGGAACGCAGCCTCTGGCATGCGCTCTGGACTGCCGGCCAGGACCTCGGGCTGACGCCCTTCGGCATGCGGGCGATGATGTCCCTCCGCCTCGACAAATGGTTCGGCTCCTGGACGCGCGAATTCAGCCCGGACTATTTCCCCGGCGAGACCGGCATCGACCGCTTCATCCGCTGGAACAAGCCGGTGGCATGGATCGGCAAGGCGCCAGCGATGGCCGAAAAGGCCGCGGGCCCCAGACGCAGGCTTTGCTGCTTCGTCATCGAGGCGGCTGACGCCGATGTGGTCGGTTACGAACCCCTGTGGGTCGGCGACAAGGTCGTGGGCTTCTGCACCTCGGGCGGCTATTCGCACTGGACCGGCAAGTCGGTCGCACAGGCTTTCGTGCCGGTCGAGCTGATCCGCGAGGGGCTGGAGGGCGAGATCGAGATTCTCGGTGAACGCCGCAAGGCGCGGATGGTGTCCGCACCGCTCTGGGATGCCGATGGGGCCCGGATGCGGGGCTAAAGCGCCCCGAGGTAGGTCTTGACCAATGCGGCCCATCGTCCTTCAATCGGATCATGGCTGCGACATTGACAATCCTCGTTCCCGCGGCCGGGGCATCTTCCCGGATGCGGGGGCGCGACAAGCTCATGGAACGCGTCGGGTCCGAAACCGCGCTTTCACGGACAGTGCGACTGGCGCGCAGCATCGCGCCCCATGTGGTGGTCACGATCCCGGACGGCGGCCCCTTCGCGGCCCCCCGCGCCGCTGTCCTGCGGGGTACGGGCGCCGAAGTCATTTCGATCCCCGACTATCACGACGGAATGTCGGCCTCGATCCGCGCGGGCGCGCAGGCGGCGGCGATGTCGGAGGGGCTGATGATCCTCCTGCCGGACATGCCGGAGATCACCGGCGAGGATATCGCCCGCGTCGTCGGCGCTTTCGCCCGCGACCCGTCGCATGCGGCACGCGGTACGGGCGCCGACGGTACGCCGGGCCATCCCGTCATCCTGCCACGCCGCCTTTTCGCCGACCTGAGCGTGCTGACCGGCGACCACGGCGCGCGCAAGCTGCTGGAGGGGCGGCCGGTCCAACTCGTGCCCCTGCCCGACCGCCATGCCCTGACCGACCTCGACACACCGGAAGAGTGGGACAATTGGCAGGCGCCGCCGCCTGGCTGAACGTCAGGCCGCGATGATCGCTCGTGCCTCATGTGCCCTCAGGCTGGAGCGCGCCGCCTGATAGGCATTCCAGGCGATATCGGATGCAAGTTCGGGGAACAGGGCAAGAATCTCGCGGCGCTGCGCATCGTCGATGCCGGCAAGCGTGGCCGCGCCCGGTTGAAAGCTCTCGGTCCACAGGCCCTCGGTCAGGACGATCTCATGCTGACGGAACAACATATGAAAATATGTCACGCCGTCCTCGGGCGTTATCTGCTCGATGCCCGGCAGACCGCACAGATGGGTCGCGGCGACCAGAACTTCGGTCTCGCCCGAGATCAGCTCGGCGCGGCTGCCGCACACAAGGACGCGGTGCTGGGGCGAGACGGTCAGCGCGCGCTCTGGCGCGCGCCGCCCGAGCGCGCCCGCCTCTATGCGGATCGGTGCAAGTTGGGGCTGGATCAGCAAATCCAGTGCCGTGAGGGCCCTGCGCCCGATCCAAAGCACCGGCTGATAACCGCTGTCCCGCGTCAGGACGAGGTCGCCGGGCAGGAGATCCTCGATCGCGACCGCGCCTCGGATCGTTTCGATCACCGTTCCTGCGGCGAAGCAGGGAACGATCTTCTCGATGTTCGAGAAGGTCAGGGAGCCGATGATATTGCCGAGATTGTCCAGGAACTGGACGGTGCCCGCCTCGTCATTGCCCCCGGCATAAAGGATGTTGGTCGTGGCCTTTGTCCAGCCCGAGCCAAAGAGATCGAGGACGTCTACCTCGTTGGAGGGCGTGTCTTCCGACCCGTCGATGACATCGCCGATCCCGACGCCGGTGAAGAAGTCGGATCCGAGCCCGCCGACAAGGCTGTCCGCGCCGGCGCCGCCATTTAGCGTGTCGTTGCCGTCGCCACCGAAGATCGTGTCATTGCCGTCGCCGCCCGTCAGACTGTCGTCACCTGCACCGCCATCCAGACGGTCGGCTCCGATCCCGCCGTCGATCGTGTCATTGCCGTCGCCGCCGTCGAGCGAGTCGTTGCCGTCGCCGCCAAAGAGCTGGTCGGCCCCGTCGCCACCCCGCAGCGTATCGTCGCCCAGCCCCCCGATCAGCGTGTCGGCGAAATTCCCCGTGCCGCCGAGGATCGAATCATTGCCATCGCCGCCGTCGATGGAATCGGCCTCGGTGCCGCCGTCGATCGTGTCGTTGCCCGTGCCGCCGAAGATCGTATCAAGGCCCGCGCCGCCGGTGATGCTGTCATCGCCAGCGCCGCCGAGGATCGAATCATTGCCGTCGCCGCCGTCGATCGAATCGGCCTCGGTGCCGCCATCGATCGTGTCGTTGCCCGCGCCGCCGAAGATCGTGTCGAGGCCCGCGCCGCCGGTGACGGAATCGTTGCCATCGCCCGCGAGAATGGAATCGTTGCCAATGCCGCCATCGATCGTGTCATTGCCAAGCCCACCATCAAGCGAGTCATTGCCGTCGCCGCCGAAAAGCAGGTCCGCCCCGTCGTCACCGCGCAGCGTATCGTCGCCCAGCCCCCCGATCAGCGTGTCGGCGAAGTTCCCCGTGCCGCCGAGGATCGAATCGTTGCCGTCGCCGCCGTCGATCGAATCGGCCTCGGTGCCGCCGTCGATCGTGTCATTGCCCGTGCCGCCGAAGATCGTATCAAGGCCCGCACCGCCAAGAATGCTGTCATCGCCAGCGCCGCCGAAAATGGAATCGTTGCCCGTGCCGCCGTCGATCGTATCGTTGCCCGCCGTCTGCGGGATGGTCGTGAAATGGACGTCGCTGACCCAGAGCGACTGCGTCGAGGTGCCGACGTTGGCATAGATGATCTCGATCCGCGCGACCGGTCCCGCGATGTTGATAAGGGCGGAACCCAGCGGCGAACTGGCAGTGTCGGCGGTATTCGCCGCAGTGATCGTATTGCCGGAAACCGAATCGTTGCCGCTCAGCGTGATCGTGACCGGGATGAGATTGCCGTTCGAATCATAGGCGTTGACGGTAATGACGTCCTGCCAGTTGCCGGTGCTCGCATCGATATCGTTGATCCGGAACTGAGCATTGCTGACCGCGTCGGTCACGCCACTGCCTGCTGATGCGGCAAAGTCGATATAGGTCGTCGAGGTCGTCCCGGAGCCCGCGCCGGTCAGGTTCAGGTTCGACGTCGCACTCATCGGCTCGCCGGTGCCGATATAGACCGTGTCGGTGGATTCTACCGTCTGGGTCGAGGCAAGCGCCGTGGTGACGAAGCTGACCCGGACATCCATGAGGCCGGTGTCCTGGACGAAGCCGTTGGAGATGCTCGCCTCGTCCGCCCCCGCGAGATTCCAGTGCAGCGCTTCGTTTGTGGCCGTGGCCGTGACGGTGTCGTCGCCGTAAAGAACATCGTTGCCATCGCCGCCCGATATCGAATCCGATCCGCCGCCACCCAGGATCGTATCGTCACCAAGGCCACCCAGAACCGTGTCATTGCCGGCCCCGGCATCCACGCTGTCGGCGCCGTCGCCCGCATCGATTGAATCGGCCCCGTCGCCGCCGGTGATCGTGTCGAGCCCCGCGCCGCCGAAGATCGTGTCGGCTCCGGCGCCACCCGACACGGAATCGTTGTCGGCACCCGCATCTATGGAATCGTTGCCAAATCCGCCGTCGATCGTGTCTGCACCGATACCGCCGAACAGGCTGTCGTTGCCGCCAAGCCCGGCAAGACTGTCGTTGCCGCTTCCGCCGAACAGGCTGTCGCCGGTGTTCGACCCGATCAGCGTGTCGTTGAACGCCGACCCGGTGATGGCCTCGACACCCGAGATGCTATCGCCTGCCGCGTCGCCGCCGGTATTGATATTGGCGCTGAGGTTGACCGATACCGCCGAGGCCGAGGTGGCATAGCTGACCTCATCCAAGCCAGCGCCGCCGATCAGCGTATCGCTGCCCGCACCGCCGACCAGCGTGTCGTTGCCGCTTCCGCCATCAATGGAATCGTTTCCGGCGCCGCCGAAAAACGCCTCATCTCCGGCGCTTCCGACAAGCGTATCGTTGAAGGCCGAGCCGATCACCGCCTCGATCCCGGTCAGCGTGTCTCCGGCGGCATCGCCGCCGGTATTGACGTTCGTCGCAAGATTGACCGAGACCGCGGACCCCGAGGCGCTGTAGTCGGCCGTGTCGAATCCGGCCCCGCCGTCCAGTGAATCCGATCCGGCGCCGCCGATCAGCGTGTCGTTGTCGTTGCCGCCGAAAAGCCGGTCGTTACCCGACCCGCCCAGCAAAAGGTCGTTGCCGTCTTCGCCCAGAAGCGAATCCGCGCCCGAACCACCGTCAATCGTGTCGTCGCCGGTCCCGGCAAAGACCGTGTCATTGCCGCCGTTCGCCGCGAAGGAATCATTGCCGCCGAAAAGGCTGACCAGGTCACTTGCGCCGGTGCCCGTAAGTGTCGTGTCGTTGCCCGCGGTGCCGAGGATCGTCGCCATGAGGACTAACTGCCGGTTTTCTCTGCCCGATACCGCCCAAACGATGTAAGGGCAGATGCCAAGCAGTGCCCTTCCGGCGCGTTAATGCCGTCTGATTTGGCTATTTCTATGGCCGTCACCCGAAACATTGCGCCGCCTCCCCAAACCACCAACCACAGCAACACCAGACACCGGCGCCATTCCTGATCGAATAGCAGCTTTCAGCAGGTCGGTGCGTAAACTAAAAACGTGATAACGCCAGATTGGGCATCTGGCGTTACCGGAAGGGCACAGGATGCCTTGCGGGACGGTCTCAGGCCGCGACGCTGACCTCGGGGTCGGCTTTGGTGGCCTTCGCAGGTTGCAAAACCTCCCCGACCACGGCAATCGGCGTCTGCGCGACGGTGGCGCTGGCCCCTGCCTGGGTCTCGCACCACAAGCCGGAAACATTCACAAGCGCGGGCTGGTCGAGGCCGATCTGGATGTAGGTCACGTTGTGGAAGGCGCCGCGCTCGACGCCGGGGGTCCCGACATAGCGCTTGGCCTGAACGATCTGCATGCCAAGGCCGTCGGCACCGGCACTGGCGATACCGTGTTCGGGCGACAGTGCGATCTGACGCGCGGGCAGACCATGGCCGAGCGCACCCGCCGCGATGACCACCGGGCGCAGCAGCGGAATGAGGCCGAGCGCACGCCAGCCGAACTGCCGACGGCCAATGTGGCGCACGGTCAGAAGGCCGTGATCGCGGGTCATGACCCTGTCGCCGACTTTCAAGAGATGCGCGGCTACCGGCCCGCGCTCGGTCAGAACTTCGGCATCCGGAGTGAAACAGGGGGCCGCTTCCAGATGTTCAGCCGCTACGCCCGGCTGGCCGTCGCGCCCCTTGGCCTCTACCAGCCGTTCCTCGCCTGCCGCGCCCTGAAGGCGGGTTTCGGCGAGACCGGAGATCTGATCAGCCATAGCGGCCTCGGTCTGGAAAAATGTGTGCTTCATTGACCTTTTACCTTCTACTCAAATTCACATGCGGCGCCGGGGCGAACCGCCCGGCGTCGAAACCATCAGATCGAGATACGAACAGCGATGCGGTCGCGCTGCTGCAGCACTACAAATGCCAGGGGCGAAAGCCCCAGGAGACCGCAGGAAAGAAGAACCAGAACCGTCGTCATTCGAAACTCCTCGACCTTACTCGTCACACGGCGGCCCCGAACGGGATTGCCGCCATCATCGCGCGCTCAGATACCGTCCTGTCGCGCCGCAACCGTTTCGCTGTCCTGCCCGGCAGGAAACAGCTCCAGATATTCCTCTGTCTGCGCCGATTGCGGGACATCGTCCTGCCGCTCGGCAAGTTGAAAGGCCTCGACCCAGACACCGTTGGCGAGGATCACCTCGTCGCGGTCGAAGCCGATATGGACATAGCGCACGCCGAGGACCGAGCAGGTCCGGATCGCGTGGCCGTCTGCAAGATCACTTGCCGCCACCAGATGATCGCGCTCGGCTGTCTGCATCAGGATGCGCAGCGACGGGCTGACCAGCAGCTCGCGCTCCGGCAGGCCGCGCGACACGGCACCAACGGTGATGAGAACCGGCTGCATCCGGGGGGCGGAGGCGAGTTGCCCGTAGTCGAAGTCGCGACGGCGCACCGAACGTACCGTCTGCAATCCGTCATCGCGGGTGACGACACGATCGCCGGGAACAAGCTGTTCCACCGGCTTTTCGCCCCTGAGTGTCGTGATGAATGTTCCTGAGGTCAGACAAGACAATGTGGTGGTTCCAACAAAAGCGGCCGTCAAACGTACGGGCCAGTTACAAAATCCCCGAAGGGTCATCTGAAAGAGCGTAGAGAATTTATACTTACGAATAGGTTACTTATACCGTTCGAAATGTGGCGAAATTTGGGCGCCCGCCCCGCGGCCGCGGTGACGTGGCGTCACACCACGCCCCGCGATTATTTCCGAAAGTCAGACAAAAAACGATCACTGCGTGCCCCAACAGGTCATCGGGTCAGCCGGAGGCCCGATGACGCCGCCGCGAGGTCGCTGCGCGTTGCCATTATCACAACAGTTGCGATGACCGGCCGCAGCCGCCAGGTTGGCTGGCCCGACATTTCATGGTGGCCCGGGCCCGCATGGAAATCGGCAGGGGCGCCTTTTGACCACCGGTATCGCAACAGGTGCCACCGACGATTCGCTGCGAATCTGGTGCCCGAGGCGAGACTCGAACTCGCATACCTTGCGGCGACGGATTTTGAATCCGCTGCGTCTACCATTCCGCCACTCGGGCCACCGCCAAGACCCTTAGCCGCCCCTGGTCACGCTTTCAAGCGTCATTCCGGGCTCAGAGCGAGCTTGCCGAAAATGTATCGCAGGCCCGTATCGTACCCTGCTTATAGCCGGTCGCGAGCCATTTCTGGCGCTGGTCCGATGTGCCGTGGGTAAAGCTGTCGGGCATCGGGCGCTGGCCCGCGCTTCTTTGCAACGTATCGTCGCCGATCCGGGCCGCGGCATCCACCGCCTCCTGGATATCGCCCTGTTCCAGCGTGCCAAGCTGATCGGCTGCATATCGCGCCCAGACGCCCGAGAAGCAGTCGGCCTGCAACTCGACCCGCACCGAAATCGCGTTGCTGTCGGCCTCGCTCGACTGCTGGCGGATCTGCGTGGTCTTCTCGAGAATGCCGAGCTGATCCTGCACCGCATGGCCGATTTCGTGGGCGACGACATAGGCGGCGGCGAAATCGCCCTTGGCGCCAAGCCGCTGGGAAAGCGTCGCGAAGAAATCGGTGTCGAGATAGACCTTCTTGTCGATCGGACAGTAGAACGGCCCGGTCATCGCCGTGGCGCCGCCGCAGCCCGACTGGGTGCCGCCCTTGAACAGCACCAAGGTCACCGGCTGATAGGCGCGGCCCAGCTCCTGTTCGAAGATTTGCCCCCAGATCGCCTCGGTATCGGCAAGCGTGACCGAAACGAACTCGGCGGCCCGCTGATCGGCTTCGGTGACTTCGCCACCGCCGGTACCGCCGATCTGCTGCGCACCCAGCCCCTGCTGCAGAACCGCCATCGGATCGCCGCCGAGTGCCCAGACCAGAAGCGCCACAACCACCAGTCCAAGCCCGCCGCCCCCTATGGCGCCGCCGGCCGACATGCGCCGCCGATCCTCGATATTGTCGCTGCCGCGCCGACCCTGCCACTTCATCACCAATCCCCCGACTGAACCGCCCCACCTGCAGGTGCTGGCGGAAAGTTTATCCGACCGGGGGCGGCGGCGAAAGCCCTGCCTCTTGACGGGGGGCGCCGCACCATGGCCTATGGCGCCCGACGCAAACCAGAGGCCACATGTTCCGACAACTCTATGACTGGACGCTGGCCTGGGCTCGGTCACGGCATGCGACCACGGCGCTTGGCACCATCTCCTTCGTCGAAAGCTCGGTCTTTCCGATCCCGGCGGATGTGCTTTTCATCCCGATGTGCGCCGCCCGGCCCGACCGGGCGATGCGGCTTGCCTTCATCGCGAGCGTGACCTCCGTCCTGGGCGGGATCTTCGGCTGGTTCATCGGCCATTTCGCCTTCGAATGGCTCGCCCGGCCTGTTCTGGAATTCTACCACAAGCTTGATGCGTTCGAGGCGATGCGCGCCGATGTGGCGGGGTCGACCTGGCTGATCCTCGTGCTTCTCATCACCTCCGGCCTCGCCCACCTGCCGCCGATGAAGGTGGTGACAATCCTTTCGGGTGTTGTCGGCTTCAGCCTGCCGCTGTTCATCCTGTCGGCCATCGTGGCGCGCGGCGGGCGCTTCTATGCGCTCGCCTGGCTCCTGCGGCGCTACGGCGAGCCGATCCTCGCCTTCATCGAACGTCGGCTGATGCTGATCGTCGCCGTCGTGATCGGCCTTCTCGTCCTTCTCTATTTCGGGCTCAAGACCCTATGACATCCCAGCAACGAACCGCCATCCTTGTCGCCGCCGGGGGCTCGCTTGCGCTTCTCGCGGGGGCCTTCATCTTCCAGGCCTTCGGTTATGCGCCCTGCAAGCTCTGCCTCTGGCAGCGCTGGCCGCATGCCGCGGCGATCGTGATCGGCGCCCTGTGCCTCGCGACCCGGCGCGCGGGCCTTGCCTGGCTCGGCGCGCTCGGCGCCCTCGCGACCGCCGGGGTCGGCCTCTATCACACCGGGGTGGAGCGCGGGTTCTGGCTCGGGCCCACCACCTGCACCTCGGGCGATGTCGGCGGCCTGTCGGCCGACGATCTGATGAACCAGATCCTCAACGCGCCGCTGATCCGCTGCGACGAAGTGGCCTGGTCGCTTTTCGGACTGTCGATGGCCTCCTGGAACGCGCTCTTTTCCCTCGGCCTCGCGGCCATCTGGGTCTGGGCGGCCACGCGGCGCGGCTAGCGGCGGCCCGGCCGCCTGGTGGACAGAAGCAGGTTGGTCTCGCTCGCCAGCACGCCTTCATAGCCGCGCACCTTGAGGATCAGCGCGTCCAGCTCCTCCAGCGTGCGCGTCCCCAGTTCGCACACGAGGTCCCAGCGACCATTGGTCGAATGGACCGCCTGCACCTCGGGCAAGCCGAGGATCCGGGCCGTGATCCGTTCCTGGCCGCGGCCCTCGATCGCGATCATCATCAGACCCCGCACGGGAGAGGCGCTGACATCGCCGCGGGTCAGCACGGTGAACCCGACGATCTCGCCGCGCGCCTGCAGCCGTTCCAGCCGCGCCCGCACCGTCGCACGCGCCAGCCCGAGACGGTCGGCGAGGTCCGACAGGGCCGCGCGACCGTCGCGCCTCAGCTCCGCCACAAGCCGCTGATCGGTATCGTCCAAATCGGTCATTCTTTCCGCCATTTCGAACAAAGCTTCGCGCAATCCGACAATAATTCGCTTTCAGGCTTACGCAAGAGGGCGGCATCATGGCGGAAACGACCAAGGACGGACCATGAAGAACTGCATTTTGATCGGCGCGCCCATCGACAGCGGCCAGAAACGAGCGGGCTGCCTGATGGGCCCGGCCGCCTACCGGGTCGCGGGGCTTGGCCCCTCGATCACTGACCTCGGCCACAAGGTCGCCGACTGGGGCGATGTCGCGCTGCCGGTTCTGGCGCCCGTCTCCTGCCCGAACCCCGCCGTCCATTCGCTTGCCGAAACGGTGGGCTGGACGGTGGCCCTTGGGGACCGCACCGAAGAGGCTCTGGCGGCCGGGGGGTTCCCGATCCTCATGGGCGGCGACCATTCGCTGGCGCTCGGGTCGGTCTCGGGCGCGGCGCGGCATGCGCGGGCTGCCGACCGCCCCCTGTTCGTGCTCTGGCTCGACGCCCATTCCGACATCCACACCCCGCTCACCACCCAGTCCGGCAACCTGCACGGCACGCCGGTGGCCTATATCGCCGGCCATGGCGGGTTCGACGCCTTCCCGCCCTTCCCCGCTCCGGTGCCCGAGGACCGCATCTGCCTTTACGGCATCCGTTCTGTCGATCCGGCCGAACATGCCGCGCTTCTGAAAAGCGACATGGTGGTCTGCGACATGCGGGCGCTTGATGAACGCGGCATCGTCGCCCCCTTGCGTGAGTTCCTGGAGCGGGTTCGGGCCGAAAACGGCCTGCTTCATGTCTCGCTCGACGTCGACTTCCTCGATCCCTCGATCGCGCCTGCCGTCGGCACCACGGTTCCGGGCGGCACGACCTTCCGCGAGGCGCATCTGGTGATGGAGCTTCTGCATGAAAGCGGCCTCGTCACCTCGCTCGATCTTGTCGAGCTGAATCCCTTCCTCGACGACCGTGGGCGGACGGCGAAGCTGATGGTCGAACTCGTCGGTTCCCTCATGGGCCGCAAGGTCTTCGACCGGCCGACACGGAGCTACTGAGATGATGAAGCAGAACCTGAACCTCGTACCGTTTGTCAGCGTCGACAATATGATGCGCCTCGTTCTTCACGTCGGGATCGAGCGCGTTCTGACCGACCTGGCCGCCGAGATCGAGGCCGACTTCCGCCGATGGCCGCTCTTCGACAAGACCCCGCGCATCGCCTCCCATTCCGATGTCGGCGTGATCGAACTGATGCCGACCTCGGATGGCGAGATGTACGGGTTCAAATATGTGAACGGCCACCCGAAGAACATGAAGGAAGGCCTGCAGACCGTCACCGCCTTCGGGCTTCTGGCGGATGTGAACACCGGCTACCCGGTGCTTCTGACCGAGATGACGATCCTGACCGCCCTGCGCACGGCCGCCATGTCGGCGCTCGCCGCCAAATGGTTGGCGCCCGAAGGCTCGTCCGCGATGGCGCTGATCGGCAATGGCGCGCAGGCGGAATTCCAGGCGCTGGCCTTCCGGGCCATCTGCGGGATCGGCGAAGTCCGCCTCTATGACATCGACCCGGCCGCGACGCGGAAATGCGCGGCGAACCTCGCCGGATCGGGCCTGAAGGTCGTATCCTGCAAGACAGCCGAAGAGGCGATCCTCGGGGCAGAGATCATCACCACCGTCACCGCCGACAAGCAATATGCGACGATCCTGACCGACAATATGGTCGGCTCGGGCGTTCATATCAACGCGGTGGGCGGCGACTGCCCCGGCAAGACAGAGCTGCATAAGGATATCCTGCTAAGATCCGATATTTTCGTGGAATATCCGCCCCAGACCCGGATCGAGGGCGAGATCCAGCAGTTGGTCCCGGACTATCCGGTCAAGGAACTGTGGCAGGTGATGACCGGCGCGATCAGGGGCCGCGAAGACAGCCGCGCGATCACGCTTTTCGATTCCGTCGGCTTCGCGATCGAGGATTTCTCGGCGCTGCGCTATGTGCTCGGTCAGCTGACGGCGCTGCCGAAGTCGCTGAAGTTCAGCGAAGACCTCGACATGATCGCCGACCCGGACGATCCGCGCGATCTGTTCGGGATGCTCCTGCGCAAGAAGGCGGCCCAGGCCGCCTGAAGCGCGGCAGCCCGGGTCAGGAGAGGCCGACCATCCGCCGTATGTCGGCGGGTGCCGCGCCCTCCTCACGGTATTTGCGTATCGCGCGGGCATCGTCGCGCTTGGCAAGGCGCTTGCCAGCCTCGTCGCGGATCAGGCGATGGTGGTGATAGGTGGGCGTCGGCAGGCCGAGAAGGCGCTGCAGGAGCGCATGGATCGCCGTCGCCTCGAACAGATCCTCGCCGCGCGTCACATGGGTGATGCCCTGCGCCGCATCGTCGACCACGACCGACAGGTGGTAGGATGTGCCCATGTCGCGCCGGGCAAGCACCACGTCGCCGACCTTCTCCACCAGATCGCCGGGGGCGACAAGGATCGTGCCGCTTTCTCCGGCCGGTCCGCCACCTTCCTCACGAAAGATGACCGGCGCCGCCGCGGCGCGCGCCATATCGAGGCGCAGCGCGCCCGTTGGCAGATCACCGCCACGCGGATGGTTCCGGCAGATGCCTGGATAGATCGGCCCGTCCGGACCAAGGCGCGGCACGGCACCCTCCTGCGGCGCGCTTGCGGCCTCCTCGATGTCGCGCCGCGAACAGGTACATTCATAAAGAAGACCCGCCGCCCATAGCCGGGCGAGCGCATCGTGATAAAGAGGAAGCCGGTCGGATTGCCGCGCCACCGGCCCTTCCCATGACAGCCCGAGCCAGGCGAGATCATCGTAGATCGCCTGCTCCCACCCGGGGCGCGCGCGCGAGCGGTCTATATCCTCGATCCGCAAGAGGAACCGCCCGCCCGTTGCCCGCGCCATGTCATGGGCGAGGATCGCGGAATAGGCATGGCCGAGGTGCAGGGGCCCCGTGGGCGACGGCGCGAAGCGGGTTACGACAGCCATTCGGTGAAGGCCGCCTTCGCCCGGTCGGTATAGGCCTTGTAGCGGTCCTTGCGGCCCTTGCGGCCACCCCTGGCGTCGATGGGCGGGAAGAGGCCGAAATTCACGTTCATCGGCTGGAAGGTCTTTGCCTCCGCCCCGCCGGTGATGTGATGGATGAGCGATCCCGTCGCGGTCTCCGGCGGCGGCGGGGCGAGGTTCCGCCCCAGAATCTCGGCTGCCGCCATCCGGCCCGCGAGCAGGCCCATGGCGGCGCTTTCGACATAACCCTCGACGCCGGTGATCTGGCCCGCGAAACGGATGTTCGGCCGGGATTTCAACCTCATCCGGTCATCGAGAAGGGTCGGCGAGTTGATGAACGTATTGCGATGGATGCCACCGAGGCGGGCGAAGGAGGCATTCTCCAGGGCCGGAATCTTTCGGAAAACATCCACTTGCGCGCCGTACTTCATCTTGGTCTGAAAGCCCACGATATTGTAGAGCGTCCCCAGGGCATTGTCGCGGCGAAGCTGCACGACGGCATAGGGCTTCGTTTCGGGCCGGTGGGCATTGGTCAGCCCCACCGGCTTCATCGGCCCGTGCCGCAACGTTTCGCGCCCGCGCTCGGCCATCACCTCGATCGGCAGGCAGCCGTCGAAATAGCCCGCCGTCTCGCCCTCGCGAAACTCGGCCTTGTCGGCGGCAAGCAGCGCGTCGATGAAGGCCTCGTACTGGTCGCGGTCCATCGGGCAGTTCATGTAGGCAGTCTGTTCCTCGATGGTCTCGCCCTTGTCGTAGCGCGACTGCATCCAGGCGACCGACATGTCGACCGTGTCGGCATAGACGATGGGCGCGATGGCATCGAAGAAGGCAAGCGCGTCGGCGCCCGTCTCGGCCCGGATCGCCTCGCCCAGGCGGGACGAGGTCAGCGGGCCGGTGGCGATGATCCAGGAACCGTCCGAGGGCAGTTCCGTAACTTCCTCTTCTGAAACGGAAATGTTTGGATGCGATCGCAATTCCTCCGTCACGCTTTCGGCGAAAGGATCGCGATCTACCGCCAGCGCGCCGCCCGCGGGCAACCGGTGGCGGGTGGCCATGTCCATGATCAGCCCGCCCGCCGCGCGCATTTCCCAATGCAGAAGCCCGACCGCATTGCGTTCGTCATCGTCGGAGCGGAAGGAATTGGAACAGACCATCTCGGCGAAATGGCCGGTGCGATGGGCGAAGGTGCCGACCTTCGGGCGCATCTCATGAATGCAGACCCGGAGCCCCATGTTGGCGGCCTGCCAGGCGGCCTCGGAACCGGCCATGCCGCCGCCGACGATGTTGAGTTGCGCGTCCATGCGCGCGGATTAGACCATGAGGGACGGGAAGAAAAGCCTCAGAACCCGACTTCGATGTCGAGATCGTCGAGATAGCCGCGGGCGCGGATATCGCCGGGCACGGGCCCTGCGAGCTTGCGCGGCGCCGGCCCGGTCGCCGTCCGTTCGGACCGCGCCGCGAAGAACGTCGCCAGGAACCGGCGCAGTGCGCCTTCTTCCCGTTTGGTTTCGCCGATGCGACCCGCGAGATCGGTATATGCCATGACCTTCCCCTTGTATCCGGGGACGGTGCCCTTCCCAAGACCACCGCCCGACATGCCCAGTCTTGAAGGGGAGTCTGGCGGCAGTAGGTTAAGAATGTGTCAAAATCGGCTTGTCTTCATGACCGGCACTCGGGCGGAAGATGGCGGATCACTCCGCCTCTTCCTCCGCACCCTCGGCCGCAACACGGGCGACCGAGACCACTTCCTCGTCGGCACCGGTGTCAAAGACCTTCACCCCGCCCGCCGAACGCGACCGGAAGGAGATGCCGTCGACCGGGCAGCGGATCGACTGGCCGGTCGAGGTGGCGAGCATCACCTGATCGCCGCCCTCGACCGGGAAGCAGGCGATCAGCCGCCCACCACGCGAACCCTGGCTGATGGCCTTCACGCCCTGGCCGCCGCGACCGCGCACCGGATAATCGTGCGAGGAGGTCAGCTTGCCGAGGCCAGAGGCCGTGACGGTCAGGATCAGATCCTCGGCCGCCGACATTTCGGCATAGCGTTCGGGCGAAAGCTGGCCACCCTCGACCGCCTCGTCCTCGTCATCCTCGACCTCGTCCTCCAGCGCCCCTTCCATCAGGCGGCGCTGCTTCAGATAGGCGGCGCGTTCGGCCGGATCGGCTTCGAAATGGCGGATCACTGACATCGACACCACGCTATCGCCGGCCGCCAGCCGGATGCCGCGCACGCCGGTCGAATCGCGCCCCTTGAACACCCGCACCTCGGTCGTCGGGAAGCGGATCGCGCGGCCCATCTCGGTCACAAGCATCACATCGTCGTTCTCGTCGCAGATGCGCGCGTTCACGAGGCTCACGCCTTCAGGCAGCTTCATCGCGATCTTGCCGTTGCGCATCACGTTGGTGAAGTCCGACAGGGCATTCCGGCGCACATCGCCCTCGGAGGTGGCGAAGAAGATCTGCAGATCGTCCCATTCCTCTTCGGGCACGTCCACCGGCATCAGCGCGGCGATGGTCACGCCCTGATCGATCGGCAGGATATTGACGATCGCCTTGCCCTTGGCATTGCGCCCCGCGAGCGGCAGGCGCCAGGTCTTCAGCTTGTAGACCATGCCGTCGGTGGTGAAGAACAGAAGCTGGGTATGGGTGTTCGCCACGAAAAGCGTCGTGACCACATCGTCTTCCTTGGTCTGCATCGACGAAAGGCCCTTGCCACCCCGGCGCTGCGCGCGGAATTCCGCAAGCGGCGTGCGCTTGATGTAACCGCCCGAGGTGATGGTCACGACCATGTCCTCGCGCTCGATCAGATCCTCGTCGTCCAGATCGCCTGCCCAGTCGACGATCTCGGTCCGGCGCGGCTGGGCGAAGGCGGTGCGCACATCGCGCAGCTCGGTCGAGATGATTTCCATGATCCGGTCGCGCGACCCGAGGATGGAGAGGTAATCCTTGATCTTCGCGGCCAGCTCCTCAAGTTCGTCGGTGATCGTCTTGACGCCGAGTTGCGTCAGACGCTGCAGCTGAAGGTCGAGGATGGCACGGGCCTGCCGTTCGGACAGGTTGTAGGTACCATCATCATTGACCGGATGGGTCGGATCGTCGATCAGCCGGATATATTCGACGATCTCATGGGCGGGCCAGCGCCGGGTCATCAGCCTGTCGCGCGCATCGGCGGGCGTGGCCGAGGCACGGATCGTTGCCACCACCTCATCGACGTTCGACACTGCCACGGCCAGACCACACAGGACATGGCTGCGCTCCCTCGCCTTTCTCAGTTCGAACGCGGTGCGACGTGCAACAACTTCCTCGCGGAAACCGATGAAATTGGTGAGAAAATCCCTAAGCGTAAGCTGTTCCGGCCGCCCGCCGTTCAGTGCAAGCATGTTGCAGCCGAACGAGGTCTGCAAGGGCGTGAAACGGAAGAGCTGGTTCAGCACCACTTCGGCCGTCGCGTCGCGCTTCAGCTCGATGACGACGCGCACGCCGACCCGGTCGCTTTCGTCCTGGACATGGGCGATGCCTTCGATCCTCTTGTCGCGCACAAGCTCCGCGATCTTCTCGATCATCGTCGCCTTGTTCACCTGATAGGGTATTTCGTCGACAACGATGGCGAAGCGGTCCTTCCTCAGCTCCTCTACCCGGGTCTTGGCGCGGATGATGACCGAACCGCGCCCCTCCAGATAGGCCTTCCGCGCGCCCGACCGGCCGAGAATCAGCCCGCCCGTCGGGAAATCCGGCGCCGGGATGATCTCCATCAGCGCTTCCATCGACAGGTCCGGGTCTTCGATCAGCGCGAGCGTGCCGTCGATCACCTCGCCGAGATTGTGGGGGGGGATGTTCGTCGCCATGCCGACGGCGATCCCGCCCGCGCCATTGACAAGCATGTTCGGGAAACGGGCCGGAAGGACGGTCGGCTCCTTGTCCTTGCCGTCGTAATTGTCCTGGAAGTCGACCGTCTCCTTCTCGATATCGTCGAGAAGCGCGGCCGCGACCTTTTCCATCCGAACCTCGGTGTAGCGCATGGCGGCAGCATTGTCGCCGTCCATGGAACCGAAGTTGCCCTGCCCGTCCAGAAGCGGCACGGACATGGAAAAATCCTGCGCCATGCGCACAAGCGCGTCATAGATCGCCGCATCGCCGTGCGGGTGGTATTTCCCCATCACGTCGCCCACCGGGCGCGCCGACTTGCGGTAGGGTTTGTCGTGCGTGTTGCCGGTTTCGTACATCGCGTAAAGGATGCGGCGGTGCACCGGTTTCAGCCCGTCGCGCAGATCGGGGATGGCGCGGCTCACGATCACGCTCATCGCATAATCGAGATAGGCGGTCTTCATCTCCTCCTCGATCGCGACCGAGGGCCCGGCATGGAACATGCGGGGATGAGAATCTTCTGCGTTTTCAGGAACTTCCGGTTCGTCGGTCACGTGACTGCCCAGGCTTTCTTCTTGTCTAGATCTTGTTGTCCCGCACTATACTTCATCCCATCTGTAGGGTGCAAGGCGCGGTACAGCGGGCACCACACCATCCCGCCGGATTCTTGCCAAGATTTTGATTTCATTGGAAAGTAACCTTGTGGCACTATCCAGTCCACGAGGGCGCGCGAAGGAGGGTCGGATGCGTGCAACAGGACCGACGGCAGAGACCGAACTGATGCTCAAGGGCTATGGGCTGACGACGGCGGAGCTTTACTACCGGATGCCGGACTACCGCCATGTACTCAACAGCTTCATCTGGCAGGAATATGATCTGGCGCCGGACTATCCGGAACTGTTTCACTTCATCGAATTCTGGCAGGAAAAGATCGACGGGCCGCTCCATTCCGTGCGCTTCACCCACCGCAAACTGATCCGCCCCGGCGACTGGCGGAATGTGACGGGCGAATTCTATATCAACTGACCGGGTTCACCCCCGCTCCGGCGCCATCAGCTCGACTTCCTCGCCCGCCCTGACCGCCGTGTAGAAGCAGGTCCGCCGGTTGGTATGGCAAGCCGGGCCAGTCTGCTCGACCAGGGCCAGAAGGCAGTCGCGGTCGCAATCGACGCGCAGCTCGACCAGCTTCTGCACATGGCCGGAGCTCTCGCCCTTCACCCAGAAGCTCTGGCGCGAGCGCGACCAGTAGGTGACGCGACCGGTTTCCAGCGTCTGGCGCACCGCGTCGGCATTCATCCAGGCCAGCATCAGCACCTCGCCCGACGCATGGTCCTGCGCGATCACCGGCACAAGCCCGGCCGCGTCAAGGCGAAGGTTGCTCGCGTCAAATTGCATCTTGGTCTCGTTGATTTCCCTGAACCGGCCTCTATCTTTAGGGCGAATCCGCAGGCGCGGCAATTCGGGCGGGGCACATGAGCGAAACCGATCTCATCAAACTCTATTCGCAGCGCATCCTGGCGCTGGCTGCGGATATCCCCCATGCCGAACGCCTCGACCACCCCGACGCGACGGCCATGCGCCGCTCGCCGCTGTGCGGTTCGACCGTCACCGTCGATCTCGGGTTCGAGGACGGGCGGATCGCCCGCTTCGGGCAGGATGTGAAGGCCTGTGCGCTCGGCCAGGCCTCGGCGGCGATCGCCGGGGCGCAGATGATCGGCCGGAGCGAGGCCGAGGTGCTGCAGGCGCGCGATCAGCTGAAGGCGATGCTGAAGGAAATGGGTCCTGTCCCTGCCCCGCCCTTCGACGGCTATGAAGTGCTGACGCCCGCCCGAGATTATGCCAACCGCCACGCGTCGATCCTTCTGGTTCTCGAAGCGACGGCGGACGCTTTCGCAAAAACCCACTGATCCACAGGTTCCGCCGCCAAATACTCCGGCAGGGCAGCACCTTCCCGGCCCGAAAGAAAAAACCGCCGTGCCCCGGCGGGGACACGGCGGCAGTCTGCGGTTACCGGGGACAGGGCCGACTGGGGATCGGCCCGGGGGGTATCACTGCGGGACAGGCAGGCCCACGGAAAGACCGCTTGGGCAGGGTCAGATCAGATCGGGCAGGTGTAGGCCGACGATCAGCATGGCGATCAGCGAGGCAAGGCCCGCCGCATCGATCAGCATGGTTTCGTGAGACCGGGAAAAGGCGGCTTTCAGATCGCGCATCGGTTCCTCCATCCTTGTTGCCTTTTTGTTCTCACGAATCTCGGCCGCTGTAAAGAACTTTTTAAGAACATTCGCGAACAAACCCTAACCGACGGCGATCAGGCGGATCGCCTCGTCCTTGCCCATCAGCCACAGAAGCACGCGCGCGGCCTGACCGCGCGGACCGCTCAGGCCCGGGTCCGTGGCGAGAAGCGTTCGCGCATCGCTTTGCGCCACCGCCATCAGTGACGCCTGACGGTCAAGATCGGCCACGCGGAACCGCGGCAGCCCAGATTGCGCGGTGCCGACCAGATCGCCCGCGCCGCGCATGGCAAGGTCTTCCTCGGCGATGCGGAACCCGTCCTCGCTCTCGCGCAATATCTGCAGCCGCCGCTCCGCCGCCTCGGACAGGGGTGGCTGATACATCATCAGGCAGGTGGACTCGGCCGCCCCCCGCCCGACCCGGCCGCGCAGCTGGTGAAGCTGCGCCAGGCCGAAGGTCTCGGCCCGCTCTATCACCATGATCGACGCATTGGGCACGTTCACGCCCACCTCGATCACGGTCGTCGCCACCAGGATCTTCGTCCGGTTCGCGACGAAATCTGCCATGGCGGCATCCTTTTCGGCAGGCGCCATCTGACCGTGAACCAGTCCAACCACCCCCTCGCCCAGGGCCGCCCGGAGCGTCTTGAACCGATCCTCCGCCGCGATCAGATCGACGACTTCGCTTTCCTCGACCAGCGGGCAAACCCAATAGGCCTGCCGCCCCTCGGCCACCGCCTGCCTGAGATGTGCCACCACTTCCTCATACCGCCCCGAAGAAATGAGGGCGGTCTTCACCGGCGTCCGTCCCGGCGGTTTTTCATCCAGCACCGAGACATCCATGTCGCCATATTGCGCCAGCGCCAGCGAGCGCGGGATCGGGGTAGCGGTCATCACCAGCACATCGGCCGCGATGCCCTTGGCGCCCAGTTCCTTGCGCTGCTCGACCCCGAAACGGTGCTGTTCGTCGATGATGGCAAGCCGAAGGTCGTGAAAGGTGACATCCTTCTGAAAGACGGCGTGCGTGCCGACCAGCACCTGCAACTTGCCCGAGGCGAGGGCCGTCAGCTTGGCCGCCCGGTCCGCCCCCCGGTCGCGGCCCGAGAGGATATCGAGTGTGACCCCCGCGCTTTCGGCCAGCGGCCGGAGCCCGTCGAAATGCTGGCGCGCGAGGATTTCCGTCGGCGCCATCATCACCCCCTGCCCGCCCGCCTCGACCGCATTCAGAAGCGCCATGAAGGCGACAAGCGTCTTGCCCGAGCCCACATCGCCCTGCAGAAGACGGCTCATCCGTTTGTCGGAACCCATGTCGGCGGCAATCTCGGCAAATGCGCGTTCCTGCGCAGAGGTCGGTTGGTAGGGCAAGGCTTTCCGAACGCGTTCCTGCAGCCGCCCGTCGCCCACCGATGCCCGGCCCTTGCCGCGCCGGAAAGCGGTTCGGGCGAGCGAGAGCGTCAGCTGATGGGCAAACAGTTCGTCATAGGCGAGCCTTTGTCGCGCCGGTGCCTCGGGTGCGCAATCCGCCGTACCCTTCGGCTGATGGGCGGCGTGAAGGGCCGCCTGCCAGCCCGGCCAGCCCTCGCGTTCCAGAAGGCCCCGGTCGATCCATTCGGCCAGCGCGGGCGCGCGGGCCAGCGCGGCCCCCGCAGCGCGCGCCATCTGCTTTTGCGTGACGCCGGCGGTCAGCGGATAGACCGGTTCGAACGCCGGCAGCTCGCGCGCCTCCTCAAGGCGCAGGATATGGTCGGGATGGACCATCTGCGCCAGCCCGTCGAAAATCTCGACCTTGCCCGAGACGATCCGCCGCTGACCTGTCGGCAGCTGCCTGGCGAGGTAATCGCCCTTTGCATGGAAGAACACCAGCTGGAACTCCGTCGCAGCGTCGCGCACGAAGATCCGCACCGGCCCGCCCTTGCGGCGGGCGGGTACATGCGCGCCGATCTCGACCTCGACCGTCGCGGTCGCGGGCAGCGCCACATCGCGGATCGAGGCGCGCAGCCGCCGGTCGACGACCGAATGGGGCAAGGTGAACAGAAAATCCCTGGGCCGCTCGATCCCGAGCGCGGGCAGAAGCTTCGCGGCCTTCGGCCCGATCCCCTCGAGCGTCTCGATATCCGCGAACAGCGGAAAAAGGACCGACGGTCGGCTCATCCGCCGATCAGCCTCAGCCAGGCCTCCTCGTCGATCGTTTCGATCCCGAGCCGCTCGGCCTCCTTCGCCTTCGATCCCGCCCCCGGGCCCGCGACCAGAAGATCGGTCTTGGCGCTGACCGAGCCCGCAACCTTCGCTCCCAGCGCCTCGGCCCGCGCCTTGGCTTCCGCGCGCGTCATCTTTTCCAGTGTGCCGGTGAAGACGACTGTCTTGCCCGCGACCGGGCTGCCTTCGGTGACCGGGCGTGCCGCCTCCTCGATCTTCAACTGGGCGACCAGCCGGTCGATCGAGGCGCGTTCAGCGTCCTGATGGAAGGCATTCACCACCGAGGCGGCCAGCACATCGCCGACCCCGTCGATCGCGGTCAGCGCCTGCCATTCCGTCCCCTCGCCGATCCGTGCCCTGGTCATCGCCGCCTCGAACGCCTCCCAGGTTCCGTAATTGCGCGCCAGAAGATTGGCGGCGCTTTCGCCGACATGGCGGATGCCGAGCGCGAAGATGACCCGGTTGAGCGGGATCGTCCGCCTCTCCTCGATCGCGGCGAAAAGGTTCGCGGCAGAGCGTTCGCCGAACCCGTCGCGGTTCTTCAGCTTTGTCAGGTTCGCCGCATCGCGCGCGGCCAGGGTGAAGATGTCGGCGGGCTCCCGGATCGGCAATTGATTGTCGGCGAAGAACATCTCGATCTGTTTCGCACCCAGCCCCTCGATATCGAAGGCCCCGCGCGAGACGAAATGCTTGAGCTTCTCGACCGCCTGCGCCGGGCAGATGAGGCCCCCGGTGCAGCGGCGGACGGCATCGCCCTCCTCGCGCACCGCATCCGATCCGCATTCGGGGCAGCGGTGGGGAAACACATATGGTTCGGCGCCTTCGGGCCTTTGCGAGAGGTCGACATCGGCGATCTTCGGAATCACGTCGCCCGCGCGGTAAACCTGCACCCAGTCGCCCAAGCGGATGTCCTTGCCATCGCGGATCTGATTGCCCTTGGCGTCGCGCCCGGCAATGTAATCCTCGTTGTGCAGCGTCGCGTTCGAGACGACGACACCGCCGACCGTCACCGGCTTCAGCCGCGCCACCGGCGACAGCGCTCCGGTACGACCGACCTGGATGTCGATCGCCTCGAGCCGGGTCCAGGCCAGTTCGGCCGGAAACTTGTGGGCAATCGCCCAACGCGGCGTGGTGGAACGGAAGCCGAGCCGCGCCTGCAGCGCCAGATCGTCGACCTTGTAGACCACGCCGTCGATGTCATAGCCCAGGGTCGCACGCGCCTGTTCGATCTCGCGGTAGGTCGCTATCATCTCGGCCAGCGAGCGGCAGAGCCGTGTGCGCGGATTGGTCTGGAAGCCGAGCGCAGCAAGCCGTTCGACCGCGCCCATCTGGCTGTTCGCCAGCGGCTGCGAAAGCGCGCCCCAGCTGTAGGCGAAGAACCGCAGCGGCCTTGCCGCGGTGATCTCCGCATCCAGCTGGCGCAGCGAACCCGCTGCCGCGTTGCGCGGGTTGGCGAAAGTCTTGTCGCCCGCCGCCGCCTGGCGCGCGTTGAGCGCGGCGAAATCGGCGTGGCTCATGTAGACCTCGCCCCGCACTTCCAGAAGGTCGGGCGCCCCGGCGAGCCGTTCGGGAATATCGGCGATGGTGCGGGCATTTTCGGTGACATTCTCGCCCACCGCCCCGTCGCCCCGCGTGGCCGCCTGCACCAGCCTGCCCCTTTCATAGCGCAAGGACAGCGACAGCCCGTCAATCTTCGGCTCGGCCGTCACTGCAAGTTCCGTTTCCGCCCCGAGGTTCAGGAAGGACCGCACGCGCTCCACGAAATCCGCCGCATCCTCCTCCGAAAAAGCGTTCTCGAGCGACAGCATCCGGACGGCATGGGTAACCTTGGCAAAGGTCCCCGACGGGGCGGCCCCCACCTCGGCCGTCGGGCTTTCCGCCGCCAGATCGGGAAAGAGCGTCTCGATGGCACGGAGCCGCGCCTTCAGCGCGTCATAGGCCGCATCCGAAATCTCGGGCGCGTCCTCGGCGTGATAGGCACGGTTGGCACGACGAACCTCTTCGGCGATCCGTGCCCAGTCGGCCCGTGCCTCCGCTTCGCTCATGTCTTCCAGCGCCCGTTCCGCCATCGCCACCTCCCGCCTTTCCCCACTGTTAGGATCAAGCCTGCGCCGGGTCCAGCCCCCAGACCGTCCGCCTGTTCCGACGGGCCGGGGCACGCCGGGCAGCGCGGTTGGCCAGGGGCACCCGCCGGACCAAAGTGGTCTTCATCTTGGCACAAATACCTCGGGGGTCCGGGGGCAGAGCCCCCGGCGGGTCGGCCCGCCGAAGGCGGGACGATACCCTCAAGGGGCGGCGGCGCCTCCTCTCGGACCGGGCACCCGGGACCGCTCCCTTGCCCTTCACGGCACGCGATCCCCTGCGGGTCAGAACTTCCGGAACGGTTTCTCCGGGCAGTCAGCCAGCCGAACCTCGGGGGCGGCACGTGGCAGGATGCGGCGACCGGGAAAGCCGACAGGCAGGACGCACGCCAATGGAGGCACAAAGGCGGCCCCCGACGCCTCGGGGGCCGCCCTCTGCCGGGGCTGGTGCCTGCCGCCAGGCTGAACCCGCTCTGACCTCTCAGGCGCCGACAGCGACCCGCCGGTCCATGTCGTGCGGCTGGGGCTCGCGCAGCACATAGCCCCGCCCCCATACCGTCTCGATATAGTTTTCCCCGCCTGTCGCCTCGGCCAGCTTCTTCCTGAGCTTGCAGATGAACACGTCGATGATCTTCAGTTCCGGTTCGTCCATGCCGCCGTAGAGATGATTGAGAAACATCTCCTTCGTCAGCGTCGTGCCTTTCCTGAGACTGAGAAGCTCCAGCATCTGATATTCCTTGCCGGTCAGATGTACCGGCAGCCCGTCGACATCGACCGTCTTGGCATCAAGATTCACATTGATATGGCCGGTGCGGATGATCGACTGGGCATGACCTTTCGAGCGGCGGATGATCGCATGGATGCGCGCCACCAGTTCCTCGCGATGGAAGGGTTTGGTCAGATAATCGTCGGCGCCGAAGCCGAAGCCGCGAATCTTGCTCTCGGTATCGTCGGCGCCCGAGAGAATCAGGATCGGCGTGGCGATCTTCGACAGGCGGAGCTGGCGCAGCACTTCATGGCCGTTCATGTCTGGCAGGTTCAGGTCGAGAAGGATCAGGTCGTAATCATAGAGCTTCGCCAGATCGATCCCTTCCTCGCCCAGGTCGGTGCAATAGACGTTCAGGTTCGCATGGGTCAGCATCAGTTCGATGCTGCGGGAGGTGGTCGGATCGTCTTCTACCAGCAAAATTCTCATGCGCCGCACTCCGCGTTAAAGTCTTCATTACCTTAACCATGGGCATAAATGGTTAATCACACGTTAGCGACGCATTTAAATATGGAAATACAACCTAAAGTTGGCGATACTTTTGCAAAGCCGTGACCTTGAGGGCTTTTTCGCCATGCCGTTCCACCGCTGCCCGCCACAACTCGAACTCTTCCTCTGACAGGCCATAGCGGTCGAGCGCCTCTTTCAGCGGCAACAGCCCATGCTGGACCGCACGCACCACGCGCGCCTTGCGGCTTGCCACCCATCGCCGCGTCTCCGGCGGCGGCAGATCGGCACGCGTCATCACGGTTCCGTCCGGCAGCGTCACCGCCCTTGGACCGTCGATCTTCTTGAGATACATCAGGCACCCCCCGACTAACCGGACCTTCACCCGCACCGACCCTCCCAAAGCAGGCTTAAGGACGGGTGAAACCCGGGCTTGTGAGTGTTTCGAATTTTCCTATATTCTTGCGGACCCTGATGAGCGCCCCCATGAAAGACATTCCGCTGAATTCCCTCGGCCTTGCCAAGGCTCCCGCCGATACCAGAGTTGTCGTTGCCATGTCGGGCGGCGTCGACAGTTCGGTCGTGGCCGCAATGCTGAAGGACGAGGGCTATGATGTCGTGGGCGTCACGCTGCAGCTTTACGATCACGGTGCCGCACTGGCCAAGAAGGGCGCCTGCTGCGCCGGTCAGGATATCCACGACGCCCGCCGGGTGGCCGAGGCGATGGGCTTTCCGCACTACGTCCTCGACTACGAGAACATGTTCCGCGAGGCGGTGATCGAGGAATTTGCCGATGCCTATCTCGCGGGCGCGACGCCCGTGCCCTGCATCCGCTGCAACGAGCGGGTGAAGTTCAAGGATCTTCTGGCGACCGCGCGGGAGCTCGATGCCGACTGCATGGCGACCGGACATTACATCCAGCGCAAGATGGGGATTGCGGGGCCGGAACTGCATTGCGCGGCGGACGCGAACCGCGACCAGTCCTATTTCCTCTTCTCGACGACCCCCGAGCAGCTGGATTTCCTGCGCTTTCCGCTCGGGCATCTGCCGTCCAAGGCCGAGACGCGCGCGCTGGCGGCGAAATACGGCCTTTCGGTCGCCGACAAGCCCGACAGCCAGGACATCTGCTTCGTGCCGAACGGCAATTATGCGTCGGTGATCGAGAAGCTGCGTCCCGGCGCCGCCGACCCGGGCGAAATCGTGCATCTGGATGGCCGCGTAATGGGGCAACATCGGGGCGTCATTCATTACACGATCGGCCAGCGCCGCGGGCTCGGCGTGGGCGGCACGGGCGATCCTCTCTATGTGGTGAAGCTTGACCCAGAGGCCCGGCGGGTGATCGTCGGCCCGAAGGAAGCACTCGCCACCCGCATCGTACCGGTGCGCGAGATCAACTGGCTGGGCGACGCCCCCTTCGACAGCGCAGCCGGATGGCAGGTCGCGGTCAAGATCCGCTCGACCCGGCCGCCGCGACCGGCGATGATCCGGCCGCTCTCGGCCAGCGAGGCCGAGGTCGAGCTTCTCGACCCCGAGGACGGCGTGAGCCCCGGACAGGCCTGCGTCTTCTACGAAACCGGCATCGGGGGTCCGACCGGCCGCATCCTCGGCGGCGGCTGGATCTGGAAGGGCCGCTGATGTCGCCGCCTTCGGCGCCGACCCGTGCGAGGGGAGCTGTCCGCCCCCCTCGCGCTCCCCCGAGAGTATTTGAAGACAGGAAGCGGAACGGCGACCCGTCAGCCCCCGACCTGTGCCAGGACCGACCGCGCCGCGCGCAGGCCCGGCGCCTCGGCGCCGCGTCCCAGCCGGTCCATCGTGGCCTCCATGGCCTCCAGCTGCGCGGTGCGCGCCGCCGGATCGGCCAGCAGCCGGTCAAGCGCGTCGGCGATCGGGCCGGACCGGCAGGCGGGACCGAGGAATTCCGGCACGGCGCGGGTCTGCGACACGATATTGACCAGCGTCACCGTATCGATCAGCGCCGCGCGTTTCATCATCCACCAGGTGAGCTGGTTGAAATCGTGGGCGATGACCATCGGCACCCGGTGCGCCGCGAGTTCCAGGCTGACGGTCCCCGAGGCCGCCAGCGCCAGATCGGCGGCGGCGAAGGCGGCGCGCTTGTCGGCCGCGTCGGTCAGGACCAGCGGCGGGTTCTGCCAACGCGCCGCGCGATCGCCGACGATACCGGCAACACCCCGGACCGTGGGGACGGCGACGCGCAGGCCGGGATGGTCTGCTTGCAGCCGGTCAAGCGCCTGCTCGAACCGCGGCATGAGCCGCGTGACCTCGCCCCGGCGGCTGCCGGGCAGGCAGAGGAGAAGCGGCTGGCCTTCGTCGATCGAATGGGTCTCGCGGAAGGCGCGGGCCTCCTCTTCGGTCGCGCGCGGCATCGACACCACTGGATGGCCGACGAAATCGCAGGTCATCCCCGCCGCTTCCATATAGGGCGGCTCGAAAGGAAAGAGCGCCAGCACATGGTCGATGAGAGGTGCCATCCTCGCGGCGCGGCCCGGCCGCCAGGCCCAGACCGTGGGCGCGACATAATGGATGGTCTTCTGCTGCGGGTTCGCCTCGCGCACCAGCTTCGCAACGCGCAGCGAGAAATCCGGACTGTCGATGGTGATCAGCGCGTCGGGCCTTGCCCGCGCCACGGCGGCGGCGGTCTCGGCGATGCGGCGTTTCAGGAACCGGTATTTCGGCAGAACCTCCAGAAGCCCCATGACCGAGAGATCTTCCATCGGGAACAGGCTCCTGAGACCCTCGGCCGCCATCAGCGGACCGCCGACGCCTTCGAACCTCACATCCGGTCGAAGCACCCTCAGCCCCGCCATCAGTGCGGCACCAAGCGCGTCACCCGAGGCCTCTCCGGCGGTGAGGAAAAGCTTCATGGCGCCCGCGACCAGAGAAAGAGACCCGCCACTTCCGCCGCCGCAATGGTCGCGGTCCGGTCGAGGAGCAGCGCGCCGCCCGCCTCCCAGGCGATGCCGTTCAGACCGGCGGCAGCGGCGCGGGCGACGGTTTCGGGGCCGACGGCGGGCAGGTCGACCCGGCGGTCCTGCCCGGGCTTCGGTGCCTTGTAAAGCAGGCCCGCGCGAGGGACCGGATGATGGGCGGCGGTGAAATCGAGCATCGCATCGGTGCCGGGCAAGGTTTCGACCGCGATGCAGAGGCCGCGCGCCACGACCGCCCCCTGCCCGATATCGAGCGCGCCGGTCGCGCTGACAATCTCTGCCCCGCGCGCCGCATCCTGCCGGTCCTGCTCCGATGGCTGGCCGGACAGGATGCCCTCGCCCGGCACGAGGCCGGGCGCAAGCTGATCGGCGCCGACGATGGTGAAATCCCATTCCTCGAAGATCGCGATCACGGCGCGCAGCGCGGCATCGTCACCCGACTGGATGGCGCCGAGAAGGCGTGGCACCAGCGCCGCGGTGCGCGCATCGAAAAGCTCGGGTTCGATCTTCGGGCGCCGCACGGCCCCGGCGAAGCAGACCCGTTGGACGCCCTCGTCCTGCAGCCGGTCGAGAAAGGGTACCAGGCGCTCGATCCGGAAGCGCAGCGGCGCGGTACCGGCAACGGCCGCCGGAAACCCGTCCATCTCGGCAATCAGAAAGGCCTCTCCCGCCGCCGTCAGTTCCGCAGCAAGAAGCGCCGGCAGCTGCCCCTGCCCGGCGATGAGCGCCGTCCTGGTCATCGCGGCGCGAGGAAAGAGCGATCCGACGGCCCGAGGATGAAATCCAGCACTTCGCGGACATACTCATTGTCGGTGCCGTCGTTCGCCCGCTCGCGCGCGCTGTCGCGGAAAGACCCGGTCCCGAGATCGCCAAGCAGATCGCGCAGGGCGAGGATGTCGGACTTGCCCGCGCCGCGCCGTTTCAGCCCGACGAGATTGAGCCCGTCCAGCACGCCGCGCGGCCCCTGCACCAGACCATGCGGGATCACGTCGGCGGTGACCATCGTCACCGCGCCGATCATCGCGCCGCGACCGATACGGACGAACTGGTGAACGCCCGAGAGGCCGCCAACGATCACGTCATCCTCAAGCACGCAATGGCCGGCAATCGCGACATTGTTCACCAGGATCACCCGGTCGCCGATCTGGCAATCGTGCGCCACATGGCAATTGGCCATGAATAGCCCGTCATCGCCGATCCGCGTCACCCCGCCGCCGCCGTCGGTACCGGGGTTCATCGTCACGCCTTCGCGAATGCGGTTGCGGGCGCCGATCACCAGGCTTGTGTGTTCGCCCCTGAATTTCAGATCCTGTGGCGCATGGCCGAGCGAGGCAAACGGATAGACGACGGTCCCTTCGCCAATCGCTGTCGCGCCTTCGATCACCACATGGGATTTCAGCTCGACCTCAGGCCCGAGCGTTACCTCCGGCCCGATCACGCAAAAGGGGCCGATGCGGCAATCCGGGCCGATCCCGGCCTCCGGGGCGATGACCGCCGAAGGGTGGACCGAGGCTGTGGGATGGGTGGCCATGAAGGGTCAGTCCCTGAGGTCCATCATCGCAGCAATATCGGCCTCGGCGGCGATCTGGCCGTCTACCATGCCCTTGCCGTGGAATTTCCAGATCTTTCCGCCGCCGCGCTTCACCGTCATGTGCAGTTCCAGCACGTCGCCCGGCACCACCATGCGGCGGAACTTGCAGGCGTCGATCGACAGGAAATAGGTCAGGAGATCGCGGCCGACCACATCCATGGAAATGCCGACGAGCACGGCGGCTGCCTGCGCCATCGCCTCGATGATCGTGACGCCCGGCATGATTGGCTTGGCGGGGAAATGGCCCTGGAAATGCGGCTCGTTGAAGGTCACGTTCTTGATGCCGACGCAGCTGACGTTCGGGACGATATCCTTGACCTTGTCGATCAACAGGAAGGGATAGCGATGCGGAATGATCCGCTGGATCAGATGGATATCCGCCTCGGTCACAGTGGTGCTCGTCATGAAAATCGTCCCCCGGGCAGTGCGCCGCTTTGGGCCTTGCTAACAATATGGGGAGAGGCTGGCAAGCGCACCCGCCTCACGGCGCTGTAACAGAGCCCGTACCGTCGCCAAGCTCCGCGTCCGCGGCCGCGATCACCGCGTCGGTGATGTCGATGGAGCGGACCGACATGAAAACCGCCCGATTGTCCAGAATCGCAAAAGCGCCATGCGCCTCCATCACCTGGCCCATGACCGGCAGAACCGCATCGAAGAAGGCCTTGCGGGCAGTGTCATGCCGCGAGGTCAGATCACGCAGCTTGGCATCCTGCGCCTTGCGGATGCCCGTCACCTTCTCGTCGAACGCATCGGCAAGCTTGCGGAAGTCTGCGGGCGGCAGCGTCGGGCGGCGATCCGTCAGATCCTTTTCCTCGGCGGTGAGCGCCGTCTCGATCCTGCGATTCTCCGCCTGCAGCTCGCGCGAATCCTTGTCGATCTCGGCCAACGCGCGCTTTCCCCAGGCCGATTCAGTGAACAGTCGCTCCTGATCGACGGTCACCACCGGGCTCTGCGCTGGCACCTCTTGCGACCTGGCGGGCGCGACGCCCGCCAAGAGGGCCACGCCCGCCAGAACGGCAAGCGCGCCGCGCATCAGAACTGGGTGGAGATGGTGAAGTCGAAGGTCTGCTCCTTGTCGTAGCTTTCCTTCTGGATCGCCTTCGAGAAGTTGAAGCGCAGCGGCCCGAGGGTGGAATCCCACAGGATCGAGACACCGACGGCCGACCTTAGATGCAGGCCGTCATCCACGCCGCCGGGGCTGTCGAGCCCCCAGACCGAGCCGATATCGGCGAAGACGCCGCCGGTGATGCCATATTCCTCGGGCAGGCCCAGCGGGAATTCGGCGTCAAAGCGCAGTGCGGCGAACATGTTGCCGCCGAGCGCATCCTGATTGCCGACGCTCAGGTCGCGCGGGCCGATCCCGTTGGACTCGAAGCCCCGGATCTTGCCGTTGCCGGTAAAGCGGTCGACCAATCGCGTGTCGGCGCTGCGCGACACGACGGCGCCCGCCTCGAACTCGGCGCGCAGGGTCACTTCCTCGTTGAAAATCTTCTTCTGGTACTTCGCCAGACCGGTGGTGGTGATCGAATCGATATCTCCGCCCACGCCGGCGAAATCCTGCCCGAAGGTCAGCAGAAGCCGCTCGGTCGGATCGGTCTCGGACCGCTCCGTGTCGAAGCTGAGCGAATAGCCAAGCGCGCTCGTCACCTCCGAACCGCGCGCCTCCTCTGCCTTCAGAATCGGAGAGGAGTTGGTGTCGACGCTGAAAATCTCGTCACTCGACACCGAATAGCGCAGTTCCAGCTTCGTCCGCTCGGCCAGCGGGAATTCAAGCGAGGGCGAGAAACCGAGGCGCTTGGTCGAATAGCGCGAGTTCGAATTTTCCGAAGTGCGGTACCATGCGGACAGCTTCAGCTTCAGGTCGCGGTCCAGAAGGTTCGGCTCGATGAAGGTGATGCCGCTGTCCTTCTGGTCGGCCGTGGTTCCGATCTTCACGCTGACATACTGGCCGCGACCAAGGAAATTCGCCTCGGTGAGGCCGATATTGAAACCAAGACCGTCGCTGATCGAATAGGAGGCGCCGAAGTTCAGGGAGCCGGTCGGCTTTTCCTCGACATTCACGTCGACGATCACCTGATCCTCGGAGGAACCGCCGCGCGCATTGACCTGCGCGTCCTTGAAATAGCCAAGTGCCCGCACCCGCTCCGCGCTCTGGCGGATTTCGCGCGGGCTGAAGGGGTCGCCTTCGACCGTACGGAACTGCCGCCGCACCACCTTGTCAAGCGTCGTGGCATTGCCTTCGATATCGATCCGTTCGACGAAGACCTTCGGCCCCTTGGTCAGGACGAAGGTCACATCGAGCGTCTGGGTCGCTTCGTCCCGGCTGATCCGGGGTTCGACCGAAACAAAGTTGAGCCCCTTTTTCACGGCGAGATTCTCAAGCCGCGTGATCGTGGTGTCGATCGCGGTGGGTGAATAGGCCACGCCCTTGCGAATCCGCACCAGCTTGCCGAATTCGGTCGCGTCGACGCCCTCGACCTCGCTCACCACGCGAATATCGTCGAAGGAATATTTCTGGCCTTCGCGGATCGCGAAAGTCAGGAAGAACCCGTCGCGTTCGGTCGAGAATTCCGACGACACGCTGGTGACGGCCGCGTCGATATAGCCGCGCGAGCGATAGAAGTCGGTGAGAAGCTGCTTGTCCACATCCACGCGGTCGGCAACGAACGTGTCGCGCTGGATGATCTGGCGGAAGATGCCGGCCTGCTTGGTTTCCAGAACCTGCCGCAGCCGCCGGTCGGAGAAGGCGCGGTTGCCCGTGAAGGAAAGCCGCTCCACTTCCGTCACCTTGCCTTCGCGGATCTCGAAGACGAGGTCGACCTTGTTGTCGCCCCGGTCGATCACGCGCGGCTCGATCCGCGCGGCAAGTCGCCCGGTCTCGGTATAGGCCTCGATCAGGGCCTGGGCGTCCGCCTCGGCCTGCGCCGCCGAATAGACCCGGCGCGACTGGGACTTGATGACCTTGGCGAGGTCTTCGTCCTTGATCTTCTTGTTGCCTTCGAAATTGATGATGTTGATTGTCGGGTTCTCGACCACCCGGATGATCAGCGTCCCGCCCGAGGGGATCACATCGACCGAAGCGAAGAGGCCGGAATCGTTCAGGCGCTGGACCACGTCGTTCAGCCCGCCATCACTGATCGACTGGCCCTTCGGCACCGCCGCGAACGAAAGAATCGTCGCCGGATCTATCAGCGCGTTCCCCTCGATTCGGATATCGGAGAAAGTATAGCTCGCCGCCGAGGCTGGCAGGCCCGCGGCGGTCAGGAAAAGCACGGTGCAAAGGGCTGTTCGGCTCAGAAGCCCGACCTGACGTCTCATCATTTTCCCCGCCGGTAATTCAGTTTTTTGCCGTTCCTGACTAGCGGGATTGGGGGGGCTTGTCAAAGGAACGGCGCGGCACCCTGTACGAGTGCCGCGCCGTTGTGCAGAAGAGGAAACCGGCAGGGAGACGAGGCCGGTTCCGACCGTCAGAAGAAGGTGGGGGAGAGGGGCACCTCGGCATTCAGGATCCGGTAGATGACCCCGGTTGCCAAAAGCAGGCTCATGCCGATCGCCAGCGGTACGAGTACCCGGTCTGCGACCAGATCCATCATCAGGCTCAGGCCCTTGTATTCTCGCGAGATCGCTTGCATCGACACCTCCACCGCGACGGTCTTGAGGCAAGGCTATCGCCCGAATATGGCCGGATTGCGGCCAGATCGCGGCCCCACCCGATCGTCACGGGCAGAATAGGTCGTTGCTGAGCCCGAACATCATGAATCCGAGAACAATCACCAGCCCGATCGAGACGGCGAAATTCAGCACCCGCTCCGGCAGCGGGCGCCCGGTCAGCGCCTCGAACGCGTAAAACACCAGATGCCCGCCGTCGAGCATCGGTACGGGGAACAGGTTGATGAGGCCGATCGCGGTCGACAGCGCGGCGATGTACCAGACGAAATCGGCGAGGCCGAGCGAGACCGCATGCGCCGATGTCTCCGCAATGGTGATCGCCCCGCGGACATTGCAGCTTGAGATCGCCCCCGTCACCACATGGCCGAGGGTCGAGAGCGAGGTCTTGGCAACGAACCAGCCCTGCCTGGCGGCGCTCGTCACCGCTTCCCAGGGGCCGACGGCGCGCGTCGCCGGCGCAAAGAAGAAATCGCCCCCGATGCCGATCAGATAACGGGTCTCAAAACCGCCGCCCGCGGCGGGCATGTCGGTGATCTTGGGCGTGAGCGTGACATCGACGCGCTGACCGTCTCGCCAGATGCCGAGCGCCATGGCCGCGCCCGCCCCTTCCGAAACGCGCGGCTTGATCTCGTCGAACGTGCTGACCGGCGTGCCGTTGATCGTCTCGATCACATCGCCGGGTTTCAGGCCCGCCGAAGCCGCCGCCGTGCCCGGCGACACGCTGGCAATCCGCGGCGGATAGAGCGCGGGCCCGGTCACCGTGACAACCGTCCCATCGCGCTTGACCTCGTAGGTCAGGCTCGCCGCGTGCGGCACCGCGTCCGCAGCGTCATTCAGCGCCTTCCAGCCGGCGATCGCCACGCCACCAACCGAAACGATCTCGTCGCCCGCGCGCAGGTCGCCGGTGCCCGCGGGCAAGGAATAAAGCTCCGCGATCACCGGCTGCTCCTTGGGGAGCCCGATCGCGACGAGGAGCCCGGAACCGAGAAGCACGGTCAGTGCAAAGTTGAAAGCAGGCCCCGCCGCCACGGTTGCGGCCCGTGCCCAGAGGGGGGCACCGCTCATCGTATGGCGCAATTCCTCGGCCGACAGGCGCGAAACCACCTCACCGTCCGCCCCCGCCGAGGCCGCATTGGCATCGCCAAGAAACTTCACGTAACCGCCCAGCGGCACCGCCGCCACCTGCCAGCGCGTGCCGCGCCTGTCGGTCCGGCTCCACAGCACCTTGCCGAAGCCGATGGAAAAGACCTCGGCATGGATGCCGGTCAGGCGGCCGACGATGTAATGGCCGTATTCGTGAACCGCGACGATGATCGACAGCGCGATGATGAACGCCACGATATTCAGCGCCACATTGCCAAAGCTCGGGATCAGGCTGACAGCGTCCACTTCAGGTCCTTCCGGTCTCGGCAACAACCGCCCGCGTGACGGCACGGGCCTCGGCATCGCCTTCCATTATCATATCGAGGCTCGGCGCACCCTTGCCAAGCCCCCCCTGCCCCGCCATCCGGTCAAGTACCCGTTCCACCACGGGCGCCATGTCGAGAAAGCCGATCCGGCCTTCGATGAAAGCGTCGAGCGCAACTTCCTTCGCGGCGTTGAAGGCCGCCCCGGCAAGACCGCCGGTCGCCATCACCCCGCGCGCGAGCCTCAGCGCCGGATAGCGCACCGGGTCGGGCGCGCGGAAGGTCAGGCTGCCGACGGCGGCAAGGTCAAGCCGTTCGACCGGCAGATGGGCCCGGTCGGGCCAGTTCAGCGCATAGCCGATCGCATGGCGCATGTCGGGGGCGCCCAGATGGCCGATCATGCCGCCGTCACGAAAGCCCACCAGCGCATGGACAAGGCTTTCGGGATGGACGAGCACCTCGATCTTCTCTGGCGCGATGCCGAAGAATTCATGCGTCTCGATCAGTTCTAGCGCCTTGTTGAACATCGAGGCGCTGTCGATGGTGATCCGCTGGCCCATCGCCCAGTTCGGATGGGTCGATGCCTCGGCCACGGTCGCGCCTGCCAGCCGGTCGAGCGGCCAGTCCCGGAAGGCGCCGCCCGAGGCGGTGATGATGATCCGCTCGACGGCCTGCATGTCTTCGGACAGAAGCGCCTGGAAGATCGCCGAATGTTCGCTGTCCACCGGCAGGATGCGGGCGCCATTGTCGCGCGCCGTCTGCATGATCAGCGGCCCGGCGGTGACGAGGCTTTCCTTGTTGGCCAGCGCCAGTGTCGCGCCGCGCTTCAGCGCCCGGAAGCCGGGCACCAGTGCCGCCGCTCCGACGATGCCGGACATGACCCAGTCCGCCGGGCGATCGGCTGCCTCGGCCAGCGCCTCGGCCCCCGCCGCCGCCTCGATCCCGCTGCCTGCAAGCGCCTCGCGCAGGCCGGGCAGGCAATCGTCATAAGCGGTGACCGCGATCTCTGCCTGAAGCGCGCGGGCCTGTTCGGCCAGGCGGGCGACATTGCGTCCGCCGGTCAGGGCGTGGGTGCGATAGGCCTCCCTGCCCCCCTGCCGCATCAGAAGATCGAAGGTGCTTTCGCCAATCGAGCCCGTGGCGCCAAAGACCGTGATGGACCGCATCGCTCAGCCCTCGAAGACCGGCACCGGCAGCCGCAAAAGCCCCCAGACGAGCACGAAGACCGCAGCCCCGATCAGCGCGTCGAACCGGTCGAGAAGCCCGCCATGGCCGGGGATCAGGTTCGAACTGTCCTTCACGCCCGCCCGCCGCTTGATCGCGCTTTCGCCAATGTCGCCCATCTGTGCGGCAAGGGCGGTGAGCGCCGAGAAGGGCACAAGGACCAGCGGGTGACTGAACCAGGCCGCGAACCCAAGCCCAACCACGGCCGCGCCGATCCAACCCGCGGCCGTGCCCGACCAGGTCTTCTTCGGCGAGACGCGCGGCCAGAACTTCGGCCCCCCGATCATCCGGCCACCGAAATAGCCCAGAATGTCGGACGCGATGACCACCAGCACCAGCCAGGCCGCGAAGGCGAGCCCGTAGCCCTCGCGGAAGGCGACGAAGGCATAGACGGCAAGCATGATCAGGAAGCCGTAGGCGGCATAGACCAGCCGGTCTTTGCGCGGGCTTGCGAGCCCGATGATGGAGGGCAGCGCCAGTGTGGCAAGCCAATAGGGCCCGTGTTCGAAAAGGATGACCGCCATCGAAAGGGCGGCGACAAGCCCGACGAGCAGCGCCTGCGCGGGCCGCTCTGGCGCCGTCAGCCGCGCAAGCTCCCACAGGCCGAGCCCCGCCGCCGCCACGGCGAGCAAGACGAGCGGCCAGCCGCCCGCAACCACCGCCGCGAGGCCAAGGACCGACACGATCAGGCCGGACAGGACGCGGACTTTCAGGTCAGCCCATTTGGCCGGATCGCTCATGCGCTGACGACACCGCCGAAGCGCCGCTCGCGGCGCGAGAACCGGTCGATGATCGCCGCCAGTTCCTCGGGCGTGAAATCGGGCCAGAGCGTGGGGGTGAACTCATATTCGGCATAGGCCGACTGCCAGAGGAGGAAATTCGAGGTCCGCGTCTCGCCCGAGGTGCGGACGATCAGGTCGGGATCGGGCATGTCGGCCGTGTCGAGACGGGCCGCAAGCGCCGCCTCGCCCGCGTCCTCCGCCGTCAGCCGCCCGGCCGCCACATCCTCGGCGAGCCTCTTGGCCGCCCGTGCGATCTCGTCGCGACCGCCGTAATTGATCGCGACCGTCAGCGTCAGCAGTTCGCACTCGCGCGTCTTGGCCTCGATCCCGGCCATCAGCTCCTGGATCGCCGGGTCGAGCCGGTCGCGCGAGCCGATGAACCGCACCCGCACCCCCGCTTCGCGGAGCTTCTCGGCCTCGTTGCGGATATAGCGCGCGAACAGCGCCATGAGGCCCAGCACCTCTTCGGTGGAGCGTTTCCAGTTCTCGGTCGAGAAGGCGAAGATGGTGAGATACTTGATGCCGAGCCCCGGCGCGGCCCGGACGATGGCGCGCACCTTGTTGGCGCCACGTCGATGGCCCACAAGGCGCGGCCAGCCCCGGCTCGTGGCCCAGCGGCCGTTGCCATCCATGATGATGGCCACGTGACGTGCCGTGCGCGTGGTGATGTCCTTGGCCGCCATTCTGCCTGCGCGTGCCCTTTTCTGCTCAGCCCCGCCCGTTCCACCTCTGCAAATCCGGACCGAAAGGTCAGACCTGCATGATCTCCGCCTGCTTGGCCTCCAGCGTCTTGTCGACGGTGGCGATGGCCTTGTCGGTCAGTTCCTGTACTTCGTCGTGCCACATCTTCTGATCGTCCTCGGGCATGCCTGCGCCCTTGGCCTTCTTGATCTGGTCCATGCCGTCGCGGCGCACGTTACGGATCGCGACGCGCGCATGTTCGGCATATTGCGCCGCAACTTTGGTCAATTCGCGGCGGCGCTCCTCGTTCAGCTCGGGGATCGGCAGCATGATGATCGTGCCGTTGAGCTGGGGGTTGATGCCGAGGCCGCTCTCGCGGATCGCCTTCTCGACCTTGCCGACCATGCCCTTGTCCCAGACATTGATCGTGACCATGCGCGGCTCGGGCACGTTCACGGTGCCAAGCTGGTTGATCGGCGTCATCTGGCCGTAGGCGTCGACGTGGATCGGCTCCACCATCGAGGCGGAGGCGCGCCCGGTACGGAGCGAGGAAAGCTCGTGGCGAAGGGCAGCAACCGCGCCGTCCATGCGGCGGCTGAGGTCGTCGATGTCAATTTCGATATCGTCGGACATGGGTCTTTCCGGGGTCGTGTCTTTGGGTTTCTATAGGCGAGAAGCCCGTCTCTGTATAGGGTCGGAGCGCGGAGCGCGGGGGCCCCTGTCCGGGCGCCTCGCTTCCGCTCAGGCAGCCCGACGAAGGGCCGAAGGCCGACGGGAAGGCCTGCCCGGGGCGCGGAGGGCAGCCTCAGTCCTTGACGATCGTGTAGGTGCCCCGGCCCGACAGGATGCCGCGGAAGCCGCCGGGTTCGTCAAGCGAGAAGACCACGATCGGCAGGCTGTTGTCGCGCGCCAGAGCGATGGCAGAGGCGTCCATCACGCCCAGATGCTTCTGCAGCACCTCGTCATAGGTCACATGGTCATAGCGCTTGGCGTCGGCATGTTTCTTGGGGTCCTTGTCATAGACCCCGTCGACCTTCGTGCCCTTGAAGATCGCCTCGCAGCCCATTTCGTTCGCGCGCAGCGTCGCCGCCGTATCGGTGGTGAAATAGGGATTGCCGGTGCCGGCGGCAAAGATGCAGACCCGCTTCTTCTCCAGGTGCCGGACGGCACGGCGGCGGATGTAGGGCTCGCAGACCTGATCCATCGGAATGGCCGAGATCACGCGGGTGAAGACGCCAAGGCTTTCCAGCGCCGCCTGCATGGCCAGCGCGTTCATCACCGTGGCGAGCATCCCCATGTAGTCGGCCGTCGTCCGCTCCATCCCCTGGGCCGATCCCTGCAGGCCGCGGAAGATGTTGCCGCCGCCGATCACCATGCAGATCTCGACGCCGAGATCGTGGACCGACTTCACCTCCTCGGCGATCCGCTGGACTGTCGGGGGATGCAGGCCGTAGCCCTGATCGCCCATCAGCGCCTCGCCGGAAATCTTCAGAAGGACACGTTTGTAGGTTACGGTGGGTTCTGCTGCCCCGGTCATATGCTCTCTCATGATCTGATTTGCGGGCCGTCGCCGATGCCCCAGAACCGGGCCCTTGTCACTGCCGCGCAAAATGGCGGAAAACGGGACGAGGTTCAACGGCAGATCGCTGCCGAAGACACGACAGATTGCGTATTCGTGGGGGAAGCGGGACAAATTATGGATGAACTGCCCGGCATTCCCGACCACATCCCGCGCGCGATGCCGGTCGTCATCGCCGGTCCGACCGCAAGCGGCAAATCGGCGCTGGCCCTTTCCATCGCGCGCCGTCAGGGCCGCACGATCATCAACGCCGACGCGCTGCAGGTCTGGTCCTGCTGGCGCATCCTGTCGGCCCGCCCGTCGGTGCAAGAGGAAGCGGAAATCCCCCACCGGCTTTTCGGCCATCTGGCGCCGGGGGTCGACTATTCCGTCGGCCATTGGCTGCGCGAGGTCGAAGGTCTGCTGTCGGCCGACCGCGCGCCGGTGATCGTCGGCGGCACTGGCCTTTATCTGACGGCGCTGACCGAGGGGCTGGCCGACATACCGCCGACCCCCGCGCCGGTCCGGGCCGAGGCGGACCGCCGGGCACAGGCGGAAGGTGCGGCGGCGCTTCTGGCCGAGCTCGACCCGGAAACCGCGCGGCGGATCGACCGGCACAACCCCGCCCGCATCCAGCGCGCCTGGGAAGTGCTGCGCACCACCGGGCGGGGCCTCGCCGCCTGGCAGGCGGAGACCGGACCACCGCTCCTGCCCCCCGGGTCGGCGATACTTCTGCGGCTCGAGTGCGACCGCGACTGGCTCGCTGCCCGCATCGACACAAGGTTCGAGCGGATGATCGCCGAGGGCGCGCTGGACGAGGTCAGGGCGGTCCTGCCGATGTGGGACCCCACGGCGCTCTGGGCCAAGGCGATCGGCGCGCCGGAGCTGATCGACTACCTGCGGGGGGTTACCCCGCTTCAAGACGCAATATCTGCGGCCAAGGCCCAGAGCCGCCAATATGCCAAGCGCCAGCGCACCTGGCTCCGCCGCAGAATGTCGTACTGGCGCCCGGTCGTCCCGGGGTGAGTCTTTTCGGCATCGCTTCGCCGATCTCCTTGAATCGTCCGGTTTTTTCTTGGCCGAACGCCGAGGTTCCCGTATTTAGATCGGGTCCTCCGCCGCGTTGCGGGGGCCTTGCTGTCAAGATGCGGATACGACTTTGGCCAAACTCTTCTCTGCGACGCCGCTTTCCCAGTTCTCCGACGCGCTCGATGCGCGCGGACCAGCGGCGCGTGCCGTGCGCCGGATCGCCGAAGTACCCGCACCCGCACCCGCCGCATTGCGCCTCGTGCCGATCACCCGGCTGGCACAGGGAGGGCGCTGGCGGGTCGAGGCGATGCGCTCCTACGCGGAGCCGTTGCTTCTGTGGTTCACCCGCGGCCAGGGCCGGATCACCATTGGCGGCGTCACGCGCGGCTACGGCGCCCACAATGCCATCTTCGTTCCCGCGGGCGTGATGCACGGGTTCGAACTTGGCGCGCAGTCGTCGGGCACCGCGCTATTCTTCGGCGAGGATAGCGGGCTCGACCTGCCGGAGGAATCGCTGCATCTGCGCATCCGGGAGGTCGGCCCGCAGGCCGAATTGTCCGGGATCATCGAGAATATCCAGCGTGAGCTTGACAGCACACGCCCCGCCAGGGAACGCGCCGCGCGCCATCACCTCGGCCTCCTGTCGGTCTGGCTTGAACGGCAGGCCGATCTTTCGGCCGACGCCGCGCGCGAACCCGATGCCGCACGGCGCATCGCGCGCGCCTATGCCGACCTTCTGGAGCGAAACTTCCGCTCGGGCCTCGGCGTGGCCGACTTCGCCCGCAAGCTCGGTGTCACCCCCACCCATCTCAGCCGGGTCTGCAACAAGACCTGCGGGCGGCCCGCCTCCGACCTTCTGCATGACCGGGTGATCTTCGAGGCCCGCAAATTGCTGACCGAAACCCGTGCGCCGATCCGCGACATCGCCGAGACACTGGGCTTCACCTCGCCTGCCTATTTCACCCGGGCCTTCCAGCACCGGACCGGCAAGACGCCTTCGGGTTTCCGCAAAGGGCTTTGAGCCGCAACCCCGTCCCGCAGCATTTTCCGCAATGACGGAAAAAATCCCCGAATAGGCGGCAAATCGGTGGAAGGCGACGCAGGACGTCGCATTTGCACGTTGACGTGTCGGGAAAAAGGGTGCGCAATAGGCCCGGGAACATCACTTTCACGACGCGTGAACCTGCCGCCAGACGCGGGTCATACGTGTGCATCGACTTGGTTCATCGCACAGGGAGAAAACAGATGACCGAACATACCGTGCCGGAAAAAATGCATCCGGCCGTTGAAACTTTTGCCCGGGACTACAGGGACGGCAAGATCAGCCGCCGCGAATTCCTGGCCCATACGACGGGCATCGGCCTGTCGGCGGTTGCCGCCTACGGCCTCCTCGGCCTTGCCGCGCCCCAAGCCCGTGCGCAAGAGCCCGCGATGGGTGGCACGCTCCGGATGCAGATGGAAACGAAGGCAGGCAAATACCCGCCGACATGGGACTGGTCCGAACTGGCGAACTTCTCGCGCGGCTGGCTCGACTATCTCGTCGAATACAACAATGACGGGTCCTTGCGCGGCATGCTGCTGGAAAGCTGGAGCACCAACGACACGGCGACCGAATATACGCTGAACGTCCGCCAGGGCGTGAAGTGGAACAACGGCGACGATTTCACCGCCGATGACGTGGTGCGCGTGATCACCGACTGGTGCAATGCCAATGTCGAGGGCAACTCGATGGCCTCGCGCATGGGCGGCCTCGTCAATCCCGACACCAAGATGGCGGCTGACGGCGCCGTTGCCAAGGTGGATGACCATACCGTCAAGCTCACTCTGCCTGCACCCGACATCACCATCATCGTCGGCATGGCCGACTATCCGGCGGCGGTCTACCATTCGAGCCTTGGCCAGAATGACCCGATCGGCAACCCGATCGGCACCGGGCCCTACCTGCCGGAGAAAAACGAGGTTGGCGTCAAGCAGGTGCTGGCGAGAAATCCCGACCACACCTGGTGGGGCACCGAAGTCTACGGCGGGCCCTATCTCGACCGGATCGAATATATCGACCTCGGCACCGACCCGGCCGCCTGGCAGGCCGCGATCGAAGCCGACGAGATTGACGCGGTCCATCGTACCGAAGGCGATTTCGTGACGGTGTTCGACAGCCTCGGCTGGTCGAAGTCCGAGGCGGTGACGGCCGCAACAATTGCCGTCCGCTTCAACCAGCTCGCGGACCTCTACAAGGATGCGAAGGTCCGCAAGGGTCTGCAGACAATCGTCAACAATGCGACGGTTCTGGAACTCGGCTACAACAACCTCGGCAAGGTGGCCGAGAACCATCATGTCTGCCCGATCCACCCCGAATATGCCCAGCTCCCCCCGCTGGTGGTCGATCCGGCAGCCGGCAAGGCGATGGTCGAAGAAGCAGGCCATGGCGGCGCCGAGTTCGAGCTGATCTCGCTCGACGACGGCTGGCAGGCAGCGACCTGCGACGCGGTTGCGGCCCAGATCCGCGATGCTGGCCTGAACATCAAGCGCACGATCCTGCCGGGCTCGACCTTCTGGAACGACTGGACCAAATATCCGTTCTCGGCCACCGAATGGAACATGCGCCCCTTGGGCGTCCAGATCCTGGCGCTGGCCTACAAGTCGGGCGTCGCCTGGAACGAAACGGCCTTTGCGAACGCCGACTTCGACGCGGCGCTGGCCGAGGCGCTCGGCATTGCCGATGCCGACAAGCGGCGCGAAGTGATGGCCAGGCTCGAGAAGATCATGCAGGACGAAGGGGTCCTCATTCAGCCCTACTGGCGCTCGATCTACCGCCATGCGCGGCCGACCGTGCATGGGATCGAGGCACATGCCACGTTCGAGCACCATCACTACACCTGGTGGATGGACGCCGCCTGACCTGACAGAGCGACGGGGCGCAGGCAACCCGCGCCCCGTCACCAAAAGCGGCGCATTCGCGCTTGGGGGAGTAGGGTCCAGCAAGGGGCCTGACCGGGGGAGTTCATGCTGAAATTCCTGATCCGTCGCTTGGCGGCGATGATCTTCACGGCATTCTGCATCACCTTCGTGGTGTTCTATCTGACCAACCTGCCACCGAACCTGGAAAAGGTCGCGAAATCCGAGGCCGGATCGCGGATTTCCGACGCAGAGGTGCAGTCCTGGCTGGAAAAGAACGGTCACGCGCAGCCGCTTCTGAAGCGCTACGGCGAATGGCTGGGCGTCGTGCCCGGCTGGACGCGCACGGACGAAAGCGGCATGATCACGGGCCGCTGCATCCGACCCAAGATCGACCCCGCCGAGGCGCCGCGCTTCTGTGGCGTCCTGCAAGGCGACTGGGGCTTTTCGACCGTCTTCCGCGACGATGTATCCAAGATCATCGCGACGCGGCTTGGCCTGACCGGCCTTCTGATGTTCTGGGTGATGATGACGATGGTGCCCCTGTCGCTCATGATCGGTGTGCTCGCCGGCATGCGCGAAGGGTCGAAACTCGACCGCTCGCTCTCGACCTTCTCCATCGCCTCGACCGCGACACCGGAATATGTCTCGGGCGTCATCCTGATCGTGGTCTTCGCCTCGAAACTCGTGGGCCTGCAATGGTTCAAGGGGTCGGCCAACAGCGCGATGGACGGGCTCACCTTCGAGAATTTCGCCCTGCCGGTCGCCACGATCGTTCTGTACGGCACCGGCTATATCGCCCGCATGACCCGCGCCTCGATGACCGAGGTGATGACCGCGCAATATATCCGCACCGCACGGCTGAAGGGCGTCAGCTTTGCGAATGTCGTGATGAAGCATGCGCTCCGCAACGCGCTGATCGCGCCCTTCACGGTGATCATGCTGCAGTTTCCCTGGCTTCTGAACGGCGTCGTGATCGTCGAGACGCTCTTCAACTACAAGGGCTTCGGCTGGACGCTGGTTTCTGCTGCCGGCAATAACGACATCCAGTTGCTCCTCGGCTGTTCGGTTGTCGCCGTCCTTGTCGTCCTCGTGACCCAGCTGATTTCCGATATCGGCTATGTCTTCCTCAATCCCCGCATCAGGATCAGCTGAGATGGAAACCGCCATGGAACCGCTTGCCTGGGGCGCCATCCTCGCCACCATCCTTCGTCTCTTCCTTCCGGTCTGGATCGCGCTGATCGCCACTTTCGCGCTTTCCATCACCTTCAAGCGGCGCCTGGGGCTTTACGGCAAGCTCTTCGATTCGACCGTCGGCATGATCGGCTTTGCCTTCGTGATGTTCTGGGTCTTCACCGCGCTTTTCGCGCCGCTGATCGAGACGCGCGATGTTCTGAGCCAGATTGCGCAGATGAAGAACGCGCTGCCCGGAACCCCGGTCCCGGACGGGTCCGGCCATTACCTCCTCGGCGGCGACAACCTCGGGCGCGACGTCTTCTCGCGCATGGTGGCGGGCAGCCGGATCGTGATCCAGATCGCACCCATGGCCACGATGTTCGCCTTCATGGTCGGCGTGACGCTCGGGCTGCCGGCAGGCTATTACGGCGGACTTTTCGACACCGGCCTGTCGTTCCTGGCGAACCTCGTTCTCGCCTTCCCGGTCATTCTTCTCTTCTATCTGCTGGTCACGCCAGAGATCGTGGAAACCGGCCTGCCGCAATATCTCGCGGTGGTCCTCTTCGTCCTGCCGCTCCTCTTCCTCGTCCTTCTGGTGAACTCGCGCTATTATGTGACCCCCGGCTTTCGCAACATGGTGATCGCGGTGATCCTCGTGCTCGGCGGCTGGGCCTACCTCAGCCTCGTCAGCGAAGCCGACACCAAGGTCTCCGTCCTGCCGCAGGCGCTGGATTTCATCCATATGCCGGCGAACATCCTGATCGTCTTCGTCTCGGTCGTCTTCGTGAATGCGCCCACCGTGTTCCGCATCGTCCGCGGCCTCGTCCTCGACATCAAGACGCGCGACTATGTCTCCGCCGCCCAGACCCGCGGCGAACGGCCCTGGTACATCATGCTGTGGGAGATCCTGCCCAACGCGCGCGGCCCGCTGATCGTGGATTTCTGCCTGAGGATCGGCTACACCACGATCCTTCTGGGAACCTTGGGCTTCTTCGGCCTCGGCCTGTCGCCTGAAAGCCCTGACTGGGGCTCGACCATCAACGCGGGCCGCAAGCTTCTGACCATCGCGCCCTGGCCCGCCCTCGTGCCTGCCATCGCGCTGATGAGCCTCGTTCTCGGCCTGAACCTCCTCGCCGACGGCCTGCGCGAGGAAAGCCTGAAAGACTAGGGAAGAGAGGCCCCTGCCCCTCTTCCGTTTCCAAATATCCCGGGGGTCCGGGGGCAGAGCCCCCGGCCTCCCTCCCAGAACCAGACCCGGGAGACGATCATGACCGCCACCAACTGGGACCCGTCGCAGCCGATCCTCGAGATCGACCACCTGTCGATTTCCTTCTTCACCCGGCTTCGCGAAATCCCCGCCGTGATGGATTTTTCCTGCAAGGTGATGCCCGGCGAGGCGATGGGCCTTGTCGGCGAGAGCGGTTGCGGCAAGTCGACTGTCGCGCTCGCCGTCATGCGCGACCTCGGCAAGAACGGCCGGATCGTCGGCGGCACCATCAAGTTCAAGGGCCGTGACCTCACGACGATGAGCGACGAAGAGCTGCGCCATATTCGCGGCAAGGAAATCGCCATGATCTATCAGGAGCCGATGGCATCGCTGAACCCGGCGATGAAGATCGGCAAGCAGCTGATGGAAGTGCCGATGATCCACGAAGGCATCTCGGCCGAGGAGGCGCGCAAGCGCGCGCTGGAAGTGGTGCGCGATGTCCGTCTGCCCGACCCAGAGCGCATCGTGAACGCCTTTCCCCATCAGCTTTCGGGTGGCCAGCAGCAGCGCATCGTCATCGCCATGGCGCTGATGTCGAAACCCTCGCTCCTGATCCTCGACGAACCCACGACCGCGCTCGACGTCACGGTCGAGGCAGCCGTCGTCGATCTGGTGAAGGATCTCGGCAAGAAATACGGCACGTCCATGCTCTTCATCAGCCACAATCTCGGGCTGGTGCTGGAGGTCTGCAACCGGCTTTGCGTGATGTATTCGGGCGAGGCCGTCGAAACCGGCTCGATCGTCGATGTCTTCAACAAGATGCAGCATCCCTACACGCAGGCGCTCTTCCGGTCGATCCCGCTGCCGGGCGCCGACAAGAACGCAAGGCCCCTTGTCGCGATCCCGGGCAATTTCCCCCTGCCCCACGAACGCCCCAAGGGCTGCAACTTCGGCCCGCGCTGTTCCTACTTCCAGTCCGGACTCTGCGATGCGGGAGATATTCCGATGGTCCCGATCGCCGGGGACGAGCGCCACGAAAGCCGGTGCCGGCGCGTGGACGAGATCGACTGGACCGCAAAACCAAAGGTCAAGCAGGGCGCGGCCCGGGGCGAGATCGGCAAGGTCGTGCTGAAGATGGAGGATGTGAAGAAATATTACGAGGTGTCCTCCGGCATGTTCGGCGGCGGCCTGAAGAAGGTGGTGAAAGCCAACGAAACGCTCAGCTTCGAGGCGCACGAGGGCGAGACGCTCGCCATCGTCGGCGAGAGCGGCTGCGGCAAGTCGACCTTCGCCAAGGTGCTGATGGGGCTCGAGACCGCGACCGACGGCAAGATCATGCTCTATGATCGCGATATCCAGAACACGCCGATCGAGAAACGTACGACCGAAACCGTGTCCGGCGTGCAGATGGTGTTCCAGAACCCGTTCGACACTCTGAATCCGTCGATGACGGTCGGCCGCCAGATCATCCGCGCGCTCGAAATCTTCGGCGAGGGTGCGAACGATGCCGAACGGACCGCCCGGATGCTGGAACTCCTCGATCTGGTGAAACTGCCCCGCTCCTTCGCCGACCGCATGCCGCGCCAGCTGTCGGGCGGCCAGAAGCAAAGGGTCGGCATCGCACGGGCCTTTGCGGGCGGCGCCAAGGTCGTGGTCGCGGATGAACCGGTGTCCGCCCTCGACGTGTCTGTCCAGGCGGCCGTGACCGATCTTCTCATGGAGATCCAGCGCAAGAACAAGACGACGCTCCTTTTCATCAGCCACGACCTCTCGATCGTGCGCTATCTCTCCGACCGGGTGATGGTCATGTATCTCGGCCATGTGGTCGAGATCGGCACGACCGACCAGGTCTTCTCCCCCCCCTACCACCCCTATACCGAGGCGCTTCTGTCGGCGGTTCCGATTGCGGACACGCATGTCACGAAACGGCACATCGTGCTTGAGGGCGAGATCCCCTCGGCAATGAACCCGCCGCCGGGTTGCCCGTTCCAGACCCGCTGCCACTGGAAATCCAAGGTCGCGGGCGGGCTGTGCGAGAAAGAGGTGCCACCGATGCGCAAGATCGCCTCCGGACACGAGATCAAGTGCCACCTGCCGGATGCAGAGTTCGCGAACATGGAGCCGGTAATCGCGATTGCGGCGGAATAAAGGCAAAGTCGGGGCAAAAAACGTTGACCCCGGCAGAAATGCGCGTTTCACTTAACCGGAAGGAAACCATGTCGGTTTCTGATCGGGGGTATGAGACGCATGACCGCATATCAACCTTCACGCTCGATCGCTGAAAGCGCTGCCGTCGGCGCGGTCAGGCTCGTGCTCATGGGCCTGACCTCGTCGGCGCTTTTCATCACCACGGGTTTCTACCTGTCCACCTACTGGATGTTCTGACCCTCAGCGCGCCAGAAGCGACCGGCCATCGCGGAAGAGATGCACCTTGTCCGGCGTCACCGACAGTGCGACCTCCCGGTGGCGAACGCCCGCATGAATGCCGGGCAGCTTGGCGATCACCGGTGCGTCGCCGTCCGGGGCCCTGAAATAGAGAAGCGTCACCTCGCCCAGGGCCTCGGTAATCTCTACCTCGCCGCGATAGGTCGCCGCGCCATCGGTTGGCGTGAAATGTTCCGGCCGGATACCGACCCGGACAGCGGCACCTTGCAGGCCCGCCTCCGTCGGCACCGATGAGCGCACCGTGCCGCCGCCTTTCAGCCGAACCTCGGTCTCGGCGCCGGTCGCGGTCACTTGGCCGTCCAGAAGGTTCATCGCGGGCGAGCCGATGAATTGCGCCACGAATTCATTCTCCGGCCGCTCATAAAGTTCCAGCGGCGAGCCGACCTGGGCGATACCGCCCTTGTTCAGGACCACGATCCGCGAGGCGAGCGTCATCGCCTCCACCTGATCATGGGTCACGTAGATCATCGTCGAATCGGGCATCTGTTCCTTCAGCTGCGCGATCTCGATCCGCGTCGCGACCCGCAGGGCGGCATCGAGGTTCGACAGGGGTTCATCGAAGAGATAGACCTTCGGGTCGCGCACGATCGCCCGGCCGATCGCCACGCGCTGGCGCTGCCCGCCGGACAGGGCCTTGGGCAGCCGGTCCAGATAGGGCGTCAGCTGCAGGATGCGCGCAGCCTTCTCGATGGCCGCATCGACCTCGGCCTTGGGCTTCTTTGCGATCTTCAGCGCGAAGGCCATGTTGTCGCGCACCGACATGTGCGGATAAAGCGCGTAGGATTGAAAGACCATCGCAATGCCACGCTGCGAGGCGGGCACATCGTTCATCCGCACGCCGTCGATTTCCAGCACCCCGCCGCTGATCGTCTCCAGCCCCGCGATCATCCGCAGCAGCGTGGACTTGCCGCAGCCCGACGGGCCGACGAAGACAATCAGCTCACCGCGCCTGATATCGAGATCGATGTTCCTGAGCACCTGAACATCGCCATAGCTTTTCGCGACCGAGGTCAGTTTCAGATCGGCCATTGCCTACGCCTCCACCACTAGCGCCGTGCCCCAGGGGCCGAGCTCGACCGGCCCCCGCGCCGCCGCATCCGCGCCCCCTACCCATGCTGTCGCGGCCTGCGCCGAGAGGTTGATGGCGACGAAAATCCGCTGACCCGCGTCGGACCGCTCGAAGCACAAGACATCTCCTTCCGCGCGCATTGCCGACTGGTCGCCCTTGGCCAGAACCGGATGGGCGCGCCGGAAGGCAAGCATCTGGCGGTAGTGCTGCAACAGGCCGTCCGCCTCTGCCTCGGCCGCATCGACGGCGCGCGCGAGATGGTCGGCGGGCACCGGAAGCCATGGCCGGCCGCTGGAAAAGCCACCCGATCCATTGTCGCGCTGCCAGACCATCGGCGTCCGGCACCCGTCGCGGCCCTTGAACTCGGGCCAGAATTCGCGACCATAAGGGTCTTGCAGATCGTCAAAGCCGATCTCGGCCTCGCTGAGGCCCAGCTCCTCGCCCTGATAGAGGCAGGCAGAGCCGCGCAGGCACATGAGAAGCGTCATGTAAGCCTTTGCCGCAGCGTCGGAAAGTTGCCAGCGGGAGATATGGCGTGGCATGTCATGGTTGGAAAAGGCCCAGCAGGGCCAGGCGCCCGGCACCTTCGCCTCCAGCCGGGCGAAGATCGCGGCTATGTCGGCGGCGCCCAGCCGCTCGCGGGCAAGGAAATCGAAGGAATAGCACATCTGCATCCGGTCGGCGCCCGAGGTATATTCGCCCATGATCTCCAGCCCGCGCTGCGCATCGCCGACCTCGCCCACCGCTGCCGCGCCAAACCGGTTCATCAGGGCGCGAAGTTTCTTCAGGAAATCAATATTTTCCGGACGATTTTTCGAGTAGACGTGATCCTGCCAATTGTAGGGATTGACGAGGGGGGCGATGGAATCGTTGCGCGCCTCGGCGGGCAGCGCCGGATTGTCGCGCAGTTCCGCGTCGTGGAAATAGAAATTGATCGTATCGAGCCGGAACCCGTCGACCCCGCGCTCCAGCCAGAAGCGCGCGACATCCAGAAGCGCTGCCTGCACCGCCGGATTGTGGAAATTCAGGTCGGGCTGCGAGGACAGGAAATTGTGCAGGTAATATTGCATCCGCCCGCCATGCCAGGCCCAGGCCGAACCGCCGAAAACCGACAGCCAGTTGTTCGGCACGGCTCCGTCGGGCTTCGGGTCGGCCCAGACATACCAGTCGGCCTTCTCCGCGCCGCGCCCGGAACGGCTGTCCTGAAACCACGGGTGCTGGTCGGATGTGTGCGACAGGACGAGGTCGATCATCACCCTCAGGCCCAGTTCATGCGCCCGCGCCACCAGCGCGTCGAAATCGGCCAGCGTGCCGAACATCGGATCGACATCGCGGTAATCGGCGACATCATAGCCGAAGTCCTTCATCGGAGAGGTGAAGAAGGGCGAAATCCAGATCGCATCGACGCCGAGACGCGCCACATAGTCGAGCCGCCGGGTGATCCCCGCCAGATCGCCGATCCCGTCGCCATTGGTGTCCTGAAAGCTGCGCGGGTAGATCTGATAGATCACCGCGCCGCGCCACCATTCGGTGTCGCCCGGCAATTGGCGGTTCTGCATCTGGGTCATCATGTTCATGGAAACCTCACTTGACCGAGCCGGCCAGAAGGCCGCGCACGAGATATTTCTGCAAAGCGAAGAAAACGAGGATCGGCACCGCGATCGAGACGAAGGCGGAGGCGGCCAGGATCTCCCAGTCGCCGCCGCGCGACCCGAGGAGATTCACCAGACGGCCCGTCAGCACCAGCTTGTCATCCTGCGGCCCGAGGAAGACGAGCGCCACCAGAAGGTCGTTCCAGGTCCAGAGGAACTGGAAGATCGCGAAACTCGCAAGCGCCGGGAACGACAGGGGCAGCACGATCCGGGTGAATATCTGGAAATCGGTCGCACCATCGACGCGGGCACTTTCCATGATCTCCTTCGGCAGGCCGACCATGTAGTTGCGCAAGAGATAGATGGCGAGCGGCAGGCCGAATCCGGTATGGGCAAGCCAGATGCCGATATAGCTTTTCGGATCGAACCCCAGCGCCTGCCCCGCCGCATTATAGATGCGCAGCAAGGGGATCAGCGACATCTGCAGGGGCACGACCAAGAGCCCGACAATGGCCGCGACCAGAAGCGCCCGGCCCGGAAACTGCATCCAGCTGAGCGCATAGGCGGCAAAAGCGGCGATCAGGATCGGAATGACGGTCGAGGGGATCGCGACGGTGGCGGAATTCAGGAACGACCGGCCGAGCCCCTCGGCGAAGAGGACCGCGCGGTAATTGTCGAGCGTGAAGGCGGGCGGCGTGGTCGCGGTGAAGAAGATGCGCTGCCCGCGCCTGTCCTTGAAGCTTTCGGGTCCGGCAAGGGTGAAGGTGCCATCTTGCGCCACGGTCAGGCTTTCACCATCGCCAAGGTCGGCGCTTTCCCCGGCTGCGAACGCGTCCGGCGCCTTGGAGGAGATGCCGAAGGCCTTCACATGCCCGCCCGCGCCCGCGAAGACCGATCCGGTCAGGGTGAACCGTCCGCCCTCCTCCACCTCGCCCTCGCCGGCCGGCGCGCGGAACATGTCGTTGCGGGTGGCCGATCCAAGCGCCGTCCACCAGCCGGACACGGCAATCTGGTCCTTGTCGCGGAAGGAGGTGACGAACAGGCCGAAGGTCGGCAGCGTCCAGAGAACCACGAACAGCACGACCGACAGATGAACGGCCCAGCGATAGGGATTGTTGGCCATCTCAGCGCCCCTCCATCTCGGCCCTGGCATTGCGGATGTTCCAGATCATGATCGGCGTCACCAGGGCCATGATCACGATGGCGATCGCCGCCCCCCGGCCGAAATCGCCACCGCCCCGGAACATCCAGTCGAACATCAGATTGGCCAGAACGTTCGATTTCCACTGACCGTTGGTCATCGCCAGAACGATGTCGAAGACCTTGAGCACCGTGATGGTGATCGTCGTCCAGACCACCGCGATCGTACCCCAGATCTGCGGCACCATGATCCTGAAGAAGATCTGGATGCCGTTCGCGCCGTCGAGCACCGCCGCCTCGATGGTTTCCTCGGGGATGCCACGCAGCGCGGCCGACAGGATCACCATGGCGAACCCGGTCTGGATCCAGACGAGGATCGCCATCAGGAAGAAGTTGTTCCAGAACGGCAGCGCGATCCAGGCCTGCGGGTCGCCCCCGAACCAGGTGACGAGGGCGTTCAGGATGCCGATCTGCGCGTCATCCCCCGAGCGATAGTCATAGACGAATTTCCAGATCACCGCCGCGCCCACGAAGGAAATCGCCATCGGCATGAAGATCAGCGATTTCGCCAGATTGCCCCAGGCGATCCGGTCGGTCAGCGCCGCCGCGAGAAGTCCCAGGAAGGTCGAGGCGGCGGGCACCACCAGAAGCCAGAGGAAATTGTTGATGATCGACTCGCGAAACCCCGGATCAGCGAACAGCCAGCGGTAGTTGGCAGCGCCGACGAACTCCCGCCCCGACTTGCCATGGAAGGACAGGAACAGCGACTCCCAGACCGGATAGACCAGATAGAGGCCAAGCGCGAGGATCGCGGGGCCAAGGAACAGCCAGGGCCGGATCAGGCCCGCGCGGTGGATGTTACGTGCATTCCGCACGGGGTCGCCGGTACGCGCGGGAAGAAGCCGGTCCAGGCAGAAGTTCGCGCCCCAGAACCAGCTGACGGCCGCGAAGATGCCGAGCACGATGGTGAAAAGCGCCGTCCAGACCTGTACCATGCACGCCCCCGTTCTCTGTCCGATCGGCCGGGGGCGCGGAACGCCCCCGGCGCAGTTCATGAGAATGTCGCGCGACCTACTTGATCGCGTCCCATTCCTTCTGGATCTGGGCCGCGACATCGGCGGCGGGCTTGCCGCCCGCATAATCGACCATGCCGGTCCAGAAGGCACCCGCGCCGATCTTGCCGGGCATCAGGTCCGACCCGTCGAACCGGAAGGTCGTGGCGTTCAGAAGGATTTCCCCCTGCTTTTTCAGCGCATCGTTGCCGTAAGCCTCGACATTCACCGACTTCAACGGCGTCAGGAATCCGGATTGCGCCATCCAGACCTCATGCGCGATCGGCGTCTTCAGCCATTCGATGAAGGCGCGCGCCGCCTCGCTGTCCTTGGTGATCATCGCGAGCGTGCCCGCCCCAAGGACAGGCTTGCCGAGGTCCTTGCCCGCATAGGCCGGCATGTAGAAGAAATCGGCATCCCGGCCCAGCTTGGTGCCTTCGGGGAAGAAGGACGGGATGAAGGACGCCTGGTGGTGCATGTAGCATTTCGGCGGCGAGGCGAAGAGGCCTTTCGGGCTGTCGCGGAAGTCCGTGGTCGCCACAGCCGCCGCGCCGCCATCGACGAACGCGTCGTTGCGGGCAAACCAGCCAAACTCGTCGATGGCCCCCACCACCGCCGGATCGTTGAACGGCAGTTCGTTCGTGACCCATTTGTCATAAACGTCGGGCGCCTGCGTGCGCAGCATCATGTCCTCGACCCAGTCGGTCGCGGGCCAGCCGGTAGCGCCGCCGGACCCGAGCCCGATGCACCAGGGCGTGCCGCCATCGGCAACGATCTGCTCGGTCAGGGCCTTCAGCTCCTCCATCGTCTGGGGAACTTCGTAGCCCGCATCCTCGAAATTCTCGGGCACATACCAGACGAGCGATTTCACATCGATCTTGTAGGGGAAGGCATAAAGTGCCGGGGTGCCGTCCTTGCCCTTGTAGGTGCCGAGGCCGACCCAGCTGTCGCCCGCCGCGTAATTGTCCCTGAGCCAGGCGGTGGTCTCGTCACCCAAGGGCGCAAGCAGGCCTTTCGAGGCGAGATCGGCGATGAGGCCGGGCTGCGGCAGGACCGCGATATCGGGCGGCGATCCCGCCTGGGTGTCGATGACGATCTGCTGTTCGTAATTTTCCGACGAGGAATAATTGACCTTCACGCCGGTCGCAGCGGTGAAATAGGCCAGCATGCTTTCGACCAGCACCTGATCCTCGCCCCGCCACGGGCCGAAGATCGTCAGCGACTGCCCGTCAAGGTTGTATTTCTCCGAGAAATCGGTGAAGCTTTGCCAATTGAACCGTGCATCCTCGCCCGGCGCGAACTTCAGATCCTGCGCGGGCGCGCCGCCCGCCAGAAGTGCGAAAAGGGCCGTTCCGGCCAGCAGTTTTTTCATGATCTCCTCCCGAATGGGCCACCGCCCGAGTCATCAGGCGCCGGAATCACTTATCCAAAGCGCTTTGACAACTCGACCATGCGTCAGTCAGGCCCACGAGTCAATCAGAATGAAATCGGCCGTGAAAAGCATATAAGCAGGAAGAGATTGACGCCAAACCGGGACCATGGTTCAGTCAGTGACATCTAAAGCGCTTTGGAAACGCCATGAACCTCAAGGAACTTTCGGAAAGGCTCGGACTGTCGCAGACGACGGTCAGCCGTGCCTTGAACGGATTTCCCGAGGTCAGCGAAGCGACGCGTGCCAAGGTGCAGGCGGCCGCACGGCACTACAACTACCGGCCGAACATGCGGGCGCGCGGGCTGGCGACCGGCCGGGCCATGGCGATCGGCCATGTCATCCCGGTGTCGTCCAAGCACGAGATCGTCAATCCGGTCTTCGCCGATTTCATCGCGGGCGCCGGAGAGACCTATTCCGGCGCCGATTATGACATGGTGCTGACCGTTGTCTCCGATGCCGACGAGGCCGACGCTTATCGCAAACTGCGGGCCAAGGGCACGGTGGACGGGATCATCGTCCATGGCCCCAAGGTCACCGACAGCCGCATCGCCCTGCTGCACGAGATCGGCCTGCCCTTCGTCGTTCATGGCCGCGCGTCCGAGGCGACGCTGCCCTACTCCTGGCTTGACGTGAACAACCGCCGCGCCTTCGAACGCGCAACGTCCTTCCTTCTCGACCTCGGTCACCGCCGGATCGCCCTGATCAACGGGCTGGAGGCCATGGATTTCGCCTACCGGCGGCGCCGGGGCTATGAGGCGGCGCTCGCCACGCACGGGCTGGCGCCCGATCCCGCGCTGATGCTGTCGGAGGAGATGACCGAGGCCAACGGCTATCGGGCGACCCGCCGCCTGCTGGGCCTCGCCGCACCGCCGACCGCCCTTCTCACCTCCTCCTACATATCCGCCATCGGCGCCCGCCGCGCCATCGAGGAGCACGGCCTGAAACTCGGCCGCGACATCTCGATCGTCACCCATGACGACGAGCTGAGCTATTTCCGCAACGGCGAGGATGTGCCGATCTTCACCGCCACCCGTTCCTCGGTGCGCGAGGCCGGGCGGCAGGCGGCGGCAATGCTCCTGGACCTGATCGCCGACCCCGACCAGACGCCGCAGACCCGGCTTCTGGAGGCGGCGCTGATCGTCGGCGCGTCGACCGGCCCGGCGCCCCGGACATGACCCCCGGCCTTTCGCACCGGCGGGCCGATTTTCCCGAAGGGTTTCTCTTCGGCGCCGCGACCTCGGCCACCCAGATCGAAGGCACGGCCTTCGGCGGGGCTGGCGCCTCGCACTGGGATACGTTCGCGCTGACGCCCGGCACTGTGGTCCGGGGCGAGACGGCGGCGCGGGCCTGCGACCATTACCACCGCTGGGCGGACGACCTCGATCTGGTCGCGGGCGCCGGATTCGATGCCTACCGCTTCTCGATCAACTGGGCGCGGCTCCTGCCCGGGGGGACGGGCGCGCCGAACCCCGACGCGCTTTCCTTCTATGACCGGCTGATCGACGGCATGTGCGCGCGCGGCCTGAAACCGTTCCTTACGCTCTACCACTGGGATCTGCCCGCGGCTCTGGCCCATCGCGGCGGCTGGACGAACCGCGACATCACCGGCTGGTTCGCCGATTACGCGCTGACCGTGCAGCGCCGGTTCGGCGACCGTCTCGCCAGCATCGCCACGCTGAACGAACCCTGGTGCGTGGCCTGGCTGTCGCATTTCCTCGGTCTGCATGCGCCCGGCTTGCGCGACATATCCGCCGCTGCGCGGGCGATGCATTTCACGCTCGCCGCGCATGCCCGTGCGCTCGCGGCGCTGCGCGCCGAAGGCGCAGAGGGCCTCGGCATCGTCCTCAATTTCGAACATATCGAACCCGCCACCCCTGCCGACGAGGGCGCGGCTGCGACCGAAGAGGCGCTTTTCAACCGCTGGTTCGCCGAGGCGCTGGCGCTTGGCCGCTACCCGGCCGAGGCGCTTGAAGGTCTCGGGCGCTGGCTGCCGGAAGGCTGGCAGGCCGACCTCGACGCCATCTCCGCGCCGCTCGACTGGCTGGGCGTGAATTACTATCGCCGCGCGTTGAAGGCGGTCGCGCCCGACACGCCCTGGCCTGCGTCGCGCGAGGTCGAAGGCCCGCTGCCGAAGACCACGATGGGCTGGGAGATTCATCCAGACGGCCTGACCGAACGGTTGACAAAACTCGCCCATCTCTTCCCCGGCCTGCCGCTCCATGTCACCGAAAACGGCATGAGCGCCGACGACCCTATTCACAATGGCATCGTCGCCGATCGGGGGCGCATCGCCTATGTCGATGCCCATCTCGCCGCCTGTCGGCGCGCAATCGCCGCAGGCGTCCCGCTGAAGGGCTATTTCTACTGGTCGCTCATGGACAATTACGAATGGGCGCTTGGCTACGAGAAACGCTTCGGCCTTGTCCATGTCGATTTTGAAAGCTTGAAGCGGACCCCGAAATGGTCCTATCAGGCCTTCCAGCGCCTGCTTCTTTCCGGAACCTGATCCGCACGATGACCCCAGCCTCTTCGCCACCAAGCGCGACGCTCGTTCTTGCCGACATCGGCGGCACCAATACGCGCGTGGCGCTTGCCCATGACGGCCGGGTGGCGCGCGACACGATCCGTCGCTATGCGAATGCATCGAGTGCAGGCCTGCCCGCGATCCTGACGGAATATCTGAACGCGCTTGGCGCCCCGTCCTGCTCCGGCGCCTGCATCGCGGTCGCGGGGCCGGTTCAGGACGGCGTCGCCGAGATGACCAATCTCTCCTGGCGGATCACCAGTGCCGACGTGGCCGATGCCACCGGCGCCCGGATCGTTGCCATCCTCAACGACCTGCAGGCGCAGGGCCATGCGCTCGACCGGCTCGCGGGCGACAGCCTGCGCACGGTCATCCCCCCGCCACCCGCCCCGCGCAGCGGCGCGCGGCTGGTGATCGGCGTCGGCACCGGCTTCAACGCAGCGCCTGTCCACCGGATCGAAGGTGGCCTGTTCGTCGCGGCGGCCGAAAGCGGCCATGCGACCCTGCCGCTCCGCACCGAGGAGGATCTGCGCCTCGCCGGGCATGTCGAAAAGGCGCACGGGTTCGCGGGCGTCGAGGATGTCCTGTCGGGCCGCGGGCTTGAACGGCTGTACAGCTTCCACGCCGCAGGCAAGGAAATATCGGCCGCAGAGATCATGAAGCGGATAGGCCAGCGCAGCGACGCGGCAGCTGACGCAACCTGTCGGCATTTCGTCACGCTTCTGGGCCGGGTGGCAAGCGACCTGGCGCTCGACCATCTGCCCTTCGGCGGCATCTATCTGGTCGGCGGGGTCGCGCGCGCCTTCGCGCCCTATCTCGCCGACCACGGTTTCACGGATACATTCCGCGACAAGGGGCGCTTTTCGGACTTCATGGGCGAGTTCGCCGTCCATGTGGTCGAGGATGATTATGCCGCCCTTGAAGGCTGCGCCGATCACATCGGCCGCCGGATCGCGGACTGAACCTTTCCCTGTCAAGCCATTCTTAACCGCGCGGCCTTAGTCCTGATGCCCTGGGCAAAGGACGAATGCACCATGCGCAAGGACAATCGGACTGACCGGGAAGCTGGCGGGGAATCTGGCGGGGAAGCTGGCGGGGCCGCGCCGGTCACGCTCGACCGCAGGCTCGACCTGACGGCGGCGGGGCCCCTGCGCGCGCGCTTCCTCGCCCTGCGGGGAAAGGCGGTGCGGGTGGATGCAGGCGAGGTTGCCCTTCTCGGTGGCCTCTGCCTGCAGATCCTGCTCGCGGCGGCAGCGGCCTGGCGGGACGACGGCCGCCCCTTGCGCATCGCGCCGCGGTCGGCGGCTTTCGATGCTGCGCTTGCCAGTTTCGCCCTGCCCCTGTCCGCGCTCGAAGGGGATGCATGATGGCCATACGGGTGCTTGCCGTCGACGACAGCCGAACGATCCGCGACCTTCTGCAGCATGCGCTGACCCGCGCGGGCTATCAGGTCACGCTGGCCGAGGACGGGCAGGAAGCGCTCGACCGGCTGGCGGAGGTCGCACCGGATGCGATCATCTCGGACATCAACATGCCGCGCCTCGACGGGTTCGGGCTGATCGAGGCGGTCAGGCGGCAGGACCGCTACCGCGCCACGCCGATCCTCGTGCTGACCACCGAAAGCGCGCCGGAACTGAAGGCGCGGGCGCGCGCGGCAGGCGCCACCGGCTGGATCGTGAAGCCGTTCGAGGCCGACAAGCTCGTGCGCGCCCTGCAGATGATCGCGGGCTGAGGCGCGCGCGATGACCGCCCCCGACGATCCGCTTGCCGAAATCAGAACCGGTTTCTTCGCCGAATGCGAGGATCTGCTCGGGCGGCTCGACGATGCACTCGCCGACCCGGCCATCACCCGGCCCGGATCGGAGGCGATCCATGCCGCTTTCCGCGCCGTCCATACGATCAAGGGGGGCGCCGCCTCGCTGTCCTATGACGCGCTGGCCGACACTGCGCATGGTTTCGAAAGTCGGCTCGACCGCCTCCGCACTGCTGGCGAGGGGCCAAGCGCGACCGCCGTCGCCGACCTGCAGCGGCGCGCCGACGATCTGGCGCGGGCGGTCGAGGCGGCGCGGACCGCCGGGCCGGACAGCGGTTCAGCGGACCATGAACCTGCCGGACCGGCGGCTTCGGGCAACTGGCGCATCCTCTTCCGGCCCGCCGCGGCGCTCTATCAGTCGGGGAACGAGCCGCTTCACCTGATCAACGCGCTCACCGACCTCGGCGAGGCGTCGGTCGCCTGCGACACCAGCCTCTTGCCATCGCTCGCGGCGATGGACCCGCAGGGCGGCTACCTGTCCTGGACCGTCGATCTTGCCGGTTCGGCCGACGAGCACGCGATCCGCGAGACGTTCGAATTCGTCGAGGATATCTGTGACCTGCAGTTCGACCGGACGCCTGCATCCCCGGCGGCATCGGTGCAAGCGGATGCCGCACCGGCCGAGGACAAGCAGCCAGACAAGGAACCGCAGGCGCGAACCGACCCGGCCGACCGCCCGACGGTGCGTGTCGATCTTGACCGGTTCGACCGGCTGATGAACCTCGTCGGCGAGTTGGCGATCGCGGAAGCGATCCTTGCGCGCCGCCTCAAGGACATGGGCCTTGATCGCCGTTCCGCCGCCGCCGCGCTGGCGGAGGTGCAGACGCTAGGGCGCGATCTGCAGGACTCGGTCCTTGCGCTGCGCACCCAACCCGTCAAGCCGCTCTTCCAGCGCATGGCGCGCATCCTGCGCGAGGCGGCGGCGCGCGCAGGCAAGGCAACACTTCTGGATATCCGCGGCGAGGCGACGGAAATCGACCGGTCCATCGCCGAGCGGTTGGTGGAACCCCTCACCCACATGATCCGCAATGCGGTCGATCACGGGCTGGAAGCCCCCGCGCAGCGGCTGGCGGCTGGCAAAGCCCCGCAAGGGCGGATCACGCTGGCGGCCGCCCACAGATCGGGGCGGGTGATCATCGACCTGGCCGACGACGGCGCCGGGATCGACCGCGCCCGCGTCCGCGCCACCGCGATCGCGCAAGGGCTGGTCGATGCCGGTGCGGCCCTGACCGACGCCGAGACCGATGCGCTTCTGTTCCGGCCGGGCTTTTCCACGGCGCGCGCGGTCGGCGCCCTTTCGGGTCGCGGTGTCGGGATGGATGCGGTGCAAAAGGCGGTCACCGCGCTCGGCGGTCGCCTGTCGCTCTGGTCCGAGCCGGGCAAGGGCACCCGCCTGACCCTGTCGCTGCCGCTCACGCTCGCGGTGATGGAGGCGATGCTCGTCCTGGCCGGTGGCCAGGTCTTCGCTCTGCCGCTCGCCGCCACGCTCGAGGCCACCCGGCTCGGCACGCCGGACCTTGTGCGTTTCTCACGGGGCGAGCGGCTCGTCCGCCTGCGCCAGCGCCAGACCCCGCTCTTCGACCTTGCGGGTCTTCTCGGCCTCGGCGCCGCCCGCCCCGCCGCCGCGCTCGCCGTGCTCGTCGCCGACGAGGAGGACCGGCGCCTTGGCCTTATCGTCGACGACCTGCTGGGCCAACATCAGATCGTGGTCAAACCCCTGGGCGCGAGCCTCGGCCCGGTCCCGGGCACCGCCGCCGCAACGATCCTTGGCGACGGCACCGTCGCTCTCATCCTCGACCCCGGCGAACTCATGCGCCTCGCGGCGGCGACCGACGGCCAGACATCCCCCTCCGAAAGGCGCGCCTCATGACCGAAGCCCTGCCCGCGCAGACCGCTGCGCCAACAGAGGTCGGCACCGACTATCTCGGCCTGTCCGCGGCGGGAGAGGAGTTCATCCTGCCGCTCAGCGCGATCCGCGAAATCCGCAGCTTCAGCCGCGCCACGCCGCTTCCCCACAGGCCCGACTGGGTGCTGGGCGTCGTCAATCTGCGCGGCACCATCCTGCCGGTCATCGACCTCGGCCGCCGCCTGGGGCTTGAGGCTGCAGACAGCAGCAACGGCGTGCTGGGCGCGAGGCCGGTCATCGTGGTGGTCGAGACCGCGGGCCGCCCGCTTGGTGTCGCGGTGGCGCGCGTGCGCGATATCACCAGGCTCGCCGACCTGGCGCTCGAGCCGCCCCCCGCCTGCGCCGCCGGGCCGGGCGGCGGTTTCCTCAAGGCGCTGGCGGTCGAGGCGGGCACGATCCTGCGGGTGCTCGATCCCGCGCGCCTCGCTCCCGCACCGGAAGGCAGCGTCGCATGAACCTGCGCGCCGAAACCAGCGGCGCGGCGACCGACCGGACGCGGTTCTACATTGCGGCGATCGCCCGCCGGGTCGAGGAGGAGGCGGGGCTGCTTCTGCCGCCCGCGCGCCATCCGATGATCGAGGCGCGCCTGCGTCGGCGCCTCGCGCGGCTCAACCTGGCAGGCTACCGCGACTATCTGCGCCTCATCGGCGGGCCCGGCGGCGCGGCGGAACGCGCGACCCTGCTCGGTCTGCTGACGACCCATGTCTCGCATTTCTTCCGCGAGCCCCATCATTTCGGGATGATGCGCGACCGGCTGCTTCCCCCCCTGATCGCCGACGCGCGCGCAGGTCGCAGGCTCCGGTTCTGGTCGGCCGGCTCCGCCGCCGGGCAGGAGGCCTATTCTCTTGCGCTCACGCTTCTCGATCTCGCGCCCGACGCGGCACGGCTCGATCTCCAGATCCTGGCAACCGACCTTGACGCGACCCAGACCGCGCGCGCCGCCCGCGCGGTCTACCCCACCGCCGCGCTGGCCGAGATCCCGCCCCGCCACCGGCATCATTGTCATTCTCTGTCCGACGGGTTCACATTGTCGGACGAGGTGCGGCGGCTGGTCCGGTGCCGCACCGCGAACCTCCATGGCGACTGGCGCGCGGACCAGGGCTTCGACGCCATCCTGTGCCGCAATGTGCTGATCTATTTCGAACCGCGGGCCCGGGAACGGCTGCTGGAGCGCTTCACCGCAGCCATGGCCGACGGTGGCTGGCTCCTGCTCGGCCATGCCGAACGGCTGACCGGCCCCGCCGCCTCGCGGCTCAGCGCGATCGGCCAGACGATCTACAGCCGCAACGACATGCGCGCGGAGGGATAGCATGAGCGGGTCCGACCTGCCGCCGCGCGCCGCGCGCGCCCCCGAACCCGTCCGGCGTACCGGCGGCGGGAGTGATGCCGAAATTGCCGTCGCCGCACTCGCGTCCCGCGTCGCGGGAGAGCTCAGCCATCTTGCGGGCCTCGCGCTCGATCTGCAGAACGCGCTCTCGGTCGCGGGCATTGCCCAGAGGGCGCCGGAGGAAGCGTCCGCCGGTCTGCAGGCGATCGACCGGATCACCCAGAACCTCGGCGATCTCTCCCGCCTGCTGGCCGCCCTTGGCGGACAGCTGACCCCCTCCACCACCATTGCCGCGCCGCCGCTCGCGGATGAGCTGATCCTGCGCGACCTCGCGCACCGCCTGTTCGGGGCCAAGGCCGCGCCGGAGGCAGCGGCCGGCGCAGACGCTTCGCCACAGACCGAACCAAGCGGTGACGTGTCCTGGTTCTAGCCCTCTGTCGCGTCAGGCCGGATTGCCGGGCGCGGCGTTGCGCCGACCGTGCAGAGCGTCAGGATGCGCGCGCCGATCTCTGCGGGCGGCAACAGTTCCTCTGCCGCGCCCATCGCGGCCGCGGCGCCGGGCATCCCGTATATGAGGCTCGTTCGCGCATCCTGCGCGAGGGTGCGGGCGCCATGGCGCCGCAGTTCCAGAAGGGCCGACGCGCCATCCCTGCCCATGCCGCTGAGCAGCACCGCGACAACAGCCGAGGCGTGCCGGATACCGGAGGCGAACAGACGGTCGACCGAGGGGCTGTGGCCGTGCGTTCCATCGGCGGACCGGATCGCGATCGTCAAAGGCGCCTGGGGCGAAAGCTCGACATGCGTGCCCTTGCCCGGCGCGAAATAGACCTGGCCGGGCACGATCCGCTCGCCATGCCGGGCGATCGCAACGCGCGGCGCGAACCGGCGCTCGAACCGGTCGGCGATCCGCTCGACATAGGCCGGGGGCATATGCTGCGCAATGACGAGGGCCGGGCCATCGGCGGGGAAAACGGCGAGCAGTTCTTCAAGCGCCGCCACGCCCCCGGTCGAGGATCCGACAAGGCAGATCCGGCCCCAGTCCCGCCCCCCTTGCGCGGCTGCGGGCGTCTTGCCCGCATTCTCCCCGGCCGCCCACGCAAGGGTCAGGCGCCGCGCCGCCAGCGCAGGGGCGGCGGATGCGGCGGCGACCAGACGCTCGACAAGTCCCTCCGGCCCGCGCGCGTAGCTCCGGGCCGCCTTTTCAAGGCAATCGATGGCGCCGAGCGCCAGGGCCTCAACCGCCGCCGCGCTGCCCGCCGCGGCCAGGGATGACAGGACGACCACCGGCAGCGGTCGGCTCCCCATCAGTCGGCGAAGGAAGGTCAGGCCGTCGCAGCCCGGCATTTCGATATCGAGCAGGAGGACATCGGGGCGCGCCTTGGGCAAGAGGATGGCGGCCTCGTCGCAGTCGGCGGCACTTGCGACCAGCGCCACCCGCCCGTCGGTCGAGAAATGATGGGCGAGCAGGCGCCGCTGCGTCGCGGAATCGTCGACGATCATCACCCGGACGGGCCCGCCCCACGCCCTGCCCCGCGCCCTGCCCGGCATTCTGCCCGACGCCCCGCCCGCGCCGGTCATTCCCGCCTCAGAACTCCTCCCAGCCATCCGCCCGTCCTTCGGGTGCATTGTCTGGCCGCGCCATGGCGAGCACTCCCGCGGATAGGACCGCAGCGCTCAGGCGCGGTCTTGCCGACCCCGTTGGTAGCGACGATCGACCGCCGCCCGGCACCCGGTCCGCATGCGGCGGCAGACCGCGGACGCGGAAGCGTTCGACCGTCGCGCTGAGCGCCCTGGCGCTTTCCGTCAGGCGCTGGCTTGCAAGCGCCGTATCGGCGAAAAGCGCCGTATTCTCCTGTGTCGCCTGGTCGATCTGGTTCACCGCCTGGTTGATCTCGGCAAGGCCGGAGGATTGCTCGCGGGCAGAGGCGGCGATATCGGCCATGCGCTGCGATATCTGGCCGACCGACCCCACGATCGCCTCGATCGCGACGCCGGTCTGGTTGACATGGCCGACGCCGCGCTTGACTTCCTGCGCCGCCTCGCTGAGCAGCATGTCGATCTCGCGCGCGGCCTCCGACGAGCGCTGCGCGAGCGCGCGCACCTCGTTCGCGACCACCGCAAAGCCGCGCCCGGCCTCGCCCGCGCGCGCCGCCTCGACCCCAGCGTTCAACGCGAGAAGGTTGGTCTGGAACGCGATATCGTCGATGACCGACGCGATCCTGGCGATCTTCTCCGACGACCGCTCGATCGTCCCCATCGCCTCGACCGCCTGGGCGACAACCGGCGCCGAGGCCGCAGCGGAGGCACGTGCGGCGGTCACGACCGCATCGGCCTCGCCCGCCCCTTCGGCCGCGGACTGAACAGAGACGGTCAATTCATCCAGAGCGACTGCCGTCTGTTCAAGCGTCGCGGCCTGCCGCTCGGTCCGTTCGGAAAGATCATCGGCGGCCACAGCTATCTCGTGCACTTCCGCCTCGATCGCCGTGGCATTGGCAACGACCGTCCGCACCAGATCCTCCAGCCGGTCGAGCGCCATGTTGAAATCGTCGCGCAGGGTCCGGTAATCCTCGGCGAAGGCGTCGGTCAGGCGCGCGGTCAGATCGCCTTCGGACAAGCGCCTGAGGCCGATGCGCAAAGCCTCCACCACGGCGGCCTGCGCCTCCTGCAGGGCGCGCCGCTGCGCCTCGGCGGCGCGGCGGGCGGCTTCGGCGGCGCTGACGTCGGAGCCGATGAAGACCACCTTGAGAAGCGTGCCGCTGCTGTCGCGCACCGGCGCGAAGCCGCCCTCGACGACGCCGCAGCGATCTGCGTCACGCGCGGCAAAGAACCGGCCATAGACTGCCTGTCCCTGCATCAGCCGTTCCGCCATGCGCCCGAATTCCACGGGGGCGCCTGCCTCGTCGGCGAGGATCGCCCCCAGGGGTTGGCCGACACAACTTCCGACGCTGCGCCCCGCCATGGCCGCGAACCGGTCGTTCAAGGCAACCACCCCCCCGTCCGCCCCGCATTCGAGCGTCACGAGATCCCGGTCGATCGCGCCAAGCAACGCGCGGTTCATTCGTTCTTCGGTGATCTCGCGCCATTCCGCGACAAAGCCGATGCGCTCGTCCGCCGCGGAAAGCACCTCGTTCGCCTCAAGCCGGAACCGCGCCCGCCCGAAGCGCAGCTCGGCCACGACGGGCCAATGGTCCGAAGCGGCGAACAGGCGAACGAAATCCTCCTCTTCGGTCAGCAACCGCGAGAGGGGCGTCCCGACCAGGGCGCTGGCGTCGAAGTCAGGCAACCTCTGCTGGATCTCCGGGCCATGAAGGCCGAACAGGGCCGACAATGCCGCGTTTGCATAGGTTATCTGCCCGCGTTCATCGAGCACCATCAGCGCGGCGGACGAGCCTGCGAGCGCGGCGCTGTTCACCGCATTCTCCCGCGCCGCTACCGCCGCGCGGCTCAGCGTATTGCGGAAGGTCTCGAGCGTGCGGGCGATCGCGCCAATCTCGTCGCGGCGCGCGGTTCCGCCGACGGGGCAGTCGTAATTGCCGCAGGCAATCTGTTCCATCGCCTCCGACGCGCCGACAAGCGGGCGCGACAGGCTGCGGGCGACAAGGAAAACGATCAGCCCCATCGCCAGCGTCGAAATCGCGGCGCCGAAGAGCATCGACCGCACCAGCCTCAGGACCGGACGCACGAGGTCTTCCTCCGCCTGCTCCATCACCAGCGCCATCCTGAAGCCCGGCACCTCGATCCTGCCGGTCATCAGCAGCGCAGGGCGGCCATCTATGCCCGGTTCGTGCGAGACGACATGTTCTACATCGAACGCGGTCTTCATCGCCCCGGGGGACTTTTTTCCGGAATAGGCGCGTTCCTCTGGCGCGGGCCCAAGGTCGGAGCGCAGCCGCCGGTCCGTCCCGAGCAGGTAGGAGGTCAGCGCTATCCCGTCGCCGCGGCGCCGGGACAAAACGGCATTCATCTGCACCGTGGATATCTGGAACACCAGCGCCCCGAGAACGCGACCATCGACCGAGGTGATCGGCGCCGCCGCAAAGCTCGCAGGCTCGCCGTTCGATGCCGGATAGGGCGCGAAATCGGAAAACAGGATCGGGGTATCCGCTGCCTGCAACACCCGGCGGACGGTGCGGGCGAGGTTCGTGGTGCGCAGCGATCCGGTCAGCAGGTTCTCGCCGATATCCGGCTCCTTCGCGACGGTATAAAGGATGGTGCCGTCCACGGCGACCAGCATTACGTCGTGGTAATCCTTCTCGCTGAAGATCGAAACGAAGCCCGGATGATAGCGGGCATGCGCGACGGAATAGTCCGAGACGTTGGTGATCCGGTCGAGCCGGTATCGTTCGCCGGCGGCATTGGGATTGCCCTCGATATATTGGGCGCGGACATAGCCCTTCGCCTGCGCGCCGAGCTTTTCCCAGGCAGAGGTGAAGTCCCGCAGGGCGCGAAGCGTCAGCGGACTTGCCGCGGTCGCCTTGAGGTCGGAGGCGACCCCGTCGAACCAGGCATCGAATTCCAGAAGCTTGGAATCGATCGCCGTACCGATCCGCGCCACGCCCGCCTCCATCAAGGCCTGGCGCGCGGCGCTGTATCCTGTGTAACCCATGGCGAGCATCGCCACCACGACCATGGTGCCAAGGATCAGCGGCAGCTTCACCGCAAGCTTCAGATCGTCGAGCGCGCGCATTCCAGCCTCATCCCAAGCGGCAAGGTCCCGCCCCGGACTTTCCGCGCGGCGGCTGAAGATTCGATTAAGGAAGAAGGGATGCCGCCTCAGTCGCCCCGCAGATAGCGCACCAGCTGGCGGGTCGAGCCGTCCTTGCCGTCGTCGCCCTCGCGACCCTCGAGCACCGGCTGAAGCGCCAGTGCCAGCTCCTTGCCCAGTTCCACCCCCCACTGGTCATAGGAGTTGATGCCGAGGATCACGCCTTCGACGAACACGCGATGTTCGTACAGCGCGATGATCTGGCCAAGCGTATAGGGCGTGAGCTGCGGGTAAAGCAGCGTCGTCGAGGGCCGGTTGCCGGGAAAGACCCGGTGGCGGGCCTGGCGTTCCAGTTCCGCCCCGGTCAGGTCCTTCTTCGCCATGATCGCCCGCGCTTCATCAAGGCTGCGGCCCTTCATCAGCGCTTCGGACTGCGCGAGGCAATTGGCCATCAAGAGCAGGTGCTGATGGGCAAGATCGGGTTCGTGTCCTTCCCGCGCCAGCAGGAACTCGCACGGCACCACGCGCGTGCCCTGGTGGATGAGCTGGTAGAAGGCATGCTGGCCGTTCGTGCCAGGCTCACCCCAGACCACGGGGCCGGAATGACAGGGAAGGTCCGACCCGTCCATCGCCACGCGCTTGCCGTTTGACTCCATCTCCAGCTGCTGAAGGTAGGCAGGCAGGCGCAACAGCCGCTGGTCGTAGGGCAGGACGGCGCGGGTCGCATGGCCGCAGATCTGATTGTGCCAGATCCCGACCAGCGCCAGCAGGACCGGCAGGTTGTCCGCGAAAGGGGCTTCGCGGAAATGCGCATCCATCGCGGCGCCGCCTTTCAGGAACTCCTCGAACCGATCCGGCCCGATGGCGATCATCAGCGACAGGCCGATCGGCCCCCACATCGAATAGCGCCCACCGACCCAATCCTCGAAGCCAAAGACACGCTCGGGCGCGATGCCGAAGGCGGCGGTCTTGTCAGCGGCGGTCGAGACGGCGGCGAATTGCGCGCCGGGATCGGTGACCTTCGCCGCCATCCAGGCGCGCGCGGTCTGGGCATTGGTCATCGTCTCGATGGTGGTGAAGGTCTTGGAAGCCACGATCACCAGCGTCGTCGCGGGATCGAGCCCCTGCAGAACATCATGCACATGCGCGCCATCGACGTTGGAGACGAAATGCGCGCGCGGCCCATCGGCATAGGGCGCGAGCGCAAGGCAGGCCATCGCAGGCCCGAGGTCGGACCCGCCGATGCCGATATTGACCACATCTTTGATCCGCCCGCCCTGCCCCGCGAACCGGCCCGCACGTATATCCTCGGCGAAGGCGCGCATCCGCGCATGTGTGGCGCGGACCTCTGGCATCACATCCTTGCCATCGACCGTCACGGCGGCGTCAAGATTGCGCAGCGCCGTGTGCAGGACCGCGCGTCCCTCGGTTTCGTTGATCTTCTCGCCCCGAAACATCGCCTCGCGCTTCGAGGCGACATGAGCGGCCTCCGCCAGACGGATCAGAAGGTCGCGGGCATGGGCATCGATCGTCGTCTTCGAATAGTCGAGCAGCATCCCGTCCGCCGCGGCCGAAAAGGCCCCTGCCCGGCCGGGCCGGTCGAAGAGCGACAGGATCGTCACATCGCCGCGGTCGCGTTCGTGGTTTTTCAGATCGTCCCAGAGGCTCATCTTTCCCTCATTCCGCCCAATGAACCGTCGCATTCGCCAGAAGCGCGCGAATGGGCGCACGGTCGGGCGGCAGCCCTTCGGATTCTTCCAGGACCCGGCGCTTGTCGGCCCCGGCGATCAGCACATGGATCGCCATCGCATCGGCAAGGACGCGCGCGGTCAGCGTCACGCGCGGCTCGCCCGCCGCCTCGGCCCGCATCGGCAGCGCGACCGGGGCGTCCGGGGCAAGCGCCTCGGCCAGCCGGTCGGCGCCGGGGAAAAGCGAGGCGGTGTGCAGGTCCGCCCCCATGCCCAGAAGCGCCACCGCAAGCGGCAGGTGCGGCGAAACCGCGGCCGCCACGCTTTCCATCGCCTGCTCCGGCTGGGGCGCGTCGGCGAAAAGCGAAACGAACTGCGCCCGCGCCGCATGGCCCCGGATCAGCCGCTTGCGGATCAGCCGCGCGTTCGACCGTTCGTGATCCTCGCCCACCCAGCGCTCGTCGTTTGGGATCACCGTCACCCGGTCCCAGCCAAGATCGAGCCCGGCCAGAAGGTCGAAGACCGGCCCCGGCGTGGTGCCGCCGGGAACGGTGAGGCTCGCCCTATCGGTCTGCGCAAGCGCCAGGCGCAGATCGCTCGCCACAGCATCGGCGACCGAGAACATCAGAAGGTCGCGGTCGGGATAGGAAACGAACTTCATTCGCGGATTTCCCGCCAGCGGCGCCCGTCGCGATGGAGAAGCATCAGCGCATCCTCCGGCCCCGACGAACCTGCGTCATAAAGCTTCGGCCTGTCGCCGCGGCCTTCCCATCCGGCGATGATCGGATCGGTCCAGGCCCAGGCGGCCTCGACCTCGTCGCCGCGCATGAACAGGGTCTGGTTGCCGCGGATCACATCCATGATCAGCCGTTCATAGGCGTCGGGAATATCGGCGCCATCGGCACCCAGCGCCTCGGCGAAGGACATGTCGAGCGGCACTTCGGTCAGGCGCATGCCCCCCGGCCCCGGCTCCTTGATCATCACCGAGAGCGTCATCCCCTCGTTCGGCTGCAGCCGGATCGACAGCACATTCTCGCGCCAGCCCTCTTCCTCGCCGAAGATCGAATGCGGCACTTCCTTGAACACGACCGCGATTTCCGAGGCGCGGGCGCGCAGCTTCTTGCCGGTGCGCAGGTAGAAGGGCGTGCCCTTCCAGCGCCAGTTGGCGACATTGACCTTCAGCGCCACGTAGCTTTCGGTCGTCGAGGCCGCATTCTCGGCGTCCTGCGCGTAAGACGGCGCCTCCTTCGTGCCACGGTACTGGCCGCGCACGATATCCTCGGGCCGGACCGGCTCCAGCGCATGGATGACCTTCAGCTTCTCGTCCCTGACCGCGTCGGGGTCGAACCGGTAGGGCGCCTCCATCGCGATGAGGCAGAGAAGCTGCATCATATGGTTCTGCACCATGTCCCGCATGGCGCCCGACTTGTCGTAATAGGCGCCGCGCCCGCCCACGCCCACCGTCTCGGCCACCGTGATCTGCACATGATCGACATGGCGCGCGTTCCACAGCGGCTCGAAAAGGATGTTGGCGAAGCGCACCGCCATCAGGTTCTGGACGGTTTCCTTGCCGAGATAATGGTCGATCCGGTAGATCTGATGTTCGGTGAAATGGGCGGCGAGCGTGGCGTTCAGCGCCTTGGCCGAGGCAAGATCGCGCCCGAACGGCTTTTCCACGACGATCCGCGCCTCGGGCGTGGCGATGCCATGCAGGTGCAAGCGTTCAGCCAGATCGCCGAAGAGCGCGGGCGCCACCGAGAAATAGAAGGCCTGCGTCACGTCCGGGCGCATCTTGGTCTTGAGCGCGGCCCAACCGCCTTCGCCCTTCGCATCGACCGCGACATAGGACAGATGCGCGAGGAACCGTTCGACCGTATCGCCCTGCCGCTTGGCCTGATCGACGAATTCCCCGATCGCCTCGGCGGCCAGCGCGCGGAAGCCCCGATCGTCCAGCTCGCCCCGCGCCGCGCCGACGATCCGCGCCTCTTCCGGGATCTGGCCCGCGACATAGCGGCGGAAGAGGCCCGGGATGATCTTGCGTTTCGCCAAATCGCCGGTGCCACCGAAAATCACCAGATCGAACGGTTCGACAGGAATGACGCGCGAGACCATGTTCCCTCCGGGCTCCGGTTTCCGTGCGCTGTTAGCGCTAACGGCAGGCTCTTTAGCGCCTTCCTCTCCCCAAGTCTAGCATCGGTTGGCGGGGCTTCCAACTCCGCCGCTCATCCAGAGGCGGTGCGACGCCGGTGCGGGGCCGCGATCCGGCGGAGCGGCGACCATGGCAAGGGGTGAGGCGCGCCCGCACCGGCGGGCCGGGGCGTCGGTCGGGCAGAAGTCGCTCTACCCCGCGCCCGGCCTCCGCCCCGGGCCTCCGCCTCGTGCGGCGGCTCCATAACGGCACCCCGGTCTCGGTCCTCTCGATCCTGCATTACGACGGCCTCGGCTCCGTCCGCGCCGTCACCAACGCGCCGGGGCTGAAGTCAGAGACTTCCTCCTACCGCCCCTATGGCGAACCAAGCGAGGGCGTCTGGACCGCGCTTCTGAACGAGGCCAAAGGCTATATCGGCGAACGCTACGACGCCGACGCAGGCCTCCAATACCTCAACGCCAGATACTACGACCCACGGCTCGGCATGTTCGTCCAGTCCGACTGGTGGGAGGTCATGCAGGAAGGGGTTGGGACGAACCGGTATTCCTATGCGTTCGGCGATCCGGTGAATGGGAAGGACCCGACAGGGCATCAGAACTACTCCACAGATAGCAGATTCAATCCCGGCAGAACACTCGGCGATCTGATCAAGGACCTTTTCGGAGGCCGAATAGCTGGTCGGTCAGACGTCGATTTGGCTGCCAACGCCAAAGGCACGGCGGAGAGAATGAAGGCGGATATCAAGGCTGCGGCTGCCTCTGCGGTGCGCACAGCGGTTGATCTATCTCCCCTCGGTGCCGCGCGGGATCTGGTTGGTAGTGCACGTGCGGGCAGTGCAGGTGGTGCCGCGCTTGCCGCAGCGGGGCTGATTCCTGGCGAGAGAATTGTAGGCGGCTTTCTGGGGAGGGTTGCGAGCGCACTCACGAGGAAGGCCCCTTCCGTAAAGGATATAGCGAAGGTAGTCTCCGATGCACCCAAGAGGACGACCCTGAGACCAGGACCATTTGCTAAGGAGTCGATCCCCGGACATATGGGCAAACCGACTGCTACGGAACAGCAGCAAATCAACGACATCTTCAAAGAGCATGGCTGCCACACTTGTGGCACAAAAGATCCCGGGACCAAGAGCGGAAACGCTATTGTCGATCATCAACCCCCGCAGGCACTTGACGAGACGAAGGAGTTCTATCCACACTGCATCGACTGTATGCGCCGACAGGGCGGAGAGACGCTTCAAGAGTTGTTACGACGGGCCTAAGAATGATGCTAAACGCTGTCCTTAGCCCACCGAACGCCATCCTTTTCGTTTTTGATCCGACCAATCGAGGCGTTACAATACCTGAGTATGCGGATGGCAAGTTAGCAGCCGCAACGGACACCTGCGTTTCTGTCGGAACCTTACCCGAGGCAGATGGGGAAACCGAGGTTTCGTTGGCGACTGAGAGCCCTATCGCGAAGGGATTGAAGCAAGTCTATTGCGGGAAGATCACGACACCAGGAGGCAAAATAGCGGTGGTGACTTCGCAGTTGCAACGCATATTGGAGCTTGATGTTCCCATCGGCTCCGTAACGCTCACAGTATTGGCTGATGACGAGCGCATTCCAAGTAAAGTTGCTATCTTCGTCAGCCCGCGCGAAGGCCCTGTCAAGGGAACCGCCCCTTGAACCAGCCCTCCGGGCGTAGGGTGCGCTTGAGCGCACTATCCTTCGGTATGGGGTGGCTCCACCCCGCCACTTCCACGCCGTAGGCCGAGGTCCACCTCGGCACTCTTCCCCATTCCAACCCTCCCGACGGCGGCCACCCCGCACCTCCTCCCAGGCCTCCGCGGTTTCCCCCGAGGCCCACTCCTACCCCGCCCAACCCCAACCCTAACCGGCCCCACAGGATTTGCTCCGATCAGGCCGAGCGCCGTGGCCGCGGGGCGGAGGGCGGCGGGAATGGTCGGCCCGTGCAGCGCCCCCGGCGCCCCCGACCGGGTCAGCACCGCCCCGAGCCCCCGCCGGGTCCGCCCGCTCTCCCCCCTCCACCGCGCCGCCCGTCCCGACAGTGTCGGGACGGATGCCATACGCCTGCGGGGCGGCGGCGGGACGGATGCCTGACGGCTTGTCCCGCCCCCCGGGCAGATTGAGCTGCGATGCGCGCGCCGGTCTAGCCGAGGCGGCTCTCCCGATAGCTGGCCCGCGCCAGCCAGTCGGGGTTGATGTCCACCCCCCAGCCCGGGCCCTCCGGAATCCGCAGCCGTCCGGCCTCGACGGCGAAAGGCGTGTCAAGGAACAGGTCCTGCTGCCAGGGGTAATAGTCCGGCCCCTCGATCGAAAATTCGAGGTATTTCCCCGCGTTCGGAATCGCCCCCAGCAGGTGCATCGTGCAGATCGTCACCAGCGACAGGTTGGCCGAATGCGGCGTCACCGGCAGCCCGCGGCGCGCGGCCATCTCGCAGACGAGAAGCGTGCGGGAAAGGCCGCCCATATACATCACGTCGGGCTGGACGACATTCACCGCGCCCGTGGCCATCATCCGTTCCCAGGTCGCGAGGTCCCAGTCCTGCTCGCCCCCGGTCACGTCGAGGTCGAGCGCATCGGTGACCTTTCGCGTGGCTTCAATATCCCAATAGGGCACCGGCTCTTCGAAATGCGAAATTCCGTTGTCCTGCAGGCGCTTACCCACGTCGATGGCACGCTTGACCGAGAAGCCGGAATTGGCATCGACGAGCTTCGCGACACCATCACCCAGCGCGCGGGCGACGGTCGGGATCACCGCCTCGGTCCGGCCCGGCCATTCGTCCACATCGCGGCCGCATTCCGCGCCGACGCGCCATTTGAACGCGTCAAACCCCTGTTCGTCGCGCAGCCGGACAAGGCGCGCCGCCTCGTCCTCGGGCGTGATGTCGCGCTTCATCGAGGAGGCATACGCGCGGATCGGGCGGGCCTTGCCGCCCAGAAGTTCGACGACCGGCCTGCCCTCGCGCCGCCCGCGCATGTCCCACAGCGCCGTGTCGAGCCCCGCCAGCGCCCGGCAGCGGTAGGACCCGGGATATTTGTGCTCCTTCTCCTCGATCCTTTGCACCAGCCCGAGGATATCCTCGCAGGCCGACCCAAGCGCATGGGGGGCCACCTGGCGGTGAAAGACCTGTTGCGTGATGTCGGCATTGTAGGTCGAGGTCTGGCCCCAGCCCACCGCGCCATCCTCGGCGGTCGCCTTCACGAAACAGACGAATTCGTCGGCGAAACTTTCCAGTCTTACGATCTTCGGCACTTGTACCTCCCGCGTTCCTGCGCAGCCTAAGGCCGCCCCGCCCGCCGCTTCATGCCCGAAAGCGACGCCGGGCGCGCAAGCTTAGCCGTCTTGACGCCGCGCCGCGACTGACATACCTCTCAGCGCGCATGCGGGTGTAGCTCAATGGCAGAGCAGCAGCTTCCCAAGCTGAATACGAGGGTTCGATTCCCTTCACCCGCTCCAGTCCCTCCGCTTGCCTCTGGCCACCGGCGCGCCGAGCGGCTATGGCCTGTCCGCACCATCAAGGAGGCATAGAATGGGCGAGATTACCCGGCTCGAACCCGGCAAGCGCATGTCGCAGGCCGTCATCCATAACGGTATCGTCTATCTGGCAGGCGTCGTCGGCGAACCCGGCGGCAGCGTGGCAAGCCAGACGACCCAGATCCTGGCCGAGATCGACCGGCTTCTGGCGCTGGCCGGGTCGGACAAGACCCGCATCCTGCGCGCCCAGATCTGGCTCGCGGACATGAGCGGCTTTGCCGAGATGAATGCGGTCTGGGACGCCTGGGTCGCGGCGGGGCACGCACCAGCGCGCGCGACCGGCGAAGCGAAACTCGCGACCCCCGACTATCTGGTCGAGATCATCGTCACGGCCGTTCAGAAGTGACCGGCGACGCCCCGGCCACCCAGCCGGGGCCTCTCAAAGCCGTGCGAACGCCTCCTTCTGGCGGCGGGTCCAGCGGACGCGGATCATATGGCCCGCATCGCTGTCTGCTTCGGCTAGAACGATCCCCTGATCATGCAGCCAGGCCCGCGCGCGCCCTGCGGTGAAGGGAAGCGTCAGTGCCTCCTCGATCCGTTCCTCGTCGAGCGCTTCGGTGATCGAAGCGAAAAGGCCGGGCAGACCCTCGCCGGTCAAGGCGCTGACCGCCTGGATGCCGGGGGTGCGTGCATCCTGCACCGTCAGGGCCGCGCGGGTTTCGGGCGACAGAAGGTCGATCTTGTTCCAGACCTCGATCAACGGCACGCCCTCATCGACCCCGAGGCTTGCGAGGATGTCGGCCACGTCCGCCGCCTGTTCCTCGGTCTCGGGATGGGCGATGTCGCGGACATGAAGGATGAGGTCGGCCTCCAGAACTTCCTCCAGTGTGGCGCGAAAGGCGGCGACGAGCTGGGTCGGAAGGTCAGAGATGAAACCCACCGTGTCCGACAGGATCACCTTGCGCCCCGTGGGCAGCGTGACGCCGCGCATCGTCGGGTCGAGCGTGGCAAAAAGCATGTCCTTGGCCAGCACATCGGCGCCAGTCATGCGGTTGAAAAGCGTCGATTTCCCCGCGTTGGTATAGCCCACCAGCGCCACGATCGGGAAGGGCACCTTGCGGCGCGCGGCGCGGTGCAGTTCGCGGGTCTTCACCACCTTTTCCAGCTGGCGGCGGATCTTCACCACCTCGTCGTCGATGGCGCGGCGGTCCGCCTCCATCTGCGTCTCGCCCGGGCCGCCGACGAAGCCGAAACCCGACCGGCCGCGCTGCCGCTCAAGGTGGGTCCAGGCCCGGACAAGGCGCGAGCGCTGATAGGTCAGCGCCGCCAGTTCCACCTGCAGCACGCCTTCGCGGGTCCGCGCCCGGTCACCGAAGATCTCGAGGATCAGCCCGGTGCGGTCGAGGAGCTTCACCCCCCATTCCTTTTCGAGATTGCGCTGCTGGATCGGGCTGACCTGGCCGTCGACCAGCGCCAGGGCAACATCGAGGTCGGCGAAGCGGCCCTTCAGTTCGGCAATCTTGCCCGAGCCGAACAGCATGCCGGCCTGCGCCTTCGGCAGGCGCACGACCTCGGCGCCGACCACGTCAAGGTCGGGCAGCGCCGCGGCAAGCGACACGGCCTCCGCCAGCGCCAGTTCGGGCGCCCGGCGTCGGTCGGACTTCATGTCGGGATGCAGCACGAAAGCGCGCGTCACGTCCGCGCGCCCCTCGTCCCCCTCGCGGCGGTCGGTCGGTTTCAGTCTTCGCCCTCGTACAGCGAAATCGCCTGACCGGGCATGATGGTCGAGATCGCGTGCTTGTAGACCAGCTGCGACTGGCCGTCCCGGCGCAGGAGGACGCAGAAATTGTCAAACCAGGTGATCACACCCTGCAGCTTCACGCCATTGATGAGAAAGATGGTGACGGAAACCTTGGTCTTGCGGACCTGATTGAGAAAGGCGTCCTGCAAATTCTGTTTGTCGGCGGCCATTGGTTATGCCTCGTTTCTTATAAGCGCTTTATTCGCCCCACGGTGGCGCTCCGGAGACTTGGGCCAAGTATGCCGAAGTATTTTTCTTTCGCCAGTGCAAAAACGCAGCGTTTTCAAGCGCTGGCCAATCGGCCGTGAGAAAATTGATCAGACCTCTTCCTCTTCTTCCTCGAAATGCGCCATCCGGGCGCCGGACTTGCTGGTCGTGACCACGCCAAGCGACTTCAGCTTGCGATGCAGGGCGGACCTTTCCATGCCGACGAAGGCCGCCGTCCGGCTGATGTTGCCGCCGAACCGGTTGATCTGGGTCAGGAGATATTCGCGCTCGAACAGCTCGCGCGCCTCGCGCAGGGGAAGCGTGGCAAGCCCGCCGGTCAGGGTGATCCGGCTGTCGTCGGCGTCCGTGGGCGCGTGGCCCGGCAGGTCGTGGGGCTCGATCGGGCGGCCCGCATCGCCAAGGATCAGCGCGCCTTCGATCGCGTTCCTGAGCTGGCGTATATTGCCGGGCCAGTCCATCGTCTGCATCACGGCATCGGTCTCTTCCGAAAGCGCGCGCGCGGGCAGCCCCTGTGCGCGGTTCAGATGGTCGATGAAATGGCGGGCGATCAGCGGAATATCCTCGCGCCGGTCGTCAAGCGACGGGACCGCGATCGGCACCACATTCAACCGGTCATAAAGCTCCTGCCGGAAGCGTCCTGCGGCGATCTCGTTGGGAAGCGCCCGGGTGGTCGAGGAGATCACCCGCAGATCGACCCGCACCTTGTCGGCCCCGCCGACCCGGGTGAACTGCTGTTCGGTCAACACGCGCAGGATCTTCGACTGGGTGCCAAGCGGCATGTCCGCCACCTCGTCGAAATAGACGAACCCGCCATGCGCCTGTTCCAGAAGGCCCTTTTCCACCCCCCGTTCGGGCGTCTCGCGGCCGAAGAGCACCTCTTCCATCCGCTCCGGCTCGATCGAGGCGGAGGCAACGGTGACGAACGGCGCGCTCGCGCGGTTCGAATTGGCGTGGATGTAGCGGGCGGCGAGTTCCTTGCCGGTCCCCGGCTCGCCGGTCAGCATCACCCGGGCGTTCGATTTCGTCACCTTGTCGAGGTTCGATTTCAGCGTGCGAAAGGCGGGCGACTGGCCGATCATTTCCTGCGGCGAGGTTTCGCGGCGGCGGAGCGAGGCATTCTCGCGCCTCAGGCGCGAGGTCTCCATCGCGCGGCGCACGACCACGGTCAGCTGGTCGATGTTGAACGGCTTCTCGATGAAGTCATAGGCGCCCTGCTTGATCGCCGCGACCGCGATCTCGATATTGCCGTGGCCCGAGATGATGATGATCGGAATGTCCGGATTGTCACGCTTCACCGTCTTCAGGATGTCGATCCCGTCCATCCGGCTGTCCTTCAGCCAGATATCGAGGATCATCAGTGCCGGCGGTTCGCTGTTGATCTCGTCCATGCACTCGTCGGAATTGCCGGCGAGTCGCGTGGTGAAGCCTTCGTCACGCAGGATATCCGCGATCAGTTCCCTAATGTCGCGTTCGTCATCGACGATCAGAATATCGCTCATGCCACTCCTCCTGCGGCTTCCGCCGCCCTTTCCTTCACCGCGCGCGCCTGCGTCCGGGCGCGCGGCAACCTGATTTCGGCAAGCGCACCTGCGTGCGCCGCCCCTTCGAACACCGGCGCATCGGTCAGCGTCAGCGTGCCGCCATGCTCCTCGATGATCTTCTTGACGATCGGCAGGCCAAGGCCCGTCCCCTTCTCGCGCGTCGTCACGTAGGGCTCGAAAAGCCGAGCGCGATCCTCGGGCAGGCCGGTGCCATTGTCGGCGATGCGGATCGTGATCTGATCGCCCTCGACATGCATGCTGACGCGCACCTCGGGCGCATAGCCTTCAGGGGCACCGCGTTCCTGAAGCGATTCAACCGCTTCGCCTGCGTTCTTGATCAGGTTCGTCACCGCCTGCGAGATCATCGTCGCATCCAGTTCCACGACCACCGGGCCACCCGGCAGATCGGCGGTCAGCCGGGCGCCGTGCAGCGCGCCCTCCTGCAGGGCCACCGCGTCGCGCATCAGCTTCGCCAGATCATGATCGCGGCGGTCCGGTTCCGGCATGCGGGCGAACTTGGAAAATTCGTCGACGATGCGCCTGAGGTCGCCGGTCTGGCGCACGATGACATCGGTCATCTGTTCCAGCTGGTCGGACTGGTCGCCGACGAGCGGCGAGAACTTGCGGCGGATACGCTCCGCCGACAGCTGGATCGGCGTCAGCGGGTTCTTGATCTCATGCGCGATCCGGCGGGCAACATCACCCCAGGCCGCCATGCGCTGCGCGCTGACAAGCTCGGTCACGTCATCGAAGGCCACCACATAACCTTCCAGGCCGCCATCCTCGTTCTGCCGCATCGCCATGCGCACCAGAAGGCTCTCGAGCCGCCCCGCGCGGCTGACCTTGATTTCCTCCTGCGCGACCCCGCCCCTGCCTTCGCGCAGCCGCTCGAAAAGCGCGCCGAATTCCGGCACGGCCTCCGACAGGAGGCGGCCGTGATCGCGCTCCTGCTCCAGCGCCAGAAGGCGCATGGCGGCGCGGTTCATGAAATCCACGCGCCCAGCTGCATCAAGGCCAACAACACCGGCCGTCACCGACGACAGGACCGAATCGAACAGCCGTCGCCGGTCTTCGGTCTGGCGGTGGCTGTCCATCAGCGCCTCGCGCTGGCTTGAAAGCTGGCGGGTCATCTGGTTGAAAAGGCGCCCGAGCATGGCGATCTCGTCGTCGCCCGGCTCCTCGATCACCTGCACGCCCAGATCGCCCGCGCCAACCCGCTGCGCCGCGCCCGCAAGCCGCCCGACCGGGCGCGCCAGCCGCTCGGCAATCCATAGCCCCATCCAGATCGCGGCGAGGATCAGGATCAGCGCGAAGCCGAGATAGACGAGCCCGAACTCGAATATCACCCGTCCGCGCGTCGCCTCCAGCTGTTGGTATAGCCCGACCGTTTCCCGCGTGTTATCCAGCAGATTCAATATCTTGCCGTCAACATTTCGACTGACGTAGAGATAGCGGTCGGTGAACGCGTCAAGCTTGTCCAGCGCCCTGAACTCGTTGTTGTCCCAGTCCTCGATCAGGACCAGCTCGCCCTTGGCTGCGCGCGCCAATTCGTCTGCCGTGGGTTTTTCGAAGTCAAACAGATAGGACCGGTCGCCACGCGCCCTGATCTCGCCCGCCCCGTCGATCACATAGGCCTCGCGCAGGCCCCGCTGGATGCGGGTCTGGCCGTCGGTCAGGAGTTGCCGCACCTCGGCATCGGATATCAGGAAGGCCGCCTGCTTGTTCTGATCAAGAAAATTGGCAAGCGCCCGCGTATCGACATCGAGGTCGCGGCGATGTTCGTCCTGATAGGCCTCGGCAGCCTCGAGAGAGGTGCCGACAACGCTTCTCACCCGGTCGGAAAACCAGCCCTCAAGGCCGATATTGACGGTCAGGCCCGCGAAGATCGCCACCAGCACCGTCGGCACCAGCGCCACGCCCGCGAACATGCTGGTGAGGCGCAGGTGAAGGCGCGAACCTGCCGATTTCGCCCGGCGCGCCGCGATCATTCCGGCAAGACGCGTGAGAACGAGGCCGGCAAGCAGAAGGAAATAGACGAGGTCGGCCAGGAGGATCAGACGGAGCCAATCCGATTCCGCGCCCTGCGCCATCGGACCGAGGATCACGAATGTCGCGAACGCCAGAACCGGACCCAGCGCCACAAGCGCGATCGTCACCGCGTTCTGGACCCGCCGCTGCCGCCTGAGCCGCGACAGTTTCTCCCATGTCCATATCCGACCGAGCCCTTGCAAGGGGATCCACTCTCTCCGCTGTCCGGCGGCTACCGCTGGTGCCTACATCTGCCCGTGGTCCCTTGCGGCATGATGCCGATGCGCCACAGGTTCTGTTGCCCTTTTACATCAGCTTGCGCCGCCTTGTCACGCGGATATCGAGGTCGGTGATCTTCTTGCGCAAAGTATTGCGGTTGATGCCGAGAAGATCGGCACATCTGGCCTGGTTGCCGCCGGTCGCGCCAAGTGCGATCTCGATGAGCGGCACTTCGATTTCGCGCAGGATCCGGTCGTAAAGCCCCGGCGGCGGCAGAGCGCCGCCATGCAGGTCGAAATAGCGGCTGAGGTGCCGGGCAACCGAGGTGGAAAGCTTCTCGCCCTCGGCCGCGCGCGGCGGCTCGGCCGTCTGGCCGGTCAGTGCCGCCTCGACCTCTGCACGCGTGATATCGGCGCCGGGCGCGGTCACCGCGAGCCGCTTCACGGTGTTTTCCAGCTGCCGTACATTACCCGGCCAGGGATACGTGCGGATCAGATCCGCCGCTTCTGGCGCAAACCGCTTGTCCCCTGCCCCGTCGCGCGCGGCCCGCGCGAGGAAATGGTCTGCCAGCAGCGGGATATCCTCGACACGCTCGCGGAGCGCGGGCACGGCAAGCGTCACGCCCCCCAGCCGGAAATAGAGGTCCTTGCGCAGCTGCCCCGCCACGAGCCGCTCCGCCAGATCGGCCTGAGAGGTGGCGACGATCCTCGGGCCCGGTTCGGGAAGCGCGTCGAGCATCCGCACGATCCTTCCCTGCGCCTCGCTGTCGAAATCGGCGATCTCGTCGAAGACCAGCGTGCCGCCCTTCGCCTTGGCCAGAAGCGCCGCCGGGCCGTCGATTGCCTTCATGTCGGCCATCTGAGCGGTCACGAAGGGTGCCGAGCGGCGGTCGGAAAAATCGTGGATCGCGCGGGCGACAAGCGTCTTGCCGGTGCCAGATTCGCCGGTGATCAGCACCGGCAGATCGGCGTTCATCACCTTGGCGACAAGCCGGTACAGCGCCTGCATCGCCGCCGTCCGCCCCACCAGAGGCAGATCGCTTTCGATTTCGCGCGGGGTGGTGGGCGCGGGCGCCGGGCCGCGCCGCCGCTGCACGTCGAGCGCGCGTGCGGCCCGTTTCATCAGGTCGGGCAGATCGAAAGGTTTCGGCAGATAGTCCCAGGCCTCGGCCTCGGCGGCCTGGATCGCGGTCACGATCGTGTTCTGGGCCGAGATGATGATCACCGGCAGGCCGGGCCTTTGGCGCGCGATCTCGGGCAGCGCCTGAAGCCCGTTGCCGTCGGGCATGACGACATCGGAGATGACCAGATCGCCCTTGCCCTCCTCGACCCAGCGCATCAGCGTGACCATCGACGAGGTCGCATGCACCCGGCAGCCCGCGCGCGTGAGCGCCTGGGTCAGGACCGTGCGGATCGTGCGGTCGTCGTCGGCAACAAGGACGGTGCCGTCCATTTCAAGCCTCCTCTCGCGCCTTGGGCAGCGCAATGCGGAATGTGGTGCGGCCGGGCTGGCTGTCGACGCCGACCCAGCCCTCGTGATCGGCGATGATGCGCGAGACAAGCGCGAGGCCGAGGCCGGTACCGTTTTCTCGGCCCGAGACGAAAGGATCGAATATGTCCTCGATCATGCCCAGCGGAATGCCCGGCCCGTCGTCGGTGATCTCGACCTGCAGGGGCAGAGCGCGGCTCCCGTCCTCGCGCCTCAGCCGCAGGGTGAGGTCGTAGAAGGTGCGGATCCGGATCGTGCCGCCCTTGTCGCCTGAGGCTTCGGCCGCGTTCTTCAGAAGGTTCAGGAACACCTGCGTCAGTTGGTCGGGATCGGCCCAGACCGGCGGCAAGGACGGGTCGAATTCCTCGACAAAACGCATGTTCGCGGCAAATCCAAGCTCCGCCGAGCGGCGGGCGCGGTCGAGAACATCGTGGATATTGACGGCGCGCCGTTCGGGCGGGCGCAGATGGCCGAACTGTTCGACCTGTTCGAGAAGCTTCACGATCCGGTGCGTCTCGCCGAGGATCAGTTCCACGAGCTCCCGGTCGTCGGGCGAAAGGTTCATGCCCAGAAGCTGCGCCGCGCCGCTGATCCCGGCCAGCGGATTCTTGATCTCATGCGCCAGCATGTCGGCCATGCCGATGGCAGACCGCGCCGATTTCTTCAGCCCCTGCGCCCGGCCGAGCCGGTCGGCGAATTCGCGCGGCGCGATCAGCAGCAGGATCGTGTCGGGCACACCCAGGAGCGGCGCGGCCTGGATATTGCACAGGATGGGCGCGCGGTCGCCGGTACCGACCTCGACATCGTTGATGTGCAGCGTCGAATGACCCTCGCGCATCCGGGCGAAGGCCTCTTCCAGCGGCGCGTCGATTGCCAGCCGATCGAAGAGAGGCTGGCCTGCAAGCGCCTTCGCGGAGGCATTCATGAATTCCTCACCCGCCGGATTGACCCCTGCGGTCAAGCCGCCCGGCCCGATCAGGAACGCCGGAACCGGCAGCGACACCCAGAGCCTGTCGGGCGCCGGATCCATCAGGCGGCCTCGCATACGGGCGCGGCGGAAAAGGCGTCAGCGATCAGGGCATGGACCTCCTCCGGCCGAAGCGAGACCATCATCCTGGCGCGGAGGGAAGGGTCGATCCCGGCCTCGTCCGCATACCAGCCAAGATGCTTGCGCGCGACGCGCAGCCCCAGATCGCGGCCATAGAAGGACAGGATCGCTTCGTGATGGTCGGCGACAAGAGCCGCGCGCGCGGCACCCTGCGGCGCATCCGGCGCAGGCGTGCCATAGATCGCATGCGCGATCTCGGCCAGCCGCCAGGGCGCGCCCTGCGCACCGCGCCCGACCATCACGCCGGCCGCGCCCGAAAGGCGAAGCGCCTCGCGCGCGGCGGACGGCGAGGTGATGTCGCCATTGGCGATCACCGGGATTGCGACGCTCTCGACCACCTCGCGGATCGCCGCCCAGTCGGCCCGACCCTTGTAGAAATCGGCGCGTGTGCGGCCATGGACGGTCAGCATCCGGATGCCCGCGCCTTCGGCCCGGCGGGCAAGCGCGGCCGCATTCAGGCAATCGCGATCCCAGCCCAGGCGGCATTTCAGCGTGACCGGCAGATCGACCGCGCCCACGACCGCCTCGATCAGCGTCAGGGCATGGTCGATGTTTCGCATGAGGGCCGCGCCCGAGGCACCGCCAGTCACCTGCTTGGCCGGGCAACCCATGTTGATGTCGATGATCCGCGCGCCCATGTCGGCCACCCGCCGCGCGGCCTCCGCCATGGCGTGGGCCTCGCGGCCCGCAAGCTGGACGGACGTGGGCAGCGCCCCGTCACCAAGGCCCAGATCGGTCCGCGCCCTGGCGCGGACGGAGGGGTTTTCGGTGATCATCTCGCCCGAGGCCACCATTTCGGACACCAGAAGCCCCGCGCCGAAACGCGCCACCACCCGCCGGAACGGCAGATCGGTGATCCCGGCCATCGGCGCGAGAAACACGGCCGGCTCGAGCGTCAGGCCTGCGAGGGCGAGGGGCAAATGCCTAATCCTTGTGCAAAGACACTGCCTGATACCGCCCGGACCGCGGCCCGGCAATCGAATATCGCGACTTTTGGTGGCGTTTCTTCCACTGCACAGAAATTGGGCGACCCGATACCGGTACGCCGCGCGTCCGGGCAAAATGTTGCGACCCGGCAGTGTGCCCGTTCCGGGTGCAGGGCAGACCTCGGGTCGCGGGTGCGGCCCGGCTGCAGCTTGTCTGGCGGGAGGAGAGCAGCTAGACCCGGAACGAGAGACGAAAGGGAGCTTCGTGGACGAAACGCTCGCGATCATCATCACCGCCGCCGGACGCGGCACGCGGGCGGGCGGCGACGAGCCGAAGCAATGGCGCGCTGTTGCCGGAAAGCCGGTGCTCGCCCATACGCTCGCGGCCTTCGAAGGGTCTGGCCGGATCATCCTGACGCTTCATCCCGAAGATATGGTTCGCGGTCTGGCCCTGACCGGGGGGCGAGCAACCCTTGTCGCGGGCGGCGGGACGCGGGCGACATCGGTCTGCAATGCGCTCGAGACGCTGGAGGGATCGGCGGTCACCCGGGTTCTGATCCATGACGGTGCCCGCCCCTTTCCGTCGAGGGCCCTGACCCGGCGGGTGATCGCAGCCCTGGAAAGTCACGCGGGCGCGGCGCCGGGGCTGGCCGTGACAGACGCGCTCTGGCAGGGGGCGGCGGGCCGGGTCACCGGGCTTCGGGCCCGCGAGGGGCTTTTCCGGGCGCAGACGCCGCAGGGCTTCCGCTTTCCGGCGATCCTCGAGGCGCATCGCGCCCATCCGGGCGGCGCGGCCGACGATGTGGAAGTGGCCCTGGCCTACGGCCTTCCGGTGGCCATGGTCGAGGGCGAGGAAGAGAATTTCAAGATCACGTACCCGGCCGACTTCGCCCGGGCAGAACGGAAGGTCCGTGCCATGGATGTGCGTCTGGGCAATGGCTATGACGTGCATGCCTTCACGGCAGGCGATCATGTCTGGCTCTGCGGGGTGAAACTGCCGCATGACCGCGCGCTTCTTGGCCATTCCGATGCCGATGTCGCCATGCATGCCCTGACCGATGCGATCTATGGCGCCTTGGCCGAGGGCGATATCGGCAGGCATTTCCCGCCCTCCGACCCTCAGTGGAAGGGCGCCGCGTCAGAGATCTTCCTGGCCCACGCCGGGCAGCTGGCCGCCGGGCGCGGTTACAGGATCGCCAATGCCGACGTGACCATCGTCTGCGAACGGCCAAAGATCGGACCGCATGCGGCGGCGATGCAGGCGCGTCTGGCCGCGATCCTCGGGGTCGAGACGGGGCGGATCAGCGTGAAGGCCACGACCTCGGAACGGCTGGGCTTCACCGGGCGCGAGGAAGGGATTGCGGCGCTGGCGACCGCGACACTGGTATCGGCATGACCCGGCTTCTCGCCACGTTCTTCGGCCTTGGCCTGATGCGCCCCGCGCCCGGCACCTGGGGCTCGCTTGGCGCGGTGCTTCTGGGTTGGGCGATCGACCGGCACGCGGGCTTTCCGGGGCTCTTCCTGGCGACCTTGGCCGTCACCTGGGCGGGTTTCGCTGCCTGCACCCGGCTCTTGGCCGACCGGCCCGGCGACGATCCGTCAGAAGTGGTGATCGACGAGGTGGCGGGCCAGTGGCTCGCGCTTCTGCTGCCGTCGCTGGCCTTCTGGGCGCGCGGCTGGGAGGGCTGGCTGCCCTGGCCCGCGCCGCTGGCTGCGTTCCTGTTCTTCCGGCTCTTCGACATCTGGAAGCCCTGGCTCGTCGGCCGGGCCGACGCACGGGGCGACGCGGCGGGGGTGATGCTCGACGATCTCTGGGCCGGGCTCTTTGCCGGGCTTGCGACACTGGCGGCGGGCGTGGCCTGGCACGCGCCGCTTCTATGGTCCTGATATGCGCCCGGCCGCCATCACACTGCTGGAGAAAGCCCGGGAAGCGGGCGCGACGATCGCCACCGCCGAAAGCTGCACCGGCGGCATGATCGCCGCGGCGATCACCGATGTCGCCGGGTCGTCGGCAATCTTTGACCGGGGTTTCGTGACCTATTCGAACCCGGCCAAACAGGCGATGCTCGGCGTCAGGGCCGCGACGCTCGACGCCCATGGCGCGGTCAGCGAGGCGGTGGCGCGGGAAATGGCCGAGGGCGCGCTGGCCCGGTCGCAGGCCACGCTTGCGGTCGCCGTCACCGGTATCGCCGGGCCGGGCGGGTCAGAGTTCAAGCCCGAAGGCCGGGTCTGTTTCGGGCTCGCCGCCGCGGGAAGAGAGACTCGCACAGAGACCGTCGATTTCGGCTCGTTGGGCCGCGCGTCCGTCCGGTCGCGGACCGTGGATCGCGCGCTGGCGCTTCTGCTCTCCGCACTCTGACTTTTCCGGACGCCCAGCCTTCCGGCACCTGCCAAGCGGATGCGCCCATTTTTCGGGCGATCGGCGAACTGCACCCGTTTTGGGCATCGTCGGCACGCATGCCGCTTTCGCGGGCAGCGGGAACCGGCTTTCTGCCGCTTGCGACCATTCCCGACCGGAGAAACGCATGTCCGCTGCCGATACCGCCTTCGTCCTTTTCGCCACGGCGCTTGTTCTGATGATGACGCTGCCGGGGCTGGCGCTGTTCTACGGCGGGCTGGTCAGGGCACGGAACGTGCTTTCCGTCTTCATGCAATGTTTCGCCATCGCGGCGCTGATGAGCGTCCTGTGGTTTCTGGCGGGCTACAGCATCGCTTTCGGCGGCACCGGGGGCAGCTGGGGCGGCTTCTGGGGCGGCCTCGCGCGGGCAGGCCTTTCGGGTGTCACGACCGAGACGCTGACCGGCGCCCTGCCGGAAACTGCCTTCTTCGCCTTCCAGATGACCTTTGCGATCATCACCCCTGCCCTTTTCCTCGGCGCCTTTGCCGAACGTGTGTCCTTCGCCTTCGTTCTGGTCTTCTCGGCGCTCTGGATGCTCATCGTCTATGCGCCGGTCGCCCACTGGATCTGGGGCAGCGGTTTCATGGCCGACGGCGGGATTTTCGGCGACACGGGCACCAAGGATTTCGCGGGCGGAATCGTGGTGCATGAGACGGCGGGTCTTGCCGCCCTCCTTCTCGCCGCGATGATCGGGCCGCGCCGCAACCGCACCACACCGCCCCACGCGCCGGGGTTGGTGGCGATCGGCGCGGGGCTTCTCTGGGTCGGCTGGTTCGGGTTCAATGGCGGCTCGGCACTCGCCGCGAACGGTCAGGCGGCGATGGCGATCACCGTCACGCATCTGTCGGCCGCGAGCGCCTCGCTGAGCTGGGCCTTGTGGGAGCGGGTGAAGTTCGGCCGCGCCTCGCTTGTCGGTATCGTCACCGGCACCATCGCCGGGCTCGCCTCGATCACCCCCGCCTCGGGCTATGTCGGCCCCTGGGCGGCGCTGCTGATCGGCGGGATCGCGGGCATCCTCTGTCAGGAGGCGGTGGCGCTGGTCCGCAACCGGCTGAAGATCGACGATACGCTCGATGTCTTTGCCGTCCATGGCGTCGGCGGCATCTTCGGCACGCTGACGATCGCGGCCCTTGGCGCCGCAAGCTGGACGGCACAGGCGGGCGCCCTGCTCATCGTCGGCGCCTGGACGCTGGGCGCGAGCTTTGTGCTGGCCAGGCTCACCGCGCTGGCCTTCCCGATGCGGGTCGACCAGGAGGCCGAACATAACGGCCTCGACCTATCAAGCCACGGCGAGCGCGCCTACGAGCTGAATTCCTGATTTCCCGATTTCCTGAGGCCCGAAAGGGAAACTTGCCGGGGCCGCGAGGCCCCGGTCCTTTTTCAAAGGCAACGCAGACGCCCGGGCGTACCCGCTACGCCTGACGGCCTATCGCCCCGCCAGCGCCTCTTCCAGCAAGGACCGGACGACCGCCATATCGATGCCATCTGCCACGAAGGCCTCGCCAATGCCGCGGGCGAGGATGAAGCGCAGGCGACCATCCACCACCTTCTTGTCCTGCCCCATCAGCGCGATCAGCCCCTCGGCCCCCGGCAGATCGCCCGGGATGTCGGCGAGGTCGCATTTCATGCCCATCGCCTTCAGATGCGCGCGCACCCGGCTCGGCGCTTCTTGCGAACAAAGGCCGAGGCGCTGCGACAGTTCGAACGCCAGCGCGCAGCCGACCGCCACCCCTTCGCCATGCAGAAGCCGGCCGGAATAGCCGGTTGCGGCCTCGAGCGCGTGGCAGAAGGTGTGGCCGAGATTGAGGAGCGCGCGCTCGCCCTCCTCGGTCTCGTCGCGTTCCACGATCCGCGCCTTCATGGTCACCGAATGGGTAACGGCCTCCTGCCGCGCCGCAAGATCGCCCTTGGCGGCCGACGGTCCGTGAACTTCCAGCCAGTCGAAGAAGGCGGCATCGCCCAGAAGCCCGTATTTCACCACCTCGCCATAGCCCGCGAGGAAGTCGCGGGGGGCGAGCGTGCCCAGAACCTCGATATCGGCCAGCACGAGCGCGGGCTGGTGGAAGGCACCGATCAGGTTCTTGCCATGCGCGGAATTGATCCCGGTCTTGCCGCCGACCGAACTGTCCACCTGCGCAAGCAGGGTGGTCGGTATCTGTACGAAACGCACGCCGCGCCTCAGGACGGCGGCCGCGAACCCCACCAGATCGCCGATGACACCGCCGCCGAAAGCGACGACCACATCCTTGCGTTCGACCTTCTGGGACAAAAGCCATTCGACCGCCCGGCTGAATTCGGGCCAGCCCTTGGTTGCCTCGCCCGCCGGCAGCGCGAGCGCGGTCAGCGCAATGTCGCCAAGGCCCGCCCGCAATGCCTCAAGATGCAGTGGTCCCACGGTTTCATCGGTGATCACCGCCACGCGCGGCCGCCGGAGAAGGGGCCGGATCTCCTCCCCCGCCCGGGCAATCAGCCCCGCGCCGATCCGCACATCATAGGCGCGGGCGCCAAGCGCGACATGAACCGTATCAATCCTGCCGCTCATCCCGTTCCACCACATCGCCATGAAGAATGAGCGCGTTCAAGACTTTCGCGGCCATATCGTCAACCGTCAAATCGGGTTCGGCCTCCACCACAATCGCCGCCAGGGCATAAAGCGGCGTCCGCGATTCCACGAGGTCGCTCAAGGTGCGCTTGGGGTCGGACGTGTGCAGCAGCGGCCGCGTGGTCTTGTGGCGGACACGCTGCCACAGAAGCTCGAGATCGGCTTTCAGCCAGACCGCTGCCCCCTTCCCAGCGATGAGCGCGCGATTGCGTTCGGCCAGAAAGGCGCCGCCGCCGGTCGAGAGAACGCAGGGCGGCCCGGAGAGGAGCCGTGCCAGCACCTCGGTTTCGCGCGCGCGGAAGAAGGCTTCGCCATCGCGGGCGAAGATTTCCGCCACGCTCATCTGGGCGGCGCGCACCAGCTCTTCGTCCGAATCGACGAAAGGCACGCCCAGAAGACGCGCCAGGGCGTTGCCGACCGCGGTCTTTCCCGCCCCCATCATCCCGATGAGCGCCACCGTATGTTTGAGCGCGAAGGCCAATCCGCTCCCCCGAGACAGACCGAATGCGCCGGACCGGTGGCGGTTTCCCGCTTTCTTGCCCCGACGCACGGCTTTTTGCCCTCAATGGCGTGATCTCGCCGAAAAAGCCATATATAAAGTGCCCCGATATCCGTGAACCGGTCTTACCTCCAGGGTGGCCAATAGAGCGGCAAGAACAGGCAGGCACATATGTTTCGCATCCTAAAGGCCCTCATCACGCTGGCGATCGTCGGATTGATCGGGCTTGTGGCCTTCGCCTATCTCGGCGATCTTTCGCCCGAACAGGGGGATGTGGTGCTACCGGTCGAGTTGAATGTCGATCAGAACTGAACGGGCGATCCGCTCCGCAGGCATGGGCGTGCTCTTCATGGCCGCGGCTGGCCTTGCGCTGGCCGAAAGCACTGATCAGGCGCCGCTTTCGGCGATCGACTGGCTGTCGCAGTCGGTGGCCACGCCGGCCGCGCTGCCGCGGGGTCCGGTCGCCCAGCCGCAGGCGCAGCCGCAGGCCGGATCCGCCGCGCCTGTCGGCCTTGCCCCGCCCCCGGCAGGGGCGATCACCGTCACGCCGCTCAACCGGCAGGCGCCCGTCGCCCTCGGCCTTGTCAGCGCCGCGCGTTCCGGCCTGCCGCCGTCGCTCTGGGGTGCCACGCCCTCGGCCGAGCTCGCGCGGCTTCTCCGGGCCGAACGGCCCGATACCCTGCCCGCGATGCGCGCGCTTCTCTCTGCGCTGCTCATCACTGAACTGTCTCCCCCCACGGACGGCGATCCGCAGAACGTTCTCTTCCTCGCCCGGATCGACCGGTTGCTCGACCTCGGCGCCCTGGAACCGGCGCTGGCGATACTCGAACTCATCGCGAAACCCGATCCCGAAAGTTTCCGCCGCTGGTTCGATGCCTCGCTTCTGGTGGGCGAAGAGGATCGCGCCTGCCGGGTCATGCGCGCCACACCCGAGATCGCGCCCACCTTCCCCGCCCGCATCTTCTGCCTGGCACGGGGCGGCGACTGGAATGCGGCTGCGCTGGCCCTCAGGACGGGCGAGACGCTCGGCACCATCGATCCGGAGATGGCCGAGCTTCTGGCGCGCTTCCTCGATCCCGAGCTGGCCGATGGCGCGGAAGACCTGCCGCTGCCCGACCGCCCCTCGCCGCTCGTGCTGAGGATGATGGAGGCGATCGGCCAGCCGCTGCCGACCCTCACCCTGCCCGTGGCCTTCGCCCAGGCCGATCTGCGGTCGAACAGCGGCTGGAAGGCGCGGATCGAGGCGGGCGAACGGCTGGCGCGCGCGGGCGCGATCCCGCCCAACCGGCTTCTCGGACTATATTCCGAACAGCGCGCCGCCGCCTCCGGCGGGGTCTGGGAACGGGTGAAGGCGATCCAGGCGCTTGATCATGCGCTGAACGACGGCGATCCGGCCGCCATTGCGGCGTCCCTCGATGCCGCCTGGGCGCAGATGGTGCCGCTCGAGCTTGAGGTGCCCTTTGCCCAGCTTTTCGGCGTGCGGCTCTCCAGTGCCGCGCTCGAGGGTGAGGCGGGTGCACTTGCCTTCCGCATCGCCCTTCTGTCGGACGCCTATGAAACCCTTGCGAACCGCCACGAGCCCGCAGACACGGCGGAACGGTTCCTGATCGGCGTGGCACGGGGCGACACCACCGGCCTAACCCCGCCCGACCAGCTGGGTGTGGCGATCCAGCGCGTCTTTTCCGACCCGGAGCCAGCGCTGCCCCCGGCGCTCGCCACGCTTCTCGCCGACAACAAGCTCGGCGAAGCGGTCCTGAAGGCGATCGAGGCGGTGACACAGGGCGCCAGCGGCGACCTCAGGGAAGTCACCGGCGGGCTCGCGCTGCTGCGCAAGGTCGGGCTTGAACAGGCGGCGCGACAGGCGGCGCTGGAGCTTCTCCTTCTCGAACGGCGCGGCTGAGGGATGGCGGGCGCTGGGGCCCATGCCGGGCGCTGGATCTCCGCCTTCCTCGAAGGTCAGGCGGCGGAGCGCGATGCGGCGCGCAATACGCTGCTGGCCTACGGGCGCGACCTGAAGGCCTTCGCCGACTGGCTTCAGGCGCGCGGGCTCGGGCTCGACAGTGCCGATCAAGGCGCGGTCGAGGATTATCTCACCCGTTGCGATGCCGAAGGCCTGAGCCGCGCCACCCGCGCCCGGCGGCTGTCGGCGATCCGCCAGCTCTACCGTTTCGCCTATGAGGAAGGCTGGCGCCCCGACAATCCCGCGCTGCGCCTCGGCGGTCCGGGCCGTGACCGGCGGCTGCCGAAAAGCCTCTCGCGCGACCAGGTGACGGCGCTGCTGGCGGCCGCCGAGGCGTGCGGGCGCAACGAGGCGGAGCGGTTGCGGAACCTGTGCCTGATGGAGCTGCTCTATGCGACGGGCATGCGTGTCAGCGAACTCGTGAGCCTGCCTGTGCAGGCGGCGCGGGGCGATCCGGCAATGCTGATGGTCAAGGGCAAGGGCGGCAAGGAACGGCTGGTGCCGCTGTCTAAGCCCGGGCGCGCGGCCCTTGCCGCCTGGCTTGCCACCCGCGACGCGGCCGAGGAGGAGGCGCGCATTGCCCGCCGTATCCCGCCGTCGCGCTTTCTCTTTCCGGCGGGCGGTGCCGAAGGTCACCTCTCGCGCCAGCTTTTCCACCGGCTCCTGAAAGAGATCGCGGTCGCAGCGGGCGTCTCGCCCGCCGAGGTCACACCGCACCGGCTGCGCCATGCCTTCGCCACACACCTTCTGGAAGGGGGCGCGGACCTTCGCGTCATCCAGACGCTTCTGGGCCATGCCGACATTGCCACGACCGAAATCTATACCCATGTGCTGGACGAACGGCTGAAGGCGCTGGTTCTCGACCACCACCCGCTGGCGAAGGCAGATGGCTACGTCCTGAAGCGGCGCCGGAAAACAGAACCCGGGGGGCAGGAATGATGCGCGATCCGGTGATCCCGACCTGCCCAAGCCTGGGCCGGCGCGCTGCGGGCGTCCTCCGGCGCCCTGATTGAGGTCCGGTAGCATCCGCGGCGGCAAGGCGGCTGCTTGGGAATGCCGCACCGGAACCGCGTGGGTTCCGGCGGACATTCTTCTGTCAGACCGGGATCTTCTGGAAGCTCGTCCGCAACGCTTCCGACCAGGCCTCGCTCATCGCGCGGAAATCCTGATCGCCCGCCTCGATCCGTCGCTCGACCGTCACCGCCAGCGCATCGCGGGGAATGACGGCAAGATCGAGCGGCATGCCGACCGAGAGGTTAGAACGCAAGGTCGAATCCATCGACAGGAGCACCGCCTTCTGCCCGTCGGCCAGCGAGGTCTCGGGCCGGACCACCCGGTCGAGGATCGGCTTGCCGTACTTGTGTTCGCCGATCTGCAGGAAGGGCGTGTCCTCGGTCGCCTCGATGAAATTGCCCTCGGGGTAGATGAGGAACAGCCGCATCGCCCCGTCCTTGCGCTGCCCTGCGACGATCATCGAGGCAGAGGCGCTTTGCCGCATCGAGGCGAGCTTTTCGTCGACCACGCCACGCACGCGCGCCAGCGTGTCGCCGACAATCTCTGCCACCTTCAGCATGGTGGGCGCCAGAAGGATCGAGGTTTCCGGCGTGGCCTCGGGATCCTCCATCGCCTCGCGCAGTTCGGCAATCGTCGTCTGCGACACCGACAGGCTGCCCGCCGTCATGATCACGATGACCCGTTCGCCCGGCACCTCGAAGGTGAACATCTTGCGGTAGGTCGCGATATTGTCGAGCCCGGCGTTGGTGCGCGTGTCCGACAGAAGGACCATGCCGTCGTTCAAGAGGAGGCCAACGCAATAGGTCATAGCTTGTTCCCGGCAAATCCGCACCCGGCCTGATTATTGCTGCTGCGCCCTGACCGCAACCTCAACATTCATCTGCTCGGTCGCCGCGCCGACGGCGATGCCGCGAATGGGGGCAGCATCGCGCGCGTCGTAGCCCGACCCCAGGCGGATATAGCGGTCATCGGGACAGCAGCGGTTCGCCGGATCGAAGCCGATCCAGCCGAGCCCGTCGACCCAGATTTCCGCCCAGGCATGGGCCGCCTCGTGCGGCGCACCGGTCGCATCGGCAAAGAGATAGCCCGAGACATAGCGTGCCGGCAGCCCCTGCGCGCGGGCCATCGCGATCAGCGCATGCGCATGATCCTGGCAGACCCCCTCGCCGAGCGCGAGCGCCTCTGCCGCCGTCGTATGGGCCGAAGTGGTGCCCGGCCGATAGGCGATATGATCCGACACCGCACCAGAAAACCGGTGCGAAAGGTCGAGCCCCCCGCTCGCACCGTCGGCCGCATCGCGCGCCAGCGTCAGCAGCGCCACATCGGCGACGGTCGGTTCGGTCTCGCGCAGATAGGCGGCCGGCGACACGGTTTCCCGGTGGCCGCGCAGGATGCCTGCCATGTCTGTCGTCTCGACCGTTCCCTCGACCTTGACGCGCAGCCCGGTGATCGGGCCCCGCACCGACCAGCTTTCGATCCAGTCACCCGCGCCGTCGCGGAAAGAGCCGCCCTTGGAGCCACCCTCGACCTGCAGGGTCCAGCTTGCCGTGCGCTGGCCGTCGGTGCGCGAGGGGGTCAGACGCAGGCTTTGGACCGCGCCCTTGACCGGTGCGGCATAGTGATAGGTCGTCACATGGGAAACGGTCAGGATCATCGTGCCTCTCCGCTCAGATACTGATCCTGCACGAGGCTCGCGAGTGCCGCCATCTCGCCTTCGAACCGGGTCAGGAATTCGTGCAGGCCTTCGTCGAACACCTCTTCGACCGTCAGTTGGGAGAAATCCTGCATCAGCGTTGCGGCGCGGGTCTGGGCAGGCGTCTGGCGGTCATATTCCTCGGCCAGCGCATTGAGGTTTTCGAATGCACCGGTCAGCGAGGTGTAAAGCGAACGCGGCATCCGGCGGTTGAGGATCAGGAAATGCACGACCTTCGCCGCCGTGATCTCGCCGCCATAGGCCCAGTGGAAGGCCCTTTGCGCCGACAGCGCCCTGAGGAGCGTCATCCATTGGTGGGTATCAAGGCCCGAACCGACATAATCGGCCTTGGGCAACAGCACATAGTATTTCACGTCGAGCAGCCGCGCGGTATTGTCGGCGCGTTCGATATGCGAGCCCAGCCCCAGGAAGTGATAGCCGTCGTCGCGAAGCTTGGTCGCGGAAATCGCGCCCCGCAGCATTGATGTGTGCCGCGTCGTCCATTCGGTCAGTCGGCTCAGTTCCAGACTGCCGCGCTCCATGCGCTCAAGCTGCCGCAGTTCCTGGAAGGCGGTGTTCAGCGCGTCCCAGACCTGGCTTGTCAGCGCGGTGCGCACGATCCTGCCGTTCTCGCGCGCCCGTTCGATGCAGGAGGCGACGGAGGACGGATTGTCGCGGTCGAAGAAGAGGTAGCTTTCGATATTGCGCTGAACGGTTTCGCCATATTTGGCGCGAAACCCTTCGGCAGTGCCCGAGGCCTGCAGGAGCGAATCCCAATCGTCGCGAAAGCCCTGGCCCGCCGACGAGGGCAAAAGCGTGATGCGCGATCCCACGTCGAGAAGCCGCGCGGTCATTTCGGCGCGCTCCATGTAGCGGCCCATCCAGAAGAGGTTTTCGGCGGTCCTACTCAGCATGATCTCACTCCGCCAGAACCCAGGTATCCTTGACCCCGCCGCCCTGCGACGAGTTCACCACGAGCGAGCCTTCGGTCAGCGCGACGCGGGTGAGCCCGCCCGGCACCAGCTCGATCTGCTCGCCCACAAGGCAATAGGGGCGCAGGTCGACATGGCGGGGGGCAACGCCTTCTTCAACGAACGTGGGCGTGGTCGAAAGCGCGAGCGTCGGCTGGGCGATATAGCCCGCCGGATCAGCCTTCAATTTCTCGGCGAAGGCCGCGATCTGATCCTTGGTGGATTTCGGGCCGACAAGCATGCCGTAGCCGCCGGAGCCATGAACTTCCTTCACCACCAGTTCCGGCAGATGGTCGAGCACATGTTTCAGATCCTCGCTCCGCCCGCATTGCCAGGTGGGCACATTCTGCAAGATCGGCTCCTCGCCCAGATAGAAGCGCACCATTTCGGGCACGAACGTATAGACCGCCTTGTCATCGGCGACGCCCGCCCCCGGCGCCGAGGCGATCGTCACGCCACCCGAGCGATAGACATCCATCAGTCCCGCCACCCCGAGCATCGAATCGGGGCGGAAGCACAGGGGATCAAGGAAGGCATCGTCGATCCGGCGGTAGATCACGTCCACCTTGCGCGGCCCTTCGGTCGTGCGCATCCAGACGAAACCCGCCTCGACGAAAAGGTCGATGGCTTCGACCAGTTCGACCCCCATCAGGTCGGCGAGGAAGGAATGTTCGTAATAGGCGGAGTTGAAGTGGCCCGGTGTCAGGATCACCACGGTCGGCTCATGATCGCATTTCTTCGGCGCCACCGAGGCAAGCGTGCGGCGCAGGACCTCGGAATAATTGTCGATCGGCTCGATCCGGTTTTCACGAAAGAGCGCCGGAAACATCCGCATCATGATCTCGCGGTTTTCCAGCATGTAGCTGACGCCCGAAGGGGTGCGGCAATTGTCCTCGAGGACGTAGAAATCATCCGGGCCGGTGCGCACGATGTCGATGCCGACGATATGGCTGTAGACGCCCTTTGGCGGCGTGAAGCCCGCCACCGCCTTTTCATAGGCTTCGTTGCCATAGACCAGATGCTGGGGGATGCGGCCGGCCTTCACGATCTCGCCGCGCCCGTAGACATCGACCAGAAAGGCGTTGAGCGCGCGCGCCCGCTGCTTGATCCCCTTTTCCAGCCGCCGCCATTCGCCTTGCGTGAAGACCCGCGGGAACATGTCGAACGGGATCAGCCGGTCGGGGTCGCCGCCCTCGCCATAGACCGCGAAGGTGATGCCGATGCGGCGGAAGAGCGCCTCGGCCTCCTCCTGCTTCATGGTGCGGAATTCGGGCGGCATGGCCGCGACCCAATCTTCCAGCCGCGCATAGGGTGCCCGGACACGACCGTCCTCGAACATTTCGTTGAAATAGCTTACTGCCATCACCCACCCCCCGGACGCCGCCTAACAACTCGCAGGTCAGGGAAGTATGGGCGGCAAAGCTACGGGCGGTAAACGGGCAGACTGACCGGTTTCCCGGACAATCTGCCTGAAAATCCGATCAAATGGGCTGATGTGAGGCTCAAGCAACCGCGCGGCGGTAGAGATGCCAGGTGGCATGGCCGAGGATCGGCAGCGTCACCGCGAGACCGAGCAGCAACGGGACCGCGCCGATCACCAGACCCGCGACCACCACCGCGCCCCAGGCCAGAACCGGGCCGGGGCTGAGCTGCATCAGCCGGATCGAGGCGGTGACCGCGCGGGCCAGACCGACGTCGCGGTCAACCAGGATCGGGAACGACAGGACCGAAAAGGCCAGGGCGACCAGCGCAAAGACGAAGCCGAGCGGAATGCCGATCATCATCATCAGCCAGCCGCCGGAAGTGCCGAAGACGGCCGACAGGAAACTCGCCGTGTCGGGATAGGCCGCGCCGCCCATGGTAAATTCATGGACGAACCAGGCGCTGACGATCCAGAGGAAATACCAGCAACCCAGACCGAGCGCGAGCATCAGGATGCCACCGAAGCCCGGCGCCTTGAGCACGTTCAGCGTATCGGCCCAGACCGCGCTCTCGCCGCGTTCGCGCTTGCGGCTGAGCTCGTAAAGGCCAAGGGCCGCGACCGGCCCGACCAGCGCGAAACCCGACATGATCGGAAAGAGAAGCGGCAGCACACCCTTGTTGAAGGCAAAGCCCATCAGGCAAAGCCCGATCACCGGATAAAGCAGGCAAGCCATGATCACATCGCTGCGGAAATGCAGGAAATCGTCGACCCCGGCCTTCAGGGCCGCACGGATGTCGCCGTAGGTGATGGCGCGGACTTCAGGCAGTTCGCGCACCTCGCCTTCGACCGTGTGCTGGGCGGCATGCGCCAGCTCGCGCCCCGCCTTGCCGATGTTCTTCGCCCCCCAGGAGAGCGGATTGCCGATCGTCGATACCATGGAACGCCTCCCTCGCGCTTCTTGCCGTCGTCCGTTCATCACGGGCGGCCTTCGGGCGACCGGAAAGTGCGGCCTGCCTCGGGCCTCCGTGCAGCCAGTCTAGCATGAATGCGCCCAGCCCGCCTTCACTTTCCCGCAACCGGGACGCGTGCGCTTGTCTTTCCCGTTTACCGCTGCCTATCTAGGGCACAACCAGACCTGACGGTGCCGCGTCTCCTCGAGCCCGTCGTCAGGCGAGGAAGCGAACCAGACCCGACGAACGAAAGGACCCGCCCATGCCGTTTCCGCTTCCCCGCCCGGTTTTCGACGCGAACGCAACTGCGGGCGGGTCGCTCGGCCCGCTGCCTGACTGGGATCTTTCGGATCTCTACAAGGCCGAGGATGCGCCGGACCTCAAGCGCGACATGGACTGGCTTGAGCGCGAATGCGCGGCTTTCGCCGCCGATTACGAGGGCAGGCTCGCCACGCTCGACCCCGCCGCGATGCTCGCCTGCATCCGCCGCTACGAACGGATCGAGCAGGTCAGCGGCCGGGTGATGTCGTTCGCGGGCCTGCGCTATTACCAGAACACGATGGACGGCGGGCGGGCGAAATTCATGTCCGACTGCCAGGACCGGATCACCACCTTCACCACGCCCCTGGTCTTCTTCAGCCTCGAATTCAACCGGATCGAGGATGCCGCCTATGAGGCGACCTTCGCGGCCGACCCCGAGATCGCCCGCTACAAGCCCGCCTTCGACCGGATGCGGGCCATGCGACCCCACCAGCTGTCGGACGAGCTGGAACGTTTCCTGCATGACCAGTCGGTCGTCGGTGCCTCGGCCTGGAACAAGCTCTTCGACGAGACGATGGCGGGCCTGACCTTCGAGGTCGCGGGCGAGGCAGAGCCGCTGAGCCTCGAGGCGACGCTGAACCTCCTCTCCGAACAGGACCGGTCGAAGCGCGAGGCCGCGGCTCGCGCCCTCGCGGCGGTTTTCGGCAAGAACATCAAACTCTTCGCGCGCGTCCACAACACGCTTGCCAAGGAAAAGGCGGTCGAGGACCGCTGGCGCAAGATGCCGACGCCGCAATCCTCGCGGCATCTGTCGAACCATGTCGAACCCGAGGTCGTCGAGGCGCTGAGGAATGCGGTGGTCGCCGCCTATCCGCGCCTGTCGCACCGCTATTACCGGCTCAAGGCCAAATGGATGGGTCTCGACAAGCTGCAGGTCTGGGACCGCAACGCCCCCCTGCCGACCGAAGAGGTCCGCACCATCGGCTGGGACGAGGCGCGCAAGACCGTGACCGACGCCTATCGCGCCTTCTCGCCCGACCTCGCCGCGCTCCTCACGCCCTTCTTCGACAAGGGCTGGATCGACGCGGGCGTGAAGCCCGGCAAGGCACCGGGCGCCTTCGCCCATCCGACTGTCACCGACGCGCATCCCTACATCATGCTGAACTATCTCGGCAAACCGCGCGATGTGATGACGCTGGCCCACGAGCTTGGCCATGGCGTCCATCAGGTCCTGGCCGCGCCCCAGGGCGAGATCCTTGCGAACACGCCGCTCACCCTCGCCGAAACCGCGTCCGTCTTCGGCGAGATGCTGACCTTCCGCGCGCTTCTGGCGGGCGCCAGGGACAAGGCCGAGCGCAAGACACTGCTCGCGGGCAAGGTCGAGGACATGATCAACACCGTCGTCCGCCAGATCGCCTTCTACGATTTCGAATGCAAGCTGCACGCCGCCCGCGCCGAAGGGGAACTGACGCCCGAGGACATCAATGCGCTGTGGATGAGCGTGCAGGGCGAAAGCCTCGGGCCCGCCTTCGAATTCATGGAAGGGTACGAGACCTTCTGGTCCTATATCCCGCATTTCATCCATTCGCCCTTCTATGTCTATGCCTATGCCTTCGGCGACGGGCTGGTGAACGCGCTCTATGCCGCCTATGCCGAGGGCCTGCCGGGGTTCGAGGCCAAATATCTCGACATGCTGAAGGCGGGCGGATCGAAACACCACAAGGACCTGCTCGCCCCCTTCGGGCTTGACGCCTCGGACCCGAAGTTCTGGGACAAGGGCCTCGCGATGATCGCAGGCATGATCGACGAGCTGGAGGCGATGGAGGGCTGACGCGGCGTCAGGTGCCGCGCCCCTTGTTTTGTGCCGGGTGACGCGTAGTCTCCCCTCACAAACAACCGGGGGGGCGTCATGCGCCATATCATCGTCAAGCTGGTCGCCTTCCTGATCGTGATCGGGCTTCTGGGCTTCTTCACGCTCGCCCCCGGCATCGTCGACAAGGGCCAGAACCCGGTCCTTGCCCACGACCCCTGGCCGGTCAGCCCGGCGGCTCAGGCGCTGCATGACAGGCTGATCATCGGCGACTGGCATGCCGACCCGCTTCTGTGGGACCGCGACCTGACCCGGCGGTGGGACCGCGGCCAGATGGACCTGCCGCGGCTCATCGAGGGCAATGTGGCGCTGCAGGTCTTCACCACGGTGACGAAAAGCCCCTCCGGCCTCAATTACGAGGAAAACTCCGCCGAGGCACGCGACGACATCACGCTTCTGTTCATCGGCCAGCTGCGCCCGCTCAGCGCCTGGAAGAACCTGACCTACCGGGCGCTGGAACAGGCGCGGCAACTGGCGCTGGCGGCGGAAAAAGCGCCGGAGATGCTGACGATCATCCGCACGCGCGGCGATCTCGACGCGCTGCTCGCCGCGCGCGCCAAGGGGGCGAAGACCGTCGGCGGCATCCTCGGCGCCGAGGGCGGACATGCCTTGTCGGGCGACATCGCCAATCTCGACAAGCTCTATGATGCCGGTTTCCGGCTGATGGGGCTCACGCATTTCTTCGACAATGAGCTTGGCGCATCGCTGCATGGCCAGGCGGGCAAGACCATGGGCCTGACCGACTTCGGGCGCGAGGTGGTGAAGAAGATGGTCGGCAAGAAGATGATCATCGACCTCGCCCATGCCTCGCCGCAGATGGCGCGCGAGGTGCTGGACATGGTCGATGTGCCGGTGGTGGTCAGCCATACCGGCATCTACAGCCATTGCCAGACCGTCCGGAACTTTCCCGACGATCTGATGAAGGCGATCGCCGACAAGGGCGGGCTGATCGGCATCGGCTACTGGGCCGACGTGATCTGCGATCCCTCGCCCAAGGGCGTGGCCTCGGCCATCGTTGCCGCCGTCAATCTGGTGGGCGCCGACCATGTCTCGCTTGGCTCGGACTTTGACGGGTCGGTGACAACGGCCTTCGACACCTCGGAACTCGCCGCCGTGACGCAGGCGCTGATGGATGCGGGGCTGGACGAGACGACCATCGCCAAGGTGATGGGCGGCAATATGGTGGCCTTCCTCAGGGCCGCCCTGCCAGAGGGCTGAGCGCAGAGCCGGGCCGTCATCCGACTAGTCGGCTCACGACCCATTTGTGCTTGCCGATCAGCCGGTCGCGCGCGAACCCCTGCCGCTCGAAGGTTGAAAGCGCGCCGTTGAACAGGAACGATCCAGCCACCGACCGTCCATCGGTATCCTCGGGATAGCCCTCGACACGACCGCCGCCCAGCCTTGCGATTTCGTCGAGCGCCCCTTTCAGCGCCAGATCCGCGACGCCCTGTCCGCGATAGCCCTTGCCGGTGAAGAAGCAGGTGATCCGCCAGTCGGGCAACACATGACCGCCCGCGACATAGGCCGCGCGGTTCTTGATGCGTGGCAATTCCTCTGGTGAGCCGAACTGACACCAGCCGACACAACCGTCCCCGTCGAAGACAAGGGCGGCGTGTGCCCGCCCGGCCCGCACCAGCGCCTCTTTCTCGGCCCGGTTCAGCGCCGCCGACTTGCCCCACCCCTCGCCCTTGGCATGAAACCCCATGCACCAGCAGCCGCCCCAAACCCCGTTATGCGCCTCGACGAGGCGCGCGAACGCAGCCCATGTCGTCTCATCGAGCGCCCTGGTGATCAGGTTCGGCATGTCCCTCGCCGAGCTTTGAACTGCAACGTCCCGCTAGAGCTGGATTTCGCTCGCGAAGATCCGGTCGATCATCGCCTGTGTGCCCTTCGCATCCTCCAAAGACCACAGATAGGGCGCGCCCTCGCGAACGGTCCGGCAAAAGGCCTCGACCTGGTTGCGGTACTGGCGCACGCCGGGGAATCGTTCGACATGATCGGCCGCGCCGGGCCGGAACATGTGAAGCTGCGCCTCGCCGAAGAGACCGGCATTGAACGGCGCGGTCATGCGGATCAGGCCCTTTTCGCCCTGAAACACGACTTCCTGCCGGGGGGGCAGGCGCATCGAGGTCAAGGCGCCATAGGTGAAGCGCCCCGACGGCCCTTCCATGTCGGCCCAGACCTGCGTCGTGACATCCACGCCATTCTCGCGGATGATCCGCGATTTCAGCGCCACCGGTTCTGCCCCGGTCACCCAGCGCACCGAGCCATAGGCATAGACGCCGATATCGGGCACCGAGCCGCCACCGGTTTCCGGCCGGTTGCGGATATTGCCGGTGTCGGCCCGGTTGTCGTAGCTGAAATGGGCATCCGCATGCAGCACCCGGCCAATCGCGCCATCCTGCACCAGCATCCGCGCCCGCTGCCATTGCGGGTGATGGACGATCATGTAGGCCTCGGTCACCAGAAGGCCTGTGGCATCGCGTACCGCGATCAGCGCGTCGATCTCGTCTGCCCGCAGCGCGATCGGCTTTTCGGTCAGCACATGCTTGCCCGCACGGGCCGCCTTCAGCGTCCAGTCGACATGCAGGTGATTGGGCAGGGGAATATAGACCGCTTCGATTTCCGGATCGGTGAGGAGCGCCTCGTAACTGGCGTGAACCTCAAGGTCCGGGCAGAAGGCCCGGAACCCGTCCGCCTTCGCGCTGTCGGATGTGGCGAGCGCATGGAGCCGCGCGCCCTCCGCTTCGTGAATCGCCCGCGCCATGTGATCGCGCGCGAATTTCGCCGCGCCCAGAACGCCCCAGTTGACCGGCTTCATTCCTCGCCCTCCCGTGACCGCGGGCAGGCTAGCGCGCCGCAATGGTTAGCGCAATCAGGTGCGTTTGCGCAGGACCAGAAAGCTCATCAGCCCGAGGGGCGGGCAGCGTTTTTCGACAACCGGCACCAGTTCCGGCGCCGTCAGAACCTGTTCCCGGCGGAAGTCCGGATGCCAGCCCAGCCGGTCGGCCAGCGGCGCCGTCAAACGCTCGACCCGCGCCATCAGGCCGCTTTCGCGGGCGAAATGGTTGACGATCACCACCTCGCCATCCGGCTTCAGAACGCGCGCGACCTCGGCCATCACACGGTGCGGTTCGGGCACCACCGACAGGACATGCAGCGCCGTCACCGTATCGAAGCTCGCATCCGGGAAATCGAGAGCGCGGGCATCCATATGCCGAAGCGCGGCAACCTGCGTCAGTTTCTGGTCCGCGACCTTCTCGCGTGCCTTGGCGAGCATTTCCTGGCTGTAGTCGATGCCCGTGACGTCGAGTTTCTTGCCGTAGGCGGCAAGCGACAGGCCGGTCCCGACGCCGATCTCGAGCACCGAACCGCCACGGGAATTCACGTGATCCACAGCCAGTCGGCGACCGCGCGTTGTCAGCGAGCCGAAGGTCGCGTCATAGACGGGCGCCCACCGCGCGTAGGATCGCCGAACCTGTGCCAGTTCCATCGTGCCGTCCTCAGTGACCGATGCGCCGACGGGCGTACGACGCGAACGGGATCGAGAGAAGATAAAGGATATCCGCGCCGAGCAGGGCAGCCCATGGATAGGCGGCAAGCGCTGCGGCCCCACCCGCCACGACAAGCAGAAGGGGCCGGGCATGACGCGCCGGCACGCGAAGTTTCAACGACAAGGTCGGCAAGCGACTGATCATCAGGCCACCGACAACGGCGATCCAGATCGCAACCGGCGTCGGATGAATGATCACCTGAGGCAGCGCCTGTGCAAGAAAGAGCGGCGCAAGCGCCAGCATCGCGCCCGCAGGGGCCGGAACGCCGGTGAAGAAACGCTTGTCGAGCGTCCCCTCCTTCGCGCCCACATTGAAGCGCGCGAGCCTCAGCGTGCAGCAGACGACATAGACAAGCGCCGCGATCCAGCCGAGCGTCTGATCGCCGTCCATCGCCCAGAAATAGAGGACGACCGCGGGCGCCACGCCGAAATTCACCACGTCGGCGAGCGAGTCGAGCTCCGCCCCCATCAGGCTTTCGCTTTTCAGGATGCGGGCGATGCGGCCATCCAGCCCGTCAAGCAGCGCGGCGAGGATCAGAAGCGCCACGGATCTCTCGAAATCGCCGCTGTAGGCCATGCGGATCGCGCTGACGCCCGCGCAGATCGCGCCAAGCGTCATGGCGTTCGGCACAAGGTGGATCAGCGGGATTTCGCGGCGCGGCCCCGGCTGCATCTCAATCCCTCCGCGCCATCAGCGCGCGCCCGGGCGCCGCGAGGTCGGCAATCACCGTCTCGCCCGCGACCATGGTCTGGCCAAGCGTCGCCAGCGGCTCGACGCCCGGCGGCAGATAGACATCGAGGCGCGAGCCGAAGCGGATCAGGCCAAACCGTTCGCCTGCGCGCAGGAAGGCGCCGGGCTGGACGAAACAGACGATGCGGCGCGCCACCAGACCGGCGATCTGCACGACCGCGATCTGCCGACCATCGGCAAGGTCGAGGCGGATGGCGTTGCGCTCGTTATCCTCGCTCGCCTTGTCGAGCGAGGCATTGAGGAACTTGCCCGCCCGGTAGGCGACCGCCCCCACGGTGCCTTCGGCGACCGCGCGGTTCACATGGCAGTTGAAGACCGACATGAAGACCGAAATGCGGGTCAGCGGCTCTGGCCCCATGCCGAGATCGGCGGGCGGTACGGCGGGGCCGATGAGCGAAACGACACCGTCGGCGGGGCTGACGATCAGCCCGTCGCGCAACGGGACCGACCGGACCGGATCGCGGAAGAAGTAATAGCACCAGATCGTCAGGCCAAGACCGGCAAGCCCGAGCGGATGCCAGATGAGCCACAAAACCACGGTCACAGCGGCGAAGGCCGCGACGAACTTCCGCCCCTCGGGATGCATCGGCGGAAGGAATGTATCGATCAGCCTCATCGGCCCTCCGTCTCTGGTCGTGGCGCTGACCTAGCGCCACCGCCCCGGGCCTGCAAGGAAAATCTCCTTTAGTTTTAACGATTTGATCGGTCAATCAAGAACCGGGTCGCGCGCCGCCTGACACCGAACGCTCCTCGCTCTCGGCGAGAAGCGTCAGCGTACGGGATGGCGCCCCGGTTTCAGGAGGCGGTCAGCATGCCCTTCTCGCGGGCAAGATCGCGCATCCGCGCCTGCAGCTTTTCGAAGGCCCGGACCTCGATCTGGCGAATGCGTTCGCGGCTCACGTCATATTGCGACGACAGATCCTCAAGCGTCACCGGTTCGTCCTGCAGACGCCGCTGCATGAGGATATCCTTCTCGCGATCGTTCAGCGCGTCCATGGCCCGGACCAGAAGCGCGCGCCGCGCATCCAGTTCCTCGCTTTCGGCATAGGCGGTGGCCTGATCGGCATCCTCATCCTCAAGCCAGTCCTGCCATTGCGACCCGCCCTCGCCATCGGCACCGACCGTGACGTTGAGCGAGGCGTCGGACCCCGACAGGCGGCGGTTCATGTCGACCACCTCATCCTCGGTCACGTTCAGATCGCGCGCGATCCGGGCGACATTCTCGGGGCGCAGATCGCCCTCCTCCAGCGCGCCGATCTTCGACTTGGCCTTCCTGAGGTTGAAGAACAGCTTCTTCTGCGCCGATGTGGTGCCAAGCTTCACGAGGCTCCACGACCGCAGGATATATTCCTGGATCGACGCGCGGATCCACCACATCGCATAGGTCGCAAGCCGGAAGCCCCGCTCGGGGTCAAAGCGCTTCACCGCCTGCATCAGCCCGACATTCGCCTCCGAAATCACCTCGGCCTGCGGCAGGCCGTAGCCGCGGTAGCCCATGGCGATCTTGGCGGCGAGCCTCAGGTGCGAGGTCACCAGCCGATGGGCGGCCTGCGGATCCTCGTGATCGGCCCAGCGCTTGGCCAGCATATATTCCTCTTCCGGCTCCAGCAGCGGAAACTTGCGGATCTCCTGCAGATAGCGGTTCAGACCCTGTTCGGGGCTTGGCGCGGGAAGGTTGGTATAGCTCGTCATTGCGGACCCTTTCGCGGGTGTGGGTTGGGGAACTTATGTCTCCCTGCCTGATCGTACAAGACCCGAACCGGCAGCGTGGCTCGGGGAAGGACAAGCAGAGCTTACCCCCTGGTGACCGGCCGGACATCTACAAAAGACGGAATATGTCCGCAGATCACAGCCATTTCAGCCGCCGCGAGGAATGTTCTTCATGAAATCCGGCCTGTTCGGTCCGTTTCCCCGACGCCAGGGCCGATTGACTTGGAACGGGCTTGGCGGCGTGCATGAACATGCAAGGCCGAAAGGATCACCGACAGCCCCGAACAGCGCGCCCGGACAGTTGGGGCGCGGTTCGATACGGTGGGGATTTCATGACTTTCAGGGCGCGCGCATTCATGTCTGTCTGCCGCATCCAACCTGTCAGGAGCCATCATGTCCGATCCATTCCGCTTCCTTGTCGTGTTTGCGGCGCTGCCACTCTGGTTCGGCGCAGCGCCGCCAGCACTTGCGAGCTATGTCTGCCCCAACGGCGCCGGTCCCGGCGAGGTACAGGTTGGCGTTACCGGCGGCAGCAACGGCATCGCAGAAATGCCGGTTTGCGAGGAGGATTACGACGGCGGCTATGACGACGAGCCAGCCTATGATCCCATGTCGCAGCCGGTATTCTCGCAAGGGGACTGGGCAAGCGTCGCGGCCGATCTCGCCGCCGAAGCCGCCGACGGCCGCGCGAAACTGGAAAGCAACCCCGACTATCAGGCCTACAAGAAAGGCAAGTGGGATTTTGCCAAGGCGGGCGACGCACGGCACCGCCGGTGTACGGCCTTCTTCGCAACGCTTGAAGGTGCCATCGCCATCGGCGGGCAGAAGGGTGACAAGGAGGGCACCTTTCTGACCTTCATGGGTCCCGGCGTTCCGGCTCCGGACGGCATGAGGAAGGTCAAGGTCACGCTGGAACAGACGGGCAGCGCGCCCCAGACGGTCAAGGCCTTCAACCACAGGATCGACGGCGGCATGGGCGCGATCACCTTCACCGTCCCACTGGACATCGCGGCGGCGAGCGATCTTTTCCTCGACCGGCAGGATTTTCGCGTGATCCTGAGGGGCAAGCCGGTCTTCGACATGGGCTGGCACAGCGGCAAGACCGCACAGAAGAAGATGCGCCAATGCGCAGGCTGAGGCGCGGGCTGAGGCTCAGCCCCCGAGCGCGGCAAGAAGCCCGGCGAAATCGGCCGGCAGCGGGCTTTCGAACGAGAGGTCGGCCTTCGTGACCGGATGCACGAACCCGAGCGTCGCGGCATGCAGCGCCTGACGCGGGAAGGTAGCCGCCCGTTCGGCCGCGCCCTCGCCCACCGCCTTGGGCGACAGTTTCCGCCGCCCGCCATAGGTCTGATCGCCGAGAAGCCCGTGACCGGCATGGGCCAGATGGACGCGGATCTGGTGGGTGCGGCCGGTTTCCAGCCAGCATTCGACCAGCGATGCGGCCGGCGGCGTGCCGAATGCTTCCATGACCCGCACCCGCGTCACCGCATGCCGCCCGCCGTGAAACAGCACCGCCTGGCGCTGCCGGTCGGTCTTGTGGCGGGCAAGCTGGGTGGTGATCTTCAGGATCCCGCCCGCCTCGAAACTCACGCCCTTCACCCCGTGCAGGCGCGGGTCGTTCTGGTCAGGCACGCCATGAACCAGCGCCAGATAGCGCCGCTCGACGGTATGCTTTTCGAATTGACGGGCCAGGCCGTGATGGGCGCGGTCGGATTTCGCCACCACCAGAAGCCCGGTCGTATCCTTGTCGATCCGGTGCACGATGCCGGGGCGTTTCTCGCCACCCACACCTGACAGACTATCGCCGCAGTGATGGAGAAGCGCGTTGACCAGCGTCCCCGAATGCGAGCCGGGCGCGGGATGGACAACCATGCCCGCGGGCTTGTCGATGACGATGAGGTCCTCGTCTTCCCAGACGACAGTCAGCGCGATCTCTTCGGCCCGGGTCTCGACCTCCTCGGCCGGGCCGAGCTCGATCTCGAATATGTCGCCCTCAAGCACCTTCGCCTTGGCGTCGCTCACCACCGCGCCCGCCTTGCGGACGGCGCCGTCGGCCAGAAGCTTCGCCAGTCGCGACCGCGACAGGGACGCTTCCTCTGGCACATCGCGCGCCAAGGCCTTATCAAGCCGGTCCGGCGGGTTCGGCCCGATGATCACGCTGAGAACGGGGGTTCTGATGTCCGACATGAAGCCTGCTTCCCTGCCCGAGGAAAGGCCCGCGGCCGGGATGGAAAGCCTGCCGCCGGAACTCAGGTTCCTCAAACGTCTGGTGACGGTCCTGACCGCCACGATGATCGCCGGTCTTCTAACCGTCATCGTGCTGCTTGTCACCCGCTTCCCCGGCGCCCCCGCGCCAGTTGCCATCCCGGCCCTGCCCGACCGCATCACCCTGCCCGAAGGAACGGCGGCGACTGCCGTCACCTATGGCCCCGGCTGGATCGGCGTCATGACCGACCAGGGCACGTTCCTGATCTTCGACGCCACCAGCGGGGCCCTGCGGCAGACAGTTTCCATCCTGCCGATCCGGTGAGCGAAATTTCCTCCGGCATGCCGGACGTTTGGCCCTTGCATTGCCCCGGCCGGGGGTCTAAATGCCGCTCCCAACGGACCCGTAGCTCAGCTGGATAGAGCACCAGACTACGAATCTGGGGGTCGGGCGTTCGAATCGCTCCGGGTCCGCCAATCTTTTCAACCGCCTGGTCATTCTTCTTCAACCCGGTTTGGAACGGGCTGGACCGTCGCCGCTGCGCCTTCGCCCCGGCGCGAGTCCGAAGGCCGTTGCTGACGGCCTCAATCCGCCTCCAGCCATGCGCACAAGTCTGTGCCCCCGGACAACCCTGCGCGCGATTGCCGCGGGCGCCGCGGCAGGCTAAGACCTCGGCACCAGTTCAGGACCGCCCATGACCGACCGCCTTACCTATCCGCTCGCCCTTGCCTCGGGTGGGCTCTTGACCCTCATGATCCTCTTCAACGGCCAGTGGGCGCGCGAGGGAACGCCGCTTTTTGCCTCATGGATGGCCCACGGGACCGGTACGGTCGCGGCACTGATCTTCCTTCTCCTGCTGCGCGCCCCTCGGAAACCGGCAGGGCAAGGCGCCAAGGCGCCGCTCTGGGCCTATCTCGGCGGTCTGTCCGGCGCGGTCACCGTCATGCTGACCTCGGCCACGGTGAACAGTTTCCTCGCGCTCTCGGGCACGCTGGCGCTCGGGCTCGCCGGACAGGCGGGGTTCAGCCTTCTTTCCGACCGGTTCGGCTGGTTCGGCCTGCCTGCGCGCCGGATCGGCGCGACGGACCTCGCTGCCCTTGCCCTGATCCTTGCGGGCAGTTTCCTCGTGATCTTTGCCTGAGGTGCCGATGCTGCAACCGATCCTCTTCGCGCTTCTCGGCGGCACGCTCGTCTCGGTCAGCCGGGCGGTCAACGGGCGGCTGTCGGTCGCCACATCGGCCATGACCGCCTCGTTCTGGAACCATCTTGTCGGGTTTCTGTTCCTGTCAGCAGTCGCACTTCTCGGGGGCGGGCTCATGCCCGGCGGCTGGCCGGATGCGCCCCTGACCGCCTGGTTCGGCGGCACGCTCGGGGTGCTGTTCGTGGCCTCTGGCAGCTGGCTCGTTGCCCGTATCGGCGCCACGCTGACCGCCATGCTGGTGATCTCGGGGCAGATGGTATCGGGCGTGGCGCTCGACCTGGCGCTTGGCCAGTCCGACAACCTCCTGCCCAGAGCGGCAGGCGTCGCGCTCATCCTCGCAGGCATGGGTCTCGCGCGCCGGGGCCGCTGACCGTCAGCGGGCCAGGGCCAGGGTGCGGCCGAGTATCCGCCGCGAGGCGAGCGCGGCATGCGTCGCCGGGAGGATCCGCCTGCGCGAACGCCAGGGGATAGGCTCGGGCAGGCCTTCCCGGATGTCGCGGGCAGAATGGCGATTTGGGCCTCGCCAACGGGCGCGGAGCGGTTTCATCGCACGAGACACCCGTATAAGGTACGGCAAAACGGGCAGAACCGGCAGGACGATGCGGATCAGTTTCCATCTTGGCTTACATGCGACGGACGAAGGGCGTCTCATCCGCTCGGTACTGCGCAGCCGGGGCCAGTTGGCCGAAGAGGGCATCCATGTGCCCGCGCCACGTCACTATCGCCAGATCCTGCGCGAGGCGCTGAATGTTCTGGGCAGCGGCCGCGCCAGTGCCGACGCGCAGGCAGCCCTTCTTGACGCAATCGCCGACGCCGACAGGATCCGCCGCCTGGTCGTGTCGCACGAAAGCCTGATCGCCATGCCCGGCTGGGCCGTGTCGGAGGCAGGCCTCTATGTGCAGGCGCCGAGCCGGATGCGGGCGATACAGAATCTCTTCCCCGACCACGAGGTCGAATTCTTCCTGGCGCTCTGCAATCCCGCGACGCTCGTTCCGATCCTCGCCGCGCAGGCGGGCGAGAACAATTTCTGCTCGACCTGTTCAGCCGCCACCGCCTTCCACCTGACCTGGCTGCAGTCGTTACGCGCCATTGCCGACGCGGGCCTCGAAATGCCGGTGACGGTCTGGTGCAACGAAGACACGCCCCTTCTCTGGCCCGAGCTTCTCCGGGCATTGAGCGGCTATCAGGGCGACGCGCCCCTCGAAGGCGACATGGACCTGCTCGCGGGTCTTCTGACCGACGAGGGTCTGGCCGCGCTGAACGCCTCGCTCGCCGGCGACCCGCGTGCCGACGCGGCCGCGCGCCGGGCCCGGGTAAGCGATGCGCTGCTCGCGCACGCACGGCACGATCAGATGGAAATGGAGGTCACCCTTCCCGGCTGGACCGAGGCGGCGGTGGCGAGGATAACCGAGCGCTATCTGCGCGACTGGGAGGAGATCTGCACCCTGCCCGGCCTTACGGCGATCCGGCCTTGATCGGCAGTCACGGCCTGCCGCAGCGACAGCCTCAGCAACCGTCTCAGCTCATGCCGAGCGCGGCCTTGTAGACTTCCAGCACCGCCTCTTCCTCGGCCAGGTCGTCCTTGTCGCGCTTCCTGAGCGCGATGATCTTCTTCATCACCTTGGTATCATAGCCGCGCGCCTTGGCCTCGGCCATCACCTCCTTCTGCTGTTCGGTGATGTCCTTCTTCTCCGCCTCCAGATGCTCGTATTGCTCGATGAACTGCTTCAGCTCGTCGGCGGTCACGCTATAGGCATCGGGCGGGGCGGCGTTCATGGTGGTCTCCTTCGGATCAGGTCCCCTGACTAGACCGCGCAGGCGCGCGCTTCAAGGGTCCGCAGGCCCACCCGGGCGCCACCGCCGGGTCTTGCCCGGCGCCCCGCTTCCGGCTAGGCGGAAAGCTGCAGATTAAGCGAGGGCAAGATGGACATCCTGATCTGGATCGGCGCAGGCGTCACGCTTCTGGGTGTGGCGGGGCTCGTCTGGTGCATCTTGACCGTCGCCCGCGCCCGCAAGGCGGGCCTTTCGGACGACGAACTGCGCGCCCGCCTGCAAAAGGTCGTGGCGCTGAACATCGGCGCCGTCCTCCTCTCCGGCCTCGGGCTGATGCTGGTGATCCTGGGGATATTCCTCGCCTGACCCGCCGCTTGCCGACCACGCCCCTCGGGGTTAGCCTTCGCCCGACAAAGGGAGGTTCCCATGCCCGTGACCGGAATCGGCGGCATCTTCTTCCGCGCGAAGGACCCCGCCGCCCTTCAGGACTGGTACCGCCATCATCTCGGCACCTACATCGACTATTTCACCCCCTGGCAGCAGGAGGCGGGGCCGACGGTCTTCATGCCCTTCGCCGCCGATACCGATTATTTCGCCGCCGACCGGCAATGGATGATCAACCTGCGCGTCCGCGATCTGGACGGGCTTCTCGCCACCCTCCGCACCGCCGGGATCGAGGTCACGACCAATCCCGACTGGGACGCGCCCGAGGTCGGCCGCTTCGCCCGCATCCACGACCCCGAAGGCAACCCGATCGAACTTTGGGAACCGTCGCCGGACAGCGCATAATCTCCCTTCATCTTGGTTCAAATACCTCGGGGGGTCCGGGGGGCTGGCCCCCCGGCGGGTCGGCCCGCGCAGCGCGCGGGACGAAATGTCCTCACGCCGCCCCGACCAGCCTCTCATGCTCCTGCAACGCGAACCGGTCGGTCATGCCCGCCACATAATCGAGCACCACGCGCGCAAGCGCGGTCTCGTCCGCCGCCCCCGCTACATCCGCCTGCCATTCCGGCGGCAGAAGCGCGGGCTCTTTCAGGAACAGCGGAAAAAGGTCATTCACCACCGCCGTCACCCGTTGGCGCTCCACCACCACCGTCGGTGCCCGGTACATGCGCGTGAAGAGGAACCCCTTGATCGCCTTGAGGTTCTGATAGAGCGGCTTCGAGAACCGGATGATCGGCCCATCCATCGCCCGGATCTCGTCGACCGACTGCGGCTGGCTCGCCTGCAGCCGGTTCTGCGCGACGGCGATCACATCCTCGACCATCACGCCGAAGACCCGCCGCAGCGCCTCGTGCCGCCGCCGCATCGGGTCGAGGCCCGGGTAAAGCTGGTCGACCTCGTGAAAGGCAGGCCCCGTCACCGGCAGGTCCATCAGATCGTCCTCGGTGAAAAGCCCCGCCCGCAGCCCGTCATGCAGATCGTGGTGATTGTAGGCCACGTCGTCGGCCACCGCCGCCACCTGCGCCTCGGCACTGGCAAAGGTCGACAGTTCCAGGTCGATCCGGCCATTCACTTCGGCCAGAGCATAGGGCATCAGCGCCGGGTCCGCGACCGAATGCGCGCCGCTCGCATTCGGCCCGATCACCGGCCCATTGTGTTTGGCCATGCCTTCAAGCGTTTCCCAGGTCAGGTTCAGCCCGTCGAAATCGGCATAATGCCGTTCAAGCCGCGTGACGATCCTGAGGGCCTGCGCATTGTGGTCGAACCCGCCATAGGGTTCCATCAGCACGGCCAGGGCATCCTCGCCGGTATGGCCGAAGGGCGGATGGCCGAGGTCATGGGCCAGCGCCACCGCCTCGGCCAGCTCGACATTCAGGCCAAGCGTCGCCGCGATGGTGCGCGCCACCTGCGCCACCTCGATCGTATGGGTAAGCCGCGTGCGGTAATAATCGCCCTCATGCTCGACGAAGACCTGCGTCTTGTGCTTCAGCCGCCGGAAGGCCGAGGAATGGATGATCCGGTCGCGGTCGCGCTGGAAGGGCGAGCGGAAGGTCGAGAGCTTTTCGGGGAAAAGCCTGCCCCGGCTTTGATCGGGCTGACAGGCATAGGGGGCGAGCATGGGCATGTGTCTTTCGTCTTTGCCCCGACTATAGGGGCGCCCCGCCCGGTCGAACAGACCCCTCAGATCGACAGGAGCAGGTCGTCCGCCGCCTCGCGCACCGCCGCCTCGTCGAAAGCGCCCCGCACGAGGATCCTCAAGCCGACATAGGAGGCGAGGAGATGGCGCATCCGCGCCCGCCTCAGGCCGGGGTCGTCACGATACCGTGCGTCGGCCGACAGTGCCCCGTCAAAGGCCTTCGCCATGCGGCCGCTCATCGCGGCCAGAACCGCGGCCGTCTCGGGATCGGCAGCACTCGCCTCCGCACTGGCATTCGCCAGGAAACAGCCGCGCACATCGCCCGTGTCCGAGGCGGACCGGATCACCCAGTCGAGAAGGGCCGCGAAGCGGGCGCGCGCGGGCCCGGGCGTGCCGCCGAGGATGCGTTCGGCCTCCGCGACCACGCAATCCTCGTAGGACCGCAACGCCGCCAGATACATCGCATGCTTGTCGCCGAAGAGCCGATAGAGGCTTTGTTTCCTCAGGCCCGTCGCCACCTCGATATCCTGCATCGAGGTCGCCTCGTAGCCGCGCGCCCAGAAGATGTTCATCAGCGCGGTCTTCGCTTGCTCCGGATCGAACCCGAGTGGACGTGCCATGGCCTGCTCCCGAATTTGTTACCACATGGTCCGTTATTATTCTTTACCGTGCGGTCCGAAACATTATAAGACCCTTCTGCCGGGGCTGCATAGCCCCTTCCCTGGAACCGAAAGAGACCCGACATGCCCCGCATTTCCCCGCTGAACGACACCAGTGCCTCGCCCGAGGCAGCGGCCATCTTCGCCGCCGTCAAGGCCAGGATCGGCATGGTGCCGAACCTTTACCGCACCACCGGCCACAGCCCCGCGACGCTTTCCGCCCTTCTCGGCCTCGGCGAGGCACTCGGCAAGGGCGGCTTCACCGCCGAGGAACGCGAGGCCGTGGCGCTCACCGTCGGCCAGACCAACGGCTGCGATTACTGCCTCTCGGCCCACAGCGCCATCTCCTCGGGCCTGAAGGTCCCGGCGGCCGAGATCGCCGCCAACCGCCAGGCCGCCTCGGCCACCCCGCGCACCGGCGCCATCCTCAAGCTTGCCCGCGCCATCACCGAAAAGCGCGGCCTGATCGCTGACGCCGACCTCGAGGCAGCGCGCGCGGCCGGTCTGACCAATGCCGATGTCGTCGAAACCGTGGGAGCCGTGGTGCAGAACATCTTCACCAACTACCTCAACCATGTCTTCGCCACCGACATCGACTTCCCCGTGGTGCGCGCCGAAGCGGCGTAACCACCTTTCCGCAACCGGGTGCGCGGGCTTCGGCCCCATGTCCCCCCACCACCCGGTTGCGGAACCCCTTTCCTGTCACTATCTTCGGACATGACAGCAACCATATGCGGCGACCATGTCCCTCACCCTGCCCCCGAAAGTCACCGATCGCGCCTTCGCGCGCCTGGCGGAGATCAACGAAGCCTCGGGCGAGGCCAAGGCCCTGCGGGTCGCGGTCGCCGGCGGCGGCTGCTCGGGCTTTCAGTATGAGATCACGCTAGATGAGCCTTCGGCCGACGATATCGTGCTGGAGGGCAAGGGCCAGAAGGTGCTTGTCGACACCGTCTCGCTTCCGTTCCTCGCCAATGCGACCATCGACTTTTCCGAGGAACTGATCGGCGCGCGCTTCGTGGTCGACAATCCCAACGCCACCTCCTCCTGTGGCTGCGGGACCAGCTTTTCCATCTGATCCTTTCCTCTTATAGTCGCCCCACTGTGCCGCGACCGGACCCTTATGTTCATTGAAATCCTGACCGTCCTCTGCCTGACCGTCCTGAACGGTCTGTTGGCCATGTCGGAACTTGCCATCGTGTCGGCCCGGCCGACCCGGCTGAAGGTCCTTGCCGATCAGGGCCGCGCGGGCGCGCGCACCGCGCTCGCGCTGCAGGAACATCCCGGCCGCTTCCTGTCGGCCGTGCAGATCGGCATCACGCTTGTCGGCATCCTCTCGGGCGCCATTTCCGGCGCCACGCTCGGCTTCCGGCTGACGCAGGCGCTGGAGGCTGCGGGCTTTTCCACCTCCTGGGCCCAGACGCTCGGCGTCGGTTCCGTCGTCGCCGCCATCACCTACCTGTCGCTGATCGTGGGCGAACTGGTGCCGAAGCAGATCGCGCTGAAGAACCCCGAAGGGGTGGCGATCCGCATGGCGCCGCCGATGCGGGTGATCGCCGCCGTTACCACGCCGCTCGTCTGGTTCCTCGACATTTCCGGCAAGGCGCTGCTGTTCCTCTTGCGCCAGCATTCGGTGTCGGGCGAGGAAATGACCGACGAGGAAGTGAAGCTGACGATCGCCGAGGCGGAAACGGCAGGCGTCCTGTCGTCGGACGAACGCGAGATGATCGCGGGCGTCATGCGGCTTGCCGACCGGTCCGCCCGCACGCTGATGACACCGCGGACCGATGTCGAGGTGCTCGACATCACCGCGGGCCCCGCCGCCGCGCTGAAACAGGCACGCGAGACCGGAAAGGCGCTTCTGCCCGCCACCGAGGGCGGCGCGGACGCAATCGTCGGCGTCATCCCCGTGCGTGATCTCCTCCTGGCCTCCAAGGCCGCCACATCCGACCTGCGCAGGTTCGTGCGCGAGGCGCCGATCGTCATCGACGTGGCCGATGCCGCGCAGGTGATCGAGAAGCTGCGCGAAAGCACAGTGAACATGGTCCTCGTCTTCGACGAATACGGCCATTTCGAAGGGGTCATCACCCCCATGGACGTGCTCGAAGGGATCACCGGGTCCTTCGATACGCCGGGCGAGGAAGAACCCGACATGGTCGCGCGCGATGACGGATCCTTCCTCGTGTCAGGCTCGATGGCGGTGGACGAATTCGGCGACCGGATGGGCCTGAAACTGCCCGAGGACCGCGAATATGAGACCGTCGCCGGCCTCGTGCTGGATCGGCTTGGCCATATTCCGAAGCTGGGCGAGAAGCTCACGGTCGGCCCCCTGGTGATCGAGGTCATCGACCTTGACGGGTTCCGGATCGACAAGCTTCTCGTTCAAGCCGCCTGATGGCGATCAGCCGTCGGCCGCGTTCAGGATCTTGCAGATCCCCGGTCGCACATGCCGATCATTCGCAACCTGCCCGGCGCGAAGCCTGAAAGACGCCCGTGCCCGCGTGCCATCCTTGGTCTTCTTTGCTGTCACGGTCAGCTTCTGCGTCCGGCCGGAACCCGACGTCTCCTGATAGGCCGTGATGATCAGCCGTCCACTGTCGACCGCGATACCGGAAAAGCCTTCGGACTTGACCGCGCGCGCCATGCGTTTCAGCGCCTTGTCTGGCGCGAGCCCTTTGAAATCCATCCAGGATTCGAAGACGATGGGCGTGATGAGCGGGACGCCCACCGCCGTATAGTGCTTTTCGCACGGCCCCGCCCAGGCGGCCGTTGCCATCCAAAGCGCTGCGAGCGCGAGGCTGGCGGTTCTGATCTTGCGCGACATGAATTAAACCTTTCGACGATCCCGCCCCCTGCGCGGGACAGGATCATGCCGCGCCCGGATGGTCGAGTCTGGAAAACCCGCCTCGCACGGGGCCGCCCCATCACGCGGCGTGGCGACCCGACGACCCCGCCGTTCAGGCCTTGGGCCAGCCCTCGATCACGATCTTGCCGCGCGTGCGACCGGTCTCGATGGCGCGATGTGCCTCGATGAGGGTTGCCGCTGTGATCGGCCCGCGCGTCTCGGTCAGAGTGGTCCTGATCCGGCCCGCGTCGATCAGCCGAGACACCTCGCTCAGCAGACGGTGCTGTTCGATCATGTCGGGGGTCTGAAACATCGGGCGGGCGAACATCATCTCCCAATGCAGCGACAGGGCCTTGCGTTTCAGGCTCATCACGGCCGGCGGAACGGCCGGATCGTCGATCAGCCCATAACGGCCCTGCGGAGCCATCAGCGCCACCACATCGGCGAAATGCTTGTCGCTCTGCGTCGTCGAGAAGACGAACCCGGGGGCGCCGAGCCCGGTATCCTGCCATTCGGCGGCAAGCGGACGGGAATGGTCCAGCACATGGTCGGCGCCGAGCGAGCGGACGAAATCGGCGGTCTCCGGCCGCGAGGCGGTGGCGACGACGATCAGGTCGGTCAGCGCTTTCAGAAGCTGGATCGCGATGGCGCCCACCCCGCCCGCCCCGCCGATGACCAGCGCTGCCGGAGCGGCCCCCGGAACCGGGCGCCGTACATCCAGCCGGTCGAACAGCATTTCCCAGGCGGTGATTGCGGTCAGCGGCAGGGCCGCCGCCTCTGCAAAACCCAAGGTTCTCGGCTTCGGTCCGACGATCCGTTCATCGACCAGTTGCAGTTCGGCATTGCTGCCGGGCCGCGTGATATCGCCCGCGTAGAAGACCTCGTCACCCGGCCGGAAGAGCGTCACCTCGCGGCCCACCGCGCGCACGACGCCTGCGGCGTCGAAGCCGAGTATCCGCGCGCCCGCCTCGGGCTGCGCGCCCCTGCGCAGCTTTGTGTCGACCGGATTGACCGATACCGCGCGAACCTCGACCAGAAGATCGCGGGGGCCGGGCGTCGGCTCATCGACCAAAAGGTCGATCAGGGCGTGGGCGGCGTCGATCGCGCCCGCCTTTTCATATCCAATCGCTCGCATCGCGGCCTCCTTCGATTGCAATACCGGCAGAGATGGCTGATACATGTCACTATCACAAGAACGCACAATTTTCGCTTATAGTGTCAAAAACTATACCAAGGACATCACCATGCCCCGCGTCGCCCACCGCCGTTACGACTGCGTCCCCGGCTGTTCCGTCGAGGCAACGCTCGCCATCATCGGCGGCAAATGGAAGGGCGTGATCCTGCATCACCTCGGCACCGCCGACTATCTGCGCTTCGGCGACCTCCGCCGCCGCATGCCCAATGTAACCCAGCGGATGCTCACCACCCAGTTGCGCGAACTGGAAGAGGACGGGCTCATCACCCGCAAGATCTATGCCCAGGTGCCGCCGCGCGTCGATTATTCCCTGACCGACGCGGGCAGGCTTCTGTCGCCGCTGATCGCCGCGCTTGGCGAATGGGCGAAGGTCAACCTTGACGAACGGGGCCGACCGCGCTTCTCTCAACCGCTGAGCGCGGGAGAGACGGCATGAAGATCGCCACATTCAACATCAACGGCATCAAGGCCCGCGCCGAGGCGCTGCCCGCCTGGCTTGATGCGGCCACACCCGATGTCGTGCTGCTGCAAGAGATCAAGTCGGTCGACGAGGCCTTCCCGCGCGACCTGTTCGAGGATCGCGGCTATTTCGTCGAAACCCATGGGCAGAAGGGCTTCAACGGCGTGGCGATCCTGTCGAAACTGCCGCTCGAGGATGTCGAACGCGGCCTGCCCGGCGACCCGGAGGACGAACAGGCGCGCTGGATCGAGGCCACGGTCGTCGGCAAGGACGCCGTGCGGCTTTGTGGCCTGTACCTGCCGAACGGCAACCCCGTGCCGGGGCCGAAATATGACTACAAGCTCGCCTGGATGGACCGGATGCGCGCCCGCGCGGCGGACCTTCTTGCCACCGAGATGCCGGTCGTGATGGCGGGCGACTACAATGTGATCCCGCAGGCCGAGGACGCGGCCAAGCCCGAGGCATGGACCGAGGACGCGCTGTTCCGGCCCGAAAGCCGCGCCGCCTTCCGCCGCATCCTGAACCTCGGCTATACCGAGGCCTTCCGGGCGCGGGAGCCCCGCCCCGGCCATTATTCCTTCTGGGATTATCAGGCCGGCGCCTGGGAACGGAACAACGGCATCCGCATCGACCATCTGCTTTTAAGCCCGCAGGCCGCCGACCGGCTGACGGACTGCCAGATCGACAAGGCGGTACGCGGCGGCGAGAAGCCCTCGGACCATGTGCCGGTCTGGATCGACCTCGACGCCTGACATGGACTTCCCTGACACCTGGTACGCGCGTACTGCCGTCGACCGGACACTCCGCGCCGCCCTGTCCGGCCGTGAAGAGGCCGATGTCGCGATCGTCGGCGGTGGCCTTGCCGGGCTCACCACCGCGCTCGAACTGGCGCGCGCGGGTCTTTCCGTCGCCGTCATCGAGGCCGAGCGGGTGGGTTTCGGCGCCTCCGGCCGCAACGGCGGGCTGGTCAGCCCCGCCTTCGCGGGCGGCGACGCGGCGATCCGCGCCCGCGTGGGGGAGGCAGAGGCCCGCGCCCTCCACCGCCTGTCCATCGAAGGGGTCGAACGGCTGCGCGCCACGATCCGCGATCTGAAGATCGACAGCGCCGCGCTGACGCCGGGCCTTTTCAGCCTGCGCCGCTTCGACCGGGCCGACGATCTCATGGCCCATGTCGCCGAATTCGCCGATCTTTACGGCTATGACCTGCGCTATCTCGACCGGAGCGCGCTTCGGGACCATCTCGCCAGCCCGCGCTATTTCCACGCGCTGCACGATCCGAACGCCTTCCACATCCATCCGCTGAACCTGGTCCGCGCCATCGCCGCAGAGATCGAGCGTCTCGGCGGGCGGGTCTTCGAACGTTCACCCGCGACCGAGGTCGCCCTTTCCGGCCCGGCCAAAGGGATCGGGACGCCCGGAGGCAGGATCGAAGCGCCGCGGCTGATCTTCGCAACCGGCGGCTATACCGGCCACCTCGTTCCCGGACTGAAGCGTGCCATCCTGCCGATCGCCACATACATGATGGTCACAGAAGAGGCGCCGGACCTGATCGCCAGCGCGATCCGCACAAGCGCCTGCATGTATGACGACCGGCGCGCCGGCGACTATTACCGGCTGGTCGATGGTGGCCGCAGGCTGCTGTGGGGCGGGCGGATCACCACCCGCCCCGCCGATCCCGCAGGCATCGCCCGCGAACTGAGGCGCGAGATGCTGACCGCCTATCCGCAACTCGCCGGGCTCAGGACCGACCTGTCCTGGTCCGGCCTCATGGGTTATGCCCGCCATCTGATGCCACAGCTGGGCGAGATGTCGCCCGGCGTCTGGCATATCACCGCTTTCGGCGGCCACGGGCTGAATACCACCGCGATCGCGGGCAAGGTTCTGGCCGAGGCGATGCTCGGCGAAAGCGACCGGATCGGGCTGTTCGCCCCCTTCGGCCTTGACTGGGCCGGTGGCCCGGCGGGCCTTGCGGTCGCCCAGCTTACCTATTGGAAGCTGCAGTTGCAGGACTGGTGGCGCGAACGCGAATGACCGGTGCCGCAGCCGGGCGCAGAAAGAATTTTCACGAAAATTCCTCCGGTTGCGGAAAATTCTTCGCAAAGAATTTTCCGACCCAGCGTTACGCGCCACCGCCCGGGCGCGTCACGTCATGGCCATAGAGCCATGCGAACCGGTTGGGCACCATCCCCGGCGCGAACCGTTGCAGGGTACGCAGCCCGAAATGGGCCAGATCGCGCCTGAGGCCCGACAGGTGATAGTTCCGCGCGTTGGCGGTCGCCGCTGCCACGATCCGCCTGGCGCGGTCGCGCCGCGCCGCCTGATAGTGCTGCAGCGCCTCGGCCCCATGATGGCGGGCGAGCGCGGCTGCCAGAACCCAGACATCCTCCAGCGCCATGTTCGCCCCCTGCGCCAGGAACGGCAGGGTCGGATGGGCCGCATCGCCCACCAGAACCGCGCCATGACCGTACCAGCGTTCGGCCACCGGATGACGGAAAAGCCCCCAGAGGTTTGGCCGTTCGATCCGGTCGAGCCAGCCGCGCACCTCGGGGATGAACCCTTCGAACGCGATCCTGAGCGCCAGCGGATCGTCGGTGAGGGTCCAGCTTTCCTCGGCCCATTTCTTCCGTTCCTCGACCGCGACGATGTTGCGCAGCGTGCCGCCGCGCAGCGGATAGGTCACGATATGCCGACCCGGCCCCATATAGACCCGGGCGACGGAAGGAATGTCTCCATCGGCCGGAAGGGTGGCCCTCCAGGCGACCTGCCCGGTGAAGAACGGCCGTCCGCCCTGATCAAGTGCCGCGCGAACGCGCGAATGCAGCCCGTCGGCACCGATAACCAGCCCGGCAGGTTCGACCCCGCGCTCTGCCAGAAGATGCGGCCCCTGCGCGCCGAGCGTCAGGCTTTCGATCCGGTGGCCAAGCTCGATCGCGGCGCCTGCGCGCCGCGCCGCGCCTTCCAGCATGTCGATCAGGTCGGCACGGTGAAAAAACCGGAACGCGCCCTCGGGCGCGATGCTGGCAAGCTCGATCCGGGTGACAAGCGCGCCCGTCTCGCCGTCGATCAGTTCGACCGCTTCGGCCACCTGACCGCGCGCGTCACAGTCCTTTTCCAGCCCCAGCGCCTTCAGTACCGCCATGCCGTTCGGCGTGATCTGCAGACCTGCCCCCACCTCGCGGATCGCCGGCGCCTGTTCCAGCACCCGGACCTTCGCGCCGCGCTGGCACAGCGCCGCTGCCGCCGCGAGCCCGGCGATGCCCGCGCCAATCACCGCAATATCGCGATCCCTGATCATCCCGCCTCATGCGAATGGGGCCGGGGCAGACGCGCCCCGGCCCCGTCATAGACTTCGCCGATCCGGTTTAAAATCGGTTTATTCGTCGCGGTGCACGCGCTCGCGCCGCTCGTGCTTTTCCTGGGCTTCCAGCGTCATCGTGGCGATCGGGCGCGCATCGAGACGCTTGAGCGAGATCGGCTCGCCCGTCATCTCGCAATAACCGTATTCGCCATTGTCGATCCGGCGCAGCGCCGCATCGATCTTCGACACCAGCTTGCGCTGGCGGTCGCGGGTCCTCAGTTCCAGCGCGCGGTCGGTCTCCTCGCTCGCCCGGTCGGCAATATCGGGCACCGAACGGGCGCTGTCCTGCAGCCCTTCCAGCGTCTCGGCCGACTGTTCGAGTAGTTCCTCTTTCCAGGAAATCAGCTTGCGGCGGAAATATTCCAGCTGTCGATCGTTCATGAATGGTTCGTCTTCCGCAGGACGGTAATCGTCGGGAAGAAACACCTCGGGCTTCATACGCACTTCCTCCTCGGCCGGGTCCGCGGCACCCTCGCGGGAAAGACCGGCCTCTCGTGGGCGCCGCCATACAGGAAGCGGCAGCAGATGTCACTAGCTGGCAGGGGCGGCATTGCAGCTTTGTGACCCGGCCGCTATGTCGGGTAACACCTGGGACAGCACACTGCGGGAAAACGCATGAAATTCAACGGCACCGACGCTTACGTGGCGACCGAGGATCTGACTGTTGCGGTCAATGCATCAGTCGCGCTGGAACGCCCGCTACTGGTGAAGGGCGAGCCCGGAACCGGCAAGACCGAACTCGCCCGCCAGGTCGCGCTGAGTCTCGGCCTGCCGCTCGTCGAATGGCATGTGAAATCCACAACCAAGGCCGCGCAGGGACTTTATGAATACGACGCCGTCTCGCGGCTCAGGGACAGCCAGCTTGGCGATGCGCGCGTCCATGACGTGAAGAACTACATCCGCAAGGGCAAGCTCTGGCAGGCGTTCGAGGCGGAGGGAAAGGTCGTCCTTCTCATCGACGAGATCGACAAGGCCGATATCGAATTCCCGAACGACCTTCTGCAGGAACTCGACCGGATGGAGTTTCATGTCTACGAGACGGGCGAAACCGTCCGGGCGAAGCACCGCCCCGTCATCATCATCACCTCGAACAATGAAAAGGAATTGCCCGACGCGTTCCTGCGCCGCTGCTTCTTCCACTATATCCGCTTCCCCGACGCCGATGTCCTTAAACGGATCGTCGATGTGCATTTTCCGGGCCTGAAACAGGCGCTGCTGGCCGAGGCGCTGACCCAGTTCTACGAGATCCGCGAAACGCCGGGTCTGAAGAAGAAGCCCTCCACGTCCGAAATGCTCGACTGGCTGAAACTGATCCTGGCCGAGGATCTGGGGCCCGAGGATCTGAAGCGCGATCCCAGGCACCTTCTGCCGAAGCTGCACGGCGCGCTCCTGAAGAACGAACAGGATGTGGCGCTCTTCGAACGGCTCGCCTTCATGGCCCGCACGCGCGGCTGAGCGCCCCCGCGCGACAGGATTTGACTTCGCTTTTGCCAAACCTGCCGCTAGCGTGCGGGAAAACGCGAAGAACGAGGATGGCAGTGGCAGGCAGACCCTTTTCCCGCAGGCTGGCGGTGGCGCTCCTCGGCCTGGGGGTCCTGACGGGCTGCGTGACGTCCGGAAGCATGCCGCGCGCAGCCGACGGCGCGGTCATGAGATCGGGCTTCGACAGGATGCCCCTGCCGCCGATGAAGCGTTTTCCGCCCGGGCCGGGCACGCCCGCGCGCCGGTCGAACGCCGACATGGCGCGCGATTTCATGGACTTGTCCTTCCGGCTGGAAACCGGCCGCCCGCTCGACGCTTTCTCGCGCTTCACCGGACCCCTGACCTACCGGCTGAGCGGCGCGGTGCCGCCGACGGCCGCCGCCGATCTGGGCGAACTGATCGCGCGGCTGCGCCCCGAGGCGGGTCTGTCCCTCACGGCCGCCGCCCCGGGCGATCGGGCGGCGATCACCATCGAATTCCTGCCGCGCCGACAGATGCAGGCCCGTGCCCGGGATGCGGCCTGTTTCGTGGCCCCCCGCGTGTCGTCCTGGGCCGAATACCGCCGCGCCCGCGCCGCCGATCTCGACTGGACGGATTTCACCTTCCGTGACCGGGTGGCGATCTTCATCCCCTCCGACACCGGCCCGCAGGAAATCCGCGATTGCCTGAACGAGGAGACGGCCCAGGCGCTCGGCCCCCTGAACGACCTTTACCGGCTGCCCGATTCGGTCTTCAACGATGACAATATCGAAGGCAGGCTCACGGGCTTCGACATGCTGATGCTGCGCGCGACCTATGCGCCGGAGCTGACGCCCGGCATGGCGCCGGGCGAGGTGGAGGCCCGTATTCCCGGCATCCTCGCCCGCCTCAATCCGGGCGGGGCGCGGCCCGCGCGCTTCCCGCCCCAGACCCCGCGCGCCTATGGCGAGGCGATCGCGCGCGCGCTCGGCCCCGGCGCACGGGGCGGCAACGGCCGGGTCCGCGCCGCCGAGGAGGCGCTTTCCATCGCCCGGCCCTGGTCCGACTGGCGCACCGCCTTCGCCTGGCTGTCGCTCGGCCGGGTTCTGCCACGCGACCGGATCGGCGAAGTGCGCGCCGCTTTCGCCAATGCGTCCGCCCTTTATCATGCGCACAATCTTCCGCTCCATGCCGCGCATGCCGACCTGCAGCGCGCGCTGATCGCTTTGTCAAACGGTGCCTTCGCCGATGCGCTCTCGCTCGCAGACGCGGCGGTCCCGGCCGCTCGCACGGGCCGGGATGCGGCCCTTCTTGCGGGGCTCCTCGCCGTTCGCGCTGTCGCGCTCGACCGGCTCGGCCAGCCCGATGCCGCCCGCGCCGCCCGCCTCGACAGTCTCGGCTGGGCGCGCTATGGCATGGCCTCCGACACAGAGGTCCGGGCGCGCCTTGCCTTCATCGAGGCGCTCGCGCCCGATCAGGGGAGATGAGCCGATGGTCATATTTCTTGCGGCAGTGTTCGGCGCGCTTCTCGGCATCTACCGGGCGCGGGCGCGCGGCGGGCGCCGCCTCGACATGGCGCAATATGCCGCGGCCCACGCGATCCTCTTTGCCATCCTCGGCCTTCTCGTCGTGATCTTCGCGGGCCGGGCGGCCTGAGCCGATGTTCCTGCCCTTCTTCGCCGCACTGAGGCAGGCGGGCGTGCCGGTCAGCCTGCGCGAATATCTGGCCTTCCTCGACGGCATGGCGGCGGGGCTCGTCACCTGCCAGATCGAGGGCTTCTACTACCTCGCCCGGACCGCGATGGTGAAGGATGAACGCCACCTCGACCGGTTCGACCGCGCCTTCGCCGAGGCGTTCAGGGGGCTGGACGCCATCTCGTCCGATGAGGTGCTGGAAGCGGTCGCCCTGCCCGCCGAATGGCTGCAGAAGCTGATCGAGCGCACCCTCACGCCCGAGGAAAGGGCGCAAGTCGAAGCGCTTGGCGGTTTCGACAAGCTCATGGAAACGCTGAAGAAGCGCCTCGAGGAACAGAAGGGCCGCCATCAGGGCGGCAACAAGTGGGTCGGCACGGCCGGTACCTCGCCCTTCGGCGCCCATGGCTACAATCCCGAAGGCGTGCGCATCGGCCAGTCCGAAAGCCGCCATGGCCGCGCGGTCAAGGTCTGGGACAGGCGCGCGTTCCGCAATCTCGACGACCAGGTCGAGCTTGGTACCCGCAATATCAAGGTCGCGCTCAAGCGGCTCCGCCGCTGGGCCCGCGAGGGCGCCGACGAAGAGCTGGACCTGCCCGGCACGATCCGGGCCACCGCCGAACATGGCTATCTGGACGTGAAGACGCGGCCGGAGCGCCACAATGCGGTCAAGGTGCTCTTGTTTCTCGATGTCGGCGGCTCGATGGACCCGCATGTGAAACTGGTCGAGGAACTGTTCTCCGCCGCCCGGGCCGAATTCAAGCATCTGGAATATTACTATTTCCACAACTGCCTTTACGAGGGCGTCTGGCGCGACAACCGCCGCCGCTGGGATCAGCAGACCCCGACCCGGGAGGTGCTGCGCACCTACGGCAGCGACTACAAGGCGATCTTCGTTGGCGATGCTTCGATGTCGCCTTACGAGATCGCCCATCCGGGCGGCGCCAATGAACATTGGAATGCCGAGGCAGGCGAGGTCTGGCTCAACCGCGCCTGCGGCCAGTGGCCATCGCATGTCTGGCTGAACCCTCTGCCGGAACGCTACTGGCCCCATAGCCAGTCGGTCGGCATGATCGGCCGGATATTCGAGGAACGGATGTTCCCGCTGACGCTGGACGGGATCGGGCGCGCAGTCAAGGCGCTCGGCTGAGGCGACCCGACACCCCGCCCCTCACGTTCTGTCCCGAAATACTCTCGGGGGGCGGCCCCGGATGCAATCCGGGGCCCCGGGGGGCAGACAGCCCCCCGCCTTACCCCAAGGGCTGCGCGCGCTCGACAAGCCGGGCGAAGAAGCTCGCCCCGACCGGGGCGAGATCGTCGTTGAAATCATAGGCGGGATGGTGCAGCCCCGCCCCCGGCCCCTGCCCGAGGAAAAGGTAGGCGCCGGGCCGCGCCTCGAGCATGTAGGAGAAATCCTCCGACCCCATCTCGCGTGGCCCATCGGCCTCGACCGCCGCTTCCCCGGATATTTCACGCGCCACCTCGACGGCAAAGGCCGCCTCGTCGGCATGGTTGATCGTCGCCGGATAGCCCCAGTCATAGTCGATCCGCGCCGTCACGCCGTAGGCCGCCGCATGGCCCTCGACGATCTCGTGGATGCGCTTCTTCAGCAGCTCGCGCACGTCGGGCTTGAAGCAGCGGATGGTGGCGGCGAACATCGCCTCTTCGGGAATGATGTTCGACGCCGTCCCCGCCTGGATCATCGTGACCGAGATCACCGCCTCGTCCAGCGCATAGACATTACGGGAAAGGATCGTCTGGATCGCGCCGACCATCCCCACCAGCGCCACCACCGGGTCCACGCATTCGTGCGGCGTCGCGCCATGGCCGCCCTTGCCGATCAGATGGACGACCGCCGTATCGACCGAGGCCATAAGCGCCCCTTGCGTCGTCTGGAAATGGCCGAAGGGAATGTTCGGCGCATTGTGGATACCATAGACCTGGGCGATACCGAACCGGTCCATCACCCCTTCGCGCACCATCACGTCGCCGCCGCCGCCATCCTCTTCGGCCGGCTGGAAGAGAAGCGCAACCTTGCCCTTGAACCGTCTGGTTTCGCACAGATATTTCGCCGCGCCCAGCAACATCGTCGTGTGACCGTCGTGACCGCAGGCATGCATCCTGCCCGCGTGCCCCGAGGCATGGTCCGCCCCGGTCATCTCCTCGATCGGCAGCGCATCCATGTCGGCGCGAAGCCCTATGACCGGCCCCTCTCCCTGCCCCTCGATGATCGCCACGATCCCGCTTTTCGCGATCCCCTCATGGATCTCGTCCACCCCGAAGTCGCGCAGCCGCCCGGCCACGAAGGCCGATGTCTTCGGCAGGTCGAACGACAGTTCCGGGATCCGGTGCAGATGCTGGCGCCATTCCTTCATCTCGGGGGCGAGCGCGGCGATGCGATTGAGGACGGGCATGATGGACTCTCTTCAAGGCTCTTGCTAGCCGTCAGATGATCAAAAACCCCGGGGGAGAGCAATGACGAAAGACCGCACCGCCTCCGACGCGCTGGTCCATGACCCCGAGGGCGGCCTGCCCCGGCTTCTGGAGATCATGGCGCGGCTGCGCGACCCCGAGGGCGGCTGCCCCTGGGATCTGGAACAGGATTTCGCGACCATCGCCCCCTACACGATCGAGGAAGCCTATGAGGTCGCCGATGCGATCGAACGGCGGGCCTGGGGCGAGTTGAAGGACGAACTGGGCGATCTTCTGTTCCAGACCGTCTATCACGCCCGGATGGCGGCGGAGGCAGGCCTGTTCGCCTTCGAGGACGTAGCGAAGGCCATCGCCGACAAGATGGTGGCGCGCCATCCCCATGTCTTCGGCGCCGAAAGCCGCGACAAGAGTGCCGAGGACCAGACCCGCGACTGGGAGCGGATGAAGGCGGCCGAGCGGGCCGGAAAGGCCGAAGGCGGCGTGCTTGACGGTGTGGCCGCGGGCCTTCCCGCGCTGACGCGCGCAGTGAAACTGCAAGACCGCGCGGCGCGGGTTGGCTTCGACTGGCCCTCGACCGATGAGGTGATCGACAAGATCACCGAAGAGGCGCGGGAGTTGAACGACGCCCGGCAAACACTTGGCCAAGAAGAGATTTTCGAGGAATTCGGCGATCTTCTCTTCGTTGTCGCCAACCTTGCCCGCCATCTGAAGATCGACCCGGAGGCGGCGCTGCGCGCGGCGAACGCCAAATTCACCCGCCGCTTCCGCTCGATCGAGGCCGCGCTCGCCCAGCGCGGCAAGCGGCCCGAGGACAGCGACCTGGCAGAGATGGACGCGCTGTGGAACGTGGCCAAGGCGAACGAAAAGGCGCGTTAGGCGCACGCCACGCCGCCCCGGCGCCCATCCCGGCGATGTTGTGCGAGGGCACTCGCGCTGGTATCCAGGGTCAGGGCGGGCCGAGAACCTGGCGCGAAAGCCGGTGGCCCGGGCAGGACCGATGCAGAAGAAGACCGCACCGCAGCTTCATGTCCGCAGGCTCGCGTCCGGCGCGGCGGGCGGCCTTGGCTGGCTCGATGCGTGCGGCGCGCCGGACGCGGAGGGGCGGCGGGTACGGATCTTCCTGCGCGCCGGCGACCGGCCGACGCTGGCGGGCGACATGCCGGGCTGCCTTGCCATCACGGACGTGCGCGAGGTTTCCGGCGCCCTGATGATCACCGGCCATGATCGGGGCGCGGCCGAGGCGCCCGCGCGCCTGGGCCGCGACACAGGCGCCGTCGAGATCGCGCTCGCGGCACCCGAACTCGACCTGCTTGCGGCGCGCAATGTCCTGTTTGGCCTGCGGTCCGTCGAAACACCCCGGACCGTGGTTGACTGGCTGACCTACCACGCCCGCCATCAGGGCGCGACGGGCGCGCTGATCGTGAACCGTCAGGACGACAAAGGTGTTTTTCAACAGGAACTTGCACGCCTTCTTGAAGGCATGGGTCACGACGGCTTCGCGCCCCTCACCATCCTCATCGTCGAAAGCGACATCCCCCTCGGCAAGCCCGGTCTCGGCCCCGAACATCATCCCTATCTCGCGCCCGACGCGCCGGGCAAGTCGCGGATGCAGGTGCCCGCCCCCGATCCCTGGCTTTCACCCCTGGGTGAGGGGCTGATCTTCGAAGCGATGAAGGCGCGCTTCCTTGCCCGTGCGCGCGCCGTCCTCCTCCTTGACCCGAGCGACATCCTCGCCGAACCGGACCGGGCGCCCAACGCCTTCGACCTCTGCCTGACCGCGCCCAACGGCGTGATCCTGCTCGCCGGGCGCCGCATCTACCCCTGGCGCATCCGCAACGGCCAGCCCGAAACCTTCGGCGATCATATCTGCCGCCAGTTCGACGCGCGGCGCGGCATCGCGCGCTGGGGTGTCGCGCCTGAAAAGGCGGGGCTCGACAAGACCTGGCGGCTGATCCGGGTCGCCTATGCCCAGCCCGCCCCCGGACAGGTCGTGCCCTTCTGGCGGGCGATGGCACTGAGGGTGCCGGGGCAGAAGCCCTCGGTCCTCGCCCCGAAGACCTCGCTGGTCGAGGATCCCGACCTCCTGCGCCTCGCGACCGGCTGTTTCGGCGCAAACCCGGTACGGCCCAAGCCCTCCGGCATCACCGCCGCCCCACCGCCCGATCCGGCCACCGCGCGCACCGTGATCGTGACGACGATGAAGAACGAGGGCCCCTTCATCCTTGAATGGATCGCCTATCACCGCGCGATCGGCGTCAGCGATTTTCTCGTCTACACCAACGACTGCACCGACGGCACGGATACGCTTCTCGATCTTCTGCAACGAAAGGGCATCGTCCAGCACCGCGACAATCCCTTCCGCTCGATGCCCGCCCACATCAAGCCGCAGCATGCGGCCCTGCAGGCGGCAGAGGCAGAGGCGGTGGTGCAAGAGGCCGATTGGGTCATCTGCATGGATGTCGACGAATTCGTCGACATCAAGCTCGGCGACGGGCGGCTTCCAGACCTGTTCGCCGCGATGGGCGAGGCGAACATGATCGCGCTGACCTGGCGGATGTTCGGCAATGCCGATGTGGAGACGTTCGAGGACCGGTTCGTGATCGACCAGTTCCCGCGCGCCGCCGAAGAGGTGATGCGCAAGCCCCATCAGGCCTGGGGCTTCAAGACCCTCTTCCGCAATATCGACATCTACAAGAAGCTTGGCGTCCATCGGCCGAAAGGGCTGAAATCCGATCTCTGGAAGGTGGTGAAATGGCTGAACGGTTCCGGCCGGCCGATGCCGCGCGAGATGCTGAGGAATGGCTGGCGCTCCTCGACCGAGAGTTTCGGCTATGACTGGGTGCAGCTCAACCATTATGCCTGCCGCTCGGTCGACAGCTATCTGGTGAAGCGCGACCGCGGCCGGGTGAACCATGTCGACCGCGACCAGGGTGTGAACTACTGGTTCCGCATGAACCACAACGCGGTCGAGGAACGGTCGATCCAGCGGATGATCCCGGCCCTGCAGGCCGAATGGGACCGGCTGGTCGCCGACCCGGAGATCGCGGCCCGGCACGCGGCCTGTGTCGCCGCCCACCGGGCAAAGATCGCCGAACTGATGGCGCGCCCGGACCAGCAGGCGCTGCATGCCGAGCTGGCGGGCGCGCGGATGCGGGCGCTTTCCAGGATGCTGCGGCATTTCGGCTCTGCGGTTTTCAACGCTGGCCCCCATGTGATCCCGGAGGACCTGCACCGGAGGGATATCGGGCCGGACTTCTTCTTCACCGTCGATCATTCCGGGGAGGCGCACCATTGAGGGCACTCCTCATCCTCACCGTCCGCAATGAAGGCGCTTTCCTCATCGACTGGCTGGCCTGGCACCGGCATGTGGGTTTCACGGATTTCCTTGTCTTTTCCAACGATTGCACCGACGGCACCGACCTTATGCTCGACCGGCTGGCGGCGATGGGCTGGCTGACCCATGTGCCGAACCCCGGACCGCACGAGAAGGGCGCGCAATGGGCCGCCCTGAAGGCTGCAAACGCCCATCCGCTGAAACAGCGCGCCGACTGGGTCCTGACCGCCGACATCGACGAATATGTGATGATCCATGCAGGGGACGGGCGGCTTGCCGACCTGTTCGCCGCCCTGCCAGAGGCGACAGCGATCCCGCTCACCTGGCGGCTGTTCGGCAACGGCGGGGTGATCCGCCGCGACGGTCGACCGGTGCCGGAGGCCTTCACCCGCGCCGCGCCTGCGGTCATGGGCTGGCCCTGGCGGGCGGCGATGTTCAAGACCCTCATTCGCAATGACGGCAGCTACCGTGCGCTCGGCGTTCACCGCCCGAAGGATTCCACGCCCGAGGGCCTTGCCCGGCAGCGCTGGTTCGACGGTTCGGGCCGGGAACTGCCTGCCGACTTCCACACCGCCCGTCTCTTCTCGCCTTTCGGGCGGGACAATTACGGTCTCGTCCAGTTGAACCATTACGCGCTCGGCTCGATGGAGGATTATGTCCTGAAATGCGACCGGGGCCGGGCGAACCGCGCGGCGTCGGCCTTCGATCTGTCCTATTGGGTCGAACGCAATCTCTGCGCGGTCGAGGATCGGGCCCTGGCCGACCGCTTCCCCGCCGCCCGGAGCGAGACCGCGGCGCTTCGTGCCGACCCGGCCCTTGCCGAACTGGAGACGCGGGCGCGTGGCTGGCGGTCCGACCGTTTCCGTCAGCTGATGGCCGACGAAGCCTATCGGTCCCTTCTCGGGCGACTGATGATGGCCCCGCACAGCCGCCTGTTGAGCGAACGCGAAAGCCGATTCCTTTTCGATCTGGCGCGGCAGAACCAATGGGACCCTGCAGCCGGAACTGACGGCGCTCCGGAAACGCGTTAATCTCGGGAAACAAGCGCTTTTCCGCTTTCCGCCCGGCAGCCCTTGTGCGCGGCCACCGCGCTTCCCACACATATCTTGCGTCATCGGCACAGGCCGGTGCTAGAATTACCGGGTCCGGCTTGCGCTTTCGGACATCGGGGGAATTATGCGCAGAGGGTGAACGGTGAAGGACCGCGGGTCTTTGTCACAGGACGAGTTTGTCGAGCGTCTGAGCCGCATCGGACGGCGCGAAGGTTTCTTTGCGCCGCTCGGCCAGGACCACGCCGCGCTGTTCGCCGACCGCGAGGCAGTGCTCCTCGTCACCTTCGACACCGCCGCCCGTATCCGCGGCCAGTCCTCCGATGGCCAGCCCTACGGCTTTGCGCTTGCCGAAGGGCGCGACTGGTCGCATCTGAGCCTTGTCGCCCATCGCCCGACCTGGTTCCGCGATCCGGAGGTCTATGGTTTCTTCGACCGGCTGACCGACGACGGGTTTTTCGACCAGTACGACCGGGTGATCTTCTTCGGCGCCGGCGCCGCGGGCTATGCCGCCGCCGCCTATTCCGTCGCCTGCCCCGGTGCCACGGTGATCCTCGTGCAGCCGCAGGCGACGCTGGACCCTACCTATGCCGGCTGGGACCCGCGGTTCGAGAACCACCGGCGGCTGAATTTCACCGACCGCTACGGCTTTGCCCCCGACATGACCGACGGCGCGCACGAAGTCTTCGTGATCTACGATCCCGCCCAGACCTTTGACGCGATGCATGCCGCCCTCTTCCGGCGCAGCTTCACCACGTTCCTGCCCTGCCGGAACATGGGCGCCGATCTTCTGGGCGCGCTGACCGCGATGCATGTCCTGCCCTCGACGCTGGCGGCTGCGGGCGACGGGGCGTTAGATGCCCGCCTGTTCTGGACCTTCTACCGCGCGCGCCGCAATCACCTGCCCTATCTCCGCCGCCTTCTGAACCGGCTGGAGACCGACGGGCGACCGGGCCTTGCCGCCCTTCTGGCCAACAATGCGGGCGGGCGGCTCAATGACGAGAAATTTCGCGCCCGCGCCCGCGACCTCGCGGCGAGCTTCCGCGACCTGACCACCGGCTGAGGCGGCACGGGCCCCAGATCCCCTGCCCGGTCGCGGCCGATGTCTTTCAAGGGCATCGGATCGGAAATCTGCAAGAGTTCCGGCTTCCGGCGACCTGGCGTCACTCCGCCGGAAGCGGCTCGATCGCGGTCAGCTCGTAGCGTTCCTTCTCCATCTCCGGCCCGGCCCGGCCGATCAGGGTGGCAAAGCCGAAGTCCGGGAAATATAGGAAACTCTGCCCTTCCCAGCCCTGATCGCGGATGAAGGTCGCCTCGACCGTCACCGCATCGAAGCGGCAGTCGCCAAGCGCGACCTGCCCAGTCCCGCCAAAGACGAAAGCGGCTGTTTCCGGCACGACCACCTCATCGGGGAAGGTCGCTGTCACCCGGCCGACCCAGCCCGCGGCACCCGGCGCGGGTTCGACGAGCGGTCCGCCGTCATAATCATAGCTGACCCGACGATCCGGGCCCGCCTCCGCGCCACCCGCCGCCGCCTCCAGGTCATAAAGACCATAGCGGCTGATGTAGACCAGATCGCCGCCGTCCGCGCCACTTCCGATCTCGGTGAATTCGATGAGCCCGTCGGGACGAAGCCGCACCGTGATCGTACCCTCCGCCCCATAGACGAGACGCAGGCCCTGCTTCATGTCGGTGGGCGCCGCGCATTCGGATGCCGATAAGACACCCGGCCCCAGAAGGCAGGCGGTCATCGCGACTGAAGAGGCAAAAAGGCGCATTCCACTCGATCCAAAGCGGCCGTCGCCCCCACTGATCCATACTGCGCAACGCCGGGCAAGCCCCGGTGTGGTATCGGTCAGCAGGCATAGACCTTCGCGTGAAGCTGATAAAGCTCGGCGCCCGGCGGCACCAGATCGAACACCACGGTGTTGGCACCGGCCTTGCGCGCCTCGTCCTTCACCTGATTGCGGGTATATTTCAGCCCCTCGGGTCCGAGGATCGGCCCGTAAACGCTTGGCGTTCCTGTGATATCGGAAACGTAGCGGCATTGCGTCACCTCGGCTGCCATCGCTTCCCGCACATCCGGAACCCCGGTGAAGCCCGGATCGTTCGTGCATCCCGCAACCACCAGCCCGATCGTCACTGCCCCCGCCATCCTGCGCATGATCTGCCCTCCCGCTCTTCCGGCGGTCGCCCGGTTCTCGCGCCGCCCTGGAAACAATGATGCCGCGCGCACCGCGCCGACGCAATGGCGGGCGCAATCGCGGAACCGCCGCAAGTGACGTCAGGCGGCGATTCGGCGGAAGACCGCCTTCGGATGCGACACGGGCTTTCGTTCAGCGCGCGCGCCCTACGCGCTCGACGAGGCTCTTCAGCGCCGCCGCAGATTCAGGCCCGCTTTTCCTGCCCGTCATTCGCATCCGGCCATGCCGAGACTGGAAATGCGCCCGCCGATCCTGTAGCGCTCGGCCCATGAGCCAGAGCCTGACGATCCGCCGCCCCGACGACATGCACCTGCACCTGCGCGATGGCGCGATGCTGGACGCCGTCCTGCCCGAAACCGCCCGCCATTTCGGCCGGGCCATCGTGATGCCGAACCTCGTGCCGCCCGTGGTGACGGGCGACCAGGCCGCCGCCTACCGCGAGCGGATCCTCGGGGCCCTGCCCGACGGCATGCCGTTCGAACCGATGATGGTGCTCTACCTGACCGAGACGACCGATCCGGCCGATGTCGCGGCCGCCCACGCAAGCGGCCTCGTGAAAGCGGTGAAGCTCTATCCGGCGGGCGCCACCACCAATTCGCAATCGGGCGTGACGAACTTCCAGAATGTCCGACATGTACTTGAAAAAATGGCTGAAATAGGCCTTCCGCTTTGCGTTCATGGCGAAGTCACCGATCCTGCCGTCGATATCTTCGACCGTGAGGCGGTTTTCATCGACCGGGTGCTGGACCCGATCCGCCGCGCCACGCCCGGTCTGCGCGTTGTCATGGAACATATCACCACCGAGGAAGGCGTGGCCTATGCCCGCGCCGGTGATGCGACACTGGGCGCCACGATCACCACGCATCATCTGGTGATCAACCGCAACCATATCCTCGCAGGCGGCATCCGGCCGCATTATTACTGCCTGCCGGTCGCCAAGCGCGAGAAGCACCGCCTGGCGCTGCGCCGCGCCGCCGTCTCGGGCGATCCCCGCTTCTTCCTCGGCACCGATTCCGCCCCCCATGCCGATCATCTGAAGGAACATGCCTGCGGTTGCGCGGGCTGCTTCACCGCCACGAACACCCTGTCGATCCTCGCCCATGTCTTCGAGGAGGAAGCCGCGCTCGACCGGCTGGAGGCCTTCACCTCGCTCAACGGCGCGCGGTTCTATGGCCTCGCCCCCTCCGACGCCCGCATCACCCTGACAAAAGGCGATCCCGTGACCTATCCGGCCAAGATCGACACCGGCGCAGGGCCGGTCACGGTCTTCGACCCGGGCTTCCCGCTTTTCTGGCGCGTCGCGCCCTGACCCGCCCTTCGCCTCGCCTTCGGCGCTCGTCGGGAACGAGGAGAGGCCGAAGGCGACCGACAAGGCCCCCGCGAAAGGACAGACATGATCCCCTCCGCCTTCCCGCCCAAAGAAGAGATCGCCCGCCTGACCGCGCGCATGCTTCTCGAAATCAAGGCCGTCCATTTCAACGCCGAGACGCCCTTCACTCTGGCCTCGGGCCTGCCCTCGCCCACCTATATCGACTGCCGCAAGCTCATCTCCCATCCCCGCATCCGCTCGACCTTGATGGACTTCCTCGCCGTCACCGTGATGCGCGACGCGGGTTTCGAGGCTTTCGACAATATCGCGGGCGGGGAAACCGCCGGCATCCCCTTTGCCGCGATGGTCGCCGAGCGGCTGGCGCTGCCCATGACCTACGTCCGCAAGAAGCCCAAGGGCTACGGCCGTAACGCCCGCATCGAGGGCGTGATGTCCGAGGGCCAGCGCGTGCTTCTGGTCGAGGACCTCACCACCGACGGCGGATCGAAGCTGTCCTTCGTCGATGCGATCCGCGAGACGGGGGCCAGCTGCGCCCATACGGCAGTCATCTTCTATTACGGGATCTTCCCCGAAACCGTCGACACGCTGCACAAGCATGGCGTGGCGCTGCATTACCTCTGCACCTGGTGGGACGTGCTGGCCGAGGCGCGCGCGCAGGGCGCCTTCGACGAACGGACGCTGGCCGAGGTCGAGGCCTTCCTCACCAACCCCCGCCCCTGGCAGGCAGCCCGCGCCACCAAATAGCGCCCGCCCGCATTTTCCTGTGGACGGTCTCTGGGGGTGATGTGTGGACAAGTCCGCTCCGCCCGGCGATTCCCGAGAAAGGACGGATTTCCCGCCCTCGATCTGGTAGGATCGGATCAGACATACACCGCCGCTTGTGGCGTCATGGGCGATTTGCCGAACCGCCCGCGCCCGCCTATGACGGTCCGGGGACAGAAGAAGAGCTGAGGCATGAGCGAACTGGCAACCTTGCGGCAGGTCTTGCCGACGGCATTGTCGCCCGAGGGCGAGGTGCTTCCGCACAATATCGAGGCCGAGCAGCAGTTGCTGGGCGCGATCCTGACCAACAACGACATCTACGACCGGATCGCCGCGATCGTGCGGGCCGATCATTTCTTCGATCCGGTCCACCAGCGCATCTTCGAGATCGCCATCGCGCGCATCCAGAAGAACGCGCTCGCCTCGCCGGTGACGCTGAAAGGTTATCTTGAGGAAGATCCCGGCCTGAAGGAGCTGGGCGGCCCGGCCTATCTGGCCCGGATCGCGGGCGCGGCGATCTCGGCCTATGCGGCGCGGGACTATGCGCAGATGATCCATGACCTTGCCGTCCGGCGCGAACTGATGGGCCTTGGCCGCGACATCACCGCCCGCGCCCAGGTGATCGAGGTCGACAACGACCCCAAGGACCAGATCACCGAGGCCGAACAAAGGCTTTACCAGCTGGCCGAACAGGGCACGGTCGAAAAGGGCTTCGTCTCGTTCCTGAAGGCCACCACCGATGCCGTGCAATCGGCCCTTGCCGCCTACCAGCGCGACGGCGCCCTGTCCGGCATCTCGACCGGGCTGACCGATCTCGACAGGAAACTCGGCGGGTTGCACCCGTCCGACCTTCTGATCCTTGCCGGGCGCCCCTCGATGGGCAAGACCTCGCTGGCGACCAACATCGCCTTCAACATCGCCAAGGCCTACAAGAAGGGCAAGAAGCCGGACGGGACCGAAGGCGCGGTGAATGGCGGGGTCGTGGGCTTCTTCTCGCTCGAAATGTCCTCCGAACAGCTGGCCGCGCGTATCCTTTCGGAAGCCTCCGAAGTGCCGTCGGAACAGATCCGCCGTGGCGACATGACGGAACAGGAATTCCGCCGCTTCGTCGAGGCCGCGAAGGCCCTGGAAACCTGCCCGCTTTACATCGACGACACGCCCGCGCTGCCGATCAGCCAGGTCGCGGCGCGCTGCCGCCGACTGAAGCGCACCCATGGGCTGGATGTGGTCTTCGTCGACTATCTCCAGCTTTTGCGCGGCACCGGCAAGGGCGACAACCGCGTGCAGGAGATCGCGGAAATCTCCATGGGTCTCAAGGCCTTGGCCAAGGAACTTAGCATCCCCGTCGTCGCCCTTTCGCAGCTGTCCCGTCAGGTCGAGAACCGCGAGGACAAGCGTCCGCAACTGTCGGACCTGCGCGAAAGCGGCTCGATCGAGCAGGACGCCGACGTCGTGATGTTCGTCTTCCGCGAGGAATATTACAAGGAGCGCGAGAAACCGGGCGACCATGACCTAGAGGGCATGGCGAAATGGCAGGAAGTGATGGAGCAGGTCCATGGCAAGGCCGAGGTCATCATCGGCAAGCAGCGCCACGGGCCGATCGGCACGGTGGAACTGTCGTTCGAGGGCCGTTTCACCCGCTTCGGCAATCTGGTGAAGGCCTGGCAGCAGGGCGGGGATGGGTTCTGAACCGAAGCCGCCGCCTGGCCGGGTCCGGCCCCTGATCCATCGGCTGACGCCGGCCGACGACATCCTCGCGCTTCTGGGCGCGCTCGCGCCGCCCGTGCTGGCGGCGCTGGCATTTCTCGGTGGGCTCACGCTGCTTCTCACCGGCACGCTCGGCACGTCAGAGGACAGCCGCTCGGTCCTGCGCGACCTTCTGCCCCTGCCCTTCGTCGAAGCCTCGCATCTTGCCGCCAGCCTCTCCGGCCTTGCGCTCCTGCTGCTCTCGCGCGGCCTCGCGCGGCGGATGGCGCGGGCCCGGGCCGTTGCGACGGCCTTTCTGCTTGCAGGCGCGCTTTTCGCGCTCTTGCGCGGGCTCGACTGGGAAGAGGCGCTGGCGCTCCTGCTCATCGCCGCACTTCTCCACCTCTTCCGGGCAGAGTTCGGCCGTGCCGGGGGCTGGGGCGAGGTGCGGCCCGGCCCCACGCTCATCCTGGTGATGGCGCTGGCCATTGCCGGGGCGGTGACGACCGGAATGATCGTTCACCGCAACACCGGCTATTCGACAGACCTGTGGTGGCGCTTCGCCTGGCAGGGCGATGCACCGCGCTTCCTCAGGGCGATGCTTGCGGTAAGCGTCGCTCTGGCGGTCCTTGCCGTCGACCGGCTTTTGAACCACCCCGCGCCTGTCGCCGCCCCGCCCGCCACGATCCCGGCGCCGGTCGCGCGCCTCGTCGAAGCCTCGCCCGACGCGGCGCGCAGGCTCGCACTCCTCGGCGACAAGCGGTTTCTTCTGTCACCGGAGGAGGATGCCTTCCTCATGTACGGGATCGAGGGGCGGAGCTGGATTTCGCTTGCCGGGCCCGTCGGCGCGCCGGACGCGGGTCGCGCCCTGATCGTGGCCTTTGCCGCGGCCGCGCACCGCGCCGGGGTCAGCGCGGTCTTTTCCAGCCTGCCGCCCGCCCTGCTGGAACCCGTGCTCGACCTTGGCCATGTGATCGTGAAGATGGGCGAGATGGCACATGTCGACCTGACCCGCTTCTCGCTGGACGGGTCGGCACGGAAGGACCTGCGCTATGCCCGGTCGCGCGCCATCCGCGACGGGCTGAGCTTCGCCATCCTGCCTGCCGCCGAGGTGCCGGTCCATATGCCGCGCCTGCGCGCGATTTCCGACCGCTGGCTCGCCACCAAGAAGGGCGGCGAAAAGGGCTTTGCGCTTGGCTATTTCGACCCTGGCTATCTTGCCCGCTTCGACCTCGCGGTGATGCGCGCCGAAGGCGACATCGTCGCCTTCGCCAACCTCTGGCGCGGCGCGGGCCGGGCCGAGATGGCCTGCGACCTCATGCGCCACCTGCCCGGCCAGTCGGGCGCGTTGATGGAGGCGTTCTTCACCGAGATGATCCTTCATGCCCAGGCCGAGGGCTACCGCCGCTTTCTTCTCGGCGGTGCGCCGATGTCGGGCATGCCCGATCACCCGCTCGCGCCGCTTTGGGCACGCATCGGCGCCGTCATCTACCGGCACGGCGACGAATTCTATAACTTCGAAGGCCTGCGCGCCTTCAAGGAAAAGTTCGGCCCCGACTGGTCGCCGCTCTACCTGACCTGCCCCTCGGCCCTCGGCCTGCCGCGCGCCTTTTTCGACCTTGCCCGGCTTGTGTCGCGCGGTCCGGCGCCTGTGCCCGCCAATTCCGCTTGACCTCGCGGCGCAGGCTGGCAAAAGGCGCCCATGGCTTCCGGCATTCTCGACATCGACCTCGACGCGATCACCGCCAACTGGCGGGCGCTCGATGCCATGACGCCCGCCCATGTCCAGACCGCGGTGATGGTGAAGGCCGATGGCTACGGCCTGGGCGCGGCCCCGATCGCGCGGGCGCTGATGGCGGCGGGCGCGCGGCGCTTCTTCGTGGCGCTGACCGAGGAAGGCGTGGCCCTGCGCCTGGCGCTCGGGCCGGAGGCCGAGATCAATATCCTCTCCGGTCACATGGACGGCGATACCGCCCGGATCGGCGCCTTCAACCTGGTGCCGATGCTGAACAGCCGGGCCCAGGTCGAGCGGCATTTCTCCGAACTGCCGAGCCATCCGTTCGGCGTGCAGCTGGAAACCGGCATGAACCGGCTGGGCATCGACGCGGCCGACTGGCACCTGCTCGCGCCCTCCGTCCTTGCGCACGGGCCGCGCCTTCTGATGTCGCACATGGCCTGTTCCGACGACCCCGGCCATCCGCTGAACGACCGCCAGCTTGAAACCTTCCGCAAGATGACCGACGGCACCGGCATCGCGCGGTCCTTCTCGGCCACGGGCGGCATCCTGCTTGGCCGCCAGTATGATTTCGACCTCACCCGCCCCGGCATCGGCCTTTACGGCGGCGCACCCTTCACCGCGGCCCGGCCGGTGGTCAAGCTGTCGCTGCCGGTGGTGCAGGTCCGCTCGCTCTCGCCCGGCGCCACGGTCGGCTATAATGCAACCTGGGAGGCGCAGGCCCCCGCCCGTATCGCCACGCTGGCCGCGGGCTATGCCGACGGCCTCTTCCGCGCTTTGTCGAACCGCGCTGTCCTTTATCACGGCTCGACCCCCTGCCCGCTGGTGGGGCGGGTGTCGATGGATCTGGTCACGGTCGATGTATCGGCCGTCGAGGGGACGCCCGATACACTCGACCTTCTCTGTGCCGCACAGGGCATCGACGCCCTCGCCCACGCCGCCGGCACCATCGGATACGAGATCCTGACCGCCCTCGGCCAGCGCTATTCCCGCAATTACGTGCACGGCACCCGCCGCGCCGAAGAGGCCGCCTGAGATGTCGCTTCTTTCGCCCCTCGCCGCGCTTGGCCGCATCACGCAGGGCGCGCTGGCGACCATCGGCCGGATCGCGCTTTTCGCCGCCGACGCGCTCAGCCATCTTTTCCGCCCGCCCTTCTATCCGCGTGAATTCCTGGTCGCGCTGATGCAGATCGGCTGGTTCAGCCTGCCGGTGGTCGGCATGACCGCGCTTTTCACCGGCGGCGCGCTCGCGCTGCAGATCTACGCGGGCGGCGCCCGCTTTTCGGCCGAAGCCGTCGTGCCCTCGATCACCGCCATCGGCATGGTGCGCGAACTGGGCCCCGTGCTGGGCGGTCTGATGGTGGCGGCCCGCGTCGCGTCATCCATCGCGGCCGAAGTGGGCACGATGAAAGTGACCGAACAGATCGACGCTCTGGTGACGCTCTCGACCCATCCGATGAAATATCTGACCGTGCCGCGCATGCTCGCCGCCACGCTCGCCGTGCCGGTCCTTGTGGCAGTGGGCGATTCCATCGGCATCTTCGGCGGCTATCTGGTGGGTGTGAACCGTCTGGGCTTCAACCCCGCGACCTACCTCGCCAATACCCGTGCCTATCTCGAGCCGTTCGACATCGTCTCGGGCCTGATGAAGGGCGCGGCCTTCGGCTTTCTCATCGCGATCTGCGGCTGTTTCTACGGCATGAATTCGGGACGCGGCGCGCAAGGCGTGGGCAGCGCCACCAAATCCGCCGTCGTCGCCGCCTCGGTCCTGATCCTTGCCGCGAACTATCTGATGACGGAGGTCTTTTTCTCCGCATGATCGAGCTTCAGGGCGTCAGGAAAAGCTTCGGCAAGAACCAGGTCCTGCAGGGCGTGGACCTCACGATCGCGCGCGGCCAGTCGATGGTGATCATCGGCGGCTCGGGCACCGGCAAGTCGGTGCTTCTGAAATGCATCCTCGGCCTCGTGGCGCCCGACGCGGGCACGATCCTGGTCGATGGCCAGCCCGCGACCACGAAGGGCGCAGGCCGCGAGGCCTTCCTCGACCGGTTCGGCATGCTCTTCCAGGGCGGCGCCCTCTTCGACAGTCTGCCGGTCTGGCAGAACGTGGCCTTCCGCCTTCTGCGCGGCGCCAAGAAACGCCCGAAGGACGAGGCCCGCGCCATCGCCATCGAGAAGCTGCGCCGCGTGGGCCTGAAGGAACAGGTGGCCGACCTTTTCCCGGCCGAACTTTCCGGCGGCATGCAGAAGCGCGTGGGCCTTGCCCGCGCCATTGCGGCCGAGCCGGGGATCATCTTCTTCGACGAACCTACGACCGGCCTCGATCCGATCATGGCGGGCGTCATCAACGATCTGATCCGCGAGATCGTGACCGAGATGGGCGCGACCGCGATGACGATCACCCATGACATGTCCTCGGTCCGCGCCATCGCCGACCGCGTGGCGATGCTGCACGGGGGCGTGATCCGCTGGACCGGACCGATCGCGGAGATGGACGCCGCGCCAGACCCCTATGTCGACCAGTTCATCCACGGCCGCGCCGAGGGTCCGATCGAAAGCATCCGCTGAGCCGGCGGTCGCCCGGCGTGTGCCCGGCGTGTGCCCGGTGTGTGCCCGGTGTGCGCCCGGCGCGTGCCCGGTGCGCATCCGGTGCTGGCCCGGGGATTTGACGCAACCGGGCTTTGCGGCTACCCTTGGCCCGACGTCAGGACGGAACGCCCGCGCACCATGATCATCAAGGCTTCGACGGTCGCCGTCCTCCTCATCAGCCTCATCCTGTGCCTGCCGCCCTATCTGGTGCTGAGGCTGTTTGCGCGTTTCCACAAGCGCGCGAGGCGCCGCAACATCCATCGCAAACGCTATCTGATCGGCATGGCGGCAGCACTTCTGGCGCTCGGCTTCAACGTGTTCGCCTTCTTCGGGATATCGACGGCGGTCGCCCGAGGCGTCTCGGTCTATGGCACGATCAGTTCGATCGCGGTCGCCATCGCCTGGGTGTCGTTCTGGCTGTGGCTCTTCCTCGCCTTCGCCTTCAACCGCGATATCGCGCAGCGCCCGCAGGGCGATGACAAATGAGCCGCCTCACGCCGCTGGCGCTTGCCAATCTCGCGCTTCTCATCCTCTTCCCGCTCAGCTGGATGGCGCCGCTGCTGCGCGCGGGCTGGCTGCCGTTCTTCGACCTTGACGAAATATCGGTCCTGACCGGTCTGCAGGCGATCTGGGAAAAGGATGCGCTTCTGGCGCTTCTCGTCACCTTCCTTGCACTTTTCGCGCCGATGGCCAAGACGCTCGGCCTTGCGCTCATCCATTTCCGCCTCGCCTCGCCGCGCCTGCTGCCGATCCTCGAAACCCTCGGCCGTCTCGCCATGGCCGATGTCTTCCTGATCGCCCTCTATATCGTGCTGGCCAAGGGCGCCTTCGTCGGGCGGCTGGAGACCGCCTGGGGCCTTTATCTCTTCACCGCCTGCATCCTCGCGAGCCTCTGGATATCGGCCATCACCGCGCGCCGCCTCCACCGTGCCTGACCTTTCCGTCTTCCGTTCAAGACTATCCCCGGGGGCGTCCATCGGGTTTGCCTTCGGTTCGAAAAGCGATGGACCGGCGGGTAGCGCCGCAATCGGCCCTTGCCGGTCGCGGGCAGCCCCGGCATGAAGGACGCATGAGCAAATCCGCCCCGAGCTTTACCTGCACCTCCTGCGGCAGCGTCCACAAGAAATGGGCCGGGCGCTGCGATGCCTGCGGCGCCTGGAATTCGATCGTCGAGGAAGCGCCGCTGTCTGCCGGTCCCGCCGCGAAAAGCCTGGGCGCCGCGCGCGGCCGCGCGGTCACGCTCAGCACGCTGCAGGCGGACGAGCCGCCCCCGCCGCGCACCGCGTCGGGGATGGACGAATTCGACCGGGTTCTCGGCGGCGGGCTCGTGCCCGCCTCGGCGATCCTCGTGGGCGGCGATCCCGGCATCGGCAAGTCGACGCTTCTCCTGCAAGCCACCGCCGCCTTCGCCCGCAAGGGGCTGAAATGCCTCTATATCTCCGGCGAGGAAGCCGCGGCCCAGGTCCGGATGCGTGCCCAGCGGCTTGGCCTTGCCGACGCGCCGGTGGGCCTTGGCGCGGAAACCAACCTCCGCGACATAATCACCACGCTCGATACCGAGCGTGCCGACCTCGTCATCATCGATTCGATCCAGACGCTCTGGGCCGACATGGTCGAGGCCGCGCCGGGCTCTGTCGCTCAGGTCCGCGCCGCGGCGCATGAGCTGGTGAGCTTCGCCAAGAAGCGCGGCACCTCGGTCGTTCTCGTCGGCCATGTGACCAAGGAAGGCCAGATCGCGGGGCCCCGGGTCGTCGAGCATATAGTCGATTGCGTCCTTTATTTCGAAGGCGAGCGCGGCCACCAGTTCCGCATCCTGCGCGCGGTGAAGAACCGCTTCGGACCGGCCGACGAGATCGGGGTGTTCGAGATGACCGGCGCCGGTCTTGCCGAGGTCGCGAATCCGTCGGCGCTGTTTCTTTCCGAGCGCGGACAGGCCAGCCCCGGATCGGCCGTCTTTGCCGGGATCGAGGGCACGCGCCCGGTCCTGACCGAAATCCAGGCGCTCGTCGCGCCCTCCACCCTCGGCACGCCGCGCCGTACGGTCGTGGGGCTCGACAGCGGGCGGCTTTCGACGATTCTCGCGGTCCTGGAGGCGCGCTGCGCCATCCCCTTCGCGGGCCTTGACGTCTTTCTCAATGTCGCGGGCGGGCTCAAGGTGTCCGAGCCCGCCGCCGATCTTGCCGTCGCCGCGGCCCTTCTATCGGCACGGGAAGACATTCCGCTACCTCCCGACATGGTGGTTTTCGGGGAAATTTCCCTCTCCGGCGCCCTCCGCCCGGTTTCGCAAACCGAAAACAGGTTGAAAGAAGCCCGAAAACTTGGTTTCTCACAGGCAGCGGCCCCCGAGAGGTCGAAGGCAGAAGGCGACGAAGGCATGAGGATGCGGAAATTCTCCGATCTGACCGCCTTCGTGGGCGAGATGTTTGCGGCGGGCTGAGACCCGCGAGAGAGTAGGGACAGGTATGGACAATTTCACCATCGTCGACGCCGCCGTCGCGGTCATCGTGCTTCTCTCGGCGATCCTCGCCTACAGTCGGGGCGTGGTGCGCGAGCTCTTCGCGATCGCGGGCTGGGTGGTCGCGGCCTATGTGGGCTTCCTCTTCGCCAAGCAGGCGGCACCCCTGGTCCGCCAGATTCCGGTGCTCGACAAGTTCCTCGACAATTGCGAACTGGCGACCATCGCCGGTTTCTTCGCGGTCTTCGCGGGCGCGCTCATCCTCGCCTCGATCTTCACGCCGCTCTTTTCGGCCATCATCCAGCGCTCGGCACTGTCCGGCATCGACCAGGGCCTGGGGTTCCTCTTCGGGGTCGCCCGCGGCGTCCTTCTCGTCGCCGTGGCCTTCCTCGTCTATGACCGGATGATGCCCGAGGCGGGGATTCCCATGGTCGACAATTCGCGCTCGGCAGTGGTCTTCGCCTCGATCCAGGAAAAGCTCGCCGCCGAAGTGCCAAGCGACGCGCCCGGCTGGTTCAAGGCCCGCTACAACGAACTTGTCGGCGATTGCGGCACCGGCACCACGACGGTCACCGAGCCGACGCTGCCCGAAGGCACGTCGAACGGCACGACCGAAGGCACAACCAATAGCACCGGCGCCAAGACCGTCACCCCCTGAGGCCGCTTTTCCGCGAATCGTGACCGGTTCTGGTGGTGACAGCGCTTCCGTGACAGACTATGGAAGCGCCAACTGCCCCGGAATCGGAGAGACGGCCTATGCGCCCCTTCCTGTCGCACCCATTCGATGACGACAAGCTGAAGGAGGAGTGCGGGGTCTTCGGCGTCACCGGCGTCGCGGATGCCGCGAATTTCGTGGCGCTCGGCCTTCACGCCCTGCAGCACCGCGGACAGGAGGCGGCGGGCATCGTCGTCTATGATCCGGCCGAGGGGTTCAACACCGTCCGCCGCTTCGGCTATGTGCGCGACAATTTCACCAAGCCCGACGTGATGCAGATGCTGCCGGGGACCATCGGCATCGGGCATGTGCGCTATTCCACCGCCGGATCGAAGGGCCATACGGCGATCCGCGACGTGCAGCCCTTCTTCGGCGAATTTTCCATGGGCGGGGCTGCCATCGCCCACAATGGCAACCTGACCAATGCCGCCTCGCTCCGCCGCGAACTGATCGAGCGCGGCTCGATCTTCCAGTCCTCGTCGGACAGCGAATGTATCATCCATTTGATGGCGCGCTCGATCCAGAAGACGATCGCCGAGCGGATCAAGGACGCGCTGCGCCGGGTCGAGGGCGCCTTTTCGGTCGTGGCGATGACCCGCACCAAACTGATCGGCGTGCGTGACCCGATGGGCGTGCGCCCGCTCGTGCTCGGCCGGATCGGCGACAGCGGCTGGGCGCTCTCGTCCGAGACCTGCGCGCTCGACATCATCGGCGCCGATTTCGTGCGCGAGATCGAGCCGGGCGAGATGGTGGTGATCGAAGGCAACAAGGTCGCCTCCACCCGGCCCTTCACGCCCGCGACCTCGCGCTTCTGCATCTTCGAACATGTCTATTTCTCGCGGCCCGACTCGATCCTCGGCGGGCGCTCGGTCTATGAGACCCGCCGCCAGATCGGTGTCGAGCTGGCCAGGGAAGCCCCGGTCGAGGCCGACCTCGTCTGCCCGGTCCCCGACAGCGGCACCCCTGCCGCCATCGGCTACAGCCAGGAATCGGGCATTCCCTATGCGATGGGGATCATCCGCAACCAGTATATGGGCCGGACCTTCATCGAACCGACCGAACAGATCCGCAACATGGGCGTGCGGCTGAAGCTCAACGTCAACCGCGCGCTGATCAAGGGCAAGCGGGTGATCCTAGTCGATGACAGCGTCGTGCGCGGCACCACCAGCCGCAAGATCAAGGACATGATCCTTGATGCCGGCGCGGCCGAGGTCCATTTCCGCATCGCCTCGCCGCCGACCGCCTGGCCCTGCTTCTACGGCGTCGACACGCCCGAACGCTCCAAACTCCTCGCCGCGACCATGACCGAGGACGAGATGCGCGACTGGATCGGGGTCGACAGCCTCAAATTCATCTCGCTCGACGGCCTCTACCGCGCGGCCGGTGAGGCGGCAGGCCGCGACCCGAAGGCGCCCCGCTACTGCGACGCCTGTTTCTCGGGCGACTATCCCGTGGCCCCCTCCGACCAGATCGAGAATGGCTTCCAGATGAAGGCGGCAGAATGAGCGGACCTCGCCCGGTCCGCTACCGCCCGCACCATTTCCTCTGTTCGCTCGGCTTTCAGGGCAAGGGCTATTCCGAAGGCTTCACCGCCAACATGACGGCCATCGTCATGGGGCGGTTGCGTGCCCAAGGCGGCGATGCGACCGTGATCGAGGTGACGGGCGCCACCGACGATATCTGCGCGCCCTGCCCCAAGCGGCGCGGCAGGCTCTGTACCAGTCAGGACAAGATCAAGACGCTCGACCGGGCACATGCCGCCGCGCTGCGGATCGAACCGCACGAGCGGCTGACCTGGGGCGAGGCGAAGGCGCGGATCCGCGCCAATGTGCCGCCGGGAACGCTGAAGACGCTCTGCGCGGGCTGCGAATGGGAGCCCTACGGCATGTGCGAAGAGGCGCTTGCCGCGCTTCACAAGGAACCGGCCTGATCCAGACGCGAACGCCGCCCCGAAGGGCGGCGTTCAGGCCTTTTGTCCAGGCACAAGGGCCGTGATCAGGCCTTGCGGCCCTTCAGGGCTGCCCAGCCGCCGGTGACGACCAGTGCCGCGATGATCGCCTTGACCGTGTCGCCGATCAGGAAGGGTGCCATGTAATAGGCCCAGATCATCTGCAGACTGTCGGCACCCCATTTGGTCGTATCGAAGCCGAGGACGGCATCCGCCGCCATCGCCCAGGCATTGCCGGGGATATAGAGCAGCGCCGAGGCGAGGATACCGACCAGCGCCGTGCCGATCAGGCCCTTCACGCCGCGGTCGGCCGCATAACCGGCGATCGCCACGAGGAGGAGGAAGCCAACGAGGAAACCGGCCGTCGGACCGGCAAAGGCGGCGACCGAACCGCCACCGGCGAAGACCGGCAGGCCCGCGGCGCCTTCGGCGAGATAGGCCGCGACCGTCAACACGCCCATCCGCGCGCCATAGGTGAATCCGACGATGAGGATGGCAAGCGTCTGCAGCGTCATCGGCACCGGATACATCGGCACCTGCACCTGCGCCGCGATGGCGATGAAGAGGCTGCCGCCCAGCACCATCAGCGCGCGGGTCAGAAGCGATTGCGAGGGCACGAGGGCCTTTGCGAGGGTCATGTCTTTGTCCTTTCCCCTACGAGAGTCGCGCGCACATTTGCTGCGCTGCGGCTACATGTCAACATTTACCATTGCGCGCCTCTTTTGGGAATGCGACATGGCTTGGCCATGACCGACATGAGCACCCTTGCAGAACGCCCCCTTGCCCTTGTTACCGGTGCCTCGCGTGGCCTCGGCTTCGCGCTCGCCGCCGCTCTCGGCGCCGCGGGCTGGCATGTCCTCGCGGTTGCCCGCACCGTGGGCGGGCTCGAGGAACTCGATGACCGTATCTCGCATGCGGGCGGCAGCGCGACGCTCGCGCCCCTCGACGTGACCGACGATGGCGCGATGGACCATCTGGCGAAATCGATCGCCGGCCGCTGGGGTGGGCTCGGCCTCTGGGTCCATGCGGCGGTTCATGCGCCGCCCCTGTCGCCCGCCGGCCATCTCGACATGAAGGACATGGACAAGGCGCTGACCGTGAACCTCCGCGCCACCGCCACGCTCATCCCGCTGATGGAGCCGCTTCTGCGGGCAAGGGACGGCACGGCGCTTTTCCTCGACGATCCGCGCGCGGGCCAGAAATTCTTCGGCGCCTATGGCGCCACCAAGGGCGCGCAGATAGCGCTTGCCCGAAGCTGGCAGGCAGAGACCGAACGGACCGGCCCGCGCGTCCTGATCGCCGCGCCCCGCCCAGCGGCGACCGCGACCCGCGCCCGCTTCTTCCCCGGCGAGGACCGGGCGGCTCTGGCCGACATCCACGAGGAGGCGGCGCGCCTCCTTGCCCTGCTGTGATGCCGATGCCTGCGGTCATCGACATCCGCGACGTGACGGCCGACGACGAGGCCGACTGGCGTCGGCTCTGGTCGGGGTTCCTTGCCCATTACGGCGTGACGCTTGAGGCAGGCATCACCGATTTCACCTGGACCCGGCTTCTCGATGCGCAGAATCCCCTCGCTGCGCGTATCGCCTGTCTCGATGGCCGCGCCACGGGCTTCGCCATCCACCAGCTGCACCCCTCGACCTGGGTGATGGGCGAGGATTGCTATCTCGAGGACCTGTTCGTCGCGCAGGAGGCGCGCGGCCAGGGCATCGGCCGGGCGCTGATCGAGGATCTGAAGGCGGTCGCCCGCGCCAAGGGCGCCAAACGGCTCCACTGGTTCACCGATGCCGGAAACCGGCGCGCCCGCGCCCTCTATGACCAACTGGCCGAGAGGGACGGTCACATCCGCTACCGCACCATCCTCTGAACCCCGCTCCCTTCATCTTGGACCAAATACCTCGGGGTCCGGGGCAGAGCCCCGGTCCGCGCTTGCCGCGGAGGGCCAGAGCCGGCGTGGCGGGCCGTGCCCCTGCAGCTAACCGCTTTACCCCGGCCGCCATTCCCTCTACATCTGGTGTCGGAACCGGGGCGGACCACCATGCGCATTCTCATCACAAATGACGACGGCATCAATGCCCCCGGGCTCGAGGTGCTGACGGCCATCGCGCACGACATCGCCGGACCGGATGGCGAGGTCTGGACCGTCGCCCCCGCCTTCGAGCAATCGGGCGTTGGCCACTGCATCAGCTACACCCATCCGATGATGATCATGAAGCTCGGCCCCCGCCGCTATGCCGCCGAAGGAAGCCCGGCCGATTGCGTGCTCGCGGGTATCTACGACGTGCTGCACGGCGCGCGCCCCGACCTCGTCCTCTCGGGCGTCAACCGCGGCAACAATGCCGCCGAGAACGTGCTTTATTCCGGCACCATCGGAGGCGCGATGGAGGCCGCCCTCCAGGGCCTGCCCGCCATCGCGCTCAGCCAGTTCATGGGCCCGAAGACCGACGAGATCGACGATCCGTTCGAAGCCGCCCGCACCCATGGCACAAACGTCGTCCGCACGCTCCTCGACAAGGGCCTCTGGGACGAGACGGATTACCGGCTGTTCTACAACGTGAACTTCCCGCCGCTGCCCGCGGCCGAGGTCAAGGGCATGAAGGTCGCGGCCCAGGGCTACCGCACCGACACGTTCTTCGGGGTCGAGCCCCATGTCTCCCCCTCGGGCCGCAAGTTCCTCTGGATCACCGGCGGCCCCCAGCACCAGGCCACCGCCCCCGGCACCGACGTCGCCGTCAATCTCGACGGCCATATCTCGGTCACGCCGATGCGCGCCGACCTTACCGCCCATGACACGCTTCAGGACCTCGCCCGCCGCCTCGCATGATGGCTGACATGACAGACCGCGCCGAACAGCAGATGCGCTTCCTCTTTACCCTCCGCTCCCGCGGGGTCACCGACCCGCGTGTGCTGGAGGCGATGGAAAGGATCGACCGCGGCCTCTTCCTCAAGGGCATCTTCGCCGACCGCGCCTATGAGGACGTGCCCCTGCCCATCGCTTGCGGCCAGACGATCAGCCAGCCCTCGGTCGTGGCGCTGATGACCCAGGCGCTGGAGGTCACCCCGCGCGACAAGGTGCTGGAAATCGGCACCGGCTCCGGCTATCAGGCGGCGATCCTCTCGCACCTCGCCCGCCGGGTCTACACGGTCGACCGCCACCGCCGCCTGGTGCGCGAGGCGGAAAGTATCTTCCGCACGCTCGACCTCGCCAACATCACCGCTTTCGCCGCCGACGGATCCTTCGGCCTGCCCGATCAGGCGCCCTTCGATCGCATTCTCGTGACCGCCGCGGCAGAAGACCCGCCCGGGCCGCTCTTGGCGCAGCTCCGTGTCGGCGGTATCATGGTCCTGCCCGTCGGGCAGTCGGATGCGGTGCAGAGCCTGATCAAGGTCACCCGGTCCGAGACGGGGTTCGAATATGAAGAACTGAGGCCGGTGCGCTTCGTGCCGCTGGTCGAGGGTCTGGTGCAGGATTGACATCGGACGTGGAATGGTAACCAGAGGCCGGAATACGGCCCGCATGGTGAGGATATGAGATGACAGGCAGATTGACGGGCAAACGGACGGGGACCTTCACGCGCACCCTTCTGATCGGCGGTTCGCTACTGGCGCTTGCGGCCTGCGAAAGCGACGGGCGCTTCGACGGCGACCTCAGGCATTTCGGCCAGGGCATTTTCGACACGTCCGACGCTGCCCGCAATGCAGCCGCCGCAAGGCCCACGCCCGACCAGCGCGGCATCATCTCCTATCCCGGCTATCAGGTCGCGGTCGCCCGCCAGGGCGACACGGTCGCTTCGGTCGCCGCCCGGATCGGCATGGACCCGAACGAGCTGGCGAACTACAACGCCCTGCAACCCGCGTCCACGCTTCGCGCCAACGAAGTGCTCGCCCTGCCCCGCCGGGTGGCCGAGGCACCGGTCGCCGGTGCACCGGGCAGCGTCGATGTCACAACGATTGCGGGCGGCGCCATCAACCGTGCGGCGGGCCAGCCGGGCACCGCGCCTGCCTCCGCCCCCACCGGCGGCACCGTGACGACGACCCCGCTCGCGTCCACGAAACCGGCAGCAACCGCCCCGGCGCCGACCGGCGCCGAGCCGATCCGCCACAAGGTCGAGCGCGGCGAAAGCGCCTATTCGATCGCGCGGCTCTATAATGTGAACGTCAAGGCGCTGGCCGACTGGAACGGGCTCGGCAAGGATCTTTCGGTGCGCGAAGGCCAGATCCTTCTGATCCCCGTCGGCGCCAGGGGCGGCGTTGTCGTCACCGACAACACCAGCAAACCCGGCGAAGGGTCGAAGACCCCGACCCCGCCATCCGCCGCCGAGCCGGTGCCGGAGGAAAAGACCGAACCCGCCTCGAAACCGGTCGAAAAGCCCCCGGCCCCCGATGTCGGCGCCACGACGGCAAGCGCGAAGCTCGCCATGCCGCTCCAGGGCTCGATCATCCGCGGTTATCAGAAGAAGAAGAACGACGGGATCGACATCTCCGCCTCGGCCGGGACGGCCGTTGCCGCTGCAGGCGACGGCACGGTCGCGGCCATCACCAAGGATACCGAGGGGGTGCCGATCCTTGTCATCCGCCATGCGGGCAACCTTCTGACCGTCTATGCCAATATCGACGGGATCGCGGTGAAGAAGGGCGACAAGGTCAAGCGCGGCCAGACCATCGCCAAGGTGCGCGGCTCCAATCCCGCCTTCCTGCATTTCGAAGTGCGGCAAGGCTTCGAATCCGTTGATCCGATGCCCTATCTGCAATGAGGTTCGAATTCGGCTGGTTACAGGCACGAACTGCCGCCGAAAGAGAGAGCGATTGTTGAAAAAGTGAAAGGCGCCGGGAGCTAACGGCGCCTTTCCCTTACCAGGGTCCGATTTGGCCCTGACCCCGGCAAGTCGTCTCATGCCACCCGGTCGGGTGGCGCCTTTCCGTCGAAGAAGGCGCTGATATTCTCCATCACGCGGAAACCCATCGCCTCGCGCGTGGCCCTCGTGGCCGAGCCGAGATGCGGCAGCATCACCAGATTGGGGCAGTCCATCAGCGCGGCGGTGACCTGCGGCTCGCGTTCGAACACGTCAAGCCCCGCGCCGCCGATCCTGCGGGCTGCAAGCGCGTCGGCCAGCGCCGCCTCGTCCACCACCTCGCCGCGCGCGGTATTGATGAGGAATGCGTCGCCGCGCATCAGCGCAAGCCGGTCCGCATTGATCAGATGGCGGTTGGCCGCGCCGCCGGGGCAATGGAGCGAGACGAAATCGCAGGCGGGCAGCAAATCCTCGACCGTCGCCACCTGCCGCGCGCCGTAGCGCGCCAGCACGTCGGCCGCAACGGGCGAGCGGTTCTGGACGAGGATCTTCATCCCGAACCCGTGGTGCGCCCGCTGCGCCATCGCCTGGCCGATCCGGCCGAAGCCGATGATGCCGAGTGTGGCGCCCGAGACCTTGGTGCCGATCATGTGGGTCGGCCGCCAGCCGGTCCAGTCGCCCGCGCGCAACTCCCGCTCGCCCTCGCCCGCGCGGCGCGCGGCCATCAGCATCAGCGTCATGGCGATATCGGCGGTGCAGTCCGACAGGACATCCGGCGTATTGGTCACCGCCATCCCGTGACGCCTGGCGCCCTCAAGGTCGATATGGCTGAAACCCACGCCGAAATTGCCCAGGACATTGGTCCGGGCTTGCGCCAGATCGAAGGCCTCGGGGCCAAGCTTGTCCGTCACCGTCGGGCAGACCGCGTCAAAGGTGGCGAAGGCCGCGCGGAAATCGACCGCCGTCATCGGCCGGTCAGCCTCGTTCAATGTCACGTCGAAGCGCCCGGCCATCGACCGTTCCACCGCTTCCGGCCAGCGCCGCGTGATCAGGACCCGTGGTTTTGTCATCGTTTATGCTTCCTTCCGGCGGCGTTCGGGTAATACGTTCAGGCATACGTCCTGCCATACGTTCCGCCAACCCTTGCCGGACGGTCCCGCCGCCCGGCAAGGCCCGGGCTTCAGGCCGCCCTGCGGCGCAGCACCCGCGCCACGGTCTCGCCGATGACAGAGGGGTTATCGGCCACCGTGACGCCCGCCTCGCTGAGGATCTCGACCTTCTCGGAGGCGCTTTCGCCGAAGGCCGAGATGATCGCGCCCGCATGCCCCATCGTGCGGCCCTTGGGCGCGGTCAGGCCGGCGATATAGGCGACGACCGGCTTGGTCACATGCTTCTGGATATAGGCGGCCGCTTCGGCCTCCTGCGGGCCGCCGATCTCGCCGATCATGCAGACGATCTCGGTATCGGGGTCGGCCTCGAACGCTTCCAGCACATCGCGGAAGGAAGACCCGTTGATCGGATCGCCGCCGATGCCGACGCTGGTCGAAACCCCGATGCCGAGGTCCTTCAGCTGCTGCGCCGCCTCATAGCCCAGCGTGCCGGAGCGACCGACAATCCCAACGTTTCCAGGCAGATAGATATGGCCCGGCATGATGCCCAGAAGCGATTTCCCGGGCGAGATGGTGCCCGCGCAGTTCGGCCCGGTCAGCACCATGCGCCTTTCGCGCGGACAGCGCATCATGTAGCGCTTCACCCGGATCATGTCCTGCGCGGGGATACCGTCGGTCACGCAGACGCAATAGCGGATGCCGCCGTCGGCCGCTTCCATGATACTGTCGGCCGCGAAGGGCGGGGGCACGAAGACGATCGAGGCGTTTGCCCCGGTCGCGGCCACAGCTTCCTTCACCGTGTTGAAGACCGGCACGCCATGGACGGTCTCGCCGCCCTTGCCCGGCACCACGCCGCCGACGACGAGCGTGCCATATTCCACCATCTCCTGGGTGTGGAACTGTGCGATCCGCCCGGTGATGCCCTGGACGATGACGCGGGTATTGCGGTCGATGAAGATGGTCATTTCACGGCCCTCACTTTGGTATTCTGCGCCATATCGTTCTTCCAGGCCGTCACCGCCCGCTGCGCCGCTTCCATCAGTGTCGTGGCGCGGATGATCGGCAGTCCGGATTTCGCAAGGATCTTAAGGCCTTCCTCGACATTCGTGCCCGCAAGGCGGACCACCACCGGCACGTCCACCGGCTCCGCCCGCAGCGCCTGCACCACGCCTTCGGCGACCCAGTCGCAGCGGTTGATACCGGCGAAGATATTCACCAGCACCGCCTGCACATTCTTGTCCGAGGTCACGAGCTTGAAGGCTTTCGCCACCCGCTCGGGCGTCGCCCCGCCGCCGATGTCGAGAAAGTTCGCAGGCTCCCCTCCCGCCAGCTTGATCGTGTCCATCGTCGCCATCGCAAGGCCTGCGCCGTTGACGATGCAGCCGATATTGCCGGTGAGCCCGATGTAGGAAAGCCCCCGGTCGGCGGCGCGGCTTTCGCGCGGGTCTTCCTGGCTCTTGTCGCGCAGTTCGGCGATCTGGGGATGGCGGAACATCGCATTGCCGTCGAAGGTCATCTTGGCGTCAAGCGCCATGATCCGGTTGTCGGAGGTGACGACAAGCGGATTGATCTCGACCATCGTCGCGTCAAGCTCGGTGAAGGCGCGGTAGCAGCCTTGCAGCGTGCGCACCATCTGCTGGGTCATCGCCGCCGGAATACCAAGCGCGAAGGCGATCTCGCGTGCCTGGAAATCGCGCAGGCCCACGGCCGGTTCCACGGTCGAACGGACGATGGAATCGGGTTTCGTCGCTGAGATGTCCTCGATCTCCATCCCGCCTTCGCCGGAAGCAACGATCATCACGCGCTGGGTCGTGCGGTCGAGAACGAAGCCCAGGTAGATTTCCCGCTCGAAGGCGGTCGCCGCCTCGACATAGACGCGGTAGACGCCCTTGCCCGCCGGGCCGGTCTGATGGGTGACAAGCTTCATGCCGAACATGTCGGAGGTCACGTCGAGGATCTCGTGATCCGACGAACAGAGCTTGACGCCCCCGGCCTTGCCGCGCCCGCCGGCATGGACCTGCGCCTTCACCACCCAGCGGTCGCCGCCCAGTTCGCGGGCGCGGTAGGCCGCCTGCTCGGGGCTGTAGGCCAGGGCCCCGTCGGGGACGGCGACCCCGAAACTCTTCAATATGTCCTTGGCCTGATATTCATGGATGTCCATGGCGTCCTCCCTATTCCGCGGCCAGCGCCGCCCGGTAATGACGGGCGAGCCCCTCCATCACCTGTTCCTTGTCGACGGCGGCGCCGAGCGCGTTCAGCGCATCGGCAAAGCGGCTGACGATCTCGGCGATCGGTCCTTCGCCAAGCTGGTTGAGGATCCCGACCCTCACCTGTACCGGCTCCGACAGCGTCGGCCAGATGCCAAACCCGTCAGCGCGACATTTCTGGACCAGGTCCTTTTCGCGGCCCTTCAGCGCGGGCGGCAGGTCGAGAACCACGAGCGAGGTCATGTTCGAGGTGACGGTGCATCCCATCGCCTCGACCGCCGCACGCAGCGCGGCTTCATGGAAGGCATAATCGCGGGCCTTCCGCACCCGCCCATGTTCCAGCGTCAGGCGCAGCGCCTCGTGAAAGGCGGCGATCGCATAGCCGGAATGGGTGCGGTGATAGGCGGGCTGGGCCACATCCTTGCCGTCGATCACGCCCCAGTGGCGCGCTTCGAGGATCGGGTGGTGGACGTAGGTCGCCGCGCCATTTTCGCGCACTTCGGCGATATAGCGATCGGTGAAGGAGACCGGCGCATAGGTCAGCGGCAGGCACAGGACGCCCTTCTGCGGGCAGGAGGCCCAGCCATGCACGCCGGGATAATCGTCGATGGAAAAATCGGCGATGCCGAGCGAGGAGACCGCATCGACCAGCCCGAGCACGCCATGACGCTGGCAGGCGTCGGAGAAGCCTTTCAGATCGTTGATCCGGCCCGATCCGGTTTCCCAATGCGCCATGAAGGCCCATTTCGGTTCATGTGCGGCCAGGGCCCTCTCGACGATCTCTCCGCTCACCGACTGGCCGTGGGGCACGGTGACGACGGTGACGGAGGCCGCCTGCGGGTTCAGGGGATCGGCCTTCAGTTCGTCCCGTGTCGCGGCCTTCATGCGGATCGTCAGGCAATCGATCCCGCTGAAGGTGCCGTTCGTGAAGGCAACCACGCTGTCGCCCGGCAGGACGGCGCTCAGCATGCAGTCGAGGCCGGAAAAGCCGGTGCCGCCGACGCCGAACGTGTGGATGTTGCCTGTGCCCCAGAGGCTGCGCAGCATCTGCTTGCATTCGATCATGCCGCGCAGGACGTCGGCCTGCATATGGTCGGCGACCCCGGCACGGGCAAAGGCGGCGAGGACGCGGGCATCGGTATTGCCCGGACCCGGACCGGCGGCGAGCGTGTCGGGGATCGACAGCGAAGGAAAGGGGATCATGTCGGGCATCGGCAGTCCTGTTCAGAATGTCGCGTCAAGAAAAACCGGTTGCCTCGCCGCCACAACCTGCCTTACTCCTGCTTTCGGGTATCTTTTGTGGTTGGCTTTTTCCTACCCATTCGGATCGGAATACTGCCGTATACCGAATATCCACCAACCATAATGGGTAGGTTTTAAGAGAATAAAATGGCAGATCAAAGGCTTAACGTCAGGGAAAGTCCGGTCGACCTGTCGCTCGCCGACAGCAATCCTCTGGTGCTGCAGGCGCTGTCGGAGCTTTTCGACCGCGACCCCCGATTCTCGCTGGTCGCAACATCGGCAACGGCCGAGGGATTCCTCGGCGCGGTGATGCGGGTGCCGGTCAAGGTGGCCGTGATCGACTGGATGCTGCCTGCACTTGGCGGACAGAAGCTGATCGAGGTGCTGCGCGACCAGCCCGGCGCGCCACGGATCGTCGTCTATGGCGAAGAAAGCCGCGGCGAGGTCGCGCGCCTCGCGATGCTGGCCGGTGCCGCGGGCTTCATGGCCCGCACCAACCCGGCCGAGAAACTGCTGGAGACCTGCCTTGCGGTGGCGGCGGGTCAGATGGTCTTTCCCTTCCTCGACGTCCGCGACCTGCAGGCCGATCCGATCGCTCAGCTGACCCGCCGCGAGAAGGCGCTGCTGGAGTCTCTGGCGAAAGGTCACTCAAATAAGGAGCTGGCGCTGGATTTCGAAATTTCGGCCAATACGGTGAAATTCCACCTGTCGAACCTGTTTGAAAAACTTGGAGTCCGCAATCGCGCCCAGGCGATCGCCTTTTACTATTCGTCGCGGCTCGCGAAGGACGGTAGAGGGCGGTCCTGACCGGCGCGGGCAGCCACGCCACGATCTTTTCATGCGACAGTCTGTCGCGCAATTTTCTTGCTTGACAGACGTGGCTTCCTTCCTCCTTCTCTGCCGCCCGTCGATGACCCCAAGCCGCGAAGGATTCGCCCCATGAGCTTCCATACCGTCGAACAGGCCCCTGCCCGCCTCAACCGCTCGGAACTTGCCGTTCCCGGAAGCGCCATTCAAATGTTTGAAAAGGCTGCGCAATCTGACGCTGACGTGATCTTCCTTGACCTCGAGGACGCGGTCGCGCCCGACGACAAGGCACAGGCGCGCAAGAACATCATCAAGGCGCTCAACGAGATCGACTGGGGCACAAAGACCATGTCGGTCCGCATCAACGGGCTCGACACGCACTACATGTACCGCGATGTCGTGGACGTCGTCGAACAGGCGGGTGCGCGGCTCGACCTGATCATGATCCCGAAAGTCGGGACGGCGGCGGATGTTTATGCGGTCGACATGATGGTGACGCAAATTGAAGATGCGATGGGTTTTAAGAAGCGCATCGGATTTGAACACATTATCGAAACCGCACTCGGCATGCAGAACGTGAACGAAATTGCCGCAGCCTCGAAACGGAATGAAAGCCTGCATTTTGGCGTGGCCGATTATGCGGCCTCCACCCGTGCGCGCACCACGATCATCGGCGGCGTCAATCCCGACTATGCGGTGCTGACCGACCCGCTGGAGGAT
>JAWKWX010000003.1:0-438238 GCA_041397305.1 Paracoccaceae bacterium | reverse complement strand
CGACGGCGTTCTGGCCTTTCGGATGAGGGACGGGCGGCCTGATCATGTGGTCGGACAGGGCAGTCTTGCCACGACCGACGATCTGTCGGGCTTCGTCGAGACCATGAGGGCAATGGAGGCGGAGGTCGTCGGGCGGGTGAGGCTGTCATTCATCGAGGCGGAAGGCGACTATGAGGCACGGGCGGTCGAGGCAATCTTTCCAGACGAAGAGACTGCGACCGTTTCGCAGTCCGAGGTGAATCTGTCGCTCACCCAGCCTGAGGCGCGGCGCATGGTCGAACGCTGGCTGAGTGAGGCGCGCGTGGCGCGGGACGGCGCGAAATTCGCGCTGCCGCCATCACTGGGCCATATCGGTCCGGGCGACGTTGTCCGGCTGGCCGACGGTCCGAACGGGGCCTATCGTATCGACCGCGTCGAGCGGGCGGGTGCGGTCGCTGTGGAAGCGATCCGGGTAGAGCCGGCGATCTATCAGCCCTCCGACGAGGCAGAGGCGCGGGTAACGCCCCGGGCCTTCATTCCGCCGGTGCCGGTCGAGTTTTCCTTTCTCGATCTGCCACTGATGTCCGGCAATGAGGTGGAACATCAACCGCATATCGCGATCACGGCCAACCCATGGCCGGGGGCCGTTGCGGTATATTCGTCTGATGTGGATGCCGGATACCGACTGAACCGGCAGATCAATTCACGGGCGATTATCGGCGAGACGCTCTCGACGCTCGATCCGGCCCGTCATGGGATATGGGATCGTGGCCGGGCGCTCAGGGTCCGGATCACCGGCGGGGCGCTCTCTTCAGTAACGGATGACCAGACTTTGAATGGGGCTAATATCCTTGCGATCGGCGATGGAAGTGCCGCGAACTGGGAGCTTTTGCAGTTCCGCGACGCGGTTCTGGTTGCCCCCGACACCTATGATTTGTCGATGCGGCTTCGAGGGCAGGCCGGCACTGATACGGCGATTTCCGGAGCTTGGCCCGCAGGTAGCCGGGTCGTTCTGATGAATGGTGCGCCGAAACAGCTGGCGATTTCGATCTCGGAGCGTGATCTCCTTCGGCACTACCGGATCGGCGCGGCCAAGCGGCCTTATACTGACCCATCCTTCGTGCACGTCACCGAGGCTTTTGCCGGGATCGGCCTTCGTCCGCTCTCGCCCTGTCATCTGCGCGCACGGCGTCTGGGCGCGGGCGATTACGCAGTCGGTTGGATCCGGAGGACGCGGATCGATGGCGACAGCTGGTCTGCCTATGAAGTGCCGCTGGGCGAGCTTCGCGAGCGTTATCTCCTCAGAGTGACGCTTGGCGGCACGATAGTTCGCGAAATGACGCTCGGCAGCCCGGACTGGATCTATTCCATCGCGATGCGTGCGGCCGACGGAACGGCCGGGCAGACCTTCAGGCTTCTCGTTGCTCAATTGTCCGACGCATTCGGGCCCGGCCCTTTCACGGAGATCACGATCAATGACTGACACCGCGCAACTTGGCCTTCCGCTTCTGCAGGCAGCACAGGCCCAGAAACACGTAACGATGAACGAGGCACTTTCGCGGCTCGACGGGCTCGTGCAGCTCGTTATTCAGTCGCGGACGCTCGCGGTGCCGCCCGTCGTGATTGGCGACGGGCTGGTCTGGTCCGTGCCCGTAGGCGCGGCGAACGAATGGTCAGGGCAGGACGGGGCCCTTGCAGTCGGGCGGAACGGCGGCTGGGATTTCGTTTCGCCCAAACGCGGCTGGCGGGCTCTGGTGCTCGATGAAGGCGTTCAGGCGATCCATGATGGAACCGGCTGGCGCGGCGGACTGCTGACCCTCTCTCCCAACAACGCCGGAATGATCGCGAAAGTGGCAGAGATCGATCATCCCGTCACCGCGGGATCAGTATCGACGACATCGAACCTCATACCGCCGAATGCGATCGTCCTCGGCGCGACTGCCCGCGTGCTGACCACTATCACGGGGACGCTGACAAGCTGGCAGCTTGGCAATCCCGGTGCCGTTGGCCGATATGGGTCGGGGCTCGGACTTGCCCCGAATGCTTTCGCGCGCGGCGTTCTGGGGCAACCGACGACCTTCTATTCCGCGACACCGATGCAGCTTGATGCCACGGGCGGGAGCTTCGCGGGGGGCAGCGTCCGTATCGCCGTCCATTATTTCGAGATCGGCCTGCCGGACGCCTGAGGATGCGCGCGATCACACCGATTGATCTCGATCTGTGGGCGCATTTCCTAACGACCATATCACCGGTTGCATGGTCTGCGACAATGCGGCGGCACTTGACGCAGGCACATGCCGCGGACCTATGTCGCAAGCGGTCGGGACGCGCACATGGGCACTGGGGAAACGGCGGGCTGGCAGCCTTGCTTGGTCAGCGTGAGGTGCGCAATTCGTCACAGACCGACAGCGTGCTCTTCGGCGCGACGAAGCTCGCAGCCCGCCATGGCATTCTGGAATGGCGAACCCGCCAAAATGTGAAATGCCCGCGTGCCCGCTTGCCGTTTTCTCCCGATCGCTTATCTGCTACCCTGACGCGCATAGGTTAGGGAGATGCAGATGGCTGAAGTTGCAGCAAGAGTCACGCAGGTCGATCCGGTCTGGACCCATGTCTGCGAAGAGGCCCGCGCTGCGGTGCGTGACGAGCCCTTGCTCGGCGGGTTCTTCCATACCGGCATCCTTCACCATCCGACATTGGAACGCGCCCTCGGCTACCGGTTCTCGCTGAAGCTTGCTTCGGGCGAGATGAGCGAACAGCTTTTGCGCGAGATCGCCGACACGGCCTACGCCTCCGCGCCCGAGCTTGGGCAGGCGGCGCGCGCCGATTGCGTCGCCGTCTATGATCGTGACCCGGCTTGCCACCGCTTCCTCCAGCCCGTCCTTTTCTTCAAGGGCTATCAGGCGATCCAGGCCTACCGCATCGGCCACTGGCTCTGGGCTACCGGTCGTCGCGACCTGGCGCTTTTCGTGCAGATGCGGGTCAGCGAGGTTTTCGGCGTCGATATCCATCCCAATGCTCGGCTCGGCAAGGGGATCATGATCGACCATGCCCATTCCATCGTCATCGGCGAGACAGCAGTGGTGGGCGACAATGTCTCGATGCTGCATTCGGTAACGCTGGGCGGCACCGGCAAGGAAGACGGCGACCGGCATCCGAAGATCGGCAACGGCGTGCTGATCGGGGCGGGGGCCAAGATCCTCGGCAATATCCGTGTTGGCGATTGCTCGCGTGTGGCGGCCGGGTCCGTGGTTTTGCATGACGTCCCGCCCTGCAAGACGGTCGCGGGCGTTCCGGCGCGCATCGTCGGCGAGGCGGGCTGTGCACAACCGTCGCTGACCATGGATCAGAATTTCGACGACGAGGGCTGAGCGTCAGCCCCAAGAAAGGAAAAGGCCGGGGCTTTTTGCTGCCCGGCCTTTGTGTTTCATCGATCAGGCGAGCATCGCGATCGGATTTTCCAGATTGTTCACGATCTGCTTCAGAAGCTCGGCCCCGAGTGCCCCGTCGATCACCCGGTGATCGACCGACAGCGTCATCGACATGACCGTCGCCACACCAATCGTCCCGTCCGCCTTCACGACCGGTTTCTTCACCCCTGCGCCAACCGCAAGGATTGCGCCATGCGGCGGGTTGATGACCGCGTCGAAATTGTCGATTCCGAACATCCCGAGGTTCGAGATCGCGAAACTGCCGCCCTGATATTCGTGCGGCGCAAGCTTCTTTGTCTTGGCGCGCGTGGCGAGATCCTTCATCTCGGCGGAAAGCGCCGAGAGGCTCTTGGTTTCGGCATCCTTCAGGACCGGCGTGAAGAGACCGCCCTCGACGGCCACGGCGACGGCCACGTCCGAGGGCTTCAGCTTCAGGATCCGGTCGCCCGCCCAGACGGCATTGGCGTCGGGTACCGCCTGAAGTGCCGCGGCGCAGGCCTTGATGATGAAATCATTGACCGAAAGCTTCACGCCGCGCGCTTCCAGACCCTTGTTCAGCTGTTCGCGGAAGGCCATCAGCGCATCGAGCTGCACGTCGCGCCGCAGATAGAAATGCGGGATCGTCTGCTTGGCCTCGGTCAGGCGTGCCGCAATCGTGCGGCGCATGCCGTCGAGCGTCACTTCGGTGAAGGCGCGACCCTCGTACATCTTAAGGACCGTTGCCGTCGCCGGGCCGGTCGGCATCGCGGTGGGCGCGGTGGCTGCCGGGGTCGGGGCGGTGGCGGCAGGCGCCACAGCGGGTTTGGCGCCCGGCACCGCCTTCTCGACATCGGCCTTGATGATCCGCCCATGAGGGCCGCTGCCCGCGATGGCACTCAGATCGACGCCCTTTTCCTTCGCCAGCCGTCGTGCCAGCGGCGAGGCGATGACGCGGGCGCCAGCCTTGGCAGGCGCCGCAGGTGCAGGCGCTTTAGCGGCCGCCGCGGGCGCGGCAGCAGCCGCAGGTGCGGGGGTGGCCGCAGGTGCGGGGGCGGCCGCGACGGGCGCAGCCGCAGGGACGGAAGCGGCTGGAACCGCCTCGCCTTCTTCCACCAGCACGGCGATCGGCGTGTTGACCTTCACCCCTTGCGTGCCTTCGGCCACCAGGATCTTGCCGAGTGTCCCCTCATCGACCGCCTCGAATTCCATCGTCGCCTTGTCGGTCTCGATCTCGGCGATGATGTCGCCCGACTTGACCGTATCGCCTTCCTTCTTCAGCCATTTGGCCAGAGTACCCTCTTCCATCGTGGGCGAGAGCGCGGGCATGAGAATTTCGGTTGCCATGGGTCACCTCACCGGTAGCAGACGGATTTGACGGCGGTCACGATCTCGGCCGGCGTGATCAGCGCCAGTTTCTCGAGGTTCGCGGCATAGGGCATCGGCACATCCTTGCCGGTGCAGTTCACCACGGGCGCATCGAGATAGTCGAACGCCCGCTCCATGATCACCGCCGACAGATGGTTGCCGATCGAGCCCACGGGGAAGCCTTCCTCGACCGTCACGCAACGGTTGGTCTTCATGACCGAGGCCAGAACCGTGTCATAGTCGAGGGGGCGCAGCGTCCGCAGGTCGATGACCTCGGCGCTGATCCCTTCCTTGGCCAGCTGATCCGCGGCCTCCAGCGCATGGGCGACGCCGATCCCGAACGAAACGAGCGTCACGTCCGAGCCGTCGCGCCAGATGCGCGCCTTGCCGAACGGGACGGTGAAATCGGGCAGGTCCGGCACTTCGAACGACCGGCCGTAGAGGATTTCGTTTTCCAGGAAGATGACCGGGTTGGGATCGCGGATCGCGCTTTTCAAAAGACCTTTCGCGTCGGCGGCCGAATAGGGCATCACCACCCTCAGGCCCGGGATCGCCGCATACCAGGCAGCGTAATCCTGGCTGTGCTGGGCGGCCACCCGCGCCGCAGCGCCATTCGGACCGCGGAAGACGATGGGGCAGGGCAATTGACCGCCCGACATGTAGTTGGTCTTGGCGGCCGAGTTGATGATATGGTCGATCGCCTGCATGGCGAAGTTGAAGGTCATGAATTCGACGATCGGGCTCAGCCCGCCCCAGGCTGCGCCGACGCCGATACCGGCAAAACCGATCTCGGTGATCGGCGTGTCGATCACCCGTTTCGGCCCGAACTCGTCCAGCAGCCCCTGGGAAATCTTGTAGGCGCCCTGATATTCGCCGACTTCCTCGCCCATGAGGAAGACATTGCCATTGGCGCGCATCTCTTCGGCCATCGCCTCGCGCAGCGCCTCGCGCACCGTCATCGTCTTCATCGCCGTGCCCTCGTCCCAGTCGGGCGAGGCTTTGGAGATCACCTCCACCGGTGCTGCGGCAGCGGCAGGGGCGGCGGCAGGGGCGGCAGCCGCGGGCGGCTCATCGTCCCGCGCTGCGTCACTCTTTGCCGAAGAGGGCGCGCTCGCGCCCGATGAGGCGCCTGCCGGAACCTCTTCGCCCTCCTCGACCAGCACCGCGATCGGCGTGTTGACCTTCACACCTTGCGTGCCTTCGGCCACCAGGATCTTCCCCACGGTCCCCTCATCGACCGCTTCGAACTCCATCGTCGCCTTGTCGGTCTCGATCTCGGCGATGATCTGGCCGGACTTGACCGCATCGCCTTCCTTCACGAGCCATTTCGCCAGCGTGCCCTCTTCCATCGTGGGCGACAGGGCCGGCATCAGGATTTCGGTTGCCATCTCTCTTGTCCCCCTCAGGCGTAGATATCGGTCCAGAGCTCGCTCAGGTCGGGCTCGGGGCTTTCCTTGGCGAAATCGGCACTGTCGTTGACGATCGCCTTGATCTCCTTGTCGACGGCCTTCAGATCCTCCTCGGTCGCGTGCCCCGCACCGATCAGAAGGTCGCGCACATGGTCGATCGCATCCTTCTCCTGCTTGATCTTCTCCACTTCCTCGCGGGTCCGGTATTTCGCCGGGTCCGACATGGAATGGCCGCGATAGCGGTAGGTCATCATTTCAAGGATATAGGGCCCCTTGCCCGCGCGGCAATGCGCCACCGCCTTCTCGCCCGCGGCCTTCACCGCCAGCACATCCATCCCGTCGACCTGCTCGCCCGGAATGCCGTAGGCGGTGCCGCGGCCGAACAGCGTCGTCGACCTGGTCGCACGCTTCATCGATGTGCCCATCGCATATTGGTTGTTCTCGATCACGAACACCACAGGCAGGCTCCAGAGCTCCGCCATATTGTAGGTCTCGTACACCTGGCCCTGGTTCGCGGCCCCGTCGCCGAAATAGACGAAGGTTACATTGTCATTGCCCTTGTACCAGTCCGACAGGGCTAGCCCCGCGCCCAGCGGCACCTGCGCGCCGACGATGCCGTGGCCGCCGTAGAAATGCTTCTCGCGGCTGAACATGTGCATCGAGCCGCCCTTGCCCTTGGAATAGCCGCCGCTGCGGCCGGTGAGCTCGGCCATCACGCCGCGCGGCTCCATCCCGCAGGCGAGCATATGGCCATGGTCGCGGTAGGAGGTCAGGCGCTTGTCGCCTTCCTTGGCGCAGGCCTCAAGCCCCACAACCACCGCTTCCTGCCCGATATAAAGATGGCAGAAACCGCCGATCAGCCCCATGCCGTAAAGCTGGCCGGCCTTTTCCTCGAATCGCCGGATCAGCAGCATCTCGCGGTAATATTTGAGAAGCTCATCCTTGGAGACATTTGATTTTTCGGAACTTTTACGCGCTGCCATCCTGGCGACCTCCCGTGGCGGTAAGATAGTTCAACGTTAAACTATATATAGCGCAGTTGCTCTTGCAATGCGAGCACAAAACTTCCCCCAAGGGAAGCCATTGCGGCGCGGCATTTCCGAAAGGATTACTGGATGACCAACTCGTCAGAGCGGACATACCCCAGCACATTGCGGGTCCGCTCATCGAGGAGGTCGAGGTCGAGATAATCGTCCGACAGGCGGCGCGTGAGGTTTTCCATCCGGGCGGCCTCGGCCTTCAGCCGGTCGCGCTCGGCGGTCAGTTCCTGCTTTTCGGCGCTGATCTGCACACGCTTGACCACGCCGTAATCGCCCTGCACGGCGGCGAAGGTGAAATAGGCCGCCGTCGCCAGGAACAGCCCGGCAAGGGTGGCCATGCCCACCGCAGGTTTCAATGTCGCCAGCATACTGCCCATGCTCTCCGGGCCGCCTCTCACGGGCGGTCGGCGGAATCATGGCATATCCGAATCGCGAAGGGAATCCCCCATGGGGGAATCCCGCCGAAAATTCAGCGCCTTGGCTCAGGTGATCGAGGCCTCGTAGATGCCCTGCACCGCCGCGTCCAGCGCGCGGTCGAAAGCCGCATCGTCCTGCTGGGCGGACAGGCCTTCGGTCAGTGCCCGCGAAAAGCTCGCGATCATGCCCGGGTTGCGGGCGAGGATGCGGTTGGCTTCCTCGCGCGAATAGCCGCCCGACAGGGCCACCACCCGCATCACCTTCGGATGGTCGATCAGCGCCCGGTAATGGCCGTCGACCGTAGGCAGCGTCAGCTTCAGCATCACTTCCCGGCCCTCGGGCAGACGGTCAAGCTGGCGCAGGATCTCCGCCTTCAGCATCTCTTCCGCCTCGGCCTTGTCGGGGATCGAGATCGTGACCTCCGGCTCGATGATCGGCATCAGGCCCGCGTCAAGGATCTGCGCGCCCACCTCGAACTGCTGGGCCACGTTCGCGGCAATGCCCCTGGCGTTCGCCGCATCGACGACAGAGCGCATCTTGGTGCCGAAAATCCCCTTGTCGACCGCCCGCTTCAAAAGCGCGTCAAGCCCGCCGATCGGCTTCATCATCCTCACGCCATCGGCCTCGTCCTCCAGCCCCTTGTCGACCTTCAGGAAGGGCACCACCTGCTTTTCTTCCCACAGATAGTCGGCGGCCGGCTTGCCGCCGATCTCGCCGTCCATGGTCCGCTCGAACAGGATCGCCCCGATCACGCGGCTGCCGTCGAAGGCCCGCGACTGCGCGATCCGCGCCCGCATCTGATGGATCAGCGCAAACATTTCCGCATCGCCCGCATAGGCGCTTTCCGGCACGCCATAAAGCTTCAGCGCCTTGGGCGTCGACCCGCCGCTCTGGTCGAGCGCCGCGATGAACCCCTTGCCCTTGCGCATCTGTTCGGCCTGGCTCTGACGTGCCATCTTTCTCTCCGTCACCTCGCGGGCGGCAGGAAGTGCCCCCCTTTCCTCCGCTCTTAGGACAGGGCAGGCGGGGTTGCAAATCTGGTGGCGCTAACACCTTCCGCCCGGTTCCCGGGCGGCGCCAATTCGGTCGCAATCCGCCGGGGTGGGTGCTCGCGGGAAACGCTCCCGCGGCCCTTATTTCAGGAACTTCGCCGCGATCCGCGTGGTCAGCCAGCGCGGGGCGAACCGCGGCGCGAAGGCGAAGAACTTGTTGGCCATCCCCGTCACCTTCACCCGTCTGCCGCGCTTCATCGCCCGCCAGCCCGCTTTCGCGACCGCCCGCGCCGACTGGACCGGCGCGCGCTTGAACAGCGTCACTTCCTCCATCTTCGCGTCCTTCTGGAAATTGGTCGCCGTAGGCCCCGGACACAGGACAGTGATTTTCACCGTCCCGCCGCGCAATTCCTCCGCGACCGCCTCGCTCAGCGACAGAAGATAGGCCTTGGTCGCGTGATAGACCGCCATGTTCGGCCCCGGCATGAACGCTGCGGTCGAGGCGACATTCAGGATCCGCCCGCCGCCCGCCGCCTGCATGTGCGGGATCGCATGTTTCATCAGGATCGTGGGGGCAAGCGCATTGACGAGGATCGAGATTTCCTCGCGGATGAAATCCTCACTCCCGAAGGGGCCATTGTAGCCAAGGCCCGCATTGTTCACCAGAACGTCGACCCGCCGCCGCGACGAGGCCTTGCGCCAGAGAAGCTCCACCGCGTCGGGGTCGGCCAGATCGGTCGCGATCACCTCGACCGCGATCTTGTGCTTGGCGCGCAGCTCCTCGGCCAGGGCCTCCATCTTCGCTTCCTGCCGGGCCGCCAGGATCAGGTCGCGCCCCTCGGCGGCGGCGATGATCGCAAACTCGCGCCCCAGACCTTCGGACGCCCCCGTGATCAGGGTCCAGCCCTTCAGGCCACTGCCAGCCGCCATGGTGAACTCCTCTGCCCGCGCGCGCCCCGTCAGCGTAGGGCATTCGCGCGGCCATGCAAGCTTTCCCTGTGGTCATTCCGCCCGCGCCGGGCGTCAGTCCATCAGCGCGGCAACGCCCGGCAGATCCTTGCCTTCCATCCATTCAAGGAACGCGCCGCCCGCCGTCGAGATGAAGGTGAAATCCGCCGCCGCGCCGGCCTTGTTCAGCGCCGCCACCGTATCGCCGCCACCCGCGACCGAGACGAGCTTGCCCGCCCGCGTCAGTTCGGCCACTTTCGCCGCCGCCGCATTGGTGGCCGCATCGAACGGCTGCAGCTCGAATGCGCCCAGAGGCCCGTTCCAGATCAGCTTCCGGCACGACCGGAAGACCGTGTCCAGCACCGCGACCGTCGAGGGTCCGGCATCGAGGATCATCGCATCCGGCGGGCAGTGCGACACCGGCACCACCTCATGATCCGCGCCCGCCTTGAACTCGCGCGCCACCACCAGATCGATCGGCAGATGGATGGCGCAGCCGGTTTCCTCGGCCTTAGCAAGGATCGCGCTCGCGGTATCGGCCATTTCGCGCTCGGCAAGCGAGGTGCCGACCTGCACGCCCTTGGCGACGAGGAAGGTGTTGGCCATGCCGCCGCCGATCACCAGATGCTCGACCTTCTCGATCAGATTGCCCAGAAGGTCGAGCTTGGTTGACACTTTCGCGCCGCCGACCACCGCCGCCACCGGCCGCTCCGGCTCGCCAAGCGCCGCGTTCAGCGCCTTCAGCTCCGCCGCCATCAGCCGCCCGGCGCAGGCAGGCAGCAGCCGCGCGATCCCTTCGGTCGAGGCATGCGCCCGGTGCGCGGCCGAGAAGGCATCGTTCACATAGATCTGCCCCAGCGCCGCCATCCCGGCGGCAAGTGCCGCATCGTTCTTTTCCTCGCCCTCATGGAAACGGGTGTTTTCCAGAAGCAGCACCCCGCCCGGCGGCAGGGCCGCGACCGCCTTCTTGGCCGGGCCGCCCACGCAATCCTCGGCGAAGGCTACCGGCAGCCCCAGTGCGCGTTCCAGCGCGGGCAGCGTCACCCGCAGGCTCATTTCCGGCACCACCTTGCCCTTGGGGCGACCGAAATGGGCAAGCAGCACCACGCTGCCGCCACGCGACAGGATGTCCTTCACCGTGGGCACGATCTTCTCGATCCGGGTTGCATCCGTCACCACGCCCGCTTCCACCGGCACGTTGATATCGACCCGGACGAGCGCGACCTTGCCCGCGAAATCCATGTCGTCGATCGTCTTGAACCCCATGATCCGTCCTTTCCCGCCACCTGCCCCAAGGCCAGTCTCGCAGGCGCGGCCTGCCCAGATCAACCGATCTCTGCCGAACCCCGCCTTTCTGGCCGCTTTTCGCTTTTCTTGCCCGCCGTCAAGCCCTAGGTTCCGGCGCGAACGAATTAAGGAGGCGGATATGGCCGACATCAAGGATCCCGAGAACACGATCATCATCACGCTGAAGGACGGCCCCGTCGTCATCGAGCTGCTGAAGGACGTGGCGCCCAAGCACGCCGAACGGATGAAGGCGCTGGCCCGCGCGGGGAAATATGACAATGTGGCCTTCCACCGGGTGATCGACGGGTTCATGGCCCAGACCGGCGACGTGCAGCACGCCAACATGGCCGAGGGCTGGAACCCCGGCCGCGCCGGAACCGGCGGGTCGGACCTGCCCGACCTTCCGGCGGAATTTTCCAAGCTTCCCCATGACCGCGGCACGCTCGGCGCCGCGCGCTCGATGAACCCGAATTCGGCCAACAGCCAGTTCTTCATCAACTTCAAGGACAACCATTTCCTCAACGGCCAGTACACCGTCTACGGCCGGGTGATCTCGGGCATGGAACATGTCGACAGGATCACCCGTGGCGAGCCGCCGACGAACCCCGACCGGATGGTCTCGGTCAAGGTGGCGGCAGATGTCTGACAGGATCTTCCTGACCGGCGGGGCGGCGGCGCTTGCCTCCGTTCTCGTGGCCTGGTGGCTCTTCGGTCAGCTCTCGCAAAGCTCGGTCAGCAACGCCGACGGGCCGGGGCCGAACCTGGTGATCGAAGTGGCCGGGCAGGCGAACGGCACGGTGGTGATCGACCTCCAGCCAGAGCTCGCGCCCCGCAACGTCGCCCAGGTGGTCGAGCTTGCGAAAGGCGGGCTCTACAACGGCGTGGTGTTCCACCGGGTGATCGACGGCTTCATGGCCCAGACGGGCGACGTGCAATATGGCCGTTCCGGCGGCGACATATCGAAGGCCGGTATGGGCAATTCCGACCGGCCCGACCTTCCGGCGGAATTTTCCAAGGTTCCGTTTGAACGCGGCGTGGTCGGCATGGCGCGCACCAACTCGCCCGACAGCGCCAATTCGCAGTTCTTCATCATGTTCGGCTCCGCCCCGCATCTGAACGGCGAATATACCGTGATCGGCCATGTGATTTCCGGGATGGATGTCGTCGACAAGATCAAGCGCGGCGAGGTCAACCTCGGTGGCGCGGTCACCGACACGCCCGACGTGATGGCGCGCGTCTCGGTCGAGCAATAGGGACAGCGGCGCCCGAAGGGGCGCCGCCTGGTTTTTCAGCCCATCACCACCAGGGCATGGCGCTTGCGGCCCGCCGTCAGCTTCAGCGGTTCCGCCAGATGGCTCGCGCCAAGCCTCAGGCCCGCATCGGTCACCGGCTCGTCGTTCAGCCGCGCGCCGCCTTCCTGGATCAGGCGTTTGGCATCCTTGCCCGAAGCGGCAAGACCCGCGCGCACGAAAAGCTGGACGATCCCCAGACCCTCTGCCGCCTCTTCCGCCGTCACCCGCAGCGTGGGCAGGTCGTCGCCCACGCCGCCCTTCTCGAACACTTCGCGCGCGGTCGCCGCCGCCGCCGCCGCCGCCTCCGGCCCGTGGGCAAGCTTCGTCACCTCATTGGCCAGCACGATCTTCGCCTCGTTGATCTCCGACCCCGCCAGCGCCCCCAGCCGGTCGCATTCCGCGACCGGCAGTTCGGTGTAAAGCTTCAGGAACCGGCCCACGTCGGCATCGGTCGTGTTGCGCCAGTACTGCCAGAATTCGTAAGGCGAGAACATGTCGGCGTTCAGCCACACCGCCCCCGACTGCGACTTGCCCATCTTCTTGCCGTCCGAGGTGGTCAGAAGATGCGAGGTCAGGCCATAGATCTCCCGGTCGAGCACGCGCCGTGTCAGGTCGATCCCGTTGACGATATTGCCCCACTGGTCCGAGCCCCCCATCTGCAACAGGCAGCCATAGCGCCGGTTCAGTTCCAGGAAGTCATAGGCCTGCAGGATCATGTAGTTGAATTCAAGGAAGCTGAGCGACTGCTCGCGGTCCAGCCGCGATTTCACGCTCTCGAACGACAGCATCCGGTTGACCGAGAAATGCCGCCCGATGTCACGCAGGAAATCGAGGTAATTCAGATTGTCGAGCCATTCGGCATTGTTCAGCATGACCGCGTCGGTCGGGCCATGGCCATAGGTCAGGTACTTGGCGAAGACCTGCTTCATGCCTGTGATGTTCGCGTCGATCTGTTCGGGGCCGAGGAGCGGGCGCTCTTCCGAGCGGAAGGACGGATCGCCCACCTTGGTCGTGCCGCCGCCCATCAGCGTGATCGGCTTGTGGCCGGTCCTCTGCAGCCAGCGCAGCATCATGACGTTCAGGAGATGCCCGACGTGCAGCGACTGCGCCGTCGCATCGTAACCGATATAGGTCGGCACGATTCCTTTCACCAAAGCCTCGTCCAGCCCCTGATAGTCGGTGCAGTCGGCCAGGAAGCCGCGCTCGATCATCACGCGCATGAAATCCGATTTCGGGTGGTAGGTCATCGTACGATCGTCCATTCTGTTGACAGTGGCGGTATATCGGCGCCTTGGGCGCGAGGAAAGGGATGATGAAGGCGTGCGCGCTCTGGGCCTTGGGCACCATGTCGGGGACCTCGCTCGACGGGGTCGATGCGGCCATGCTCAGGACCGACGGGCGCGAGATATTCGAGTTCGGCCAGACCGCCTACCGCCCCTATACCGAGGCCGAGCGTGCAACGCTCCGCGCCGCCCTCGGCCGCTGGCCGGGCGAGGCGGGGGTGGCCGAGGCGGCGGAAGTGGTCGAAACCGCCCATGCCGAGCTTCTCGCCCGCTTCACCGGGGCCGATCTGGTGGGCTTCCACGGCCAGACGCTCGCCCATGACCCGGCAAGGCGCGGCACCCATCAGGCGGGCGACGGCGCGGTCCTGTCCGAGGCGCTGGGCCTGCCCGTCGTGTGGGATTTCCGCTCGGCCGACGTAGGCCTCGGCGGGCAGGGGGCGCCGCTTGCCCCCTTCTTCCACCATGCGCTCGCCCGTCTCACCGGCGCCGAAAAGCCCGTGGTCTTTCTCAATCTGGGCGGGGTGGGCAATGTCACCTGGGTCGATCCCCAGATCGCGGAGCCGGAGAAACCCGGCGCCTGTGTCGCCTTCGACACCGGCCCGGCCAATGCGCCGATCAACGACTACATGCGCCTGCGCCTCGGCAAGGATCGCGACGAGGCGGGCGCGCTCGCCGCGAAGGGCAGGGTGGATGCCCGCATTGTCCGCACCTTCCTCACCCATCCCTATTTCCTGAAAGTCCCGCCGAAATCGCTGGACCGGAACGAGTTTCACAGCCTCCTGAAATCGGTCCGCACCCGCACCATCCCCAATGCCGTCGCGACCTTGACCGCCTGCGCCGCCGCCGCCGTGGCGGCAGGGTTTTCCCAGTTTCCAAGCCCGCCCGAGGCGGTTCTCGTCTGCGGCGGCGGCCGTCACAACAGGACGCTGATGAAGATGCTGGCCGAACGGCTGTCCTGTCCGGTCAGGCCGGTCGAGGCGGCAGGGCTGAATGGCGACATGCTGGAAGCGCAGGCCTTCGCCTATCTCGCCGTGCGGGTGCTGAACGGCCTGCCGACCTCCTGCCCCGAAACCACCGGCGCCCGCGTCGCGGTCGGCGGCGGCCAGATCAGCCGCCCGACTGTGCCCGCCTGACGCCCGCCTGCCGGAGCAGCGCCACCGAATAGATCACCAGCGCCACCCAGATCATCGGGAAGGCAATCGCCTTGCCGCGCCCGAACGGTTCACCGAAGAGGAACACGGCGGTCAGGAAGATCATCGTCGGCGCGATATATTGCATGATGCCGATGGTCGAGAGCCTGAGAAGCTTCGCGCCATTGGCATAGACCATCAGCGGCACCGCCGTGACGATGCCGCAGCCCGCCAGAAGGGCGGTATCCGCCGCCGTGCCGCCGAAGGCCACCGGCGCGCCGCTCGCCACCCGCCAGCCGACGTAACCGACTGCCAGCGGCAGAAGCAGGATCACCTCCAGCGCGAAGCCCTGGTTGGGGCCGATCGGCAGCGATTTCTTGAAATAGGCATAGATCCCCCAGGTCAGCGTCAGGCTGAGCGCCACGAGCGGCAGCCGCCCCGCCTCCCAGGTCAGGACGCCCACCGCCAGCGCGGCCAGCAGGATCGCGAGCTTCTGCAGCCCGTCCAGCCGCTCGCCCAGGAGAACCGCACCCAGAAACACGCTGAACAGGGGGTTGATGTAATAGCCAAGTGCCGCGTCCAGCGCATGGCCGCTCTGCACCGCCCAGACATAGATGCCCCAGTTGACCGAAATCAGCCCCGCCGTCACCGCCGCCATGCCGAGCATCCGCGGCGTCTTCAGCGCCGCCTTCAGATCGGCCGTCCGCCCGAGCCACAGAAGGATCAAAAGCGCCACCGGCACCGACCAGATCACCCGATGCGCCAGAACCTCCAGCGTCGGGATATGGGCCATCGCCTTCATGTAAAGCGGCAGGAAGCCCCAAAGCAGATAGGCCGCCAGCGCGAACAGGAACCCGCGCAGCGAATCCTCGTTCTTGGGCCCGGTCTGGGGCAGGGGTGCTGTTGGGGCGTTCGTCTCGGTCATGCCCGCCTCCTACGCCGGCCCGCGCCCTCGCGCCACCCGGAACTTGTAAGGGATACATTCAGCGCGGGATGTCGAACCCCGGCGGCGCCAGCTCGAACCCGTCGAACCGGAACCCCGGCGAGACGGTGCAACCGACGAGCGTCCAGTCGCCCGTTGTCCGCGCCGCCTGCCAATGGCCTTCGGGCACGATCGCCTGTGGCCGTTCGCCCGCCGCGAGGTCGGGCCCGAGCCGCAGGTCCATCGCAGGCCCTGCATCGCTCGCGGCAACCGACAGGACCAGGGCCGAGCCCGCATGGAAATGCCAGATCTCCGCCGCATCGACCCGGTGCCAGTGGCTCCGCTCGCCCTTCTTCAGCAGAAAATAGATGCAGGTCCCCGCCGGGCGTTCGCCCTCCCGCGCCCCCGCCACCCAGGTCTGGCGGTACCAGCCCCCTTCGGGATGGGGCGCCAGCCCCAGCGCCGCGATGATCTCGTCAGCGGTCATTTATGTCTCTGCCCCGGAAAACCGCCTTGTTTCGGAAGCCGGGACCCACACCACGGGCAGTAGCTGATCGCGACACAACTGCCGCCGCCATCATGCACAATGATACCGTAGGAGTTTCTGTTCTTCACGATCAGCGCGTCGGGGCAATCAAACCTATCGGAATGAAGCGAGCATTGCCGGTCAAGCTCGTCTTGCATGTTTTGACAGCATTCTGCGAACAGCACCAAAGGGACCCTCACGACATGTGTGCTCGTCCTTGTTAGGGCATTGTTGCAGACCACAGCAACCCAACGGCGCCATATCACGGCCTGAGCTTCCCTTTCGCTTGGAGTAGTGCCAGCATCCACCCATGACAAACCGCTTCCTCATCCTCGGCGCCGGGTTGATCGGCGCGTCGCTTGGCTTCGAGCTTGCCCGCCGCAAGGCGCAGGTCACGATCCTTGATGCGGGCCTTCCGGCGAATGAAGCCTCGGGCCGGTCCTTCGGCTGGATCAATGCGAGCTTCTTCCTGAACGAGGATCATTTCCACCTGCGCCATGCGGCAATGGCCGCGCACCGGCGCCTTGAACGTGACCTTGCGGACAGCGGCCATCGCTGGACCGGTACGCTCTGGTGGGAGGAGACGGGCGAGGCCTTCGACCGGACCGCCGCAACGCTGGCCCGCCTTGGCTATGACCTGGCCGAACTCCCGGCGCGCGAGATCGCCGCCCGCGAACCCGCCCTTGGCCAGGTGCCCGCCCGCGCGCTTCATTTCCCGGCCGAAGGCGCCGTCGACGCCGCCCATCTGACCCATCGCCTGCTCGATGCGGCGGCGGCGCTTGGCGCCGAGGTCTGGTCGGGCTGTCCGGCGCTGCGGCTTCTGACGGACGGCGACCGCGTCACCGGTGCCGAAACGCCGATGGGCAGGATCGGGGCCGATCACACGATCCTTGCCGTGGGCACCGCTACGCCCGCGCTTCTGGCAAGCGCGGGCCTGCATTTGCCGATGCTGCCCCGCCCCGGCCTGATCCTGCGCACGCGGCCTGTCGCGCCGCTTCTTTCCCATATCCTCGCCAGCCCCGATCAGGAGGTCCGGCAGGATGCGACGGGCGCGCTTCTCGCGCCCGCCTCGGCCAGCCACCAGTCCGACAGGACCGAGGCGGTGACGGACAGCCCCGGCACCCTTGCCCGCGCCACGCTTGCCCGGCTGTCGCGCCTCCTGCCGGGGGTCGAATTCCAGCCCGCCGCCATCCTCCATGCCGACCGCCCGGTCCCCGGTGACGGCCTGCCGGTCGTGGGTCCGGTCGCCGCCCGCCCCGGCCTCGCGCTCGCCGTCCTCCATTCCGGCGTGACGCTGGCACCTCTGGTGGCGGCCGGCCTCGCGGACGAGCTGACGGGGCAGGGGGCAGGGGCGCGCCTCGCGCCCTTCCGCCCAGACCGGCTTCTGTCGTCGATCTGACGTCTGCTCAGGCCCCGCCATCCTCTTCCAGCCCCTGCAGATGCAGGATGACCAGCATCCTGTGCAGGAACGGATAGAGGATCAGCGCCGTCATCGCGGGATAGACCGCGCCTGAAAAGATCGCGTAGGCGCTTGCGAAGATCTTCGCCCCATCATCGGGCATCTCGTCGACCGGCCCCATGCCGGTAAGGATCATGCTGGCATTCAGCAGGCTGTCGATCCAGCCAAGGCCGCTGCAGACATGATAGCCCAGCACGCCCAGCCCGAGCGACAGCAGAAGGAAGATGCCTGCCAGCAGGATGAAGCCGGCCGCCCGGCGCAGGAACGCGGCGCGGCTTGGCAGGGGGCGGGTTCTTTGTCTGGCCATGGGTTCCTCCGGGGCAGGCGGGCGACATGCCCCCTTCTATCAGGCCCCGCGGATCAGGAGGAGACCGCCCAGAACCACCGCGCCGTCAAGGATGCGCAGATGCCATGTACCCGGCAACCGGTGGGCAAGCCTCCGGGCAAGGAAGGTCGCCGGAACCGCCGCGACCCCGATCACCAGGGCGAGCCCCGCAAGTCGGAGGTCGAGCGCGCCGCGCATGGCGAACATCCCGGACTTGCCCAGGCCAAGCAGGAAGGAGATCGCCGCATCCGTGGCGATGACCTGCGGCCCCGTCAGCCCCGCCGCCATCAGAAGCGTGAGCAGCAGCACGCCCGACCCCGACGTGCCGCCGTTCACCACGCCATAGCCCACGGCGGCCGCCGTCAGCCCGCGCCCGGAAAGGACCAGCCCCCGCCGCCGCGCGAGCATGCGCAAAGGGACCATGAGGATCAGCATGGAACCGATCAGGATCGCCGCCCCGCGCCCCGACAGAAGCGTGAAGCCATAGGCACCCAGCAGCGTTGCGGGCAGCGCGACGGGCGCGATCCGGCGCAGCCGGTCAAGATCGAGGTCCGGCCGGTAGGCCACCACCCGGCTCGCGTTGGTGAACAGGGCCGACAGGCCGATCACCGGCACCACCGCCTCGGCCCCGATCAGGGGCACGAGGATCGGCGGCATGAGAAGCCCGGTGCCATAGCCGGTCACGCCGCCGAGAAGCGCCGCAACAAACGCCGCCCCGCCGATCACCGGAAGATCGGCGAGCGGCAGCATCGGCCTCAGGCCTTCAGGATGGATCGGCCCGCGAATTCCGCGGTCTCGCCCAGCATCTCCTCGATCCGGATCAGCTGGTTGTACTTGGCCAGCCGGTCGGACCGGGCAAGCGAGCCGGTCTTGATCTGGCCGCAGTTCGTGGCGACCGCGAGATCGGCGATGGTGGCATCCTCTGTCTCGCCAGACCGGTGCGACATCACGTTGGTATAGCGCGCGCGATGCGCCATCTCGACCGCTTCCAGCGTCTCGGTCAGCGTGCCGATCTGGTTCACTTTCACCAGCATCGAATTGGCGACGCCCTTCCTGATCCCCTCGGCCAGGCGTCTGGGGTTGGTGACGAACAGATCGTCGCCCACCAGCTGGATCTTGTGGCCAAGCGCCTCGGTCAGCATCTTCCAGCCGTCCCAGTCATCCTCGGCGCAGCCGTCCTCGATCGAGATGATCGGGTAATAGGTGCAAAGCTCGGCCAGATATTCGACATTCTCGACGGACGACAGGCTCTTGCCCTCGCCCTTCATCTCGTACTTGCCGCCCTTGAAATATTCGGTCGAGGCGCAGTCGAGCGCCAGGTACATGTCCTCTCCGGGCTTGTAGCCCGCCTTCTCGATGGCCTTGAGGATGAAGTCGAGCGCATCGCGGGCCGATGACAGGTTGGGTGCAAAACCGCCCTCGTCGCCGATGCCGGTGGACAGGCCCGCCGCCGACAGTTCCTTCTTCAGCGTATGGAAGACCTCGGACCCCATCCGCACCGCCTCGCGGATGTTTTCCGCGCCGACCGGCATGATCATGAATTCCTGGATATCGATCGGATTGTCGGCATGTTCGCCGCCGTTGATGATGTTCATCATCGGCACCGGCAGCACGCGGGCCGAGGTGCCGCCGACATAGCGGTACAGGGGCTGCGCGGTGAAATCGGCGGCGGCCTTCGCAACCGCCAGCGAGACGCCGAGAATGGCGTTGGCGCCAAGGCGGGCCTTGTTGGGCGTCCCGTCCATCTCGATCATCAGCCGGTCGATCGCCACCTGTTCGGTCGCATCCTCGCCCACGAGGTTTTCCGCGATCTCGCCGTTCACGGCCGCGACCGCCTCCTGCACGCCCTTGCCCAGATAGCGCTTCTTGTCGCCGTCGCGCTTCTCGACCGCCTCATGCGCGCCGGTCGAGGCGCCCGAGGGCACGGCGGCACGGCCAAGCGTGCCATCCTCCAGCGTCACATCCACTTCCACCGTCGGGTTGCCCCGGCTGTCGAGAATTTCGCGGGCATGGATGTCGATGATCGTGCTCATGGGCCGGTCCTTTCGCGGGGAATGCTCTCGCGCGTCCTTTACGCGCTCGGCCCCGCAAGGGAAAGGGCTCAGGCGACCAGGGCCACCTGTTTTCGCGCCCGCTCGCGCAGATAGGTATAGAAGGCCGCCGCCACGATCAGCGCCGCGCCGGCGAGGGTCAGCAGATCGGGCCGCTCGGCAAAGAACAGCACGCCGATGGCAAGCGAGAAGATCAGCCGCGCATAGCGGAAGGGCATCAGCGCCGACGCCTCGGCGAGCCGCATCGAGGCGACGATGGCCAGATAGCCGGTCGTCGCACAGAAGAGCGTCAGCACCAGCAGCGCCATGCCCGCCCCGTCCGGCATCGCCGGGCGCTGGCCCGCCGCGATCAGGATCAGCCCCGCCGCCACCACGCCGAGGAAGCCGTGGAAGGACACGACCTGCGAGGACAAGGCCTTCGGCACCGCCCGCGTCACCAGATCGCGCAGCGCGATCGCAAAGACCGTGACCAGCACCAGCCCCGCCTCCGGCCTGAAGCCGTCCAGCCCCGGCCGGATGATCATCAGGACGCCCGCGAACCCCACGCCCACCGCCGTCCAGCGCCGCCAGCCCACGGTTTCGCCCAGAAACAGCGCGGCGCCCGCCGTGACCGCGAGCGGGGTTGCCTGAAAGACGGCGGCGACGGTCGACAGCGGGATCAGCGACAGGGCCGTCACGAACGTGAGGGCAGAGACCGCCTCCGCCAGCGACCGCCAGAGGACCGGCGGATTGCCGAGCGCGGCCCAGAGCCCCGCGCGGCCCCGCCGACCGGCAGCAAGCGCGAAGACCGCCATCCCGCCAAGCCCGATGATCAGCAGCAGCTGCCGACCATCGCGGTCGAAGATATTTCAGCGCATCCTCGACGGCGAAGATCGCCATCGAATAGAGCACAAGCAGGATGCCGCGCAGATTGCCGTCACTGGTCCGCCTCTCAGTCCTTCTTCAGGCGGACGCCGAACAGCTCCAGCCGGTGGCGGTCAGCCGGTAGCCAGCGCGAGCAGCCGCGATCCGTTCCTGCAGCGCTTCGATCTCGGGCTCGACGAACTCGATGACCTTGCCGGTGTCGGTATCGATCAGATGGTGATGCTTGCGTTCGGCATCCTCGTAGCGCGCGCGCCGTGCGCCGAATCGACCTTGTCCAGGATGCCCGCCTCGTCGAACAGCTTCACCGTGCGGTGAACGGTCGCGAGCGAGATCTTCGGTGCGATCGCGGTGGCGCGTAGAGCACGTCCGCGTCAGGATGATCAGGCCAGATCTTCCAGAACGCGCGCGATCACCCGGCGCCGGGCCGGTCATCCTCAGCCCCCGCGCCTCGCAGCGTTCGGTGATCGTTCTGGCGGCGGTCTGGCCCATGCGCGTCCCTCTCTTCCCTGCCTTAGTCGGTACGCCCGAGAAAAGCAGCCGCCGCACCGTGTGCACCCCGCGCGCACCCCGCTCCGCACCCTGTGGTGCGCGCCCGCTCACGCCCCGAGCCGAAAATTCCGCGCATCCCCCGCCTCAGCCCGCTTGACGCCGCCCGCCCATGGCCCTATGTCACCCCCACGCTTCCCGGGCCCTGCCCGGAATGCGCCAGATGCGCAGTTTGTAGCTCAGTTGGTTAGGTACCACCGGCCTGTCACGCCGGGGTCGCAGGTTCGAGCCCCGTCAACCGCGCCACTTCTCCGAGAAGCCCCCGGCGACGGGGCTTTTGGTTTTCTGGCTACTTCGAAAGCAACTTCGAAAGCGCGGCAGTAATCGCAGGATCAAGACCGCCGTCTCCCGGACGGTACCGTCGGTGGTTGGACGAAACAGCGCCGAATAGACAATGCTGCTGCTGCTTTGCTTCGTCAGAAGTATCGTTTTCGCTAAGCAAGCCGATATAGGTTTGCGAGAATGCCTGGCGCTCACGCGCGTCCATGGCAAAGGTGCCGCTCCGGCAAATATAGCTTCATCTGCAGTCTGGAGAACCAGAGCAGAACTGTAAAAATAGTGAGGATAGCGCCAGCGGCTGGTATGCTTCCGGAGTCCGTAGCTCTGGCATGTTTCAGGCTTGGCGATGTTGCAGCCAACCGGTCGTACTATCCGGTCGACCCCAATCTGGATAACGCGCAAGACAAAGCATGACCGCGGCAGCAACTTCTACCGCCATCGGGCTACAAACGAAGTTCTTCCGCGCGGCATCCAGTTTTCCCTCGTGTTCCGTCTGCTTGGCACGCCATAGTTCTACTGGAGCCTTGACACGATTATGCTCTGTAAATGCGGCAGCTGCGCTTTCCATCGACATCCGATACTTGTCTTGAGTCTCGGCGATCCTGTCATTCACCTCCGGACTCAAAGTTTCCCAATCGGTCGCGCAAGGCGTGAGCGCCTCTTGTAGCTGGACGAGTTCGCTTTGTCCCGCTTCTAGCCACGGTTTCGCCCAGAAACAGCGCGGCGCCCGCCGTGACCGCGAGCGGGGTTGCCTGAAAGACGGCGGCGACGGTCGACAGCGGGATCAGCGACAGGGCCGTCACGAACGTGAGGGCAGAGACCGCCTCCGCCAGCGACCGCCAGAGGACCGGCGGATTGCCGAGCGCGGCCCAGAGCCCCGCGCGGCCCCGCCGACCGGCAGCAAGCGCGAAGACCGCCATGCCGCCAAGCCCGATGATCAGCAGCAGCTGCCCGACCGGCATCGCGGTCGAGAGATGTTTCATCAGCGCATCCTCGACGGCGAAGATCGCCATCGAATAGAGCACAAGCAGGATGCCGCGCAGATTGCCGTCCGCCATGGTCCGCCTCTCAGTCCTTCTTCAGGCGGACGCCGAACAGCTCCAGCCGGTGGCCGGTCAGCCGGTAGCCGAGCTTGGCCGCGATCCGTTCCTGCAGCGCTTCGATCTCGGGCTCGACGAACTCGATGACCTTGCCGGTGTCGGTATCGATCAGATGGTCGTGATGCTTGCGTTCGGCATCCTCGTAGCGCGCGCGCCCGTCGCCGAACTCGACCTTGTCCAGGATGCCCGCCTCGTCGAACAGCTTCACCGTGCGGTAGACGGTCGCGAGCGAGATCTTCGGGTCGATCGCGGTGGCGCGGGCGTAGAGCACGTCCGCGTCGGGATGATCGGGCGAATCTTCCAGAACGCGCGCGATCACCCGGCGCGGGCCGGTCATCCTCAGCCCCCGCGCCTCGCAGCGTTCGGTGATCGTTCTGGCGGCGGTCTGGCCCATGCGCGTCCCTCTCTTCCCTGCCTTAGTCGATTTGCACGCCCGAGAAAAGCAGCCGCCGCACCGTGTGCGCGCCGTGTGCACCCCGCTCGCACGCCCGTGCGTGCCCCGCTCGCGCCCGGTGCCGAAAATTCCGCGCATCCCCCGTCTCAGCCCGCTTGACGCCGCCCGCCCATGGCCCTATGTCACCCCCCACGCTTCGGGCCCTGCCCGGATGCGCCAGATGCGCGGTTGTAGCTCAGTTGGTTAGAGTACCGGCCTGTCACGCCGGGGGTCGCGGGTTCGAGCCCCGTCAACCGCGCCACTTCTCCAAAGCCCCCGGCGACGGGGGCTTTTGGTTTTTTCAGAACCTCAAGGCGAAGGTCGACACTGGCGCTTTGCCTGGTGGCCGGTATTCCGACAAAAACCCACGTATTACGTGCAGGCATACGTTCTGCCATACGTGATCTGCACCCCGGAAATCGGGGCCGCAGCCCCCCTTGACGCCCCGGGTCGGCTCCTGTAGCAGGCCCCTGTCGCGCGGTTGTAGCTCAGTTGGTTAGAGTACCGGCCTGTCACGCCGGGGGTCGCGGGTTCGAGCCCCGTCAACCGCGCCAACTCCCTTCCGGATGGATCGCCCCGCCGCCGCCTCGTCGTAGGCTGCGGGTCCCTGGCGGACCCTTCGTCCCTCCTCGGGCGGCGGGTGCGCTACATGGCTTTTGCGAGTGTTTCCAAGGCCTTGGCCGGATCGCCGCTGCGCCAGACCTCTTCGCCGAGCGCGAAGAAATCGGTGACGGGCGACAGGGCGCGGACCAGATCCTCGCTCAAGGCGCCCTCGGCCACGACCGGCACCTCGACCATTTCCGACCACCAGGCGAACAGATCCGCCTCGGCCCGCCTGCCGGTGCCGAGCGTGGTCTCTCCGACCGGCCCGAAAGCCACGTAATCCGCCCCCGCTTCCCCCGCCGACATCCCCGCATCCCGCGACGTCCCGCACCAGGCACCCACGATCGCATCGGCGCCAATCGCCTTGCGGGCCGCGCGGACAGAGCGGGCGGAATCGGTCAGGTGGACGCCGTCAAGCCCATGTTTTTCCACGAGAACCAGATGGTTCTCGATCACCAGCGCCACGTCGCGCGCATGCGCCACTTCGCGCACCGCATCGGCGGCGCGACCCAGTTCATATTCGTCGCGCGAGGCGAGCGCGAGGCGGATGCAGGCGACCTCGACCCGGTCGAGGGCGCGCGCCAGAAGGGTGGGAAAGACCTCCAGATCGAGGACCGGCGGGGTGATCAGGTAGATTTGCGGGCGATCGTCAGTGGCCATGGCATCCTCACGTTTCGCCGCCCCTTAGCGCAGATCGCCCGCCTTTGCCATCCGTCCCGTCATTTCGGCGGCAGGCCCTTCACGAAGCCAAGCGCCAGTTTCATCACCTGCCCGCGGCGCGCATCGTCGGCGGTGGCCTCGTCGGAGAAATCGACCATCCCCGCCATCGGCTTGCCGGTGAACATCATCGGCGCCGCACCGGGGATCGCCAGTGCCGCCGCCTCGTTCGGCTTGCCCACCCGGAACATGGCGCCACCCTTGTGGATGCCGCAGACCATATGGCCGTTCATCAGGAAAGCCAGACCGCCGAACATCTTCTTCTCGGTGATCGCCTCGCCCGCCAGATCCTCGCGCATCAACTGGGCCAGCCCCTCGTCCCAGGCCATGACCGCCTCCTTGCCAGAATGCCCCTGCCAAAGTATCAGGCCCCGATCCCGACCGATAGAGCCATGTCAGACCTGCAGCCGACCTTCATCCTCGTCCGGCCCCAGATGGGGGAGAATATCGGCGCCGCCGCGCGGGCGATGCTGAATTTTTCGCTGACGCAGATGCGGCTTGTCGACCCGCGCGACGGCTGGCCCAATCCGCGCGCCGTCGCCATGGCCTCGGGTGCGGCGGGGCGGGTGCTGGATCATGCCGGGGTCTTTCAGACCCTGCCCGAGGCGATCGCCGATTGCGCCTATGTCTTCGCCACCACCGCGCGCGGGCGGGAACTGACGAAGCCGGTGATGACGCCGGAACGGGCGATGGAACATGCGCGCGCGCTGTCTGCCTCGGGCCAGAAGGTCGCCGTTCTGTTCGGACCCGAACGCGCGGGTCTGGAAAACGACGATGTGGCGCGCGCGAATGCGATCATCTCGGTGCCGGTCAATCCCGATTTCGCCTCGCTGAACCTCGGGCAGGCGGTACTGCTCTGCGCCTATGAATGGATGCGCCAGACCAGCGACCGCCCGGCGGAAGTGGTGGAAATGGCGCGGACCGAATTCGCGAGCCTTCTTGAGGTTGAGAAGCTTGGCGATCATTACGAGGAGCGGCTCACGGAGGCCGGTTTCTTTTTCCCGCCGACCAAGGCCGAGGGCATGAAGCTCAACCTCCGCAATCTCTGGAGCCGCATGCCCTTCACCCGGGCCGATGTCCAGACGCTGCACGGCATGCTGCGCCAGATCGTCCGGCACCGCGACAAGAGCTGAAAAAAGCCCGCGATCCGGGGTCGGCCAAAATCAGCCTATGCGGGCATTACGCCAAGTCAATTTACCCAATAGAGCGACCAAATGCGCTATCCTTCCCGCATCCATTTTCAGCAGGGAGGTGATTATGTGTGGCCATTGTTTCATCATTCCCAAGGATGTTCTCGAACGACTTTCCCACAATGAAAGCCTGGAAGCGCCGACCCGCGCGGCGATGGAGCGCACAGCCTTGCTCGATGCCGAGATCCGCAAGCTGCGCGTGCAGAACCAGCGTCTGACGCGGCTTGGCATGCAGATCGTGCCGGGGCTGGAAAAACCGATGGCGGCGACGCCGCCGAAGGTACTGATCTATGATTGCCAGCATGGCACAGCATTGCCCGGCGCGCCGGTGACGACGCCGGGAAGTTCCGGCGACAATACTGCCAAGACCGCCTTCACCGAAACGACGGAACTGGCGAAATTCTATGCGAAGGTCTTCGGGCGCAATTCGATCGACGATCAGAGCATGTCGCTCGTCTCCTCGATCCATTACGGGGTCGACTACAACAACGCCTTCTGGAATGGCGTGCAGATGACCTACGGCGACGGCGACGGGCGGATTTTCCTCGATTTCACCAGGGGCAACGACGTGATCGCCCATGAGATCACCCACGGCGTGACCCAATATACGGTCCAGCTCGCCTATACCAATCAGGCGGGCGGGTTGAACGAAAGCCTGTCGGATGTGTTCGGCTCGATGTTCCGGCAATGGCAGGCGGGCCAGACGGTCGCGCAGGCCGACTGGCTGATCGGCGCAGACATCATGGGACCGGCGGCGAAGGCGGGCGGCTATACCTGCCTGCGCGACATGGCCGATCCGGCAGCGAAACATGCGCTCGCGCCGCAGATCACCCATTTCAGCCAGTATCAGAACGGCATGGACCCGCATCATTCCAGCGGCGTGCCGAACCTGGCCTTCACCACCGCCGCCAAGGCGCTTGGCGGAAAGAGTTGGGAGAAGATGGGCCAGATATGGTACAAGGCGATGACGGGCTACCGGCCGTCGCCGAACCTCAGGATGGCGGCTTTCGCCAGGCGCACACGCAAGGCGGCGGCGTCGCTTTATCCGAAGGATGCCAAGGTGATGGCTGCGCTCGATCTGGGATGGAAGAAGGTCGGTCTGTGACGGACGAAAAAGAGAAAAACCCCGAGGCGGTCGTCGATGTCGAACGGATCGGGGGCCTGGCGGGCTTCGGGGGCCCGGGCGCGCGCATCCGCAGCCATGGCACGATGTCCCTGTCGGATCTGAGCGCTGCCGACCAGGCCCGTCTTGAGGCCCTGGTCAGCGAGGAAAGCCCGCCCGCACCGATGCCGGACGAATTCGTCTACCGCATCACCCGGCAGACCGGAGAGGGCAGCGTGACGGTCGAGGTGCCGGAATCGCGCGTGCCCGCGGCACTGCGGGCCTGTGTCAGCGACGAGCTGATGTAGTAGGGGGCGACGACATCGGGCGGCGCGCGAGCAGGCCCTCATCGCGCCGCTTGCGCGTTGCTTTTCGGGCCGGTGCGGGCTCTGCCCACAGGCTCGTGAGCGGACCCTGCCAGCATGACTCGCGAACGGGCTTCGCCTGCGCCGCGTCGCGGTCCCTTGAACCCCGGCCCGCGCCCGCCTCGTCTCACGTCCGGTTGCCAGCGGTTGCCAGACGAGCGAGACATGAGCCCCAAACGCGCGATTTTTGAAGAGGTGAAGGCGGGGGCCGAGGCGCCCGCCGCGCCGAAAGGCGGCATGATCGATGCCGAAAAGGGCAGGGGGCGCGGGCCGATCCGGCGCTGGCTGGTGGCGATCTTCCTGCTGGTGACGGCGATGATCCTGGTGGGCGGCCTGACAAGGCTGACAGACAGCGGCCTGTCGATCACCGAATGGCGCCCGGTGACCGGCGCGCTGCCGCCCCTGAACGAGGCGAGCTGGCAGGCGGAATTCGACAAATACCGGCAAAGCCCCGAATTCCAGCTGCAGAACAGCCAGATGACGCTTCAGGGTTTCAAGTCGATCTACTGGTGGGAATGGGGTCATCGGCAGCTCGGCCGCACCATCGGCCTTGTCTGGGTGCTCGGGTTCCTGTTCTTCTGGGCGACGCGGCGGATCCCCGTCGGCTGGACAAGGCGCCTGCTCGCGCTTGGCGCGCTCGGCGGCCTGCAGGGCGCGATCGGCTGGTGGATGGTATCGTCGGGCCTTGAGGGCAAGATGGTCGATGTCGCCTCTTACCGGTTGGCGACCCATCTCGGCCTTGCCTTCGTCATCCTCGGCCTGACAGCCTGGCATATTCTCACGCTCGCCCGGCCCGAAGGCTGGCTCCTGCAGGCGCGCCGCTCTCGGGAGGAGCGGCTTTTCCGCCTGTCGACGGGGCTGATGCATGCGGCCTTCCTGCAAGTGCTCCTCGGTGCCCTCGTCGCCGGGATCGACGCGGGCAGGGCCTTTCCGACCTGGCCCCTGATGGGCGAGAGCTTCTTTCCAGCCGATGCCTTCTATGTGCCGGACGGCGGCGCCACCTGGCGGGCCTTCTTCGAAAACCCCGGCCTTGTCCAGTTCATGCACCGGCTGATGGGCTATGTGACTTTCGCCTTCGGGCTTTTCGTCTGGTGGCGGGCCCGCGGCTCCGCCCATCCGCGCACGCGTCAGGCGTTCGACTGGATGGCGGCGATCCTGTTCGGGCAGGTGGTGCTCGGCATCGTCACGGTGCTGCATGCCGCGCCCCTGCCGCTGGGCCTCGCCCACCAGGCGGGCGCGATCCTTCTGTTCACCCTCATCCTGCGCGCCCGCCACCGGGCGCTCTATCCGATCGTCACCTCCATCCGGGATGCCAAATGACCGCCTTTTCCGAACTGATGTCGTTCCAGCGCGAAACCGAGGCGCTGGCCCAGATCGCCGGCCGTCTCGGCTGGGATCAGGAAACGGTGATGCCCCCCGGCGGCGCCGACCAGCGTGGCGAGGAGATGGCGGCGATCGAAAGCGTGCTGCATGCCCGGCGCACCGATCCGCGGCTTGCCGACTGGCTGGCCAAGGCCAAGGCGCCGGACGCGGCGGGCAACCGCGCGCTCGACCTCATCTCGCGCACCTACCTCAGGACCGCGCGGGTGCCCGCGAAACTGGCCTCCGAGATTGCGCGCCAGACCTCGGTCGCCCAGCATGTCTGGGCCGAGGCGCGGGCGAAGGACGATGTCGCCCTTTTCCTGCCGACGCTTGAGCGGATCGTGGCGCTGATCCGCGAGAAGGGTCAGGCGCTGGCCGCGGGCGGCGACGCCTATGACGCGCTGATCGAGGATTACGAGCCGGGCGCCACCGCCGCCGATCTGGCCGCGATGTTCTCGGCCATGCGTCCGCGCCTTGTGGCGCTTCGCGAGGCGGTTCTGGGCTCCGGCCACCAGCCCCGGCCGCTGGATCATGCCTTCCCGAAGGAGGGGCAGCTGGCGCTTGCGCGCGAGGTTGCGGACGCTTTCGCCTATGACTGGTCGCGCGGGCGGCTCGACCTTGCCGTCCATCCCTTTTCGTCGGGTTCGGGCAATGATGTCCGCATCACCACCCGGGTGGCCGAACGCGACCCGTTCAACTGTCTCTATTCGACGATCCACGAGGTGGGTCACGCCTGTTACGAGCTTGGCATCGACCAGGCCTACCTGCTGACCCCGCTCGGTCAGGGCGTGTCGATGGGCGTCCACGAAAGCCAGAGCCGCATCTACGAAAACCAGCTGGGCCGTTCGCATGCCTTCACCGGCTGGCTTTTCGGGCGGATGAAGGAAAGGTTCGGCGCCTTCGGCATCGATGATGCCGAGGCCTTCTATGCGACCGCAAACAGGGTCCACAAAGGCTATATCCGCACCGAGGCGGACGAGGTGCAGTATAACCTTCATATCATGCTGCGCTTCGACCTCGAACGCGACCTGATCGCCGGGCGGTTGGCGGTTGCCGATCTGGAAGAGGCATGGAACACCCGCTTCAAGGCCGATTTCGGCTATGCGGTCGACAAGCCTTCCAACGGCGTCCTGCAGGATGTGCACTGGTCGTGCGGTCTCATGGGCTATTTCCCCACCTATTCGCTCGGCAATCTCTATGCGGGTTGCCTGCATCAGGCGCTGCGCGCCGCGGTCCCCGACCTCGACGCAAACCTCGCGAAGGGCGATGCGAGACCGGCGACCGACTGGCTTCTCGCCAACCTCCAGCGTCACGGCGGGCTGCGCACGCCGCGCGAGACGATCGCACTGGCCTGCGGGTCCGAGCCCTCGGCGGAGCCGCTGCTTGGCTATCTCGAAGAGAAGTTCGGCGCGATCTACCGGCTCTGACCAGTTTCATCTTCCGTTCGCAAATCTCCTCGGGGGAGGTCCCGGACCCTGGTCCGGGGCCGGGGGGGGGGCCGACTGCCCCCTACTTGACCGGCCAGTCGGGGGGGCGCTTCTCGAGGAAGGCGGCGATCCCCTCGTCGGTGTCGCGCCAGAGCATGTTCTCGACCATCACCGCGCCCGCATGGGCGTAGGCATCGGCAAGCGACAGGCCGATCTGGTCATGGAAGGCGCGCTTGCCGATCTTGACCGCCGCCGACAGTTTGGCCGCGATCTTTTCGGCCAGCGCCCGGACCTCGGCCGCCAGTGCGTCGGGCGCGACCACCCGGTTCACCAGCCCGACCTCCGCCGCCCGGGCGGCAGGGATGAAATCGCCTGTGGTCAGCATCTCGAATGCCACCTTGCGCGGCACGTTGCGGGAAAGAGCCACCATCGGGGTGGAGCAGAAGAGCCCGATGTTCACGCCGTTCACGCCAAAGCGCGTGCCCTCCGCCGCGATCGCAAGATCGCAGGAGGCCACAAGCTGGCAGCCAGCAGCGGTGGCGATGCCCTGTACTTCGGCAATGACCGGCTGGGGCAGGGCGGGGATCATCTGCATCACCTCGGCGCAGCGCGCGAAGAGGCCTTCGAAATAGGCGCGTCCCTTGTCGGGTGCCGCGCGGCCCGCCTGCATTTCCTTCAGATCATGTCCGGCGCAGAAAGCCTTGCCGTTCGCCCGCAGGACAACCACGCGCGCGGCCCGGTCGGTCATCAGCGCCTGGAACTCTGCCTTCAGCGCCGCAAGCATCGCATCCGACAGCGCGTTGAGGCTTCCGGGCGCATTGAGGGTCAGGATGGCAATTGGCCCGTCGTTCCGGCGCAAAAGGATCGGTTCGCTCATCTTGTCATTTCCACGGGTTCGAGAAAGTCTGGCTCATGGAAGTCTAGGGCGGGATGCGCGGGGAGGGAAGATGCCGACCATTGCCGGGACAGTCATGAGCGAGGCCGACCTCTCTGACTTCATCGAGCGCGAGTTCCCGCAGGTACGCGGCGATTTTGCCGTCGAGCGGCTGACCGCGGACGGGATCGTCATTCGCCTGAAAGTCGGGGAGCGGCATCTGCGCCCGGGCGGTACCGTCTCGGGCCCTTCGATCTTCGGGCTGGCCGATGTGGCGGTCTATCTGGCGCTGCTCGCCCGGATCGGGCCGGTGGCGCTGGCGGTCACCACCAATGCCAGCGTCGATTTCCTGCGAAAACCCGAGGCGGGCCGCGATCTGATCGCCGAGGCGCGGCTTCTGAAGCTCGGGCGGGTGCTCGTGGTGGGCGACGTGCTGATCAGGTCGGACGGCAGCAATGTGCCGGTTGCGCGGGCGTCGATGACCTATTCTATCCCGCCCGACCGGGGCTGAGCGACATCAGGTGACGAATCCTTCGCCGCCGCAGGTGGCGCAGCGCGTGGTCTTGGTGCCGAAACAGCCGCCGCAGCGTTCGAACCTGGCCCGGCCAAAGACATCCGTGCCCATCAGCACCTGACCCTTGCCGCCGCAGATCCGGCAGGGTGCGCGCCCGAATCCGTGGCAGCGGTTGCAGCGCCGCTTGACGGGCTGGGTCTTGTCGCTCTTCGATCCCGTGGGCGGCATGTGCGCTGGGTCCGGCTGGAAAAGTCTGTCCGGAAGGAGACCACAAGCCCGCCTGTCTGTCACGCCCCGCGGCGCCGAGCGGGCACATGGCCACCCGAGATGTGACCCTGGTGCATCGAAAACTGGGGTAATATAATACCTATTTTACAAGGCATTGATATTGCTTCATTAAATAACATGCTCTGCCCTTGACCGGCACCGCAAGATCGGAGAAAAGCCCCCATCCGAATTCCGGGCGGCTTCCGGGCTGCCTGAAAGATCCCGAACTCGAAGGGCTGACAATGAAGACCTATACCGCAAAACCGGCGGAGATCGAGAAGAAGTGGATCCTGATCGATGCCGAAGGCGTCGTTCTGGGCCGCCTCGCGACGATCGTCGCCAACCGTCTGCGTGGCAAGCACAAGGCCACCTTCACCCCCCATATGGACATGGGTGACAATGTGATCGTCATCAACGCCGACAAGGTGCAGATGACCGGCAACAAGCGCGCCGACAAGCGTTACTACTGGCACACCGGCTATCCGGGCGGCATCAAGTTCCGCACCGCCGAGCAGGTGCTGGAAGGCAATCACCCCGAACGCGTAGTGACGAAGGCCGTCGAGCGGATGATCACCCGCAACCGCCTTGGCCGCCAGCAGATGACGCACCTGCGCGTTTACGCCGGTACCGCCCATCCGCACGAGGCGCAGAACCCCGAAGTCCTCGACGTCAAGTCGATGAACCCGAAGAACACCCGGAGCGCATGAAGATGGCCGACGAAATCAAGTCCCTCGACGATCTGAAAGCCGCCGTCTCGTCCGCCGCGCCCGCCGCCGCTGAAGCCGCGCCCCGCGCGCCGCAGCGCGACAAGCTCGGCCGTTCCTACGCCACCGGCAAGCGCAAGGACGCGGTCGCCCGTGTCTGGATCAAGCCGGGTTCGGGCAAGGTCATGGTGAACGGCAAGGACATCAACGCCTACTTCGCGCGTCCGGTTCTGCAGATGATCCTCAAGCAGCCCTTCCAGATCACCAATGTGGAAGGCCAGTTCGACGTCTATGCGACGGTCGCTGGCGGCGGGCTTTCGGGCCAGGCCGGTGCGGTCAAGCACGGCATCTCGAAAGCGCTGCAGCTTTATGAGCCCAGCTTGCGCGGCGCGCTGAAGGCGGCAGGCTTCCTGACCCGTGACAGCCGTGTCGTCGAACGGAAGAAATACGGCAAGGCCAAGGCCCGCCGCAGCTTCCAGTTCTCGAAGCGCTGATCCGGCATTTCGGGTTTCAAGACAGGCGGCCGCAAGCGATTGCGGCCGTTTTTCCTTGCACGGCGGCCTGGTGATGCCGGTCTGGCCATGCCGGTCTGGTCACGCCGGAAAGATCTGCGCCTTCATGAAGGTGACGGCCGCGCCGCCCAGAATGACACGGTCGTCGGTGACGCGCGCGTCAAGCTCGCCGCCGCGGCGAGAGGCCTGAAAGGCAGTGAGATCGCGGCGGCCCAGCCTTTCGGCCCAGAAGGGCGCGAGGCTCGCGTGGGTCGAGCCGGTAACCGGATCTTCGTCGATGCCGCCGCCCGGACAGAAATAGCGCGAGACGAAATCGACCGGCACGCCCGTGTGTGTCTGGCCACCCGACGCGGTGATGCAAAGCCCGACCTTGCCCATTTCGGCGATCACCTGCAGGGGCGGCCGAAAGTTTGCGACAGATTCGGGGCCATCGACCTCGACGAACCAGTTCTCGAAATTCCGGACCGCCTCGCGCCAGCCGCCGGGGAAGATGCGCCGAAAGACGTCCGGCGGCTCGGCCGGGAAAGGGTCGAGCCGGGGAAGGTTGAGCGCGTAACGCCCGTCCGGTGCGCGCGTGACGGTCAGTTCGCCGACCTCGCGGGTCGCGAATCGCATCTCGCCCTCGGCGCCATAGGCAGAGGCGAGGACATGGGCGGCGGCGAGCGTGGCATGGCCGCAGAAGGCCGCCTCATGGTTCGGCGTGAACCAGCGGATATCGTTGGCGCCATCGCGCCGGACCACGAAGGCGGTCTCGGACAAGGCATTCTCGGCGGCAATGGCCTGCATCAGCCGCGCGTCCATCGGCCGGTCGAGGATAAGGACCGCGGCCGGATTGCCGCCGAAGGGGCGGCTTGCGAAGGCATCGACCTGATACATGGTGAAGCTTTGCATGGGATTCTCGCAAAAAAAGGCCGGGCTGGGCCCGGCCGAGGAAGAGGCTTCAGCTCTGGGGTAGCGAAGCCTGTGGGGCGGGCCGACGATCACTCTTTCCAGAAGGGCCTTATGCCTTCGTCATGGGCGCGATGGGCGTCGAGGCCGATATCGCGCAGGAGATGGTCGTCGAGCACCAGAAGCGCGCGGCGGCTCTGGCGGCGGGTGCGCCAGAGGGTGGCGACCGATTTCAGCGTCGCAACGAGGCCGGTCTGCCGGCCGGAAGCGATCGGGCGGAGGGCGGGTTTGCTGAGGCTGGTCATGTCATCACCTATTGTGTTGATACAAATCTGTCATATCGACATTGAAACACTACAATTCCGTGCTACAATGTGCCAGTGAAACATTGTGACCATGACAATCAGGGATCGTGATGAGCAAGATCTGGCGACCGGACCTGACACAGTTCGACGGGCCGAAGTATCTGGCGCTGTGCCATGCACTGCGCGATGCGGTGCGGTCAGGCGCACTTGCCGAAGGTGCCCGCCTGCCACCGGTACGTGAACTGGCCTGGCAACTGTCGATTACCCCCGGCACGGTGGCGCGGGCCTATCAGATCGTCACCCAGGAGGGGCTTCTGGAGGCAACGGTCGGGCGCGGCACCTTCGTCGCCGCTCGCTCGCCGCGGCTCGGGCCGACCCAGCCGATCTTCGAGGAAATCGAGGCCGAACGGTTGGGGATGAGCGCGAGCAACCTGATCGACCTGCGCTCGCCGCAACTGCCCGAAGTCGGGCAAACGGCGGCGATTGCGGCGATAATGGTGCAGATTGCCGGGCAGATGGGGCAGGATCATCTGGAATATCCGTCGCTGCGCCGCGATGTGCCGCTGCGCATGGCCTATGCCGACTGGCTTGGCGATCAGGCGCTTGGGCCCTTCAGCGAGGAAGAAGTCGCGCTGACGCTCGGCGGCCAGAATGCGCTGGGCATCACCTTGCAATGCTGCCTCAGGGGCGAGCGGCCGCACATCTATTGCGAGGAGCTGGCCTATGCCGGCTTTCGCAGGGCGGCGCGCCTGAACCGGGCGGAGGCTGTCCCCGTCACACTCGACGAAGAGGGGATGCTGCCCGAGGCGCTGGATGCCGCCTGCCGCCGCCATGGCGGACGGATTGTATGTATCACACCCGAGGCACAGAACCCCACGACCGCGCGGATGAGCCTGGAGCGCCGGGCAGAGATCGTGCGCGTCGCCCGCCGCCACGACCTGCAGATCGTCGAGGACAATTGCTATTCCGTCGCCTCGGCCAGCGGTCCGTCGCTGCGCGCGCTGGCTCCGGAACGGACCTGGCACATCACCAGCCTGTCGAAAAGCATCTCGGCCGGCCTGCGCTTCGGCGCCGTCGTCTGTCCCACGGGCCATGGCGAGGCGGCGCGACTTGCGGCACAGCACAGCTATTTCGGCCTGCCGCGCCCGGTCTCGGACATTGCCTATGCGCTGTTCCGCTCGGGCGAGGCCGCGCGGCTGCGGGACCGGGTCCAGGCCACCTTCGCGCGCCGTCAGGAGATTGCGCTGAACCTGCTCGGCCGCCATGAAATGCGCTGGCAGCCGGGGCTCAGTTTCCTCTGGCTTCCGATGCCGCAGGGCTGGCGCGCCTCGACCTTCGCCCGCGAGGCAGAGGCCAACGGCATCCTGATCCGCTCGGCCGATGAATATGCGCTGATCGACGGCCGGGCGCCGAATGCGGTGAGAATCGCGCTTGCGGGCGCGATACCGGAGGCCGATTTCACCGCCGCGATCGCCCGCCTGGCACAGTTGCTCGATAGCCCGCCGGACGATCTGCCGGTCTGAACTGCCTGAAATAACTTGCAAAAACGCCCCGTTTCGGTGGTTCCAAAGAAATGATCAAATTTTTTGCCTCGTTTCCCCGCCTGTGCTAATAACTTCCCAGATCGCGCGTCCTGTGCGATCTAGGGGAAAGACAGGCGGCCAAAAAGGCTGCCGCCCGCAGGGATGGGGATATGGAAAAACGATCAAACTGGGGGCGCCTGACCCGCTCGCCCGCGTTCAACGGTTATGTGCTGATCAGCCCGACGGCGCTTTACGCACTTCTGCTTCTTGCCGCGCCGCTGGCGACCGTCGTCTATCTGTCGTTCCAGACCGACGGAACCGGGGTCAGGGAAGTCATCCACCAGGTCACGCTGAACAACTATATCGAGGCCTGGACCGACCCTATCTACCGGGCGATCATGCAGCGGTCGCTGTTTGTGTCGTTCATGGTCACGCTCGCGACCGTGGTCTTGGCCTTCCCGGTCGCCTATTTCGTTTCCTTCCACGTGGCGCCGAACAGGAAATCGCTCTGGCTCTTCCTGATCACGATCCCGTTCTGGACCTCGTATCTCGTGCGGGTGTTCCTGTGGAAGGTGATCCTCGGCTATAACGGCGTGGTCAACTCCGGCCTCAAGAGCATCGGCCTGATCGACGAGCCGCTGACCTGGATCAACGTGAATGTCGGCGCCATCGTGATGACGCTCGCGCATGCCTATGCGCCCTTCGCGATCCTGCCGATCTTCGTCGCGCTGGAAAAGATCGACCGGTCGCTTCTGGAAGCGGGCCGCGACCTGGGCGAGAGTGCCTTGATGACCTTCTGGCGCGTCACGCTGCCGCTGGCCATGCCCGGCGTCGTCGGCGCCGTGCTCATCGTCTTCATCCCGACGGTGGGCGATTACGTGACGCCCGACATCATCGGCGGCGGCAAGATCCCCCTGATCGCCAACGTCATCCAGAAACAGCTGCTCGCCATCGACAACATGCCGCTCGGTTCCGCGGTCGCGGTGTCGGCGATGCTGATCGTCGGCGTGATCTCGGCGGTCTTCGTTCTGGCGAACGCGCGCTTCCTGAGGGTGAAGAAATGAAGTCGCAAGGCAACGGTCTCCGGCTCTATGCCATCCTCTATCTCGCGTTCCTCTATGCGCCGATCTTCCTACTGCCGATCTTTTCCTTCAACGACGGCACGATCATCGCCTTCCCGCTGAAGGGCTTCACCACCAAATGGTTCGAAGTGATGGCCGAGAAGGGGCAACTGCATCAGGCGGTGATCAATTCGCTGATCGTCGCCTCCTCCACCGCGATCCTCGCCACCACCCTCGCGATCTTCGCCGCCCGCGCCTCGACGAGGTTCGAGTTCAAGGGCAAGGGCGCGATCATGGCGATGATCATGCTGCCGCTGGTGCTGCCGGAAATCATCGTCGCCATGGCGATCCTGGTGATCCTGCTGCAGCTGGGGATCGGCCTCGGCCTCACGACGATCATCCTCGGCCATACGCTGATCTGTACGCCCTTCGCCATCGCCATCCTGTCGGCGGCCTTCCAGAGCCTCGACAAGTCGCTGGAAGAGGCGGCCTACGACCTCGGCGAGGGGAAATTCTCGACCTTCCGGCTGATCATCCTGCCGCTGGTGCTGCCCGGCATCGTCTCGTCCCTCTTGATCTCCTTCACGATCTCGATGGATGAATTCATCCTCGCCGCCTTCATCGGCGGCACCTCGCCGACGCTGCCGGTCTATATCTACTCGCAGCTTCGCTTCCCCAAGGAAATCCCGGTGATCATGGCCGTCGCGACCTGTCTCGTGGCCGTGTCCATCGTGCTTCTCATCATCGCTGAATATTTCCGCCGCCGTGGTGTCGCCAGGACCGGTGGCAAAGATTCCGGAGGCTTCCTGTGAGCAAAGACGCTATGATCCATCTGCAAGATGTCCAGAAATATTACGGCGATTATCACGCGCTGCGGAGCATCACCTGCGACATCAGGGCGGGGGAATTCTTCTCGCTTCTGGGGCCGTCGGGCTGCGGCAAGACCACGCTTCTGCGCACCATCGCCGGGTTCGAGGACATCACCTCGGGCGTCGTGATGATCGACGGCAAGCATATGGAGGGCGTGCCCGCCAACAAGCGGCCGACCAACATGGTGTTCCAGTCCTATGCGATCTTCCCGCATCTGACGGTCGAGCAGAACGTGGGCTTCGGCCTCCGCCGCGACCCGCGCCCGAAGGCCGAGAAGGACAAGGCGGTGGCCGAGGCGCTGGAAATGGTCGGCCTCAAGGGCTTCGGCACCCGCGCCGCGCATGCCCTTTCGGGTGGCCAGCGCCAGCGCGTGGCACTGGCCCGCGCGCTGATCCTGAAGCCGCAGGTCCTGCTTCTCGACGAACCGCTCTCCGCGCTCGACAAGAAGATGCGCGAGAACATGCAGGTCGAACTGATCAAGCTGCAGCGCCAGGTCGGCATCACCTTCATCCTCGTCACGCATGACCAGGAAGAGGCGCTCGTCATGTCCGACCGGATCGCGGTGATGTTCGAGGGCGAGATCGCCCAGCTCGCCGATCCCGAGACGCTTTACCGCCTGCCGAACTCGCGCCGGGTGGCGGATTTCATCGGTCACATGAATTTCCTGTCGGCGCGGGTCGCGGGCGAGGCCAACGGCGAGATCGATGTGGATGTGCAAGGCCTTGGCCGCTGCCATATCTCGGCCAAACAGGCACCGGGCGGCAACCGGGGCGAGGAGCCGTCGGTCGGCTTCCGGCCCGAGACCCTGACCCTCCTCTACGAAGGCCAGAGCGCCACCGACCGCGAAGCCAGCGGAACCATCGAGGAGGTCGTCTATTACGGCGACATGACCTATTACGACGTGAAGCTCGATGGCGTGGACGAGCCGGTGCGGCTTTCCATGCGCAACGTGCCCGGCCGCCCGGTTCTCGACCGGGGCGACAAGGCCCGCGTCGCCTGGAGCCCTTCGGCGCTGGTGCTGTTCCGCTAGCAACTTCAATGCCTCCGGCGGAGGTATTTGGGCCAAGATGAGGCATGTGCTTTCATCTTGGCTGAAATACCTCGGGGGGTCAGGGGGGCAGCGCCCCCCTTCTTCCATGCCGCCATTGACGCCATCCGGCCGCTCTGGCATCCCCGCCTTGATCAAAGGGGAAAGTGATGAACCTGTTTTCCGATATCCGCGCGCTGGTGATCGAGAGCCTGACGGCGCTGACCGCCGAAGGCGCGCTGCCTGACGGTCTGGATTTCACCGCTGTCGCGGTCGAGCCGCCGCGCGATGCCGCGCATGGCGACATGGCAACCAATGCCGCGATGGTGCTGGCGAAGCCTGCGGGTCAGAATCCCCGGACGATCGCCGAGGCGCTTGCCGTGAAGCTTGCAGCCGATCCACGTGTGACGCTGGCAGAGGTCGCGGGCCCGGGCTTTCTGAACCTGCGTCTTGCGCCGGTGGTCTGGCAGGGGCTGGTGTGCCAGGTGCTGCAGGCGGGCAAGGACTACGGCCGCTCCGACCTCGGGCGCGGCAGCCGGGTGAACGTGGAATTCGTCTCTGCCAACCCCACCGGACCGATGCATGTGGGCCATGTGCGCGGCGCGGTCTTCGGCGATGCGCTGGCGGCGCTTCTGGCCTTCGCGGGCCATGAGGTCACGCGCGAATATTACATCAACGACGGCGGCGCGCAGGTCGATGTTCTGGCGCGCTCGGCCTATGAGCGCTACCGCGAGGCGCACGGGCTGGAACCGGAAATCCGCGAGGGTCTTTACCCGGGCGACTATCTCATCCCCGTGGGCGAGGCGCTGAAAGAGAAATACGGCGCCACGCTTCTGGACAAGGGCGAGCAATACTGGCTGGCCGAGGTGCGCGAATTCGCGACCGAGCGGATGATGGCGATGATCCGCGAGGATCTGGCCTCGCTCGGCGTGAAGATGGATGTCTATTCCTCGGAAAAGGCGCTTTACGGCACCGGCAAGATCGAAAGCGCGATCCAGACGCTGCGCGACATGGGCCTGATCTACGAAGGCGTGCTGGAACCCCCGAAGGGCAAGCTGCCGGAGGATTGGGAAGAGCGCGAGCAGACGCTCTTCCGGTCGACCGCACATGGCGACGATGTCGACCGGCCGGTGCAGAAGTCGGACGGCAACTGGACCTATTTCGCCCCCGACATCGCTTATCACTACGACAAGGTGACGCGCGGTTTCGATCAGCTGATCGACGTCCTCGGGGCCGACCATGGCGGTTATGTGAAGCGGCTCAAGGCGGTGGTGTCAGCGCTGTCGAACGGCAAGGTGCCGCTGGAGGTCAAGCTCATCCAGCTGGTGAAGCTTTACAAGAATGGCGAGCCCTTCAAGATGTCGAAGCGCGCCGGGACGTTTGTCACGCTTCGTGATGTCGTCGAACAGGCGGGCGCCGATGTCACGCGCTTCGTGATGCTCACGCGCAAGAACGATGCGCCCCTGGATTTCGATTTCGACAAGGTGCTGGAACAGTCGAAGGACAATCCGGTCTTCTACGTCCAATATGCCCATGCCCGCGTCTGTTCGGTCCTGCGCAAGGCGGCCGAGGCGGGGATCGCGGCCGACGATGCGACGCTCGGCCGAGCGGACCTGACGAAGCTTGCGCATGAGGCGGAACTCGGGCTTGCGAAGAAGATCGCCGAATGGCCGCGCCTTGTGGAAATCGCCGCCAGGGGGCAGGAACCGCACCGCGTCGCCTTCTACCTCTATGAACTTGCGTCCGAGCTTCATTCGCTGTGGAACCGCGGCAACGACGACACGTCGCTCAGGTTCGTGCAGGAGGGCAATGTCGCTGTCACCCAGTCGAAAATCGCGCTGGCGCGGGCGGCGGGCGTTGTCATTTCGGCGGGTCTTGCTATCTTGGGCGTCAAGCCGGTCGAGGAAATGCGCTGATCAAGAAGCGCCCACTGGCAGAGCAGGGCGGCCCCGCTGAGGCGGGGCGCGCCGGATGACAGGACGGCGATGACAGTCTGGCAGGAAGACGAGGTCTATCCCGAGGCGCCCGCGGCCTATGCCACGGACCCGGGAACAGCCGTGCCGGGCCGCGCGGGCGCCATGGTGCGCGCGGTGGGCGGGCTCGTCTCGGTGGCGCTGATCGCGGGCGTGGTCGTCTGGGGCTACAAGCTCGCGCAGCGCCAGATCCATGGCGTTCCGGTGATCGCGGCGCCGGAAGGCCCGGCACGGGTCGCGCCCGAGGATCCGGGCGGCGAGCTGGCGGACCATCAGGGCCTTGCCGTCAACATGATCGCCGCCGAGGGCGAGGCGGAGGCTGCCGCCGATCTTCTGGTTCTGGCGCCCCGCGCCGCGACGCTCAGCGACGAGGATACCGCTTCGGACGCGCTGCAGGTCACCGCCGGTTCCCCGCTCGCCCCGCTCGATGCCGTGCCGGGGCCGAATATCGGCACGGTACGGCCGAGCCCGTCGCTTGAAGCGGCGAAGGCCGTGCCGGACAGCCTGAAGCTGCCGCTGCCCGAAGAGGCGGCCGAACCGATCGACGCGCCGGAACTGGAAACCGTCGAGGCAGGCTCGGTCGAGGTCGCCTCGATCGAGGCGGCACTGATGGAGGCCAATGCATTCGAACCGCTCGACGGGACGGCGGCAGAAGGGATCGACCCGTCGGTCCCCGGCGTCTCCGCATCGCTCATCCCGGTGGCGAAGCCCGCGGGGCTGGTGCCGATGCGCCAGGAGGTGACGCTTGTATCGGCGGCGGCCGACCGCCCGGTCGAGGATGTCGCGCCCGCCGCCATCACCGCCGGCACCACGCTGGCCCAGATCGGCGATTACCCGTCCGAGGCCGAGGCGACGGCCGCCTGGGCCGCCGAGGTCGCGCGGTTCGGCGCGCTCTTCAACGGCAAGGCGCGGGTGATCGAACCGGCGACGCGCGGGGACGAGACCTTCTACCGGCTCCGTGTGATGGGTTTCGCCGACCGCGACGAGGCGCGCCGTTTCTGCGCCGCGCTGAACGCCGAGGGGCGCTGCGTGGCGGTTACCGTGCGCTGATGGCCGGTGCGCCGCTTGCCGTGATCTTCGGGTGCGATGGGCCGGTGCTTGGCCCGGACGAGGCCGCCTTCTTTCGCGAGGCCGACCCCCTGGGTTTCATCCTTTTCGCCCGCAATGTCGAAACGCCTGACCAGCTGCGCCGCCTGACGGGCGACCTGCGCGCCGCAGTGGGCCGCGATGCGCCGGTGCTGGTCGATCAGGAAGGCGGGCGTGTCCAACGGCTCCGCGCGCCGCACTGGCGCGAATGGCTGCCGCCGCTCGATCAGGTTGCGGCAAGCGCGCCCGATCGGATGGAGCGGGGGGTCTGGATCCGCTACCGGCTCATCGCCGAGGAATTGAGGGCGGTGGGCATTGACGCCGATTGCGCGCCTTCCGGTGACATCGCCTGGCCCGAAACCCACCCTTTCCTCAAGAACCGCTGTTTCGGCTACGCGGCCGATACTGTCGCGCGGGCTGCCAGGGCGGCAGCCGACGGCCTTCTCGGGGGTGCTGTCCTGCCGGTGATGAAACATATGCCCGGCCATGGCCGCACGGTGGTCGACAGCCACCATGACCTGCCGGTCGCTGCGGCGCCTGCCGAGGAACTTGGCCGCACCGATTTCGTGCCCTTCCGGGCGCTCGCCGATCTGCCGATGGGCATGACCGCCCATATCGTGGTGCCCGCCTATGACCCCGACCGCCCCTCGACGCAGTCGCCCCGCATGATCAGGGTGATCCGGGACGAGATCGGCTTTGGCGGCCTTCTGCTCAGCGACGATCTGAACATGGAGGCGCTCAAGGGGACGCTTGCCGACCGCACAAGCGCGGCGCTGGCGGCGGGCTGCGACGTGGCTTTGCATTGCAAGGGCGATATGGCCCAGATGATCGAGGTCGCCGCCGCTGCCCGCCCACTGGATGCGGAAGGAATGGCGCGGGCCGAAGCGGCGCTCGCCCGCCGTGGGGCGCCCGACCCCATTGACGCAGAGGCGCTCATGGCCGAACTTCAGGCGATCCTTTCCCCGGCCGAAAGCTGACGCACGCATGTCCGACCCGAGCCTTTTTCAGGAAGATCCCGTGCCCGTCGGGGAACGGCTCGCGGCCGAGGCGCTGATCGTCGATGTCGACGGGTTCGAGGGGCCGCTCGATCTTCTCCTGACGCTGTCGCGCACCCAGAAGGTCGACCTTCGCAGGATTTCCGTCCTGCAGCTGGCCGAACAATATCTGGCATTCGTCGACAAGGCGAAGGCGCTCAGGATCGAACTGGCCGCCGATTATCTGGTGATGGCGGCCTGGCTCGCCTTCCTGAAGTCGCGTCTGCTGCTGCCGCCCGACCCGAACGAGGATGGCCCGACCGGCGAGGAACTGGCGGCGCATCTTGCCTTCCAGCTCGAACGCCTCGGCGCGATGCGCGAGGCCGCCGCCCGGCTCATGGCGCGCGACCAGCTTGGCCGCGATTTCTTTGCGCGCGGCCTGACCGAGGATGTCACCCGGGTCCGGCACACCCATTATTCCGCCACGCTTCTCGACCTGATGCAGGCCTATGCCCGCATCCGCACCCGCGACGAGTTCCGGCCCTTCGCCTTCGACCGCACCCATGTCTTCACCATGGAGCAGGCGCTTGACCGGATGCGGGGGCTGATCGGCTATGCGGGCGACTGGACCGACCTCATGGGCTATCTGCCCGACGGATGGGCGCATGATCCGCTCCGCCGCCGTTCCGCCACCGCCGCGACCTTCGCGGCCTCTCTGGAACTCGCCAAACAGGGGCAGATCGAGTTAAGACAGGCCGAGACCTTCGCGCCCATCACCCTTCGCCGGAAGAACCATTGACCGACGCCGCCACCCCAGATCGCCAGACCGAGGCGCCCGATGAGCGGAGCCTGTTCGAGGCGCCGCCGATCGCCGAGCAGGAACGGATGGTCGAGGCGATCCTCTTTGCCTCTGCCGAGCCGGTGACGGTTGCCGATCTTGCACAGCGCATGCCGCATGGCTGCGACCCGGCCGAGGCCCTGGTGCATCTGAGGAAGCGCTACGAGGGCAGGGGGGTGAGTGTGGTGCGGGTGGGCGATGCCTGGGCGATCCGCACCGCGCCGGACCTCGGGTTCCTGATGCAGAAGGAAGTGGTCGAGACGCGGAAACTGTCACGCGCCGCGATCGAGACCCTGGCGATCATCGCCTATCACCAGCCCGCGACCCGGGCGGAGATCGAGGAAATCCGGGGCGTCGCCGTCAGCCGGGGCACGATCGACCAGCTTCTGGAGCTGGACTGGATTCGCCTCGGTCGCCGCCGGATGACGCCGGGACGTCCGGTGACCTTCGTTGTCACCCCCAAGTTCCTCGATCATTTCGGCCTCGAATCCGCCCGCGACCTGCCGGGGCTGAAGGAACTGCGCGCGGCGGGCCTGCTGGACAACCGGCCGATGCCCGGCGCCACGAGCCTCGGCGACGAGGAAGAGGGCGAAATGGCGGGCCAGACCGAATTGTTCGAGGATTGAGCCATGGACCGCGCGATCCGCATGCTGATCCGGGCGGTGATGGACACGTTTTTCCGTCATCTGCCGCGCTGGCTCGCGCGGCGCGGCGGCGATCCCGGCACCGCAGAGGGCCGCGCGCGCATCCGCACCAGTGAGCGCGACATGGCCAAGAAGATGCGCATGGTCCGCAAGCTGACCCGCTGGCTGCGCTGACCGCCTGCCGCCGGTTTCGCCCCGCCCTTGTCCGGCACCGCCCGCTCCTGTATCAGGCGCAGCGGACGGTTGAGAGGACGAAGATGCGCGCGGAAACCCAGAACAACGTGGAAGCGATCAGGAAATCGCTGACGCTTCTCGGCCAGCGCATGGATTGGGAAACCGCCCCCCATCGGCTGGAAGAATTCAATGCGATGATCGAGGACGGCAACCTCTGGTCCGACCCGGCGCGCGCCCAGAAGCTGATGCGCGACCGGCAGATGCTGATGGACAAGGTCGAGACCTACCGCAAGATCGACCGCGAGCTGACCGACAATGTCGAACTGATCGAACTTGGCGAGATGGAAGATGACCAGGAGATCGTCTCGGAGGCCGAGCGGAGCCTGAAGGAACTGAAGGAATTCGCCGCCGCCAAGGAACTTGAGGCGCTGCTGGACGGCGAGGCCGACGGCAACGACACGTTCCTGGAAATCAACGCAGGCGCGGGTGGCACCGAAAGCTGCGACTGGGCCTCCATGCTCGCCCGCATGTATGTGCGCTGGGCGGAAAAGAAGGGTTACAAGGTCGAGATGCAGTCCGAGACCGCGGGCGAGGAGGCGGGCATCCGCTCGGTTTCCTACAAGGTGTCCGGCCCCAATGCCTATGGCTGGCTGAAATCGGAATCGGGCGTGCACCGGCTGGTGCGCATTTCCCCCTATGACAGCGCGGCGCGGCGGCACACGTCCTTCTCGTCGGTCTGGGTCTATCCGGTGGTGGATGACAATATCGAGATCAACATTCCCGACAGCGATATCCGCATCGACACCTACCGGTCTTCGGGCGCGGGCGGCCAGCACGTGAACACGACCGACTCGGCCGTGCGGATCACCCACCTGCCCACCAACATCGTCGTGACCAGTTCGATGAAATCGCAGCACCAGAACCGCGAGATCGCGATGAACGCGCTGCGCTCGCGGCTTTACCAGCTGGAACTCGACAAACGGAACGCCGCGATCACGGCGGCGCACGAGAACAAGGGTGACGCGGGCTGGGGCAACCAGATCCGGTCCTATGTGTTGCAGCCCTACCAGATGGTGAAGGATCTGCGCACCGGCTACGAGACTTCGGATACGCAAGGCGTGCTCGACGGCGATCTCGACGGGTTCATGGCGGCGACGCTGGCTCTGGATGTCGCGGGCAAGAGCCGGGCCGAGGCGCAGGGGGAGGAATAGGGCGAGGGGCGCCGCCCCTCGCGCTCCCCGAGGTATTTTTCCAAGATGAAGGCGCAGAGGTTTCGTCCTCGCCCGATGCCCTCCGCCCGGGTTTCCGGTTCTAGGCTTCACCTGCGCCGAAGGACTTGCGCCGTCCGCTCGCGGCGGCCTCGGCGATGCCGTGGATGATCCGTTCGATTCTCAGACCCTCGGAGAAGTCCGGCCAGGCGGGCGCGCGGCCCGCGATGGTCTGGATCAGCCCGGCGGCCTCGATCACCTTCAGATCGTTGAAACCGATCTGGTGGCCGGGCGCGGGGGTGAAGGAGCCGAAGGGCGGATGGGCCGGACCGGTCAGGATGGTGCGGAAGCCCGCCTCTGACGCCTCGCCCTCGTTCACATAGAGCTGCAGTTCGTTCATCCGTTCCTGCGCGAAAGCGATCATGCCTTTCGTGCCATGGACCTCGAAATCCAGCCGGTTCTTGCGCCCCCAGGCCGAGCGCGAGGCCGAAAGAGAGCCCTGCGCGCCGGAGGCGAAGCGCAGGATGGCGGTCGCCGTATCCTCGTTTTCCACGGCCGCGCGGCCCCCTTCCGGCAGGGGGCGCGTCGCGTGGATCGTCTGGCTGTCGGCGATCAGGCTGTCGACCGGACCCATGAGGAGGAGCATCATCGACACGAGATGACAGCCGAGATCGCCGAGCGCGCCGAGGCCAGCGTCGGTCTTGCGCGCCCGCCAGGTCCAGGCGAGGTCGGGGTCGGCCTGATAATCCTCGTCGACCCAGCCGCGGAAATGCACCGGTCGGCCGATCCGGCCCGCCTCTACCAGCCGGACGGCATGCTGGACAGCGGGGTTGCGGATGTAATTGTAACCCAGAAGCGTGGCGCGGCCCACCCTGCGGGCGGCGAGGGCCATTGCCTCGGCATCGGCAAGTGTCAGCGCCATCGGCTTTTCGCACCAGACATGTTTGCCGGCCTCAAGCGCGGCGACGGCCATTTCCCGATGAAGGCCGTTCGGCGTGGTGATCGACACCACATCGACGGCGGGGTCTGTGACAAGCGCCCGCCAGTCGTCGGTCGCGCGGGCAAAACCGAACTGGTCTGCCATCGCGCGGGCCTTGTCGGCGGGCGTGTCGCACAGAAGCTCCAGCATGACCTGCGGCAGGTCGCCCATCACCCGGCCCGCATTGGCCCAGGCGATTGCATGGGCCTTGCCCATGAACCCCGTGCCGATCAGCCCGACGCCGATTGTCCTGCTCATGATGCCTCCCCATCGAGCCAGTCACGGAAGGCCGCGACGACCTCGGGCTCGCTGTCCACCAGATGTTGCGGCGCGGGATAAAGCCCCTCGTGGACCTCTGCCGTAAAGCGCCGCATCGCGTCGGTCCTGATCGCCTGCAGCCGGTCCTGCTCGGCAGCGAGGCTGGCATAGACCTTGGCATGGCGCGGCACATGGCCGCGGTTCTGGCCGAGCACGTCGTCGGAGAAGAGATATTGCGCATGGCCTGCCGAACCCGCCCCCATCGAGATGAGGAAGAGCGAGGTCCTTTCGGCGATCGCCCGGGTGATCGCATGGGGCACGACCTCGATCTCGGCGGCGAAGGCGCCCGCCTCTTCCAGCGCGCGGACCTGCCGCCAGACGAGTTGCGCGGTCTCAAGCGTCTTGCCCACGGCCCTGAAGCCGCCGGTCCAGGTGCGTTTCGACGGGATCAGGCCGACATGGCCGCAGACTGCGATGCCGTGATCGGCAAGCGCGCGGACGGTGGCGAGCGAGCCCGAGCAATAGACGGCGTCCGCCCCGTGCTTCATCAGCGGGAAGGCCCATTTCAGGAAATCCTCGGTCCCGCCGATCTCGAAATAATTCTCGCCCGGGACGGCGAATGCGTTCGGCGCCACTTCGCGGAAGCGGCGGTCGAGGATCATTGCGGGCGGGACGGACAGAAGCTCCACCCCCGCCTGTTCGGCCGCCGCGGCCTCTTCCAGCGTTTCGACGCGCAGCATCGCATATTGGTGCCTGCCGCGCTGGCCGAGCAGATCGTGAACGGTCGGCGGGGCCATCAGGACACCTTTACCTGAACGCGACCGCCTTCGACCCTTGTCGGATAGGTGGCGAGGTTCACGCAGACCGGTGCGCGTTTCGCTTCGCCCGTGCGATAATCGAACTGGCCGTTATGCTTGGGACATTCGATCACATAGTCCATCACCAGCCCTTCGGACAGATGGACCTGTTCGTGGGTGCAAAGCCCGTCGGTGCAGAAGAAGGCTCCGTCCGGGCTGTGATAGATGGCATAGGTGCGGCCGCCGTGATCGAAGCGGATCACATCCTCCTCGTCGATCTCGTCGGTGGCGCAGGCGTCGATCCAGTCGGTCATCTTGTCCTCATTCAGCGGGTTGGCCGAGGGCGGCGGCGTGAAACTCTTCCCGGTAGGGCCGGGCGGTGGCGGGCAGGGCGCGCTTGAGGACGATGTCCTCGCCGCGCAGCTGACGCATCAGGATCGGCAGCATCTCGCGGTAGGCCGCCCAGATCGAGCCTGCGGGGGCGGGAAGGTCGTCCTTGATGCGGGCGTGCAGATCCGGCAGCCGGTGGTAGGGCACCATCGGGAACATGTGATGTTCGATATGGTAGTTCATGTTCCAGTAGATGAAGCGGCTGATGGGGTTCATGTAGACGGTGCGGCTGTTCAGCCGGTGGTCGATGACATTGTCGGCCAGGGCGCCGTGCTGCAGGAGGCCGGTCATCACATGATGCCAGGCGCCATAAAGGCGTGGCAGGCCGATCACCATCAGGGGCAGGATCGAACCCGTCCAGACGGCAAGGCCGATCGTCGCGGCATAGATCAGCGCCCAGACGCGGGCGACCTTCACGACCTTCGGCCGTTCGCTGTCGGGAATGAAGGTCGCTTCCTCGGGGTCGAGCCGGCCCGAGGCATTCAGCAGCATCCTGTTCCAGCCCGCCCATGCGTCGGCGAGACCGAAGAAATTGGACAGGAGCCTGAGCGCTGCAGGCGGGCGCATCACCGCGATTTCGGGGTCACGCCCGACGATGATCGTATCGGTATGGTGGCGCGCATGGCTCCAGCGCCAGGTGACGGGGTTGCGCACGATCATGAAGCTCGCGATGTGATAGACCGCATTGTTCATCCAGGGCGTGCGGAAGGCGGTGCCATGGCCGCACTCATGCCAGCGCGAATCCGACGCCGAGCCGTAAAGCACCCCGTATGCGAGCCAGAAGGGGGCCGACCACCAGGATGGCCAGAGCCAGATGCCGACGCCTGCGAACAGGATCATCGCGCCGTAAAGGATGAGTGTATCGCGGATCGCGGGCCCGTCCTCGCGCGCCATCAACGCCTTCATTTCCTTGCGCGGAATGTCCGAGTGATACCAGTCGGCGGCGGCAAGGCCAGCCGCAACGGCGCGTTCCGCATCCGGGCCGATCAGACTGTAGTCCCGCATTGCCCACTCCTCCCCTGAGTCGCGGGAAGGATAGGGCCAGTCTTGGGGTACGCCTATCGTCCGGCTTGCCATTCCCTCAAAAACTATCAAACTGTGAGAAGATTTATGATGTAAAACTTGCAGGCGCGTCATGGCGAAAAGACCGACGATCCAGGATCTGGCAGCGGCATCGGGGGTAAGCGCTGCGACCGTCGACCGGGTGCTGAACGGGCGGCTGAAGGTGCGCGAGGAAACGGCGCGGCGGGTCTATGAGGCGGCCCGCGCCATCGGCTATCATGCTGCGCCGCTTCTGGCGCAGCGGCTGCAGCCCGACCTGCGGCGCGTGCGGTTCGGTTTCGTCCTGCACAAGGAACGGCAGGCCTTCTATCAGGCTTTCAGCCAGCAGATCCAGAGGGCGGTCGAACAGGTGCCGGGGGTGCGGGGCGAGGTGATCATCGAATATGCGGCGTCGCAGTCGCCGGGCGATTTCGCGCGGCTGATGGCCGGGATGAAGGGCCGCGCCGATGTGGTGGGGGCGACGGCCGTCACCCATCACGAGGTGACGGCGGCGGTCGAGGATCTGACGCAGTCCGGCATCCCCTGTTTCGCGCTCCTCAACGATTTTGCCCAGGGCGTGCGGCAGCATTACGTGGGATTGAACAATCTGAAGGTCGGGCGCATCGCCGCCTCGATGTTGGCGACGGCGGTGCACCGGCCGGGGAAGCTGGCGGTTTTCGTCGGCGGCTACCGCTGGCACGGGCATGAACTGCGCGAGACCGGCTTTCGCAGCTACATCCGGGAACTGGCGCCGCAATTCACCATCCTCGACACTCTGGTGAACCTTGAAACGCGGCAACTGACCTATGAGGCGACCTTGGACCTGTTGGGCCGACACCCCGATCTCAGCGGCATCTATCTTGCAGGCGGAGGCATGGAGGGGGCCATTGCCGCGCTCCGCGAGACGCGGGCGCCGGGCGAGGTGGCGCTGGTGGTGAACGAACTGACGCCGGAATCGCGCAGTGCGCTTCAGGACCGTTATGTGACGATGGTGATCTCGACACCGCTTGAGAAACTCTGCCGCGAATTCGTCGCGCTGATGATCCAGGCGGTGCAGACCGGTGGCGCCAGTATCCCGGGACAGCATTTCCTGCAGCCGGAGCTCTACATCCCCGAGTCGGTGTGATGATCTGATTGCATCATCGGCCTGCGTCTTTTTACGTCAGGAATGATGTGAAATACGTCCCCGGCGGTTGACCCGACTCATGCCGTGGCGTCAGGGTCTGCGCGGCACAGCGGCAAACTTGTGCCGCATGGGGGGATGATGGTCGAGTTTGCGATCAATCACATGACCGCGGCGCGGATGGGCTTCGAGGGGGTGCTGGCTCTGGGGCACGATCTGGGTCTGGTCGGGATCGAGCTGCGCAACGACCTGCCGGGGCCCCTGTTCGACGGGCTCGCGCCGGAAGAGGCAGGCGCCCGGATCAGGGCGGCGGGCCTCAGGCTTCTGGCGCTGGCCGAGGTGAAGCGCTTCAACGACTGGTCGCCCGACAAGGCACGCGAGGCACTGGCGCTGATGCGGATCGCGAAGGCCGCCGGGGCCGAGGCGGTCAGCCTCATTCCCCGCAACGACAATCAGGGCATGGGCAACGGCGAGCGGCAGGCCAACCTGCGGCTGGCGCTGCGCGAGCTGAAGCCGATGCTCGAGGATCATGACCTGATCGGCATGGTCGAACCTCTGGGCTTTCAGATCTGCGCCCTGCGCCACAAGGCCGAGGCGGTCGAAGCGATCGAGGCCTTGGGCGCCACAGGTCGCTTCCGGCTGGTGCATGACACGTTCCACCATTTCCTCGCCGGTGGCGGGCCGATCCATCCGGCCCATACCGGGATCATCCATATCTCCGGCGTCACCGCGCCTGCGGTGGCGGCGGAAGAGATGCAGGATGCCCACCGCGTGCTCGTCGACGGGCACGATCGGCTGGGCAATGTCGAACAGCTTGCCGCCTTCGAGGCAGCGGGCTGGCGGGGCCCGGTCTCGTTCGAGGCCTTTGCGGGCGAGGTGCACGCGCTGCCGGACCCGGCGGCGGCCCTGCGGACTTCCATGAAATTCATCGGTCGGGAAATGGCCCGCATGGCCGCCTGACCGACGAGTGACTGGCCCTTTCGAGGGCTCTCCGGTGGAGATTTCACATCAGGGCGTGCCGGACGCCGCTATGGGAGGAAGAAGATGAGAAAGACCATTCTGATTGCCGGATTTGCGACGCTGATGGGGACGACGGCCATGGCCGAAACCGTCGGCGTTTCCATGGCGCTCTTTGACGACAACTTCCTGACGGTTCTCAGGAACGGCATCCAGAAGCACGCAGACGAATCCGGTGTGACGGTGCAGATCGAGGATGCGCAGAACGACGTCGCCAAGCAGCTGGACCAGATCAACAATTTCATCGCCTCGGGCGTGAACGCGATCATCGTCAACCCGGTCGACACCTCGGCCACACAGGCCATGTCGGATGCGGCGGCGGCGGCAGGCGTGCCGCTTGTCTATGTGAACCGCCAGCCGATCAACCTTGACAGCCTGCCCGACAATCAGGCCTTCGTCGCCTCGAACGAGGTGGACAGCGGCACGCTTGAAACCATTGCGCTTTGCGACAATTGGGCGGGCGAAGGCAAGTCCGAGGTCAATGTCTATGTGATGCAGGGAGAGCTGTCGAACCAGGCGGCGGTGCAGCGCACCCAGGATATCTATGATGTGATCGAGGCGGGCAAGTGCAAGGTCAAGGTCAACGTGATCGACCAGCAGACCGCGAACTGGTCGCGCGATCAGGCGCAGAACCTGATGACCAACTGGCTGTCGACCGGCACCGCCTTCGACGGCGTCATCGCCAACAATGACGAAATGGCGATCGGTGCCATCCAGGCGATGAAGGCCGCGGGCATCGACATGGCCGCCGTCCAGGTCGGTGGCGTCGACGCGACGCAGGACGCGCTTGCCGCCATGCAGGCGGGCGATCTCGATGTGACGGTCTTCCAGAATGCGGCCGCTCAGGGCTCGGGCTCGCTGAACGCTGCCGTGGCGCTCGCCAAGGGCGAGGCGGTCGACCAGACCGTCTGGGTGCCGTTCGAACTGGTGACGCCGGCGAACGTCGCCGACTATCTCAGCAAGAACTGACCCGAGCGCGTCCGAGCGACGCAGATCAACAGACGGGGCGGCGGCTTCGCCCCGTTCGGCCCGCGCCTCGGGAGGGCCACCTGAGGCGCGGGCTGCATGACAGGGAAGGGGAACATCTCGTGACGCAGACGACGCACGGCCTGGGCGGCCTGAAATACGACCCCACCAAGCGAACCCGCGCGCCGGAATGGAACGTGTTCATCGCACTGGTGATCATCATCCTGATCTTCGAGATATTGAACCGGCTCAACGGATCGAGCTTCCTGTTCAACCTGCGCGACACGATGCCGGGGCTTCTGAACAAGCAGCGGCTCGATATCATGATCCTGCAGGTGGCGATCACCGGCATCATCGCCATCGGTGTGACGCAAGTGATCATCCTCGGCGGGATCGACCTGTCGTCCGGCTCTCTGGTCGGCGCGACCGCGATGATCGTGATGAGCTTCGCGCAGACCGCGATGGTCAACGGCAACCCCAATCCCAAGGCAATCTTCGGCGACTGGGCCATGGACCTGCCGGTGATCGTGCCGATTGTCGTCGGCATGGGCTGCGGCATCCTCGCAGGGTTGGTGAACGGCGTGCTGATCGCCTATACGCGCATCCCGCCGTTCATCGCCACGCTCGGCATGATGGTCACCGCGCGCGGTGTGGCGCGCTGGTGGTCGAACGGCCAACCAGTCAGCTTCCCCACCGAAAGCTACGGCCATCTGTCGAACGGCGATATCCTTGGCACACTGACATTTGGCATTCTCACCTGGCCCGGCCAGAATCCGGCGGTCGTGTTCGTCGTTCTGGCGATCCTCTTCCATCTGCTGATGACCAAGACCGTCTACGGCAAGCGCAGCTATGCCATCGGCTCGAACGAGGCGGCGGCGCGCATGTCGGGCATCAGCGTCGACCGCCACAAGGTGCTGGTCTACACGATCGCGGGGTTGCTGGCGGCCGTAGCCGCAATCCTTCTGACCTCGAAAAACCTGACCGCACAGGCGGGCATGGGGGTCATGTACGAACTCGACGCCATTGCCATGGCGGTCATCGGCGGCATTTCCCTGTCCGGCGGGCGCGGCTCGATCCTCGGCACCGTGCTTGGCGCGATGATCTTTTCCACCATCATCTCTGGTTTCACCTCGATCCGGCTCGACGCCTATTATCAGGAGATGGTGAAGGGCGCGATCATCGTGGCGGCCGTCGTTCTCGACCAATGGCGCCAGCGGCAGCGGGCGAGGGGGTGAGGCGATGAACGATATTGTCCTTGAAACGCGCGGGCTGACCAAGCGCTACGGCGGTGTCCATGCGCTGGAGGATGCCGATTTCATCCTGCGCGCGGGCGAACATGTGGCCGTCGTCGGTGACAATGGCGCGGGCAAGTCCACCTTCGTACGTCAGGTGACGGCGGTCGAACAGAAGACGTCCGGCCAGATCTTCTTTGACGGCGAGGAGGTGGACTTCGCCGACCCGCTCGCGGCGCGCGAGGCAGGCATCGAGACGGTGTTCCAGACGCTGGCGCTCGCCGACGACCTCGACGTGCCCTCGAACCTTTTCCTCGGGCGCGAGCTGTTCAAATGGCGCTTCGGGCCGTTTTCCTGGCTTGACCGCAAGGCGATGCGCGACCGGACGCTGGAGGCGCTGAAGACCACGGCGGTAAAGATCCCCAATGTCGACAATCCGATCCGCAACATGTCGGGCGGTCAGCGGCAATGCGTGTCGATCGCCCGGACGGCGGCCTTCGCCTCGAAATTGGTGATCATGGACGAGCCGACAGCGGCCTTGGGCGTGCAGGAAACCGCGCAGGTCGAGAACATCATCCGTGGTCTGAAGGAGCGCGGCGTGCCGCTGATCCTGATCAGCCACAACCTGCGCCAGGTCTTCGATCTCGTGGACCGGATCGTGGTGTTTCGCCGTGGCCGGATCGTCGCCTCGCTGAACCGCGACGAGACCGACGGCAATGACATCGTCAGCTATATCACCGGCGTGAAGGGCGGCTCCGATGGTGCCGACCTCTGACCTGCCGCACGCCGCGACCGTCGCCGTGATCACCGGCGGTGCCGAGGGCCTTGGCCGGGCGGTGGCCGACAGGCTGATTGCCGAAGGTTGCACGCGGATTGTCATTGCCGGGCGACGGCTGGCCGAGGGCGAAGTCGCGGCGCGGGAATTGACCGGGCAGGGGGCGGATGTGCGCTTTGTCCGGACCGACATGGCAGATGCCGCGCAGGCAATAGCCATGATCGACGCGGCAGAGGCGGCCTTTGGCACTGTCACCGCGCTGGTCAATGCGGCGGCCTGCTCGGAACGGGGCTCGATCCTTGATACGACGGCCGAGGCTTTTGACCGGCTGATGGCGGTGAATGCCCGCGGGCCTTTCTTTGCCCTGCAACGCCTTGCCCAGCGGGCGCGGGCGGCGGGGCGGCCGGCCTCGGCTGTGAATGTCCTGTCGATGGTAACCCATTGCGGGCAGTCGTTTCTGGCGCCCTATTCGGCATCGAAGGCGGCGCTCGCGAATATCACCAAGAACGCGGCGCAAGCGCTCCGCCGCGACCATATCCGCGTGAATGGCATCAACTGCGGCTGGATGGACACGCCGGGCGAGGATCAGGTCCAACGCCGCTGGCATGGCGCGACCGACGGCTGGCTTTTGCGCGCAGAGGCCGCCCAGCCGATGGGCATGCTGGTCAAGCCCGCTCATGTTGCCGGTCTTGTCAGCTACATGCTTGGCCCCCTGTCCGGTGTGATGACCGGGGCCATCGTCGATTTCGATCAGAATGTGGCCGGGGCCTATCCCGAATGACGGCCAGGAAGGAGCAGGAAGAATGACAGTCAGGTTCGGCCTACTGGGGGCGGGGCGCATCGGCAGGGTCCATGCCAGGGCGATTTCGGGCGATGCGCGTGCGCGCCTTGTGGCCGTGGCCGACGCGATGCCCGAGGCGGCGCAGGCGGTCGCGGCCCAGCATGGCTGCGATATCCGCACGATCGAGGCGATCGAAGCCGCAGCGGACGTGGATGCGGTGGTGATCTGCACGCCCACCAACACCCATGCCGACCTGATCGAACGCTTCGCCCGCGCGGGCAAGGCGGTCTTCTGCGAAAAGCCGGTCGATCTGTCGCTGGCGCGTGTCCGCGATTGCCTGAAGGTCGTCGCGACCGAGAAGGCCACGCTGATGGTGGGTTTCAACCGCCGGTTCGATCCACATTTCCGGGCCGTGAGATCGGCGATTGACGAAGGCCGGATCGGCACGGTCGAGATGGTGACGATCACCTCGCGCGATCCGGGCGCGCCGCCGCTGAGCTATATCGGGACCTCGGGCGGCATCTTCCGCGACATGACGATCCATGATTTCGACATGGCCCGCTTCCTTCTGGGCGAGGAGGTCGAGACGGTGCAGGCCGCGGCCGCCGTCCTGACCGATCCGGCGATTGGCAAGGCGGGGGATTATGACAGCGTCTCGGTCATTCTGCGGACCGCCTCCGGGCGGCAGTGCCTGATCTCGAATTCGCGCCGCGCCAGCTATGGCTATGACCAGAGGATCGAGGTCCATGGCGCGCTTGGCATGGCAGCGGCCGAGAACCAGCGGCCGGTGTCGATCGAAATCGCATCAGCATCTGGGTATAACCGGCCACCTCTGCACGATTTTTTCATGACACGTTACACCGAGGCCTATGCCGCCGAGATCGCCGCCTTCATCGCGGCGATTTCCGACGGCGCGCCGGTCAGCCCCTCGGGCGATGACGGGTTGCGGGCGCTGGCGCTGGCCGATGCGGCCCTGCTGTCGGCGCGCGAGGGCCGCGCCGTGAGGGTAACGGAAGTTCTGAACGGATGAAGACCCTGGATCTGATCACCATTGGCCGGGCCTCGGTCGATCTTTATGGCGCGCAGGTGGGCGGGCGGCTGGAGGATATGGGATCCTTCCAGAAATATATCGGCGGCTCGCCGACCAACATGGCCGCCGGAACGGCGCGGCTGGGGTTGAAGTCGGCGCTGATCACGCGCGTGGGCGATGAACATATGGGCCGCTTCATCCGCGAGGAACTGGCGCGGGAAGGGGTGGATGTGCGGGGGGTGAAGACTGACCCCGAGCGTCTGACCGCGCTGGTGCTGCTGGGGATCCGGGATGAGAAGCAGTTTCCGCTGATCTTCTACCGCGAGAATTGCGCCGACATGGCGCTGTGTGAGGAGGATATCGACGAGGATCTGATCGCCTCGGCCCGCGCGGTGGTGGCGACGGGCACGCATCTGTCCCATCCCCGGACCGAAGCGGCGGTGGTGAAGGCGCTGACACTGGCCCGCAAGCATGGCTGCCTGACGGCGCTGGACATCGATTACCGGCCGAACCTCTGGGGCCTTGCCGGTCATGGCGCGGGCGAGGAACGGTTCATCGAGAGCACCCGGGTGACCGAGAAACTGCGTGGGCACTTGAAGTTCTTCGATCTGATCGTTGGAACGGAAGAAGAATTTCATATCGCAGGCGGCGTGGCCGACACGCTTGCCGCGCTGAAGGCAGTTCGGGACGTGACCCCCGCAACGCTCATCTGCAAGCGCGGGCCGATGGGGGCCGTCGCCTTTACCGGGCGGGTCCCGGCAAGCCTGGATGACGGGATCACCGGGCCGGGCTTTCCGATCGAGGTCTTCAATGTCCTGGGCGCGGGCGACGGATTCATGTCTGGCCTGCTGAAAGGTTGGCTGGATGGCGAAGACTGGCGGACGGCGCTGACCTATGCCAATGCCTGCGGGGCCTTCGCCGTCAGCCGCCACGGCTGCACGCCCGCCTATCCGAGTTGGGAGGAGTTGCAGTTCTTCCTGCAACGCGGCGTGACCGAACGGGCCTTGCGCAAGGACGCGGCGCTGGAACAGCTGCACTGGTCGACGAACCGCCATGGCGATTGGTCCAGGATGCGGGTCTTTGCCTTCGACCACCGCGCACAGCTGGAGGACCTGCCGGGCGCTGACGCGACAAAGATAAGCCGTTTCAAGGAATTGTGCCTTGATGCTGCGGTTCTGGTCGCGGACGGTCAGGCGGGCTATGGCATCCTTTGCGACAGCCGTCTGGGGCGTTCCTCGCTGTATCGGGCGGCCGGACAGGGCCTGTGGATCGGCCGGCCGGTGGAATGGCCGGGCTCGCGGCCGCTGGCCGTTGAGCCGGAGATCGGGCCGGATTGCGGCGGGCTGGCGGAATGGCCGCTTGGCCATGTGGTCAAGGTCCTGTGCTTCTGCCACCCCGACGATCCACAGGAGATGCGGGTGGCGCAGGAGGACGTGCTGAAACGCCTCTTTGCAGCATCGCGCCGCAACCGTCTGGAATTTCTTCTGGAAGTGATCCCGTCGAGGGTCGGTCCGGTCGCGGACGACAGCGTCGCCAAGCTGATCCGGCGATATTATGAGATCGGCATCTTCCCCGACTGGTGGAAGCTCGAACCGATGCGCACCGATGCCGCCTGGGCCGAGACGGTGCGTGCGATCGAGGAAAACGACCCCCACACGCGGGGCATTGTCGTTCTGGGTCTGGGCCAGTCCGAGGCTGAGCTGGCCGCGAGTTTCCGTCTGGCGGCGCGATATTCGCTGGTGAAGGGTTTTGCCGTCGGCCGGACGATCTTTGCCGAGGCCGCGCGCGGCTGGATGGCGGGAGAGATTGCCGATGAAGAGGCCATCGTCCTGATGGCCGACAATTTCCGCCGTCTCTGCAAGGTCTGGGACGCGGCGAGAGGAGATGCGAGATGACAACGATCCGCCTGACGGCCGCGCAGGCCATGGTGCGCTGGCTTGCCGCGCAGAAAGGCCCCGACGGCGCGCGTTTCATCGAAGGGGTCTGGGCGATCTTCGGTCATGGCAATGTCGCGGGCATCGGCGAGGCGTTGCAGGCGGCCGGGGATAGTCTGCCGACCTGGCGGGGCCATAACGAACAGACCATGGCCCATACGGCGATCGCCTATGCCAAGGCCATGAAGCGCCGGCGGGCGATGGCGGTCACCACCTCGATCGGACCGGGGGCGCTGAATCTGGTGACGGCGGCGGCGGTGGCGCATGTGAACCGCCTGCCGGTGCTGCTGCTGCCCGGCGATGTCTTCGCCAGCCGCGCGCCCGACCCGGTCCTGCAGCAGGTCGAGGATTTCGGCGACGGAACCGTCAGCGCCAATGACTGTTTTCGCGCCGTCAGCCGCTATTTCGACCGGATCACCCGGCCGGAACATGTGATGACCGCACTGCCGCGCGCCTTCCGGGTGATGACCGATCCGGCCGACTGCGGGCCGGTGACGCTGGCCTTCTGTCAGGATGTGCAGGCAGAGGCCCACGATTATCCCGAGAGCTTCTTTGCCGAGCGGGTCTGGGCGATCCGGCGGCCGGAACCGGACCGGGACGAACTGGCGGCGGCGATTGCCGCGATCGCGGCGGCCGAGGCGCCGGTGATCGTCGCGGGCGGCGGTGTGATCTATTCCGGCGCGGAGGCCGAGCTTGCGGCCTTTGCCGCAGCGCATGGCATTCCGGTGGTGGAAACGCAGGGCGGCAAGTCGGCGCTGGGTCATGACCATCCGCTGAACTTCGGCCCCGTCGGCGTGACCGGCGGTGCGGCGGCCAATGCGGTTTGCGCGGCGGCCGATCTGGTGATCGGCCTCGGCACGCGGTTTCAGGATTTCACCACGGGATCGTGGGCCTTGTTCAAGAACCCCGCGCGCCGCATCCTGTCGGTGAATGTCCAGCCCCATGATGCGGCGAAGCATGGGGCAATGTCCTTGGTGTCGGACGCGAAGATCGCCTTGCAAGCCTTTGGAAAGGCACTGGGAACGCATAAGTGGCCCAGCGACGCGCGTCTGCGTGCGGACTGGGCGGCGGCAACCTCGGCGGTGAAGGCGGCGCCCGACCCCGGCAATGCGCTGCCCACGGATGCGCAGGTGATCGGGGCGGTGCAGCGGACGGCGGGACCGGCGACGGTGATCATGGGCGCCGCCGGTACGATGCCGGGCGAGTTGCACAAGATCTGGGATGCGGCGCCTGGCGGCTATCACATGGAATATGGCTTTTCCTGCATGGGCTACGAGATCGCGGGCGCCATCGGCATCAAGATGGCGCGACCGCGGGCGGATGTGATCTGCATGGTCGGCGACGGCAGCTACATGATGGCCAATTCGGAACTCGCGACGGCGGTGATGATGGGCGTGCCCTTCACGGTCGTCGTGACGGACAATCGCGGGTTCGGCTGCATCAACCGCCTGCAGAAGGGCACGGGCGGCGCGCCCTTCAACAACCTTCTTGACGATGCCCGCCATGTGAACCCCTCGACCATCGATTTTGTCGCCCATGCGGGGTCGATGGGGGCGCGGGCGGTCAAGGCAAAGGACATCAACGGGCTGGAAGCAGAGCTTCGGGCCGCGAAAGGTGCGGACCGGCCGGTGGTGATTGTCATCGACACCGACCCCGCGCCTTCGACAGAGGCAGGCGGGCATTGGTGGGAAGTGGCGGTGCCGGAAGTGTCGGCGCGAGCCGAAGTGCGCGATGCGCGGGCGAAATACGAAGCGGCGCTCGCGGCGCGGCGCGGGAAGTGAGAGGCGAAGATGATCCTGTTCGGCACCAACCCGATTGCCTGGTCCAACGACGATGACCGGACGATCGGCGGCCATATCAGTCTGGACGAATGTCTGGACGACTGCATGAATATCGGCTTCGATGGCATTGAAAAGGGAAATAAATTCCCAGCTGATACCCAGGGCTTGAGGGCGGTGCTGGAGCCGCGGGGGCTGCGGTTCGTCTCCGGCTGGCACTCGCTCAACCTGCTGGTCAATGACATCGAGGCCGAGAAGCGGGCGATGCAGCCCTTTCTCGATCTCCTGAAGGCAATGGGCTGCAAGGTCATCATCGCCTGCGAGACGTCAAACAGCGTTCATGGCAATGATGCGGTCGCGGTGAACGACCGGCCGCGGCTCGACGAGGGTCAGTGGCCGGGCTTCTGCGCGGGGATCGAGGCGCTGGCGGCATATGCCGCGGCACAGGGGATCACGCTCGTCTATCATCCCCATATGGGTACGGTGATCGAGACCGAGGCGGAGGTGGACAGGCTGATGGCGGGGACGGGGCCGCATACGCATCTTCTGCTCGATACCGGCCATTGCACATTCGCGGGCGGCGATCCCTTGGCGCTGGCCCGGCGGCATATGGGGCGCGTCCGACATGTCCATGCCAAGAATGTGCGCCCGGAGATCATGGCCGAGGTGCGGGACGAGGGGCTGTCGTTCCTCGAAGGGGTGCGGCGCGGGGTCTTCACCGTGCCGGGCGACCCGGCGGGTTGCGTGGATTTCATGCCGGTGCTGAGCGTGGCGGCGGAACATGGCTACCGGGGCTGGCTGGTGATCGAAGCCGAACAGGACCCGCTGAAGGCCGATCCGTTCAAGTACCAGATGATGGGATTGGCCTGCCTCAGGCATTTCGCGGCGCGGGCCGGTTTGATCTGAGGCGAAAGCCGGGGGGCTGTCTGCCCCCCGCCGCCATTGGTGCTCGGACCAATGGCGCGCCTCGAGCGTATTTCGAGACAGAACGTGAGGGTGAGATGAGGTTGTTGCGCAGGCCGGGCGGGCAAACCGGCAAGGTCCACGACATCACGCCTGAAAGTGCGGGCTGGGGCTATGTCGGCTTCGGATTATACCGGTTGATGGCGGGCGAGGCGGCGGCCGAGGCGACGGGCGGGCGCGAGGCGATCCTGGTGCTGGTCGAGGGCAAGGCCGAGCTTTGGGCGGGCAGCGAGAGATTTGGCCTGATGGGCGACCGGATGGACCCGTTCGAACGGACGCCGCCGCATTGCCTCTATGTGCCGCCCGGCAGCGACTGGCGGGTGCTGGCGGCGAGCGACTGTACGCTTGCGGTCTGTACGGCGCCCGCGACCGGCGGCAGGCCGGTGCAGCGGCTGGGGCCGGAGGGCATAGACCTGACCCCGCGCGGGACGGGGACCAACCAGCGATTCATCAACAATATCGCGATGGAGGGCCGCGACGTCGCCGACAGTCTGCTGGTGACCGAGGTCTTCACGCCCGCCGGCCACTGGTCTTCCTATCCGCCGCATCGCCATGACGAGGATGATTTCCCGCGCATGACCTATCTGGAGGAGACCTACTACCACCGGCTGAAACCGGCGCAGGGCTTCGGCATCCAGCGCGTCTATACCGAGGATGGTAGCCTTGACGAGACCATGGCAGTCCGGGATCACGATGTGGTGCTGGTGCCGAAGGGGCATCATCCCTGCGGGGCGCCCTATGGCTATGAGATGTACTATCTGAACGTGATGGCGGGACCGCGCCGGGCCTGGCGGTTCGCGAACGATCCGGCACATGGCTGGATCGCGGAGCGCGACAGCGCCCGGTGAACGATCGCCGAAGGTGCTTGCCCGGGCAGGGCGCGTGACCTAGCCTGCCGCCCGGGATGCATTGTGATATTTGGCGTTTTCAGACCGGAAAAGTCCGCGAACTTTTCCTGAAAAGTGCCTTGGGGGGCATGATGGGAGAACCGGAGACCGGCGGCAATGCCCTGCCTGAGGCGCGGTCCGTGGGCATGGCCGCGATCGGCGCCGCACTCGGCGCGGGCTTTCGGGATTTTCGCAAGGCGCCCGCCTTCGGGCTGTTTTTCAGCGCGGTCTATGTTCTGGGTGGCTGGCTGTTGCTTGCAGTCGCGAGCGCGGCGGGGCGGGAATGGTGGCTCATTCCGGTGGTGGCGGGCTTTCCGCTTCTGGGGCCGTTCACGGCGGTCGGGCTTTACGAGGTCAGCCGCCGGATCGAGGCGGGCGAGCCGCTCGACTGGCCGGGCGTCCTGGGCACGATCTTCCGGCAGAAGGACAGGCAGTTGCCGTCGATGACGGCGGTGATCCTGGTACTGTTCCTCTTCTGGGTCTTCGTGGCCCACACGTTGTTCGCGCTGTTCCTCGGGCTGACGCCCGCCTCGGTGACGGCCGGGGCCGGGCCGCTCGATTTCCTCCTTCAGGGCAAGGGGCCGCTGATGCTCATGATCGGCACATTGGTGGGGGCGGGTTTCGCGGGCGTCCTCTTCGGCATGGTGCTGGTGGGCTTGCCGGTGCTTCTGGACCGCGAGGTCGATTTCATCTCGGCCATCATCCTGAGCTTTCAGGCGGCGGTCCTGAATGTCTGGCCGATGCTTGCCTGGGGCCTGACGATCACCGCGATCCTGCTGCTGGGGATGGCGCCGCTGTTCCTGGGGCTTCTGGTCGCCCTGCCGGTGCTTGGCCATGCGAGCTGGCACATGTACCGCGCGCTGACCGAATATCCGCCGGAATGAAAAAGGGCACCGCCCCCGCAGTGCCCTGGAAAGACGCTCGGTTCCTCGCCGCCTATTCGACGGGCTGCGCCGCGCCGGGTTGGGCCGCGATCTGCTTGACGCCGCCGGTGCCGATCGGATCGTCCTGGCGCTGCACCGAGCCTTCGAAATGCGCACCGGATTCGATGGCGATGGTCTTGTGGATGATATCGCCCTCGACACGCGCGGTCGAAGTCAGGCGGACCTTGAGGCCGCGCACGCGGCCGACGACCCGGCCGTTGACCACCACATCGTCGGCGACGATCTCGCCCTTGATCGTGGCGCTTTCGCCCACGGTCAGAAGATGGGCGCGGATGTCGCCCTCGACGGTGCCCTCGATCTGGATGTCGCCGGTCGTCTTGATATTGCCGGTCACCACCAGATCGGTCGACAGGATCGACGGTGCGGGCTTGGCCTTGGGTGCCGAAGGGGTCGAGAAATCGTAGGCGGGCTTGGTCACCGGAAGGGCCTCGGCTTTCAGTTTGTCGGCATCGGTGGCCTTGGGGCCGGGTTCATTGATCTTGCTTCTGAAAACATTGGTCGCTGCCTTGATGAAGGACATGGGGTTTACGGGAGAACCGGACACGCGCACTTCATAGTGAAGATGTGCCGGTCGAGCGTCAGTGACATATCACCGATCCTGTCCCCGCGCGAGACCTTTTGGCCCACCTCGACGCGCACCTTCGACATATGGCCGTAGCGGGTGACGGGCCCGTAGGGGTGACGGATCTCCACCATGTTGCCATAGCCGTTTTCCCAGCCCGCATGAGTCACGACCCCGTCCGCCGTGCGCAGATCGGCGAGCCGTAGGCACCGGCGAGGTCGATCCCCTCATGCATGCGCCCCAGCGCCGACCGAAGCCGGAGGTATAACGGAACGAGGTCTTGAGCGGCAGCGCGAGCGGCGTCTTGTCAGCGGCGATCCGGTAGGGTTGAGATTGTCGAGCCCCTCGAAGATCGCCTTGGCGCCTTCGTAATCGGCCTGGCCTCGGGGCTGGCGTCGGCCGGGGGGCGATGGGCATGATGGGTCCGAGGGGGCCGCTACCAGCGGAATAGCCGCTGCGCAGGATCGATGAGATTAGCCGGGTCGATGCCGACCGGGTGAAGACAATCCGAGCGGCTCCATCGAGATCGTCACCGCATCTTCGAGCTGGGCGAAGATCTCGTCGTGGCGCTCCTCCATCAGCTTCTCATCGTAGGCGATGTCGTCGGCTTCGGCCTTGGCGCTGACGGCGGTGGCGGCCATGCTGTCGCGTTCTTCGGCCGTCCTGTCGAGCCGTTGGTGAGGAAGGACAGCGTCGTGGCCATTTCCTCGGCCGAGGAGGCGCGCTTGGCCTTGCTCGTGCCGCCGTTCAGGCTGGCGAGTTGCGCTTCGGCTTCCTGCCTGTCCTCGACGCGTTGTGCAGCGCGGTCTGGATGAGACCGATGCCGGTTTCCAGCTCGCGCCGTTGTTCTTCGGAGGCAAGCAACGCCGATTGCATGCGCGAGACCTGCTCAAGCGCGGTGGTAGACCGTTCCATGGGCCGCGACGGCTTCGGCGGCGCGCTGGTCTACGTTCTTTCGACAGTGTGTTGAGGCGCGATTCATATTCAAGGTTGGCCAGCCGCGCCCGTTTCGCGCATCGCCCGAGCCGATCGAGTCGATCATGATGATGGCGGTTGCGAGGATCGCCCAGATCACCACGACACCCGAGGAAGCGAAGATCAGCAGGTCCGGGGCGGATGCCGGATGAACCGCGTCCCATGGTCGGACTTCAGAAACAGGCGCTGTTCCGGCAGGCGCCGATCCAGCGCCGCCGACAGGCGGTGGAGAAGGATCCGTATCACGCTCAATGTCCCGTATGGTGGCTTGGCAGTAGCATCGTTCCGTTCCCCAACGGCCCGACGGGACTTGGGTTAGCAACCGAAGCGTCCTGTCGCAAACCTTTTCCCAAGGCGGGCCGCCAATCGGGCCGCTGTCAGCGGCATCTTGCCGACGGACGGCCGCCGTCAGATCGGGGTTTCAGGCCAGCCGCGCGTTCGGCAACGGCCAGTAGAAGTCGGGCGGCAGCCCAGCTTCGGCGCCGCTTTTCCTCGTTGAAGGGCGGCTTCAGCGCGCCATGGAAATAGCGGCGGACGAGGCTGTGGAAAGCGTCCTTCGGGTCCAGCCTCTGCGTCCGCAGAGCCAGTTGAACCATTTCGAGCCGTAAGCGACATGGCCGACCTCTTCCGCATAGATCACCTCGAGTGCGGCGACCGCATCGCTTTCCTCGGCCTTGCGGAAGATCTCGATCATGCCGGGCGTCACGTCGAGGCCGCGCGCCTCAAGCACCATGGGCACGACGGCTTGAGGGCGGCCCGCGAGATCATCCACCGTATCTTCGGCCGCGCGCCACATGCCCGCATGCGCGGGCAGCGCGCCATATTGGCTGCCCATCCGTTCGAGGCAATCGCAGATCAGGTTGAAATGGTTCGATTCCTTGTCGGCCGCCTTGACCCAGTCGTCGTGGAAGCCGGACGGCATGCCCTGATCGGTGAAGCGCGCCACCATGTCCCAATGCAGATCGACGGCATTGAGTTCGATATGGGCGAGGGCGTGGAGAAGCGCGATCCTGCGCCGGGCCGAAGGCCGGGGCGGCGGCGGGGCACGTCCTTCGGCGGCAGAAGTTCCGGCCGGTCGGGGCAGGCAGGGCGCAGGGCAGGTGGCGGTGCCGACGGGCAAGGGCGTGCCTGCCGCGCGGGCGGCGAACCAGTCGGCGGCATGGCGGCGCGACGAGCGCATTTCGCCCTTCCGTCCGCTGTCGTCAGAACCTCGACCGCGCGCTCTGCCAGCGTCTGCATCGGTTCAGAGGTCCCGGGCGGCGGCAAGCACCTCGTCGGCATGGCCGTCGACCTTGACCTTGAGCCAGTGTGCGGCAATTCGGCCGTCGCGGCCGATCAGGAAGGTTGCGCGCTCGATGCCCATGTAGGTCCGGCCATACATGTTCTTTTCGACCCAGACACCATAGCGTTCGCACGTGTCATCGGCCTCGTCCGACGCCAAAGATGCCAAGCCCGTGCTTGCAGCAGAATTTGTCATGGGCCTTCACGCTATCTTTCGAAGGCCGATCACCACGGTATCGGCCGCCGCGAAATCGGCGGCGGGCGGTGCAAGTCGATCGCCTCGACCGTACAGCCCGGCGTGTAGTCATGGGGATAGAAATAAAGCACGACCTTCCGGTAAGCAAAATCAGAGGCAGACGGTGCCACCGCCGATCGCGCGGCAGCGAGAAGGACGGGGCGGGTGCGCCGATGTCGGTCATGACAGCAATCGCGCAAGAGTGAGAGTTTGCGTTTTAATGTCTCGGGCGAAAAGATAAAGGGACCGTCAGCCGGACTTTTCCGGCCAGAGGTCCAGGCAGGAATGGAAGAAAGCGGCAGGAGCGGGACGAGGAGGCCGAGGCGGTTCTACGGCGGCGCAGCCATCTGCGTTTCTAGGCGACGCTAGGGCTTTCGCTGTGGGCCGTCGTTGCAGTCCTGGTCGGGCTCGGCCTTTCCAGGGCGCAGCTTCCTCTGCGAGATCCACGGTCCTCATCGATCGAGGCGCGCGCCAACCAGGCACTCGACAGGAAGCGCAGCTTCGGATCGGCGACGGCGATCTGGTGGTGACCGAAGGGTTTGTTCCGCAAGTGCGGCTGGCCAATGTCACCCTGATCAGCGCCCGGGTTCAAGCTCGCGCTGATCTCCGATCTCAGAACCGGTCTCGACCGTGAGGCGCTGCTGTCGAACTGAGCGGCTTCCCTCGCGGATCAGGATCGGCGTTACACGGATCGCGGTGCGGCGTCTCGTGGACGGGACGCTTGATGTCGCGCCCGGGGCGGCAGATCTGGGCGGGCGGGCCGTGGCGCCTGCCGAACAATTGATGCGCTCGATGCGGCCTTCGCAGGGCCCGCGCTTGCCCGGCTCGGAGGTCACGGTCGACCATGTGAACTTCTCTTCGATGACCGCCGGGCCGAACAGGTCTGGACGGTGAATGACGGGCGGCTGACGCTCGCCGGGGCGATGGGGCTGGTCGCGAACCTCGCTGCTGCGGTGGCCGGATGATCACCACCTCGCTCGGCGCGATCGAAGAGCGGGGAAGCGTGCCGCGAGGCAGGCCCGGGCCGAGATGGAGCTGACGACCGACCGCAGTTCCCGGCTGCCGCGCTGAAATGTGCGCCTGAGCGGGATTTCGGCCCGTGATCTCGGGCGGCAGGTGTAGAGGCGCTTGCGCCTGGCTCGCCGCTGCGCTCCGATGCGCCGGTGTGAACGCTCCGGGACCGGCTTCGACGAGCAAGGGGACTTGCGGCCGCTCGATGCCCTGTCGGTCGGCGCCGGGGAGCACTGCAGCCGACGACCGGCCACGGCGGTGGAGTTCCGGGGGGCGACCTTGACTGGCCTACGATCAGCGCGCTACCGGCTCAGCCTCAACGATCTCAGGATCGACGGGACGGTGCTGAAGGCGCAGCTGGGTGGCAGTGCCTGGCTGAAGGGGATCGAGGATGGCTGGCCCGAGGCACTGGTGGCGCAAATCCGGCGACAGGCTTCGCGCCGATCCGGCGGGCGTCTTTGCCGATCCGGTCTCGATCTCTCAGGGCGCCGCCGACCTGAAACCCGTTCCGCCTGACGATCGGCCAGCTGGCGCTCAGCGACGGCGACCGGCGAGATTTCTGGTCGCGGCGAAGTGTCGGCGGAAGAGGATGGCTGAGCGGTCGCGTTCGACGTGGGCAGTAACGCGATCGCGACGGAAAAGCTCCTGGCGCTCTGGCCGCTTGGCGCGCAGTGCCAGGCCAGGAGTGGCTGGCCGAGAATATCGCGGCGGGCGATGCTGACGTAAAGGCCGCGCTGCGTCTGCGCCCAGCACCGAGCCGCTTCGCGCTCGATTACCGGTTCCGCGAGGCAGAGGTGCGGTTCATGCGCACCCTGCCGCCGATCGTCAACGGTGCGGGTTATGCGACGATCGGCGTCATGCCTATGTGCTGGTTGTCGAGAAGGGCGAAGTTCACGCGCCGGGGCGGCGATCTTGATATCGCCGGATCGGTCCTGAAAGTGCCGGACATCAGGCTGCTCACGCCCATCGAAATCACGTGACGAAAGCGCGATCACCGCCGCGCTGTCGGTTCCTGGACGAGCCGCCGCTCAGCCTCTTGTCGAAATCCGACCAGCCGGTGGATCTGGCCGAGGGGCGGGCGGAACTGACCTCGGTCCTGAAATTCGTGCCCAAGCCCAAACTGACGGTCGCCGAAGTTGCGTTCGACGTTTCAGGCACATTGCGCGATGTCCGCTCCGACCGGATTGTCCCCGGCCATCTGCTTGAGGGCGCCGCGCTGACCATCGCGGCTGACAATGAGGGCATGAGCATCGGCGGCGCGGCGCGCACTATGACGGCATTCCGGTCGAAGGCGTCTGGGCGCAAAATTCAGGCCGGAGGCGAAGGGCCGCTCGATCGTCGACGGCAAGATCGCCATCAGCCCCGAGACGCTGAAACGCCTGTCGATCACGCTGCCCAGCCGCGCAGGTGAAGGCGAGCTGCGGGCGCAACCACACCTCGTCTGGCAAGAGGACGCGCCGACGCCCTTCGGTTGACGAGCGATCTTGGCGGGCTCACGCTGGCGATTGCCCGGTGGGGTGGAGCAAGGGCGGCCAAGGCCGGGGCGATCTGCAGATCGCCGGTCTTCCTCGGCAAGCCCGCACGCATAGACAGGTTCGCGCTGGATGCGGGCGGGCTGAAGGCGGCAGGCGCGATCACGCTTCGCCCCGATGGCGGCTTCGAGGCGGCTTGCATTTCCGGAGGTCACGCTGGCGACGGTTCAAGGGCAATGTGGCGCTGACCGGACGGGGCGCGGGAAGGCGGTGGGGCTGACCGTGTCGGGCGGCAGCGCCGATCTGCGGCGCGCGACCTTTGGCGGTGGAGGCGGGGCACGCGGCGACCGGCCGCGCTGGAGATCGCGCGCTTGATCAGTTGCGCATCAGTTCCGGCCTGGCGATCACCGGGTTCAGGGCAACACCGTAAGCGGCCTCGGGCGCGGGAAGCACGTTCGCGGGGCTCGTGAACGGGCGCGCGCCGATGCAGGCAGAAGTGGTGCCCGATCCGGGCGGCCGCTCGGCCTTCCGGATCAGGTCCGACGATGCGGGCCGGGCGATGGCGGCGGCGGGCATCTATGAAAGTGGCAGGGGCGGGCGGCTGGAGCTGACGCTCAGACCGGTGGGCGCGGCAGGCACCTATGACGGGTCACTGAGCATCGGCAATATCCGTCGTCGGCGCCCCGGCGCTCGCCGGTCTGCTGAATGCGATCTCGGTCGTGGGGCTGATTTCCGAACTGCAGGGCGACGGCATCGTCTTTTGCCGATGTCGCGGGGCGCTTCCCGGCGACGCCCGAGGCGATCGAGATACAGGAAGGCTCCGCCATCGGCCCCTCGCTCGGGGTTTCGGCGGCGGGCTCTACTGGTCCAGCGAAGGGCAGTTCGACCTGCAGGGCGTGATCTCGCCGCTTTATCTGGTGAACGGCATCAGCCAGATCTTCTCGCGCCAGCGTGACGGGCTCTTCGGCTTCAACTATACGCTCAAGGGCACGCGCGACTCGTTCACCGTCAGGGTCCGATACCTCCTCGATCCCGGCGCCGGGCATGTTCCGCAATCTCTTCCGCAAGGCGCCGCCGAGCCTGCCGGGGACTGTTCCAGATAGCCCGGGCGGCTGAGCGCCGTAACTCTCCGATTTCGTTTCGGCCGCCCGAAGGGCTGATCCGCCACCGGCCCGCGCGGCCGCGCGCGGCGCGCGGCTGCTTCTTGCGACGGGTGACGCGATTGCCGACCGCCATGTGCGCGATCTGGTCGATATCCTGCGGCCGGCGACCGCTGGTGCTGAACGATACGCGTGATCCCCGCCCGGCTGTCGGGCGAGCGGCTTTTCAGGCGACGGGGCAGGGCAGGCGGTGGCGAAGATCGAGTCCACGCTACTGAGCCTCGGCCGCCTGGGCGTTGGGCCGCGCTGGCCAAGCCGCTCCGGAAGCTGAAGGTCGGCGAGAAGGCGTATCAGCACCGGCGCCCTGTCGGCACGGAGTCGAAGGCGATTGCCGACGGGCAGATGGAGATCGCCTTCAACCTGACCGGCGCCGATTTCGACGTGGCGCTGGCCGGGCGAGCGACATACTTTCTGCCCTATATCGCGGCGTTGAGGCGCCGGACGCGCAGGACCGCGGGGATTGCAGGCGGTCTGGGCGCGCAACGCGGGCGCGGTCGCCGCCCCACCGGCGTCGCTGCATTTCGACGATGCGCTGCTGGCGGCGCTGGCCGCGAAGGGTGTCGCCTTCACCCATGTGACACTGCGTATCGGCACGGGCACCTTTCCTGCCGGTGAGTGGGGATGCTGACGACCCATAGGATGCACGCCGAGTGGGGGCGAAGTGACCGAAAGGAACCGCCGGCCGAGATCAACGCCACGCGAGAGAGGGCGGGCGGGTCATTCCGGTCGGTGCAACGGCGCTCAGGCTTATCGAAAGTGCCGCGCGGTCAGGCCGGGTCGAGCCCTGGCCACGAGGACCGACGTCCTCTTCATCTATCCGGTTTCGCCTTTCAGGTTGCCGATGGGCTGATGACCAACTTCCACCTGCCAGAAATCGACGCTTCTGATGTAACGATTATATCCGCGCTCATGGGGCGGGAACGTATCCGGCGCATCTATGCTCATGCCGTCGCCTCGGGCTATCGGCACCTTCTCTTACGGCGACGCATCGCTGCTTCTGCCTGACGACTGACGAAAACCGCGCCGCGGTTAGCCTTTCGGCTGGCCAGGAGACATTCCTCGCTTACCATTCACCGTCCAATGAAAGACCGTCGATGCTGGTCTTTTTATTCTGGGCCCTCCTGCTCGGCGCGGTGCTTCTGATGCTCGGCAACGGGTTGCAGGGCACGCTTCTGGGCATCGGCAAGATCGGGCTTTACGGCGGTCGAGATGTCCTATGTGATATCCGGGCTATTTCGTTGGCTTTCTCTTCGGCTCGCGCATGACGCCCGAGATGATCCGGCGGGTCCGGTATGTGCGGTCTTCGCGGCGCTCGAAAGGTCCGTCATCTCGGCGGCCCTCATCCTCTATCCGGTCGCGCCGCACTGGATCCTCTGGGCCGTCCTGCGGCTTTCCTTCTGCAGCGTCCTCATCACCGCCGAAAGCTGGCTGAACGCCTCGACCACGAACGAGACGCGCGGCGGGGCTGTCGGCCTACATGATCATGCAGATGATCGGCATCATCGCGGCTCAGGCGCTTCTCAATTTCCGCGATCCGGGCGGGTTCGACCTGTTCGTGAACACGCCGAACCCTGCTCGTGTCGCTCGCCTTCACGCCGATCCTCCTGTCGGGAAGCGAACGCCGGCGTTCGAACGTATCAGCCTGTCGATCAAGCGCCTGTTCGTGACTTCCCCGCTTGGCTGCGTCGGCATGTTCTGATAGAGCGTCTTGCACCGCAGTTCGGCATGTCGGCGTCTGGGGTCCGAGGTCGGGTTATTCGGTCGCAATATCGCCGATCTTCACCTGGTTCGATCTATGTGGGCGGGCTGGACACCGCAATATCCGATCGGCTGGGCGTCCGACCGGATGGACCGACGCCAGCTGATCCTCGGGCTTGCGGTCGTGGGGGCCGCCGTCGCCTTTGCGGGCATCGGTCCTGCCCTGGACGTTGGGCGTGCTTGTCGGCATCGGGTTCCTCAGGCGGCATTTCGATCCGCTCATTCGCTGCTTGTCGCCTATGTGACGGCTATCTCGATAAGACCGGAAATGGCCGGTGCGTCCGCGGGGCTGATGATGCATCAACGGCCTCAGCGCCATCGGCAGGCCGCCGGTGATCGGCTGGTTCATGGGGCAATCGGGGCCTAAGGGCTATTTCCTGTTCGTGGCGCTGCTGTTCGTGATGATGGCGCTCTATTCGCTTTGGCGGATGACGCAGCGCGCTGTCCGGCATGGAATCGCGCGGCCGCTTCCGGACACTGGCGCAGGCGGTAGCGCCAAACAGCAAGTCGAGCTGATCGAGGCGGCAGTCGTTCCGGAACAAGGCTCCGGCAGCCCGAACGGTCACAAAGCGGCCGACTGGCGCTGGTGCAAGCCACTGCGGGGCTTTCCCTGAAAGGGAGGAAAGCCGATGCCTGGCCCAATCGATGTCCTGCGGTTCTGGCTTGAAGGGGGTGGGACCGAAGGCTGGTATGTCGCAGACCCGGAGATTGATGGCGCCATCACCGCCCGGTTCGGAACGCTCTGGGAAGAATTGCGGGAGCAGACGCATGAGATCTGGGGCGAAGCCTTCCAAAGCGCCGCTGGCCTATCTGATCGCAGCCGACCAGTTTCCCGCAACATGTTCGGCGGTCGGCCGGAAGCTTTCGCGACCGACGACCTCGCCCGCCAGATGGCGCGGCGCGCGGTGATGGTGGACCGGGATCTGACCGTGAAGGAGCCAGAGCGGGTCTTCTTCTACATGCCCTTGAACATTCAGATCTGGCCGATCAGGACTGGTCCGTTACGCTTCTGGAGGCGCGGATCGGGCCCTTGAGTGATACGCTCTGCATGCGCATATCGCGGGTCATCCGCCGTTCGGCCACTTTGCTCACCAAGTATCGTGCCCTGTCGCGCGGTTCGGCGCCAAAGGAAGAGAGGTGTTCCTGACCCAGGGTGGCTATGGCGCGATCGTGCGGAGCTGGGTGGATAGCTGCCGCGAAGGCGCAGGTCAGCCCGCGATTCTGCGCAAGTTGATCAGGATCGAAAATAGTTTAATGGCGAAACTGCTTTTTTCAGGGAGAAAGTGACGTGGCCCAGACGTTTGATGTCATCGTGATCGGTCTGGCCCCGGCAGCTATGTGGCCGCGATCCGCGCCGCCCAGCTTGGCCAGAAAGTGGCCATCGTCGAACGCGAGCATCTGGTATCTGCTGTTCGGGCTGCATCCCCACGAGAAGCGCTGCATCGTGAGGTCTTCCACCTCATGCACCGCGCCAAGAATTCGGGCTGAAGGCCGAGGGCATCGGCTATGACCTCGATGCCGTTGTCGCTGGTCTGCGCGGCGGTGACCAGACGCTGTCGGGCGGGATCGGCCATCTGATGAAGAACAAGGTCACCGTCTTCGTGGGCGCGCCGCGACCCTGCCGAAGAAGGCACCGTCAGCATCAAGACCGACAAGGGGACCGAGGTTGACCGCGAAGGCCATCATCCTCGCCGCCGGCGCCGCCCGCCGTTGCCGGGGCTCGAGGCCGACGGCGATCTGGTCTGGACCTACGAACGCGCTGCAGCCGAAGCGGATGCCGAAGAAACTTCTGGTCATCGGGTCGGGCGCCATCGGCATCGAATTCGCCTCCTTCTTCAACACGCTCGGCGCCGATACGACCGTGGTCGAGGTGCTGGATCGGGTGCTGCCTGTCGAGCACCGAAATCTCGGCCTTCGCCAAGAAGAGCTTCGTGAAGCAGGGGATAGAAGATCCTCGAAAAGACCACGGTGAAAAAGGCTCGACCGGTCGCCGGGCAAGGTCGTGGCCCATCTGGAAGCGAACGGTCAGACCACGACAGGAATTCGACACGGTCATCTCCACGGCTGTGGGGATTGTGGGCAATGTCGAGGGGCTGGGGCTCGAGGCTGGGGAGTCAGATCGACGCACCCATGTCGTGACCGACGAATATTGCCGGACCGGGGTCGAGGGGCTGTATGCGATCGGCGATATCGCCGGGGCGCCGAAGCGCCCACAAGGCCAGCGAAGGCGTGGTGGCGGAGCGTCGCGGGCAACACCCCCATCCGATCAAGCCGAATTCGATCATGGCTGCACCTCACCGCCGTCCGCAGGTCGCCTCGGTCGGCCTGACCGAAGCGGGGGCCAAGGAAGCAGGATACGAGATCAAGGTCGGCCCTTCCCCTTCATCGGCAATGGCAAGGCCATCGCGCTCGGCGAGGCGGAGGGCTGATCAGACGGTCTTCGACGCGAAGACCGGCGAGTTATCGGCGCCCATATGGTCGGCGCCGAAGTGACCGAGCGATCGAGGGCTATGTGGTCGGCCGCAGCGGGACCACCGAAGGCGAAAGCTGATGGAAACCACCGTCTTCCCCCATCCGACGCTCAGCGAGATGATGCACGAGGCGGTGCTCACGACGCCGGCCGGGCGCTGCATATCTGAGGCCAGAGCCGGGGGCTTCGCGCCCCCGGACCCCGCACCTGAGTATTTTGGCCAAGATGAAAGGGTTTGTTGACCCTGACGGGTCAGTCTTGGCCTGCGGTACAGGCGGAGGCGCCGATGGCGCCCAAGGTGAAAGCGCCCCACCGGTCGGTTTCGCGCCGCAGGCAGGGCTTATCTTTCATCTTGGTGAAAACCGCCTCAGGGTCGCCTTTGGTGCGCCATTGGTCCGAGCGCCAATGGCGACGGGAACGAAACCCCCGCCGAACGTGGTGCAAAAGCTTGCATGTTCGCTTTAAGTTCTCATTTTCCGGTTGGAGGACTCGGCACCGTTGCACTATCTGTTAACCGCTGAACCCCAGGGACGGATATGGCCGAGCAGAAATTCATCGAGGTGCGCGGCGCGCGAGAGCACAATCAAGAATGTCGATGTCGACATTCCGCGTGACAGGCTGACGGTGATCACCGGGCTTTCGGGATCGGGCAAGTCATCGCTCGCCTTCGATACGATCTATGCCGAGGGGCAAAGGCGATATGTCCGAGCCTGAGCGCCTGTAACGCAGTTCCTCGACGCGGTAGGCCGTAGATATCGATCATATCTATGGCCTCCAACCCCGCCATTTCCATCGAGCAGAGAACCACCTCGAAGAACCCGCGCGCTCGACCGTCAGCACTGTCACCGGGATCTACGATTACCTTCGCCTGCTGTTTGCCCGTGTCGGCGTGCTACAGCCACACGACCGGCAAGCCGATCACCGCCCAGCAGGTGCAGGACATGGTCGATCAGGTGATGGCGCTGCCCGAGGAGCACGCGCGTATCTGCTGGCGCCGGTGGTGCGCGTTACAAGGGCGAATACCGCAAGGAATTCCTCGACTGGCGCAGCAGGCTTCCAGCGGGTGAAGGTGAATGGCAGTTCTACGAGCTGGAGGAACCGCCGACGCTCGACAAGAAATTCCGCCAGGACATCGACGTCGTCGTCGACCGGATCGTGGTGCGAAGGGTTGAAGCGCGGCGCTGCCGACGGTTTCCGCACCTGGCGCTCAATCTCGCAGACGGGATCGCGGTTCAAGAGCCGCGCCTGCCGAAAAACTGACAGGCGGATCACCTTCAGCGAGAAATTCGCCTGTCCGGTCTCGAGGCTTCACCATCGGAAATCGGCCGCGCCTCTTCAGCCTTCCAGCAGCGCCCTTCGGCGCCGTCCGCAGTGCGACGGCCTTGAGGTCGGGCTGTTCTTCGACAGACTTTCGTTGTCCCCGACATCACGCTGAAACTGAAGGATGGCGCTGGCGCCGTGGTCAAAACCAAGACCCCTATTTCCTGCAGACCATCGACGCGATGGCGCAGCATTACAGGTTCGATGCGAAGAAGGCCTGGAAGGATCTGCCCGAGAAGGTGCGGAACGTTTTCCTTTATGGGTCCGACGGCGAGGAGATCGCTTTCCGTTTCGACGAGGGGCGGCCGGGTCTATGAGGTGACGCGGACCTTCGAAGGGAGTCATCCCCAGCCTCGAACGCCGCTACCGCCAGAGACCGACAGTGCCTGGGCCGGAGATGGAGCGGTTCCAGAACAACCAGCCCTGCGGCACCTGTGGCGATACCGGTTGCGGCCGGAGGCTTTGGCGGTGAAGATCGCGGGCTGCATGTGGGCGAAGTGGTGCAGATGTCGATCGCGAGGCCCTGCACGGATCGACACGGTGCCTGCCCGCCTGACCGGCCAGCAGAACGAGATCACCGGGCTGATCCTGAAATCCGCGAGCCGGGTTTCTGAACAATGTGGGCCTCGACTACCTGACGCTGTCGCGCGCCGCCGGGACGCTTTCCGGGCGGCGAGAGCCAGCGCATCCGGCTCGCCTCTGGATGATTCCGGCCTGACGGGCGTCTTTACGTGCTGGACGAACCCTCGATCGGTCTGCATCAGCGCGACAACGACCGGCTGCTGACGACGCTGAAGAACCTGCGCGATCAGGACAATGCGGTGCTGGTCGTCGAACATGGCGAAGGCGATCCGCGAGGCGGATTATGTGCTCGACATCGGCCCGGGGGCAGGCGTGCACGGCGACCAGATCATCGCGCGCCCGGACGCCCGAGAAGTTGCCACCGACGCGGCCTCGATCACGGGCCAATATCTCCGGCAAGCGCGAGATCAGCGCGTGCCGAAGCACCGCCGCGACCGTGGCGAAGCTGACGGTGGTGAAGGCGACCGGAAACAACCTGAAGGATGTCACTGCCGACTTCCCTTGGGAAGTTCGTGTGCGAGCAGCGTGTCGGGCGGCGGCAAATCGACGCTGACGATCAAAGACGCTCTACAAGAACGCCGCGCTGAAGCTGAACGGTGCGCACGAGACGCCGCGCCTTGCGAGACGATCGGGGGTTCCGAACATCTCGACAAGGTCATCGACATCGATCAGCGCCCGATCGGCCGCACGCCACGGTCGACCGCGACCTACGGGCGCCTTCCATCGATCGACGGTTCGCCAGGACCGCCTGATCCAGGCGCGGCTATCGTGGGCGTTCGACAACGTCGAAGGGCGGCGATCTGAAGGCCTGCCGGGTGGCGATGATCAAGGTCGAGATGCAGCTCTGCCCGGCGTCGTCGACCTGCGGACCTGCAGGGCGTCGCTGAAAATCGCGAGACTTTGAGGGTCGCGCAAGGGCAAGTCGATTGCCGACGACACTCTGACATGACCTGCGAGGATGCGCAGGAGTTCTTCAAGGCGGTGCCTGATCGCGAGAAGATGGATGCACTGTGCCGCGTCGGCCTCAGCTGCCATCAAGGTCGGCCAACGGGCGACGACCTTGTCCGGGCGGCGAGGCGCAGAGGTGAAACTGTCTCAAGGAGCTGTCGCGGCGCTCGACCAGCCGGACGCTCTATATCCTCGACGGGCCGGCCTGGCATTTTCGAGGATGTGCGCAAGCTTCTGGAAGTGCTGCACGAGCTGGTGGGCAGGCAGAAATACGGTGCGTGGTGATCGAACAACATGACGTGATCAGAACTGCCGACTGGATGCCGTCGGTCGTTTTGAAGGCGGCGACGGCGGTGGGCGGATCGTCGCGACGGGCACGCCCGGGCAGGTGGCGCGGGTGGTCGAAAGCCTGCGGCCGCTACCTCGCCGCGATGCTGAAGGCCCGCCGGGTGGCGACGGAGTGACGGCGACAGCCTGGCAGAAACTGGAAGGCGCGCTGGTCTTCGTCGGAGCGGCGCTTTGGCTCTGGGCGCATGCGCCGGGGTGGCCCTGGTGGCTGTGGCAGTCCTGGTGCCTGTTGCCCGTCTGGCGATCATCGGTGCTGCTGCGGGGGCCGCGCCTCGCGTGCGCTTTTCTACAATGGCGCGCATCTTTATGCGGGCGGGCTGATCCTTGGCGGCGCCGGGCATGCGTTCGGCCTGCCGGTGACGATCACCGACCTGGGCCTGATCTGGATCGCCCATGTCGGCTTCGACCGGATGCTCGGATATGGGCTGAAAGAGCCGAGCGGCTTCCATGACACCCATCTCGGCAGGATCGGTCGTCGCTAGGGCAGGGACAGGCTACGCCCCGGCGTCTCTGGTCCGCGGTTTGCGGCGATGTCAGTTCGGCGGGACGCCTTGACACTTCAGCGGAGTGTACTGGTGCCGAGGAGAATAGGGCGGACAGGTCCGCGCGGGTCCCGGCCGCGCGAGGACAGGCAGGATCCGGCGCGGCGCTCCGGAGCAATCAGTGCAGGGCCGGGCAGGATGTGGATTGCGCGGTCCGGGATGCGGAGAGCATTGGTCCTGGAACATCCCAGCCTCCTCCCGTTCATCTGTCAGAGGCGATGATCGCGCCTGCGGGCGTCTTTCGGTGACGAGGTCACCAACCCTTGCTCCACTGCCGCAGACATCGGTCACGGCGACCGCCCGCCCGGTGGACAGGGACTGTGTCTTTCGGACTGTCCGTGAACTGGCAGGGCGCAAGGGCGACCCGGCTTTCCCGCGTCGAGGCCGCCAAGTGCGGCAGCGCCGTCAGTCCAGCCGTGACCGGCAGGGTCAGTCAGATGGCGTCGATGGCATTGAGGACAGTGACGACAGTGTAGGTCGCCTCGTCCACCACCATGATCCGGTTCCTGACGATGAGATAGCGCTGGCCGGGGGCGCGGTGGCAGGCCGTAGCGGTCCGGATAGCGGATGCGGTGATAATCCTCGTCACCGACATAGTCGCCCTGATCCCACCGGCGCACGCCTTTCGGGCAAGGCCAGGCGGGACGCACGGCACGGCCTTTCTTGGCCAGGCTTGGAGGGCAATGGCCTTGTCGGCCAGCGCGCCCTGGGCGGACAGGGTCAGAAGTACAGGTGCTTGTACGTCAGGACAAATCGTTTCGGCGACACGGGGTACTCCGGTTCTCTGGCAGCGGGTCCTGTCTGTCCTGAATACCGCAGTCCGCGTGCCGGGTTCCACGGTCCCGCGCGGGGATGGTCGCTGCGGGGGCGAGTATCGGCGGAACCCAGCCACACCGTCGAAGTTGCCAAAGACAAAGGCGGGCCTGACGCCCGCCCTTTGCCGAACTTGAGCTTCCTCAGGCCGCCTTGCGACGCCGGGCCGCCACGCCGGAGGCCACCGAGTGCGCCGAACAGCAGAAGGCCCGCCGCTGGAACCGGGACCGGGCTCGGCCTGCACTTGGTCGAGCCGCTGCCGGTCAGGCCCCATGGATCATCGCCGACGGGTTCGAACCGCTGCCGCTGCCGAAGAACAGGTTCGAGAGCTGCGCTCCGACAGCGTGAAGGCCGAACTCGCCGACGTTCAGGCGCAGCGCGCCATTGTTCCTGTTCGATGTCGCCCAGTTCACCACCAGATCCCACGGGTTGTAGGGGCCGATGCCGCCGCCGAGCGTGAAGCTTCGATACGTTGACGCTGCCGACACAGGAGGCTGATGCCCGCCGTCGAGCCGTTGTACATCATCTGCAGCGCGGTATCGAAGGTGCTCGAGCCACCGACGATGCCGGTGTTGGTAAAGACCATATCGACATTGTTGTTGCCTCTGCGTGGCTGCCAAGGCTAACGTGGTCTGGCCGAGGTTGGTGCCGGTGAGATATTGGATCGCTGATCGTCGTCGACGCGCCGGATGCGGCGAACCCGCATCGTCAGACCGCGATCACGCCCGCAGCCTGCGCGCAGGGTCTTGATGAATTGAACATGATAGTCCCTTTGCACCAAATGGCTTTGGATGTCCCCACCGCCCAAGCCGAAAACGACCTGCCATAAATTGGCTGGAATGCCTTATTCATGCCACGATTGCGCCATCCCAGCAACAGAATCCTTATCTCGCTCAAACGGTGGGGCAGGGTGCGGATCGGCTGAAACAACGCGATAAATCGTCCCAACTGGCAATCATTAGGCAACAATTAGCGGGCCGAGCCTCGATCTGGTGGCCGAAGAGCGGTGTGCCCCTGGATTCGCGCCGAAGAAGTGCGGCCTTCCAAGCGCTCGAACTCGCTGGAGCCAGGAGCCCGCAGGACGGGTACAGTGCAGGAAAACAAGGAGGAATTCTCAATGCCGCCACGAAATCTTCCTTAACAGGTCGTAAACGCCGGGCAGGTTGACCCCTGGTGCTCTCCGCCCGGCGGAGGGATCTGAATGGTGGTGGAGTAGATCATGGCCAAAGTCCTGACGATCGCACACGCGCGGCGGCTGTTGCCGCTGCAATGACGCTGATGACCGGTGCTGCAAGCCTGGCCGCAACCATCCAGGCGACCAGCCTGTCCGGCCCCGCCTAGCGTGGTCGACCCCGGCCTGCAGATCGGCACCAGCACGACGAGCGGCTCCTTTTCGCTGAACCTCGCTCGGCCAGTCGCAGGTGATCAACCTCTTCGACATCTGGTCGATGGTGCAAACAAGGTCGATCCGGATGACCTGACACCGCGCGCTTTTCGCCGATTTCACGCTGGCCGCAACTGGGGCGACCGGGACGGCCATGGGCCTTGTGAACGGCTCGATCGCCGCGCCGTTCCAGTGGGGCAATCTCAACTGGATGGCACCGGTGATCCTGCAGGCGCAGGGGGGCAATCAGGTTGTCATCTCGGGCTCGCAGGCGCGATCTTCGGCTTTGCCAACGGCAGCCTTGCGGCGGGCAACCAGACTCCACAGCAATGGCCATGTCCTGATCGTCTCTACATCCCGGCCGCGTTCCGGCTGCTCACTTATGGGTTCCTGCTGATCGCCGGTCTCGGCGGCCTTGGTCTCGTGCGGCGCGGCGGCGCGCCCGCTGCCGCAGAATACCCGCAACCGGCGCGGTAAACCACGCGTCGGCCCATTTGAAGGAAATACATTTGACCAAGCACAGCAATATTCTGTCAGCTCTCGCCCTTTGCGCGTTCGCCTGCCCGGCCGCTGCGGTACTGTGACATTCGACCTGACCCAATCAGGCGGCGCTCCTTGGCTGAACGTGCTGAACTACAGCGCTTCCGGTCTCGGCATGGCTGCCTCGGGGGCGACCTACAGCAATTCAATACCATCAACGGCACGGCGCAGGTGCGCACTTTCGCAGGCACCGTGTAGCGAAACATTCGTTCGCCCGGCGATACGAACAATCAGATCGACAGGTCGGGCTCAACGAACTGGCGCTTTTCACCTTCAGTCGGGCGGTGACGCTCCTGTCAGTCAGCTTCACGCCCAGCACCGTCGCGGCCGGTGACTTTTTCGATCTGTTCACCGGCAACGGTGGCCACGACCATCCAATACCTCGATCTGCAGGCCAGCGCAGATTATCTTTTCCCGACGCCGCAGACCGCCTGACTTTCAGGGATCGGCGCCTATTGGGGGTTTTCCGAATATTATCTGAGTTCGATCACCGTAAGCTTCCCCGACATGCGCCGGTGCGCGCTTCCGGCGGCGGGCGCTGCCCTTCTCGCCGGTCTTGGCGGGTTGGGGCTGCTTCGCAGGCGCCGCGGGGCCTGAGGATCCTTGAAACAGCAAAGGGCAGCCATCTGGCCGCCTTTCCGTCTCCGTCGCAAGGACCGGTCAGTCCATCTGCTTGAAGTTGAAGAAGGCGGCACCTTCCTTGATGCGGAGAGACTGGCGCGAGGTGATGGTCTTCGTCCGCGTGTAGAAGCGGAAAGCGTCCGGCCCATGCTGGTTGAGGTCACCGAAGGCCGACTTCTTCCAACCGCCGAACGTGTGATAGGCGAGCGGCACCGGGATCGGAACGTTGATGCCGATCATGCCGACATTCACGCGGTTCGCGAAGTCGCGCGCCGTATCGCCGTCGCGGGTGAAGATCGCGGTGCCGTTGCCGTATTCGTGGTCCATGGCATGGCCGAGCGCTTCCTCATAGCTCTTGCAGCGCACGGTCGAAAGCACAGGTCCGAAGATCTCCTTCTTGTAGATGTCCATGTCGGTCGTGACATGGTCAAAGAGGTGCGGGCCCACGAAAAAGCCGTTCTCGTAGCCCTGCAGGCTGAAGCCGCGGCCATCGACCACAAGCTTCGCGCCCTGGGCGACGCCCGATTCCACCAGCTTCAGGATGTTGGCCTTGGCGGCGGCGGTGACGACCGGGCCATAGTCCACATCGTTGCCGGCGGTATAGGGCGCGACCTTCAGCTTCTCGATCCGCGGCACCAGCTTTTCGATCAGCGCATCGGCCGTCTTGTCGCCCACCGGCAGCGCAACCGAGATCGCCATGCAGCGTTCGCCCGCCGCGCCATAGCCCGCGCCCACCAGCGCGTCGGCGGCCTGGTCCATGTCGGCGTCCGGCATGATGATCATGTGGTTCTTCGCGCCGCCGAAACACTGGACACGCTTGCCGTTCGAACAGCCGCGACCGTAGATGTATTCTGCGATGGGCGTGGAGCCGACAAAGCCGATCGCCCCGATCTGCGGGTTGTCGAGGATGGCGTCGACCGATTCCTTGTCGCCGTTGACCACCTGCAGCACGCCGTCGGGCAGGCCCGCTTCCTGCATCAGTTCCGCCAGCATCAGCGGGACCGACGGGTCACGCTCGGACGGCTTGAGGATGAAGGCATTGCCGCAGGCGAGCGCGGGGCCCATCTTCCACATCGGGATCATGGCGGGGAAGTTGAAGGGCGTGATCCCGGCGGCCACGCCCACAGGCTGGCGCATGGAATACATGTCGATGCCGGGTCCGGCGCTGTCGGTGAATTCGCCCTTCAGCATCTGCGGCGCGCCGATGCAGAACTCGATCACCTCAAGCCCGCGCTGGATGTCGCCCTTGGCGTCGGGGATGGTCTTGCCATGCTCGGACGACAGCGCCTCGGCCAGCTTGTCCATGTCGCGGTTGAGAAGGCGCACGAATTCCATCATCACCCGTGCGCGACGCTGCGGGTTGGTGGCGCCCCATTTCACCTGGGCTTTCGCCGCGTCGGCGGCAGCGGCATCCAGTTCGGCCCTGGACGCGAGCGCGACCCTGGCCTGAACTTCGCCGGTGGCGGGGTTGAACACGTCGGCAAAGCGCCCCGACGTGCCTTTCACATGTTTGCCGTTGATCCAGTGGCCGATCTCTTTCATCGGAATCCTCCTTGTTCTTCGCCGTCAGGATAGCCTTGCGGAAATGCTGAAAACAGAGGAAGTATTTCAAAAGTGTTTTGCGTTTTTGCAATACTCACCTCGCCGTCGCACGGCGTGCGCTCCGTGGCGGGGACCACGAGGAACGAAGGGCCCGAGGAGGCGGGATGGACTGGGACGATCTTCGCATATTCCTCGCTGTGGCACGTACGGAGAGCCTGTCGGCGGCGGGCAGGCTTCTGAAGGTCGACCCGGCGACGGTCGGACGCCGCATCGCCCGGCTGGAGGAAGCCGTCGGGGCGCGGCTGTTCGTGAAGTCGCCGCAAGGCTATGTCCTGACCGGAGAGGGCGCGCGACTGGTGCCGCATGCCGAGCGGGCGGAGGGCGCCTTTGCGGGCGCGGCGGAGGCCCTGCGCGGACCGGAGGGCCTGAGCGGCCAGATCCGCATCGGCGCGCCGGATGGTTGCGCGAACTATCTTCTGCCACAGGTGATGGCCAAGATCTGCGACGACAATCCGGGGCTTGAGGTGCAGATCGTGGCACTGCCGCGGGTCTTCAACCTGTCCAAACGCGAGGCCGACATGGCGATCTCGGTTTCGGCACCTTTGGCGGGGCGGTTGTCGGTACAGAAGATCACCGATTACCGCCTGCATCTCGCCGCGGCGAAGAATTATCTGGCCCGCACCGGCCCGATCCGCGGCCGCGAGGATCTGAAGGGGCGGCGGATCATCGGCTATATCCCCGACATGATCTTCGACAAGGAACTGGATTATCTGGCGGAAATCGGGGCGGAGGTGGTTCCGCTCGCCTCCAATTCCGTGTCGGTCCAGTTCAACTGGGTGCGGGCGGGCGCGGGCGTGGCGATCGTCCATGATTTCGCCGTGCCGACCGCGCCAGAGGTGACGCGGCTTCTGACCGATGAGATTTCCCTCATCCGCTCCTTCTACCTCATCCGCCATCTCGACGACCGCCGCTCGGACCGGTTGAACCGGTTTGCCGAGGCTCTGGTGTCCGGTTTGCGCAAGGAGGTGGCGCGGCTTGAGGCGCAGGCGTGACAGGTGCTTGACAGACGCTTGACAGACGGGGCCATCCCGGAGGACGCTTGAACCAGAAAAGCGCTTTGCAATGAGGAGGTTCGCCCATGCAGGTCCACCAGATACTCCGCTCCAAGCCTCAGGGTGCGGTGATCACGGTCCAGCCGGGGACGAGCGTCGCCGACGCGGCGCGGCTTCTGGCGGAGCGGCGCATTGGTGCGGTGATCGTTTCGTCCGACGGCAAGGCGCCCCTCGGCATCCTGTCGGAACGCGACATCGTGCGCGACGTCGGGCGCCGGGGCGGGGCCTGCCTGACCGACAAGGTCGATACGATGATGACCCGCAACATCGTGAGCTGCACGCCCGACGACAGCACCGACAGCGTTCTGGAAAAGATGACCACCGGGCGCTTCCGCCATATGCCGGTGATCCAGGATGGCAAGATGGTGGGCATCATCTCGATCGGCGACGTGGTCGCGGCGCGGCTTTCGGAACTGGCGATGGAGAAGGATGCGCTCGCCGGAATGATCATGGGCAATTGACGTCGCATCGCAGCGGGGCCTTGCAATTCCTCGCGCAATAATGTTGCGTGCCCGCCAAAAGGGAGGTCCCCATGCGCATCGGCCTTTATCCCGGCACGTTCGATCCGATCACGCTGGGTCATACCGACATCATCCAGCGTGCGATGGCGCTGGTCGATCGGCTGGTGATCGGCGTCGCCATCAACCGCGACAAGGGGCCGCTTTTCACGCTTGAGGAGCGCGTGGCGATGGTCGAGGCGGAATGCGCCGCGATCATTGCCAAGACCGGTGGCGAGATCGTGGTGCATCCGTTCGAGAATCTGTTGATCGACTGCGCGCGCGACGTGGGCGCCAGTGTCATCGTGCGGGGCCTCCGCGCGGTGGCCGATTTCGAATATGAATTCCAGATGGTCGGCATGAACCGGGCGATGGACGATTCGGTCGAGACCGTATTCCTAATGGCCGACGCGCGGCGGCAGGCCATTGCCTCGAAGCTGGTGAAGGAGATCGCGCGGCTCGGCGGCAATGTGTCGCGCTTCGTGACGCCGCCGGTGCGGGACGCGCTTGTCGCGCGGTTCGGGCAGACTAAGGCAAGGTGATGTCGGCCACGACCGGGTAATGGTCCGAAGGCCACTGGCCGCCGAACTTCTGCCTCAAGATCACCGGCGGGCCGACGAAGGCCGGTCCGTTCGCGACCGCGATATGGTCGATGGCGGAAAACAGATTGATCCCGCGATTGAAATGGTATGAGGCGCCCGAGGTTTGCGCGAAGGCCAGTCCCTGCGCCTCGAAGTCCCTGATGATCGCTGACCCCGCGCGCTCATTGAGATCGCCGAGAAGGATGACCGGCTCGCCCTTCGTCAGCCATGGCGCGATCCGCGTGCGGACCAGCGCGGCAGAGCGGCGGCGGTTCTCGCGGCTCGAATAGTCGAAATGCAGGTTGAGGACGGTGAAGGGCTTGCCGCCGGCCACCGGAGCAAGGCGCGCCCAGGAGGCGAAGGCGGGGTAGGAACCGTCGAAGGTGCGGGAATAGATCAGGTCCGGCGTTTCGGAGAAGAAGAACCAGCCCTGATCCAGAAGGGTCAGCCGCGCTGTCCGGTAGAAGATCGGCTGGGTCGAGGGGAAGTGGTGCCAGTCGCCCGATGCCGCCGCGCGGTAGCCGGGATTTTCGGCCAGTAGGTAGTCGCGCGCCAGATTGACCGATCCGTCATCACCGCGTGAAAAGCTCTCCATCTCCTGATAGGCGACGACATCGGCGTCGAGCGCGCGGAAAGCCGCGCCGAAGGTGCCTTTCCGCTTCTCCCATCCCGCGACCGACCAGGGGCCATCCTCGGCGTCGAGCGCGATGTAATGGGCATTGTGGGTCGCAACCCTCAGCGTTCCCGGTGGTGGCGCGGGCAGGGGCGTGACGCCGGAATTCTTCCATTGCGCCGCACAGGCGATGAGCAGAAGTACCGCCGTCATGAGGCCGAGGATGCTGACTGCGCGTTTCATCGGGCCGGTCTATGCATGAAAGGGGCCGAGGGGGCCGCTCGTCGAGCCCTCGCGTGCGCTCCTGGCTCTGATGCCCGACGAAAGCACGCAAGAGCTCGAAGAGGGCCCCCGCGCCTCAGATGAGCCGCCCCATGGCGACGGCCGTATCCGCCATCCGGTTCGAGAAGCCCCATTCATTGTCGTACCAGGACAGGACCGAGCAGAAGGTGCCGTCCATCACCTTGGTCTGATCCATATGGAAGACCGAGGAATGCGGGTCATGATTGAAGTCCGACGAGACATTCTTGAACATCGTATAGCCGAGAATGCCCTTCAGGGGCCCCTCCGCCGCCGCCTTGATGGCCGCGTTGATTTCCTCGACGGAGGTCGCACGCCTGGCGATGAATTTCAGGTCGACCACCGAGACATTGGGCGTTGGCACCCGGATCGCGAACCCGTCGAGCTTGCCTTTCAGTTCCGGCAGCACCAGCCCCACGGCCTTGGCCGCTCCGGTCGAGGTCGGGATCATCGACAGCGCCGCCGCGCGGGCGCGGTAAAGATCCTTGTGCATCGTGTCGAGCGTCGGCTGGTCGCCGGTGTAGGAATGGATGGTGGTCATCATCCCCTTTTCGATGCCGATCGCCTCGTTCAGCACCTTTGCCACGGGCGACAGGCAGTTCGTGGTGCAGGAGGCGTTCGACACGACGATATCGTCCCTGGTCAATGTCCCGTGGTTCACGCCATAGACGATGGTCTTGTCCGCGCCCTCGCCTGGGGCCGAGATCAGCACACGTTTTGATCCGTTCTCCAGGTGCGGCAGACATTTTTCCTTCGAGGTGAAGATGCCGGTGCATTCCAGCACGACATCGACGTGGCTCCAGGGCAGGTCGGCGGGATTCCGGATCGCGCTCACCTCCATCGGGCCGCGGCCGACGTCGATGGTGGTTTCGGTCGTCGTGACTTCGGCGGGGAAACGGCCATGGACTGAATCGAAGCGCAACAGGTGGGCGTTGGTCTCGACCGGGCCGAGATCGTTGATCGCCACCACCTCGATATCCTTGCGCCCGCTTTCGATGATCCCGCGCAGCACGTTGCGTCCGATGCGGCCAAACCCGTTGATCGCCACTTTCACTGCCATCTCCGCCTCCTGTCGCTTCCCGCGCCGTTACCGCTAACATCAAATTATCAGCGAAAGGTCAATCGCCGACTTCGGGGTCAGCCTGCCACAATCAGCGCCAGAAGGCGATCCAGTCGATGAGCACGAGGAATTTGCGCGCCAGGAACAGGCTGGCCGCCCCCTGATTGAGGAGGCGATCCATCAGAAGGGCAAGGATGACGAAGAAGGCAAGCACGAGTGCGAGGCGATTCGTCATGCTGGCTGACAGGACGCGGGGCGCCCGGGCTCCTTACTGCAGGAGCCGCCCCATCGCGCCGGCCACATCGGCCATCCGGCAGGAGAAGCCCCATTCATTGTCGTACCAGGCCAGCACCCGCACGGTGCGACCGCCCACGACCTTGGTCTGGTCGGGTGCGAAGATAGAGCTATAGGGCGTGTGGTTGAAGTCAACGGAAACCTTCGGCTCCGGATCATAGGCCATGACCATGCCCATATAGCCTGCGGCGGCTTCCCTTACGATTTCGTTGACGTCGGCGACCGTCACATCCTTGCCCGCGACGAAGGTCAGATCGACGGCCGAGACATTCGGCGTCGGCACGCGGATCGCCGTCCCGTCGAGCTTGCCTGCCAGTTCCGGCAGCACTTCGCCAAGCGCCTTGGCTGCACCGGTCGAGGTCGGGATCATCGCCATGGCGGCGGCGCGGGCGCGGTAGAGGTCCTTGTGGCGACGGTCAAGCGTCGGCTGGTCGCCGGTGTAGGAATGGATGGTGGTCATGATGCCCGATTCGATGCCGATCGCGTCGTTCAGCACCTTGGCCAGCGGCGCGAGGCAGTTCGTCGTGCAGGATCCGTTCGAGACCACCAGATGGTCAGGCTTCAGCTCGCGATGGTTCACGCCATAAACCACGGTCTTGTCGGCGCGCTTTGCGGGGGCAGAGACAAGAACCCGCTTCGCACCACGCGTCAGATGGACGGCGGCCTTGTCGCGGTCGTTGAACTTGCCGGTGCATTCAAGGACGACATCGACGCCGTCCCAGTCCAGCTCCTCGGGGTTGTAGGTGGACATCACTTCGATCGGGCCGCGGCCGAGATCCATCGAATTGCCCGCGACCTTCACCGGACCGCCGAACCGGCCATGCACCGAATCGTATTTCAGCAGGTGGGCGTTGGTCTCGATCGGGCCGGTGGCGTTGATTTTGACGACCTGAACATCATTGCGCGCCGCTTCCGCGATATGGGCGAGCGTGCAGCGACCGATGCGGCCGAAACCGTTGATGCCGATGGTGACGGTCATGTCTGTCTCCGGATTGCGGGCGCGCGCCTGCGGAAGCCCGCGCGCGGAACTGGGAAATTGCACTGTTTCTACACAAATCACCGGATCAGAGAAACCCGAAAACGACTATTTTTCAGCATGTTAGCGAAAACATAAATTGTTAGCGGCACCATCGGCGACAATTTCCGCAAAGCCGGGTCGACTGTTGTCTCCCTGCGGGCTTGCGGTCGGCCCGTAACCCACTACCTATCTGGAACGCGTGAGGGGATGGGTATGAGCGGACTTCTGGCACTTCTCGATGATGTGGCGGCAATCGCCAAGGTGGCGGCTTCCTCGCTTGACGATGTGGCGGCGGCGGCCGGAAAGGCGGGCGCCAAGGCGGCGGGCGTGGTGATCGACGACACCGCGGTGACGCCGAAATATGTGCACGGGTTCGAGGCCAAGCGCGAGCTGCCGATCATCGGGCGCATCGCGCTCGGCTCGATGAAGAACAAGCTTCTGATCCTCTTGCCTGCCGCGCTCCTTCTGAACGCCTTCGCGCCCTGGGCGGTGACGCCGCTACTGGCGCTTGGCGGCGCCTATCTGTGCTTTGAGGGGGCGGAGAAGATCTTTCACGCCCTCTTTCCGCACGGCGACGGGGCGGTCGAGAAAGATTTTGACGTGATGGATCCCGCGCATCTGGAAGAGGAGAAGGTGCGCGGCGCGATCAAGACCGATTTCATCCTGTCGGCCGAGATCATGACCATAGCGCTTGCGGCGATCCCGGCGAGCTCGGTCTGGATGCAGGGCGCCGCCCTCGCGCTCGTGGGGGCGGGGATCACGGTTGCGGTCTATGGCGCGGTGGCGCTGATCGTGAAGATGGACGATGTCGGGCTTTTCATGGCGCGGCGCGGACGGCTGGCGCCGACCCGGGCCTTCGGGCGCGGGCTGGTGATGGCAATGCCGAAGGTGATGACATTTCTGTCAACCGTCGGCACCGCGGCGATGCTTTGGGTCGGTGGCGCGATCGTCATCCACGGGCTGGAGGCGGCCGGCTGGACATGGGTCGGCCACCGGTTCCACGACTGGGCGGCGACGGTCGGCCATGCGCTTCCATCGGTGGAAGGCCTTGCCGAATGGGGCACGAAGGCAACCCTTGACGGGTTGTTCGGACTGGCATTCGGCCTCTTCCTCATTCCGGTGGCCACCCGGTTGATCGGCCCGTTGATCGCGCGCCTGTCCCGCCGGGCCTGATCCAGTCGAACGCCCGTTCCGGGCGCAAGCGATATCTCGCGACCCGGCCTTGGGGCCGGGGCGCTCGGCGTCCTCCGGGGCGTCTGGTCAGACGAGTGCCCGGACCTTCGCCGCGATGGCGTCGGCCGTGATGCCGAATTTCTCGTAAAGCACTTCTGCCGGGGCCGAGGCGCCGAAGCTTTCCATGCCGACGAAGGCCGCCTTCTTCTCGCTTCCGCGTTCCCCCAGAAGCCAGCGGTCCCAGGGCTGGCGCACGGCGGCCTCGACCGCGACGCGGACCGGACCGGCGGGCAGGACCTTCTTCCGGTAGCTCTCGGGCTGCGCCGCGAACAGCTCCATCGACGGCATCGAGACGACGCGGGTGCCGATCCCTTCAGCCTCGAGCAGCGCGCGGGCCTTCATCGCGATCTCGACCTCGGAACCCGTGGCCATCAGGATCGCCCGGCGTTTGCCGGTGGCCTCGGCGAGCACATAGGCGCCTTGTGCGGTCAGGTTCTTCGCGGTGAAGCTGGTGCGCAGCGTCGGCAGGTTCTGACGCGAAAGGGCGAGGACCGACGGCGTCTTCGCCGCGGTCAGCGCCAGTTCCCAGGCCTCGGCGGTCTCCACCAGGTCGGCCGGGCGGAAGGTCCAGGTGTTGGGCGTCGCGCGGCAGATCGCCAGATGCTCGACCGGCTGGTGGGTCGGGCCATCCTCGCCCAGGCCGATGGAATCGTGCGTCATCACATAGACGGCCGGAACGCCCATGAGTGCCGAAAGGCGCATGGCACCGCGCGCATAATCGGTGAAGCACAGGAACGTGCCGCCATAGGCGCGTAGGCCGCCATGCAGCGCCATGCCGTTCATCGCAGCGGCCATGCCATGTTCGCGGATGCCGTAATGGACGTGCCTGCCCTTGCGGTTTTCTGGGGAAAAGACGCCGAGATCGGCGGTCTTCGTCAGGTTCGAGCCGGTGAGGTCGGCCGAGCCGCCGATGGTTTCGGGCATCACCGGGTTGACGGCGGCCAGAACCATTTCCGAAGCCTTGCGGGTTGCGACCTTGGGCGCCTTCTCGGCCGCCTCCTTCTTCACCGCGCGGATGGCGGCGGCCAGTTTCTTCGGCGCGGCGCCTGACATCTGCCGTTCGAACTCGGCGCGTTTTGCGGCGGTCAGGACAGACATGCGGCCCTCCCACTCCTTGCGGGCGGCGGCGCCACGCGCGCCGATCGCGCGCCAGGCTTTCAGGATGCCCTCCGGGATGACGAAGGCGTCATGGTTCCAGCCATAGATCGCCTTCGTTGCCTTGATCTCGTCGGGGCCGAGCGGCGAGCCGTGTGCGCCGGCGGTATCCTGCTTCTTGGGGCTGCCGAAGCCGATATGGGTCTTGCAGTCCACAAGCACCGGGCGGTCGGACGTCCTGGCGGCGGTCAGCACCCGGTCGATATCGGTCGGGTCATGGCCATCGCAGCTGAGAACCTTCCACCCTGCCGCCGCGAACCGCGCGCGCTGATCGGTGATGTCGGACAGGGAAACCGGACCGTCGATCGAGATACTGTTATTGTCCCACAGGACGATGAGTTTCGCGAGTTTCTGCATGCCCGCAAGCCCGATCGCCTCGTGGCTGATCCCTTCCATCAGGCAGCCGTCGCCGGCGATCACCCAGGTATGATGATCGACAACCTTGGCCCCGAAGCGGGCGCGCAGGCTTTCTTCGGCCATCGCAAAACCCACGGCGTTCGAGATGCCCTGGCCCAGCGGGCCGGTCGTGGTTTCGACCCCCGACACATGGCCATATTCCGGATGCCCGGCGGTGATCGCACCCCACTGGCGGAAATTCCGGATCTGGTCGAGCGTCACATCTTCATAGCCGGTCAGATGGAGAAGCGCGTAGATCAGCATCGAGCCATGGCCCGCCGACAGGATGAACCGGTCGCGGTCGGCCCATCGGGGCGCGGAGGCGTCGAATTTCAGATGCTTCTCGAACAGCACCGTCGCCACATCGGCCATGCCCATCGGCATGCCGGGGTGGCCGGAGTTCGCGGCCTGGACCGCATCCATGGCGAGTGCGCGGATGGCGCAGGCCTTGGCCCAGTGATCTGCATGCTGCGAGCGGAGCGTGGCGATGTCCAAGGCGGGCTTCCTTCGGCTGAGGGCGGATTTGCGCGCTTGATATGGGCGGGGAGGGGCAAGATCAAGCGCGGCACCTAAGTCACTGGCCAAAAAGGGGGGCGTCCCGGGGCATCATTGGCTAATATCGGCGGGACACGGCGCGCGCGGCGATTCGGTGCAGGGCGGCGGCCGGACTGACAGGGTAGGACAATGAGCGATATTGCCGAGTTCGAACGACGTATTCTCTATGCGCTGGAGCGGATCGGGGCCGGTATGGACCGGCTTGGCGAGGGCGGCGGCACTTCCGCCGCGGTCGAGGCGATCGATGTCGATGTGCTGAAGGCGGAACTCGAAGCCGAGCGGGCGACCAATGCGCAGCTGACCGAGCGGGTTAGGGCGATCAAGGAACGGCAGGAAACGCTCGTCTCCGGGCTCGAACGCAAGGTGGCGCGGCTTGGCGAGCAGCTTGGCCAGCTTGAGGCGGAGCTCGGGCGGCAGCGGCAGCTGAACGGCGATCTGGCGGCGCTGACGCGCAAACTGTCGGATGCCGCGCGCGATGGCGGGGCCGATCCGGGCCTGATCAACGAGGCGCTTGCCGCCGAGGTCGAGGCGCTGCGCGCCGAGCGGGCGGGCGAGATGGCGGAAATGGCCGAGATCCTTGCCGAACTGAAACCTCTGATCGGGGAGATGGCCTGATGCCGGATGTGCGGATCATGATCGGGGGGCGGGAGTTCGACGTGTCCTGCCAGCCGGGGGAGGAACATTTCCTGCGCGCGGCGGCAAAGCTTCTGGACAATGAGGCGCAGGCGCTGGTGAGCCAGATCGGGCGTTTGCCCGAGGCACGGATGCTGCTGATGGCCGGGCTGATGCTGGCCGACAAGACCGCGGGGCTGGAGGATCAGCTGCGCGCCGCCGAGGATCGCGCGGCCTTGGCCGAGCGGGTGGCGAGCGATGCGCGCACCCAGGTCGAGCGGGTGGAGGTGCCGGTCCTGCCGCAGCCCGTCGTCGATTCGATGGCCGAGATCGCGGCGCGGGCCGAAGCCCTTGCGGACCAGATCGAGGACCGTCTCGCGGGGTGAGGGCGCGGCGCGCCCCTTCCTGCGCCGCACCCGCCCACGTTTGCGCCGCAGGGGGACGCAAAAAGGCGCCCCTTGGGGCGCCTTTTTGATCGGCCGTACTGTCGCGCTCAGGCGTTCGCTTCGCGGATCTTTTCGGCGGCGTCCTTCGAATAGCCCACGCCCTTCTGGTCGAAAAGCTGGTCAAGCTCGCCCGACAAAGTCATCTCGGTGACGATATCGCAGCCGCCCACGAACTCGCCCTTCACATAAAGCTGCGGGATGGTCGGCCAGTCGGAGAAATCCTTGATCCCCTGACGGATGTCGGCATCGGCGAGCACATCCACATCGACGTAATTGACGCCGAGGTAATTGAGCACGCCCGCCACGCGGCTGGAAAAGCCGCACTGGGGCATGGCCTTGGTGCCCTTCATGTAGAGGACGACATCGTTCTTCTCGATCGTGTCGCGGATTTGGTCGAGGGCTGTTGCAGTGGTCATCATCTACTCCGGTGCTTTGGTCGTCAGCGCAAGCGCATGCAGTTCGCCATGGGCGCCGTCCATCTTGCCCTTCAGCGCGGCATAGACCGCGCGCTGCTGCTGGACGCGGTTCTGGCCGCGGAAGGACTCATCAATCACTTCGGCCGCCCAGTGATTGCCGTCGCCGGCAAGATCGGTGATCGTGATCTGCGCCTTGGGAAAGGAAGCGCGGATCAGCGCTTCGATATCATGGGCTTCCATCGGCATGGGCCGTCCTTCGCTCGGGTCTTTCGTCTCAATGTAGGTCGCGCCCCTGACCCAGGCAAGGGCGCGCATGTCGCGGGTCAGGCCACCGCTTTCGCGAAGGCCGACCGGTAGAGGGCGGACAGGGCCGCGAGCGGGGCGGTTGCCGCGCCGAAACATATGTCCGACCCGCCGAAATGCCCGACGCGGCTGGCGGCAACGCCCGCATCGCGGGCCGCGGCCAGAAGGGCGTCGGCGGAGGCCGCATTGCAGGCCACGAGATAGCGCGCCTGATCCTCGCCAAAGAGCTGGCCGATGTCGCTGGCGCCGATCTGGACGCCCAGGCCCGCGCCTTCGGCCATCTCGAACGCGGCAAGCGCAAGGCCGCCGTCGGCGAGGTCGGAGGCGGCCTTCACGAGCTTGCGGTTGGCGCGCAGGAAATCGCCGTTCTTCCGTTCCAGCGCCAGATCGACATGCGGCGCGTCGCCATCCTCGCGCCCGAAGGCCTCGTAGAGAAGGGCGGACTGGCCAAGGTGACCGGTCGTCTCGCCGATCAGAATCGCGACGTCACCCTCGGCGGGTCGGCCCGCGATGAGGTCGTCCAGCGAGGCGAGAAGGCCCACCGCGCCGATGGTTGGCGTCGGCAGGATGCCCTTGCCGTCGGTTTCGTTGTAAAGCGACACGTTGCCCGACACGATCGGGAAGTCCAAGGCCCGGCAGGCCTCGCCGATGCCTTTGATGGCGCCGACGAACTGGCCCATGATCTCGGGCTTTTCGGGGTTGCCGAAGTTCAGGTTGTCGGTCGCGGCGAGGGGGGTGGCACCCACCGCGGTCAGGTTGCGCCAGGCGTCGGCCACCGCCTGCTTGCCGCCCTCGTAGGGATTGGCCTTCACATAGCGCGGCGTCACGTCCGAGGTGAAGGCGAGCGCCTTCGGTGTGCCATGGACCCGCACCACGCCCGCGCCAAGGCCCGGGGCGCGGACCGTGTCGGCCATCACTTGCGTATCATATTGTTCATAGACCCAGGTTTTGGCCGCATAGTTGGGCGAGCCGATGAGCGCCTTCAGCGCCTCGATCGGGTCAATCGCAGGGACCGGCGCCATCGACGCCGGGGCAGGGGTCTCGACCCAGGGCCGGTCATATTCCGGGGCGCTGGAGGACAGTTTCGACAGCGGCAGGTCGGCCTTCACGTCATCGCCATGCAGGATCAGGAACCGGTCTTCCGGGATCGTCTCGCCGACGATGGCGAAATCGAGGTCCCATTTGACGAAGATGGCGCGGGCGACCGCTTCTTTTTCGGGCTTCAGCACCATGAGCATCCGCTCCTGGCTTTCAGAGAGCATCATCTCGTAGGCGCTCATCTGCGCCTCGCGCTGCGGCACATGGTCGAGGATCAGTTTGATGCCAAGGCCGCCCTTGTCGCCCATCTCGACCGCAGAACAGGTCAGGCCCGCGGCCCCCATGTCCTGGATCGAAATCACGCTGTCGGACGCCATCAGTTCCAGACAGGCTTCCAGAAGGCGCTTTTCGGTGAAAGGGTCGCCAACCTGCACGGTCGGGCGCTTTTCCTCGATCGTATCGTCGAACTCGGCCGAGGCCATCGTGGCCCCGCCCACGCCATCGCGCCCGGTCTTGGCGCCCAGATAGACGACCGGCATGCCGACGCCCGAGGCGGCCGAATAGAAGATCTTGTCGGCGTCCGCGAGACCTGCCGCAAAGGCGTTTACCAGACAATTGCCGTTGTAGCTTGCGTGAAAGCGGACCTCGCCGCCCACGTTCGGCACGCCGAACGCATTGCCATAGCCGCCGATCCCTTCGACCACACCTTTGACCAGATGCGCCGTCTTCGGATGCGAGGGCAGGCCGAACGACAGGGCATCCATCGCGGCGATCGGTCGCGCGCCCATGGTGAAGACATCGCGCAGGATGCCGCCCACACCGGTCGCGGCGCCCTGATAGGGTTCGATATAGGAGGGGTGGTTATGGCTCTCCATCTTGAAGATCACGGCCTGACCGTCGCCGATATCGACGACGCCCGCATTCTCGCCCGGACCGCAGATCACCTGGGGGCCGGTCGTGTGCAGCGTGCGCAGCCATTTCTTCGAGGATTTGTAGGAACAATGCTCGTTCCACATGGCTGAGAAGATCCCAAGTTCGGTAAAGGTCGGCTCGCGCCCGATGATCTCCAGAATGCGGTCATACTCGTCGGGCTTCAGCCCGTGAGCGGCCACAAGCTCGGGGGTGATCACGGGGTCGGTCATGGGCTTCCTCTCCTCGGGATGATGCGGCGCCTCATAGGGCATGGGCGCGGGCAGGGGAAGGGGTGGCGGCGGGCTTTGGCTGCCGGAAAGATATTTTCGCCCCATTGTCGAAAAATTGCCTGCGCCAACGTCCTTGGTGCATGAGACAATGGGCAATCCCGCCGCGGGTCTCGTTTCAACAGTGGAGAACGTGAATGCAGTTCATGGCGCTGATCTATACCGATCCTGCAAGAACGCCGCCGATGGGGGCGGAGATGTCGAACGAATACATGGAATTCACGAAGCGGCTGAAGGAGGCGGGCCTGATGAAGGCGGGCGATGCGCTTCATCCGACCAGCGCCGCGACCTCGGTGCGGGTCCGGGGCGGCAAGGTCGAAACGATGGATGGGCCCTTCGCTGAAACGAAGGAGCATCTTGGCGGATACTATCTGATGGATTGCGCGGATATCGATGAGGCGATCCGGTGGGCCGCGCAAATTCCCGGTGCGCGCTACGGCACGGTCGAACTGCGGCCGGTCGTGGTCTTTTCTTGACCGGAACGGTCGCCGAAGCGCTGAGGCGCGCGGCGGAGGGCGACAGGGGGCGCATCCTTGCCGCCCTGATCGCCCGCCTCGGAAGGTTCGATCTTGCCGAAGAAGCCTTTCAGGACGCAGCCGCATCGGCGCTGACCCACTGGGAACGGAGCGGCGTGCCGCTTCGTCCCGACGCGTGGTTGATCCGCGTCGCTTTTCGCAAGGCGATCGACCGGCTGCGCCGCGCCGAACGTGACGAAGCGGGAGCAGAGGCGCTCGCCCGTCTGGCGCGGGAAGAGACGGAAGACCCGGACATGATCGCGGACGAACGCCTTCGTCTGATCTTCACTTGCTGCCACCCCGCCCTCGATGAAAAGAGCCGCGTTGCGCTTACGCTGCGCACGGTCTGCGGCCTGTCGACGCGTGCTATCGCCGCGGCCTTCCTCGACAGCGAGAGCACGATGGGCCAGCGCCTGAGCCGCGCCAGGGCGAAGATTGCGGGCGCGGGCATTCCGTTCCGGGTGCCGGAGCCCGAGGACTGGCCAGGGCGGCTCGGGTCCGTGCTGAATGTCATCTACCTGATCTATACGGCGGGCTACGACAGCCCCGCCGCTGCCGATTGCGACCTCTGCGCCGAGGCCCTGTTCCTGGCGCGGCTTCTCGTTGCGCTTCGCCCCGAGGAGGCGGAGGTGGAGGGCGCCTTGGCGCTTCTTCTCCTGACCGAGGCGCGGCGGCATGCGCGCACCGATGACGCGGGAATGTCGCTGCCTCTGGATCGGCAGGACGCCGGCCGTTGGGACTGGGCGATGATCGGCGAGGGGCTGGGTATCCTGACCGCCGCCATGGCCCGTCCCGGCGACGGTCCCTACCGTATCAAGGCCGCGCTTGCGGCGCTGAGGCTCAGACCCTTTGGGCCCGACTGGCAGGCGATACTAGCCCTCTATGACCGGTTGCTGGTGTTCGAACCGACGCCCGTCGTTCGCCTCAATCGTGCTGTCGTCCTGGCAGAAACCGGCGCGCTGGCCAGTGCGCTTCTGGACCTGGCGAACCTCGAGACGCAGCTCGCGGACTATCAGCCGTTTCACGCGGCCCAGGCCGATCTGCTGCGTCGGGCCAACCACAAGCGCGAGGCGCGCGGCGCCTACGCGCGGGCGATCGCACTCTGCACCCGCCCGCAGGACGCGGCCTTTCTTGCCAGGCGTCTGTCGGAACTGGGCCCTGTCGACACCTGATGTCTCTGCCCCCGTCGCACACCGGCCTTCGCCGGCAGATGGTCGGGGTAAGGACGATTCCTGAAGATGCGGCCGTCGGAACGGGCCGACGGCCGCGTCCCTCCCGTCAGAGTTGGCGCATGAACTGCACGAAGTTCATGCTGAGCTTCAGCGCGGTCGTCGCGCGCGGATCCCGTTCGTACTTCAGCCGCACGAACCGGACAGGGGCATCAATCGTATCGACCAGCTTGACCCGGACGAGGAAGCTGTCTCCCTGGGCGATGATGTCTTCGACATGGCCAATTGGCTGCGAGTCGGAGGTAATCACCAGCATGCCCAGCAGATACATCGGCAGGGGCGCCGTTGCAGGCGCAGTGGCGACGGCCGGAACCACCCCGGGTGTTCCTGTTACCCCCGGGGTGCCGGGAGTGCCGGGCGTCCCCGGAGTGCCTGGAGAAGCGGTGCCAACCGAGACACCCACGTTCACGCCGGTTCCACCGACCGATGCGCCGGCGCCCGCGGTGACACCACTGCCGCCGCCGATTGAGGCCGAGACATCGGCGTTCACACCGCCGACACCCGCGCCGGCGCCGACGTTGATCCCGCCGCCACCGATGCTTATTCCGCCGCCGAGATCCAATGCGACTACGCTTTGCGGGGCGACCGCGAGCGAAGAACAAAGAATCGTAGCGCCAAGAACGGCTCGATCAAAACATATTTTCATGGCTCAGTCCTTTCGTCACAAAGTGGGGCGAGAAACGGGACTGGTTGCAACCATGCGGGTATGCTGCTCCTGAATCTGAGCAAAAATATGGCGATGCAGCTACCTTAGGAAGAGTACTTCATCTGGGCCTCACGCCAGCCGCTTATTTCGCCATCAGCCCCGGAGCGCTGATTGTGGGTGCCTCAAGGGTGCGATTTCGCCCTGCATTAGCGTGAAAGCAGATGTGTGCCCGGCTGGGCGTGCCAAAGTCTGGCCGAGGGTCGCGCAAGTGCCGATCGGACAATCCGCGCAAAAAAAAGGCCGAGACAAGCTCGGCCCAAGTCCAACAGGGAGGTATGAACGGGGGGAGTTGCCTCGACCGCCGCTCATGAGCGTCATCTAGTGCCGGGCAACGGGAGCTTCAAGAAAAATCCTGCTGCACTTGCAACATGGCCGTCATGCGTTGCGCGCATGCCTCACTTTGCGGCCATTCAGGCGGCTTCCTCGCGCAACTGGCGCTTGCGGTAGCTTGCAATCTCTTCCGACACGAAGTCGCGGAAGGCCGCGACGCGCTTGGATTGTCTGAGCTCCTCGGGATAGGCGAGGAAGACCGGCACTTCCTCGCTTTCCACATCCGGCAGGACCCGGACCAGATGCGGGAAGTCGGCCGTAAGATAGTCGGGCAGGACGCCGATGCCGAGATGGTTCAGCACGCCCTGCAGGACGCCGAAATAATTGTTCACCGTCAGGGTCGAGCGGATTTCATATTCCATCAGCCGCTGCACCAGATCGGCCCCGGCTGCCACCTGCGGCGTATTGGGGTTCTGTGCGATCAGCCGGTGGTTGGCGATCTCGGACATGCGCTGGGGCGTGCCGTTCATCGACAGATATTCCGGCGTTGCATAAAGCCGCATGCGGATGTTCATCAGACGCCGCCGGATCAGGTCTGCCTGGCTCGGCTCCTTCATGCGGATCGCGACATCTGCCTCGCGCATGGGCAGGTCGAGGACGCGTTCCTCCAGCATCAGCTCGATCTTCAGGTCGGGGAATTTCTGGTAAAGCTTCGGCAGGCGCGGCGCGAGCCAGAGCGTGCCGAAGCCCGTGGTCGTGGTGACCCTGAGGACGCCGAACACCTCTTCCTCGCTGTCGCGGATGCGCGCGGCGGCGGCTTCCAGGCGGTTGTTCATCGACTTGGTCGCCTCGAACAGCAATTCGCCCTGTTCGGTGAGAATCAGTCCGCGTGCATGGCGGTGGAACAAGGTGGTGTCGAGACTTTCCTCAAGCGACCGGATCTGGCGGCTGACGGCCGACTGGCTGAGGTGCAGCACATCGCCCGCATGGGTCAGCGACCCTGCGTCCGCGACGGCATGAAATATCCTGAGCTTGTCCCAGTCCATACGCTTCGATCCGTTCGTATTCCCGCGCGTGGACCGCACAATCTGTCTGCGGGCAGCGCGCGGCGCGATTGCCCGCTTGATAGCCTGAAAGCAGATAGTCACCAAAGCCAAATATGGAAAGGGCCTGACAAATCTCTTTATTGGTCAGCAATTATGACCTATACTGCAGGGGTCAGCAGCATCGCCGGGGAGGGCAGGATGACGCGCCAGGACATTTCGCTTTCCGACAAGTTCGACCTTTCCAAGTCGCCGGTCCTGATGAACGGCACCCAGGCCCTGGTGCGGCTGATGCTGATGCAGAAGGCGCGCGACCGTGCGGCGGGACTGAACACGGCGGGCTATGTCACCGGCTATCGCGGCTCGCCGCTGGGCGGGGTCGACATGCAGATGGGGCGGGAGGAGAAGCGGCTCAAGGAAGCGGACGTGCTTTTCCAGCCCGGGCTCAACGAGGATCTGGCGGCAACCGCTGTCTGGGGCACCCAGCAGGCCGAGATGCGCGGCGAAGGCCGCTATGACGGGGTCTTCGCGCTCTGGTACGGCAAGGGGCCGGGGGTGGACCGGTCGGGCGACGTGATGCGGCATGCCAACATGGCGGGAACCTCGCCCCATGGCGGGGTCATCATGGCGATGGGCGACGATCACACGGGCGAAAGCTCGACCGTGCTGCACCAGTCCGACTGGGCGATGGTCGATGCCTATATCCCGGTCGTGTCGCCCGCCGGCGTGCAGGAAATTCTCGACTACGGGCTTTATGCCTGGGCCCTGTCGCGCTTCGCCGGGGTCTGGGTCGGGCTCAAGACCATGAAGGACACGGTCGAGGCGACTTCGGTCGTCGATGGCGATCCGTTCCGGCTGTCGTTCGTCACCCCCGATTTCCCGATGCCCGAGGGCGGGCTGAATATCCGGCCAGTCGATACGCCGGTCGCGCAGGAAGCGCGGATGATCGACTACAAGCGCTTCGCCGCAGAGGCCTTCGCGCGCGCCAACCGCATCGACAAGCGGGTCTGGGGCCGGGCGGGGGCCAGGATCGGCTTTGTCGCGGCGGGCAAGAACTGGCTCGACCTCATCCATGCGCTCGCCTTGCTGGGCATCGACGCGGAGGAGGCCGAGCGGCTGGGGATCACCACCTACAAGGTCGGCCAGACCTTCCCGCTCGACATGACCTCGTTCCACGAATGGGCCGAAGGGCTCGACCTGATCGTGGTGGTGGAGGAAAAGCGCAAGCTTCTGGAAGTGCAGATCAAGGAAGCGATCTTCGACGACCGTCAGGGCCGCCGTGTCTATGGCTGGTACAAGGGCGGTGCGGGGGGCATGCATCGGGAGGAGCTGTTCCCGACCCGCTTCGCGCTCGACCCGATCATGATCGCCGAAAAGATCGGCGGTATCCTGATCGAGGAAGGGCGCGGCACCGAGGAGGTGAAGAAGGGCCTGGCCGCGATCGCGACGGCGCAGCGCGCCGACAATGCGCCCGAAATCATCGCGCGCAAGCCCTGGTTCTGCTCGGGTTGCCCCCACAATTCCTCGACCCGCCTGCCCGAGGGCAGCCGCGCCTATGCCGGGATCGGCTGCCATTACATGGTCCAGTGGATGGACCGCGATACGGTAGGCTTCACCCAGATGGGCGGCGAGGGCGCGAACTGGGTCGGCGAGGCGCCGTTTTCCAAGCGCGGCCATGTGTTCCAGAACCTCGGCGACGGGACCTACAACCATTCCGGCATGCTCGCGATCCGTGCGGCTTTGGCGGCGGGAACCACCATCACCTACAAGATCCTCTACAATGACGCCGTCGCCATGACCGGCGGCCAGAAGGCCGAAGGTGACCTGACCGCGCCGCAGATCGCGCGCGAACTTCTGGCGATGGGCGTGAAACATGTGGCGCTGGTCTATGATCCGAAAGAGGCGGTGAATCTGTCCGACTTCCCGCCGGGGATAGAGGTTCATCTGCGCGACAATCTGATGGCAGTTCAGGAGAAATATCGCGAGATCAATGGCGTATCCGCCATTCTTTATGTCCAGACCTGCGCCGCCGAAAAGCGCCGCCGCCGCAAGAAGGGCACTTTCCCCGATCCCGACCGGCGGGTCTTCATCAATACCGACATCTGCGAGGGCTGCGGCGATTGCTCGGTCCAGTCGAATTGCGTTTCGGTGGTCCCGGTCGAGACCGAGCTTGGGACCAAGCGCGCGATCGACCAATCGTCCTGCAACAAGGATTTCTCCTGCCTCAAGGGCTTCTGCCCGTCGTTCGTGACGGTCGCGGGCGGCACGGTGCGCAAGGCGGGTGCCAAGGATTTCCGCCTGCCTGATCTTCCCGAGCCCGCGCTGCCCGCGATCCGGGGCACGCACAACACCGTGCTGACCGGTGTCGGCGGCACCGGGGTGGTGACGGTCGGCGCGGTTCTGGCGATGGCCGCGCATCTTGACGGCAAGGGCGCCGGGATGATGGAGATGGCGGGCCTCGCCCAGAAGGGTGGCGCCGTCCATATTCACCTGAGGATCGCCGAGAAACCTTCTGATATTTCAGCGATCCGCGTTGCCACGGGCGAGGCGGACTGCGTGATCGGCGGCGATCTGGTGGTGACGGCGGGCGCCAAGACGCTGGGGCTGATGACCGAGGGGCGGACCGGCGCCGTGGTGAACGCGCATGAGATCGTGACCGGCGATTTCACGAAGAACCGCGATTTCAAACTGCCCGCCGACCGACTGCGCCTGTCACTGGAGGCGCGTTTGAAGGATGGTGCCAGTTTCTTCGATGCCTCAAAACTCGCGGAAAAGCTCCTGGGCGATTCGATCTATTCCAACATGATCGTGCTCGGCGCCGCCTGGCAGCGCGGCCTGCTGCCGCTGACGCGGGAAGCGATCAAGAGGGCGGTGGAGCTGAACGGGGCCGCGGTGAAGGGCAACCTGAGCGCCTTCGAGATCGGCAGATGGGCCGCGGTCGATCCGGCGGCGGTCGCGGAGCTCACGCAGGAACAGTCGAACAAGCCGCTGACTCTCAACGAAAAGATCGAAGACCGCGTACGTCGCCTCACCGAGTATCAGGATGCAAGCTACGCTGACAGGTACCGGCGTCTGGTGGCCTCTGCACCCGAGGCGCTGAAGGCGGCGGTTGCAGAGAACTTCTACAAGCTCCTCGCCTACAAGGACGAGTATGAGGTGGCGCGGCTGCATCTGACGAGCGCGGAGCGCGCGCAGGCGATCTTCGACGGCGATCTGAAGCTCACCTTCCACCTTGCGCCGCCGCTTCTCGGCGGCAAGGGTCCGGAGGGGCGGCCGGAGAAGCGCGAATTCGGCGCCTGGATGCTGGCGGTCTTCCGCCTGCTCGCAGCGATGAAGCGCCTGCGCGGCACGGCCCTCGACCCGTTCGGGCGCTCGGCCGAGCGCCGGGCCGAACGCGCGCTCATCGCCCAGTACGAGGCCGACATGGCCCTCGCCTTCGCAAGCGTCACACCCGCGACCGAAGCGGCGGCGCTGGCGCTTGCCCGCCTGCCGCAGGATATTCGTGGATATGGTCCGGTGAAGGAAGCATCGGTAAAGAAAGCCGCGATCCGGCGAGAGGAGCTTCTGGCGGTGATCCGCGCTGGCGGAGCACCCGCCCGGCAGGCGGCCGAATAGGCCGCTCACCGTTCGGGTCACTGACGCACGGGATGGATTTTCGCCTCGCGCCTGCTATGACACGCGCAGCGACAGGAGGCAGCATGGCGGTTGGCATTTTTGATTCCGGTCTCGGCGGGCTGACCATCTATGAGGCGGTGGTCGAACGGCTGCCGGAGGTTCCCTTCGTCTATTACGGTGACAATGCCCACGCGCCTTATGGCGTGCGCGATGCCGACGACATTTTCCGCCTGACCTGTGCGGGGGTGGAACGGCTCTGGGACGAGGGCTGCGATCTGGTGATCCTGGCGTGCAATACCGCGTCGGCCGCCGCGCTGAAACGGATGCAGGAAACCTGGGTGCCCGAGGGCAAGCGAGTGCTCGGAGTGTTCGTTCCGCTGATTGAAGCGCTGACAGAACGGCAGTGGGGCGACAATTCTCCGCCGCGCGAGGTCGCTGTCAAGCATGTGGCCCTCTTTGCGACGCCGGCCACGGTCGCAAGCCGGGCTTTTCAGCGCGAACTGGCTTTCCGCGCCATAGGGGTGGACGTCGAGGCGCAGCCCTGCGGCGGCGTGGTCGATGCGATCGAGCAGGGCGACGAGATCCTCGCCGAAGCGCTGGTGCGATCCCATGTTGATGCCTTGAAGAGACGGATGCCGAAGCCGGAGGCAGCAGTCCTTGGTTGCACCCATTATCCCTTGATGCAAAAGACTTTTCAGGAAGCGCTTGGCCCATCCGTGCGGGTCTTCTCGCAGGCGGGCCTCGTGGCTGACAGCCTGGCTGATTATCTGGTTCGCCGTCCGGAATTCATTGGTCCGGGCCGGGAAGCGAAGCTTCTGACGACAGGTGATCCGCGTGCGGTCTCTGACCGCGCGACCCAGTTCCTCAGGCGCCGGATCGCTTTCGAGACGGCCTGACCGCCGCCGCATTTCTGCTCATATTCGCCCGCCCGCCTGCATGGTCTCGCCATGCTGAGGCCCCCTTTCGCCCCTAGTTTTCCGGAAGAAACGGCGAAACAGGGACCAGAATGACCATTCGGATGGTCATACGCGGGGCGGTCCGCGCGGTTTTGGGAGTTGTCTTGGGCAGCGCCCTTTTTGCCGCTGCGCAGGCGGCGCCGCTGTTCGACGTGCGGTTTGGCAGCGTCAGCCTCGCGCTGGACATGCCCGAGGCGGTTGCGCGGAAACCGCGGCTGAGCAAGGTGGTCGCGCTTAGCGGCAATGCGCCTGCGCCCGCCGTGAAGCGCCTCTTGATCCCGGGGCTCTCCGATGGCCGCTGGCGGCATGCCTTCTCGTTCACGGGCCTCCTTGGCTATTCGGCCTACCGGACGCTCAATGCGCGAATGAGCATGAGCGAGGTCGAGGCCTTCACCCTGCTCACAGGCCAGGGCGGCGGGTCTATCCTGGCGGCCTACCGGGCGCCCGCGGGCGATTTCGGCCTTGCGCTGCGCATCCATGCAAACGGTGTGGTGCGGATTGCCTTCGACTATCCGGCGCGACCGGAGATCAGGGCGGGTAGCGGGCTTTTGCCGGTGAACGGTATCGTCTACACCCCGACGCCGGTGCCGTTGCCCCCCGCGGCTTTCCTGATGTTCGGGGCGCTCCTGCCGTTCGCGGCCGTTGCCCGGCGCCGACGGAAGCGGACACCGCGCGCCTAAGCGGCACAGGCGATTTTTCGATTGAATCTCACGTGCCGCCCCGGCATCACGCGCTAAGGACAGGGAGGCGGCCATGGCCAAGCGAATCGCCATTCTCGGAGCATCGGGCTACACCGGGGCCGAACTGGTGCGCCTGATCGCCACCCATCCGGGGATGGAGATCGCGGCGCTCTCGGGCGACCGCAAGGCGGGCATGGCGATGGCCGGGGTCTTTCCCTTCCTCGCCCATCTGCAGCTGCCGGTCCTGCAAAAGATCGAGGAGATCGACTTTTCCGGGATCGACCTTTGTTTCTGCGCCCTGCCGCATGCGACCAGCCAGGCGGTGATCGCGCAATTGCCGCGCGACCTGAAGATCGTCGACCTCTCGGCCGATTTCCGGCTGCGCGATCCGGCTGAATACGAGAAATGGTATGGCAAGCCGCATGCGGCAGTCGATCTGCAGAAGGAAGCCGTCTACGGCCTGACCGAATTCTACCGCGACGAGATCAGTGTAGCGCGGCTGGTTGCGGGTACGGGCTGCAATGCCGCAACCGGGCAATATGCCATCCGGCCCCTGATCGAGGCGGGCGTGATCGACCTCGACGAGATCATCCTCGACCTCAAGGCGGGCGTCAGCGGCGCGGGCCGGTCCCTGAAGGAAAACCTGCTGCATGCCGAACTGTCGGGCGGCACCTATCCCTATTCGGCGGGCGGCGCCCACCGGCATCTGGGCGAGTTCGACCAGGAATTCGCCAAGGTCGCGGGCCGGCCGGTCCGCATCCAGTTCACGCCGCATCTGATGCCTTTCAACCGGGGCATTCTGGCGACGGTCTATGTCAGGGGCGAGGCGACGGCGATCCACAAGGCGCTTGCCGACCGCTATGCCGACGAGCCCTTCGTGCATGTCCTGCCCATGGGCCAGCTCGCCTCGACCCGCTCGATCGCGGGATCGAACTTCGTGCATCTGGGCGTCCTTGGCGACCGGCTGCCGGGGCGGGCGATCGTGGTCGCGGCGCTCGACAACCTGACCAAGGGCTCCTCGGGGCAGGCGATCCAGAATGCGAACCTGATGCTTGGCCGTCCCGAGACGGAAGGGCTGATGCTGGCGCCGGTCTTCCCATGAGAAGCCTGAAGAAAACCCGCCGCATCCAGGTGATCCTTCTTGCCTTCGCGGCGCTGTTCGGGGCGACTGCGTTGATCGGCATCGGGTTCAGGGACGGGATCAACTTCTACTATTCGCCCACGCAGGTCGCCGAACATCCACCCGCGGAAGGCGAGATATTCCGCCTTGGCGGGCTGGTGAAGGAAGGCTCCATCCTGCCCGGCGAGGGTGTGCATTTCACCTTCACGCTCACCGACACCAATGCCGACGTTCTCGTTGCCTATGTCGGGAACAACCCCAGGCCTGATCTGTTCGCCGAGGGGCAGGGGACGGTGGCCACGGGGCGGATGGAGGACGGGGTCTTCCAGGCGACCGAGCTTCTGGCCAAGCACGACGAAAACTACATGCCCAAGGAAGTGATCGATTCGCTGAAGGAACAGGGCGTCTACGTCGATCCGAACGCCGCCCCCGCGACGAATTAACCTTTCGGCGCCAGCCTTCCCCGGTGTTTTCGGGGAAGGCCATGCAGACAGTCCAGGACATTGCCCAGGCCATTGTCGCCCGCGAGGGCGGCTATGTGAACGATCCTGACGACCCGGGCGGGGCGACAAATCACGGGGTGACGCTCGCGACGCTGCGGCGCCTCGGTCGCGACCTGAACGGCGACGGCAGGGTGAGCGAGGCCGATGTGCAGGCGCTGTCCGAGGCGGCGGCAGCGGAGATTTTCGTCGAACATTATTTCATCAGGCCGGGTCTCGGGGTCTTGCCCGAAGCACTGCAACCCTCGGTTTTCGACATGTATGTGAATGCCGGGGCGAATGCGGTGAAACTGCTGCAGCGGCTTCTGAACGATCTGGGCCATGGGCTCAAGGTCGACGGGCTGATGGGGCCTGATACGGCAACCGCGGCGGCAGAGGCGGCTGCGCCCGATCCGGTGCTTCTGGCCGATGCCTACGGGATCGCGCGGCGGAACTACTATTACCGTCTGGCCGACCTGCGCCCGGCGAGCCGCAAATACGCCCGGCGCAAGGATGGCGGCAAGGGCGGCTGGATCCTCCGGGCGGAAGAATTCATCTCGCCGCGCTTCCATCTGAGCGCGGCCGAACATCGGGAAAGGACGAAAGCATGGGGCTGATCGGCAGGGCTCTGGCCGGTTCCGGAGGCGCCGCTGCATTGGGGCAGGCCGTGGCCGATGTGGCCGGGGCCTTCACCCCCAATGCCACCCGAAAGATGGAGGCCGCGCACGAAGCCTATCTGGCGGCGATCGACGAACATGGGGCCGAGTTTCAATATGCGATGCCGGGTCCTTTCGACCGGTTCGTCAACGGGCTGAACCGGCTGCCGCGGCCCTTCCTCGCTTTCGGCACGCTCGGCCTGTTCGTCTATGCGATGGTCGATCCGGACGGGTTCTCCCGCCGGATGGTGGGCCTGAATTTCGTGCCGGAGCCGCTCTGGTGGCTCCTGACCGCGATCGTGGGCTTCTATTTCGGGGCGCGCGAGGCGCATTATTTCCGGTTGCGCGCACCCGTGCCTGCATCTCAGGCGGAGGCGACGGCGGCCCCCGCGGGCAAGAAGGCGCGCACGAATGACGACAATCCCGCGCTCAGGGAATTGCGGCGCGGGCGCGACCGGTAGCCCGTCGATGGCCTTCGGCCACCGCGCGCACACCACCCGTCGACGCGGCATCAGGCGCCCGGGCAGGCTGGCGGCGGGATGACGCAGCGCCGCCCCATTTCCCTTTCCGGCCGGAGCGTCTAAGCTCGCGCGCATGATCACCGAGCTTGGCCATTTCTGCCTGATCCTCGCATTCGCCACGGCGGTGCTGCAGGCCGTCGTGCCGCTACTCGGGGCCGAGACCGGTCGCCTGCGCTGGATGGCGCTCGGCCCGCCGCTCGCCACCCTGCAGTTCGCGCTGATCGCCGCGGCCTTCGCGGCACTTGTCCATGCGTTCGTGACCTCGGATTTCTCGCTCAAGGTCGTTTTCGAGAACTCCCATACGCTGAAGCCCATGCTCTACAAGGTCGCGGGGACCTGGGGGAACCACGAAGGCTCGATGCTCCTCTGGGTGCTGATCCTCGCGCTTTTCGGCGCCTGCGCGGGTTGGTTCGGCAGGGATCTGCCACCGGCGCTGCGCGCCCGGGTCCTCTCAGTCCAGGCGATGGTCGGCCTGGCCTTCCTCGCCTTCATCCTCTTTACCTCGAACCCGTTTCTCAGGCTGGCCTCGCCGCCCTTCGACGGACGCGATCTCAACCCGCTTCTGCAGGATGTGGGATTGGCCTTCCATCCGCCCTTTCTCTATCTCGGCTATGTCGGGCTCTCGATGGCCTTCTCCTTCGCCATGGCGGCGCTGATCGAGGGAAGGGTCGATGCCGCTTGGGCGCGCTGGGTCCGGCCCTGGACGCTTGCGGCCTGGATATTCCTTACCGTCGGCATCGCGCTAGGCTCCTGGTGGGCCTATTACGAGCTCGGCTGGGGCGGGTTCTGGTTCTGGGACCCGGTCGAGAATGCCTCCCTCATGCCCTGGCTTTTTGCAGGCGCACTGCTTCATTCCGCGATCGTGGTCGAGAAGCGCGAGGTCCTGAAGGCCTGGACGATCCTTCTTGCCATTCTTGCCTTCGGTTTCTCGCTGATCGGCACCTTCCTCGTGCGCTCGGGCGTCATCACCTCGGTCCATGCGTTCGCCAACGATCCCGAACGCGGGGTCTTCATCCTGATGATCCTCGGGGTCTTCATCGGTGGCGGGCTCATGCTTTTTGCGTTCCGCGCCGACCGGATGCAGGCGCGCGGCGCCTTTGCACTGGTCAGCCGCGAGGGCGCGCTGGTCCTGAACAACATCCTGCTGGCGGTCGCCGCCTTCGTGGTCTTCATCGGCACGATCTGGCCGCTGATCGCCGAGGCCGCCTTCGCGCGCAAACTCTCGGTCGGCGCGCCGTTTTTCGATGCGGCCTTCACACCGCTGATGGTCATCCTCGCCATCGCACTGCCTCTGGGCGCCATACTGCCCTGGAAGCGCGGGCGGCTCGCCGGTGCGGCCCGGACGCTCGTCGCGGCGGCGCTCCTCGCTCTTGCGCTCATGGCGCTTGCTTTCGCCGTCAACAGTGGCCGCTCGGCGCTTGCGCCCCTCGGCATTCTCCTTGGCGTCTGGCTGGTCGCGGGCGCGTCGCTGGATCTCTGGATCAGGGCCGGTCGCAGGCCCGCGCGCCTCGTGCGCCTGCCGCGCGCCGACTGGGGGCGCGCCCTCGCTCATGCCGGGCTCGGGGTTACCTTCGTCGGCATCGCCTCACTGACCGGCTGGAGCACCGAGGATATCCGTACCGTGAGAGTGGGAGAGAGCTTCCCGCTTGGCGGCTATCAAGTGGTGCTGGACAAGGTCGAGGAGGGTGAGGGGCCGAATTACTTCACGACGATGGCGACGATGCGGGTGATGAAGGGCGGCGCCCAGGTTGCCGTGCTCTACCCCGAGAAACGGGTCTATCCCGTGGCGGCAATGCCGACGACCGAGGCGGCGATCGCCAACGGGTTTCTCGACGATATCTACCTCGTCCTCGGCGACCGGCAGGGGGATGGCAGCTGGGCAGTGCGCAGCTATGTGAAAGCCTTCGCCAACTGGATCTGGGCGGGTGCGCTGATGATGGCGCTCGGCGGCGCGCTCAGCCTCAGCGACCGGCGCCTGCGGGTGGGCGTGGGCGCGCGGCGCCAGCCGCTGGCCCAGCCGGCGGAATGACCATGCGCAGGGTTCTCTTCATGGCCTTCCTTGCCCTTGCGGCTCCGGCCGGCGCGGTGCAGCCCGACGAAATCCTTGCCGATCCGACGCTCGAAGCCCGCGCGCGGGCCCTGTCGGAAGGTCTGCGCTGCCCGGTTTGCCAGGGCGAGACGATCGACGAATCGAACGCGCCGATCGCGCGCGACCTGCGTCTTGCCCTGCGCGAAAGGCTCGTGGCGGGCGACAGCGACGAGGAGGCGGTGGCCTATCTCACCGACCGCTATGGCGAGTTCATCCTTTTCCGCCCGCGCGCGACCGGGGCGAACCTCTTCCTCTGGCTCGCGGCGCCGACACTGCTTCTCGCGGCGCTCGGGGGCGCCGGGCTTTATGTGCGGCGGGGGCGCGAGGCCGGTCAGACCCGCCCGCTGAGCGATGCGGAAGAGGCGCGGCTCGCCGAACTTCTGAAAGACTGAAGCGGTTCTACTGTGCCGCAACGTCAGAGCGCGCGCGCGCTTTCCCGCCGCGCGTCGGGCGCCTAGCATCGGGGCGAGAAGCGGAGGCGAGCATGAGCGACAGCGTGATCTATGATCTGAGGGACGGCGTCGCGACCCTGCGCCTGAACCGGCCGGACGTCATGAACGCCCTCAATCGCGACCTGCGGCTTCAGTTGCGCGCCGCGCTCACACGCGCCGAGGCCGAGGCAAGGGTTGTCGTCCTGACCGGCGCGGGCAAAGCCTTCTGTTCGGGCCAGGACCTCGCCGACGCCGGAACCCCGGGCGAGGTCGATTTCGAGGCGGTCCTCAGGGAGGAATATGAACCGCTTCTGAACGCGATCTATCATTGCCCGCTGCCGACCATCGCCGCCGTCAATGGGGCTGCCGCGGGGGCAGGGGCCAACCTCGCGCTGGCGGCGGACGTGGTGATCGCGGCGGAAAGTGCGGCCTTCATCCAGGCCTTCACCCGGATCGGCCTTCTGCCGGACGCGGGTGGCACCTACTGGCTGCCGCGCCAGGTGGGGTTCGCGCGCGCCATGGGCGCCATGCTGTTTGCCGACCGGATCGCGGCGCGGCAGGCCGCCGACTGGGGCATGATCTGGGAAGCGGTCCCGGACGAAGCCTTCGACGCCCATTGGCAGGCCCGCGCCGCCCGGCTCGCCGCCGGGCCGGGCCTTGCCTACCGCGCGGTGAAAGAGGCGCTGCGTTCAAGCTATGCCAATGATCTGAACGCCCAGCTGGCGCTTGAGGCGCGGCTGCAGGGCGCCTGCGGGCAGAGCGCGGATTTCCTCGAAGGGGTGACCGCATTTCTCGAAAAGCGCGCGCCGCACTTCGAAGGGCGCTGAGGGGCTCTGCCCCTCCCCCGGACAGGTCCGGGGTTCACCCCGGAGTATTTCGGGACAGAACGTGAGGCGATCGGATGTCGCTTGCAACGGGCGCGGGAAAACGCGGCCTTGACCGGTCCGGTTTCGGGGCAGAGAGTGAGGGGCAGGGCGGATCGGCCCGATGGCACGCGGGTCGCGGCATTTCGCCGGCGCCTCCCGCTCGTGCCGGAAGGGAGCGATCATCATGCGGCTCATCACGGTTATGGGGCCCTCGCAGTCGGGCAAGACCGAGCTTGTGAAGCAGATGGCCCAACTGGACGGCCATCCGCCGAAGGTGGAACAGGCGGGGCATCTGGCCTTGTCGCGCTTCACTTTCATGGGCGAGCCCTGGTGTGCCATCGACCTCGCGGGCGGCCCCGAATATGCGCGTATGGTTGGCCAGTCGCTGCTGGCATCGGATGCCGCCGTCCTGTGCGTCGCGCCCGACCCGAACGAGGCGGTTCTGGCCGCGCCCTATCTGCGCGCGATCGAGGCGTCCGGCACGCCCTGCCTGATCTTCATCAACCGGATGGATGCGCCGAAGGGCCAGATACGCGACGTGGTGTCGGAGCTTCAGGCCTATACGTCGCACGCCATCGTCCTGCGCCAGATCCCGATCCGCGAGGGCGGGCAGATCGTCGGCGCGGTCGACCTGATATCCGAGCGCGCCTGGCGTTACCGCGAGGGCCTGCCCTCGGTCCTGGTCGAGATGCCCGCCTCGGAAAGCGATCGCGAGAAGGAAGCGCGGACCGTGCTTCTGGAACATATGTCGGAATATGATGATCACCTGCTTGAGGAACTGATCGAGGATCACGAGCCCGCGAAGGGCGCGCTCTTTGAAATCGCCCGGCGCGAGACCCAGGAAAGCGTGATCCTGCCCTGTTTCCTTGGCGCCGCCAGTCATGCCAATGGCGTGACGCGCCTGATGAAGGCGCTGCGCCACGAGGCGCCCGGGGTCGAGGCGCTGCGTGACCGGCTCGGCGCGGGCGAGGCGCTTGCGGTCGGCTTCCATGCCCAGAACCGCAAGCACTTGGGCAAATGCACCTTCCTGCGCGCGCTTGCCGATGGCGTGGCGCAAGGTGCGCTCCTTGGTGGGTCCACCATCGGCGGCCTGTCGGAACTGGGCGGCAAATCCGGCCATGACCGTCTGGCGCCGGGCGATGTCGCGCTTTCGGTCAAGGCCGATCATCTGAACCCGGGCGCGATCTATACCGCTTCGGGCAGCGCGCCCGCCCCCGACTGGGCGGCAAGCGCCCCCCCCGCGATGGCCCGGCTTCTGACGCCCGCACATGAAAAAGACGATGCCCGCCTGTCTGCCGCGCTCGCCAAGCTCGGCGAGACCGATCCGGGCCTGACCATCGCCCAGGACGAGGCGACCGGCCATGCGGTCGTGCGGTTGCAGGGGCCGATGCATCTGCGCGCGGTCGTCTCGCAGCTCGCGGACGGGTTCGGCGTCGATGTCGACCCCCATGTCCCGGCACCGAGCTACCGCGAGACGATCTCGGCGAGCGTCGAGGAAAATTACCGCCATCGCAAGCAATCCGGCGGGGCGGGCCAGTTCGCCGATGTGGCGATGACCGTGGCGCCGCAGGCGCGCGGTGCGGGCTTTGCCTTCACCGAGGTGGTCAAGGGCGGCGCGGTGCCGCGCAACTATATCCCCTCGGTCGAGGAGGGCGCGCGCGATGCGCTGGTGAAGGGGCCGCTCGGCTTTCCGGTGATCGATGTCGCGGTCACCCTGACCGACGGCAAGCACCATGCGGTCGACAGTTCCGATTTCGCCTTCCGCACTGCCGGGCGGCAAGGGGTGAAAGAGGCGCTTTCCAAGGCGGGTCCGGTTCTGCTGCAGCCGGTCGACCGGGTCGAGATCCACATCCCCTCGATCTATGCGGGCTCGATGGTCTCGCTCATCTCGTCGCTCAAGGGCCAGGTCCTGGGGTTCGACCGCGATCCGGCCTGCCGGGGCTGGGACATTTTCCGCGCGCTGCTGCCCGCGTCGGCCGAGGAGGAACTGGTCACCGCGCTCGGCTCGGCCACCCAGGGCACCGCCTGGCACGAGGCGCGCTTCGATCATTACGAGGAGCTTTACGGGCGCGAGGCCGAGCGGATATCGAAGGAACATGCCGAGGCCTGACGGCGCGCGGCCTTGATCGGGAAGGCGGACCGGCGCCATCAGGGGGCCGGTCCGCAGTTCACCAAGACGTTGCCGATCCGGCCCGGACGGAATGCCAGACCTGCCCCTCACGACCGAGGCGTTTTCATCGGACGCTCTCACCGTCAGGCGGCGACCGGCGGACTTTCTTCGACAGCGGAGCGTACCGAAGGTACGTGGCACATGGCCTTGCTGCCATTTCCCTGTCGGTCCCCGATCTTTCCGACTTCGCCAGGCGCCAGCGCCGCTCGCTCATCGGCCACGGGCTTGCCGAACGCGCCGACGACGGCCGCGAATACCGCCGGATCGAACGCGCGCCGACCGCCGGGGCGCTCGCCCTTCCCGGGCATCTCCGACAACGGCGCAACCGCTGAGGGGAACCGCCGTGCGGCCCGTCTATCCTTCGTTCGGAAATATCCCGGGGGGTCCGGGGGGCAGCGCCCCCCGCCTTGCGGCCAGGCCTTACTTCACGCCCGGCGTGCCGTCGAACTTCTTCTCGAGGCTGCCCCAGCAGTCGATGTAATCTTCCTGCAGATGTCCCGCCTGCGCCGCGAAAGGCGTCAGATGCTGCGGGAAGCGGGTCTCGAACATGAAGCTCATGGTCTCGTCGAGTTTCTCGGGACCAAGGTCGGCGTTCGAGGCGCCCTCGAACGCCTGCCTGTCCGGCCCGTGCGGCAGCATGCAATTGTGCAGCGACATGCCGCCCGGCACGAAGCCCTTGGGCTTGGCGTCATAGACTCCGTAGATATTGCCCATCAGCTCGGACATGACATTCTTGTGATACCAGGGCGGGCGGAAGGTGTTCTCGGCCACCATCCAGCGTTCGCGGAAGAGGACGAAGTCGATATTCGCCGTCCCCTCGATTCCGCTCGGCGCGGTCAGCACGGTGAAGATCGATGGATCGGGGTGATCGAAGAGGATGGCGCCGACCGGGCAATAGGTGCGAAGATCGTATTTCACCGGCGCGTAATTGCCGTGCCAGGCCACCACGTCGAGCGGGCTGTGGCCGATCTTCGTCTCATGAAACTGGCCGCACCATTTCACCACCACGCGCGAAGGCACCTCGCGATCCTCGAAGGCCGCAACCGGCGTCTTGAAGTCGCGCCGGTTGGCCATGCAGTTCGCGCCGATCGGCCCGCGGCCGGGCAGCTGGAACTTCTGGCCGTAATTCTCGCAGACGAAACCGCGCGCGGGGCCTTCCAGCACCTCGACCCGGTAGACGAGGCCCCGCGGCAGGATGGCGATTTCCTTGGGCTCGAGGTCGATGAGCCCAAGCTCGGTGCAGAATCTCAGCCGCCCCTCCTGCGGCACGACCAGCAGTTCGCCATCGGCCGAGAAGAAATATTCGTCCTTCATCGATTCCGTCACCAGATAGACGTGGCTCGCCATGCCGGTCTGGGTGTTCACATCGCCCGCCGTCACCATCGTCCGCATGCCGGTGCTCCAGGTCAGCGGTTCGGCAGGCACCGGCAGCGGATCCCATCGGTACTGGCCGAGCGAGACGATATCGGGGTCGATGCAGGGTGCGGATTTCCAGAAGGGAAGGTCGATCTTCGCGAACCGGTGGGTGTGCTTCACCGACGGCCGGATACGGTAGCACCAGGTCCGTTCGTTCTGGTGCGAGGGCGCGGTGAAGGCAGTGCCGGACAGTTGTTCGCCGTAAAGGCCGTAGTTGCATTTCTGGGGCGAGTTCCTGCCCTGCGGCAGGGCGCCGGGCAGCGCCTCGGTTTCGAAATCATTGCCGAAGCCGGGCATGTAGCCTTCGTGCGGGCCGCGCGCGGATGGGGCGCGGATCATTCCCTTGGGCAGCGCATGTGCGGTCATGTCATCCTCCACAATCGGATCGGGCGGGGCTGCGACTCCCCTGCGAGACTGCGGCCAATTAATAGTTGCACTTGCAACCAAGTCAAGATAAAGTTGCAGGTGCAACTGTTGTGAGCGCTTCCGTGCCCGAAACCGTTCTCTATGACTATTGGCGTTCGTCGGCGGCCTACCGCGTGCGCATCGCGCTCGGGCTGCTGGCCATTCCCTTTCGCGCGGTCTGCGTCGATCTTGTCGACGGCGCGCAGCGTGGGCCAGACCATCTGGCCCGCAATCCGCAGGGTCTTGTTCCGGCTCTCGATATCCATGGCCGGACGCTGACCCAGTCCCTGGCGATCCTGGAATATCTGGATGAAACGCGCGGCGCGGGCTGGCTGCCCGGCGACGCGGGACGGCGCGCGCGGATCCGGGCAACGGCCCATGCCATCGCGATGGATATCCACCCGGTCTGCAATCTGCGCGTGGCAAAACATGCCGTCAGCCTCGGCACGACGATGGAAGGCTGGATGCGGCATTTCATTCCGCTGGGTCTGGAGGGGGTCGAGGCGCTTCTGTCGCGCGATGCGACCGGCCGCTATTGCCATGGCGATGGCGTGACGCTCGCCGATATCTGTCTGGTGCCGCAAATCTACAATGCGCAGCGCTGGGGGGTGGATATGTCGGCCTTTCCGCGCACCATGGCGGTCACCGCAGCCCTTGAGGCGCTGCCGGCGTTTCAGGCCGCGCATCCAGACCGCGCAAGAGCGCAAGATTAACGTCAGGAACCGGCAGGGCAGGAATGACAGACCCCGACCCCGACTTCGATCTCGAACGGTTTCTGCCCTATATGCTCAATCAGGCGGCAGAAGCGGTTGGCCGGGGCTTTCAGGCGATCTATCGCGAGCGGTACGGCATGACGCGCACGCAATGGCGGGTGATGGCCAACCTTGGCAAGTTCGGCGCGATGACGGCGCGCGACATCTGCCGCATCTCTCATGTCGAGAAGACCAAGGTCAGCCGTGCCGTGGCGGCGCTCGAACAGGCGGGTCTTCTGGCGCGCGCGCCGAGCGAGCGGGACGGACGGGTCGAGATCTTGTCCCTGACCGACAAGGGGCAGGTGGTCTTTGAGGACCTGGGCCAGCACGCGCTGTCCTACGACGCAAGCCTCAGGGCGCAACTCGGTGCGGCCGAGGCGGACATGCTTCACGGCCTTTTGCAGCGGTTGCGGGCGCTGGTGCCGCCCGCAACCGCCGAAGATTAGGCCACCGGTCAGGCCGCGCTTTTGGGCAATTTCCAGCCCGGGCGCGGGAAATGGCAGGTATAGCCGTTGGGGTAGCGCTCCAGATAGTCCTGATGCTCGGGCTCGGCTTCCCAGAACGGTCCGGCCGCCTTCACTTCGGTCACCACCCGCCCCGGCCAGATGCCCGAGGCATTGACGTCGGCGATGGTGCGTTCGGCCTCGGCCTTCTGCGCCTCGCTCAGGTAATAGATGCCCGAGCGGTAGGAGGTGCCGAGGTCATTGCCCTGCCGGTTCAGCGTGGTCGGATCGTGAATCTGGAAGAAGAACTCCAGAAGCTGGCGGTAGCTGATCTTCGCCGGATCGAAGATCACCTCGATCCCTTCGGCATGGGTGCCATGGTTGCGATAGGTGGCATTGGCGACATCGCCGCCCGTATAGCCCACGCGGGTCGCGATCACACCCGGCATGCGCCGGATCAGATCCTGCATGCCCCAGAAGCAGCCGCCGGCGAGGATTGCGGTTTCGGTTGCCATCTTACCTGCCTCCCTTGATCTTGCCCGCGAACTCGCCGTAACCCTCGGCCTCCAGCCGGTCGAGCGGGATGAACCGCAGCGAAGCGGAATTGATGCAATAGCGCAAGCCCCCCTGGTCGCGCGGCCCGTCGGGGAAGACATGGCCGAGGTGGCTGTCGCCGTGCTTTGACCGGACTTCGGTGCGGATCATGCCGTGGGTGCGGTCCTCCAGTTCCTCGACATGGTCGTCCACGACCGGTCTGGTGAACGAGGGCCAGCCGCAATGGCTGTCGAACTTGTCGTCGGACGAGAAAAGCGGCTCGCCCGAGACCACGTCGACATAAAGGCCCGGTTCCTTGTGGTCCCAATATTCGCCGGTGAAGGCGCGCTCGGTCCCGTCGGTCTGGGTCACGCGGTACTGTTCCGGGCTCAGCCGGGAGATCGCTTCGTCGGTCTTGGCATAGGTCTTGGTCGCGGTGGTCATCGTCACTCCCTTCGCTGCCGTTGCCGCACGCATATGGGGGTGGATGATAGCGCCGCAAGCGAATGCTTCAATGGCTCACGGAGCCTTGACCGTCGGCAAGGAAGGATCGGGCAGCTCGGGGCGCAGGCCGATGCCGATCAGCCGGGCGGGCAAGCGGTTGAGGTAGGGCAGCCGGGCGACCAGACGCGCCACGAGCGGTGCGCGCCGCGTCGGCGCAGCGGCGGCGAGGGCCGGTGCCAGCACGCGGTTCTGGGCGAAGACTTGAAAGGCTTGCGTTGCCCGCGTCGGCCAGAGCCTCCGTTTCTCGACCGCGGCAAGATCGGCATCCGTCAGGGTTCCGGCGATCAGCGGGCGGGTCAGCAGATTGGCGGCAGCGACCGCATCCTGCACGGCGAGGTTCACGCCCACCCCGCCCACCGGCGACATGGCATGCGCGGCATCGCCGACGGCCAGAAAGCCCGGCCGCCACCAGCGTTTCAGCCGGTTCACCTGCACGTTCAGAAGCTTGACCTGATCCCAGTCGCGCAGCTCCTCGGTGCGGTCGTCGGTGAAGGGCAGAAGCGGGCGAAGCTCCTCGCGGAAGGCCAGAAGTCCCGCGTCACGGATATGCTCCTCCGCGCCCTTGGCGATGACCTTGGCACATTGCCAGTAGGTGCCCCGGTTCAGCATGATGAAGATCCGGCCCCGGTCGAAGCGGCCCTGCGTCTGGTCGGTGTCGCTTGTCCGGCGCGAGAGCCGGAACCACAGCACGTCGATCGGCGCGCCGAGGTCGATCACCTCAAGTCCAGCCGCCTGCCTGAGAACGGAAGTGCGCCCATCGGCCGCAACGGTAAGGCTGGCGGGGATGTCGACCTCGCCCCCAGGTCCCTTGGCACGGACGCCGACGACCCGGCCCTTTTCGAACATCAGCCCGGTCGCTTCGGTCCGCATCCGAAGATCGAAGCCAGGGAAGGCGGCGGCATGCGCGCCAAGGAAATTCAGGAAATCCCATTGCGGCATCATCGCGACATACGGCGCCGCGACCTTCAGATGCGAGAAATCGCCGAGAATCAGTTCCTCCCCGCCGAAATTCGCCGCGACCGACGGCACCTTCTGATGCGGCAGCTTCAGGAAGTCCTCCAGAAGCCCGAGGCGCGCCATCACTTCCATCGTGGAAGGGTGGATCGTGTCGCCGCGAAAATCGCGCAGGAAATCGGCGTGTTTTTCAAGAACCGTGACCTTCAGCCCGGCGCGGGCCAGCAGATAGCCAAGCATCAGCCCCGCCGGCCCGCCCCCCGCGATGCAGCAATCTCTCAGGCTGTCGTCATTCGTCATCGTCCCTGCCCGTTTGCGTCATCGCCGCGCGCATCGCCGCCAGCCCCTCGCGATAGGTCGGATAGGCGAGACTGACGCCCAGGCCGGTCCGGATCCGGTCATTCCGCACTTTCTTCGATTCCGCATAGAAACTGCGGGCCATGGCCGACATCGGCGCTTCGTCAAAGGGAACGCGCGGCGGCGGCGGCAGGCCGAGAAGCCGCGCGGCATGGATCAGCACTTCCTCGGGCGAGGTCGGCTCGTCATCGCAGACATTATAGACAGCGCCCGGCGACGGGCGCCGGATCGAGGCTTCAAGAACCGCGGCGATATCATCGACATGGATGCGGCTCATGAACTGGTTTTCCCGGATGATGAGGCGCGCCGTGCCATCCAGCACCTTGCGGAACGGCCCGCGCCCGGGGCCGTAGATGCCCGCCAGCCGGAAGATATGCAGCGCAAGGCCGGTCCTCGCGGCAAGCTTCTGCCAGGCTTCCTCTGCCTCCAGCCGCGCCCGCCCGCGTGCGGTCGATGGTGCAAGCGGCGTTTCCTCGTCAACCCAGCCGCCCGCATGGTCGCCATAGACACCGGTCGTCGACAGATAGCCCGCCCAGGCAAGATGCGGCGCGGCGGCCTCGACCTCCGCCCGGTGCGCGGCCAGCACCGGATCGCCCTCGGGCCCCGGCCCGATCCCGGCCAGAAGATGGGTGGCACGCCCAAGTGCGGGCCCAAGCGGTGCACCCGGCCAGATCAAGGGTTCGACGCCCGAGGCGCGCAAGATTTCGGCCTTGTCCGCGCTGCGGGTGGTGCCGATCACGGTCCAGCCCTGCGGCAGCAATCGGCGCGAGAGGGCGGCGGCCGAATAGCCGTGGCCGAGGATGAGAAGCGTTCCCGTCATGGCGCGACTATCCCCGGCGCGCGTGCGGGATTCAAGCGGGCCTTGACGGACCTGTTGCCGCATGGTCCGCTTGCGGGATGAGTGACGATCCATCCCTTGACGCGGCCTATGCGCTTGACGGTGCGGAGGGCGCGCGGCGTCTCTATCGCGACTGGGCGGCAAGCTACGACGGCGATTTCGCGGCGGGGCAGGACTATCTTCTGCCCGCCCATGTCGCGCGGCGTTTCATCGAACTCGGGAGCAGCGGGCCAGTTCTTGACGTTGGCGCGGGCACTGGACTTTGCGCGGCAGGGCTGGCGCGGGCCGGGATCGGCCCGATCGACGGGATCGACCTTTCGCCCGAGATGCTGGCCGTCGCCAGGGCCAAGGGCTTGTACGCGCGGCTTCTCGAAGCGGACGTGACCAGGCCCATGGCGCTCCCCCAGGCGCATTACCGGGGCATCGTCAGTTCCGGTACCTTCACCCTCGGCCATGTCGGGCCGGAGGCGATCGCCGGACTTCTGGCCTATGCGGCGCCAGAGGCGCTGGTGGTGATCTCGGTCAATGTGAAACATTGGGACGGCGCCGGTTTCTCTGCCGCGTTCAAGGCACTCGCGGGCCGCATCACCCCGCCCGAACGGCAGGAGGCGATGATCTACGGCCCGGCCGCCGATCCGGCCCACCGTGACGACCGCGCCTGGCTTGTCAGCTTCCGCACGCTCGCTTGAGACCGCAGGCCGATTTCCGCACTGCGCCCGCACCTCTCGTACTATCGTATTGAACGGGTGCTGCCGCACGGCTATCAGGACGGATGATCCCAGACCCGATGATGGACATGGCCCGGCTCTATCACGTTCCCCTCTCGCCTTTCTGCCGCAAGGTGCGCCTGACGCTCGCCGAGAAGAAGATCGAGGTCGAACTGGTGGAGGAACGCTATTGGGAGCAGGGCCAGGACTTCCTGCGCCGCAATCCGGCCGGCAAGGTGCCGGTCCTGAAGATCGACAACCGCACTTTGTCCGAAAGCCAGGCGATCTGCGAGCTTCTGGAAGAATCGGTGCCCGAGCCGCGCCTGATGCCGCGCGATATCGACGGGCGTTACGAGGTGCGCCGCCTCTGCGCCTGGTTCGACGACAAATTCCACGAGGAAGTCACGTCGAAACTCCTTTACGAGCGGGTGAACAAGAAGATCATGGGGCAGGGTTACCCGGATTCGAAGAACGTCAAGACCGGGGCGAGCCGGATCAAATACCATCTCGATTACATGAGCTGGCTTCTGGATCAGCGCCGCTGGCTGGCGGGAGACCAGATGACGCTCGCCGACCTGACGGCCGCCGCGCATCTTTCCGCGCTCGACTATATCTCCGACGTCGACTGGAACCGCAGCCAGAACGTGCGTGACTGGTATGCGAAGATCAAGTCGCGCCCCTCGTTCCGCTCGATCCTCGCCGACCAGATCCCGGGCTTCCTGCCACCCGCCCATTACGCCGATCTGGATTTCTGACGGGGCCGGGGTCCCGCCATCGGGAAAGCGTTAACCTTTCCTTCACCATGGCGCGCGAGCCTTGTGTCATGTGCCCGACTCGTCCCGCCTTCGAGGAAGCTTCCCTGCCGCTCTTCGGTGAAGACGAGGCGCCGGGTACGGCGCTTCCTGACGGCAAGCTGCCTTCTTACATCCGCGATCACCGCAAAAGGCTGCGCGAACGGTTCATGACCGGCGGCGCGGCGGCGATGCCGGATTACGAGCTGATGGAGCTGGTGCTGTTCCGGGCGATCCCTCAACAGGATGTGAAACCGCTCGCGCGGCGGCTTCTGGACATGTTCGGCACGTTCGAAGGGGTGCTGTCGGCGCCGCCCGCGCGGCTGGAGGAGGTTGCGGGTGTCGGCGCCGCAGTCATACAGGAGTTGAAGATCGTCGAGGCCGCGGCCCACCGGCTGGCGCGGGCGCGGGTGATGAACCGGCCGGTGCTGTCGTCCTGGGAGGCACTTCTGGATTATTGCCGTGCGGCGATGGGGCACCGGCAGACCGAACAGTTCCGCATCCTCTACCTCGACCGCAAGAACATCCTGATCGCGGATGAGGAGCAGGCGAAGGGCACCGTCGACCATGTGCCGGTCTATCCGCGCGAAGTGGTCAAGCGCGCGCTGGAACTGAACGCCTCGGCGCTGATCCTTGTCCACAACCATCCGTCGGGCGACCCGAACCCGTCGGAGGCCGATATCCTCGTCACCAATCAGGTGCGCGATGCAGCCGAGGTGCTGGGCCTTGTGGTCCACGACCATCTGATCATCGGCCGCAGCAATGTGCTGAGTTTCCGCAGCGAAGGCTATCTGTGAACCGGCGGCCCTTCGTCGCGAAATGCCGCCGGTTGCACGGGCACGGTCAGACGAAGAACTGCCCGCCGTTGGCGCTGATGGTCGATCCGGTGATGAAGCCCGCCTCGTCGGAGGCAAGGAAGCAGACGATCCGCGCGATCTCTTCCGGTTCGCCCAGGCGGCCGACCGGGATCAGGGGAATGATCCGCTCGTTCAGTACCTTCTCGTCGATCGCCTTCACCATTTCGGTCGCGATATAGCCCGGGCAGATCGCGTTCACCGTGATCCCCGCCCGCGCGCCTTCCTGCGCCAGCGCCTTGGTGAAGCCGAGGTCGCCCGCCTTGGCGGCGGAATAGTTGGTTTGACCTGCCTGACCCTTCTGGCCGTTGATCGAGGAGATGGAGATCACGCGGCCGAACTTGCGGTCGCGCATGCCGGACCACAGGGGATGGGTCATGTTGAACAGGCCCGAAAGGTTGGTGTCGATCACCTCTTTCCACTGCTGGGGCGTCATCTTGTGGAACATCGCGTCGCGCGTGATGCCCGCATTGTTCACCAGCACGTCGACCGGGCCGAGGTCTGCCTCGACCCGCCTGATCCCTTCGGCGCAGGCGTCATAGTCGGCGACCGACCATTTGTAGGTGGGAATTCCGGTTTCCTTGGTGAAGGCCGCCGCCGCCTCGTCATTGCCGGCATAGTTGGCCGCGACCGTGTAGCCCGCCGCCTTCAGCGCCACCGAAATCGCCGCGCCGATGCCGCGCGACCCGCCCGTGACCAATGCTACCCGTGCCATGATTCTCTCCCGTAATGAATGCCGTTTGAAACAGCGTTAGCCAAATGCAAAACCGGGCGCAACATTGTTGCGCCCGGTTTTCTGCATTTGCAGCAAAATGTCGCTGCGATGCCGCGCTCAGGCGCGCTCCAGGCACATGGCCACGCCCATGCCGCCGCCGATGCACAGCGTCGCGAGGCCTTTCCTGGCACCCGAACGTTTCATTTCGAAGACAAGCGTATTGAGGATGCGCGCGCCGGATGCGCCGATCGGGTGGCCGATGGCGATTGCGCCGCCGTTCACGTTCACCCGCGCCGGATCCCAGCCCATGTCCTTGTTGACGGCGCAGGCCTGCGCGGCGAAAGCCTCGTTCGCCTCGACGAGGTCGAGGTCGGCGGCTTTCCAGCCCGCTTTCTCCAGCGCCTTGCGGCTGGCATGGATCGGGCCGACGCCCATGATCGCCGGATCAAGACCTGCAGTCGCGTAAGAGGCGATGCGGGCGAGCGGCGTCAGGCCGCGCCTGGCCGCCTCTTCCTCGGTCATCACCAGCACCGCCGCCGCACCGTCGTTGAGGCCCGAAGCGTTCGCCGCCGTGACCGTGCCGTCCTTGGTGAAAGCGGGGCGCAGTTTCGTCATCGCCTCCATCGTCGCGCCGTGGCGGATATATTCGTCCTGGTCGACGGTGATATCGCCCTTGCGGGTCTTCACGATGAAGGGCGCGATCTCGTCGGCGAACTTGCCGGCCTTCTGCGCCGCCTCGGCCTTGTTCTGGCTGGCCAGAGCGAAGGCGTCCTGCTGGTCGCGGCTGATCTGCCAGCGTTCGGCCACATTTTCGGCAGTAACGCCCATGTGGTAGCCGTTGAACGCATCCCAGAGCCCGTCCTTGATCATCGAATCGATGAAATTCAGGTCGCCCATCTTCTGGCCCGCGCGCAGATGCGCGACATGGGGCGAAAGCGACATGCTTTCCTGCCCGCCCGCGGCAACGATCGCCGCATCGCCAAGCTGCACATGCTGGGCCGCCAGCGCCACGGCACGCAGGCCCGAACCGCAGACCTGGTTGATCGACCAGGCCGCACTTTCCTGCGGCAGGCCCGCCTTGATATGGGCCTGGCGCGCCGGGTTCTGGCCCTGACCGGCGGTCAGCACCTGGCCGAGGATCGTCTCGCTCACCTCGGCCTTGTCGATGCCCGCGCGGGCCACGACCGCCTCCAGCACCGCCGCGCCGAGATCATGCGCCGGCGTATTGGCGAAAGAGCCGTTGAAGCTGCCGACCGCTGTGCGCGCGGCCGAGACGATTACGACATTGGTCATGCTCTATCCTTTGCTTTGCGATAGGGGCCGCCCACACCCGGCCGTGCCCCTTGCCGCCCTGCAGCATGACCGATGGCGCCGGAGCGTCAAGTATGTCGCGGCCGCAAAATGACCGATTGCGGTCTCAGGCGCTTTTCTTCTGCTTTTCCGCCTTCCAGGGCGGGGTCACGGAAGGCGCCCCGAAGTAGTAGCCTTGCAGGCAATGCATCCCCATCGCGGCCAGGCAATCGGCGTCGCGCGCGTTTTCGACCGATTCCGCGACGGCAAACATGTCAAACTCGCGCGCCACGCCCAGAAGCGCGCGCGCCATGCACTGATTGTCGGGATTGTCGGCGATGCCGCGGATGAACTGGCCGTCGATCTTGAGGAAATCGAAGAGCAATTGCTTGAGATATCTGAAACTCGTCATGCCTGCGCCGAAATCGTCGAGCGCGAAGGAAATGCCCTGTTTCTGCAGTTCCTTCATGAAGACCGCGACAATATCAGGCATCACCATCACCGATTCCTCGGAGATTTCCAGGATCAGCCGTTCCGCCGCCGTCGGGCAGGCCCTGAGCCCGCGCCGCAATGTCCGCATCCAGCCGGGATAGGCGATCGAGCGCGCCGACATGTTGATCGCCATCCGCAGGCCGGGCGCGCGGGCAAGCGCCTGCAGGCCCATTTCCAGCGACAGGCAATCGATGATCCGGCCGATCTCGCTCGTCTCGACCGATCCCATGAAGTCGCGCGCGGGGATGATTCGCCGGGTTTCGTCCAGAAGCCGGATGAACCCTTCGTAGAAGGCCGGCCGGTCGGGCCGCGCGACGCTGATCACCGGCTGGAAGGCCAGCATCACATCCTTGCGCTCAAGCGCCCGGCGGACCATTGCCATCGCCTCGCGGTCGCGGCTGGTGACGGCGGCGTTCAACGGGTTGGCGTCGGCCGGTTCGACCGGATCGCGCTGGGTTTCTACCGGCTGGGTCATGGCAGCTCCGTTCGTCTGGCGACAGGATCGGCGCGCGCGGCTAACAAGCGGTAAAGAAATCCGGGCGGGCAAAGAAAAGCCGCCGCCCCGCCCGCCGCTTGCATTCGCGGCGGTCAAAGCCTATCCACGGTCTGGATGAAGGACCGAGCGGTGCCGAACCGGTCGGTCGAAACGGTCGGTGCCGTCAGGTCATCGGGCCCCGTAGCTCAGGGGATAGAGCGACCGCCTCCTAAGCGGTAGGTCACAGGTTCGAATCCTGTCGGGGCCGCCAGGCCGGCGCAGCGGTGCGGAGGCAAAGATGCGCAAGATCCAGGTGCAGGCGGTTCATCACATCACCCTTCTCGGCGCCGACCGGCAAACGTCGATCGATTTCTGGGAAGGCGTCCTGGGCATGCCTTTCGTCTTCGACCAGCCGAACCTCGACAACCCGGGCGAGGGGCATCTGTACTTCGATCCGGGCGACGGGCGGCTGATCACCGTCTTCACCAACGAAGACAGGGTGCCAAGCCCGACACCGCGCAAGCCGCATGTCGGCGGGCTGCATCATATCGCTTTCGCCGTGTCGAAGGCGACCTTCTCTCAGGCGGTGGCGCGGCTCGACGAACGGGGCATTTCCCATTCCGGCGTCAAGGATCGCGGCTTCATGGATTCGATCTATTTCCGCGATCCGATGGGCCTGCTGGTGGAGCTTGCCGCCTATCGGTTCGAGCCGCCTTTCGGTTATTCCCATGCCGATGTGCTGCACGAGGCGCATCTGATCCGGGTTGAGCGGGGCGACCATGCGATTGCCGAAATCCATCTGGCCGACGCGATCGAGGTGCTGATCGCCCGACGCCAGGGATCGCTGTCGGACGACCGGGGGCCGCAGGATCCGTATGGCGACTGATGCCCCGCCCGTGGCGCGGGGCCGTATCAACGCGCTCGATCTTGCCCGCGGCGCGGCGCTTGTCGCCATGGCGATCTATCATTTCGGCTATGACCTTGCCGCCTTCGGCCGGCTGGGGCCGGAGGTGATGGTGACCGGTTTCTGGGCCATCTACGCGCGCGCCGTGGCCGGGACGTTCCTGTTCCTCGTGGGCATCGGCCTCTGGCTTGCGCACGGGTCGGGCATCCGCTGGGCCGCTTTCCTGAGGCGCCTTGCCCAGATCGCGGCGGGGGCGGCGCTGGTGAGTTTCGGGACATGGAAGCTCTTCGGTGCGGGAAGCTTCGTCTTCTTCGGCATCCTGCATTCGATCGCCGTGTCGAGCGTGATCGGGCTTCTGTTCCTGCGCCTGCCGGTGGCGCTGACCTTTGCCGCCGCGCTCGCGGCCTTGCTCGCGCCCCGGTTCCTGCAAACAGGGGTGTTCGACACGCCCTGGCTTCTCTGGTCGGGGCTCACGACCCTGCCGGTCCATGCCGTCGATTATGTGCCGACCTTCCCCTGGCTTGCCCCGGTCCTTGCCGGTTTGGCCGCGGGCAAGTGGGCAGGTCACTTCGGCCTCTGGTCACGCTGGCGGTCAAGTACAGGGCGCGAGGGTGCGCTCTACTGGCTGACGCTGCCGGGCAGGCACAGCCTTCTGGTCTATCTGATCCACCAGCCGGTCCTGTTCGGCTCGGTCTGGCTGGCGGTGCGTCTGGGCCTGATCTGAGCCGGGTTGGGAGGCGCTGCCTCCCCACACCCCTCCGGGATATTTGGGCCACAATGAAGGGGATCAGGCGAATTCGACCGGCTTGTCGCCGGTCGCGTCCCTGATCCGTGTCGGCAGGCCCATGCGGTTGAGGAGCGTGATGAAGGGCCTGGGGTCGAGATCCTCGACATTGGCCATCCGGCCCACGTCCCAGGTGCCGTTCGCGATCAGGATCGCGGCGGCGACAGGGGGGACGCCCGCGGTATAGGAAATGCCCTGGCTGCCGGTTTCCACAAAGGCTTCCTTGTGGTCGGCGACATTGTAGATGAAGACCTCGGCGGGTTTGCCGTCCTTGAGGCCCTTCACGACGTCGCCGATGCAGGTCTTGCCGGTGTAGTCGGGGGCAAGCGACGCCGGGTCGGGCAGCACGGCCTTCACCACCTTCAGCGGGATCACCTCCTGCCCCTCGGCGGTCTTGACCGGTTTCTCCGAGAGAAGGCCGAGGTTCTTCAGCACCGTGAAGACATTGATATAGTGATCGCCGAAGCCCATCCAGAACCGCACGTCCGCTTCCGGGTAGCGGGCGGCGAGCGAATGGACCTCGTCATGGCCGGTCATGTAGGCCTTCTGGCGGCCCACGACCGGCAGGTCCCATTCCCGGCCCACCTCGAACATGCGGTTTTCCTGCCACTGGCCCTTCTGCCAGGAATAGACCGTGCCCGTGAATTCGCGGAAATTGATCTCGGGGTCGAAGTTGGTGGCGAACCATTTGCCGTGGCTGCCCGCGTTGATGTCGACGATGTCGATGCTTTCGACCGTATCCAGATAGTCGTCGGCCGCGAGCCGCGCATAGGCATTGACGACGCCGGGGTCGAAACCCACGCCGAGGATCGCGGTCACGCCGGCCCGTTCGCAAGCCTCGCGGCGCTTCCATTCGTAATTGCCGTACCAGGGCGGCGTCTCGCAGATCTTGGCAGGATCCTCGTGGATCGCGGTGTCCATATAGGCCGCGCCTGTGTCGATGCAGGCCTGAAGGACCGTCATGTTGACGAAGGAGGAGCCGACGTTGATCACGATCCGGGCGCCCGTCTGCCGGATCAGGGCCGCGACGGCCGCGCTGTCCATCGCATCGACGGCATGGGCCTCGAATGTCCCTGCAACCTTCATCGCGCGCTTCTCGTGCACGCTGGCGATGATCGCCTCGCACTTTGCCTTGGTCCGGCTGGCGATATGCAGGTCGCCCAGCACCTCGTTCGCTTGCGCACATTTATGTGCCACGACCTGCGCGACGCCACCGGCGCCAATGATCAATACATTCCGTTTCACTTCGGCTGTCTCCTTATCTTCAGGACAGGGGAAGGGGAGAGGTTTCCCTCTCATGACAGGCTGGAGGCGTAATCCTCGTAGCCGAATTGCCGGACCAGGCGTTCGGAGCCGTCCGGCTCGCGCAGGACGATGGACGGCATGGCCACGCCGTTGAACCAGTTCTTCTTGACCATCGTATAGCCGGCCGCGTCGGCGACCGAGATGCGGTCGCCCACGTTCAGCGGCCGCTCGAACCGCGCCTCGCCGAAGATATCCCCCGCAAGGCAGGATTTGCCGCAGACCTGATAGGCGTGATCGCCCGCCTGCGGCAGTTTCGCGGGCTGCCGGTAGATCAGCAGGTCCAGCATATGCGCCTCGATCGAACTGTCGACCACGGCCAGGTCCTTGCCGTTGTTCAGAAGGTCAAGGACGGTCACTTCCAGCGAGGTGGAATTGGTGATCGCCGCTTCGCCCGGCTCCAGATAGACCTGCACGCCGAACCTGTCGCTGAAACGCTTCAGCCGCGCGGCGAGCGCATCGACCGGATAGCCTTCACCGGTGAAATGGATGCCGCCACCGAGGCTGACCCACTGCACGCGGCCCAGGAGCGCGCCGAATTCCGCCTCGATCCGCGTGAGCTGCCGGTCGAAGAGGTCGAAATCGGCATTCTCGCAATTGTAATGGATCATGAAGCCGGAAATCCGGTCGATCACGCGGGCGATCTTTTCCGCGTCCCACTCGCCGAGACGGCTGAAAGGCCGCGCCGGGTCGGCGAGGTCGAAGCCCGAGGTCGAGAAGCGCGGGTTGAGCCTGAGGCCGCGTTCGATGCCTGCCGAATGATTGTCGAACCGTTCAAGCTGGCCGATCGAGTTGAAGATGATCTTGTCGGCATAGGTGACCGCCTCTTCGATCTCGTGGTCCGCCCAGGCGACGGAATAGGCATGGGTTTCCTTGCCGAACTTTTCCCGGCCCAGGCGCAACTCGAAGAGCGAGGAGGATGTCGTTCCATCCATATGGTCGCGCATCAGGTCGAAGACCGACCAGGTGGCGAAACATTTCAGCGCCAGCAGCGCCTTCGCGCCCGAACCCGCGCGCAGCCGGTCGATCACTTCCATGTTGCGAAGCAGCTTCGCCTTGTCGATCAGATAGAAGGGCGTCTGGATCATCTTCCCCCCACCGGCAGCGGAAGCGCCCCTATAGGGCCGGGGGGAGGTTGACGCAAGACCAGCGGCCGCGAAGCAGGCGCCGGTCGGGCATTTCATGCCCGCCTCGCAAGCGGCGACCCGACGAGAAGCAAAGCGCCCGAGGCCGCCTCAGATCATCCGTATTGCGTCCTTGTTCACGGCAAGCGTGTAGCCGCGCCGGGCGATGTTCTTGACCAGCAGTTCCGACACCATCTGGTTGCCGAGCGCATCCCTCAGCCGCTTGATCCGCATCGCGCCCGCCGCCTCGTCGCAATCGGCCTCGCGCTTGCCCGAAATCACCGATTCGATCTGGGCGCCGGTCAGGATATCGTCATCAAGCCGCGCCTCGGCGAGGACCGAGAGCGTCTCGATCGCCGCCTCGGTCAGCTTGAATTCCATATCGTTCAGCACCACGGCATTCTCGCCCCGGCTGATCAGCAGCGACGCGACCTGGATGCCCTGCTTCTGGATCGTCTCCATCCGCCGGTTCAGCGCGAGGATCATCACCAGGAAGACGAGCGCGGCAATCAGCATCGCGGTCGAAAAGACCAGAAGCACGAAGATGATCATCCGGTAGCTGGTCAGAACTTCGGAAAAGGCGGTGCCGGACTGGGCGAGAATTTCCAGAAGCCGGATCTGGTCGCCGGTCGTCAGCGCATCGTTCTGCACGAAGATCTGTTCGACGCGGGTGTTGAAGGCATTGGCATCGGGAAGCGAGGCAAAAAGCAGGATCGCCGCCACAAGCAGGATCGCGACGATGGCCGCGATACCCCACACCAGCACCCGGTTGCCCGACCGGAGCACATCCTTTGCAATCGTCACGGATTCGTTCACGCAGTCTTCCCCGGCTGCAGGCAGCGTCGCCCTTATTCGGGGAGAATGGCGGTAATGGCCAGAAGCGTCCAGCCCTGCTGTGCCAGGATCGGCGCGAGTGCCGCAGCGGCGGCCTCCTTCGAACCGCAGGCGGCCTCCGGCAGGGTTGTCTTGCCTGCCTTGAGCTTCAGCGGATTGTCCTGCTTGGCCTTGTATTTCACCGTGCAGTCGGCAAGCGCCGCGCCGCCAGTCAGCGCGATCAGCGGAAGCGCAACAAGAAGGGCACGAAGGGTTTGCATCGGGGCTTTCATGGGCGGAAACCTGCCTCGTCGCCCCCTGCTATGCAATAGCAAAGCCATCGGGCCCTGTCCGCCGCCGTGGTTATCCGATAGCCGGGCGGCGTTATTGCCCTCAGCGCCGCCCGGCCCCACGGTTCTGGCAACGGCGCCGACCAAGGGTGCCCGGTACATGCGGCGCCGATCCCGCGCCGCGTCACGAGACGAAAGGAAATGCCGATGAAACGCCAGATGATCAGCCTCGCCGCCGCCGCCGCGCTTGCGCTTTCCGGCATGGCCGCCCCCGTAGAGGCCAAGGACAATAACGATGTCCTGAAACTGCTGCTTGGGGCTGCGGCGATCGGCATCCTGCTCAACCAGGCCAACAAGGGCCGGGCGGCGCCGGTGACGCGCTATTCCTATCCCTACACCGGCAATGGCTGGAACTATGGTGATGACGACTGGAAGCGCAAGAAAACGAAATTCATCCCCGCTGTCTGCGTGATGGATGTCACAGTGGGCGGTCGGCTGCGCGAGGTTGTCTCGGCGCGCTGCCTGAAGGAATTCGGTCTGGCTCGCAAGGTTCCGGCCAAATGCAGCTTCGATATCCGCACCAGTGTCGGCTCCCGCACGGTCTACGGGCCGCAGTGCCTGCGCGACAACGGCTACCGCATCGAACAGGCGCGTTACTGACAATTCTTAGCAAGTGCGCCTTCGGGCATTTTTCCAAGTGAAGTTCCAAACAGGGGCGATATCGAGCAGAGACCCCGGAATATCCCCTGTCATTCGGGGTCTTGAAAGGCGGGTGTTGCCTCACCCGCCTTTCTACTTGCCTTCAAACGCCCGACCGGCGAAGGGAGGGCATGGCAAAGCTTCCCGATCTTTCCTTCGAAGAGGCCGCGCTGGCACGCGGTTTCACCCTGGTCGCGGGCGTTGACGAGGCCGGTCGCGGGCCCTTGTGCGGCCCTGTCGTCGCGGCGGCGGTCATCCTCGATCCCGCGCGCCTGCCTGGGGGGCTCAACGATTCCAAGAAGCTGAGCGAAGCACGGCGCGAGGCGCTTTACGCCGCGATCCGCGCGCAGGCCGAGGTCGGCGTCGGTCATGCCTCCGTCGAAGAGATCGATGCGCTGAACATCCTGCGCGCCAGCCATCTGGCGATGGTCCGCGCGTTAGCCGCCCTGCCGCGTGCGCCTGACCATTGCCTGATCGACGGCAACCTTTTGCCGCGCGACCTGACGCTTTCGGCGGAGGCGTTGGTAAGGGGCGACGGGCGCGCGCTGTCGATCGCGGCGGCCTCGATCGTGGCCAAGGTGACGCGCGACCGGATCATGGTGGATTTGGCGCAACAGCACCCTGGCTATGGCTGGGAGAAGAACGCCGGTTACCCGACACGGGACCATCTGTCGGCGCTTCGAAATCTTGGTGTGACCCCACACCATAGGCGTTCTTTCAAGCCCGTCCACAATATCTTGTATCAAGCGGAAATCATAAGTGCTTGATTCAAAAAAGAAATTGACGGCGAATCACTCCTGACTCATCTTGGACCCAACCCCCGGCGCCAGACCGGAACGAGGCAGAGATGACAGTGACGACACAGAAGAAGGCGGCAGACCTGCCGCTGAACCAGATCATAGCGGGCGATTGCATCGAGGTGATGCGCAGCCTTCCGGAAGGCTCGGTCGATCTGATCTTCGCCGATCCGCCCTACAATCTGCAGCTTCGCGGCGATCTGCACCGGCCCGACAATTCCAAGGTTGATGCGGTTGACGACCATTGGGACCAGTTCGACAGTTTCAAGGCCTATGACCAGTTCACGAAGGACTGGCTGGCCGCCGCCCGGCGCCTTCTGAAGCCCAATGGGGCGATCTGGGTGATCGGTTCCTACCACAATGTCTTCCGCCTTGGTGCGGAGCTGCAGAACCAGGGCTTCTGGATCCTGAACGACGTGGTCTGGCGCAAGTCTAATCCGATGCCGAACTTCCGGGGCAAGCGGCTCACCAATGCCCACGAAACGCTGATCTGGGCCTCGAAGTCCGAGGCGGGCAAATACACGTTCAACTACGAGGCGCTGAAAGCGCTGAACGAAGGCGTCCAGATGCGGTCGGACTGGGTGATCCCCCTTTGCACCGGCCATGAGCGGATCAAGGACGAGGCGGGCGACAAGGCCCATCCGACCCAGAAGCCCGAGGCGCTTCTGCACCGTGTGATCCTCGGCACCACCAACCCCGGCGATGTCGTCCTGGACCCGTTCTTCGGCACCGGCACCACGGGCGCGGTCGCCAAGATGCTGGGGCGGGAGTTCATCGGCATCGAACGCGAGGCCGCCTATCGCGCGGCCGCCGAAAAGCGCATCGCGAAGATCCGCAAGTTCGACAGGGACGCGCTGGAAACCACCGGGTCAAAACGCGCCGAGCCGCGCGTGCCCTTCGGCCAGGTCGTGGAACGCGGCATGCTGCGTCCGGGCGAAGAGCTTTTCTCGATCGGCAACCGCTTCAAGGCCAAGGTCCGGGCCGACGGCACGCTGATCGGCAATGACGTGAAAGGCTCGATCCATCAGGTCGGCGCGCATCTGGAAGGCGCGCCCTCCTGCAACGGCTGGACCTACTGGCACTTCAAGCGCGACGGAAAGTTGGTGCCGATCGACCTTCTGCGCCAGCAGATCCGTGCCGAGATGGACGCAGACCAGTCCGGCCGCCCGCACTGAACATCAGTTACCGCCGGTGCCTGTGGCCTGAACCACGGCACATACCTTGCCCCGCCGTAGCGATACGGCGGGGTCTTTCCGTCTGGCGTCCGTCACTGGGAACAGCTCACCTCGAAGACGGTGCTGCCCGGCGTATTGTTGACGCGGTAGCAGCGCTGCGTGCCGTTCTCGTCCACGCAGGTCGTCCAGGAGGTGCCGTCGCCCTGATCCATCCAGGCGCTGCAGCTTTGTTCGGCGCCTGCCTGACCGGCACCGATCAGGGCCGCCACCAGCAGGCAAACCAGTTTGTGCGATCTCGACATGGCCGTCTCCCACCCTTCCGGTTTCAAGGACCGGGACCCTGCCAGTCTACGCCGACCGGGCAGCGGGGCAACGGCGGTAAACCCTACCTTGCGACCTCAGCTCGCACCCTTCGGCAGAGGCAGGCGGCCCCTGTCATAGTCCGACCAGTCGGTGATCTCGGGGTAGAACTGCCTGCGCCAGGCGCGGACCTTCGGGTTCATCACCCGCCGCCACAAGGGCGGGACAAGCGCGAGCGTGGTCATGGCCGGATAGCCGTAGGGCAATTGCGGGGCCTCGTCCTCGCCATAGGTCTGCAGAAGCGGGAAGCGTCGGTCGGGTTTGTAATGATGGTCCGAATGGCGCTGCAGGTTGATCAGGAACCAGTTGGTCGCCTTGTGGGCGGCATTCCAGCTGTGGTGGGGCCTGACATGTTCATATTTGCCCTCGCCCAGATATTTGCGGGAAAGCCCGTAATGTTCGATGTAATCCACCAGCTCCAGCTGCCAGATCGCCACATAGGCCTGGAAGATGAAAAGCATCAGGCCCAGCCAGCCGCCGACCGCGAAGGCGGCGATCAACGCCAGCGCCGTCAGCGCCCCGTACCGCCAGAACGGATTCGAGCGGTGAAGCGCCCCGCGTCCCGCCCGCGCCAGCATCTGCCTTTCCGCCCGCCAGGCCGACCCCGGCCCTTCGCGCAGTACACGCAGGAAGAAGCGGTGGAAATTCTCGTTATAGCGGGCCGACACCGCATCGCGCGGCGTGCCGACATAGCGGTGATGGACCAGAAGATGCTCGGTCCGGTAATAGCTGTAAAGCACGGTGGCCAGCAAGAGATCGCCCAGCCAGCGCTCCGCCGCATTCTTCTGATGCATAAGCTCATGCGCATAGACGATGCCCACCGCGCCCGTGACGATGCCGATACCAAAGAACAGGCCGAACTTTTCCCACAGGGCCAGCGCATCGGTCTGGCTCGCCCACCACAGCGCGCCGTAGATCACCGCCGCCTGGATCGGAAACCAGATCAGCGTGATGAGCCGGTACCAGAAGAGCTTTCTCTCGGGCGTATCCGTGTCGGGGTTCTCTTCGTTCAGACCCAGCGCGATATCGAACAAGGGCAACAGCACCCAGCCATAGACCGGCAGCGCCAGCAATGCCCAGCCGCCTTGGGTGGCGGCAAGCCAGACGCAGGGCAGAAGCCCGAGCGACAGCCAGAAGGGCAGCGCGGCAAGCGGATGGGAAATGTCTTTCGCGTCGGACATGGGCCCTCCCCGGACTGCGCGCAGTCTAGCGCCGCCGCCCCTTGCGCTCAATCGGCGCCGTCGGTTCGGACGCCGCGTCATGAACCTTCAGCATCACGGTGGGCAAGGCGGCCGGATCGAATTCGGCGGGCGGCAGGAAGAAGCCCCGGTCGGGGTTGGCCCCTTGCGGGACAGTCGCGGTCAGGACGGTGAGCGTCAGGTGGAAATGGGTGAAAGTGTGGCGCACCGTGCCTTGGGTCCGCCAGTCGGCGTCAACGGGCGGCGCGGGCGAAGGGTCGGCCGACCAGTCGCTGGTCGGCCAGCCGAGCATGCCGCCCAGAAGCCCCTTTTCCGCCCGCCGCTCCAGCAGCGCCGCGCCATCGGCGCGTCGGACGACATAGGCAAACCCCCGGCGTTCGGGCTTCTCCGGCTTCGGCAGACGGCGCGGCAGCCCGGTCGCGATGCCAGCGCGGCAGCCAAGGCAAAGGTCGGTCACCGGGCAGATCGCGCAGGCCGGGTTGCGCGGCGTGCAGATCGTGGCGCCGAGGTCCATCATCGCCTGCGCATGATCGCCCGGGCGCTTTTCCGGCGTCAGCCGGGCGGCCAGCGCCTGAAGCTCCGGCTTCGCCACCGGAAGCGGGGTCTCCACCGCGAACAGCCGCGAAACCACCCGCTCGACATTGCCGTCCACCACGGTCGCGGGCCGGTCGAAGGCGATGGCGGCCACCGCAGCAGCCGTATAGGGGCCGATGCCGGGCAGGGCCAGAAGCGTCTCCAACTCGGCCGGAAAGCACCCTTCGTGCCGATCCACCACCGCGCGGGCGCATTTGAGAAGATTGCGGGCGCGGGCGTAATAGCCAAGCCCCGCCCATTCGGCCATCACCTCTTCATCCCTCGCGGCAGCCAGATCCGCCACCGTCGGCCAGCGTTTTGTGAAACGGTTGAAATAGCCGGTGACGGCGGCCACCGTCGTCTGCTGCAGCATCACTTCCGACAGCCAGACCCGGTAGGGATCGGGTCGCTCGCCCCGTACCCGTGCCGCCGGGCCAATGCGCCAGGGCATGGTCCGCGCCGACCGGTCGTACCAGTCAAGCAGCGCACCGCTCACCCCCGCTGCATCGACCCTCTCATTCGCCATACCCAATCACCCTTCATGGCCCTATGATGGGCCGACCTCACAGACGTGACCCGGCCGACGTGACCCGAATGCGCGACCCTTCGCAACCCCCTGATGCGGCCGATCCGACGCCGCGCCGCGACCGCCGCCTGCGTGGCTTCGAGCCGGCGGCGGGGCTTTTGCGCGACCGGATCCGCAAGGCGGGCGAGACACGCGGCTTTGCGCTGTCGCGGCTTCTCACCCAATGGGCCGAGATCGTGGGCGAGGAGATTGCCGCGATCGCCCAGCCCGTCCGCATCGGCTATGGCCGCGAGGGGATGGGCGGCACGCTCACGCTTCTCGTGTCCGGAGCCGCCGCGCCCGTGGTTCAGATGCAGGTTCCGCGCATCCGGGAAAAGGTGAACGGCTGCTACGGCTATAATGCCATCGCCCGCATCACGCTGACACAGACCGCTGCGGCGGGTTTCGCCGAAGGCCAGACCCCGTTCCGGCCGAAGGCCGCCGATCCCGCCCCCGATCCGGCGATTCATGCCGCCGCAGAAGCACTTTCGCGTGATGTTGGCGACGAAACCCTCAGGGCAGCGCTTGAAGCATTGGGCGAAAAAGTCTTATCTCGGCCCCGATCAAGGAAAGGCTGACCGATGATGAAAAAGCTTCTCGTTCCTGCGGTAACCGCGCTTGCCGCTGTCGGAGGTGTCTGGTGGTATGCAGGCTCCACCACGGCCGAGTTGACCACGCTTGTCCCGCCGGCCTCTGCGCAGGAAAGCGCCACGGCCAGTTCCGCCGTCGCGCTGGTGCCCGACATGATCCTCGGCGACCAGAATGCGCCGGTCACGGTGGTGGAATATGCCTCCTTCACCTGCCCGCACTGCGCGAATTTCCACGACACGGTCTATGACGAGTTCAAGAAGAACTACATCGACACCGGCAAGGTGAAGTTCGTCTATCGCGAGGTCTATTTCGACAAGTACGGCCTGTGGGCGGCGATGGTGGCGCGCTGCGGCGGGCCCGAGAAATATTTCGGCATCTCCGACATGCTCTATGACGATCAGCGCGAGTGGCTGGCCTCTGGGGCCGATCAGGGCATCGCGGACGAATTGCGCAAGATCGGGCTAAAGGCCGGGATGAACGCCGACCAGATCAATGCCTGCCTGAACGACAACGACATGGCCAAGGCGATGGTCACCGCCTATCAGACCAATGCGACGAACGACAATGTGAAGGGCACACCCACCTTCCTGATCAACGGCGAGCTGCATTCGGGCGAGATGTCCTATGCCGATTTCGCCGCCCTGCTCGACGCGGCACTCGCCAATTGACGCCGCTCGCCGGGCTGAAGGTCGTCGAGCTGGCGCGGATTCTGGCCGGCCCCTGGGCGGGCCAGATCCTCGCCGACCTCGGCGCCGACGTGATCAAGGTCGAGGCGCCGGAGGGCGATGATACCCGCCGCTGGGGCCCGCCCTTCATCGAACGCGACGGTGATCGCTCGGCCGCCTATTTCCACGCCTGCAACCGTGGCAAACGGTCGGTCATCGCCGATTTCCGAACCGGGGAAGGCCAGGAATTCGTCCGCGACCTCGTGCGCGACGCCGATGTGCTGATCGAGAATTTCAAGGTCGGCGGGCTGAAAAAGTATGCGCTCGACTACGAGAGCCTGCGGACGGTCAATCCGCGCCTCGTCTATTGCTCGATCACCGGGTTCGGCCAGACAGGGCCCTATGCCCACCGCGCGGGTTATGACTACATCATCCAGGGCATGGGCGGGCTCATGTCGGTGACCGGAGAACCGGACGGCCAGCCGCAGAAGGTCGGCGTCGCGGTCTCTGACATCTTCACCGGCGTCTATGCCGCGACCGGAATCCTTGCCGCGCTGCATCAGCGCGACCGGACCGGCGAGGGCCAGCAGGTCGACATGTCGCTTCTGGATGTGACGACCGCGATCATGGCCAATCAGGCGATGAACTATCTGGCGACCGGCACGGCGCCGGTGCGGCTTGGCAATGCGCACCCCAACATCGTGCCCTATGCGGTCTTCGATTGTGCCGACGGCTGGCTGATCCTTGCGCCCGGCAATGACGGGCAGTTCGGCAGGCTGTGCGCGCTGCTCGGGCTCGACGCGCTGGCCGAGGAGGCGAAGTTCCGCACCAACGCCGACCGGATCGCCCACCGGGCAGAGCTGATGGCGGCGCTGAACGCTGCGACGAAGACCCGGACCAAGGCCGACCTCCTCGCCGCCTGCGAACGCGAGGGCGTGCCTGCGGGCCAGATCAACGATCTGTCCGAGGTCTTCGCCGACCCACAGATCATCGCGCGCGGCATGAAGCGGGAGATTGACGGTATCCCCACCGTCCGCTCGCCCTTTACCTTCTCCGCCGCCGAACTGGCGCTCGACCGGCCCTCGCCGAAACTGGGCGAGCATGATGGCGAAGTGAAGGCTACCCTTCGGGACTGAGGCCCGGGGGCGGGGGGCGTCAGAACAGCCCGTCGAGCCGCGCGTCGAGCGTACCGGGGTCGGTGATCCGCAGCCTGACCGGCAGCGCCAGCACTTTCGGCCGGAAGCTTGCGGGCAGGCGGGCGGCGTCCTTTTCCGTGGTCACCAGCTGTGCCCCACGAAGGTCCGCCTCCGCCTCCAGCCGTTTCAGCAGGGCAGGGGTGAAGGGCTGGTGGTCGTCGAGCGGTTCGGCGCGAACCAGATCGGCGCCGAGCGCACGGAGGGTCGCGAAGAATTTCTCAGGATGGCCGATCCCGGCGAAGGCGAGGACGCGGAGGCCCAGCCAGTCCATCCCGGTCTGCAGGGGTTCCAGCGCGCCGGTGACAAGCGGGCAGGGCAGGGCCGCGCCCCAGCGGGCGCGGAACCTGTCCTGCGCGGCGTCCGGCCCGATCGACAGCACCAGATCGGCGCGGGCGAGGCCGGTCCCGACCGGTTCGCGCAGCGGCCCGGCGGGCAGGCAGTATCCGTTGCCGAAGGCCTTGGCGGCATCGACGACAATGATCGACAGATGTTTCCTCAGGGCCGGGTTCTGGTGGGCGTCGTCGAGAAGGATCGCCTGTGCGCCCGCCGCGACTGCCGCCTTCGCACCCGCCGCCCGGTCCCGCGCGACCCAGGTCGGTGCGAAGGCTGACAGAAGCAGCGGCTCGTCGCCCACATCCGCCGCCACATGCTGCCGCTCATCGACCCGGACCGGGCCGGAAAGCCGCCCGCCATGGCCGCGGCTGACCACATGGGCGGCGATCCCGCGCTGGCCGAGCCGTTCGGCAAGGGCAATGACCGTCGGCGTCTTTCCGGTGCCGCCCGCGTTCAGATTGCCGACCGAGATCACCGGCACGCCGGGATCAAAGCCCGCGCCCCCCCGCGCCAGCCTGCGGGCGGTCGCGGCCGCATAAACCCGGCCGAGCGGCGCCAGAAGCCGCGCCTGCCAGCCGGGCCGGTCGGGGGGCAGGAACCAGAAATCCGGGGGCCGGACCATCAGCGCCCCCCGACCCGCGCGGGGGCGGGTTCGACCAGCTGGCGCAGGGCGGCGGCCGTCCGTTCGGCTACCTCGGCCCCGCTCGATGTCGCCGACCAGCCGTTATGGGCAAGCGCCGCCGCCTTGTCCGGTGCGATCAGGTCGGCGATCGCCGCGCACAGATCCTCCGGTCCGGCCACGGCGCGTGCCGCGCGCGCCTCCGCAAGACGGGCGTAGGCGGGCGCAAACCGCTCGGTCCTTGGCCCGTGGACGACCGCTGACCCCAGAACCGCCGGTTCGAACGGGCAGCGCGTGCCCTCGGCGCCCGACAGCGTGCCACCCATGAATGTCACAGGCGCGAGCCGGTACCACAGACCTGCCTCCGACAGACCGTCGGCGATCAGGACCTGCACGTCCTCGTCAGGCTCCTCCTCTTCGACGCGGGTCGCCGAAACGAGACCTGCATCGACGCATTTTGCCGCGATCGAGGGCGCGCGCGCGGCATCGACCGGCGCGATGACCAGCAAGAGCCGGTGCGCATGGCTTTGCGCATGAACCTGCGCGGCGATCACCGCCTCTTCCTCTTCCTCGGGGCAGGCCATCGCCAGCCAGACCGGCCGCGCGCGAAGCTGCAGCGCCAGATCCTCGCGTTCGGCCTCGTTATAGGGCAGGGGATCGGTGCTTTCCTCGATCCGCCCGCCGAGTTCAAGCTTCAGCACCGGGCCGCCGAGCCGCCTGAGCGCCGCCAGCGCCTCCATGTTTTCGGCAAAGATGCGGTGGAACCGCCCAAGCACGGACCCCACCATCCCGCGCTTCCAGAAGGCTGTGCCGGAACCCGCGCCTGCCTCGGCGAGGATCAGCGGTATCCCTCGCCCGTGCGCTTCGGCGATAAGCGCCGCGGGCAGGTCACGGCCAAGCATCAGGCCCGCGTCGGGGCGCCAGTAATCGAGGAAGGCGCGCACGGCGGGCAGCCGGTCGGGCGGCGCGGATGCCTGCAGCGCATCCTCGGAAAGGGCTGGCATGGCCGCCGTCTCCGACGTGATCAGAAGGGTCAGGCCCGGGTCCGCACGCCCCAGCTCACGCGCGATCTGCGCCATGGCCTCGGCCCGCCCGCCACGCGCCAGGTGCAGCCAGGCGAGGCGACCTTCGGGCCGGGGCGGCAAGTCGTCCGCGCGCCATCCGGTGTCCGCCCGCTCGGCGAGCAGAAGATAGAGCCCAAGGGCGAGGGAACGGGCCATGGGGCGTCGTCAGAACCCGAGTTCTTCGGTTGGGCCGGAGGCCTGCGCCTCGTCGCGCAACCGGTGGATATGGGCGATGAAATAGCGCATATGCGCATCGTCGACGGTGCGCTGCGCTTCTGCCTTCCAGGCCGCAAAGGCGCTGGCATAATCGGGGAAGATGCCCACGACATGGATCTTCGACACATCGCGGAAGACGTTCTTGGCGGGGCTCACAAGCTCCCCTCCGAACACGAGATGCAGGCGCTGGGTCATGGGATGGTCCTTTGGCTTCGGTGTCAAATCTAGTGCAGCTTGGGCGGCGAGGCTAGCGCAGCATCCGGTCCATCAGCGCCTGGTGCAGGCCCGCCGCAGCGGCAAGGCAGCCGTCCAACAGGGGCGGCGTGCCGTTGAAGCGCAAGGCGGCACCCTTCCGGTCGGACACCACCGCGCCCGCCTGAGCGGCGATGAGCGTCCCGGCCGCCGCATCCCATTCCCAGGTGGGTTTCAGGGTCAGCATCGCGTCGAAGGCCCCCTCTGCCACCAGGCAGAGCCGCCAGGCGATGGAGGAGCGGAACATGCGCCTGACCGGCGGCACGATGCCGCCCTGCCAATGATCGGGCGCCAGATTGGGCCGCGCCGTCAGCAGCGTCGAACCCTCTGGGCTTTCGGCGGCAGAGGCAGAGATCGGTCGCCCGTTCAGCGTCGAAACTGTGTCTGTTCCTGCCGAATAGAGCCTGTCCTGCGCGGGCAGATAGACGACGGCGGCCGTCACCCGCCCCCGCTCGGCGACGGCGATCGAATGGGCGAAGTCGGGCGTGCCGTCGATGAAGGCGCGGGTGCCGTCGATCGGGTCGATGATGAAAAGCCGCTCGTCGTTCAGCCTGAGGTCACTGTCAGGCGTTTCCTCCGACAGCCAGCCGTAGTCGGGACGGGCAGCGCGCAGTTCCGCCTCCAGCATCCGGTTTACCGCCAGATCGGCCTCGGTGACCGGCCCGGCCCCCTCGCCCTTGTCCCAGGTCTCGGGCGAGCGGCGCCAGAAAGACAGCGCGATCCGCCCGGCCTCGCGCGCCGCCTCGGTCAGAAGGGACAGATCGTCATTCCCCGGCAAGGGTCAGACCCCCGACCAGAAGGCTTGGCACCACATGCGACAGATGGGTGCGGGCATCGTTTGCGGGCACCATGGCAAGAAGCATGTCGCGCAGGTTGCCCGCGATGGTGCATTCGTTCACCGGATAAGTGATCTCGCCCTTCTCGACCCAGAAGCCCGAGACACCGCGCGAATAATCACCCGTGTTGGGGTTGATCGAGGCGCCGATGAAGCCGGTGACCAGAAGTCCGGTGCCCATGTCGCGCAACAGATCCTCGCGGCTCCGGGTGCCTTGGGTCAGCGCGATGTTGCCGTTGCCCGGCGAGGGCGGCGAGGAGACATTGCGCGAGGCCGAGGCGGTCGATTGCATCCCGAGACGCCGGGCGGTCGCGAGGTCGAGCGTCCAGCCGGTCAGCACGCCGTCCGCCACGATCTCGCGCACGCCGGTCGCCAGCCCCTCGCCATCGAAGGGGCGTGAGCCGGAAAGGCGCGGGCGGGTCGGATCCTCGGTGATCGACAGGCCTTTGGGCAGGATCTGCTGGCCGAGCGCATCACGAAGCCAGGAGGCGCCGCGCACGATCGACATGCCGTTCACCGCGGACAGGAGGTGCCCGACGAGGCTGCCCGATATCCGTTCGTCGAACAGGACCGGATAGGCGCCGGTCTTTGGTCGGCGCGCCCCGGCACGCGAGATGGCGCGTTCGCCCGCGCGTCGGCCGATCTCTTCGGCGGATGGCATGTCTGCGCCCCAGGCGCGGCTTTCGGCCGCCCAGTCGCGCTCCATCGCCAGGCCTTCGCCGGTGATCGCCATGGCCGACAGCGAATGGGAACTGCGCGCATAGCCGCCCGCGAAACCGTTGCTGGCGGCAAGGAACAATCTGCGGCGCGAGAAGGCCGCGCCCGCCTCGACCTGCGTGACGCCCTTGACGGCAAGCGCCGCCGTCTCCGCCGCCCGCGCGCCCGCTTCCAGCGCCGCTGCCGCGGGATCCTCGGCCGGATCGGTCAGTTCCAGCGCCGCCAGATCCCAGACCTTCGCCAGTTCGGCCGGATCGGCCAGCCCCGCCGTATCATCCTCCGGCGCCTCGCGCGCCATGGCGACGGCCCGTTCGGCCATGTCGGCGATGGTCCGCGCCGACTGGTCGGAGGCCGAGACACAGGCCTGGCGGCGACCCACGAAAACCCTGAGCCCGATCTCGACCCCTTCGGCCCGCTCGGCCTGCTCGAGCCGCCCCTGCCGCACATCGGCAGAAATGGCCGTGCCCTCGAACGCCATCGCATCCGCCGATGTCGCGCCCGCGCTCCGCGCCGCCGAAAGAAGCGCCTCGGTCAATGCCTCGAGCCTGTCTGCCATCATGGTCTTCCTTGCCTCACCGGATGCGACCTAAGCCCTCCGGGCGGATTTGCCAAGCCGAAGGGCCGCCCGGTCGCCCGGACGGCCCTTCGAGGATCGCGCGATCGTTACTGGATGCGCTGGCCGTTGGCGTAGATGCCGCCGTCTTCCTTGAACTCGATCTTCGAGGTCAGCGCATCGTCGCCCGCGGGCACCGCGAACATCCCCATCATCATCCGCGCACCCATCGCCGTGTCGGCGGGCAGAAGGCCGATTGCCGTCAGCTTGTCCATCAGCGCGTTCGCGCCGGTCAGGCTCAGGTTGATCTCGCCCACCGGTTTCGGGGGCGTCTGGCTGTTGTCGAAGGTGGCCGCCCCGGTGCCGGTCAGCTCGGCACCCGCCGCCTTCAGCTGCAGCTGGTTGATCTTCGCCTCGGTGACCTCGAAGGGCGTGGGCGCGGCCATCGGATCGGTGACTTCGGATTCAAGCGCCTTGGCCGCCTCGGGATCGAAGATATCGAAAAGCGGCTTGAGCGAGCCCGAGAGGTCGAGGACCAGCGTCGCCGGATCGCGCGGCAATTGCGATGTGGGGTCGAAAATGTTCCAGATATCGTCGGACAGTTTCAGATCGACAAGCTTCAGCAGGAAGGCCCCCGGCTGCGCCTCATCCGATTTGGAAACGGGCATCGCGAGGTTGAAGGCCGACTGGCCAAGCTCCGCCGCCACAGGGAAGGGGATCGCGGCCGAGGTCAGCTCGAACTTCGATCCCTGCGCCTCGCCGCCATAGGCGATGCCGTCGGCGGCCATGTGAAAGGTCAGTTTGCCCGCGCCGCCCGATGATGTGACGGTGAAATCGCCGTCGCTCTCGGTTCCGGTCACATGATAGCTGCCGTCGCTGTAGGCGAAATTGCCGTCGATCAGCGCGCCGGCCTTCAGCGCCGCGCCGAGGTTCTTCATGTCGATGCCCTCGGGCATCGCGAAGCTGCCGACACCGGTCAGCCCGTTCATCGTGCCGTCGAGGTTGAACGTGTTGCCGCTTTCGGGATCGGCGCCGGTCAGCACCACATCCATCGCGGCCGCCGAGAAATCCGAAGTCACTGTGCGGCCTGCATCCTTGACCGAGCGATAGGTACCCTTGCCGTCGCGGGCGGTCAGCTTCATCTTGAAGGGCGGCTTCTCGCCCTCGACCTTAAGCTGGTCGACCTCGATGCTCAGTTCCGGTGCGGTGACGGCATAGGTCATGTCCTCGGGCGCGCCGCTGACGATCGAGACCATGTCTCTCTGCGCCATCTTCATCGCGACATCGGCGTCGGGCCCATCCGCGGTCTTGCCGTGGAAGGTCATCGGCACTTCCGGCGAGAGCGTCACCTCGACCGTGCCGTCGCCCAGATCGCGGAAGCGCAGTTCGGGCACCATCACCTCGCTCGACCCGTCCGGCACGTCGGTGACGATCTTCAGGTCGCGCACCACGAGCGCATCGCCCTCGGTCGCTTCCGAGCCTGTGGTCACGGTCGCGCCAAGATCGGTGTAGTAGGATTTCCAGTCCTGCCAGACCTGGTCGGCAGTGACATCCGCCCAGGCGGCACCGGACGAGGCAAAGGCAGCAACAAGCGCGGCAACACTGACGTGGGACAGGGTTTTCATGGAATGGCCTTTCGAAACTGTTCGGGCGCGACAATTCAACCAGATACACACGCGGTCAAGGTCGGTGGCTGGTGGAATTCCGCCATTGCCTGTGCTTAACAGGCTCTATTCGGCAAATTTATGGCACCCGATGATCGCGCTTGAAACATACGACGGACTGAGGGTCGCGACAATCCGGCGGCCGGAGAAAGCGAATTCGCTGACCCGCGACATGCTGGCCGCGCTGGCGGAGGCTGCCGAGGCTGCGGGAAGGGACTGCACGCGCGCCCTGATCCTGACCGGCGAGGGCCGGGTCTTTTCGGCCGGGGCCGACCTTGAGGAGGCGCGCATGGGGCTGGCGACCGACCCGGTCTGGGAACGGCTTTCGGGCGCCATCGCGTCGCTGCCCTGCCTGACCATTGCGGCGCTGAACGGCACGCTGGCGGGCGGCGCCTTCGGCATGGCACTGGCCTGCGATATCCGCCTGTGCGTGCCGGAGGCGACGTTCTTCTATCCGGTGATGCGGCTCGGTTTCCTGCCGCAACCGTCCGACCCTGCGCGCCTGGCGGCACTTGTCGGTCCGGCGCGAGCCAAGATGATCCTGATGGCCGGCGCGCGGATCGGGGCGCCCGAGGCGCTGGCCTGGGGGCTGGTCGACCGGGTCATCCCGGCCGACGATCTTCTGACCGCCGCGCGCACCGTCGCGGCAGACGTACTGGCGGCGGACAAGGATCATGCCGCCGCCATCAAGGCGCTGATTCAGCCGGTGCGCTGAGCTTACGGGCAAGCCGCCGTATACTGGCGGCCATAACGGTCGCGGTAGATGCACATGCCGGGCTGCTGGGCCTGCCCGATCAGGGCGCCCGCCGCCAAGCCGACCGCACCGCCAAGCACCGCCCCTTTCAGTTCGTCGCCATCATCGGCGACAACGGCACCGAGAGCCGCACCGGTGGCGGCGCCCGCCATCGCGGTCTGCTCGGGGGTCTGGCAGGCTGAAAGTGCCGCGAAGAGCGGCAGAACCAACAGGCATTTCCTCATGATCGTCTCCATCTGTCAGTATTCCCCTGTGCGGCCAGTCTAATACGGTTTGCCACGGTTCGCGCCCCCGTCGCCGCGCGATCGGCGGATTCCCGCAGGTTGACCACCATCGTCAGCGCCGCCGCGGCCCGGGAACCCGGCCGAGAAAGCCGGGCGGCCGACGGGCGATCCAGTGCAGGAAGGACGCCAAGCGCCGCGCGGTGCGCAGCGCCTCGATGGTGGGAAAATCCCGCGCGAGCTCGGCCTCGCTGAAGCGCGCGTGAATTTCCTTGTGGCAGATGTGATGAAGCCGCACGACCGGCCCGCCCTTGCCACCCCTGAGCTTCGGGATCAGATGGTGATCGCTTTGCGGCACGTCAGGCGGCAGGGGCCTGAGGCAGAGCGGGCAGGTCGGGCTTTCGGCTTTCATTCCTTTCCTCTCCCTTGCCAGCCGCCCGCAATCTTGCCAGAGACGGAAGAAAGCCGCGAGGGATGGAATGAACGGCGAAGAAAGCCTTTTGCAGACGATCAGCAGCTATCTCGACCAGGGGCGCGATCTGGCGATGGGCTGGCTGACCAGCCCCGCCGCCTGGTCGCAATTCGCGCTTTTGATCGTGTCCTGGGGCGCGGCGGCCCTTGCCACCCGCAAGATCGTGCCGCGGATCGAGGCCCGGGTGCGGCCGCGTGCCGAAGGTCCCGGGCTTTTTGCCGCACTCCTGCGCATCGCACTTCGCTTCGTGCCGATGGTCCTGCCACTGCTGGCCTACGGGTTCACCGCGGTGGGCGAGGCCTTTACCCGTCAGGTCTTCGGTTCGGGCGCCGTCATCGCCTTCGGCAAGCGCCTCTTCCTCTTCTTCGCCGCGCGGCTGTTCGTCGCCCATGTGCTGACCGATCCGTTCCTGCGGCTTCTCGGCCGTTATGTGCTGATCCCGGTCGCGGCAGGTTATGCGCTTGGCCTTCTCGGGCCGGTGTCGGACCGGCTCGAAAGCCTGACGGTCGAGATGGGCAACATCACCTTCTCGGTCATGGCGCTGATCCGGGGGCTGATCGCCGGCAGCCTGCTGTTCTGGCTCGGTTCCTGGTCGAACCGGCAAAGCGCCGGTTATATCAAGGCGCAGGAGGAACTTCGCCCCGCCACGCGCGAACTTGCCGCCAAGGCGGCGGAAGTGGCGATCTTCGGCGCGGCCTTCCTTCTCCTCCTCAACATCATGGGGATCGACCTTACCACCATCGCGCTTCTTGGCGGTGCCTTGGGCGTCGGGATCGGCCTCGGGCTGCAGCAGATCGCCGCCAATTTCATCTCGGGCATCATCCTTCTGATCGAGGGCCAGACGACGGTCGGCGATTATGTCGAGCTTGACGGCGGCGAGGCGGGCACGATCGTCAGGATGACGGCGCGGGCCTGTATCCTGGAAACCTTCGACGGCCGCTGGATCGTGGTGCCGAACGAACATTTCATCACCACCCGCGTGGTGAACTATTCCGATCAGGGCAGCGCCAACCGCTATGAGGCGCCCTTTTCGGTCAGCTACGAGACCGACATCGACCGCGTGCCCGCGATCATCGAGCGTGCGGTGGCGGGCCTGCCCTTCGTGCTGACCGCGCCCGAGGCGCCCGATTGCGAATTGCGCGGTTTCGGCGAGAGCAGTGTCGATTTCGCCGTCGAATATTGGGTGAACGGCATCGACGACGGGCGGAACAAATACATGAGCCAGGTGCTGTTCGCGATCTGGCGGGCGCTGAAGGCCGAAGGGATCGAAATGCCCTATCCGCGCCGCGTCGTCGAAATGCGGACCCCGAAAGGATGAGCGTGCCTGAAAAGGTTCCGGCGCTCGTGATCGGCGCGGGGCCTGCCGGGCTGATGGCGGCAGAGGCGCTGGGCGCGGCAGGGGTGAAGGTTCTGGTCTGCGAGGCCAGGCCCACGGTGGCGCGCAAGTTCCTGATGGCGGGAAAATCGGGTCTGAACCTGACCAAGGACGAGGCGCTTGAGCCCTTCCTTCGGAAGATCAGCGCCGAGTGGCTGCGCCCGATCGTCGGCGGCTTCGGACCGGAAGCGGTGCAGGACTGGGCGCGCGGCCTCGGGCAGGACCTCTTCACCGGCTCGTCCGGCCGGGTCTTTCCGGTCGGAATGAAAGCCTCGCCGCTTCTGCGGGCCTGGCTTGCGCGCCTCGCCTCGCTCGGTGTCGAAATCCGCACCCGCTGGCGCTGGGGAGGGTTCGAGGACAGCCCCGGGGGCGTGGCTTTCCGCTTCGCGACGCCGGAAGGCCCCCGTCTGGTCGCGCCGGGCGCGACCATCCTTGCGCTTGGTGGCGCGAGCTGGCCCCGGCTGGGATCGGACGCCGCCTGGGTGCCGTGGCTCGCCGGGAAGGGAGTAGGGGTTGCACCTTTCCGGCCCGCCAACATGGGATTTGCAGCAAGCTGGTCCGGGCCGATGCGCAAGCACTTCGGCCAGCCGGTGAAAGGCTGCGCACTTTCCGCCGGAACGGAGACCGTTCGCGCCGAATTCGTCATTTCCGCCCGGGGGATCGAGGGGGGCGGAATCTATGCCTTGTCAGCCGCCGTGCGCGACGGTGCCCAACTGACGCTCGATCTTGCGCCCGACAGGCCGCTCGCTTCGCTCGCAGAGCGTCTCGCCCGGCCGCGCGGGCGCGACACCGTATCGAACCATCTGCGCAAGGCGGCGGGGCTTGACGCGCCGCGTCTCGCGCTTTTGCAGGAATGGGGCCGACCGCTGCCCGACGCGCCCGACGCGCTTGCCGCGCTGATCAAGCGGCTGCCCGTCCGCCATACCGGGCCGCGCCCGCTGGCCGAGGCGATTTCGTCGGCGGGCGGTGTGTGCCGCGAAAGCCTGACGGGCGATCTGGAACTGGCCGCGCTGCCCGGCACGTTCGCTGCCGGAGAGATGCTCGACTGGGAAGCGCCCACGGGGGGCTATCTTCTGACTGCCTGCCTCGCCACCGGCCGTCATGCGGGCAGTGCGGCGGCGGCCCGGCTCAGGGACGATTCGCGGTTCCCTTGAGAATACCGCGCAAACGGACCGCCACCCTGTGCAACACTCCGGCGCGGCGGACCTTGGCGTTCTCGCCAAGCGGGGCGCGCACCGATCCGCGAACCGCTTGCACCAGGGCGGTTTCACCGGCGGTGCCGCCCCCTGGCTTCAGGATCGCCGCCAGCATCACGGCCTCGTGGTAACCGCCAAGCGTCACGACCTCCTGGACGTCGGGATGGGCACGAAGCCGGTCGCCAAGCGCGCCGTGGTAGAACACGATGCCGCCAAAGGTCGGCAGGCGGTCATATCCTGTCACGATCACGACATCCGTCGTCGCGCGGACAAGATCGTTGATCACCTGTTCATAGCTCTCGGCGCTCTTCTGATGGATGAGCACGTCGAGGCAGACGGACAGTGCTGCGAAATTGTCCGGGATGGACGAAAGCGGCGTCGTGGCGAATGACCAGTCCGGCCGCTTCGATCGTGCGATGGAAAGGGCCTGTTCGGACAAATCGATCCCAAGGTATTTCGTCAGCCCGAACGTAACGAACGTTTCCAGGTCACCGCAGCCCACGTCGAGAACCTGCCGTTCCGCCGCCTCTTTCAGGATCGGTTCCAGAATGGATCGCTTGTAGTCCAGCACCTGACCGCGCGAGCCGACCCCGCTGCCAAGATCGGGCGTCGTGCGATAGCGGAAATCCCAGAAGATACGGTTGTCAAACATCTCGCGCCGCGCCTCGCGCAGGTCGGCGACAGCTGGCGCGATCTGCCGGTCAACCCAGTCTACGCCCGGACTTTTCGGCAGGCCGTGATTGTCCAATTCTCCATGATAGTGAATGAGCCTGATCTCTGCGGGCGTCTCCCGTTCCATCAGCTTCTTGCCGACATGGGTCGGAAAATTGTCCGTGAGCGGAAGTGCGCGCCAGCTGAGCCCGCATTCCGCGACTGCAAAAGCGAAGCCGAGCTGATCGGAATGTATCGCCTTGCTTCCGAGCAAGTCAGCACGGTCCAGACAGTAGCGGGACCATCGCGGCCAGGCCTCGGTCAGGGCAGCCAGGGCCTTCCGGGACAGAACGTAGAAGCCGCCGTTGCAGTTCGCCGCGATAGTCGGGCGGCCCGGACTGAACGAAGGCTCTGCTGTCACGAGCGCCTGCCATTCCTCCGGCACGCCCTTCATGAGTTCAGCCAGCGCCTCTTCTTCGGGATTGATAAAGTCGACGATCTTTCCGGCGACGCCCTCTCCGGGATCTATGTCGATCAGGCGCTTCAGCGGCAAGACATCCGCATCAAGCAGGATAACGCGATCGGCGTCGCGCAGGGCCGGCGTTTCGAGTTGCCGCAGCTTGTTGCAATAGGCCGCCGGGCCCTGACCGAATGGCTCCACCGCTATTGTCCTGGCGCCAAGCTTGCGGAAAAGGGCAAGTCTTTCGCTGTCGATGCCCCGAGTGTGATGCAGGTAAAGCTCCACGCCGTCCGCCGGGAAATCGCCGGTCCGCCGCAAGGCCAGAATCAGGTTCCACGCCTGCATGAGAAATCTGGGATCGTCATCGACAAGAAAAGAAATTGCAGTGTTCATATGTTTCGCTCCGGACGCAGCCGGGATACCGTGACCGCGTGAATTATGCCAGGTTTCAGGCCGTGATCTTTGTCAGTCTCGGGCCGGAATCTCCGTTTTCGGCACGAAGACGAACCGGTCGATCTCGGCGATCGCCTCTTCGGCGGTTTCGACATATTTGAAAAGGTCGAGATCCTCGGGCGAGATGGTGCCCGCATCGGCCAGCACCTGCCAGTTCACCACCTTCTGCCAGAAGGCCCTGCCGAACAGCAGGACCGGTATCCGGCTCATCCGTCCGGTCTGGATCAGCGTGAGCGATTCGAACAGTTCATCCATCGTGCCGAAGCCGCCGGGGAAGATGCAGATCGCCTTGGCGCGCATCAGGAAATGCATCTTCCGGATCGCGAAATAGTGGAAGTTGAAGCAGAGGTCCGGCGTCACATAGGCGTTCGGCGCCTGTTCGTGCGGCAGGACGATATTGAGGCCGATCGAATGGCCGCCTGCCTCATGCGCGCCGCGGTTGCCGGCCTCCATCACCCCCGGACCGCCGCCGGTGACGATCACATTCTCGCGCCCGTAGCTGTCGATCGAACGTTCCGTCATCAGTTTCGCGAAGCGCCGTGCCTCGTCGTAATAGTGGGAAAGCTCTCCAAGGGCGGGCGTCTTCGCCTTGTGCTTATGCGCCGGCTCGGGAATGCGCGCGCCGCCGAACAGCACGATGGTCGAGAGAATCCCGCGCTCGTCGAGCAGCATCTGCGGTTTCAGGAGCTCCAGCTGCAGCCGCACGGGCCGAAGCTCCTCGCGCGTCAGGAAATCGTCGTCCATGAAGGCAAGCCGGTAGGCGGGCGCCCGGGTCTGCGGCGTATCGGGGATGCGTTCGGCGGCCGCGGCATCCTGATGGCTGTCGCGGAACGGATGGCGGCGCTGGTCGTCTTTCATGGCAGTCCTCGGTCCTTTTCCCCATGTGATGCCATTCCGCACCCGGACGCAACGCCCGACGCAACGCCCCTCGCGAAGCCGTGAAAGGCAGGCTAGGCTCCGGTCGGCAATTCTGGCTGCAGGAGCGCAGGCATGGACTGGACGGCAGAGATCGAGGCGGCGGCCGCGCGGGTCGCGGGTCATGTGCGGCGGACGCCGGTGATCACGGTCGCGCTGCCCGGCCTCGACCGCCCGGTCGAGATGAAACTCGAACAGATGCAGCATACCGGGTCCTTCAAGGCGCGCGGCGCCTTCAATTCGCTCCTGTCGCTGCCGGTGCCGCGGGCGGGCGTCGTCGCTGCCTCGGGCGGCAATCATGGCGCCGCCGTGGGCCACGCGGCCCACAGCCTGAACCATCCTGCCCATATCTTCGTGCCCGAACTGGCGGGACCGGCGAAGATCGACCTCGTTCGCCGTACCGGTGCGCAACTGACCGTGGTGCCCGGCACCTATGCCGAGGCCCTGGCGGCGGCCGAGGCGCATGAGGCCGCGACCGGCGCGATCCAGATCCATGCCTATGACGCGCCCGCGACCGTGGCCGGGCAGGGCACCTTGTTCCGCGAATGGCAGGACCAGGGGCTTCAGGCCGATACGCTGCTGATCGCGGTGGGCGGCGGCGGGCTGATCGGCGGTGCGGCGGGCTGGTTCGGGCGCGCGCGCCGCATCGTCGCGGTCGAGCCGGAGCTGGCGCCGACTCTCAACCGTGCGCTGGCTCATGGGCCAGAGACGCGCGTCGAGGTTTCCGGCGTCGCCGCCAATGCGCTTGGCGCCCGCCAGATCGGCCGCATTTCCCATGACCTCTGCCGGGCCGTGGGCGTCCGGTCGGTTCTGGTCAGCGATCCGGCGATCATGGCCGCCCGGCAGATCCTCTGGCAGGAACTGCGGCTTTTCGTCGAACCGGCGGGTGCTGCGGCGCTGGCCGCGCTTCTGTCCGGCGCCTATCGGCCTGCGCCGGAAGAGCGGCTGGCCGTCCTGATCTGCGGCGCGAACCCCGCGCCGGATCCCTTGCAGGAAGGGTCGCATTGATCTTGGCCCCACGCGCCACTATAGGCCAGACTGCCGCCACGTGAGGGAAAGGGACCGTCCATGTCGAATGCCGCGCTCGAGAAAGCCATCGAAGCCGCCTGGGAGGCGCGCGACACGATCGGCCTGACCACGAAAGGCGAGGTGCGCGACGCGGTCGAGGCGACGCTCGAGGCGCTGGACAAGGGCAGTTTGCGGGTCGCCGAACGGCGCGGGAATGGCGACTGGCATGTGAACCAGTGGGCCAAGAAGGCGGTGCTCCTGTCGTTCCGCCTGAACGATATGGACGTGATCCCCGGCGGCAATGGCAAGGCTACCTGGTGGGACAAGGTCCCCTCGAAATTCGAAGGCTGGGGCGAGAGCCAGTGGCGCGCGGCCGGTTTCCGCGCCGTTCCCGGCTCGATCGTCCGCCGCTCGGCCTATATCGCCAAGGGCGTGGTGCTGATGCCCTCGTTCGTCAACCTCGGCGCCTATGTCGACGAGGGTTCGATGGTCGACGGCTGGGCCACCGTGGGCTCCTGCGCCCAGATCGGCAAGAACGTGCATCTGTCCGGCGGCGTCGGCATTGGCGGCGTGCTGGAACCGATGCAGGCAGGCCCCACGATCATCGAGGACAATTGCTTCATCGGCGCGCGGTCCGAAGTGGTCGAGGGCTGCATCGTCCGCGAAGGCTCCGTCCTCGGGATGGGCGTCTTTATCGGCAAGTCGACCAGGATCGTCGACCGCGAGACGGGCGATGTGATGTATGGCGAAGTGCCCGCCGGGTCGGTCGTCGTCGCAGGCTCGATGCCGTCCAAGGGCGGCATCAACCTTTATTGCGCGGTGATCGTGAAGAAGGTCGACGCCCAGACCCGGGCCAAGACCTCGATCAACGACCTGCTGAGGGACTGAGGTCGCGCGGGGGGCGGCCCGTCAGAAATGGGCGAAGGGAAACACGTGATTGAACTCGCTGAAGAGTTCGAGAGATTTCGAGAGCAGTCGGCGCGTTGCCGCAAGGTGTTCGACACACACTGCAAGCTTTTTCGCAATGACCCGGTCGTGGTGGACCTGCTTAAGCAGACAGCACATCACGTCTTCTTTGACCTCTCCGACTGGCTTGCAGATTATCATGTCTTGCTCGTTTGTCGGCTGGAAGCCGTGGCGAAACGGCGACATGGCGCCGACCGCCCCCGCAAGCCGACTGGCCTCAGACCCTCCGCCATCTTCAGCCCCGAGGGGGCAGGGGCCATGACACCATGCGCGGGCTGGAAAGCCAGGAGGCTTGCCTTCATGGCCGGCACGCCAGCGACAAAGCCTTGATCGTCCGAGTCGGACGGGCGCGGACGCTCGGACGCGCCGCAGTGCAGCAAAATCGGAAGTTCCTGATTTTAATGGATAAAGTGGTGAGCCCGACAGGATTCGAACCTGTGACCCACTGATTAAAAGTCAGTTGCTCTACCAACTGAGCTACGGGCCCAACACGGGCGCTTCTTTAGGGAGGGGGCGGGGGGTGGTCAAGGGCAAAAGCGGGAGCACTGGCAGAATCTTCCGCCCGCGCGTATATCGCTGGGCATGAAGGATAATGCCGCGCCAGAGCCCGCCCGTGACCACCTGAGGTTCATCAAGATGCACGGGGCGGGGAATGACTTCGTGATCATCGATTCACGGGGGCGTGGGCCTGTGACCACGCCCGCGCTCGCGCGTGCGCTTGGCGACCGCAACCGGGGCGTGGGCTTTGACCAGCTGGCCGAGATCCGGGCGGGCGAGGACGCGGATTTCACGCTCGATTTCTGGAATGCAGATGGCAGCCGGGCGGAAGCCTGCGGCAATGCCTCGCGCTGCGTGGCTGACCGCATTCTGACTGAGAGCAGCAGGACGGAGACGACTTTCCGCACCGCGCGCGGGCTTCTGGTCGCGCGGCGGCGGGTGGACGGGCTGGTCGAGGTGAACATGGGCGTGCCGCAGCTCGGCTGGGAGGAGATCCCGCTCGCCCGCGGCGTCGATCCCTTGCACCTGCCCCTGCCCGGCCTGCCGGTTGCGGTCGGCATGGGCAATCCGCATTGCGTGTTCTTCGTGCCGGACGCAGAGGCGACCGACCCGGCGAAGGATGGACCGCGCTATGAAAAAGACGCGCTTTACCCGCAGGGAACGAATGTCGAGTTCGCCACGCTGACCGGTCCCGACCGGCTGCGCATGCGGGTCTGGGAACGTGGCACCGGCGTGACGCTTGCCTGCGGTTCGGGCGCCTGCGCGACGGCGGTTGCCGCGCATCTGAAGGGGATGACGGGCCGCCAGGTGACGCTCGACCTCGACGGCGGGGTTCTGGAGATCGACTGGCGCGAGGATGGCGTCTGGATGGCGGGGCCGACGGCGCTCGTCTTCGAAGGGGTGCTGTCGGCCGAGTTCGTGAAGCTGGCGGGATGAGTGCGCCGCCGGTCTTTTCGACGCTCGGCTGCAGGCTGAATGCCTACGAGACCGAAGCGATGAAGGAACTTGCGGCCGCCGCGGGTGTCGAGGGCGCGGTGGTGGTGAACACCTGTGCGGTGACGGCCGAGGCTGTTCGGAAGGCCAAGCAGGAAATCCGCCGCCTGGCGCGCGAAAACCCCGGGGCGCCGGTCATCGTCACCGGCTGCGCGGCGCAGACCGAACCCGACACCTTCGCGGCCATGCCCGAGGTCACGCGGGTGATCGGCAACCATGAAAAGATGCAGGCAGAGACCTGGACGGGCCTTGGCGCGAACCTTGGGGCGGGCCTGAAGGCGCCAGACCTGATCGGCGTGACCGAGAAGGTCATGGTCGATGACATCATGAGCGTGAAGGAAACCGCCGGTCACCTGATCGACGGGTTCGGTCGGCACCGGGCCTATGTGCAGGTCCAGAATGGCTGCGACCACCGCTGCACCTTCTGCATCATTCCTTACGGGCGCGGCAATTCGCGATCGGTTCCGGCGGGGGTGGTGGTCGAGCAGATCAGGCGGCTGGTGGACAAGGGTTTCCTTGAGGTGGTTCTGACCGGGGTCGACCTGACAAGCTGGGGCGCCGATCTGCCGGGGACACCGCGCCTCGGCGATCTGGTGATGCGCATCCTCAGGCTGGTGCCGGACCTTCCGCGCCTGCGCATCTCCTCGATCGACTCCATCGAGGCGGACGAGAACCTGATGCTGGCGATCGCATCGGAACCGCGCCTGATGCCGCACCTGCATCTTTCCCTGCAGGCCGGCGACAACATGATCCTGAAGCGCATGAAGCGCCGCCACCTGCGCGACGACGCGATCCGCTTCTGCGAGGAGGCGCGGCGGCTGCGCCCCGATATCATCTTCGGTGCAGACATCATCGCGGGCTTCCCGACCGAGACCGAGGCGATGTTCGAAAACTCGCTGAAGCTGGTGACGGACTGCGACCTGACCTTCCTGCATGTCTTCCCCTTCAGCGCGCGCAAGGGCACCCCCGCCGCCCGCATGCCGCAGGTCAGGGGGCCGGAGATTCGCGACCGCGCCGCGCGGCTCAGGGCGGCGGGGGATGCGGCGCTTGCCCGGCATCTCGAGGCGCAGCGGGGCCGGGGCCACAGGATCCTGATGGAAGGCGCGCGCCTTGGCCGGACCGAGCAGTTCACCGAAGTGACGTTCGGGGCGGACCAGCCCGAGGGGCAGATCGTGGATGCCCGCATTTCTGGCAATGATGGCGCACGGCTGATCGCCTGACCGGCCGGAAACCGGAAGATTGTCACCATGACAAATCCATGGGTGACAGGGTGCAGGCGATGACGCAGACCTCTGGCTGAGGGAGGGCCCCCCATGCATCCAAATCCGGTCTATCGCGGCACGCCCGAAGCGGAGGCGATTGCTTTCGCCGCCGGGCGCGGTTTTGGCACATTGATGGTGAACGGGGCAGAAGGGCCGCTGGCCGCGCAGGTTCCCTTCGTCCTGGCGAACGATGGAAGGGTGGCCGAACTGCATCTGGTGCGGTCGAACCCGGTCGCAAGGACGCTCCTCGCGCCGGGGCCGGCGCTTCTTGCTGTGATGGGGCCGGACAGCTATGTCTCGTCGGACTGGTACGGCCTGGCCGACCAGGTGCCGACCTGGAACTACATCGGCGTGCATCTGCGTGGCACATTGGAGCTGTTGCCGCAGGAGGCGCTGCGCAGCCATCTCGACCGGCTGTCGGCACAGTTTGAACACCGCCTCCTGCCGAAGAAACCCTGGACGGCGGACAAGATGCCGAGCGATGTGCTTGACCGGCTGATGCGGATGATCGTGCCTTGCCGCCTGACGATCACGGATGTGCAAAGCACCTGGAAGCTCGGCCAGAACAAGCCCACAGAGGCACGCAATCGCGCGGCGGACCAGATGGCGGCGGCGGGGATCGGGCAGGAAACCGCGACGCTGGCCAAGCTGATGCGCGCCGTGCAAAGCTGAGGCGCCGCAAGAGGAGACGATGATGCAACTCTACCATTCCCCCACCACACCCTTCGGCCGCAAGGTCATGGTGCTTCTCCTGGAGACCGGCCAGACGGGCGACGTCACGGTTGTGCCCGCCGCAGGCACGCCCACCGCGCCGGGCTCGCTGCCGGTGGACCGCAATCCCCTGGGCAAGATCCCCGCGCTTGTCCTCGATGACGGCAGCGCGATCTACGACAGCCGGGTGATCTGCCGCTATCTCGACGATCGCGCGGGCGGGCGGCTTTATCCGAAGGCGCCGCTTCTGTGGCGAACGCTGACGCTCGAGGCGACGGCGGACGGGATACTCGATGCGGCGATCCTCATGGTCTACGAGGCGCGTATCCGGCCGGAGGACAAGCGCTTTCCCGACTGGGTGGAAGCGCAATGGACCAAGGTCGCGCGCGCGCTCGACGCGCTCGAGGCGGGCTGGATGAACCATCTGGACGGCGCGGTTGACATGGGACAGCTGGCGGTTGCCTGTGCGCTGTCCTACCTCGATTTCCGCCATGCAGACCGCGACTGGCGCGCGGGGCGCCCGCGGCTCGCGGCATGGGAGCGGCAGATCGCCGCGCGACCGAGCTTGCAAGAGACGGTTCCGCAGGGCTGAGCGCCGTTGGGCGCACCGCTGGCGCGGGGGTGGCGCAAGGGCGACACGCTTCGGCCAAGAAGGCCCGCCCGCGCCCGATTGTCCGCTGGACGGGCCGGGATTTGGCCGCTAATAACCGCCCCTGAAGGCTGCGGGAAACCGTGGCCGATCGTCGTATGGCCGTGCACGCGGCCGAGGAAGGGAGAATATCCGTGTCTCACGCAGAAGACCACGCAGGCACCCGGAGGGATTTCCTCTATTATGCCACCGCCGGAACCGGGGTTGTCGCAGCAGGCGCCGCCACCTGGACGCTTGTCGACCAGATGAACCCCTCGGCGGATGTCCGGGCGCTCGCCTCGATCTTCGTTGACATCAGCGGTGTCCAGCCGGGCACCCAGCTGACGGTGAAATGGCGCGGCAAGCCGGTCTTCATCCGCCGCCGCATGCAGGAAGAGATCGACGCGGCCCGCGCCGTGGCGCTGAGCGATCTGGTCGATGCGAAGGCCGAGAACGACAATCTTCCCGCCGATACCGATGCCGAAGACAAGAACCGCACGCTGGACGAGAACGGCGAATGGCTGGTGATGATGGGTGTCTGCACCCACCTCGGCTGCGTGCCGCTCGGCAACGGCTCGGGTGACTTCGGCGGCTGGTTCTGCCCCTGCCACGGGTCGCACTACGACACGGCCGGGCGCATCCGCAAAGGCCCCGCCCCCCGCAACCTGCCGGTTCCGGTGGCGAAATTCGAAAATGAAACCACGATCAAGCTGGGCTGAGGGGCAGAGAGATGGCTGGTATTCCGCACGACCATTACGAACCGAAGTCCGGTTTCGAGAAGTGGCTTCATTCCCGCCTGCCGGTGGTGAGCCTGATCTATGACACGCTGATGATCCCGACGCCGAAGAACCTGAACTGGTGGTGGATCTGGGGCATCGTTCTGGCCTTCTGCCTGGTGTTGCAGATCGTGACAGGCATCGTTCTTGCCATGCATTACACGCCGCAGGTCGACATGGCCTTCCGGTCGGTCGAGCATATCATGCGTGATGTGAACGGCGGCTATCTTCTGCGCTATCTGCATGCGAACGGCGCGTCGCTGTTCTTCCTGGCGGTCTATATCCATATCTTCCGGGGTCTCTTCTACGGCAGCTACAAGGCGCCGCGCGAAGTGACCTGGATCATCGGCATGCTGATCTACCTCGCGATGATGGCCACCGCCTTCATGGGCTACGTCCTGCCCTGGGGCCAGATGTCCTTCTGGGGCGCCACGGTGATCACCGGCCTCTTCGGCGCCATCCCCGGCATCGGGCCGACCATCCAGGAATGGCTTCTCGGCGGGCCCGCGGTCGACAATGCGACGCTGAACCGCTTCTTCTCGCTCCATTACCTCCTGCCGTTCGTGATCGCCGCCCTGGTTGCCGTCCATGTCTGGGCCTTCCACACCACGGGCAACAACAACCCCACGGGTGTCGAGGTCCGCCGCGGCTCGAAAGCGGAAGCCGAGAAGGACACGCTGCCCTTCTGGCCCTATTTCGTGATCAAGGATCTGTTCGCTCTGGCCGTCATCCTGGTGGTCTTCTTCGCGGTCGTTGGCTTCATGCCGAACTACCTCGGCCACCCCGACAACTATATCGAGGCGAACCCGCTGGCGACGCCCGCGCATATCGTGCCGGAATGGTACTTCCTGCCCTTCTACGCGATCCTGCGCGCCTTCACCTCGGACGTCTGGCTGGTGCAGCTGGTGCAGTTCGTGACCTTCGGCATCGTCGACGCCAAGTTCTTCGGCGTGCTCGCCATGTTCGGCGCGATTGCGGTGATGGCGCTGGTGCCGTGGCTCGACACATCGTCGGTGCGCTCGGGCCAGTACCGGCCGATGTTCAAATGGTGGTTCCGCCTCCTTCTCATCGACTTCGTCGTGCTGATGTGGGTCGGTGGCCAGACGCCGACCGAGCTGACCTCGTGGATCTCGCTCATCGCCTCGGCCTACTGGTTCGCCTATTTCCTGGTGATCCTGCCGATCCTCGGCGTGATCGAGAAGCCGCTGCCGCAACCGGCAACGATCGAAGACGACTTCAACGCGCATTACGGCGCCAAAGCCCATGCGGCCGAGTGACGGAAAGGAATGATTGAGATGATGAGAAAACTCGCAATCACCGCCCTCTCCGCCCTCGCCCTGTCGGGCGGCGCGGCGCTGGCCGAGGGCGCGGCCCATATCGAGGACTTCGCCTTCTCGTTCGAGGGGCCGTTCGGCACGTTCGACGAGCACCAGCTGCAGCGCGGGCTTCAGGTCTTCACCGAGGTCTGTTCGGCCTGTCACGGGATGAAGCAGGTCCGGATCGGCGAGCTGGCCGAAGCGGGCGGGCCGCATCTGCCCGAGGATCAGGTCCGCGCCTATGCGGCGAACCTGACGGTGGTCGACAAGGAAACCGGCGAGGATCGTCCCGCGACCCCGGCAGACCATTTCCCGCCGAACACCGGCGCCGGCGCCCCCGACCTCAGCCTGATGGCCAAGGCCCGGGCGGCGTTCCACGGGCCCTATGGCCTGGGGATCAACCAGCTTGTCCAGGGGATCGGCGGGCCGGAATATATCCACGCGATCCTGACCGGCTATTCGGGCGAGACCAAGGAAGAGGCGGGCGAGACCTTCTACGAGAACCACGCCTTCTCGACCGGCTGGATCAAGATGCCGCCGCCGCTGACCGAGGGCCAGGTGACCTATGCCGACGGCACCGAAGCGTCGGTCGAGCAGATGTCGGAGGATGTGGCGGCCTTCCTGATGTGGGCGGCCGAGCCGAAGATGATGGAGCGCAAGCAGGCGGGTTTCCTTGCGGTCCTGTTCCTCGGCCTGCTGTCGGTGCTGCTCTACCTCACCAACAAGCGGCTCTGGGCACCGCACAAGGGCAAGAAGACCGCCTGAAGTCGGGCCGGGAACGGGCGGGGGTTCCACCCCCGCACCCCCGAGGTATTTGGGCCAAGATGAAAGGGCGTCCGGTTCGGGCGCCCTTTTCACGTTCCGAGATAGGCGGCGAGGGCGGCGGGCGGTGCAGCGAAGAGGGTTGCCGTGTCCGCGGGCGGATGAGCCAGGCCATCGGCGACAAGGATCGTCTGCCCGGCAATCCGGCGCGCGTCGGCAGGGTCGTGGCTGACCATCAGGACGGTTGTCGCGGTTTCTCCGGCGATCTCTGCCACGAGGTCCAGCATCTCGGCCTTCAGCGCCGGGCCGAGGGCGGCGAAAGGCTCGTCGAGGAGGAGGAGCGGTCGGGCGCGCAGAAGCGCGCGGGCGAGCGCCGCGCGGCTTTGCTGGCCACCGGAGAGCGTGCCGGGCTTGCGGAGGCCGAGCCCGGAAAGGCCCAAGCGGTCGAGGGCGGCCGCGATGCGCGCCCGTTCCCCGACGGACAGGCGCAGATCGGGGCGCAGGCCCAGCCCGAGATTGTCGGCAATGGTGAGATGGGGAAAGAGATTCTGGTCCTGAAAGAGGATCGAGACGGGACGGGCACCCGGCGCGAGCGGCGCGAGATCCTCACCCCGCCACAGGATGCGGCCCGAGGCGGGCGGGAAGAAGCCTGCAATCGCCGAGAGGAGCGTGGACTTGCCCGCACCGGATGGGCCGATCACGGCTGCTATCCCGCCCGGCGAGAGCGTGAAGTCGGCCCTCAGCTCGAAGCCCTCCTGCGCGAGAACCAGTCTGTCAAAGGTCAGCATCACGGTCCCCCAGACGATCGAAGAGGCGAAAGAGCCCGAAGGCGATCAGCACCAGCACTATGGCCGCCCCCGCCGCCTGATCGGTCCGGTAGGCGCCCGCCAGCGCATAGACCTGCATCGGCAGCGTCGCCTGCCCCGGATCGGCGAAAAGCGCCACGACCCCCAGATCGCCCGCCGACAGCGCCGCCGCCAGACCGCTCGCGAAGGCGAGCGGCCGACGCAGTCGCGGCAAAGCGACAAGCCGGACCCAGGTGGCGCCGGTCAGGCCGAGGCTGGCCGACAGCCGGTCGTAGTCGGCGCGGAGCGCCGCGAGGCCGGGCAGGAGGACGCGCAGGCAGAAGGGCATGGCCATCACCGCATTGACCAGCGTCACCACCGGCAGGGCAAGCGCGATCGGGTCGGTGAATTTTCTCAAAATGAGGAACAGGCCGGTGCCGATGACGAGCGGCGAGGCGGTCATCGCCAGCATCACCGCCGCATCGGTCACGCGTGCGGTACGGGTCGAGAGGGTGGTGATCAGAAGGCCGGTCGCCAGCGCAAGCGAGACCGCGACAAGCGCCGCGACAAGCGCGATGATCACGGTTCGCCCCGCGGCCGTCCAGACGGGTCCGGGCAGACCGGCGATCCAGGGCAGGCCGGAGGCCAGAACCGCGAGCATCGGCGCCGCGATGAAGAGGCCGGTCGTCACCAGAAGGGCTGCATCGAAAATCTGCAGGCCGCGTCCGGTCCGGTCCCAGCGGTCGGCGACCCGGCCAAGCCCCGCACCGAAGGCGGCTGGCCGCGCCACCGCGAGACCGAGGCCCGCTGCCGCGAGCGACAGCGCCATCTGCAGGCTGGCAAGCGCGGCCGCATGGCCGAGGTCGAATTCCAGCCGGAAGGCCTGATAGATCGCAAGTTCCAGCGTGGTGGCGCGTGGCCCCCCGCCCATCACCAGGATCACGGTGAAGCTGGTGAGGCAGACGAGGAAGATCGCGAGGGTCACGCCGGGCAGAACCGCGCGCAGCATCGGCCGTTCGATCTGGTGCCAGACCTCGCGCGGGCCGAAGCCGAGTGCCGCGGCAAGGCGGAAGCGTTCTGCCGGGATCGACGCCCAGCCGTTCAGCAGAAGCCGGACCGCGAAGGGCAGGTTGAGAAAGACATGGGCAAGGAGGATGCCGTCGAGCCCGTAAGGGCTGATCTTCGGCAGGCCGAGAAGGGCGAGGCCCGCATTCAGCCAGCCGGCGCGCCCGAAGATCGCCAGAAGCCCCATCACCGCCACGATCACCGGCAGGATGAAGGGCGCGCCAAGCGCCACGATCACCAGCTGCCGCCCGGGAAAGCGCCGCCGGGCCAGTGCGCGCGCCACCGGCACCGCGAGGCCCGCCGACAGAAGGGCCGAAAGGCTCGCCTGCATTACGGTGAAGCGCGCGGCCGCCCAGTCGGCCGAGGTCACCGCAGCGAAGGCCCCGGCGCGCGCGAGGACGGCGCCGAAAGCGCCGAGGACCAGCGCCATGACGAGGCCGAGCGCCAGCGCGCCCGGCCAGCGTGGCATTATTTCGCGAGCGCCGCGCGCCATTCCTCGGTCGCCGCCTCCCGCATCTCGGCCGCCTCGGCGGCGGGAAGAAGAAGCGCCTTCTCGGGCTTGACCAGCCCGGCGAATTCCGCAGGCAGGCCACCGTCGAGCGCGATGGCCGGATACATCCAGTTGGTTTCCGGGATGATGCTCTGGAAGGCGGGACCGGTCATGAAGCTGAGAAATTCATCGGCAAGCGCGGGCTGGTCGGTGCCTGCGACCTTGGCCGCCACCTCTATCTGCAGATAGTGCCCTTCATCGAACGCGGCCGCGGCCTTGGTCTCATCCGTCTCGGCGAAGATGTGGTAGGCGGGAGAGGTGGTGTAGGACAGGACCATGTCCGCCTCGCCCGACAGGAAGAGGCCGTAAGCCTCGGACCAGCCCGGGGTCACGGTGACGATATTGTCGGCAAGCGCCGACCAGATCCCGGCCGCGCGGTCGCCGTAGGCGGCCTTCACCCACATCAGCAGGCCGAGCCCGGGCGAGGAAGAACGCGGATCCTCTATCACGATCTTCAGGTCGGAGGCGGCGAGTTCCTCGAAGCTCTTCGGCGGGGTGGCGAGCTTTGTCTTGTCATAGACGAAGGCGAAATAGCCCCAGTCGAAGGGCACGAAGACCGGGTCGTTCCAGGCGACAGGCAGGTCGAGGACCGTGCCGGTCAGGCTGTGGGTAGCGAAAAGCCCGCTTGCCTCTGCCTGCGCGGTCAGGTTGGTGTCGAGGCCGAGGACCACATCGGCCCTGGTGCCCCTGCCCTCCAGAAGCACCCGCGACAGAAGCGCGCCCGCGTCCCCCGGCGCCACATATTGCAGGTCGCAATCGCATTCGGCCTCGAACGCCTTCTCGACCGCCGGGCCCGGCCCCCATTCGGAGGCGAAACTGTCATAGGTATAGACGGTGAGGATGGGCTTTTCATCGGCCAGCGCGGGCGCGGCGCACAGCGGAAGAAAGGTGCAGGCGGCAAGTCTTCGGATCAGGGTCATTGTCATTCGCTCATGATGGAAAGCCATTCGTCGATCGCGGGTCCGCGGATCGCCTCGGCTTCGGTTTCGGTCAGGAACAGGGTCTTTTCGGGCCGGGCGAGGGCCGCGAATTCGGGCGGCAGGCCACCCTCGGTCTGCCGCGCGGGATAGGACCAGTTGGCAGTGGCGATCATGCCCTGGAATTCGTCGGAGAGGACATGGTCGAGGAAGGCCTCCGCCAGCGCGGGCTGATCGCTGGTGCGGGTCCGGGCCACCAGTTCGGCGGTGAAATAATGCCCTTCGGGAAAGATCGCGGCGGCCTTGGTCAGGTCGTGCTCGGCGATGATGTGATAGGCGGGCGAGGTGATGTAGGACAGGACCATGTCTGCTTCGCCTGCGGTGAAAAGCCCGTAGGCCTCCGACCAGCCGGGCGTCACCGTGAGGATCTTCGGTTTCAGCTGGCGCCAGGCCTCGCCCGACCTGTCGCCATAGACCGCCTTGACCCACAGAAGAAGCGCCAGCCCTGACGGCGAACTGCGCGGATCCTGGATCACGATCTTCACATCCTCCGGCGCCGACAGGAGCGCGGCAAAGCTGTCGGGCGGGGTGGCGAGGCGGCTCTTGTCATAGATGAAAGCCGTCTCGCCCCAGTTGAAGGGCACGAAGACCGGGTCTTGCCAGGCCACCGGCAAGGTCAGGCCGGACAGGTCCATGCCATGTGGCGCAAGGAGGCCGGTCGCGCGCGCCGCCGCTGTCTGGTCGGTCGTGAGGCCGATGACCGCATCGGCGGGCGTGGCGTCGCCTTCGAGGCGCAGGCGCGTCAGCAGGTCGCCGGTGCGGAAGACAAGGTCGCAGCCGCAGCGCGCCTCGAACCCCGTTTCGATTTGCGGCCCCGGCCCCCATTCGGAAGCAAAATAGTCCGGCGCATAGACGATCAGTTCGGGCTTGCCCTCCGCCAGCGCGGCGCTGGCCAGAAGGTTACCCGCGATCATCAGGGCCGGAGACAGGATAGGTCTCATCTCTCGTCCTCCAATGGTCAGGCGGGCGGAGATGGGGGCGATCACGACGATCCTACCTTCCCTCCGCCGGTCTTAACCGGTTCAGGTTCAACGGGTCCGCTTTCGCATCTCAGCCCCGCCATCATGGCAAGGCACCCCGAGGTGAGGCGCACCATAGCGGCTTGCGCTGCGGTCGCAATCGGAAAATGCCGCGGCACGATGGGCTGGCAAGGGGGCGGGTCCGGTTCCAAAAAGCTGATCCAATTTATCGAGGTGCACATGCCCTTCCACGTCCGGATGCCTCCCGCGGCGGAGGCAGGGCCTGCTGGCGATCTCGTCCCGGGGCCTTTCGCGGCTTGAGTGAGGGGCCACGCTCCTTTATGCCGCTTCTCAGGACTGGCGCCGCCACAGGATCCCCCGATGAGCTTCAACACTTTCGGTCATCTCTTCCGCGTCACCACCTGGGGCGAAAGCCACGGGCCCGCGCTTGGCGCGACGGTTGATGGCTGCCCGCCGGGGGTGGAGATTGCGGAGCCGATGATCCAGCACTGGCTCGACCGCCGCAAACCCGGCCAGAACAAATACACGACCCAGCGGCGCGAGCCCGATGAGGTGAAGATTCTCTCCGGTGTCTATGAAGGTCGCACCACAGGCACGCCGATCCAGCTGTTGATCGAGAACACCGACCAGCGGTCCAAGGATTATTCCGGGATCGCGGCAAGTTTCCGGCCCGGTCACGCGGATATCACCTATTGGCAGAAATACGGTATCCGCGATCCGCGGGGCGGCGGCCGGTCTTCGGCGCGCGAAACCGCGGCGCGGGTCGCGGCGGGCGCTGTCGCGCGCGAGGTTCTGAAGCGCCTCGCTCCGGGGATCGAGGTGCAGGGCTACATGGTGCAGATGGGCCGCCTGAAAGCCGATCGCGACCGGTTCGACATGGCCGAGATCGAGCAGAACCCGTTCTGGTGCCCCGACGCCAGCGCCGCCGCGATCTGGGCCGCGCATCTCGACGAGCTCAGGAAGGATGGCAATTCGGTCGGCGCCGTCGTCGAAGTGGTGGCGCGGAATGTGCCGCCGGGTCTTGGCGCGCCGATCTATGGCAAGCTCGACGCCGATCTTGCGGCGGCGATGATGTCGATCAACGCGGTCAAGGGCGTCGAAATCGGCGCGGGTATGGCGGCGGCCGAACTGACCGGTGTCGAGAATGCCGACGAGATACGGATGGGGCGCTCGGGTCCTGCCTTCCAGTCGAACCATGCGGGCGGCATCCTCGGCGGCATATCGACCGGGCAGGATGTGGTCTGCCGCTTTGCCGTGAAACCCACCTCCTCGATCCTCACGCCGCTCCGCACGGTCACGCGCGGCGGCGAGGAAATGGACCTCATCACCAAGGGCCGCCACGACCCCTGCGTCGGCATCCGCGCCGTGCCGGTGGGCGAGGCGATGATGGCCTGTGTGATCCTCGACCATATCCTGCTCGACCGCGCGCAGACCGGTGGCGAGCGTGGGAAGATCGGCCGGTAACGCCTGCCTTTTCGCCGCCGCGGCCATGGACCCCGGCCCTGTCCTGCGCTATCAGCGCCGGGGTTTCGAAGGGAGAATTCCATGTCCGGCCACGGCACCGCCATTCCGATGACCGCCCGCAAGTCCGGGCCGCTCAAGGGCCGGGCCGAAGTGCCGGGCGACAAGTCGATCTCGCACCGGTCGCTGATCCTAGGCGCGATGGCGGTGGGCGAGACGAAGGTGACCGGGCTGCTGGAGGGCCAGGACGTGCTCGACACGGCCGCCGCGATGCGGGCCTTCGGGGCGGAGGTCACGCAGCATGGGCCGGGCGACTGGTCGGTCTGGGGGGTGGGCATCGGCGGCTTCCGAGAGCCCGAACAGGTCATCGACTGCGGCAATTCCGGTACGGGCGTCAGGCTGATCATGGGCTGCATGGCAACCTCGCCCATCAGCGCGACCTTTACCGGGGACGCGAGTCTCAGGAAGCGCCCGATGGGGCGCGTCACCGATCCGCTGGCGCTTTTCGGCGCGCAGGCCCATGGGCGGCAGGGCGGGCGGCTGCCGATGACCATCGTCGGCGCGAAGGACCCGATGCCGGTAAGTTACACCGTGCCGATGCCCTCGGCGCAGGTGAAATCGGCCGTGCTGCTCGCGGGCCTGAACGCCCCCGGCCAGACCGTGGTGATCGAAAAGGAGCCGACGCGCGATCATTCCGAACGGATGCTGCGCGGCTTCGGCGCTGACCTGACTGTCGAGGACGCGCCCGAGGGCCGGATCATCACCCTGACCGGCCAGCCGGAACTGAAGCCGCAGACCGTCGCCGTGCCGCGTGACCCGTCCTCGGCGGCCTTCCCGGTCTGCGCGGCGCTGATCGTCGAAGGTTCCGACATCCTCGTTCCCGGCGTCAGCCAGAACCCGACCCGCAACGGGCTTTACACGACGCTTGTCGAGATGGGCGCCGACATCGCGTTCCAGAACCCGCGCGAGGAAGGCGGCGAACCGGTCGCCGACCTGCGCGTCCGGTTTTCGTCACTCAAGGGGATCGAAGTGCCGGAAGAGCGCGCGGCGAGCATGATCGACGAATATCCCGTGCTGTCGGTCGTCGCGGCCTGCGCAGAGGGCAAGACCGTGATGCGCGGTGTGAAGGAACTGCGCGTGAAGGAAAGCGACCGGATCGACGCGATGGCGCGGGGGCTGGAGGCTTGCGGCGTCAAGATTGAGGAGGATGAGGATACATTCATCGTCCATGGCATGGGGGCCGGCGGCGTGCCGGGCGGCGCGACCGCGAAGACCCATATCGACCACCGGATCGCCATGTCCTTCCTCGTCCTGGGGCTTGCGACGCATAAGCCGGTCTCGGTCGACGACGGCTCGCCCATCGCGACGTCGTTCCCGGTTTTCGAAGGCCTGATGGCGGGGCTTGGCGCCCCGATCGAGCGGGCGAACCGGTGAACGGGGCGCGGGCGCTCTTCTGGCTTCTGGCCGGGGCGACCCTTGCCGTCTATCTGGCGATGGCTTTCTGGTCGTTGCCGCGCCTTGACATGGGCGCGGCAGGTCGTGCCTTCGACCTCCGGCCGTTCGGCTACGCACCCGACGCGGCGCGCGCCTATCTTGCGGCGCTGGGCGAGGCGGGGCGCGCCTTCTACCGCGACGGGCAGCAAAGCCTCGACCTGGTCTTCCCCGCGCTGCTGGCGCTGACGCTGATCTTCACCTTTCGCGCTCTCGTCCCGCCGGGGCAGGCCCGCTGGCTTGCAGCGCTCGCCATTCTGGCGGCAGCCTGCGATTATCTGGAAAATCACGCGGTCCGGGCAATGCTGGCTCTGCCGCCAGAGGCCGTGACCGACATGATGGTGGCGCGGGCGAGCGGCTGGACCATGGCCAAGTCAGGCCTGGGCGCCTTGGCGTTGACCGCCGCACTGGGGCTTGCGCTTGCGCGTCTGCGCCGACGCGCTGGAGGACGGGGATGATCTTCACGGTCGCGATCGACGGACCGGCGGCAGCGGGCAAGGGCACGATCGGGCGGGCAATCGCGCGGGAGTTCGGCTTTGCCCACCTCGACACCGGGCTTCTCTATCGCGCCGTCGGCATGAAGGGCGGCGACCCGGTCGCCGCCGCACGGTCGCTGAGCGAGGAGGATCTGGCGCGCGGCGATCTGAGGACGCTTGCGGCCGGGCAGGCGGCAAGTCGCGTGGCGGTCCTGCCCGAGGTTCGCGCCGCGCTTGTCGCCTATCAGCGCGCCTTCGCGCGGCGAGAGGGCGGCGCGGTGCTGGACGGGCGCGACATCGGTACGGTGATCTGCCCTGCGGCAGAGGTGAAGCTCTTCGTCACCGCGAGCGCGGAAGTCCGCGCCCATCGCCGCTGGCTGGAGGTCGGCGGCGACGAGGCAAGGGTACTGGCCGAGGTGCGCGAGCGCGACGAACGCGACCGCACGCGCGCGGCGGCGCCGCTGGTGGCCGCCGCCGATGCGGTGACATTCGATACGTCAGACATGACGATCGCCGAAGCTGTCGGGCAGGCCTGTGCGCTCGTCCGCGACAGGCTCAACGGAGTGTGAACGCCAAACTGCCGCGCTTGAGAATCGGTCAGGTCGCCTTGTCCGGCCAGCAGCGCCAGAACCGCGTCGACGCTTTCCGACCGCGCGCATTCTGAGGCAAAATTCGGCGGCCGCCTGCCGAAAATGCCTTGTTTTGTGGGCTGCTCCGACGGGGCGTTCAGGCGGCGCCATCATGGCGACCCGATCTCGCCACAATCGTGTGCTTTCAAATTGTTAACTGTCTGCCTGATCGGGTGGCAACCGGCGCCGAATACGCAACAGTTGGCGAGGCTGCTCGCAAAGGAACCGGCCGCGATACGCGCATGGTTCCAGAGCGGGAGGTGCGAGCCACGCGGGGTGCCGATGCTCTGGCCGGTCGGGTGCAGAATTGGTTTTCCGCCGGGTCTTCGGCCCGTGCGGCGTTGGGTAAGAAGAAGGGGCGTACGCTCAGATGGTGAAGAACGCACGTTTTCTGTCTGCAGGGAATGCGGCTGTCGCGGGCCAGATGGAGGCCCTCTCCGATCTCTCGAAAAAGCTTGGCCAGCTCGCCGAGGTCAGCGACCGGCGAACCGCCACCCGCGTGACCGCGCTGCAGGCGCGGCTCGATGAATTTGCGGCGAAGGTCACCTTCGTCGGTCAGGTGAAGGCGGGCAAGTCCGCCCTGGCCAACGTCCTGTCGGGTCAACCGGGTCTCTTGCCGTCCGACGTCAACCCCTGGACCTCGGTCGTCACCACGCTGATGATCAACAACCGCAACCCATCCGATCCCAATGGCGAGGCGGACGTGAAGGCGCGCTTCACCTTCTTCGACCAGGATGAGTGGGACAAGCTGGTGATCGGCGGCGGGCGGCTCGGTGAACTTGCCGAACGCGCCGGTTCGACGGATGAGGTGGCGGCGATCCAGAAACAGGTCGAGGCGATGCGCGCCGCGACCGAAAAGCGCCTTGGCAAGCATTTCCAGTTCCTGCTTGGCCAGAGCCATTCCTACGGCTATGTCGATACCGAACTGGTGGAACGCTATGTCTGTCTCGGCGATGCGCCCGAAATCCAGGATGCGAACGCCAAGACCGGGCGCTTCGCCGATGTGACCAAGTCGGCCGAGATCTACCTCGACGTGCCGGAATACGCGATGCCGCTGCAGCTGTGCGACACGCCCGGCGTGAACGACACGTTCCTGATGCGGGAACAGATCACCATCCGCGCGCTGCGCGGGTCTGAACTCTGCGTCGTGGTCCTGTCGGCCCACCAGGCGCTGACGACCTCGGACATGGCGCTTCTGCGCATCATCTCGAACCTCGACAAGCGGCAGATCATCATCTTCGTCAACCGGATCGACGAACTGCAGAACCCGGCCGACCAGGTACCCGAGATCCGCGACGGTATCGTGCGCACGCTGACGCAGGCCCGGATCGACGGCGATGTGGCGCTGGTGTTCGGCAGCGCGGCATGGGGCGAGGCGGCGCTGACCGGCAGGGTCGAGGACCTGCCGGAGGACAGCCTCAAGGCGCTGGAAAGCTTCGTCGATGCAAATCATGATTTCGTCTGCGACACCGACGACGAGACGACCTGGAAGGCTTCGGGCCTGCCCGCGCTTCTGCAGGCGATCGGCGAACGGGTGAGCGAGGGCAGCGCCCAGCGCCTGCATCAGAAAATCAGCCGCAGCGTCCGCAACCTGACGCACGAGGCGCGTGCGACACTTGTCGCGAGCCGCACCCGGGCGACAGAGCCCAGTGCAGTGCCGTCGTTCGAAGGTTCTGATCCCAAGGCCGCCATCGACGACATCGCCCAACGGTTCGGGCAGGAGATCGACAAGCTGATCAAGGATCTGTCCGACGATCTGCACGACCGTCTCGACAAGGCGCAGGCCGGTTTCATCAAGCGGGCGACGGACTCGCTCATCCAGCATCTGCAGGAAAATGGCGAGCAGGGCACCTGGAGCTATGATCCAGCAGGGCTCAGGGTGTTGCAGCGGGCAGCCTATACCAACTTTGCCCGTTCGGTCCGCTCCAAGGTGACCAAGGTCTTCGACGAGGCCGCGAAGAATACCGAAGCGGTCTATCAGGCGGTGATCGGCGACGGGCTGGATGATTTCCAGATCGCGGCACCGCTGCCGCCCGATGTGCCCCCGCCCGTCGGCCTTGGCCGGACCATCGCGCTCGACCTGCATTCGAACTGGTGGCGGAGCTGGTGGAAGAAGCGGCGCGGCATCGAGAGCTTTGCCAGCGATTACGTGCATCTGATCAAGGCCGAGGCCCAGTCGATGACGGAGGAACTGGAATCGGGTCAGGCCCAGCAGGTCCTGGAAAAGATCCGCATGACCTACACTTCCTTCGCCAGCGAGCAGCAGGAAAACATCATGCGGCTGATGCAGGGCGAAACCCCGGCCGCGCCCTCGCCGCAGGTCGCGGCGACAACGCCGGACGACCGGCTGAACCGCCTGGGCGAGATTCTGCGCGATCTCGGCGCAGAGGCGGCGTGAGAAAGAGGCAGACATGAACGAGACAACTCTCATCCGGCCAACCGAAGCGGCCGCCCCGGAAGCGACCCCCGCCGCAGATCGCCTGCCGGGGCCGCCCCGCCTTGGCCTGATGGGAGAGTTCAGCGCGGGCAAGACGACGCTCATCAACTTCCTTCTGGGAGAGGAGATCCTGCCGACGCGCGTCACCGCAACGCAGATGCCGCCGGTGTGGCTGAGCTATGGGCCGCGCTCGGCGCATTATGTCACCACCGACGGCGCCCGCGAGGACATCACCTTCGACGCGATCGGCACGATCGAGGTCGAGGGCGTGCGTTACGTGAGGGTCTATTGCGAGGCCGAGATCCTGAAGGATTTCGACCTGATCGACACGCCCGGCATTTCCGACCCGAACATTCCGGACGCATACCGTCAGGCGGTCGTGGACTTCGTCGATGGCGTGATCTGGTGCACCCATGCGCCGCAGGCTTGGCGCGAAAGCGAGCGCTCTGCCTGGGTGGCGATGCCGGACCGGCTGTTTGCGACCAGCATCCTTCTGGCCACAAGGTCCGACAAGCTGGCCGAGAAGGACCGCGCCCGGGTCCAGGCACGGCTTCGCCACGAGGCGGGCGGGCTGTTCGGCGAGATCATCATGTTCTCGACCCTCGACGCGATCCGCGCCTGCGAGATGGACGGTGGCGACGCGCTTTTTGCCGCGAGCGGCGCCGAGCGGCTGGTTGCCGCGCTGCATGAGGTCGCGAACGGCATCTCTGACGCCAACGGTGCGGCAAGCGCGCGGGCGGCCGAACCGGCGTCTGCCGTGATCGTGCCCCTGCCGCCCGCCTCTGTCCGTCCGGCGCGCGTCAGCCGCGTCGGCAGCGCCGAACGCCAGCGGCTGAACCCCGAAGACGCCGGGGCCATGGAGCAGGAACTGCGCGCCGCCGCAGTGGAGCCCACGCCGATCCGCCGCAGGGTCGAGCCTGCCGTCGAGGCGCCGCGGGCCGACGCGCCCGAATCCGCAGCGCCCGAATCCGCTGCGCCAGAGGCAGCAACCGTCGGGGCCGAAGTCGCGCCGGCATCCGATACCGGAATGCTTGATGCCGACGGTATTGAGGAAATGGCGGAAGACAGCCTTGCCGGCGATCAGGATATGGTGGCGCTGGAGGAGGCTGAAGAGCGTGCCTTTGCCGAGGCGATCGAGCTTGATGCGTCCGAGGCGGCCGAGCCGGTCGCGCTGGAAGTCGGACCCGCGCAGGAAGCAGAACACGGCGCCGATGGATCGGAAGCCCGGCGCGAGGAAGACGTCCTTGACCTCAGTGCCTTCCGGATCGAGGACGAGGGCACGATGCCCCCGGCCGAGGATGGCGAAGCGGCGGGCGAGGTTGATGCGGGCGCGTTCTCGACTCTCCTGGCCAATATCGGCCGCTCGGTCGAGGAACATGAGGCGCAGGTCGCGCCGAGATCCGTCGCCGCGCCGCTCAGCGCCCGTGCGATCTGGGAAGAGATTGCGGGTCGGGACGAGGTGGTCACCACCACCGACCTGATCGCGGCGATCGGCGACCTTCTGGACCGGCTGGAACGCGACGGCCGGATCGTGGCCCCGCAGGGCGCGATGGATTTCGGACAGGGCGAGGGATAAGGTCGGGATCGGCGCCAGCCGAACGGGACTGGCCGTCGGACCCATGCAATCGCCGGGGGGCAGATGTCACTGAAGGAAGCGCTCGATTCGGGCCTCGAGACCGTGCCCGGTTGCCGGACGATCTGTTATGTCGACATGGCATCGGGCCTGGTACTCGGTTCGGCCAGCCTGGCCCGGGTGCGTCAGGAACAGTTCGACCGGCTGGCAGGCGCGGCAAGCGCGCTCTTGCATCTGCCTGCCCTGTCGCATCTGGCCACCCGTCTGGGCGGCGCGCGGATAGCGGCCGACGCGGGCCTTGCCCAGCTGACCGTCGCGCGTGCCGACGAACTGATCGTGCTTGCGCGCTCGCCCGCTTATCCCGAGCATGCTTTGTGCTATGTCTGCGACAGCGATGCGGACCCGGCCGAGGTTGACCGCGGGATCGCGGAACACAAGAATAAGCTCGCCGACCTGATCTGAGAGCGGGCAGGGCGAGAAGCGGGGCGACGTGGCACTTCCGGACGACATTCTGACCCTTCTGGCGCGGATCGAGCCGCTGGCCTCCGAAGGGGCGCGGCGCAGCCTGCCCGATACGGGCCGCGAGGCGCGGCTGCATGTCCTGGTCGAGATGATCGGTGACACGGTTCTGCCGCGGAATCTGGTCTTCTCTGCCGGGAAGGACATGAGCTGCACCCTTACGGTGGCCAGCGGGCGGTTGATGCGCATGTCGGTCACGACGCCGGATGGCCATCAGGTGCTGAGCGCGGCGGCGGGCGCGACCCGCGACGATCAGCTTGCGGTCCTGTGCGAGGCGCTTGCAGGCCTGGCAGAGGTCGAGGGAGCACTCGGGCTCGAACGGCAGCCGCTGGCAGAAGATGTGGCCGCCGAGGAGGTCGGCCACGGTGCGGGCGAGATCCGCGAGATGATAGAATCCGTCAACTGGTTCGCCAACGCGACCGAGGCCCCTCGCCCGGTCCATGACGGGGCGGGCGCGGCCTTCCATGCCAGCGCCCATCCTTTCACGCTGGCGCAGACCCTGATGTCACGGGCGGGCGTACGGATCGACGCGACGGGCGCAGAGGACTATCAGCTTCCGCAGGCGGAGGGCGAGGCGTTGGCAGCGACACTCGCCGCGCTGCCGGCCGAGGTGCGCGCGCTTCTCGATCCCGCAGCGGCCATCGCCATTCCCGGCGCGGCGCTTGGCGATCGCGGCCTTCTTCTTGCGCTCAGCGCCGATGACCTGGCGGTGAACGTCAGCGAGGGAGACGACCTTCAGGAGCTTGTCCGCCGCTGGCTGGCAACCGAAAGGACCAGGGGGACCGGACGATGAGCGCCTTTCCCTCGGCGGAGGCCGAACTTCGGCAGGTCAATCGTTTCCTTGAGATGTTCGCGGCACTCGATCCCGCCCCGAGCGCGCTGTTCGACCAGGCGCTGGATCATGCGCACGCCTACAAGACCCGGCTGGAGACGCCGGTCAGGATCGCCTTCACCGGCAAGAGCCTTGCCGGCAAGTCGAGCCTGATCAACCTCCTGATCGGCGAAAAGGTCCTGCCGACCGGCAAGGCCTCGGTCGGGCCGGTGACGGTGATGGTGCGGCATTCCCTGACCGAGCGTACGACGGCCAGCTGGTGGGACCGGCCGAGCGTGGAATTTCCGGGCCGTGCGCTTGCGCAGGCGGCGGCACTTGGCCCCGACATTGTCACGCTCGACATTCAATGCGAGCCGCTCGAAGGGCTGTCGCTGATCGACATCGTCAGTTTCGACGATGCCGAGACGAGCAAGCGCGCCGTTTTCTCGCTGATGCGGCTGGCCGATGTGATGCTCTGGTGCAGCCGGGCCGACAATCCGATGATCAAGGCCGACAGCGACAGCTGGCGGATGATCCCCGGGCGGCTCATCCGCAACAGCATGCTGATCCTGACCCATGCCGAAGACGTGGACGAGGCGGGGATTGCCGCGGCGAAAGACAAGCTGACGCCCGACCGGCTGCGAAGTTTCCGTGATGTGATCCCGGTCTCGACCAAGGTCGCGATGCTGGCGCTTTCGGATCCGGGGCCGAATTTCGAGGAGCTCTGGTCGGTCAGCGGGGCCCAGCAGCTGGTGGAATCGGTCATCGCGGCGGCGGTCGAGCTGCGCGAGGCGGAGCTTGAGAAGATCCGGCGCGGGCTTGCCCAGTATGTGCGGCCCGCCCAGGCCGCACTTGACCAGCTGGCGCCCGCCGCAACCGAACCCGTGCCTGCGCCTGCCGCAGGTCCTTTGCCGCCGACCACATCACCCGCGTCCGCAAAGGTCGCCGCGGCAGACGCGCATCTGCTGGACGCGCTGCGGCAGGACTGGTTTGCGCGGGCGCAATCGCTGCTGGACCGGGCGCGCGGCGGCGATTTCGCGCATCCGGCGGACTTCGTCATGGCCGCACAGGAAGAGGTGGACGGCTTCCGCGACCGGCTATCGGAGACCGAGGGCCAGCTGGCCGAATCGGATCAGCTGATCGAGGAATTCGAGAAGGCGAATGACCTCCTGATCCTGCTGCAGTTCGAAAGCGCCGATAGCGCGGCACTCGACGCCGCGCGGATCGTCATTCAGCTGAGCGAAGGCGTCGACCACCTGCGACCTGCGGGGCCAGTCGCCGCCTGAAGTTGCAATTGACTGTAAAAGCTCATCTTTCGGCGCTGCAACCTGCGGAGCGGCGCTTCCGGACGATATCTGTCTTACGCATGTACGATTTTTGCGGCCTGTCAACTGTCATCTGGCAATTCATCCTGTCTGGGAAACAAAGACCCCGAAAAGCCCCGATTCATGCGGAACCTTTATAATTCCTCCTCCCCGCCCCATTTTCGCCGCCATCCATAACGATTCCCTTTCCTTGTAATTGGTTCGTACGTGTGGACGATGGTGGTGGGTAATCGCTCGCGGTGCGCCGGAATGCGCTGAACCCATCCCTTCATGTGCCGCTGCTCGGACGAGAACGCTCCTGCGGGAAGGGGATGCAGATGGGACAACAAAAGGTTGTGGAGCCGATGGTCGATGACGTGATGAGCGTCATGGACGAGCTCCAACCCGGGACGAAGCTCCTGAAGGGCCAGTACACGATTTCGCGGTTCCTCAACAACGGCGGCTTCGGGATCACCTATCTGGCGAAAGACAGCCTCAACCGCGATGTGGTGATCAAGGAATGTTTCCCGAACGCCTTCTGCCGCCGGTCCAAGACCGTGGTCGCGGCCCGCTCGCGCGCGCATCAGGCCGAACTGCGCTCGGTCGTCCAGCTTTTCGTGCGCGAGGCGCACAGCCTTGCCAAGATGGTCCACCCCAACATCGTCGCCGTCCATCAGGTCTTTGAAGACAACGGCACCGCCTATATGGCGATCGACTATATCGAGGGGCGCGACCTGCTGGAGGTGATCGAGGACAAGAGCACCACGCTTTCCCCCGCCGAGATCGTGAACATCACCGAAAAGATGCTGTCGGCCGTGGGCTTCATCCACGAAAGCGACATGCTGCACCGCGACATCTCGCCCGACAATATCCTGATCAACAAGAAGGGCGAGCCGATCCTCATCGACTTTGGCGCCGCGCGCGAGCAGGCTTCGCGCAAGAGCCGGGCGCTGACCGCGCTGCGCGTGGTCAAGGATGGCTATTCGCCGCAGGAATTCTACATCGCCGGGTCCGAGCAGGGGCCATGGAGCGACCTTTATGCGCTGGGCGCCACGCTCTACCACACGATCGCAGGCGAGGCGCCGATCAATGGCCAGGCGCGGCTCGCGGCGCTGGCCGAGAACCGGCCCGATCCCTACCAGCCGCTTGCGGGCCGCTTCGCGGGCTACCCGGCGGGTTACCTGGAAGCTATCGACAGGGTCATGAACACGATCCCGAAGAACCGCCTGCAATCCGCGCAGGACTGGCTGGCGATGTTCAAGGATGGCGTGATGCCGGTGCCGGTCAACGACGATGCGCTGCAAGAGGCGGTCGCACATATGATCGCCGAAACCGCTCAGCTGCCCGAGGAACCGGTCGCCGAGGTCGTGCCCGCTCGTCCGGCGTCGGTCGCGAAGCCGAAGGCCCAGTTTGCACCCCTGCCCGAAGACGAGGCGCCGACCGCCGCCAAGGGCGGCCGCAGGATCGGCGCGCCGGTGATCGGTGCGCTTGCCGCCGTCGTGGTGGTGGCCGGTCTGGCCGTCGCTTTCTCGGGCGGGTCGTCGGACACTGCCGCGACCGCCGCCGCTCCGGCAACGGCAAAGGCGCCGGTCGAGACCGCGGCAGCGCCCGCGGCGAACACCGAACCCGCGGAACCCGGGACGACCGCAGAAGCCGCCCCGGCCACCGCGAGCGGTACGGAAGCTTCGGAGGCGACGCCAGCAGCCCCCGAGGTCGCGGCGCCCGAGATCACCGAAGAACCGGCCGCCGCAGCGCCCGAGGCTTCGCCGGAAGCCGCGCCTGCGGCCGAGACGGCGGAAGCCGCCGCGCCGACAGCCGAAACGCCCGCGGCGCCGGTCACCGGGCCGGTTGCCGAAAACCAGGTCGCTTTCGCGGCCTGGGACGTTCGGATGCCCTTCTCCGAAAATATGCGCACGGTCGACGGCAATCGGGTCGCGGTCGTCTCGCGCATCGATCCCGCCGCCGATCTCGGTATCGTCGGAAGCTGGCTGAAGCCCGGCGTCACGATCTATGCGATCAACGAGGCTCCGTTCGGGAACGGTAGCACGACCGCTGGCATGGTGCTCAACAACCTGCATGTCGATCCCGATGGCTATGCCCGCGTCGGCGTCACCTACAAGACCGCCACGGGCGCGGAACAAGGCGGGCTTCTGGCGGTGCCGACGGTCCGGATCGTGAGCCTGGCGAACGGGATGAACGTTTCGGCGGCCTTTGCCGATGGCAAGTGGCAGACGGTCGTCCAGACGGTTCCCGAAGGCGGCGCCGGTACGGTGAAGGCGGGGGATGTTCTCTTCCGCGACAAGACGACCGGTATCGCCATTGACGGGCCGGAAACGATCGAGGCGGTCATGGCGGAACTGGTCAAGCAGAAGATCGCGGTGACCGAGTTTTCGGTGGTTCGCGACAGCGGGGTGGAAACTGTCGTGGTTCCACTGGCGCTCGAGGCCGCTCAGTAATCGCACGGTGGCCCGCTGTCGGGCGGGCGACCGGCGCATTTCGCGAAAAAGAACGACGGCCCTGCGCCGCTCGAAAAAAAGAAGGTGATGACATGGCGAAACCGGACAGCTCGGCATCATACTGGTTCGACAGGGACAGTGATCCGGCTCAGGAGGCCGCAGAGCCCGCACGCAAACGGTCGCTCTCGCCGCTCAACCTGTTTGCCCGCAAGCTCAGAGCGCGCGAGGAGCCCCAGAACACCGAGGTGGCGGAGGTGAAGACCGAAGTCGCGACCGAGATGCCGCTGCAGGCCGAACCGCCGCCCGCAGTGGAACCTGAACCGGAAGCGCCTTTTGCGGAGGTTGCCGAATCCAGCCCGGAACCGGCCCCGATCGCAGAGGCAGCGGTTTCGCCGGAGACGGAAGCGCTGCCCGCCGAAAGGCCGATGCCCGGCGCGCTGACCGCCGCAGCAATCCTCGCCGCGGTGCGTGCACCGGAGCCGGAGGCAAAGCCCGGGCCCGTCGCGGAAGTCCCCGCCGAAGACCCGCCTGTCGCGATGACGACGTCGGAGCCGGTGGCCGGGGCCGCGCCAGCGCAGGAAGCGGCGGCCGAGCCCACCGTCGAGCCAGCGCCCGCGCGTCGGTCGAGCCGGGTCAAGACCACCTTCCTCGGCTTCGAACATTCCGACGGCCGCGTCGTCGACGTGTTTGCCCGCGACGACGACGCCCCCGCCGCCGCCATGCCGCAAATCGACCGGGCCATGTATCCGGTGGGTTGGCTGGCGATTGTCGACGGGCCTGGCCGCGGCAATTCCATCGCGCTTCAGGCCGGCGTTTCGCAGATCGGCCGTGGCGACGATCAGGCCATCCAGCTGAACTTCGGCGACATGGCGATCTCGCGCTCAAATCACGCAGCGATCGCCTTCGACCATGAAGACCGCCGCTTCTACCTCGGCCACGGCGGCAAGACCAACATCGTCCGCCTGAACGGCAAGCCCGTCCTGTCGACAGAGGCGCTGGAAAGCGGCGACAGGATCCGGATCGGTGAAACCACCCTGCGGTTCGTGGCGCTTTGCGGCCCCGATTTCCACTGGACGACCTGAGCCGGGGCCGCAGCAGATGATGTATGACGTTGCCGCAGCCGCCAGCAAAGGCCGGCGTGACTATCAGGAAGATGCCGTCGCGATCGACTTTCCCGAACGCGAGGGCCGGGGGTTCATCGTGCTGGCCGACGGCATGGGCGGCCATCAGGCGGGCGACATCGCCAGCCGCCTTGTGGTCTCGGAGATCGCCGAATTCCTCAAGGACAAGCTTTATGAGGACGAGGTGACCGAGGGTGGCATCCCCGAGATCCTCAAGGAAGCGACGCTGGCCGCCAACGCCTCGATCGCCTCTTATGTGAAACGCAACCGCAATGTCGCGGGCATGGGCACCACGCTTGTCCTGCCCGTTCTGGCCGAGGGGCATCTCTACTGGGTGTCGGTCGGCGATTCGCCGCTTTATGTCTTCGATGGCGACGAACTCCGCCAGGTGAACGAGGATCACTCGCTCGGGCCGCAGATCGACATGATGGTGAAATCGGGCATGCTCGACCCCGAAAAGGGTCGCAATCACCCCGACCGGAACTGCCTGACCTCGGTTCTGATGGGATCGGCGATCGCAAAGATCGACTGCAACAAGCCGCCACTCGCGCTTCGCAAGGGTCACATCGTGATCGTGTCGAGCGACGGCCTGCAGTTCCTGACCGACGAGGAAATTCACAAGATCGTCCGTGAACATCAGAACGCCCGCAGCAGCGACCTCGTGGACGCTCTGATGACGGCGGTCGAGAGGCTCGACGATCCCGACCAGGACAATGTGTCGTTCGCGGTAATCAAAGTCACCTGATGGCGAGCGCCCAGGACCCCACCAGCAAGAACGCCGAAATCACCGCTCTCAACCCCGGCATTGCCCAGCAGGGGTACAGGGGACGGGTCTCGGACGAGGAGAAGAAGATGATGCTCATCACCCGCGCTGCCCCTGCCGCCTGTCTGGCGATGCTTCTGGGATCGAGCGCAGCACTGGCGCAACAGGCCTGCGAGACCTATCAGGTCCAGCGCGGCGACAACCTGCGCAACATCGCGCGCGCCGCCTATGGCGATCCTGACCTCTATCGCAAGATCTATGAGGCCAACGTCGCGGTGATCGGCGCCAAGGCCGACCTGATCGAGGTTGGCGCGACGCTGCACCTGCCCTGTGCCGACGGGGCGGAGACCGCCGAGGCGGCGCCCGCAGCGGCGATTGACGAGGCGGCGACCGAAACGATTGATGCGGCCACCGAAGCGGTCGACCCAACCGCCGCGGAGGCGCCCCCCGCCCCCGCGTCGGAGGTGACAGCCGAAGCGGCCCCCGCGACACCCGAAAGTGCGCCGTCCGCCCCGGCGCCCCAGCCGTCGGCCAAACCGCTCGCCCTCGTGACCGGCAATGACTATGCGCCCTTCACCGACGAGACGCTGCCAGGCGGTGGCATGTTCACCCAGCTTGTCGAAATGGCGATGTTCCGCGCCGACCCCGGCCGCGCCTATACGCTGACCTTCATCAACGACTGGCAGGCCCATCTCGACGCGCTTCTGCCGAGCCATGCCTACGACCTGAGCTTCCCCTGGTCGCGTCCCAACTGCGAGGCCCCGGAAACCCTGTCGACAGGCGACCTGAACCGCTGCCAGAATTTCGAATTCTCGCAACCCTTCTACGAGGTCGTCGACGGCTTCTTCGCCCGGACGGACAGCGACATCGCGGCTGCGACGACCTATGACGAATATATGGGCAAGCGCATCTGCCGCCCCGAAGGGTATTCCACCGGTGTGCTTGATGGCGCGGGCCTGACGATGGATGTTGTCCAGGTCGTCCGCCCGGTCAAGGTCGCGGATTGTTTCGGGATGCTGATGAAGGGCGATGTCGATCTCGTCGCGCTCGACACGACGGTCGCGGCCGACGAAATCGCCGAACTTGGCCTGACAGGTCAGGTCAGCGAGAATCCGCAGCTTTCCTCGGTGAAGACGCTTCACGTGATCGCGCACAAGTCGAACCCCGACGCAGTCGCGGCGCTGGATCTTCTCAATGAGGGCATCCTCGAAATGTACGAATCCGGCGAGTGGTACGATGTCGTGTCCACCGCGTTGAAGAACGAACAGAAACTTGGCCAGAACTGAGTGAGATGGCCCCCGCAACCTTGAAATCTGTACTCCGAACAGCCCGAGCGTAACCAGTTCTGCTCTGCCCAGAGCACCTCTCAGCTGAACCAACCTTTTCCAGGCCCGCCTGGACCACGACTGCAAAGGACCATGACAATGATCAAACTGTCTGCAGCCTCCAAACGCCTCCTGGCGACGGCCGTCGTCGCGATCGCCTTGCCGATCGGGGCGTATGCTCAGGAAGCCTGCTCCAAATATACGGTGAAGGCGGGCGACAGCCTCGGCTCCATCGCGCTTGCCGCCTACGGCAGCTATGACTACCAGATCATCTTCAACGCCAACCGCGACACGCTGGCCGGCAATCCCAACAATCTCACCGAAGGGCTCGAGCTTCAGCTTCCCTGCGAGGATGGTCGTCTGACGGCCGATCAGGATCTCGCTGCCAGCCTTCAGGAGAAGGAACAGGCCGCCGCGACGACGAAGAAGAAGTCGAATGGCTATCAGCCGCCGCTGAAATTCGTCACCGGCAACGGCTGGGCGCCCTTCACCTCGAAAGACCTCGAAGGCGGCGGCATCCTGACCCGCATCGCCACGACCGCACTGCAGCGCGGTGGCAACGACCGCGACTACAAGGTGGCCTGGGTCGACGACTGGCAATCGCACCTCGATGTGCTTCTGCCCAGCGGCGCCTTCGACATCTCGATCGCCTGGGAACAGCCGGACTGCTCCAAACTCGACATCCTGTCGGAAGAAAGCGTGAAGCGCTGCACGGACTTCGACTTCTCGCTGCCGATCTACGAAGTGGCGCAGAGCTTCTTCACGCTGAACGAAAACAAGTATGCCGAGGCCAAGACCTTCGCGGACTATCAGGGCGCCAAGATCTGCCGCCCCGCCGCCTGGGGCTCCGCCGACCTTGAAGTCGAGGGCCTGGTCGCCCCGTTCATCGAAATGGTCCGCCCGAAGGATCCGATCGATTGCGCGAACCTGCTGCTCGAAGGCAAGGTCGATGTCTATTCGATCGAACTTGAAACCGCGACGGCGAACTTCGATGAACTCGGTGCCGCCGACAAGGTGGCGCTGAACCCCTACAATGCGAAGTTCACCTCCTACCAGCTGGTGACGTCCAAGACCAACCCGCGCGGCCGTGTCTATCTTTCGATGCTGAACAAGGGCATCGCCGAGATGCGCGAATCGGGCGAATGGTACGACATCGTCGCCAGCGGCCTTGCCGAATACAACAAGCTCGGCCAGTAACGACTGATCCGCTGAGATGAAGAGGGGCGGCACGATGTGCCGCCCTTTTCTTTCAGGCCTCGCCCCGTGCCGCCTCGGGCATTTTGTTTCTTGTCGGGCGCGGCTCGCGGAGTGCGAGAACAGCTCTGCACGGCGCCCTTGCTACCCGGACGCGGCAATATCCTCGACGAACCGGATCAGGCGCGGCAGGCAGACCCGGCGAAGGTCGTACCGGTCGATCGCGGTCGCCCGTGCCGCCGCTCTGAGCGGTTCGTCGCGGGACGGCTCCGCAAGGGCCGCGATCAGCGCCGACGACCAGCCGTCGACATCGAAGAAATCGACAAGCCGCCCGTTCACCCCGTCCCGGATCACCTCCTCGACCGGCCCGGTTCGTGAGCCTATGACCAGCGCGCCTGCGCTCATCGCTTCGATCATCGACCAGGACAGGACGAACGGATAGGTCAGATAGGCATGGACCCGCGTCGCCTGCATCAGCGACAGGAAGGCCGCGCGCGGAATCTTTCCGGTGAAATGGACACGCGACAGGTCGAGCCGGTCCTTCACCTCGTCAAGGAAGATCTGCTTCCATGTTCCGCTTTGCGGCGCGCGGCCGTAGCTTTGCCCCTCGCCGCCGACGATCACCACCCGAGCGTTCGGCCGCGCTTCCATCACCGCGGGCAGCGCGCGCATGAAGATGTGATAGCCCCGGTAGGGCTCCAGGTTGCGGTTGAGAAAGGTCAGGACCTCGTCCCCGGCGCGGACCGTGGGATTGCCCTCGCCCAGCGAAAGTTCCGCCGCCGGATCGGGCCGGACCTCGTCGGTGTCGACGCCGTCGTGGATCACCGTGATCTTGTCGCGCAGGAGGGGCGGAAAGCTCGATGCCTGCCATTCGGTCGGCGACTGCGCCGCATCGGCGTCGATCATGCTTTGCAGGATATGCGCGGCCCGCGCCGTCGTCGCCATCCGCGCCTTGAGGTCGGTCTGCTGGAACTCCGGGTCGAAATCGGAATCGAGCCCGCGCGAACGGTACACGAGTTCCGCATAATTGATGATCTTCGCCTCGGGCCAGATCTCGCGCAGGAACAGCATCTCGCCCCAGCCGTTATGGCCGAAGATCACGTCCGGCACGAACCCGGTGCGCTCGCGAAGCTGCGACGAGGCCCCGCCAACCATCTCGCCGCTGGCGACCATGTCGGCGAAGGTGGCGCCGATGCCCTTCAGGCGGTTCTTCGCCGGGCTTTTGTAGTAAAGGGTCCTGACCGGCGTCGGGTTGGCCTTGTTCGCGACATCGGCGAGCGCCAGCACCTCATGCCCGCGCGCTGCAAGCGCCGGGGCCAGATGTCTGAACTGGCCGGGAAAGTTCTGGTGGATGAAGAGGATCTTCATCGGGCGGCCTTCCGGTCGGCGAGGGCGGCGGCAAGCAGGGTCTGCGTATAGGGATGCTGCGGATTGTCGAAGATTTCCGCCCCCGTGCCGCTTTCCACGATATCGCCGCGATGCATGACCGCGATCCGGTGCGACAAGGCCCGGACAACCCTCAGATCATGGCTGATGAAGAGATAGGCCAGCTCATGGCGCCGCTGCAGGTCGCGCAGCAGTTCCACGATCTGCACCTGCACCGTCATGTCGAGCGCCGAGGTCGGTTCGTCCAGAACCACCACCTTGGGGCGCAGGATCATCGCGCGGGCGATGGCGATCCGCTGGCGCTGGCCACCGGAAAATTCGTGCGGATAGCGGCCCATCATCGCCGGGTCGAGGCCGACTTCGGCCATGATCTCGGCCACCATCTCGCGCCGGTCGCGCCCGGGGTCCACGCCATGTACGCCCAGGCCTTCGGCGATGATCTCCTCTGCCGTCATGCGGGGCGAAAGGCTGCCGTAGGGATCCTGGAAGACGATCTGCATGTCGCGGCGCAGGCGCCTGAGGTCACGGGCGGGCCATTGACGGATGTCCTGCCCCATGTAGATCACCGGCCCGTCCGCCGGAATGAGCCGCATGATGCCGAGCGCGAGCGTGGTCTTGCCCGACCCGCTTTCGCCGACGATCCCCAAGGTCTCGCCGGCGCGCACGCTGACCGAGGCGGCATTCACCGCCTTCACATGGCCGACGACGCGCTTCAGAAAGCCCTTTTCGATCGGGAACCAGATGCGCAGGCCTTCGGTGCGGATCACCTCGGGCGCATCTGCGGCAACCGGTTCCGGTGTGCCGTGCGGCTCCGCCGCCAAGAGCTTCTGCGTATAGGGATGCTGGGGATTACTGAAAATATCGGCCACAGGCCCCTGTTCGACGATCTCGCCCAACTGCATCACCGCCACCCGGTCGGCGATGCGCCGCACGATGCCGAGGTCGTGGCTGATGAAGATCATCGACAGCCCCTCGCGCGCCTTCAACTCCGCCAGAAGGTCGAGGATCTGTGCCTGGATCGTCACGTCGAGCGCTGTCGTGGGTTCGTCGGCGATCAGAAGGTCCGGCCCGTTCGCCAGCGCCATGGCGATCATCACCCTCTGGCGCTGGCCACCCGACAGTTGATGAGGATAGGCGCCCAGACGGCTGGCCGGATTGTCTATGCCGACCTTTTCCAGAAGTTCCACGATCCGCGCCCGCGCGCCCGGGCCGGTCACCCCCTGATGCAGCGCGAGGCTTTCGCCCAGCTGCTTCTCGATCGTGTGGAGCGGATTGAGCGAGGTCATCGGCTCCTGGAAGATGAAGCTGATCTCGTTGCCGCGCACGCGGCGCAGCGCCGCTTCGTCCGCGCCCAGAAGCGCGCACCCCTGCCAGGCCGCGCTGCCGCTGATCTCGGCATTGCCGCTGACAAGCCCGACGACCGACAGCGCGCTGACCGACTTGCCCGATCCGCTTTCGCCGACGATGGCCAAAGTCTCGCCCTTCGCCACTTCGAAGCTCACGCCCTTCACGGCGGGGATCACCCGGCCGTCCTGGCGGAAGCTGACATGCAGCCCCTCGACCTTCAGAAGTGCGGTCATCGGAAGGTCTTCCGCGGGTCGAAGGCATCGCGCACGCCCTCGAAGATGAAGACCAGAAGCGACAGCATGATCGCGAAGGTGAAGAAGGCGGTGAAGCCAAGCCAGGGCGCCTGCAGGTTCTGCTTGGCCTGCTGGGTGAGTTCACCGAGCGAGGGCAGGTTCGAGGGCAGGCCGAAGCCCAGAAGATCAAGCGCTGCAAGGCTGCCGATGGCGCCGGTGACCATGAAGGGCAGGAAAGTGAGCGTCGCGACCATCGCGTTCGGCAACACATGGCGGAACATGATCACCCGGTCGGGCACGCCAAGCGCGCGGGCGGCACGGACATATTCGAAGTTCCGCGCGCGCAGGAACTCCGCCCGCACCACGCCCACGAGACCCGTCCAGCCGAAGAGGATCGAGAGGCCGACAAGCAGCCAGAAGGATCGCCCGAGGATCGCGAAAAGGATGATGATGACATAAAGCGTGGGTGTCCCGCTCCATATCTCGATGATCCGCTGGAAGATGAGGTCGGTCCGACCGCCGAAATAGCCCTGAACGGCGCCGGCCGCGACACCGAGAGCGGCCGCGCCGGTGGTGACGACCAGCGCATAGAAGACCGACAGGCGGAAACCGTAGATGATGCGCGCCAGCACGTCACGCGCGGTGTCGTCGGTCCCGAGCAAGTGGGTCGCGTCGGGCGGCGAGGGTGCGCGCCCGACATTGTCGACGGTGGTATAGCTGAAGGGGACGGGCGGCCACAGGATATAGCCCCGCTCGACCGCTTGCCCCTTGACCTCGCCATCGGCGGCATCGGCGATGACGCCCTCGGGATCGTCCCAGCAGTCCTGCAGCCCGCCCGACAGGATCAGGCACTGGACCTCCTCGTCCTTGTAGACCGCCTCGGTCCTGAAATCGCCGCCAAAGGCGGTTTCGGGATAGAAGCGGTAGATCGGCAGGAACCAGTCGCCCTTGTAGCGCACGAGGATCGGCTTTTCGTTGGCGATCACTTCGGCGAAAAGCGACAGGCCAAAGAGCACGAGAAAGATCCAGAACGACCAGAAGGCGCGGCGGTTGGCCTTGAAGTTGCGCAGGCGCCGCTGGTTGAGGGGCGAAAGACGAATCATCCGGCGCGGCTTTCGAAATCGATGCGCGGATCGACCACGACATACATCAGGTCGCTGATGATCCCGACCACGAGGCCGAGAAGCCCGAAGGTGTAGAGCGTGCCGAACACAACCGGATAGTCGCGCTGCACCGCCGCCTCGAACCCCATGCGGCCAAGCCCGTCGAGCGAGAAGAGAACCTCGATCAGCAGCCCGCCGCCGAAAAGGACCGAGATGATCAGCGCCGGAAAGCCCGCGATCACCAGAAGCATCGCATTGCGGAAGACATGGCCGTAAAGCACGCGCCCCTCGCTCAGCCCCTTGGCGCGCGCGGTCACCACATATTGCTTGTTGATCTCGTCAAGGAAGCTGTTCTTCGTCAGCAGCGTCAGCGTGGCGAAGCCCGAGATGGTCATGGCGATCGTGGGAAGCGTGATGTGCCAGAAGTAATCCCCGATCTTGGCCAGCAGGCCCAGATCGTCCCAATTGTCCGAGGTCAGGCCGCGCAAGGGGAAGATTTTCCAGTAGCTGCCACCCGCGAAAAGGACGATCAGGAGGACCGCGAACAGGAAGCCCGGGATCGCATAGCCCACGATGATCGCGCCCGAGGTCCAGGTGTCGAACGGCGTGCCGTCCCTGACCGCCTTGCGAATGCCCAGCGGGATCGAGACGAGATAGGCCAGAAGCGTCGACCAGAGGCCGAGCGAGATCGAGACCGGCAGCTTTTCCATCACAAGGTCGATGACCGAGATCGAGCGGAAATAGCTTTCGCCGAAGTCGAAGCGCAGATATTTGCCCATCATGTCGAAAAAGCGGACGTACGCGGGCTTGTCGAACCCGTACTGCTTTTCGAGCTTTGCGATGAATTCGGGCGGCAGGCCGCGGGCGCCCACATATTTCTCGTCGCCGATCGTATCCTCGATCCCGGCGTCGGCACCCGAGCCGCCGGTCACCGATTTCAGCACATCGCCCTGGCCCTGGACCTTGGCGATCATCTGCTCGATCGGCCCGCCGGGCACGAACTGGGTCAGGGTGAAATTCACCAGCATGATCCCGATCAGCGTCGGAATCGTCAGAAGCAACCTGCGCAGGATATAGGCGCCCATCTATCCGCTGCTCTTTCCCCGGTCCGCGCCTTGTCCGGCGCCTATCTGAAGGCCCCGGCGGCTTTCAGCGCCTCGGCCTTTTCGGGGTTATACCACCAGAAGTCCAGTTCGCCACGCCCGTAGGGCGGCATTTTCTCGGGCCGCTCGAACATGTCGTAATAGGCGACGGTGTATTTGTCCTTGTACCATTGCGGCACCCAGAACCGGATCGCCCTGAGAACCCGGTCCAGCGCCTTGACCGCCGGAGTGAGCTTTGCCTTGGTGTCGGCCTCCAGCACCCTGGTGATCAGCGCATCCACCGTCGGGTCGGCAAGGCCCGGGGTGTTGAAGACATCATCCACCCCCTCGCTGCCGAAATACTGGCGCAGGCCCGCGCCCGGTTCATAGCCGGTGGGGAACTGGTCGGTCATCATGTCGAAGTCGAACTTGCGGCTGCGGTCGGTGAATTGCGACGTGTCGACATGGTCGATGATCGCGTCGACCCCGAGCTTCGTCAGATTCTCGATGAACGGGTTGATGATCCGGTCGAAGGCATCGTCGTTTTCCAGGAATTCGACGCGCAGCACTTCGCCCTTGGCATTGCGCCGCTTGCCGTCGTCACCGACCGTCCAGCCCGCCTCGTCGAGAAGGGCAGAGGCCTTGCGCAGGTTGCCGCGGTCAAGCTGCTTGTCGCCCGAAACCGGCGCCATCACCGGTTCCTGATCCAGAACGCCCGGGGGCAGCTTGTCCCTGTAGGGCTCGAGGATCGCCAGTTCCTCGGGCGAGGGCAGGCCGGTCGCTGCCAGTTCGCTGTTTTCCCAGAAGGAATTGATGCGGGCATAAAGACCGTAGAACAGCGTCTGGTTCGACCATTCGAAGTTGAACATCAGCCCGATCGCCTCGCGCACGCGCACATCCTTGAACTTGTCGCGCCGCATGTTGAAGACGAAGGACTGGCCGTTGGCGATATTGCCGTGGTGGATTTCCTCTTTCCTGACCCAGCCCTTCTGGATCGCCGGGAAATCGTACGAGGTCGCCCAGAATTTCGAGGAATTTTCGTCGCGGAAGGTGAAGGCGCCCGACTTGAACCCTTCGAAGGCCGCGGTCGGATCGCCGAAATACTCCACCCGGATCGTGTCGAAGTTGTAGCGGCCGCGGTTGATCGGCAGGTCCTTGCCCCAATAGTCGGGGTTCCGCTTGTAGACCACGCGCTGGTTGATGTCGTAATGGTCAAGCTTGTAGGGGCCCGAACCGATGCCGGGGTCCAGCCGGGATTCGTCAAGCTTCGCGCCGGTGTCCGTGTACCATTTCTTCGACATCACCGGCATGCCGCCTGCCGTCTGGATCCGGTCGCGCACCGGGCTGTGCGCCTTGAACGTGTATTTCACCCGATGCGGGTCAAGAACCTCTACCCCCTCGACAGCCTGACCCAGTACGGTCGAGAAGGAGGGCAGGCCATCCTTCAGGAAAAGCTCGTACGTGAAAAGCACGTCATCGGCAGTCAAGGGCGAGCCATCCGAGAATTTCGCCTCGGGACGCATGTTGAAGATGACCCAGCTCTTGTCCTTCGGATATTCGATGGTCGAACAGATCAGGCAGTAAAGCGATCCGATCTCGTCCGATGTGTCGGTCATCATGTCTTCATAGCCGATAGTGGCAAGGACGGCCGATGTGCCCTTTTCGGAATAGGGATTGAAACTGTCGAAGCTTCCAATCCAGGACAGCGCAATCTCGCCGCCCTTCGGTGCATCGGGGTTCACATAATCCAGATGCTGGAAATCCGGCCCGTATTTCGGCGGGTCGCCGAAGGTGGTGATCGCATGCGAGGTGATGATCTCTTCCTCGGCCCGCGCCATACCCACGGCCAGCAGCAAAGCCGCCCCGGCGAACAGCGACCCCGCCCAGAAATTGCGCAGCCGGTTGTCCGAGACGAGGGGCAGGCTGGCGCTTTTGGACATGGGCGATCTCCGTTGCTTTGTCTCAAGCTAGACCGGTGCGGCCCTCGTCATCAAGTCGCGTTGGGGTGATCGGGGCGTGAAAAGAAAAGGCCGCCCCAAGGGGCGGCCCGGGATTCCATCCGGCACCGGCGATCAGCCGCCGAGGCTCTTGAGATAGGCGATCACGTTCGCACGGTCCTCGATCTTCGGCAGGCCCGCGAAGGACATCTTGGTGCCCGGTGCATAGCCCTTGGGGCTGGTCAGGAACTCGTTCAGATGGTCGGGTTCCCAGGTGCCGCCGAGACCCTTGAGCGCGTCGGAATAGCTGAATCCGTCGACGCTCGCCACCGCGCGGCCGACGACGCCATCCAGATGCGGGCCGGTGCCGTTCGTGCCGTCGACCTTGTGGCAGGCCTTGCACTTGCCGAATGTCTTCTCGCCCGCTGCCGCATCGGCCGCTGCAAAGACGGTCGCGAAATCGGGGCCAGCCTCGGCCGCCGATGCCTCGCCGCCGCCTTCGGCGCCGGTGTCGATCGAATAGGCCTGCGCCACTTCCTCGCCGCCATGGCCCTCGACCCCGGTATGATAGAGCGTCTCTGCCGCCCATTTGCCCAGAAGGAAGATCAGGAAGGCACCGCAGAGCGCGCCGCCGGCCTTCGTTACAGTCATCGTGTCGAACATGTCGCGCCTCGGGTCTTGGCTGGTTTGCGGGCTATCTATCCGCTTCCCCCTCCGGGGATCAAGGTATAGTTAGCGCGGCGAATTGCCCTTTTCGGGGCCGCGTGTCCGTACAGTATCAGCGAGGGAACGGGATGAAGGGTCGCATTGCCTTCCAGGGAGAGCCGGGAGCCTACTCGCATCAGGCCTGCCGCCAGGCCCGGCCAGAGATGGAGGCGCTGCCCTGCGCGACCTTCGAGGACGCGATCGAGGCCTGCCGCCGGGGCGATGCCGACCTTGCCATGCTGCCGGTCGAGAACTCGACCTACGGGCGGGTGGCCGACATCCATCACCTGCTGCCGGAAAGCGGCCTGCATATCGTCGACGAAGCCTTCGTGCGCGTCCATATCAACCTGCTGGCGGTTCCGGGGACGCGGCTGGAGGACGTCGAGGGCGCGATGAGCCATACCGTGCTTCTGGGCCAATGCAGGGGCTTCATGAAGAGCCATGGCATCCGCCCCGTCACCGGCGCCGATACGGCCGGATCGGCCCGCCATGTCAGCGAGCTGGCCGATCCGAAGCTCGCGGCACTCGCGTCGGAACTGGCGGGCGAAATCTACGGGCTGGAGGTTCTGGCCCGCCATATCGAGGACAAGTCGAACAATACCACGCGTTTTCTCGTGATGGCGCGCGAGCCGGACCTGAAGCGGCGCGGCGGGGACGGGATGATGACCTCGTTCGTCTTCCGGGTCCGCAACATCCCGGCGGCGCTTTACAAGGCGATGGGCGGGTTCGCGACCAATGGCGTGAACATGACAAAGCTTGAAAGCTACATGGTCGACGGCGTTTTCTCTGCCACGCAGTTCTATGCCGACATCGAGGGCCACCCCGACGATGCCAACGTCCAGCGGGCGCTGGAGGAGCTGAAATATTTCACCTCCTACATGAAGCTTCTGGGCGTCTATCCCGCCGACCCGATGCGCCACGGCGCCTGAGGGCGAAAGACTTCAGCAGTGTTTGACCGGCGCCCGCCGCCGTAGGTCCCGCCGTGCGCGTCCCGTGCGCCCGTCGCGCGGGCTTTTCGGCCCGGCAAGACGAAAACGACCGGACATGACTTAGATCAAGGCGCGTCGCTGCGCTGCGGCGCATCAGTCGGGCCGAGAATGCTGCGGCGCGTGGTGCGGCCGCGGCGAGAACCGAACGAAGCGAGCGGCTCATGCGCCCCCTGGCATGGACAATCAGCCCGACGGCCGGACAGGTCGGCTATGGGCGCCAGTGCTTGAGCCTGTGCCTGATCCTGCTTCTTGTGCTTGGCCTCGGGCTTGCGGGTCTGCCGCATGCCGGGTCTGCCGCAGGCGCGACCGCGTTCGAGATCTGCGCGGATGGCGGCAGCAGGACGGTCTGGCTCGATTCCTCGGGCGCACCCGCGCAACCGACGAAGGATTGCCGGGAATGCCCGAAATGCCTGATGGCCGGGCAGGGCGCGATCCTTGCCGCTTCCTCACCGATCGCCCGCCGCAATTCCCGGCACCGCCTTGGCTGGCGCATGGCGGGCTGGCGCGCATCCACCCGGTCCGGACGCCGTGCGACGGCGCGCGGACCCCCATCCCCACTTCCTGATCTGTCTGCCTTGGGCTTTGCCAAGGGTCACGCGGGCGCCTTGCCTGCGGCCCCCTCCGGGCGGCTTTCCAAGGGCGCCCCGAGATGAAATACCTCCGTTTCCTTCTGTCGCTTGCCGTCTTCTGGCTCGCCGTGCTTCCCGCCGCGGCGGAGCCGGTGCTGGCCAAATATCTGCCCGAGGTCGCCGCAGGCGACCTGGTGGAGGGCGCCGACGGGTTCGGCGCGATCCGCGACGATCTGGCAGTGGCACCGGTCCTCAGGGGCGGCGAGACCATCGGCTGGGCCTTCGTCACCTCGGATTTCGTCGGCACGACCGGCTATTCCGGCAAGCCGATCCATACGATGGTCGCCATCGACCTGGACGCGAAGGTCACAGGCGTTGCGCTGGTCAAGCATTCCGAACCGATCGTCCTCATTGGCATTCCCGACGCCAAGGTGAAGGCGCTCGCCGCCAGCTACGTCGGGCTCGATCTGGTCGCCGAGGCGCAATCGGGCGGCACGTCGCATGACGTGGACATCATCTCGGGCGCCACGGTCACGGTCATGGTGATCGACGATTCCATCGTGCGCTCCGGCCTGAAGGTGGCGCGCGCGCTGGGCCTCGGCGGGCTCGCGCCCGAGGCGAAGGCGGCCGGCCCGCGGTTCGAGATCAATCCAGAAGCCACCGCCGCGCAGGACTGGACGACGCTGGAAGGCGACGGCACGATCCGGGGCCTGTCGCTGGACGTGGGTCAGGTGAACGCGGCCTTCGCGAGCCTTGAGGACCAGCGCGCGGCCGAGCGTGCGCTGGCAGAGGCGCCGGAAACCAGCTTCATCGAGATGGAAACCGCGCTCGTCTCGGTGCCCGCCATCGGCAAGGCGGTGCTGGGCGAGGCGGAATATGCCAACCTGACCGGCTGGCTCAAGCCCGGCGAACAGGCAATCGCTGTCGTCGGGCGGGGGCTCTACAGTTTCAAGGGGTCGGGTTATGTCCGCGGCGGCATCTTCGACCGGATCGTGCTGATCCAGGGCGATGTCTCGGTCCGTTTCCGCGACAAGATGCACCGCAGGCTGGTCGCGGTCGCCACCCCCGGCGCGCCCGCCTTCGCCGAGGCCGACCTTTTCAAGATCCCCGCCGATATGGGCTTCGACCCGGCTGAGCCGTTCCGCATCCAGCTTCTGGTGCAGCGCGAGGTCGGGCCGATCGAGAAGCTCTTCACGACCTTCGATCTTGGCTACCAGCTGCCGTCCGCCTACCTTCGGCCGGTGGCCACCGAACCGGCGACCGCAGCGGCCAAAGCCACCGGCGCCGAGGAAGAGACCGCAGCGCAGGCGCTTCTGTGGAAGAAGATATGGCAAGGCTCGAAGGTCGAGATTGCCGGGCTGGCCGCGATGCTGATCGTGCTGACCGCCGTCTTCTTCTTCCAGGTTTGGACGACGCGGAACGAACGCGCCTTCTTCTGGTTCCGCATCGGCTATCTGACCGTCACGCTCGTCTTCCTCGGCTGGTATGCGAACGCGCAATTGTCGGTCGTGAACCTGATGGCCCTCTTCGGGGCGCTCGTCAGCGGGTTCAGCTGGCAGGCCTTCCTCCTCGATCCCCTGACCTTCATCCTGTGGTTCGCGGTCGCCGCCGCGCTTCTGTTCTGGGGGCGCGGCGCCTATTGCGGCTGGCTCTGCCCCTTCGGCGCATTGCAGGAGCTGACGAACCGCATCGCCAAGGCCCTGCATATCCCGCAATGGACGCTGCCCTGGGGTCTGCATGAAAGGCTCTGGCCGATCAAATACATGATCTTCCTCGGCCTTTTCGGCGTGTCGCTGATGAGCATCGAACAGGCCGAACATCTGGCCGAGGTGGAGCCGTTCAAGACCGCGATCATCCTGAAATTCATCCGCGCCTGGCCGTTCGTGGCCTATGCCGCAGCGCTTCTGATCGCGGGGCTTTTCGTCGAACGGTTCTATTGCCGCTATCTCTGCCCGCTGGGCGCGGCGCTCGCGATCCCGGCGCGCATCCGCATGTTCGACTGGCTGAAGCGCTACAAGGAATGCGGCAGCCCCTGCCAGACCTGCGCCAACCAATGCATGGTCCAGGCCATCCATCCGACCGGGGAAATCAACCCCAATGAATGCCTGAACTGCCTGCACTGCCAGGTTCTCTATCAATCGAAAACGATCTGCCCGGTCGTGATCAAGAAACTGAAACGGCGCGAGGTCGTGGGCTCTGCCACGCCGCGCGACCTTTCCGGGCACCCCAACCACCCAAAGACGCAAACAGCCCAATGAAAGGACAGACCATGTCTGACAACCTGAGCAATCGCATTTCCAGACGCGGGCTTCTCGGCGCGACCGCCGGAACCGCCGCCCTTGCCGGAACGCTCGCGGGACGCGCGACGCTGACCGGCGGCGCCATCGGTGCGGCGGCGCTCGTCGGCGCCGGCCCGGCGCGTGCCGCCGGGATCGAGGCGGTGGCCGTCCCCCCCGGCCAGCTCGACGAATATTACGGTTTCTGGTCTTCGGGCCAGTCCGGCGAGATGCGCATCCTCGGCATCCCCTCGATGCGCGAACTGATGCGGGTGCCGGTCTTCAATACCTGCTCGGCCACCGGTTGGGGCATCACCAACGAATCCAGGAAGATCCTGACCGAGGGCCTGACCGAGAAGACCAGGCATTACCTTGCGGCGAACGGCCTGCAGTTTCCCCGCAACGGCGACCTGCACCACGTCCACATGTCCTTCACCGAAGGCAAGTACGACGGCCGGTTCCTGTTCATGAACGACAAGGCCAACACCCGCGTCGCCCGCGTGCGCTGCGACGTGATGAAATGCGACAAGATCATCGAGATCCCGAATGCGAAGGGCATCCATGGCCTGCGCCCGCAGAAATGGCCGCGCACCAACTATGTCTTCGCCAATGGCGAGGACGAGGTGCCGATGGTCAATGACGGCAAGGTCCTGGACGATCCGTCGCAATACGTGAACTTCTACACCGCGATCAACGCCGACGACATGACCATCGCCTGGCAGGTGATGGTGTCGGGCAACCTCGACAACACCGACGCGGACTATGACGGGAAATACGCCTTCTCGACCTCGTACAATTCGGAAATGGGTATGAACCTCGCCGACATGACGGCGGCGGACATGGACCATGTCGTGGTCTACAATATCGCCGAGATCGAGAAGGGCATCGCCGCCGGTGACTATCAGGAACTGAACGGCGTCAAGGTGATCGACGGGCGCAAGGGCCAGAACAAGAACTACACCCGCTATATCCCGGTGCCCAACAACCCACATGGCTGCAACATGGCGCCGGACCGGGTGCATCTCTGCATCGGCGGCAAGCTGTCGCCCACCGTGTCGGTCATCGACGTGACCAAGCTCGACGATGTGTTCTACAACGGCGCCGATCCGCGCTCGGTCGTGGTGGCCGAACCGGAACTGGGGCTCGGGCCGCTGCATACGGCTTTCGACGGGCAGGGCAACGCCTTCACCACGCTCTTCCTCGACAGCCAGGTGGTGATGTGGAACCTCGCCAAGGCGATCGCCGGCGAGGACCCGATCCTCTCGAAGACCGACGTTCATTACCAGCCGGGTCACAATTCGACTGCCGAGGGCGAAACGCTCGACGCAACGGCGAAATACTACATCTCGATGAACAAGTTCTCGAAGGACCGCTATCTGAACGTCGGCCCGCTGAAGCCCGAGAACGAGCAGCTCTTCATCGTCGACGGAACCACGCTGACGCTGGCCCATGACGGCCCGACCTTTGCCGAACCGCACGATTCGATCCTCGTGCATGCCTCGAAGGTCAGCCCGCTCTCGGTCTGGAACCGGCAGGATCCGATGTGGGCGGAAACGCGCAAGCAGGCCGAGGCCGACGGGGTGAACCTCGACGACTATCAGGATCAGGTGATCCGCGACGGCAACAAGGTGCGCGTCTACATGTCGAGCCAGGCGCCGCAATTCGCCATCGAGAGCTTCTCGGTGAAGGAGGGCGACGAGGTGACGGTCATCGTCACCAATCTGGACGATATCGAGGACCTGACCCACGGCTTCACCATGGGCAACCATGGCGTGGCGATGGAAATCGGGCCGCAGGCCACCAGTTCGGTCACCTTCATCGCGGGTCAGCCGGGCGTCTACTGGTACTATTGCCAGTGGTTCTGCCATGCGCTGCACATGGAAATGCGCGGCCGGATGTTCGTGGAACCGAAGGCGGCCTGACGCCATGAACCTCTTTCGCCCGGCTCTCGCGCTCGCCCTCCTCCTCGCCCCTGCGGCGGGGGCCGGGGAGGTGCGGGTCGCGCCGGGCGAAGGAACGCTTGCCATTGCCATCGCCGGGGCCGCCCCCGGCGATGTGCTGACGCTGTCGGCGGGAACCTACGCGGGCGCTGTCGTGATCGACCGCGCGCTGACCGTCGAGGGCGCGCCGGGCGCCGTGATCGACGGCGGCGGCCGGGGAACGGTCGTGACCGTCGCGGCGCCGGACGTGACGCTGCGCGGCGCGACGGTCATCGGATCTGGCATGGACGGGCAGGCGCTCGACGCCGGGGTCAAGATCGTGAAGGGCGCCGACCGCGCGGTGATCGAGGGCAACCGGCTGATCGGCAACCTGCATGGTATCGACATTCACGGCGGCCGCGATGCCCGCGTGCGCGAGAATGACATCGAGGGGACGCAGAACCCCAGGATGAACGATCGCGGCAACGGCATCTATGTCTGGAACAGCCCCGGCGCGCTGGTGGAAGGCAACAGCGTCCGTTGGGGCCGCGACGGTATCTTCGCCAACGCGTCCGGCAAGGACATCTTCCGCAACAACCTGTTCCGCGACCTGCGCTTTGCCGTCCATTACATGTATACCAAGGACAGCGAGGTGGCGGGCAACGTCAGCATCGGCAATCACCTCGGCTTTGCGATCATGTTTTCCGACCGCGTCGTGCTGAAGGACAACCTGAGCCTCGGCGACCGGTCGAACGGCGTGATGCTGAACTATGCCAACAACGCCGACGTGAGCGGCAATCTGGTGCGCGGCGGCGCGGCGAAATGCCTTTTCATCTACAATGCCCACAAGAACCTGATCTACCGCAACCGGTTCGAGGGCTGCGGCATCGGCATCCATTTCACCGCCGGGTCGGAACGCAATGTGCTGACCGAAAACAGCTTCGTCGCCAACCGCAACCAGGTGAAATATGTGGGCACCCGCCAGATCGAATGGAGCTTCGAGGGGCGCGGCAACTTCTGGTCCGACAATCCGGCCTTCGATCTGAACGGCGACGGGATCGCCGACGGCGTCTACCGGCCGAACGACCTCATGGACCATATCCTCTGGTCGCAACCCGCCGCCGCACTCCTGACCGGCTCGCCCGCCGTGCAACTGGTGCGCTGGAGCCAGAAGAGCTTTCCCGCGATCCTGCCCGGCGGCGTGCAGGATTCCTTTCCGCTGATGGCGCCCGGAACCATTCCCGTCCCGCCCGCGACCCTCGCCATGGAGGCAGAGGCCGCGGGACGCTGGGCGCAAGGACAATATGATGACATCGACCCTGACAATCTCGGCACTCACTAAGAGTTTCGCCGGCCTCAAGGCGCTCGATACCGTATCGCTGACGGTCGAGCCGGGCATGCGCGTGGCACTTCTCGGCCATAATGGCGCGGGCAAGTCGACGCTGATGAAGATCGTGCTCGGCCTTCTGCCGTTCGACAGCGGCACGGTCGGGGTCTGCGGCGCCGCGCCCGGGTCGGCGGCGGCGCGGGCGGGCGTGGCCTACCTGCCGGAAAACGCCGCCTTCCATCCCGCACTGACCGGCGAGGAACAGATCGGCCATTACCTGTCGTTGCGCGGCGAAAGCCCCAAGGGCGCGCGCGCGCTTCTGGAGCGGGTCGGCCTGCACGAGGCCGCCGGACGGCGGATCGGATCCTATTCCAAGGGCATGCGCCAGCGGGTCGGCCTTGCGCAGGCGCTGATCGGCAAGCCGAAGCTTCTGGTGCTGGACGAACCGACCTCGGGTCTCGACCCGGTCTCGCGCCGCGACTTCTACGCGCTTCTCGACGATCTCGCCGCCGAAGGTGCCGCGATCCTCCTGTCCTCCCACGCGCTGACCGAGGTCGAGGCGCGGACCGACCGGCTTCTGATCCTGTCGAAGGGCCGCATGGTCGCTTCGGGGACACTGGCCGATCTGCGCCGCGAGGCGGCGCTGCCGGTCACCATCCATATGACGGCCCGGAACGGCTATGCAGCCGACATAGCTGCGGCGCTGCCAGACGCCATACGCTTCGGCGCGCAGCTCGAGTTGTCCTGCAGCCAGCAGGACAAGCTCGGCGCGCTCGCGCGCGTGACCGGCCTTGGCGACCGGCTTGCCGATATCGAGGTCATGCCGCCGAGCCTTGAGGATATCTACAGCCATTTCAGCCGGAGGGACGGGCAATGAACCGTATCCTTGCAACCGCGCTTGCCGAGTTCCGCATCGCTTTCCGCAATCGCTGGGTGGCGATCGCCATTGGCCTGATGGCGCTTTTCGCGCTGGTTCTCTCGGCTGCCGGATCGGCGCCGACCGGTGCGCTGGGCGCTGACCGGCTGTCGGTCACCGTCGCCTCGCTCACCTCGCTCGCCGTCTATCTCGTGCCGCTTCTGGCGCTCCTGATGTCCTTCGACGCCATCGCGGGCGAGGCGGAGCGGGGCACGCTGCCGCTGCTCCTGACCTATCCTGGCAGCCGGGTCGAGATACTGGTCGGCAAGCTTCTGGCCCATCTGATCGTCCTCGCGCTGGCCCTCCTCGCCGGCTACGGGCTTGCCGCCGCCGCCGCCTTCCTCGCCGGTCCGGGCGCGGCCTCGGGCCTGCCCGCGCTCATCCGGCTCGGCTGGACCTCGCTTCTCCTCGGCGCCACCTTCCTCGGGGCGGGCTATGCGCTTTCCGCGCTCGCCCGTCGCCCGTCGGGCGCGGCGGGGCTCGCGATGGGCCTCTGGCTCGGCGCCGTCGTTCTCTATGACCTGGCGCTGCTCGCGGCGGTGGTCGCCGACGGCGGCGGCTGGTTCACGACCGATCTCTTCCCGCTCGCGCTTCTCGCCAATCCGGCCGACGCCTTCCGCCTGTTCAATCTCGCGGCCTCCGAGGCGACGGCGGCGGCGGCCGGTGTCGGCGGCGCCGCCGCGGCGGTGCCGCTGTGGCAGTCCGCGCTCTCGGTCCTCATCTGGCCGCTCGCGGCGCTCGCGCTTGCCAGTGCCGCCTTCCGGAGGGTGATGGTGTGAAACATCTTCTTCTTGCCACGCTCGTTCTTCTTGCCGCCTGCCGCGAGGCGGCGCAGGACGTGAGCCCCGTGGCCATGACCGAAGAGGCGGTGGGCCACTATTGCCAGATGAATCTTCTGGAACATGAAGGTCCGAAGGCGCAGGTCCATCTCGAGGGCCTGCCGCGCCTGCCGCTCTTTTTCAGCCAGGTGCGCGATGCCATCGCCTACGCCCGCCTGCCCGAGCAGGACGGGGTGATCCTTGCGATCTATGTCAGCGACATGGGCGCGCCCGGCGCCACCTGGGCGGAACCCGGGGCGGAAAACTGGATCGCCGCCGACAGCGCCTATTACGTGCTGGGCTCCACCGCCGAAGGCGGCATGGGTACACCGGAACTCGTGCCCTTCGCCGATGAAGCGAAGGCCGCGGCTTTCGCGGCCGCGCGCGGAGGCGCCGTGGTGCGCCTGGCCGACGTGCCCGACAGCGCCGTCATCGCGCCCGCGGAAGTCGGAGAGTCACCCGCCACCGCGGAAGCGGACGCCGACTATGATGCGCGCCTGAAAGCCCTGTCTGAAACCGTGTCCGAAACCGTGTCCGAAACCGTCGGAGAATGACATGCAGACCCGTCGCCGCTTTCTCGCCATAACCGCCGCCGCGCCCTTCGCCCTCGCCAGTGCGGCCCGTGCCGCGCCGCCCGCCACGCTTCCCCCGGTCTGGACCGGCATCGCGCTCGGTGCGCGGGCGAGCCTGCGCCTTGACCATCCCGATGCCGCCCGCATCGCCGAAGAGGTCACGTCCGAGATCGCGCGGCTGGAGCGTATCTTCAGCCTCTACCAGCCCCACAGCACCCTCATGCGCCTGAACCGGACCGGTCGGGTCGAGGCGCCGCCACCGGAGCTTCTGGAGTGCCTGACGCTCGCGGGCGCCGTCCACCGCGCCAGCGACGGCCGTTTCGACCCGACAATCCAGCCGCTCTGGGCGCTCTGGGCCGAACAGGCGGCCGCGGGTGCAAGGCCCGCACCCGCCGAGCTGGCTGCGGTACGGGCGCGCGGCGGCTGGACGGATCTGCGCCTCGACAGCGGCATGGTGGCGCTGGCGCCCGGCATGGCGCTGACGCTGAACGGGATTGGCCAGGGCTATATCGCCGACCGCGTGGCCGCGCTTCTGGACAGCCGGGGTCTGACGGATATCCTGATCGACACCGGCGAGATGCGCGCGCTTGGCGGTCAGCCGGATGGCTCCGCCTGGCCGGTCACGCTGGCCGAAGGCGGTCTCGTGCCGCTCAGGCAACGCGCGCTCGCCACCTCGGCACCGCTTGGCACGACCTTCGATGCAGGCGGAAAGTCCGGCCATATCCTCGATCCCGTGAGCGGCGAGACGGCACGCCCGGTCTGGCGGGGGGTCAGCATATCCGCGCCGTCGGCGGCGCTCGCCGACGCCCTTTCCACTGCCGCCTGTTTGACTAAGGTCAAGGCGGATATCGATGCGATTCTTTCTTTCTTCCCCGATGCGCGCTGCGAAGCAGCCGTTCCAGCCTGATGAAAGCCAGTCAACCGGAGTTCCAAATGCTCAAGACCACCGCAATGTTCGCCTTCAGCCTTCTCGTCGCAACACCGGTCCTGGCCGGCGATCCGGTGGCGGGCGAGGCGGAGTTCAAGAAATGCAAGGCCTGCCATTCGATCATCGCCGCCGACGGCACCGAGATCGTGAAGGGCGGCAAGACCGGACCCAGCCTCTGGGGGCTCGATGGCAAGACGGTCGGCAGCACGCCGGATTTCAAATACGGCGATTCGATCCTTGCCGCCGGCGCGGCAGGCATCACCTGGAACGAGGCCGAGATCGCGACCTATGTGAAGGACCCGACCGCCTGGCTGAAGGAAAAGCTGGGCGATGATAGCGCCAAATCGAAGATGACATTCAAGCTCGCCAAGGGTGGCGAAGATATCGCCGCCTATCTCGTGACCCTGAAATAGGCCTTCGCCCGCCGCGCCACGGGCAGTGGCGCGGCGGCGGTTTCCGCGCGTTTTCTCGTCAGAGCTGCTGACGGGCACGGCCACATCTGCTAAGCGTCAGCGTCAAACGGATGTGGACATGAAACCCGAAATTCAGGCCCTTGCGCGGCGCGCACTTCTGCTTTCGACTCTGCCGGACGCGGTTGCCTCCCAGCTTTTGCAGCAGGCGCGTGTCAGCGATTTCGATCGCGGTGCAACCATCTTTCTTCAGGGCGAGGCCGCGAGCGCGATCTATATCGTCATCGATGGCTGGGTGAAGCTTTACCGGATCGCCCCGAGCGGCGCCGAGGCGGTGGTGGGGGTGTTCACGAAGGGCGCGAGTTTCGGCGAGGCGGTGGCCTTCCGGCACGATACCTATCCGGTTTCGGCCGAGGCGGTGACGGAATGTACCCTGGTCCGGGTCGAGGCGGAGGTTTTCCTGCGCCTGTTGCGCGAGAATCCTGAAATTGCCATCTCGATGCTGTCCGCGACCTTCGCCCATCTGCATGGGCTCGTGGCGCAAGTCGAACAGCTGAAGGCCCAGACCGGCGCGCAACGGGTCGCGGAATTCCTTCTTGAACTCGCGCCCTGCCCGGCGGGCGCCTGCCGGGTCACGCTGCCGTACGACAAGGTGCTGATCGCCGGTCGGCTCGGCATGAAGCCTGAAAGCCTCAGCCGGGCCTTTTCCCGGCTCAAAGGGCAGGGCGTCACCATCCGTCAGAACGTGGCGGAGATCGCCGACATCCACCGCCTGCGGGATTATGCCGAGGCCGATCCTGCGCTGGCCTGGTCGCGCGACTGAACGCCGGGCGTCGGCCTCAGACCCGTTCGCCGGTCAGCGAATTGGGCGCGCTTGCGGTGATCCTGACCCGCGCGATCTCGCCCGCCCGCGCGGCCGGATCCATCACATGGACGGCATGCAGATAGTCGGACTTGCCACCCATCTGGCCCGCCAGCCGCCCGGGTTTTTCGTAAAGGACCGAAACCTCGCGCCCGATCATCGCGGCTTGCGCGGCGCGCTGCTGGTCGAGGATCAGGGCCTGCAATTCCTGCAGCCGCGCATCGGCGACGTCCGACGCGACCGGCTTGCGCTCCGCCGCGGGCGTGCCGGGGCGGGCGGAATATTTGAAGGAATAGGCCATCCCGTAATTCACGGCGCGGATCAGCTCCATCGTCGCCGCGAAATCCGCATCCGTCTCGCCCGGGAAGCCCACGATGAAATCGCCCGACATCATCATGTCCGGCCGCGCGGCACGGATTTTCTCGATCAGCCGCAGATAGCCCTCTGCCGTATGCTTGCGGTTCATCGCCTTCAGGATACGGTCCGACCCCGACTGCACCGGCAGATGCAGATAGGGCATCAGCTTCGGCTCCTCGCCATGCGCGGCGATCAGATCGTCGCCCATGTCGTTCGGATGCGAGGTCGTGTAGCGGATGCGGTCCAGCCCGTCGATCTTCGCAAGTGCCCGCACGAGCCGGGCGAGCGTCCAGTCGCCCTCACCGTGATAGCCGTTCACGTTCTGGCCCAGAAGCGTGATTTCCCGCACGCCTTTCTCGACCAGCTTGCGCGCCTCCGCCAGGATCCGCTCTGCCGGGCGGCTCACTTCGGCGCCGCGGGTATAGGGCACCACGCAGAAGGCACAGAACTTGTCGCAGCCTTCCTGCACGGTCAGGAAGGCGGTTGGCCGGGCCTTGGCCATCGGCCGGTCGGGCAGATGGTCGAACTTGTCCTCGGCAGGAAAATCGGTATCGACGGTCTTTTCGCCCTTCTCCGCCGCCCTGGCCATCGCGGGCAGACGGTGATAGCTCTGCGGCCCCACCACCAGATCGACCAGCGGCATGCGGCGCAGGATCTCCGCGCCCTCTGCCTGGGCGACACAGCCCGCGACGCCGATCTTCAGATCGGGCTTTCCGGCCTTCAGGGGGCGCAGGCGCCCAAGGTCCGAATAAAGCTTCTCGGACGCTTTCTCGCGAATGTGGCAGGTGTTCAGCAGCACCATGTCCGCCTCTTCCTGCACCTCGGTCGTCACGTAGCCTTCCGCGCCCAGGGCCTCGGCCATGCGCTCGCTGTCATAGACATTCATCTGACAGCCATAGGTCTTGATAAAAAGCTTCTTCGGCTCGGGCATCGTCGGGGCCTTTCCGCGGGACCGGGCGCTTCTACCCCAAAGCGGGCTTGCCCCGCAATGGCAGGGGTTGATTTGGCCCGCCCGATCGGGAAGGTGAGGGGCGGAGGCGAAATGCAGTTCGGCGGGCTAGAGGATTTCCTGACGCGGGGACGGGCGGTGCTGGCCAGGGGTCCGGTGGCGCTGATCTTTGCCGAGGACGGGGTGGAACTGACCTCGACCGTCGCCCATCACCTGGCGGTCGGGTTCCGGTCGGTCGCGGTGCTGAAGCCCGGCGCGGTCGACTGGACGCCCGGGGCCGAGATCGCGGCGCGCGTGGCGCTGGTGACTTTCGATCCCTTCCCCCGCGATGCGGTGCCCGAGGCCCTGACCCGGATCATGGCCGTGACGCCCGAGGCGACCTGGCTTTACTGGGGCTACAACGCCGAATATCTGTTCTTTCCCTTCTGCGAGACGCGGACCGTGGGCGAGATGCTTGCCTTCCATGCCGAGGAACGGCGAAAGGCGATGATCGCCTATGTGATCGACCTCTATGCGCCGGACCTGCAGGCCCACCCCGACGGCGTGTCGCGCGAGGCGGCGCATTTCGACCGGTCGGGCTATTACGCCGCTGCCCGCTACCGGGATGGCCAACCGCTGGAGCGGCAGATGGAGGTCTTCGGCGGCATCCGCTGGCGGTTCGAGGAACATATCCCCTGGAAAAGCCGCCGACTTGACCGCGTGGCGCTGATCCGGCCGGAAAAGGGGCTACAGATGCGGCCCGATTTCACGCTCACCGATGAGGAGCGCAACACAATCTCCTGCCCCTGGCACCACAATCTGACCGCCGCCGTCGCCTCGTTCCGCACGGCCAAGGCGCTGCGCGCCAATCCCGGCTCGAAATGGGCGATCGGCAATTTCCTCTGGCGCGGCTCGGAGCGGTTCGACTGGTCGTCGAAACAGCTTCTCGACGCAGGCATGATGGAACCCGGCCAGTGGTTCTGAAACCGTGCAGGCACGATGCGACATGGCCCCGTCCGGCAGGGCGGGCGCCTATCGCCGCCTGAGGCGGATCACCACATCGACGCGCGACACGTCGGTGTCGTGAGGTGCCTTCGGCAGGCGGGCGATTTCCAGCTCTTCCTTGGGCGCGTCGGTCAGTTCGGCCGTCTCTTCCCAGTAGAAATGCGGATGATCGTCGAGGCGCGTGTCGAAATAGGAGCGCGAGCCGTCGACCGTGATCTCGCTCATCAGCCCGGCCTCGCAGAAGGCGCGGAGCGTATTGTAGACGGTGGCCAGCGACACGCTTTCCCCCGCCTCGCGGACCGCGGCGAAAAGCCCCTCGGCGGTGACATGCCTGTCCTTGCCGTCGCCCACCAGAAGCGTGGCCAGCGCCACGCGCTGACGCGTGGGCCTGAGCCCTGCGCCGTCGAGCCAGCGGATACCGCGCTCTTCGGCGGCTTCCTGCGAAGGGGTCATATCCATCATGTCCCCCTTATACGGCAGCTTCGGTCGCAAATTCAATCGGGACACGGCCTTTTGCCCGGCGGCGCGGCGGTTGCGCTTGCCCTCGCGAGGGGCGGAATGTTACAGGGCCTGTAACGAAACGCGATCAAACAGGCGGGGCGAATGGCGCTTTATCCTTCGAGCTTCTCAAAGGAAGACCTACTGAAATGCGCACGGGGCGAGCTGTTCGGCCCCGGCAACGCGCAACTGCCCGCGCCGCCGATGCTGATGATGGATCGCATCACCGATATTTCCGAGGACCGCGGCGAACATGGCAAGGGCCATGTGGTGGCGGAATTCGACATCACGCCGGACCTGTGGTTCTTCGACTGCCATTTCCCCGGCAACCCGATCATGCCGGGCTGCCTTGGCCTTGACGGTCTGTGGCAGCTCACCGGCTTCAACCTCGGCTGGCGCGGCTGGCAGGGGCGTGGCTATGCGCTGGGCGTGGGCGAGGTCAAGCTCACCGGCATGGTGCGGCCCGACCGCAAGATGCTGACCTACAGGGTCGATTTCACCAAGGCTATCCAGACCCGCCGCCTGACGATGGGCGTCGCCAACGGCATTGTCGAAGCCGACGGCGAGGTTATCTATCAGGTCACGGATATGAAGGTCGCCCTCTCGGCGAACTGACGGATTTGAAGGAGTAGGCCCATGCGCCGCGTCGTCATCACCGGAATGGGGATCATCTCGCCCATCGGCAACAATGTGACCGAGGTCGAGGCTTCGCTTCGTGCGGGCAAGTCCGGCATCGTCTTTTCGCCCGAGTACGCCGAGCACGGCTTCCGTAGCCAGGTCCATGGCATGCCGCAGATCGTGCTTGAGGATCATATCGACAAGCGCAACCTGCGTTTCATGGGGCCGGGCGCGGCCTACAACTTCCTTGCCATGGAACAGGCGATCGCCGACAGCGGGCTCGAGGAGGCGGATGTCTCGAACGAGCGGACCGGCCTGATCATGGGGTCGGGCGGACCTTCGACCTCGAACTTCTTTGTCGCCTTCGACACGGTCATCAACAAGGGCGCGCCGAAGCGGATGGGCCCCTTCATGGTGACGCGCTGCATGTCGTCGACCAACTCGGCCTGCCTGGCCACGCCTTTCAAGATCAAGGGCGTGAACTATTCGATCACCTCGGCCTGCTCGACCTCGGCCCATTGCATCGGCAATGGCGTGGAACTGATCCAGATGGGCAAGCAGGATGTGGTCTTCGCCGGCGGCGGCGAGGAACTTGACTGGACGCTGTCCTGCCTCTTCGACGCGATGGGCGCGATGTCGTCCAAGTACAATGATGCGCCCGCTACCGCCTCGCGCACCTATGACGCGACCCGCGACGGGTTCGTGATCGCGGGCGGCGGCGGCGTGGTGGTGCTGGAGGAACTGTCCCACGCGCTGGCGCGCGGCGCGAAGATCTATGGCGAGGTCACCGGTTATGGCGCGACCTCGGACGGCTATGACATGGTGGCACCTTCGGGCGAGGGTGGCGAACGGTCGATGCGGCTGGCGGTCTCGACCCTGCCCGAGGGGCGCAGGATCGACTATATCAACAGCCACGGCACATCGACGCCGGTCGGCGACGTGACCGAGATGGAGGCGATCCGCCGGGTGTTCGGCAAGGGCTCGACGCCCCCGGTCGCCTCGACCAAGTCACTGACGGGCCATTCGCTCGGTGCGACCGGTGTGCACGAGGCGATCTATTCGCTGATCATGATGAACAAGGATTTCATCGCGGCCTCGGCGAATGTCACGACACTCGATCCCGCGCTTGACCCGGCGGAAATTGTCACCACTCTCCGGGAAGGTGTAAAACTGGATTCGGTTCTCTCGAACTCCTTCGGGTTCGGCGGCACGAATGCCACTTTGGTCATGAGCAAATACCTGGGGTGAGGGGCAGATGCCGGAACTGATGAAGGGAAAGCGCGGGCTCGTGATGGGCGTCGCGAACGAACGGTCGATCGCCTGGGGTATCGCCAAGGCGCTGGCCGATGAAGGTGCGGAGCTGGCCTTTTCCTATCAGGGCGAGGCTTTCGGCAAACGGGTGGAGCCTTTGGCCGCCTCGGTCGGATCGGATTTCCTCGTCGACGTCGATGTGACGAACGACGAAAGCCTTGAAGCCTGCTTTGCCGGGCTGAAGGCGCGCTGGGGGACCATGGATTTCCTCGTCCATGCCATCGCCTATTCCGACAAGAACGAACTGACCGGCCGCTTCATCAACACCAGCCGCGCCAATTTCAAGCAATCGCTCGACATTTCCTGTTTCTCCTTCATCGATGTCGCGCGCCGCGCGTCCGAGATGATGCCCGAGGGCGGCTCGCTGGTGACACTGACATACGGCGGGTCGAACCGGGTGACGCCCAATTACAACGTGATGGGGGTCGCGAAGGCCGCGCTGGAAAGCGCGGTGCGCTATCTCGCGAACGATCTCGGCCCGCAGCAGGTCCGCGTGAATGCCATTTCCCCCGGCCCGATGAAGACCTTGGCCGGGGCGGCGATCGGCGGCGCCCGCGCCACCTTCCGCCATACCGAGGCGAACGCCCCGCTGCGCGCCAACGCGACCTTGGAGGCGATCGGCGGCACGGCGGTTTACCTGCTGTCCGACCATGGCGCCTGCACGACGGGCGAGATCATCCGGGTGGACGGCGGTTTCCACGTCCTCGGCATGCCGCAGCAGAACCATCTGGGCGGATGACGCCCGTCTGCGAAGGGAGGCAAGCATGCCCGTCGCGACCGTGATCTTTGACGCCTACGGCACGCTCTTCGACGTCGCGGGCGCCGCGCGACGCGCGGCGGGGGAGCCAGGGGGCGAGCGGCTGGGCGCGATCTGGCCGAAGCTTGCCGACGACTGGCGGCGGAAGCAGCTCGAATATACCTGGCTTCGGGCCGTGATGGGGCGACATGCCGATTTCGCCCAAGTCACGGCGGACGGGCTCGACTGGGCGCTTGACGCGTCTGGGATCGACGATGCCGCGCTGCGGGCGCGGCTTCTGGCGCTTTACGACGAACTGCCTGCCTATCCGGAAGTGCCTGCGATGCTTTCGGCGCTGAAGGCAATGGGTCTGCCCCGCGCGATCCTGTCGAACGGTACGCCCGCGATGCTTGCCGCCGCGACCCGGTCGGCCGGGATCGAAACCCTGCTCGACGCCTGCCTGTCGGTCGAAAGCGTCGGCATCTTCAAGCCCGCCCCTCGGGTCTATGCGCTGGTGACCGCGCACGTCGGTTGCCCGGCGGGGGAGGTTCTTTTCGTTTCCTCGAACGGGTGGGACGTGGCGGGCGCCGGCGCCTTCGGCTTTCGCACGCTCTGGGTCAACCGCGCGGGCCTGCCGGTCGACCGCCTGCCCGCCCGCCCCCATCATATCCTGCCCGATCTCGCGGGCCTTCCCGCGCTTGCGGCCGGGGGTTGACCGATCCGCCACAGGTCGCGGCTATGCCGTCCTGGGGTCTTTCCAACGCCCGTCTTTGCGCTATTCAGGTCTCGTGCAGGTTGTAGCCATGGATGACCGATGCTGGCGTTCCTGATTTCGCTGTCGCTGTGCGCCGGAACCGGCCTGATCCTGCAGGGCGGCCTGCGCGGCCATCGCGGCCTGCGGATCGTCGGCCTCGATCCCGGGGCGATGGGCATGGGGCTTCTGGCCATCCTCGCCGCCGGGTATTTCTGGGGGCCGATGGTGGGCGCCGCGCTGATCCTCGCCGTCATGGTCCATGAATTCGGCCATGTGGCGGCCTACCGGATTTGCGGCCATGCCGATGCGCGGTTCCGCCTCGTGCCGCTGATGGGCGGGCTCGCGATCTCGAACAGCCTGCCCGCGAGCCAGGAAAAGCAGTTCTTCATCTCGCTCATGGGGCCGGCGATCGGGCTCGCACCCATGGTCCTGTCGCTCAGCCTGTTCGATCTGGCCAATGACCAGGCGCCGCAGGCGGCCCGGTTTCTCTGGATCTTCGGCCAGGTGACGGCGGTGCTGAATTTCTTCAACCTCCTGCCGCTCTGGCCGCTCGATGGCTCGAAATGCCTGCGCGCCATCCTCGCGAGCTTCTGGCCCGGGGCGGTCCGGCCCGCGACATTGCTGATGTCCGGCATCGCGTTTGCGGCAGCCGTCTACCTGAAGTCGCTTCTGCTGATCTTCTTCTGCCTGATGACGACGCGCTCGCTCGCGCAGGCCGACGCGCTGCTGCGCATCCAGCGCCCGATGCCGAAGGGCCGGGCGCTTCTGTGCCTGGCCTGTTATCTTGCCACGCTCGCCGCCTTCTTCATGGGCTCGGGCAGCTATGTCGCGGCGTTCCTGGGATGAACGGGCAAGCGAAGGATACGGGTTCGCCGGGTCTTTGGGCGGCGCTGGGACTTCTTCTCTATCTCGGCGCGCTCATGGCCTGGTTCAGCGGAGCGCCGATCAACCACGATACTTCCTGGTTCCTGCATGCTACGGCGAAATGGCTGCGCGGCGCCCGGCTTTACCAAGACATCATGGAGGTCAACCCGCCGCTGATCTTCCTTCATCACGTCCCGGCGGTGTTTCTTTCCGACCTCGCGGGCATCACCCGCACCCAGGCTTTTTACGCGACGATCCTTGCCCTCATTGGCGCAAGCCTGTGGTGGAGCGCGCGGATCGTCGCGCGCGCCCATGGCCTGCGGGCGGCCTGGCTGTTCCTCGGCGGCAGTGCGCTCGCGCTCGTCTTTCCCTTCACCATCTACTTCGGTCAGCGCGAACATTTCCTCGTGATCTTCCTCTGGCCCTATCTCGCCGCCCATCTGGCAGAGGACCGGCCCGATACCGGACGGGGCGCGGCGGCGCGCGCGCTGTTTGCGGCGTTCGGCGTGCTTCTGAAACCCTACTTCGTTCTCATCCCGCTCGCGGTGATGCTCGGGCGCCTGGCAGCAGAGCGGAACTGGCGTGCGCTCCTGTCGACCGGCAATCTGACGTTCGGTGCGGCCGGGATCTTCTATGCCCTCGCCGCCTGGCTGCTCTTCCCGGCCTATTTCGACACGGTGGTGCCGCTGGCGGTCGAAACCTACGGCGCCTATCGGCTGAACCTGTCGGAGCTTTTCATCGTTCCCCAGCCCTGGCTTCTGGTCCCGCTGCTCGCGGTGCTGGCCGCCGCCAGAAAGGTGGGGCTGCCGCACGGCATTTCCTGTGCGCTGCTCGCCGCGGCAGGTGCGCTTGGGATTTACTTCGCCCAGTGGAACGGCTTCGACTATCACGCCATCCCGTTTTTCGCGCTTCTCTGCCTGTGCTACGTCTGGCTCGGCGCCACTTCCTCGGATCGGCGGGCCCTTCTGCTGGCGCTTTCCGGCCTGCTCTTGCAGGCCCAGTTCACCTTCCGCACCAATCCCTACCGCTATGCGATGACCGAGGTCTTCGCTCCCTATCTCTCCGGCCCGGACCGCGCGCGGAGCCTCGTGGTCGTTTCGCCGGATATCCTGCCCTATTTCCCGCTTGTCGATCTTTTCGGCACGGATTGGGAAGGGCGCTTTCCGGTGCAATGGCCGGTCGTCGGGCCGGTGCTGGAACTCGGCCGGACCGATTGCACGGCGCAGTCGGATCGTTGCGCCCACCTCCATGAGCTGATTGCAAGGACCGTCGACCTTGTGGCGCAGGACATCGAGGCGACGAAACCCGATCTGGTGATCATCGACGGCAAGTCACCCTTCTTCTGGCCGCTCGATACAGACATGCGCTATGACCTGCAGACGCTCTATTTTGCCGAACCCGCCTTCGCAGCGGCCATGGCAGAGTACCGGCCGGCGGGCGAGGCCGCGGATCACAGGTTCTGGCGCCGGATCGCCGCTTCGCCCTGACAGGGGCGCGCCCGGTCGATCTTGTAGCCGGTACATCTTCACCCTTGTCCCCGGCCGGGGTCGCGGCCAGTCTGCCCGCGGCAGGGAGGCAGCATGGCACTCGATTTCTTCACCGCCGCCGACGGGGCGCGGCTTGCATACCGGGACGAGGGCAGGGGCCCTGCCGTCGTCGCGCTTGCCGGGCTGACACGGACCCATACAGATTTCGATTTCCTTGCGCCGCATCTGGCGGACCTGCGGCTGATCCGGCCCGACTATCGCGGGCGCGGCGCGTCTGAATGGACCGGCGCCGCGACCTACACGATCCCGCAGGAGGCGCAGGATGTGCTGGCGCTGATGGATCATCTGGGGCTCGACCGGGCGGCGATCCTCGGCACCTCGCGCGGCGGGCTGATCGGCATGGCGCTGGCGGCGATGGCGAAGGACCGGCTTCTCGGCCTGTGCCTCAATGACGTGGGCCCGGTGATCGAGCGGACGGGGCTGGAGAAGATCTTCGACTATGTGGGCCGCAATCCGGCGGCCAGGACGATCGATCAGCTGGTCGAACGCTTTCCCCGCACCATGGCGGGCTTTGCCAACGTGCCAGAGGCGCGCTGGCGGGCCTTTGCGGAACGGCTTTATACCCAAGGGCCGCGCGGGCTGGAAATCCGCTATGACCCGGCGCTGCGCACCTCCTTCCTTGCCGCCTTCGAAGGGCCGCCCGTCGACCTCTGGCCGCTTTTCGATGGCTGCGCGGGCCTGCCGCTCGCGCTGATCCGGGGGGCGAATTCCGATCTCCTGTCGCGGGAAACCGCGGCAGAGATGCGCCGCCGCCGCCCCGACATGATCCTTGCCGAGGTGCCCGACCGGGCGCATGTACCCTTTCTTGACGAGCCGGAGGCGCTTGCCGCGATCCGGTCCTGGCTGGAGATGATCAGATGAATATCGACATGATCCGTGCCGCCGAGGCGCGCATCGGCGGGCGCCTCAGGCATACGCCGTTCCTCTCCTCCCCCTTCCTCGACCGGATCGCCGGTCGGCGGATACTGGTGAAGCCCGAATGTCTGCAGCACACCGGGTCTTTCAAATATCGAGGTGCGTCGGCCGCGCTGTCGGCCCTGTCGCCCGAGGCGCGGGCGCGGGGCGTCGTGGCCTTTTCCTCCGGCAACCATGCCCAGGGCGTGGCGCTGGCCGGGGCGGAACAGGGCGCGCCCGTCGTGATCCTGATGCCATCCGACGCGCCCGCGGTGAAGATCGCCAATACCCGCGCGCTGGGCGCCGAGGTGATCCTCTATGACCGCCGGACCGAGGATCGCGACGCGCTCGGCGCGCGCATCGCCGGGGACAGGGGCCTGACGCTCGTCCGCCCCTATGACGATCCGCAGGTCATCGCCGGGCAGGGGACCGTGGGGCTAGAGATCGCCGCCGAGGCGCGCGCGCTCGGGATTGACCGGGCCGAGGTCTTCGTGCCCTGCGGCGGCGGCGGCCTCACCTCGGGCATAGCCCTGGCGCTCGAGGCCGACGCGCCGGGCCTGACCGTCCGCCCCTGCGAGCCGGAAACCCATGACGACATGCGCCGGTCGCTGCTGGCAGGCGCGATCCGGGGCAACGAGAACCCGCGCCCCAGCCTCTGCGACGCGATCGTCACGCCCGCGCCGGGGAACATCACCTTCCCGCTGGTCTCGGCCCGTGCCGGCGCGGGCCTCGCGGTCAGCGACGACGAGGCGCTGAAAGCGGTAGGCGAGGCCTGGCAGCGGCTCAGGATCGTGGCAGAGCCGGGCGGGGCGGTTGCGCTTGCCGCAGCACTTTACCGGACCGCCGAAACCGACGCGGACACGATCATCGCGGTCGTGTCCGGCGGCAATGTCGATGCCGCCATCTTCCGCCGGGCGCTCGACCTGGTGGCGGCCGCATGAGCGAGCCGCGCCTCCACTGGCAGGAGGAGGGCGACCCACAGGGCGCGCCGGTCGTCTTCGCCCATGCGCTCGGCCTCGATCTCAGGCTCTGGGACAAGGTTCTGCCGCTGCTGCCAAAGGGGCTGAGGCTCATCCGCTTCGACCTGCGCGGGCACGGGCGGTCCGACATCCCGCCCGCGCCCTATGCGATGGGCGCGCTGGTGCGCGACGCCGAGGCGCTTCTCGACCGGCTGGAGGTGCGGGACTGCGTCTTCGTGGGCCTCTCGGTCGGGGGGCTGATCGCGCAGGGGCTGGCGGTCAAGCGGCCCGACCTGGTGCGCGCGCTCTTCCTGTCGAACACGGCGGCGAAGATCGGCACGCGCGCGATCTGGGACGGCAGGATCGAAGCGGTCCGCGCGGGCGGCATTGCCGCGATTGCCGGTGCGACGCTGGAACGCTGGTTCCCCGGACCCTTCCGCGACGGGCCGGAGGGGCGTCTGTGGCGCGAAAGGCTCCTCGCGACCCCGGTCGAGGGCTACATGGGCGTGTCAGCGGCGATCGGCGGCGCCGATTTCATCGCCCCCACCTCCGGCCTGCGCCTGCCCGCCCTCGTTCTCGCGGGCGACCGCGACGGCTCCACCCCGCCCGATCTGGTGCGCGAACTCGCGGACCTGATCCCCGGTTCGGACTTCCAGATCCTGCGCGGCGCCGGGCATCTGCCGCCCATCGACCGGCCCACGGCTTTTGCCGCAGCCCTTGGCGATTTCCTGACGCGGATCGGGCATCCGAGGCGCTGATCGTCGCTTTTACCGCGCCTTTCTTCGGTCCGGCGAGCAGCGTCTGCAGTGCGATGACGAGCAGAGCGCCCGTTTGCGTCCCTTTCTGTCGCAAAAAGCCGCGCGAACATGCCACACTGCCCGCAGGTTCGGAGAAAATCGGGGGCGGACATGAAACTCAAGGATCTCGAAATCTTCGTCGTGGCGCCACCCGCGCCGGGCTGGGGCGGGCGCTACTGGATCTTTACCAAGCTCACCACCGATGACGGGATCGTGGGGTACGGCGAATGCTATGCCTCGACCGTCGGGCCGGACGCGATGCGCGCGGTGATCGAGGATGTGTTCAGCCGCCATATGGCGGGCACCAATCCCGAAGAGATCGAACTGATGTACCGTCGCGCCTATTCCTCGGGCTTCACCCAGCGTCCCGATCCCACGGTGATGGGCGCCTTCTCGGGGCTGGAGATCGCCTGCTGGGACATCATCGGCAAGGCGCGCAATCGCCCCGTCCACGCGCTCCTCGGCGGCAAACTGAATGAACGGCTGCGGTCCTACACCTATCTCTATCCCGAACCGGGCAAGGAATCGGGCGAGTTCTGGGTCAATGCCGACATGACGGCAGAGGCGGCCGCGCGGTTCGTCGACATGGGCTTTACCGCGGTGAAGTTCGATCCCGCCGGCCCCTATACGATCCGCGGCGGCCATGATCCGAGCCAGTCAGACATCACCCGCTCGGCGCTCTTCTGCAAACGCATCCGCGAGGCGGTGGGCGACCGCGCCGACCTTCTCTTCGGCACGCATGGCCAGTTCAATATCGCGGGCGCCGTCAGGCTCGCCCAGGCGATCGAACCCTACGGGCCCTTGTGGTACGAAGAACCGATCCCGCCCGACAACCTCCTCGATTTTGCCGAGGTGCAGAAAGCCGTGCGCATCCCTGTGGCGACCGGCGAAAGGTTTACCACCAAGGCCGAATTCGCAACGGTCCTCAGGACCGGGGGCGCCCGCATCCTGCAACCGGCGCTTGGCCGCGCGGGCGGCATCTGGGAATGCAAGAAGATCGCCGCCATCGCCGAGGTCTTCACCGCCCAGATGGCGCCGCACCTCTATGCCGGGCCGGTGGAATGGGCGGCGACCGTCCAGCTTGGCGCCTCGATCCCCAACCTCCTGATGGTCGAGACGATCGAGACCGGCGGCGCCTTCCACCTCAAGCTCATCCGCAATTCGATCCGCTGGGAAGAGGGCTATGTGATCGTCCCCGACGCTCCGGGTCTGGGTATCGACTTCGACGAGGATCTCGCCCGCGCCCATCCCTATAGCGGAACCGGCCTGCATCTGCAGATGCAGGAGGCGCCCTGCGATTACGCGCGCCCGAACTGGTTCGAGGGCGGCGCGCCCTCCACGACGAAACCGAAGGCCTGACGGGGTTTCAGAGGCCGAAGGCCCCGGCGAGCGTGGCGAGCCGTCCGGCCTCCAGCCGGTCGAACGCCTCCGGCGGTTGCTGATCGTTCAGAAGCGTCAGGAAAGGGTCGGTGACCCGGGTCCGCTCGCCCGACAGGGCCTCGATGGTGGCAAGTCCGCAGAAGGGCACCACCGCTTCGGCATAGCCGCCCTCGTGCACCATCACCATCCGCCCGCCACAGAGCCCGTCTGCCGCCTGCTGCAGCCGTTCCGTCATCGCGCGGAAGGTCTCGCTCGTCGCCAGCATCCGGGCAAGCGGATCGCAGCCGTTCGCATCGAACCCGCAGGCAACGATGATCAGGTCGGGCCGGAACCGCTCGAGCGCGGGCAGCACGATCCGGTCGAGCGCGGCGAGGTAGGAAACATGCCCCCCGCCCGGCATCAGCGGGATATTGATGTTGAAGCCCTGGCCCTTGCCCTCGCCCCGTTCTCCGGCAAAGCCGGTGTCGGTCGGATAGCATTTCTCCTGATGGAGCGAGATCGTCAGCACATCGTCCCGCCCGTAATAGATCGCCTGGGTGCCATTGCCGTGATGGACATCCCAGTCCACCACCGCCACCCGGCCGAGATCGTGGCACGCCTTTGCCGCCTCGATCGCGATGGCGATATTGGCGAGAAGGCAGAAACCCATCGGTCGGTCGGGCAGACAATGGTGACCCGGCGGGCGCGAAAGCGCATAGGCATTGGCAAGATCGCCCGTCACCACCTGATCGACGGCGGCAAGCGCCAGACCCGCCGACTGGCAGGCAATGTCATAGCTGCCGCGCCCGAAGGGCGCATCCTCCCCCAGATCGCCGCCGCGCTTGCGGCTCGCGGCGCGGAAGGCCTCAAGGTAAGAGGCCGGATGGATGCGCCGCAGATCCTCTTCGGTCGCGGGTGGCGCGGAGCGGGCGGCAAGCCGGGCCGTCAGGCCCGACACATCCATCAGGGCCTTCAGCCGACGCTTGCTTTCGGGCGATTCGGCGTGACCCGTGGCGGCAGGCGGCTGCACCCAGCCGCCCACCGGAACGAAGAGCGCATGTTCCCCGGTCGTATGCCAGAAACAAAGCTCGTCCCAGAAAAATCCCGTCCCCGCCATCGCGCTCCCCCTGTCCCAACCGGCCCCGCCCAGAGAAGCATGCGGGACCGTCCGGGGGCAAGCGCCTCAGGCCGCCATCCGCGCGGCATCGGCGGCGAGCGTGCGCGCCCGCGCGGGCCGCGCCATGCAGCGCGCCACCCAGTCGCGGATCAGCGGATCGTCCGGCGTCGCGGCCGGAAACCAGGCGAAGGGCGAATGCAGAAGCAGATCGGCGGCGCTGTAGCTGTCGCCCATGAGCCACGGTCCTTCTTCCAGTGCGCCGCGCAGGCGCGCCGCCATTTCGGTCGGGCCGCGGAACGTGGCGGTGAGCCACGGATGGCCGATCTCGGCCGCCGCAAAGATCACGACCGGCTCGACCACCCCCTGATACCAGGTCAGCCAGGTTGCGAACCGGCCCCAGTCCGCCGTCCCGACCCGGGGCGCGAGCCCGCTGTCGGGAAAGAGCGTCGTCAGATGCAGGATGATCGCGGCACGTTCGGTGATGACCTGGCCGTCATGGACGAGCGCCGGCACCTTGGCTTCGGGATGCGGATTGGCCGGGTCAGGCGCGCCCGATCCGTCCTGGCGGGGGATGGTGACGATGCGCAGGTCGATGCGGTCGGCGATGTCCATTTCGTCAATGAGCGTGACGATCGCCGAGGAGCGGGAGTTCGGCGAATGAAAGAGCGTGAGCATGATCGGTCCTTTCCGGTTCGTTGCCCTTCCCTTATGCTCCGGCCATCCTGTCAGAACCTGTCAGTATCCCATGGCCCGCGCCGACCGTCTTCTTCGCCTGCTCACCGCCTTCCGGCTCTTGCCCCAGCCGGTCACGGCCGCGCGGCTGGCCGCGGAAACCGGTGTGTCGGAGCGCACGCTCTACCGCGATATCGAGGCTGCGCGCGGGCGGCGCGCTGATCGACGGGGCGCCGGGCATGGGCTATGTGCTGACCGAGGATCCGGCGCTGCCGCCGCAGATGTTCGCGCGGATCGAGGTCGAGGCGCTGGCGCTCGGCCTCGCGGAGGTTCGGCAGATGGGCGATCCCGCGCTGGCCCAGGCGGCGAAGGCGGCGATGGCCAAGATCATCGCCACGCTTCCCGAACGGGTGCAGCGCCAGGCAATTCACGCCGTCAGCCGCAGCGTGCGCTTCGATCCGCGTCCGCCCGCGCCCGCCCATGTCGGCCTGATCCGGGAGGCGAGCTGGGAGGAACGCGCGCTCGACATACGCTACCGCGATCTTTCGGGGCGCGAGAGCGAGCGGCGGATCTGGCCGCTTTCCATCGTCTGGTTCGACCGCGCGCTCATGTGTCTGGCCCATTGCACGCTGCGCCAGGATTTCCGCCGCTTCCATATCGACCGGATGAGCGAGGTCCGCCTCACGGACCAGTCCTTCCGCCCGCGACGCGTGGCGCTCTTGCGCGACTATGTGGCGTTGGTGCGGCGGTAGGGTTTCGTCCGGGCTGCGCCCGGCCGACCCGCCGGCCCCCCCCGGACCTCCCGGAGTATTTTCGGACAGAAAGTGAAGATGCGGCCTTCCCGACCGGAAAATGCCCGACGATCACGGCCGAGCGTGGATCAGACCGCCGGGCTGTGCCCCGAATGCGAAAGGTCATAGCTGTCGAAGGCCCGCGCGATCATCCGGGTCAGCGGCCGCGCCCGGTCGGGGATGCGGAAGCCCTCGCGGTCGACCTCCACCATGTCGCCGAAAGGGCGCGCCGCCTTGTCGAACATCTCGGCCAGGCCGGCATCGCCGAGGCCGAACCGGTCGCGCATCTCTGCGGCATCGATGTGGAAGTCGCACATCAATGCCTCGATCATCCGGGCGCGCACCAGGTCCTCCTCGCTGAACCGATGCCCGCGCGTGACGGACAGACGGCCTTCCCTGACCGCTTTCACATGTGCCGATGTCGCCGGGGCGTTCTGGGCATAGCCCTGGGGAAAGCGCGAGATGGCCGAGGCGCCGACGCCCACCAGAACCGGGGCAAGATCGTCGGTATAGCCCTGGAAGTTCCGCCTGAGCCTGCCCGCGCGCGCGGCGCGCGCCAGGCCATCGGTCGGGCGCGCGAAATGGTCGATGCCCACCTCTTCATACCCGTCCGCGACGAACAGCCTGCGGGCGGTCTCGAAGAGCCGGAGCCGCTCTTCCGGCGTGGGCAGCGCATCCGAGGGGATCATCTGCTGGCGTCGCGCCATCCAGGGCACATGGGCATAGCCATAAAGCGCCACGCGGTCTGGGTTGAGCGACAAGAGCTTTTGCACCGATGCGGTGATCTTGGCCTCGGTCTGGTGGGGCAGGCCGTACAGGATATCGGCATTCAGCGAGCCGATGCCGCGGGCGCGCAGCATCTCGGCGGCCCTGCGGGTCACCTCGTAGCTCTGGTCGCGGCCTATGGTGCGCTGGATCTCGGGATCGAAATCCTGCACCCCGATCGAGGCGCGGTTCATGCCCGCGGCCGCCAGCGCGTCAAGGCGCGGCCCATCCACCTCGTTCGGGTCGATCTCGACCGAGAATTCGGCATCCTTCGCCATCGGAAAGGCGTCGAGGATCGTCTTCGCCAGCATCCCGATCGACGGCGCCGGCAGCAAGGTCGGCGTTCCGCCCCCCCAATGCAGGCGCGAGAGCGTGACATCGGGCGCGACCTGGCGCCGGATCAGCCCGATCTCCTCACGCAAGAGGTCCGCATAGGAGAGCACCGGGTCGTCGCTTTTCGTGCCCTGCGTCCGGCAGGCGCAGAACCAGCAGAGCCTGCGGCAGAAGGGCACATGCACATAAAGCGAGATCCGGCTGTCCGGGGCAATCGCCTGCAGCCATTCGGCCATGTCCGGGCCGCCGACGGTCGTCGAGAAATGCGGGGCGGTCGGATAGCTCGTGTAGCGCGGCACGCGCGCGTCGAAGAGACCCAGCCGGGCGAGTTGCGATTCCTGTTCCATGGCCCTAGTTTGGGCGGGCGCAGACACAGGCTCCTTGATGCAAATCAATTCCACGATCCTCGCCACCGACCTTCCGAAGAACGGTCGCAGCTGCGGCGCCTGCCAGATCCGCCACCGGGCCGTCTGCGCGCGCTGCGAGCCCGACGAGTTGGCGCGCCTTGACGAGATCAAATATTACCGCACATACGAGGCGGGCCAGACCGTGGTCTGGGCGGGTGACCGGATGGATTTCGTCGCCTCGGTCGTCACAGGCGTCGCCACGCTGACCCAGACGATGGAGGATGGGCGGACGCAGATGGTGGGTCTCCTCCTGCCGTCGGATTTCGTGGGACGCCCGGGTCGCGACATCGCGCCCTACAACGTGATCGCCACCACCGACCTGATGATGTGCTGCTTCCGCAAGAAACAGTTCGAGGTGCTTCTGGGCACCATCCCCCATGTCAGTCAGCGGCTTCTCGAAATGACGCTTGATGAGCTCGATGCCGCGCGGGAATGGATGTTGCTTCTGGGCCGCAAGACCGCCCGGGAAAAGATCGCCTCGCTCCTCGCCATCATCGCGCGGCGCGAGGCCTCGCTGAACCTGCGCCCCAGCCAGGGCAGGATGGTCTTCGACCTGGCCCTGACGCGCGAGGCGATGGCCGATTACCTCGGCCTCACGCTTGAAACCGTCAGCCGCCAGATGTCGGCCCTGAAGCGCGACGGGGTGATCGAGCTGGAAGGCAAGCGCCGCATCATCGTGCCCGATTTCGACCGGCTGATCGACGAGGCGGGCGATGACAGCGACGGCGGGTTTCTGGTGTGAGGAGGCGCGAACCGCTGGGCCGGTAGGTCCGTTCGGAACGCGCGGGTCAGGGTGCCGAATGTCCCAGGAGGAGTGTCGGCGTGGAACTCCGCACCCCATGGCTTGCTGATCATCGCCACGGTCGCCGCCGCCGCGCAGGCCCGCGCGCAGGCCGGGCGCGCGACCTTCGCCCGGCTCGAACGGGCCGAGGTCGAGGCTTTGGCCGAACGCGCCGTCCGCGAACGGCTGCGGCCCCTGCTGGCAGAGGCGCTGACCGGCGGCGGTGCCCTGCCGCTTGACGGCACGCCGGTCGAGATGGTGGAGGGGCCGGTGACCTTCACGCTTCGCCTCAATGACAGCGCCGGGCTCGCCGATCTTTATTTTGCGCCGCCCGCGCTTCTGGCCGCCCTGCCCGGCGGCGCGAGGGTGGCGGGGCGCCGGGCCGAGGTCATCGGCGCCCTGCCGCCGGGGGAGCGGTTTCCGACGCTGGCAAGCAGTCTCGCACGGCTGGGCGCGGACCGGGACACGCGGCGGGGGCTCGGGGCGGTGCTGACCCAGTCGGGGGCGCCGGGGGCGCTGAACGGGCCGGAGATTTCCCCCTGGCCCCGCCACCCTCCGCCCCGCGGCCACGGCGCTCGGCCTGATCGGCGTGCGGCCCGTGGGGCCGGTCAGGGTTGAGGTCGGGAGGGGCGGCCGAGTCTTGAACTAGCAGAAGGGCGAGCCTTTCGGCACGGCCTGACGCTAGCTAGCAGGCTGACTTGGCTCAAGGGGTGGTTCCTCTGACAGTGCCCCCGGCACTACTTTCATCGTCAAGCCAATCGGTAAACGTTTGATAATAAACCGGCCTTTCATAGCCCGGCTCCGTGAAGCCGTGGTAAACAACGATTTGCCCAAGTTCCCGCGGTGAAATCAAAAAGGCGATGACGTCATCGTTAGCTTTGCAGTTCGCGATAGGTGCGACAACGCGGTTCTTGTAGTGTGCATTTGTCAGCTGAATAGATCGTAAGAAATTTGCTTCTCCCCGAAGCTCAAACCCCTTTCTCTCAATCTTTTCGACGACATCAGCATCAAAGAAAGAATTAGGAACATCGACACCTTGCTCAACCAGATAGTCTATTATGAATTGCTGTTTGAGTGCCATGGCCGCTTCCCTATATCCCAAATGTTTTCTTTAACCAATCGCGAAAACCGCCTCCGGAACCTCCGGTGGTAGTTGAACCGCCTGGCATTGTTGGCCTTGCTGTAGTGCCATCAATACCCAAATGGTTTCCCGATGTACGGTCCTGCAGCGCATCGCCCCAAGTCCGCGCCGTTTTTCCAAATCGCTCATTGGATAGCATTCCCTCTGGGAGCGCTTCGGACATCGCATGCACTCGCACTGGCACTTTGCGGAACCCGAGCTCCTGCGCAAGCGCTAAGCGGGTGTTATCAATCGCGACCAGAGAACCATTCTGTGTTCTGACGACGTCAATCGGTCCACCGATCCAGTTTCCTCCGCTCATCGCCTGTCGCATGCCTGCGACGTCTCGCCCACCACCACCCGCTGATACCTGACTAAAGCGGAGCTTGTTGGGGTTGATAGAGGTTTTCGACAGCGCAGCGCGTTCAGCGACCGCCGCGGAGAAGCGCGCATACTTGCCAATCATCGCCGCGCCGATGTCGTCTGCTGCGGTCGGCGTCGTCATCGCAGCGTTTACTAAAGCGCCATCGTATGGGGCTAGTGCTTCACCAAGACCATAAAGTCCGTCCGCAACGACGTTACCTGCCGACGACGGTGTGTTGAGAATTGCGCGTAAGGTGTTGTCGAGCCCTCTCAGGAACCGATTTTCTGTCCACGTGTTCTCTGGGAGTGTGGGAAAGGTACCGTAGTGGCCCTCGTATCCCACTGCATCATGCCCCGTCGGATCCTTCCCATTGATCGGATCGTTGAAGCTGTAGGCGTAGCGGTTGGTCCCGACCCCCGTCTGCGTGACCTCCCACCAATCCGGCTGGACGAACATGCCGAGCCGTGGGTCGTAGTATCTGGCGTTGAGGTATTGGAGGCCTGCGTCGGCGTCATGGCGTTCGCCGATATAGCCTTTGCTCTCGTTGAGGAGCGCGGTCCAGACGCCCTCGCTTGGTTCGCCATAGGGGCGGTACTGCGCCGTCTCGGACTTCAGCCCCGGCGCGTTGGTGACGGCGCGGACGGACCCCAGGCCATCGTAATGCAGGACCGACAGGACCGAGACCGGGTTGCCGTTATAGAGCCGCCGCACGATGCGTGCCGGCCGGGGCGGGATAAAGCGACATCGCTCTGACCGCTGTCCCGGCCCGCCCGCAGGGCGGGGGTGGGACTCAGATGACGATCATCACCGCCGGGCGGATGACCTCGGGTGACGTCTTGAAATAGCGGAAGGGCGAGCGTTTTGGCATGGAAGGACGATGCCCGGCGGTCTGCCCCAGTTCAAGGGGTGATTCCTCTGACAGGGCGCCGTCCACACATGACAGGGCCCCCGGCCACATTATCTGTCGGTGATGACGTATGACCCAATGAAATTACTAACCCAAACAATTACTATGCCGAGTCCCAAAGTAACAAAAATTTCAGAAGGGGCGCCCCGTCCGAAAAAAAACAAAAATATCATAGCGTGTACAGCATAGGTTGCAGCCATCAGCGGTGGATGAACTTTATGAGAGAAGGAGCGAAATAGTAGGCCAAATAAAATACATGACAAACCATAACCTGTGAAGGCGTAGTAGAACAATGGGGCCGCGGTTGTTCGCCCAAGCTCTTCGATAATTGAGCCGCTTCCAACCCCTTTCGCCGGTCGAATAAGGTAGAAAACTAGCAGTGTCGAAAAAGTTACTTCTAGTATCCTCTCGAGCAGCCACGTTGCAAGGACCCTTCTAAATCTCGGCATTTACGGTTTGACCTCCGACTCAGTTTTGGACTTGTCGTTCCAACTGCAACCCGCAGCGTCACATCCAGACCATCCCTCTGGCCTCCCTTTCTTGATACGCTCCAACTCGTCAACAAGCTCCCTGCCAATGGCTTCTCTGTCCTTTTGGCTCTCAAAGTCAATATCATGGCCAAGCTTCTCTCTGACTCTGTCCAGAACGTCTTGGTAGTCACCGTCTGCGCCGAGAAGGCCACCCGCCCAACGAGAGAACCCGTCCTTTGCATTAAGCAGTCCATTGATCTCTCTTAACACTCGCTCATACACCTGCGGCTTTGTATTCTTTAGTTTCTCCAATTGCTGCTGGACAGCAGATTGCTCCATGTGAACCAATCGGTAATCTAAATTTGACCCAGAAAGGAGTCCGGATCGCACTGCTGATGTCATCTTCATGTTCAACGGTTCCAACGCAGCGCCAACCGTTCTTAAAAAGCCTCGCGTTTCTCCACTGACAGACATAAATGAAAGCTCGATCTCGTCAATATTGGCCAACATTCGTGAGGTGAGACTCGCAGCGCCAAAGAAGTTCGTTCTAGCGGAAAGCTCGATCTGAAGATCATAGTATACAAATGCTCTGTCGCAAAAACCGCCGAACATGTTGATACCGCCGCACTCGTGCCCCGTCGGATCCCGCCCATTGACCGGATCATTGAAGCTGTAGCTGTACCTGTTCGTCCCGACCCCCGGGATCGTCACCTCCCACCAGTCGGGCTGGACGAACATCCCGAGCCGTGGGTCGTAGTATCTGGCGTTGAGGTACTGGAGGCCTGCGTCGGCGTCGTAGCGTTCGCCGATATAGCCTTTGGTCTCGTTGAGGAGCGCGGTCCAGACGCCCTCGCTCTGCTCGCCATAGGGGTGGTAGGAGGAAGTCTCGGATTTCAACCCCGGCGCGTTGGTGACGGCGCGGACGGAGCCCAGGCCGTCGTAGTGCAGGACCGAGAGGACCGAGACCGGGTTGCCGTTATGGAGGCGCTGCACTGTCCGCACGCCGGGCGTCGGCAGGATCAGAGAGACCTATCGACCGTTCGCTCGTGGCATTCAATCTGCGATACCAATGACTTCAGACTTTCCAGTTCAACTGTGTCAGCGCAGTACTCTTCATGGCTTCGTGAGAGAAATATTCTAAACAACCCTGAGGAGGTGGCTTCAAAACGTAGGTCAATATCATGATCAGGTATATCGATACTGCAATGTTCGGATACTCCGGACAACACCGACTCAATCGCTACCCTAAATGCGCCAAGATACGATCTGGCTTCGAATAGATCGAAAAGAAAAACTTCGGACCCTACTACTAGCTTACAGGCAGCTTGAGGAAGAACTTCTGGTCGCCATTCGCTTTCTGGCCGCGTGCGACTTCGCGCCATACGATCCCTACCCGAGAGATCATCAAGTCGCGGAGGGGATAATTTAAACTCGAACGTAATCATGGCACTGCGGGGTATCCGTTGACAATGGAGCCGAAGCGTCCGCTGGGGTCAATTACGATATCAAACCTCGCAGTATCTGTTCCAAACGGCAACCTGCCCCCGAAGCTCCCCGTGAGCCCTATTGGTCCACGCAAGAACTTAACGGCCACGCCGACCTGTACCACACGATCGTACACGATGCTATAGCCTCCGGGCGATACTCCTGATCCGTCCAACGCACTATCTACCAACTGCTTGAATGCTTCTGCGTTGTAGTTTGAAAAGAAACGGGAGTTTCTTGGGGGAGACATCGCGTACCAAGCATGCTTAGTGGATGCATATTCCCAAGCCAGAGCGCTCAAATGCACTATCGCTAGATTTGGAAATCCGTTTGCGTTCAGAAAATCAACTAGACCCGTTCCTGGCGAGATGAAGCGCAAATCTCCCATTACTGATTGAATATTTGTGAGTGTAATGACGCCACTTATAACAGCCAAACGCGCATCGATCTGGGTGCCGCTATCGCTATAACCGCCCAAAGATGCTATCGCCTTGAAGTCGGTCCATTTCATACCGGATGAGGCGCCACCGAGCCTATTCCACTCTCCGAGCAGTCCAGGATCGCCCCCAAGCGACTTAACAAACTTGTCCCATAGACTGTCTGGTTTGTCATTATACCTATCCATCAGATTGTCAGGTCGCTTGGGTGGTCTCGGCGAGCTGGTCACGCTATGCCCGCTCGGATCGCGTCCATTGACCGGATCGTTGAAGCTGTAGGCATACCTGTTCGTCCCGACGCCCTCCTGCTTGACCTCCCACCAGTCCGGCTGGACGAACATCCCGAGCCGTGGGTCGTAGTATCTGGCGTTGAGGTACTGGAGGCCTGCGTCGGCGTCGTAGCGTTCGCCGATATAGCCCTTGCTCTCATTGAGAAGCGCGGTCCAGACGCCCTCGCTCTGCTCGCCATAGGGGCGGTACTGCGCCGTCTCGGATTTCAGCCCCGGCGCGTTGGTGACGGCGCGGACGGAGCCGAGGGCGTCGTGGTGCAGCAAGGGCAGGGGGGCCAGCGCGTGGGGCGCAGGGCGTGCTTTGGCGGGGTCGGACCCTGGGCGGGATTGGTCAATGAACTCCGTTTCCCGTCGCTGGCCTGTCGGGACGGATGCCATACGTTGTCGGGACGGCGGCGGGACGGATGCGGGACGCCTCCGGGCAGGGCTAGACTTTGGTCGCCAGGTGGCTTGCGATCTGCTGCGCGATCATGCCGATGGCTGGCTCGTCCAGCCGGTCGGTGGTGATCTCGCGGTCCTCGTCGCGGCCGAACCGGGCCCGGTGCTTTTCATAGCGCCGGTCGTAATGGTCGCGCATCAGACCCGCTGCCAGGGCCCGGAAATCCCCGGTTCCGGCCAGTTTCAGCCAGTCCTCGATCCGTTCGGCGGACTGGACCGGGCGCAGGCTTTCGACCACCCGCGACAGCCGCGCAGGGTCTGCCGTCAGGTCGGCATAGGCGCGGGTCAGGTAGGCGGCGCGGGCCTCAAGCGGTGCGGCGATACGGATGCGGGGGGCGGCGCACATGGCTTTCCACAGTTGCTTCGGCAGGTTCAGATCGCCGATCCGCGAGCTTTCCGCCTCCACCACCACCGGTCGCGCCGGGTCGATCCGTGCGATCTCCATTGCCAGATGGCTGTCGAAGGCCTTCTGGCCGGGCTGGCCGCCCGCGCGATGGCCGAAGAGCGAGCCGCGATGGTTGGCGAGCGCTTCGAGGTCGATGGTCTGGACGCCAAGCGTGGCCAGCCGGGCCAGCACCTCGGTCTTGGCGGTGCCGGTATTGCCGTCGAGCACCCACAAGGGGGCCGCGAAGGGACGGTCCTGCAGTTCGGCGATCACCAGCGACCGCCAGGCCTTGTAGCCGCCCTCCAGCACCTCGACCCTCCAGCCGATCTGTTGAAGGATCGAGGCGAAGGAATTGGACCGCTGTCCGCCCCGCCAGCAATAGACGAGCGGCCGCCAGCCGCCGGGCATGTCGGCGAGCGGCCCCTCGATATGGCGGGCGGCATTGCGCGCCACCAGTGCCGCGCCGACCTTTCGGGCGCGGAACGGGCTTTCCTGCTTGTAGATCGTGCCGACGCGGGCGCGTTCGGCATCGTCGAGCACCGGCAGGCTGATGGCGCCGGGCAGGTGATCCTCGGCATATTCGGCGGGCGCGCGCACGTCGATCACCGTATCGAACCCTTCTGCGTGAAGCTGGGTCAGCGAGGTGAGGCGCAGCGCCATGGTTTCAGAGATCGCGGTGGTCGGTCAGATGGGTCGCGATCGCGGTCGGCAGATCAGGCACCGGCAGATCGACGATCAGCATCCCCGGCGCGGCGCCTGCGCGCGCGAGATAGGCGCCGCGCTGATCGACGACGGCGCTTTCCCCGCAATAGCTTTGCACGCCCTCGGTGCCAGCGAAATTCACATAGGCGATCATCACGCCATTGGTGATCGCCTGCGCGGGCAGAAGGCGTTCGGTGACGAGGGGGTCGTAGTTCGCGCTTGGTGCGATCACCAGATCGACGCCGCGGAGTGCAAGTGCCCGGACATGATGGGCGAATTCGACGTCATAGCAGATCAGAAGCCCGACATGCAGATCGCCCAGATCGAAGCTCGTGAGGGTGTCGCCCTCGGCGAAAAGCCGCGCCTCGCGGGCACCGAAGAGCTGCACCTTGCGGTGGTGCCCGATCACCTTGCCCGCGGCCGAGATCGCCACGGCGCTGTTGAAGACCTGTCCGCCCTCGCGTTCGGCATAGCCGATGATCAGCCCGCAGCCCGCTTCTTTCGCCCGCTGGCAGATGCCGGTGACCCAGGGTCCGTCGGCGCCTTGCGCGCGCGGGGCCATTTCCTCGACCCCGTAACCCGGCAGAATCAGTTCCGGCAGCACCGCCATGTCGGCCTCGGCGGCGCGGCCCACTGCCAGCGCCCGGTCGATCTCGGCAAGGGCCATGGCCTCGTCACCGCCGGGCGAGAGGGGCTGGGAGATCAGAAGCCTGAGCGCGCGGTCCTGCATCAGAAGACCGTCACCGGCGCGCCGAGTTCCACCCGGGCATAGAGGTCGGTCACATGTTCGTTCAGCATGCGGATGCAGCCGTTCGAGACCGACTTGCCGATCGAGTTGGGCTCGACCGTGCCGTGGATGCGGACGGCAGTGTCGAACCCGTTCTGATAGAGATAGATCGCCCGCGCGCCAAGCGGGTTGCCGGGGCCGCCGGGCATGCCCTTCTCGGCATATTTGGCATAGGCCTTGGGATTGCGCTCGACCATTTCGGGGGTCGGCTTCCAGCTTGGCCATTCGGTCTTGGCGCCCACCTCGGCGACACCGCGGAACTGCAGTTCCGCCTTGCCGACGGCAACCCCGTAGCGGATCGCATGGCCCTTCCTGGTGATGTAATAGAGGAAGTATTTCGACGACAGGACGATGATCGACCCCGGCGCGAATTCAGGCTTCACCCGCACCAGGACCGGCCAGAGCTCCGGCGCGATCGTCACGCCGGGCAGCGGCGTCTCGGCGCTGCCCAGACCTGTGGCGTCGAGCGGTTGCAGCTTCGGCGGCGCCAGCACCTGGCCAAGCGCCGGGGCGGCAAGATGGGCAGCCGCCAGGGCGGTGCCGGACAGGATCAGGGTGCGGCGGTCGGGCATCAATGTCTCCCTCTTGCCCGCAAACATCTGAAAATGCGGGTGCTCGCGCAAGGGGCAGGGCGGGCCAGTGCGATGGAAATCGAGGTCGGGTGGCTAACATGCCACCCGACCTTTCGTGACGTCACACGCCAGCGGGCGCTTCGGCTGGTTCCACGGCCGCTGTCGGCGTCGGTTCCGGCGCGGTGGGGGTGGCCCGTGCGGCAAGCAGTTTTTCCATCACCGCGCCGCCGAGCGGGCTCTGCGAAAAGGCCTCGACAGCCGCCGCAAGATTGGTGCCGCCCTTGGAGGAAAAGAGGTCCATCACCGTTCCCATCCCTTCGCCCGCGCGGCCGGTGTTGGCGATGACTTTCACATCGGCCGCCTGCAGCGCCTTGGCCTGCTCGCCGCCGACGACGACATAGCCTTTGATCCCCTCGATCGTCATCAGATATTGCTGATAGCCCGCATTCTCGCCGATCTCCTTGGCGAGCACGATCTGCGCCTCGACGGGGGCAAGCTGCATCGCGCGTTCGGCGGCGGCCCTGGCCTCGCCGATGGCCTTGATCCCCTCGGCCTCGCGCTGCTGGGCGGCAAGCTGGCCTTCGGCGATGATGACCGTGGTCTGGCGATCCTGCTCGGCGGCGACGAGCTGTTTGTCACGCTCGATCTCGGCCCGGCGCACCTCGTCAACGCGCGAGACCGCCATGTGACGCTCGCGGGTCTCCTTTTCCTGGGTCAGCACTTCCTGGCGCGCGACCTCGTTGGCGATGCCCACCGCCTTATCCTTCTCGGCGGTCTTCTCGCCCACGGCCCGCTCTGCCTCCTGCTTGCGCATGTCGATCTCGCGCTGCGCCTCGATCTCGGCGGTTTCGGCGGCACGCTTGTTTTCGGCCACCTCGCGGCGGCTTTCCATTTCGATATGCGAGGTTTTCTTCGCCATGATGTTGAAGATCACCTTGCTGCCCTCGCCATCGCGGATATCCATCAGCTCCATCGACTTCACCGGCTCGACGCCCCATTGCTTCAACTGCTCGACCACCTCGCTCGTGAAGGCCAGGCCGAATTTCGACCGTTCCAGCATGATCGTGTCAATCTTGTCGCCTGCCAGCACCTTGCGGACCGCGCCCTGCACGATCTGCATCAACTGTTCCTTCAGCTCATCGATGCTGGCCACGCGCTGCGCCGCAAGGGCGGTATCGGCGATGCGGAAGAACGAAGTGACATGCACGACGAAGGGCACGCGGTCGGTGTCATAGGCCTCGTAATCATGCAACGAAAGATCGAAGTTCGAGACGGGCAGCTGGATGACCGTCACCCCGAAACGCGGGATCCAGCGCGGCCAGGCGTAATAGACGTTCCCGGCCGAAAGCCCGGTGCCATAGGGCGTGGTCGCATGACCGCGCTGCACGATATGGACCATGTTCGTGCTGACGACACGGCGAAAGAGGATGGCGAGGATCAGCCCGGCGGCCAGAAGGCCGAAGAAGGTCACGATCAACGCCGGGCCGTATTGGTTTGCCATCTGCGTCACCCCTGAGTTGAAGCCCCCGGGGATGACATAGGCGGTTCTGGCGCAGGTTCAATCGGTCGCGACCGGGATGCCGCGATTGTTGCAGCGCTGCATCGGCGGCCTCAGGCCCGGCGCTCGCCGATCTGGGCGATGCCGAGCATTTCCAGCACCTTCGCCTCGATCTCAGGGGCGTTCATGCCCGCGACCGCATACATGTCTTCGGGGCTCATCTGGTCGATGAACGTGTCAGGCAGGACCATCGAGCGGAATTTGAAACCCCGGTCGAAGATGCCTTCCTCGGCCAGGAGTTGCGCGACATGGCTGCCGAAACCGCCGATCGCGCCTTCCTCGACGGTGATCAGCGCCTCGTGATGCCGGGCAAGCTGCAGGATCAGCTCGCGGTCGAGCGGCTTGGCGAAGCGGGCGTCGGCGACGGTGGGGGCGAGGCCCCGCTGGCTGAGGTTCTCGCGGGCCTTCAGCACTTCGGCGAGCCTTGTGCCGAAGGACAGGATCGCGACGCGGCCACCTTCGGCGATCATGCGGCCCTTGCCGATGTCCAGCGGTTGGCCCTGTTCCGGCAACTCGACGCCGGTACCGTCGCCGCGCGGGAAGCGGAAGGCAGAGGGGCGGTCGTCGATTGCCGCCGCCGTCGCGACCATATGGACAAGCTCCGCCTCGTCAGCGGCCGCCATCACCACGAAGCCGGGAAGGTTCGACAGGAAGGCCACATCGAATGCGCCCGCATGGGTGGCGCCGTCGGCGCCCACAAGCCCGGCGCGGTCGATTGGGAAACGGACCGGCAGGCGCTGGATCGCCACATCATGGACGACCTGATCGTAGCCGCGTTGCAGGAAGGTCGAATAAAGCGCGCAGAAGGGCTTCATGCCGCCTGCGGCGAGGCCTGCGGCGAAGGTCACCGCATGTTGTTCGGCGATGCCCACATCGAAAGAGCGGCGGGGAAAACGTTCGGCGAAAAGGTTCAGGCCCGTGCCGTCGGGCATGGCCGCCGTGATCGCCACGATCCTGTCGTCGCGTTCGGCCTGCTTGATCAGGCTTTGCGCGAAGACCTTGGTATAGGAGGGTGCGTTCGACGGCGCCTTCTTCTGTTCGCCCGTCACCACGTCGAACTTGGCCGTCGCATGGCCCTTGTCGGCGGCCCGCTCGGCCGGGGCATAGCCCTTGCCCTTCTTGGTCAGCACATGGATGAGCATCGGTCCGGTTGCACGCGCCTTGACCGTCCGCAGGACTGAGAGAAGCTGTTCCATGTCGTGCCCGTCGATGGGACCGACATAGGAAAAGCCCAGCTCCTCGAACAGCGTGCCGCCGATGGCCATGCCCTTCAGCATTTCCTTGGCGCGTCGCGCACCTTCCTGGAAGGGGGGCGGAAGCAGGCTGACCGCGCCCTTGGCGGCGGCCTTCAGCTCCTGGAACGGGCCTTCGGTGTAAAGCCGGGTGAGGTAGGCGGACATCGCACCAACCGGGGGTGCGATCGACATCTCGTTGTCGTTGAGGATGACGAAGAGCCGTTTCTTCAGATGGCCCGCATTGTTCATCGCCTCATAGGCCATGCCCGCGCTCATCGCGCCATCGCCGATGACCGCGATCGCGTCGCCCGGATCGCCGCCGAGGTCGCGCGCGGCGGCAAAGCCGAGTGCGGCCGAGATCGAGGTCGAGGAATGCGCCGCCCCGAACGGGTCATAGGGCGATTCAGATCGCTTGGTGAACCCCGACAGCCCGCCTTTGGTGCGCAGGGTCCGGATCCGGTCGCGCCGCCCGGTGAGGATCTTGTGGGGGTAGCACTGATGGCCCACGTCCCAGATCAGCTTGTCGCGCGGCGTGTCGAAGACCGCATGGATCGCCACCGTCAGCTCGACAACGCCCAGCCCCGCGCCCAGATGGCCGCCGGTGACGGACACCGCGCTGATCGTCTCGGCGCGCAGTTCGTCGGCGAGCGTCGCAAGCTCGCGGTCGCTCAGACCTTTCAGATCGGCAGGCGTGTGCACACGGTCGAGCGTCGGCGTTTGGGGGCGGTCGGTCATCGTCATCCTTCAGCTTTCGCGCTGAATAACGAAACGCGCGGCTTCGCGCAAATTCTCTGCCCGCGCCGCATAGGGGGCAAGCGCTGCCTCGGCTTCTGCGACAAGATCGCGCGCCTTGGCGCGGGCGCCGTCGAGGCCAAGGAGGGAAACGAAAGTCGCCTTGCCCGCGCCCACATCCTTGCGGAGCTTCTTTCCCGCCTTTTCGGGGTCGCCCGCGACATCGAGAATGTCGTCGGCGATCTGGAAGGCGAGGCCGAGCGCGCCGGCGAAACGTTCAAGCGGGCGGGTGTCGGCGCCGGCGAGGATCGCGCCCGCCGTTGCGGCAAAAGTGATAAGCGCACCGGTCTTTCCGGCCTGAAGCCGTGTGATCTCGTCCAGCGTCAGGGGGGCGCCAGCCGTTTCTGCGGCGATGTCGAGCGCCTGACCCAGAACCATGCCCTCTGCCCCCGCAGCCGTCGCGAGCGCTGCCACCAGCTCGATCCGCCGCGCCCCGAGGATCGGGTCGCAGCAGCGTTCGAACGCCAGCGTCTGCAAGGCATCGCCCGCAAGGATCGCCGTCGCCTCGTCCCATTTCACATGGACCGTCGGCTGCCCGCGCCTCAGATCATCGTCATCCATCGCGGGCAGATCGTCATGGACGAGGGAATAGGCATGCAGCGCCTCGACGGCGGCAGCTGCGGGCAGGGCGTCGGGGTCGTAGATGCCATGCAGCCGCGCGCTTTCCAGAACCAGGAAGGCGCGCAGCCTTTTGCCGCCCTGCAGCGCATAGCGCATCGCGTGCACGACGGGCACGTCCGCGTGGAAGGCCAGCGCATCGTCAAGCGCGGTCTGGACGAGCCTTTGTACCTGTGCCAGCCGTTCGGGAAACACTCACAGCCCTTCTGCGGGAACGGTCCCTGTCGGCACGCCCTCGGCATTCAGCGTGATCTTTTCGACCCGCTCCTCGGCCGCCTTGAGCTTGGCCTCGCAATGGGCCTTCAGCGCCGCCCCGCGTTCGTAAAGCGCGATCGACTTTTCCAGTTCGACATTGCCGGATTCGAGGTCGCGGACCACGCGTTCCAGCTCTGCCATCGCCGCTTCGAATGTCATCGCCGCGATATCGCTCATCGGCCCCGCTCCATCAGTACCCGGACATGGCTCGCGACCGAGGCCGCGAGTGCGTCAAGATCATAGCCGCCCTCAAGCGCGGATACCACCCGCCCGCCGCAGCAATCGTCGGCCAGATCGCAGATCGCATGGGTGAGCCAGGCGAAGTCGGCCTCGGTCCAGTTGAGGCCCGCGAGCGGGTCGGCGCGATGGGCGTCGAAACCGGCGCTGACGAGGATCAGGTCGGGGCCGAACTGGGCGACCTTTTCAAGCGCGCCGTCCCAGGCCACGCGCATCTCTCGCCCGCCGGAGCCGGGGGCGAGCGGAAGATTGGCGATCTGGCCGTGCGCGCCCCGCTCGTTCGCGTAACCCGTGCCGGGGTAGAGCGGCATCTGGTGGGACGAGACAAACTGCGCGCGCGGCTCGTCCCACAGGCAATCCTGCGTGCCATTGCCGTGATGGACGTCGAAATCCAGAACCGCGACCCGGGGGAGGCCCTTCGCGTCGAGCGCATATCTGGCGCCGATGGCCACTGTGGAAAACAGGCAAAAGCCCATCGCCCGGTCGCGTTCGGCATGATGGCCGGGCGGGCGCATGGCGAGGAAGGCGTTCTGGGCCTCGCCCGCCAGAACAGCATCAATCGCCGCCTCGATACCGCCGACCGCACGCAGTGCCGCCTCGAAGGAGCCGGGCGCCATGAACGTATCGCCGTCGAGCGCCGCCCAGCCCTTGGCGGGCCGCGCTGCGCGCACCCGGTCGAGATGCGCCCTGTCGTGACAGCGCAGCACCTCGGCCTCATCGGCCATGGGTGCCGCGCGGCGGTCGAGACCGGCGAATTCCTCCGCCCGCAGCGCGCCATAGATCGCAGGAAGCCGCGCCACCTGTTCGGGATGGCCGGACGGTGTTTCGTGGCCGAGACCGGCTTCGTGGGTCAGGAAGATCGTCATCGCTTCATTCTGGTCCGAATTGTCTCAACGGGCCGTTCATCGGCCCGCGCCGCGCCTTTCGCCGACCGCCGCGACGAGCGCCGGAGGCGACGAGAGCCCTATTCCGGCGCCAGCATGTAGCCCGCGCCGCGCACCGTCTGCAGATAGCGCGGCATCTTGGGATCGGCCTCGAACTTGCGCCTCAGCCGGGTGATCTGCACGTCGATGGCGCGCTCCTGCGCCAGACCGCCGCCGCGCCCGAGATCGTCGACCAGTTCCGACCGGCTCACCGCCTCGCCCGGTCGCGCGGCAAGGATGCGCATCAGCTGCGCCTCGGTCGCGGTCAGGCGCACCAGTTCCTCGCCGCGCCACATCTCGCCCCGGTCGGCATCATAGCGGACAGGCCCGAAACTCAGGACCTTCGGCACCTTGACCTGCACCGGCGCCGGGCTGCGCCGCAGGATGGCGTTGATCCTGAGAAGCAGCTCCTTCGGCTCGAAAGGCTTGGCGAGGTAATCGTCGGCCCCCGCCTCCAGCCCCGCGATCCGGTCCGAGGTCTCGCCCTTGGCGGTCAGAAGCAGCACCGGCGTCGACAGTTTGGTCCTGAGTTCGCGGGTCAGGCTGATCCCATCCTCGCCGGGCATCATCACGTCGAGCACGATCAGGTCGAACTCCAGCCCTGCCATCAGGCGCCGCGCGTGTGCGGCATCACGAGCGGCCGTCACAAGAAAACCGTTCTTGATCAGGAACTTCTGCAGAAGTCCCCGGATGCGCTCGTCGTCATCGACGATCAGAAGATGGACCTCGGTTCCCGCCGTCATGCGCTGCCGTCCTTCATCGCGGTATAATAGCGGCGCAGGTCAGGGTCCATCATCGCCTCCAGCACCTCGCGGAAGCCTGCCACCGCCGAAGGCCCCGCCGCGCGATAGGCCGAGCGCATGCGTGCGCGCTGCGCCTCGCTCAATTCCCGTTCCAGCGCCGCGCCCTTTTCGGTGAGGTAGAGATGTCGCTCGCGCTTGTCCTTGCGGCCGACGCGGGTTTCCACCAGCCCGTCCTCGATCAGCGTGCGCAGCACCCGGTTCAGTGATTGCTTGGTCACGCCCAGAACCGACAGGAGCGTATTCACCGTCAGCCCGGGCTGACGGTTGATGAAATGCACGGCGCGGTGATGCGCGCGGCCATAGGCGAGCCCTTCCAGAATCCGGTCGGGATCGGCCGTGAAGGCACGATAGGCGAAGAACATTGCCTCGATCCCTTTCCTGAGCTGCTCGTCTGTCAGGAAGAGCAGGTTTTCCCCGCCCTGTTTGGCGCCGGCGCCCGGTTCCGACATGTCTGCCCCAGTTGTTTCATCCCGAACGGTTCGGGGATATTATGTCAGTCATGTTGACTTTCCAAGAATGAATCGCTAGCGAGAGTCGCAAAGTGCGCAACATTATGTCCGCTTCGGACCTAAAGCGCGCAACATTCGGAAAATCGGACGGAGGGCAAGATGGCCGGTTCCTATGAAGATCGTGACGGCAAAATCTGGATGGACGGGAACCTGGTCGACTGGCGCGATGCCAAGGTCCACATCCTGACCCACGCGATGCATTATGCCTCGTCGGTTTTCGAGGGCGAGCGCTGCTACAACGGCAAGATATTCAAAAGCCGCGAACATTCCGCCCGTCTGATCCGCTCCGGCGAACTACTGGACATGAAGATCCCCTATTCGGTTGACGAGATCGAGGCGGCGAAGGAAGCGGTCCTGAAGGCCAACGGCTGGACCGACGCCTATGTGCGCGCCATCGCTTGGCGCGGCGCGGGCGAGGATATGGGCGTGGCCGCCAAGCGCAATCCGGTGCGGATGGCGGTCGCCGCTTGGGAATGGGGCAATTATTACGGCGACGCCAAGATGAAGGGCGCCAAGCTCGACATCGCCAAATGGCGCCGCCCGGACCCGGCGACGATCCCGTCCGAAGCGAAGGCGGCGGGCCTTTACATGATCTGCACCATGTCCAAGCATGCCGCCGAGGCCAAGGGCTGTTCGGATGCGATGATGTTCGATTATCGCGGCTATGTGGCCGAGGCGACCGGGGCCAACATCTTCTTCGTCAAGGATGGCGAGGTCCATACGCCGAAGGCCGATTGCTTCCTGAACGGCCTGACCCGCCAGACGGTGATCCAGATGCTGAAGGACATGCAGATCAAGGTGCACGAGCGCCATATCATGCCCGAGGAACTGGAAGGGTTCGAGCAATGCTGGCTGACCGGTACGGCGGCCGAGGTCACGCCCGTGGGCCAGATCGGCGACTACAATTTCGAGGTCGGCGAGATCGTGAAACGCGTCGCGACCGAATACGAACGGCTGGTGCGGGCCTGATCCTCATCGCGCCGGATGGGCGCAAGCGCCCGTCCGGCAGCTTCAGGCAGTGGTTTCGCGTTCGATCCGCGTGAAGTTTTCGACACGCTTCGCGCTGTCGCGGCTCAGCGGGCGCTTGTGGAGCGCGCGGCTTGCGGGATGGATGCTGTCGGCATCGCCGGTCTTCTCGATCCGGTAGAAATGCTTCAGGCGCCCGCCGTCGCTCTGGGCGCGGTGATCGGCTAGATGGCGGCTCATTCTCTCCTCCCAGATGGCGAATGGTCGTTGGGTCAGCTTGCGCCCGAATCGCGCCTGCCACAAGACTTTCTACCCAGGATGGTAACACCGGCATGAAACCGCTGGCCCGGGCGGCGGGGTCAGGCACGTTCGCGCATCTCTGCAGGGCTGCGCCGCGTCTGTGCGCACACGCGCACTTTCCGCCCGGCGCGCGACAGCATAGCTCTTGGCGGAAAGGAAGGTGCAACCCATGAGCCAGACCATCGAACTCGCGCTGGATACGTTCGGCGATGTGACCGTCGGCCCGGACGGTACCCGCCTGCCACAGGACAGGGTGATCCGCAACGTGGTCGAAGAGGCGATCCTCGCCGATCAGGTCGGGATCGACTATATCGGCCTTGGCGAACATCACCGCGACGATTTCGCGATCTCGGCGCCCGAGGTGATCCTTGGCGCGATCGCCGCCCGCACCTCGCGCATCCGCATGGGGACCGCCGTCACCGTCCTGTCGTCGGACGATCCGATCCGGGTGTTCCAGCGGTTTTCCACGCTGAATGCCCTCTCCGGCGGACGCGCGGAAGTGATCCTTGGAAGGGGATCTTTCACCGAAAGCTTCCCGCTCTTCGGGCTCGATCTCCAGGATTACGAGCTTCTCTTCGAGGAAAAGCTCGACCTTTTCGCGCGGCTCATCCGCGAGCCCGCCGTCAGCTGGCAGGGCCAGACCCGCCCGGCGCTGAAGAACCAGCGCGTCTTTCCGCCGCTGGGGCCGCACCGGCTGAAGACATGGATCGGCGTGGGCGGCAGCCCGGACTCGGTGATCCGCGCCGTACGCCATGACCTGCCGATGATGCTGGCCATCATTGGCGGCAGTCCGGCGCGGTTCCGGCCTTTCGTCGATCTCTATCACCAGGCCTACGGCCAGATCGGCAAGCCGCCGCAGCCCCTGGGCGTCCATTCACCCGGCCATGTCGCCGAAAGCGACGAGCGTGCGCGCGAAGAGCTCTGGCCGGGCTACAAGGCGCTGCACGACCGGATCGGGCGCGAACGCGGCTGGCCGCCCACCACGCGCGAGAATTTCGAGCGCGAGGCCGATCAAGGCTCGCTCTATGTCGGCGCGCCGGAGACGGTGGCGAAGAAGATCGTCCGGACGGTCAAGGCGTTGGGCCTTGCGCGTTTCGAGATGAAATATTCCTCGGGCACGCTCGCGCACGAGAAACTTCTGCGCTCGATCGAGCTTTACGGCACCCGCGTGGCGCCGATGGTGCGGGACATGCTGGCCTGAGGCAATTCCTGCCCTGACAGGTCCGCCGCGTCATGCGATGTTGATGCGCGTCACGACGGCGGCTGGGGGAGGCACCCATGGTGGACAGGTTCGATCCGGACGGCACGTCTGCCACGATGATGGCGGTGGTGACGGCGGCTCAGGGCGGTTTTGACCAGCTGCAGTACCGAAGGGTCCGGCGTCCCGTACCGAAGGAGGGTGAGGTTCTGGTCCATGTCCTCGCCGCCGGGGTGAACAACACCGATATCAATACGAGGGTCGGCTGGTACGCCAGCACGGTCACGGCCTCGACCGGCGAAAGCCTCCAGCCATCGGGCGAGGGCCACACCGGTACGGGCGGCTGGCAAGGCGCGACACCGTTTCCGATGATCCAGGGGACGGATTGCGCAGGGCGCATCGCCGGGCTTGGCGCCGGTGTCGACCCGGCGCTTCTGGGCCGCAGGGTGCTGGTGCGTCCTTGCATGAGGGTCAATGGTTTCGACGATCCGGCGACACGGTGGCTGGCGGCCGATACCGATGGCGCCTTCGCGCAGTTCGTGGCCGTTCCGGCAAGCGAGGCCTTCGTGGTGACTTGCGACTGGACCGATGCAGAGCTTGCGAGCATTCCCTGCGCCTATGGCACGAGCGAGAACATGCTGCATCGTGCGGGCGTCGGCGCGGGTGAGGTGGTTCTGGTGACAGGCGCTTCCGGCGGGGTCGGCTCTGCGACGGTTCAACTCGCCCGTCGGCGCGGTGCCAAAGTGATCGCCGTGGCAGCGCGCGGCAAGCACGAAGACCTGCGCGCCCTCGGGGCTGACCGGTTGCTTGACCGAGACGAGAATCCTGCCGAGCTGCTTGGCGCCGAAAGCGTGGATGTGGTCATCGACAACGTTGCGGGGCAGGGCTTTCCGCCGCTTCTCAAGGCATTGCGGCGCGGTGGCCGCTATGTCTCGTCCGGCGCGATCGCCGGCCCGATCGTTTCGCTCGACATGCGCGATCTCTATCTGAAGGACATGACCCTGATCGGCACCACGGCCTGGGACGAACCCATCTTTCCCAACCTGATCGGCTATATCGAACGACGCGAAATCAGGCCGCTTCTGGCCGCGACCTACGCGCTCGCCGACATCGTGCGGGCACAGCGGGACTTCCTCGAAAAACGCCATGTCGGCAAGCTGGTTCTGATCCCGCCGCCTGCCGGTCAGGGCTGACCCCAGTCCGCCGCCTGCATTTCTCTCAGACGGCTTGCCGTCCGTTCGAATTCGAATGATCCCGCGCCCTCGACATAAAGCCGTTCCGGCTCGTCGGCGGCAGAGCAGACCAGCCGCACCTTGCCCTCATAGAGCGCGTCGATGAGCGTCACGAACCGTTTGGCCTCGTTATAGTTCTCGGCTGACAGATGGGGAATATCCTCGACGATCAGCACCCGCACCGCCCTGGCGATGGCGAGATAGTCGGCTGGGCCAAGCGGGCGGCTGCAGAGATCCCAGAACGAGGCGCGCGCAACGCCCGACCGATGGTCGGGCAGGGTGACCGGGCGGTTGTTGACCGACAACGTGAGCGGCCCGTCGCCGCCCCCGCCGGTCAGCTCGCGCCAGATCCGGTCGATCGCTGCCCGCGCGGCAGCGTTCGCGGGGGTAAAATATGTATGTGCCCCCTTCAGCCGATGCTGGCGATAATCCGTCTCGCTCTCGATCTCGCGGACCTCCATCCGCGCCTTCAGAAGGTCAATGAACGGCAGGAACAGAGGCCGGTTCAGACCGTCCTTGTACAGATCGTCCGGCACCCGGTTCGAGGTCGTCACCACGCAGGTGCCGCGTTCGAACAGCATCTGGAAAAGCCGCCCGACGATCATCGCATCGGCAATATCGGTGATCTGCATTTCGTCGAAGGACAGAAGGCGCAGCTTCGACGAAATCTCCACCGCCACCAGGCCGGATCGCATCGTCCACGCCGGTCTTGCGCGCCGCATGAAGGGCCGCCTGAACCTCTTGCATGAAGGCGTGGAAATGGACGCGCCGCTTGGCCTCGATCGCGGTCGCCTCGTGAAAGAGGTCCATCAGCATCGACTTGCCGCGTCCGACCCCGCCCCACAGGTACAGCCCCTTCGGCGCCACCGGCGGCTTGCCGAAAAGCCCGCCGAGGAAGCCCTTCTTCTGCCCTTCTTGCTCTAGCTGCGCGCGGATACGGTCGAATTCGGGCAGAAGCGCGCGCTGGGCGGCGTCCGGGCGGATCGCGCCCTCGGCCACCTTGCGGTCGTAGATCTCTGTCAGGCTTTCGCGCGCATCCGTCATGGATCGCTGATAGCAACCCGCGCCCCTCCTGTCACGATGCCCGGCCCCGCCTTCGCCGGATCAGAACGGCAGCTTGAAGTCGGGCGGCAGGCCAAGCCCTTCGGTCAGGCGCTTCATTTCCGTCTGCGCCCTTTCGCCCGCCTTCCTCTGGGCATCCTTGATCGCGGCCAGGATCAGATCCTCGACCACTTCCTTCTGGGTCGGATCGAAGATCGTGGGGTTGATGTCGAGCGCCTTCAGCTCTCCCTTGGCCGAACAGGTCGCCGTCACCAGCCCCGCGCCCGCCTCGCCCACGACCATGATCCGGTCGAAGCTTTCCTGCAGCTCGCCGATCTTGCCCTGCATTTCCTGCGCGGCCTTCATCATCTTGGTCATGTCGCCAAGGCCGCCGAGGCCCAAACCCTTAAGCATCTCAAACTCCTGTCCGTTCCATTCCCGCAGGTAGTGCGCGGTCGTCTGTGCCGCAAGTCTCCGGAGGCCAGACGCGTGTTGCCTTTGCCATGAATTGGGAGACCGCGAGCGAGCGGAGCTCGTTGCGCACCCGTGACCCGGGCCTGTCAAGCAGGGCGGCGGCCATGGCGTGCGGCATCTCCCAAATTGAGTGAAGTTCGTAGCCGCCTTGCAAGAGCACCAGCATAACAACATCGAAAGGTTGGCCCGGGCCGGTCTTTATCGAGGGGACACGCCCCCATTTCGCGCCGTCACGCTTCCATCGACCCTTGATCTGGATCGTTTCGGATCGGTCATTCACCACTCGGATTGCATCGGCGCGGGGGCTGCGTGCCTCGGCGAGGGTAAGGCCAAGAACGCGCGCGGCTTCGAATTCCGCGATCTCACCCGTCACTCCGAGGGGCTTGCCGGTTGCGTGATAATATTCGACGGCGAGCTTCTTGACATCGTTCAATATGTCCGCGACCGGTAGGGTGTTTGCCTCACCCATCCTCGAACGGGTCCCATTCATCCTCGACCTCCGGCAGCGCCGTGAGGGCTGCCTGGGTGCCTGTTCTCAGGCGTGCCGGGCGGTGGTGTTCGCCGCGCCTCGGGAAAACGGCGAAGACCGCCTGGACGATCGGGTTCAGCATAACGGCCTCGCTGCGTGAGCGGCAATCTCGGCGGCGTTGCGGGTTTCCGCGATGGTCGGCTGGCCGCCTTCGGCCACCACCGAAACACCCCAGCGCGTGCCGGTCCAGCTTTGCAGGCGCTGGGCGAGGGTCACCACCAGACCGCGCGAGGCGCCCGCAGTCGGTTCGACCGATCCGGCCCGGCGCGTATTGGACGAGGCACCACAGATGGGTCTCGACCTCCATCAGAAGTTTCACGTCGCGGTTGGCGCGGATCAGCCTCGACGACAGCCGGGAAGGTCGCATGGCGCGCCAGCGCGACATCGGGCGCGATGGCGAGCGCGGTAGCAACGCCCGACGCCGTTGGCGCCGATGGCAATGGCGCGGGGCGCGGCATGGGTCACCATCCCGCCCGGCGCGGGGCCACGCCCCGGTGGGAGCTGGGGGTGGTGGGGCCAGGGCCATCGGACAGGCGGCGCAGCAGTTGTTCGGGGTCCGGCAGGTCGGCGACATGAGTGAGGCGGATCACCGCCATCTCGGCGGCCATCATCGCGTTTGGTGCCTGTGCCACCTCCTCGATCGCTTTCAACAGCATCTGCCACATCCGAGGTCAGGACCCGCATCGGCGGGCATCCGCCATGGCAAGCCAACGCCTTTTCGTCGAGCTGCGATCCCGAGGTCGTCAGCGGCCTCGGGCGTGATCTTGATCACCGATATCCAGTGGGTGACTTCCGCCAGGTCGCGCAGCACCGCCATCGGATCGGCGCCGTCGGCATATTCGCCGACAGTTCCGCCAGAGCCGCCGCCGCCTCGCCCTTCAGGATCATGTCGAAAAGGTCGAGAACCCGGCCACGGTCAGCGGCGAGGCCCAGCATCGCGCGGACCTGATCTGCCGTCGTTTCGCCCGCGCCATGGCTGATCGCCTGGTCGAGGAAAGCGAGGTCGCATCCCGCGCCGAGCCTTCCGCCGCCCGCGTGATGAGCGCGAGCGCCTCGTCGCTGATCGAGGCGCCTTCGGCGCCGGCGATCCTGCGCAGCAGCGCGATCATCACCTCAGGCTCCGATCCGGCGCAGGTCGAAGCGCTGGCAGCGCGACAGGACCGTGACCGGCACCTTGCGGATCTCGGTCGTGGCGAATGAATTTCACATGGGCAGGCGGCTCCTCCAGCGTCTTCAGCAGCGCGTTGGAAGGCGTTCGTCGACAGCATGTGGACTTCGTCGATGATATAGACCTTGTAGCGCGCCGGGGACCGCTGGTAGTGCACAGGTCGCGGTCGCGGTCGCCCGCGCCGGTGCGGCTGGCCGCATCCATCTCCCATCCACATCGACATGGCCTTCCATGATCGCCCGGCAGTGCTCGCATTGGCCGCAGGGGTCGGTCGTCGGGCCGCCACTGCCGTCCGGCCCCACACAGTTCAGCCCCTTGGCGATGATCCGTGGAAGGGATGGTGGTCTTTCCCGTCCCCCGGATGCCTGTCATGATCGAAGGCCTGGGCGATCCGGTCGGCCGCGAGCATTCTTCAGCGTGCGGACCATCGCTTCCTGACCGACGAGATCGGCAAGGTTTCGGGCCGGTATTTACGGGCGAGAACCTGATAGCGGGTCCCGGAATCGTCGGTCATGCGTGCCTCAGCGGGTAGGGTCCGGCGCAGTCTAGAGAAGTGCTTGGGTGGCGTAAACCGGGCAGGCCGCTCTTCGCTCCGGTGGCGCGGCGAGGGGCTGTCAGGCCGATGGGCGGCCTGCCCAGGCGCGTGAGCCGGTTGGGCAGATCGTCAAGGATCGGGCAGTCGGGGCGGCTGTCGCCCGCGCAGCGATGAACAAGGTGAGCAAGCGTCGCCCGCATCGAGCGAGAAGCTGGGCGATCTTGTCGTCTATGGTCCTCAGATGGTCTTCCGCCAGCGCCTTCACCTGCGCTTTCGCGGCCCTTGTCTCGTAGAGCGCAGAAGCAGGCGACATTCGTCGATGGAAAAGCCAAGCGCCCTGGCCCGGCCGAGGAACGCGAGCTTGTGCAGGTCGCTGTCGCGAAAGCTGCGGTAGCCGTTGGCGGCGCGCAGGGCTTCACCAGGCCGATATCCTCGTAAAAGCGGATCGGTCTTGGCCGGGACCCAGGCGTTCCGCGACATCGACCGATGTTCATCAGATGCCTCTTCGGCAATGCTCGTCCATCGCCGGGGCGACACGGCGCAGGCGAAGCGCGTTAGTCAGCACGAAGACCGAACTCAGTGCCATCGCCCCCGCCGCGAGGACCGGCGACAGCAGGAGGCTGAGAAGGCCGGGTAGAGAACCCCCGCCGCGACCGGGATCAGCGCGACATTGTAACCGAAAGCCCAGAACAGGTTCTCGCGGATATTGGCCATCGTGCGGCGCGAGACCTCAGCGTTCACCACGCCCCTGAGGTCGCCCGACATCAGCACCACATCGGCGCTTTCGATGGCCACGTCGGTGCCGGTACCGATGGCGATGCCGACATCGGCATGGGCAAGGGCAGGGGCATCGTTGATCCCGTCGCCGACGAACGCGATACGGCCCGTGGCCCTGAGCCTGTCGAGCGCCTCGACGCTTCCCGCCCGGCAGCACGTCCGCGACCACCCGGTCGATGCCGACCTCGCGGGCTATCGCCTCTGCCGTTTCCGCGCCATCACGCCGGTGATCATCGCCACCTGCAGACCTCGTGCCCGCAGCGCGGCTATGGCGGCGCGGCTGGCGGGCTTGACCGGGTCGGCGACGCCGATCACCGCCGCGATCCGCCCGCCGACGGCTGCGAAAAGCGCCGTGCGGCCGCGCCGGGCGAGATCGGCCTGCGCGTCGGAGAGCGCGCCGAGGGCGATCCCTTCGCGGACCATCCAGCCGCTCGGCCCCGATGAGCACATCCTGGCCCGCGACATCCGCGCGCACACCATAGCCGGTGAAGGAGGCGAAAGACCGCACATCAAGCTTCGGCGCGCCTTCCGCCGCCGCGCCGCGCACGATGGCCTCGGCGATCGGATGTTCGGACCGCGCCTCGACCACCGCCGCCACGCGGGCGAGCACATCGGTCCGGTCGAACCCGTCCGCAGGACAGATCGGTCAGTTCGGGCCGCCCGAGCGTCACGGTGCCGGTCTTGTCGAGCGCCACGGTGGAAACGCCGCTCAGCGCTTGCAGCGCGTCACCCTTGCGAGAGAACCCCAAGCTCGGCCGCGCGGCCGCGTGCCACCATGATCGACGTGGGCGTGGCGAGGCCCATGGCGCAGGGGCAGGCGATGATCAGGACCGAGACACCCGCCACCAGCGCATAGGTCAGGGCAGGATCGGGCCGGAGAGCCAGACGAGCACCGTCAGCGCCGCGAGCACCATGACCAGCGGGCACGAACCACAGGGTGATCCAGTCGACCAGCCCCTGGATCGGCAGCCTGGCGCCCTGCGCCTCTTCGACCATGCGGATGATCTGGGCGAGCGTGGTGTCAGCGCCGACGCGCTGTGGCGCGGAAGGTCAGGCTGCCCGCGCCGTTCACCATTGCCGCCGGTGACGGCAGCACCCGGCGCCTTGGCGACCGGCAAGGTTCGCCGGTGATCATGCTTTCATCGACATGGCTTTCGCCTTCTGTCACCTCGCCATCGGTCGCGATCCGTTCGCCGAGGCCGGACGAGGACCAGATCGCCGGTCTGAGCGCCTCGATCTCGACCTCGCGCGGCTCACCCTCCGAAAGGATGGTCGCGGTGCGCACCTGAAGCCCCAGAAGCTTGCGGATCGCGGCCCCGGTACGGCCACTTCGCCCGCGCCTCAGCCAGCGCCCGACGAGGATCAGGACGACGTCACCGCCGCCGCCTCGTAATAGACCGCACGCACGCCCTCTGGCAGAAGCGCGGGCGCGAAGGTCGCCACCAGCGAATAGAGGTAGGCCGCGCCGGTCCCGACCGCGACCAGGCTGTTCATGTCCGGCGCGCCCTTGAGAGATGCGGGAATGCCCTTGATATAGAATTGCCGCCCCGGTCCGGCCAGCACCGCCGTGGTCAGCGCGAACTGGAGGAGCCAGCTCGCCTCGCGACCGATGGTCGCCATGATCAGGTGATGGAAGGCGGGGATGAGATGGCTGCCCATCTCATCCACGAAAACCGGTAACGCCAGGAGAGCGGCCAGCAGCACCCGCCTGCCGAGCGCACGGGCCTCCTCCTCCTTGCGCGTCGCCATGTCCTCGGCCGCATCGGCTTGCGTCTGCGCTGCATATCCCGCGCCCTCCTTGGCACGCATCAGCTCCGTCGGCTCGAGCGCGCCTTCAAGATAGGTCACCCGGGCGCTTTCGGCAGCAAGGTTGACATGCGCCTCCGTTACCCCGGGCAAGGCGGCAAGTGCCCGTTCCACCCGGCCGACGCAGGAGGCGCGGGTCATGCCCCTGATGGTCAGCGTCACCGTGGCTTTCCGCGCCGGATATCCCAGCGCCTCGAGCTTCGTGGCCGCCGCCGAGAGGCTTCCTGGACCATCCGCCTGAAACCGCGCCGCCTCTGCCGCGAGATTGACCGACACGTCCAGAGATGCCACTCGACCGGCCGAGGCCACGGAGCAGCCCGCGCGCCACGCAGGAGGCACAGCTCATGCCCTCGACGGAAAGTGAGACGGGTCTGGTCATATCGGCCTCCTGGGATTGTCCGATCTGCCATATGGGGGTTCCAGTAACGGGAAGGTCAAGGAGCCCGCCTTTAACCCAATCTGGGATGTGGGCTTGCGTTCGCTGCCGATATGGCAAATTTCCCGACCGATGCCACGCGTGTCGATCTTGCAGGCCTGATCGCCCGATGCGATGGACGGCGCTCCAGGACGGGGCTTGTTGGTATCGTGGCGGAAACGTCCCGCCCGGATACCCGGGCGCTGAGAGGTTTCAGCAGGGCGCCGGACTTGGCAGCGCCGGGCGATGACCCAAAGGAAAACGGCCCAACCCAGCATCCACATCGCCGCGGAAACGGTGACTGGTTCAAGCGCCCCTTCTGGGACGAATGGCGAAACCACCCGCAGCAGAGATGCCAGCCATACCATGGCAAACGCCACCTTAAGGCCGCGGCCTGCAATCAGTCTGCGGTCATGCCGCCCCATCTTGCCGCCCGGAAATCGCCAGGATCATCGATCCCATCGCCCATCGTCAGCGCGTGCGAGCCGCCCGGTTGTGGCATCACGTCCGGGCGCAGCATGGCGACGCCCGGCAGGATCAGCCCGACGGGCACCCAGACCCAGGCCAGATGCAGCATGAACAGTGCCGGATAGGGCCGCGTGCGGCAGCAGGCGCAGCCAGTCATCCGGGCGGCCTGGATGGCAGCCGTGGTCAGGCAAGCTGCTGCCGACGGTTGTCCGCCCACATCGGCCGCCGCCAAGCGCCGTTGCGGCTATCGCCAGCCCAGACAGTGCCCCGCTGTCACGCACGTGTCCGTGGGGCCGCCGACTGTTGCAGCCAGCTTCGGGTGAAGGCGGGAACGGCGCGACCGCCGATGATGCTGATCAATGTCGCAGCAGCGCCATCCCCAAAGGGGCGGCCGCTGTATCCAGGAGCCCGCGCGCATCGGCCAGAACGACCGCATTCCCAGCATCATCCCGGAAATCGCGGCAACAGACCAGAGCAGACAGGCCTTACCGCGATCAACTGACGCGCCGCGACCAGGGCCAGCATCGAAGTGCCTAGGGCTTGAGGGAAGAAGCAGGCCAAACGGCAGGATTTCGGCCCAAAGAAACGCCAGCCGTGCCAAGACCCAAAGGACAGCGCCCGCACAGTTTGCGGCGAAACCGGAGCTGCGCCAGTCCAGCTTGGCAGAGCGGTCAACAGATATCCGCCAACCGCCGCCACCCATGCCAAGCATCAGGCTCAGCCCAGATGCCAGAGCACCGGATCGGGAGCGACCAAACCGCCCGGGAAAAAGCCAGACCACCGGCGCAAACAGTGCACTGAGGGCGGCACAAAGGAACAGCGGACGGTGCGCGGCCTGCCAGAGCAGGTGGGTCATGGTGAATCGCTGGCAACTGGCGCACGGCCATCTCAGGACAATCGCCAGGAGCAGACCCGACAGATAGGCCCAGATGCCAAACTCCAGGCCCCGAGCGCGATCGAGAATGCAGTCGACACGCTACCCAGAAAATGAAAGCCCATGGCCTCGTCCATCCGGCGGGTGGCGACGGCATACATGCCCAATGGAAAGACCGCCCCCCAATAAAGCGGGTCATGGCGCAATGGAAAACGCTCGTAGACATGCCGCCATAGTCCCAGATCACCAGCATCAGGATCCACCAGGTTCCTGTCGCCCAGTAGAATATGGTGAACCCCTTGATGAAGGGCAGGATCGAATGCAGAAACCAAGCCTCTTGCGCATTGCCGATCAGGATTGAACCCGTCACAAGAGTAGAAATTGCCATCGCGCCCATGTTGATCCAGTACGGTGGGGACAGGTCCCCGGGCGAAAACGAGAAGAACGTGTAGCGGTAGAAGATCAGCGACATCATCCAGATGTAAAGCATGCCGCCCCAGAGCCACATCGACAAAGCGAGGAAGTTCAGATCTAGGCGGTACGGCTGCTCGATCCGCGCCGCAAGCAGGGCCGCAAGAACCGCAATCGACTGGGTGGCCACAACAGCGAGCAGCCGCACGCCGTTGATCCCCTTGTCCAGCGTGGAGTTTTTCACGGCCTTGACCGTGAAAGAAGCGTGAAGATGGCGTAGGTCAGGCCCAGCCACAGGCCCAAGGCCGTGTACCAGAACAAAACCGCGGTCGTCATCTGCAGCAGGATCACGCATTCACTGCCCAGGATGCTTGACGCGGCGATCAGGGTGAAAAAGCCCGGGTGGTCGGACACATCTGCCAGCATCAGGCGCGGATGGCGGCGCAAACGCGGTATCGTCAGCCACCACAGGATCAGGTAGGCAAGCCCCGCGATCACGAACAGGGTCCGGGCCACGACAGAATGCCCGGTCTGGTTCGCCGCGAGCGAGACGATCGGTGACGCGACTGTCCCAGGAAAATAGGCCGGTGACAGCGCGGCAACGTCAGGTCGCAGGAACAGCGCCGAGGCGCGATTGTGGGGATGGCTTGGTGGCCGATTGCGTGGTCATCGCATACCTCCGTGCCCGATCGACAGTGTCAATTGCCTGACACCCACACGAAACCACGGCGACAGCCGCGTTTGGGAGCGCCGATGTCAGGCGTGTTCGATTCGCGTCCACGCCTGAAGTTCCCGGCCCGCCCGGATGGACGGGCTCGTGCGCCGCCGTCAGGCGTGCGCGGAGTTCGAAACGGGCGAAAAGCACCGTGTTTTCCAGATGCATATGCGCCACCAGATCTTCGGTGAACTTGCGCAACCCGGTGTAAAGCGCGGTCCACGACCCACAGGGCCCCTTCCTGGGCGGTGCCAGCCCATGGGTCACATGCTCCAGTCGGTCAACAGACAGGCAGTGTCGTCATGCTCAAGCGCATCTGCGCGATCGGATGCACGATCATCGGATTGCCGCCTTGCCGCATCAGCGGAAACAACACCGCCTCTTCCTTGGCCATATGGGTTTCCAGGTTGACTGAAGGGCGATGAGCGCCTCGGTCAGGCCAAGTGGTGCGGCCTCGTGATCGCCGTGCACGTTCGACTTTTCTGCGCCAGCGGGATCAGCCATTGCAGTTCGGCGCGGTGGGTTTCGTGATAGCGGCCGAGGATATGGTCGATCAGCGCCAGGGTATCCTCGGGCGCTTCGCGGCCCACCGCATCGGCGAGGGACTGCAGCTCGGCGATCAATTGTTCCGGCCGCATCCCGGCCTTGAGCGCCGCGTCGGACGGAGCGACGTTGCCGCCGCAGCAGAAGTTGATGCCGCTTGGAGCGGAACAGTTCCGCAGCGCCGGGCAGGTCGGCGGCAGCGGCGCTGACGGTCATGTCGGGGGTTAGTTTGGTCATCTCAGTCTCCGGTCAAAGCGCCCCAGGCGGCTACCCCCTTGCGGCGGGGCAAGGCGCAACAAGTCCACCGCGCGGGCGGCAATTGTGCGCGATTTCAGGTCGTCCGTGGGCGAAGAAAGGTAAAACGCAGGCACCGGGGGCAGGATCGTGGCTCCCATCTCCGTCACCGTCATGTTGCGAAGATGGGCGAGCGTCAGCGGGGCCACTCGCCCGCGCGAGCAGGATCAGGCTGCAGCAGCCTCGTGAGCTGCACTGCGGCGCTTCGGGTCAGCAGGTTGTCATCCAGCCCGTGCGCGATGGCGAGGCTGCGCATCGAACAGAGGGCCACGATCATTCCGCCACCGGATACGACCGGACGCGATGTTACCCCGAGGGTCACGGACCGGATGCAGCCGTGTGGCAAGCGCGGCAAGGTCTGCCTGTGCGCCCGAGCCGATCTCATGCTCCAGAGTGCGCTCTGCCATGGGTTGACAAAGTCAGATCAATCTCGACGCCGATGCCGGACCAGCACCCGGGCGCATTCCAGCGCCAGAATCGCACCAAACGCGCCCGACACGCCAAGGATCACGCGCGCCGTCATCGTGCACCCGGCACGTGACGCGCCAGAAGATCGGCGGCAAGAGCCTCGTCCCCGGGGTTCAACGCCATCATGCCCCCCAATCCCGCGGTTTCCGTGCCGATCTTGGTTGTCGCATCGATACCGATCTTGCCGCCGCCAGGCCTCTGCGGGCTGGAGAAATCCAGATAATCCATCGGTGTGCTGTCCAGCATCATGACATCGCGGGCCGGGTCCATCCTTGTGGCAAGCGCCCAAGCGATATCGTCCCAGTTGCGGGCGTCGATATCCGCATCGACCACGATCACCATCTTTGTATAGCTGAACTGTGCCAGCATCCCCCACAGCGCCATCATCACGCGCCAGCGCCTGCCCCGGATGGCCTTGTCGATGCGGACCACCGCAATCCGGTAGGAACAGGCGGCGAGCGGCATAACCACAGATCGCGCACCTCGGGGATTTGCGCCCGGATCACCAGCAGGGCCAGATCATTGAACACCTCGCCGATCACCGAAGGCTCATCCGGTGGTCGGCCGGTGATAATTGGACAAATAGAGGGGATCCCGACGATGGGTGATTGCCGAAATCCATCACCGGAAAAGTCTCGACCGAATTATAGTAGCCGGTATGGTCACCGAACGGTCCTTCCGGAGCCGTCTCATCCGGATGAACCCAACCCTCGAGCATGATCTCGGTATTTGGCCGGCACCAGCAATGGCACGGTGCGGGCCGACACCAGTTCCGCCCGCGCGCCGCGCAATACGCCGGAGAAAGCAATCTCTGACACCGTTTCCGGCATGGAAGGGCCGCCGACAGCAGGGTCGCCAGCCCAGGGCAATCGCGACGGGCATGGGCTCGCGCGCCTGTGCCCAGGACCGCGCATGGGCGGCGCCGCCGCGATGCGCAAGCCAGCGCAGGATCAGCCGATCGGGCCCGAGTACCTGCGCCCGGTAGACGCCCATGTTATAGCGCGCCACCTGCGCTGCATCGCTGCCATAGGGGCGGGTCACGACCACGGGCCAGGTGATCAGCGGTCCCGCATCATCTGGCCACGGCGTCTGAACCGGCAGCCCCGACAGATCGCGCGGCGGTGACCTGCTGTACCGCCGCGCGCCGCACTCTGCTCGGGGCGGGTCATGAGAGCCGCCCGCAGCATTGGCCATCTTGACCAGGCGTCCCGCATTCCTCGACCGGCGCCGGGCTGCGCAGCGAAGCCAGAAAGTCGCCAAAATCCCCTGATCTGGTCACGGGTCAGTCCCAATCCGGCGGCAACCCTGCCCGGGTTCCAAACAGGTTCGCCAATTACTGGCATCCTGGCCCGCGTGCCGTCTTGATGCAGGGCGGCATCAACCGCAACACCGCCCCGCTCGGCGCAACGCCGCCACCTGGACCGCCGTCATTGCGTGCCGCAACCTGACCGGGTCGGGAATTCGCACAAGATCGCCCTGCGCTTCGGCCCAGCCAAGAAAGGCGCGCAAATCGGCAAAGACGGGCAATGAACGGATTGTGGCCTCCATCAAGCTCGGCACCTGCAATTTGGTGACCGATAGCAGCCCTGAATTGGACGGGAATTGATTTAGTCAGGTCTGTGGGGGCGGCCTTCTTCTAGGATGGCGTCACTGCCTTGGCCGAGGACAAGATGACAACTCCTGCATTGTTCTGCCTGCCGCGCGCGTTGGCGCTGACCCAAGACCGTTGCCGCTTGCACCGATCAGCCTTGTGCTGACCAAACTGGCGCGGCAATTGACGTATCGTCATCCCGGATTGCAGCGCCGCCTTGGTGTGCACGGGAATTGCCGTTTTCTGTTGATCTTACGGACATGCCGTTTCTGCTTCTGCTGGAACCCGGCACATCGGCGCCGCACCGCCCATGCGCGCCGCGACGTTCCAGTCCATGATGCAGCATCGCCGGCCTGACGGCGGCGTTTCTGGGCATGATGCACGGCAGCCTTGATGCCGACGCGCTGTTTTTTTCGCGCGATCTGCGGGATCGGGGGCGATACGGCGGCGGGACTGGCATTGCGAAATGCCATCGACGATGCCGAACTCGATCTTGCGGTGGAACTGGGCATCCTTGTCAAACCGCCGGGGCTGCTCATGGGTGTTGCCTTCGGCAGAGCGTCTCAGCGGCCTTGCGCTTCACCGCATGGACATGCCCGGAGCGCCGCAATGATGGAACTCGTCTGCCCCGCAGGCACCTTGCCCTGCGCGCCGCAGTCGAGGCCGGAGCGCAAACGATCTATTGCGGGCTTTGCCGACGAAACCAACGCCCGCAATTTCCCGGGCCACTTCGACCGCGATGAAATGGCTGCTGGTGTCGCATTCGCCCACGGGCGCGCAGCAAGGTCTGGTTGCGATCAACACCTTCCCCCACGCCGGCGCCGAAGCAATCTGGCACAGGTCGCCATTGCCGATGCCGAAACCACGGGCGCTGGCGTGATCCTGGCCGATGCCGGGCTTCTGGCTCATGCCGAGAACCACCCCGACCTGCGGCGCCATATCTGTCCAGGCAAGCCGCCGCCGCAAACCCGGACGCGATCAATTTCTTGCGCGAAACCTTCGGGGATTCGCCGCGTGGTTCTGCCCCGCGTCCTGACAGTGGACGAAATTGCCGCGATCAATCGCGAGACCGATGTGGAGACCGAGGTTTTCGTCTTTGGCGCTTTGCGTGATGGCGGGGAGGGGCGGTGCTCGCTCTCCTCCTATGCCACGGAAAATCGCCGACCATGAATGGCGTCTGCTCACCCGCCAGCCATGTCACCGCATGGAGGAGCCGGGGTCTGGACGGCGCGGCTTGGCGGCTATACCATCCACCGCACATCCAGGGATCAGCTGGCCCCATATCCAACCCTGCAAGGGCTGTTTCACGTCAGGGGATCAGACCGGGCATGTGTTCGAGGATCCGGTCAGCCTTGACGCAACCCGGCTGATCTCGCCCTGGCGCGGGCCGGCGTCACCGCGCTGAAGATCGAAGGGCGCCAGCGCAGCCGCGCTTATGTGGCCGAGGTTGTGCGCAGCTTTCGTGCCGCGCTGGAGGCCCATGCCGCCGGACGCCTGATGCCCGAAGCAGGCGCTTTCTGCCAGACTGTCCAGCCAGGCCACCACCGGCGCCTACGCCAAGACTCTGGAGATAGGATGCCCGACATCATGGATTCAATCGTTGGTCCCAACCAGTTCTTCTGGGATGCCGCGACGGTGCGCAGCTTTTACCAGAGAGCTCGCCGACGCACCGGTATCGCGCCTGGTCTTGGGGGAACTGGTTTGCTCAAAGCGTCTGCCCTTTTGGCAGGATGAGATTGCCCAGGCGGTGGAATGCCCGACAGCAGCAGGCAAGTCGGTCGCGCTGACCACCCTGGCGCTGATCACCTTGGAAACGGGAACGCAGGGCCACGGCTGCGCTGACCGAGATCGGCCTGCCGGTCGAGGTGGAACGATCTGGACCGCCTTGCAATCCTTGCCAAAGGGCATGGCCTTTTGGGTCGGGCCGCTGATCAATGTCTATAATGAGGGCACGCTGCGCTGGCTTGTAGCGCGTGGGGCCACACGGATCTGCCTGCCACCGGAATTGCCGCTCGATCTGGTCGCCATCCTGGCGCGGTTGGGCCGCGAACCTGGGTGTGGCGATCGAGGCTTGGGGCCATGGCCGATTGCCGTTGGCGATCTCCGGGCGCTGCTACCATGCGCGCCTGCACGACCATGCCAAGGACAGTTGTCAGTTCGTCTGCGGGCTGGACCCGGACGGGCGGTGATGTTGAAACCGTGGACGGTCGGAAATTTCTGGCGGTCAATGGCGTTCAAACGCTCAGCCAAAGCACCGCCAGCATGGCCTATCAGATTGAGGTGCTGTGCGATGCAGGTGACCTGCCAGCTTTCGCCGCAAAGTGGCGATTTTGCCGGCATCTGCGACGCCTATGCACGGCGCATTTCCGGTCAGATCGAGGGTGACGATCTTGCCCGGGCGCTGGCCTTGACGGTGGTGCTCCGGCGGGCGGCTGTCGGACGGATTTCTGCGCGGTCCTTTCGGCGCACATTGGTCTGGCGAGGCACGGTCCCGCCTGCCCAAGAAGGGAAACTCCTATGTCCTGTGACCCGCAATCCCTGCGCCGTATCGCCGGACATCCCCTCCTCCTCGGGCCCGGCGCAATGGATCGCGCCCCGCCGGTCGAGTGGAAGACCGGCTGTCCCATCCAGCGCCAGGTACCGAGACCGGGGCGGCACTGTATGCCCGCGCTATCTATGACAGGCAATGAGGTCACCCCACTTGCCATGTTTTGGCCACTGACGAGGCGCGAGCTTGCGACACAGGACAGGAATGGCGGTCGCTGGTCGCTTGAACCCAAGGACGATGACCGCAATGAGTTTCGGGAGGCGGGAGCGCATGAAGAAAGTTTCTCCCACAAGAAACGGCTCGCGTGGCCAAAAATGTGCTACAAGCTGCAGCCTGCGGACAAAAGGAGATCGGGAGCTTCGCCAGCCTGTAGCGCAGTTGTGGCAGGGTCCTACGGGTGGACCTGAACGACGCTGGCCCATTGGAAGTTATTGGCGGATGAGGTGGATCTGAACCCACGGAACCTTTCGGTTCGCTGGTTTTCAAGACCAGTGCCTTAAACCACTCGGCCACTCATCCGCATCAGCTTTCAAGACCGGTGCCTTGAATCGCTTTGCTACCCATCTGTCGATGAAATGCAATGCCCTGGAGATGGTGCAGGTCAGGGCGGGCGGTGGCAGGCCTAGTTGGCTTGGCGCGCCGACCACAAGTCCGGGCGTGGGATCGATCGGCAGGCGCATTGCGTGCCGATGCGCCGCGAAAGCGCCGCCGGTCGCGCTTCGGTGAAGCCCGATGGCTTTCCTGCGCTACGCGCTGCGATACAGTTGTGCGCAAAGGCGCGGGAACAGGCGCGATTGATCGGGCAGGCAGGCAGCCCCGGGGTTGCGGACCGGCCGTAAGGGTCGCATGGGCAGGATGCGCGAAGGGGCCAGAATGAGCGAACCGCAATTCGGCCGGCTTGGGCCGGTCGTTCTATTGGTGCTTGCGATGGCCGGGTGCCAGTTCAAGGGCGGCAGCAAGCCGGCCGGACCGGTGATCGGCGATCTGGCGGGGGAAGATGGCGGGGCGGTCGCAACCGAAGTGCCGGGCAATGCCGCCGCCGGAACGGTCGCGGCAGGCGGCCAGCGCGATGTCGAGGCGCCGGAGATTCTTCGAAGACCGACAAGGCGCTCTGGGACGGGCGTCCCTCGCTCGGCGGCATCTGGGTCGCGCATGTCGATGTGAAGGATCCCGAGCGTGTGGTGATCTGCAATCCCGCGACCGGCAAGTCGGTGACCGGCGCGCTCTTCCGCCGCGAGTCTCGAACCCTGGGCCGAGCCCTCCAGCTGTCGTCCGACGCGGCCGAGGCGCCGGCATTCTCGCGGGGCAGCCGACGACCCTGCAGGTTGTTGCGCGAAGGCGCTGAGGGCGCCGCCCCGCCCCCGCCGCCCGTGCCTGCTCCGGCACCTGACGGAGCCTGCGGCCAAGGTCGCGGGCACCAAGGCGCCGCCGAAACCCGACGCAACGGCGGGAACCACCGCAAGGCGGCAGCGCCGGGCGCTATTGAACAGAAGCCGCTCGACCCGGTGGCGAAGACGGCGGTGGAGGCCATCGACAAAGCGGTGAAAGGCTGCAGGCCTGCAGTTGCCCCGGCAGCCGCCGCACCTGCAACCGGCGCGCCCTCTGCGATCCCGGCCCAGCCTGCCGGGGCGCTGTCCAAGCCCTATTCGATCGGCATCTTCAGCACCGAGGAGAATGCCAAGAAGCCGCGGCGCAGATGCAGAAGGCGGGCCTCGCCGCGCAGGTGAAGCCCGGAGAAGAGCCAGGACAAGACCCTGTGGCGCGTGCTGATCGGGCCCGCCACGCAGTCCGAGCGCGATGCGATGGTCGCCAAGGTCAAGTCGCTCGGCTATCCCGACGCCTATGCGGTGTCGAAATAAGGAAGGACGGGTCATGCACAGGGACCACCTACTGCGGCTGGCTGATCGGGGCGGTCCTTCTCATCGTCAGCGCGCTCCCGGCGCTGGCGCTGAGACCCGCGCCCGCGCCGCCTGGGTATATGACCTGACGACCGATACGGCAAGCTGGAAAAAGAACGCCCATACACCCATGCCACCCGCGTCGATGTCGAAGCTGATGACAGTGAACATGCTGTTCGAGTCTGGAAGGACGGGCGGTGACTCTGGACGAGCGCTTTGCCGTTTCCTCGCATGCGAAGTCGATGGGAAGGTTGACCATGTTCCTCAACGAAAGGGACAAGCCGACGGTTGAGGAACTGATCCAGGTATCGTGGTTCTTGTCGGGCAACGATGCCTGTGTCGTGGTCGCCGAAGGGCTCGCAGGGACGGAGGCCGACCTTGCCGCCAAGATGAACGAACGGGCCAAGGCACTTGGCCTGAACGACAGCCATTTCGCCAATGCTTCCGGCTGGCCTGATCCCGAGCACCGGATGAGCATGCATGATCTTGGCCGTCTCGCGGTCCGGCTGATCACGGACTTCCCGGATTACTACCACTACTTCTCGATCAAGGAATTTCCCTATGTGGCGGCGCTCGCCCGATAATCAAGCTGACCGCAATCCGCTTCTGAAGATGGGGATCATGATGGCATGGAAGACCGGCCATACCGAAGAGGCGGGCTATGGCCTTGTCGGATCGGCGGTGAAGGACGAGCGGCGCATCGTCTTCGTGGATTTCCGGCCTGTCGAGAGAGACAAGGAACGCGCGGAAGAGGCAGCGCGTGGTCGACTGGGCCTTTCGCGAATTCACGCAGAAGACCCCGGCTAAGCAGGGCCAGAAGATTGCCGATGCCCCTGGTCTGGGTGGGCGGCCAGGACCGTCGGTCTTGTGGTTGAAAAGGATCTGACCCTGCTTCTGCCCCCTGCTTGCGCGAGGAAACCTCAAGGGCGAGATTCGCCATTCCGGCCGATCCGCGCGCCGATCGCTGCCGAGGTCCAAGCTTGCCGATCTGGTGATCGATATTCCGGGGCCACAATCCGGTCACCGTGCCGCTTGCCGAAAGAGATGTGGGCGCGGGCGGGTTCTATGACTCGGCTGTCGACCGCGTTCAACATCATGGCCGGGCGACTGATCGCAGATCGGCAGCTGAGCCGGCAAGGTTCATCACCTTCGAAGGGATCGACGGATCGGGCAAGAGTACGCAGGCGCGCCTTGCCGAGACCTGAGCGGCGCGGCCGAGGTTGTCCTGACCCGCGAGCCGGGCGGCAGCCCGGGCGCCGAGGAGATCCGCCGCCTGGTTCTGGAGGGCGACCCCGACCGCTGGTCGCCGGAGACCGAGATCCTTCTTCACCGCTGCCCGCCGCGACCATCTGGAACGCACGAACCGGCGCGCGGCCGGCGAAGATCGTCATTCAGACCGTTCGCCGACAGTACGCGCATGTACCAGGGCCTGTCGGCGATCGCGGCCTGCGGTCGACCGGGAGCTGCACCAGATGATGATCGGCCGCGAGCCCGACCTGACGTTCCTTGATCGATATCGACCCGGAGGTCGGTCTTTCCCGCGCCAAGGGCGAAACGGCCATGAGGAGAGGTTCGAGGATATGGGCCTCGAGATGCAGAGGTGATGCGGCGGCTTTCTGGCGCTGGCCGCCGAATTCCGCCTGCGTCCACGTGATCGACGAGCGCGCGCGCCCGAGCGGTGGCTGCTGCCGAGATCGCGGCGATGGCGCAGTCCGCGCCTGCCGGGCCGGACTATGACTGAGGCCACGCTTCCCGAACCCGACCGGGTCGAGCGCGCCGCACCTCCGCGCGAGACGGAACGGCCTGCGGTCAGGCCGCGGCGGAGGCGGCTTTCCTGGAAGCCTATGCGACAGTAGCGGCTGCATCACGGCCGGCTTCTGACCGGGCCGCGCGGCGTGGGCAAGGCGACGCTCGCCTGGCGTATCGCGCGCTTTCTGCTGGCGACGCCGCCCGACGAGGACGCGGGTTGTTCGGCGATCCTGCGCCCGTGCCCGTGACGCTGGACACCGGGCTGACCATCCAACCGCAGCGGCGGATACGGGCGGGCAGAGCCGGGGCTGTTCGTCCTCAGGCGCGGGCCGAACGACAAGGGCGACCGGCTGTCCGCCGAAATCAGGGTGGATGAAGTCAGGAAGCTGAAAAAGCTTCCTGATCTCTACCTCCGCCGATGCAGGTCGCCGGGTGGTGATCGTCGATGCGCGGACGAATTGGAACACGCCGCCACGCCCTTCGAAACTGTTGAGAAACCGCCGCAGGGGGTGATGCTCCTTGCCGTAGCACCAGCCTCGCGCCTTCTGCCGATCTGCTCCGCTGCCGCGAGCCAGCTTGCGCCGCTTGTCCCCGGCGATCTCGCGCTTGAATGCAGCACGCAAGGGAAGGGGACGCGGTGCGGCTTTTCGTCCTGGTCGGCCGGTCATGGCGAAGTTTGTCCGCCTGTCATTGTCAATCAGGGCGGGCTTGCGGCCTATGAGGAGATCGTCCGCTTTTCGCCAGCCTGCCGCGTCTCGACGCGCAGCGGTTCCGAAGCTTGCCGAAAGTGCGGCACAGCGCGGCGGGGCGGAGACCCGGCTCGACCTCCTCGCACTATGGATCCCTTCCTTGCCCGGCTCGCGCGTGCGGGCGTGACCGTGGCCGCGGCCGGAAGCCGCGCCGGGCGAGGGTGCGCTGGCGCGTCTTTCCCCCACACCCAGCCGCGGCCCGCGCCTGGGCCGATCTGCACCAGACGCTTGGCGCCTCGGTGCCCGCCACGGCGTGCCGTCAACCTTGACCCCGCCGCCCTTCTCCTCGATATGATCTTCAGGATCGACGTACGGCAGGCACGCTTGCCTCGAGGTGAGCGAAGATGACCGGCCAGACATATCCGACAAGCCTCCCGCTGATCACTTCGACAGCCACTGCCATCTCGATTTCCCGATTTCGAGGGCGAGCGGGCTTCATCGGCCCGCGCAAGGGCGCGGGCGTGCGCACCGGCTGGTGACGATCTGCACCCGCCAGCGGAACCTCGACACGGTCTGCGCCATCGCCGAGGCGCATGAGGATGTGTTCTCGCCTCTTCGCATCCATCCGATGAGCGTGACCGAAGAGCCGCCGATGACGGTCGAGGGCTTCTCTCCGTCGCCGCCCATCCCAGATGCGGGGATCGGCGAGACCGGGCTGGACTATCACTACACCGCCGACAGCGCGGCCGTTCAGCAGGCGAGCCTTCGTATCCATATCGAGCGCGGCGCGCAGAGCGGCTCGCTCTCTGATCATCCATGCCCGCGCGGCGGATGAGGACATGGCGCGGATCCTGCCGAGGAATATGGGAACTGCGCCTACAGCTGCGTGATGCACTGCCGTCCGGCGCGGGACCGGCCAGGGCCGCGCTCGACCTCGGCTTTATCTTTCCATGTCCGGGACTGCCGCCTTCCTGAAAGCCGCGGAAACTGCGCGACATTTTGCGGCCGCCCCGGTCGACCGGGTGCTTCTGGAAACCGACGCGCCCCACCGGCGCCGCCGCCCCATCGCGGCAGGCGGAACGAACCGGCCTATGGCGCATATGGCAAAGGTCGGCGCGGGGCTTTATGGGCCTGTCTCTGGAGGCGTTCGCCAAACAGACCGGGCGCCATTTCGATCGCCTTTTCATCGAGCTGTCCACCATGGAAGGCCGCCTGAGATAGCGCGGCTTCGCTTCACCATCCTTGGCTGCGGATCGTCGGGTGGCGTGCGCGGATCGGCGGGCTTTTGGGCCGATTGCGACCCTGCAGGCAAGAACCGCCGGACCCGCTGTTCTTCTGGTCGAACGGGTCAGTGGCGAGGGCCGCACGGCCGTCTGATCGACACTTCGCCGGATATCGCCGCGCGCAACTTCTCGACGCTGGCGTCTCGGCGCTCGGTGCGGTGGTCTATACCCACAGCCATGCCGATCATGTCCACGGGCTCGACGATATCCGCCAGTTGGTGATCCTCAACCGCCGCCATATGCCGGTCTGGGCCAAATCCGCCCGCGGGAGGCGCTTTTCAACCGGTTCGGCTATGCGTTCGTACGGCCCGAGGATGCCTACCCGCCGATCTGCGACATGCACACGATCAAGGGACCGTTCGAGATCAGCGGCGCGGGCGGACCCCATCCGGCTGCCCGGCCTTTTCATGTCGAGCATGGCGATATCGAGCATGGGCTTTCGGATCAGCGATCTTTGCCTATCTGCCCGACATCCGCCATCCCCGACGCGGCGCTGCCATATCTGGAAGGGCTTGATGTCTGGATTCTTGATGCGCTTCGTCGCAAACCGCATCCGACACCATTTCCATTTCGACAGGTCGCTGGACTGGATCGCGCGGATGAAACCCGCCCACTTCGGTGCTGACCAACATGCCTGATCTGGATCATGCGGCGGTCAGGCAAGACGCCCCCTCATGTCTCTGCCGCCTATGACGGGATGGTGATCGAGATGGACGCCTGATGCAGGCGCTGTTCGAGTCATCCTGCCGGTCTTTCTGGTGATGGGGGCAGGCTATCTTGCCACACGCGTCTGAGGCTTTCGAGGATGGCGCCGTCGATGCGCTGATGCGGTTTGCCCAGAATTTCGCGGTGCCCTGCGTTCCTCTTCAAGGGCGTGGCGCAGCTTGACCTTTCAAGCGCCTATGACCCCGGGCTGATGATCTCATTCTACACGGGCGCCTTCGCCAGTTTCGCGTTGGGCACACTTGGCGCGCAGTTCCTCTTCGGGCGGCCGGGGCCGGATGCCGGTGGCGATCGGCTTTGCCTGTCTCTTTTCCAATTCACTGCTGCTGGGCCTGCCGATCACCGAACGCGCCTATGGAACCGGGGCGCTTGCAGGCAATTATGCGATCATCTCGATCCATGCGCCGTCGCGCGCCACCTTCGGGATCACGATGATGGAACTGACGCGCGCCCATGGGATCGGCCTGCCGGTCATCCAGATCGCGCGGCAGATATTCCGGGGGATCGTCACCAACCCGTTGGTGATCGGCATTGTCGCGGGGTTCGCCGTGAACCTATCGGGCGATCCCTTGCCGGAACCGGCCTGGGCCGGGATCGACATGCTGGCGCGTGCCGGGCTTCCGGCCGCGCTTTTCGGTCTTGGCGGAGTGATGGTGCGCTACCGGCCGGAGGGCGATCTGCGGCTGGTGGCGATGATCGCCTCTTGTTCCTTGCTGCTGCATCCGGGCATCGGCTGGTTTCTGGGCACGCGGGTCTTCGGGCTCGATACGGCGGCGCTACGCTCGGTCGTTGTGACGGCCTCGATGGCGCCGGGCATCAATGCCTATCTTTTCGCCAACATGTATGGCGTGGCAAAGCGGGTGGCGGCGACGGCGGTGCTGCTGGCGACGGCGCTGTCGATCTTCAGTGTCTGGTTCTGGCTGCATGTCCTGCCCTGAAGCGGGGCTCGTCGCGGCAACCGTGCCGCCTTGCCCCCCGTTGCGGCGTGCCGATTTCCGGGATAGCCAGTGGCGGGGCGGAGGTGCGCATGTCTATCTATGAGGCCATGAGATTGTCACGCGCGCCGATGGCGGGACTTGCATCGGTCGGCGTCTTCTGGGGCGGCTTCGCGGCCTATGTGCCCGAGATCAAGGCAGCGGTCGGGGCAAGCGACGCGGCCTTCGGCGCGGCGCTGCTGGCGCCGGCGGCCGGGGGCATCGTGGCGATGTATTTTGCACCCGCCCTGGCAGGGCGTTTCGGTCGCCGCCTTCTGCCCGTTGCGGCCGTTCTTCTTGCGCTTGCCTATTTCCTGCCGCTTCTGTCCACGACCGTGCCCGCACTGGCGGCCGCGCTGTTCTTCATGGGCTCCGCCGTCGCGCTCGTCGATATCGGCTCGAACATGCGCATTTCGGATCTGGAGGAGCAGAGCGGGCGGCATCTGATGAATGTCAACCACGCCGCCTTTTCCTTTGCCTTCGCGGCGGCGGCCCTTGTGGCGAGCCTGTTGCGGCGCGAGGCGGTGCCCGCCGCTTCCGCCTTCCCGGTCTTTGCGGCGGCGATCCTCGCGCTAGGCTGGATCATGCGCGAGGCGCATGACTGGGCGGTTGCCAAGACGGAGGCCGACATGGGCGGGCATGTCGGCCTGGCACGGCCGGTTGCCCTCGCGGCGGCGGTTCTCTTCATCACTTTCGTGGCCGAGAACGCCTGCGACAGCTGGTCGGCGCTGCATATCGAACGCACATTGGGCGGGGCTGCCGGCAATGGCGGCTTCGGCCCGATGATGCTGGGCCTGACCATGGGGATCGGGCGGCTTTCGGGGCAGATTGCGGCGCAGAGGCTGGGCGAGGCCGGTCTGATCTTCGCCTCGACGCTTGTCGGAATTGCCGGTGCAACGCTTCTGGCGCTTGCGCCCTCGGTTGCGCTGGCCCTTGCGGGCGTGGCGTTTCTGGGTCTGGGCGTCGCGGTCGCGGTGCCATCGGTCAATTCGCTTCTGGGCAAGCGCGTGCGTGCCGCCGACCGGGGCTGGGCGATCTCGCGTGCCTGGATGATCGGCTTCACCGGCTTTTTCGTCGGCCCGACGCTGATGGGGCAGGTGTCGGAGCTGGCGGGCCTGCGCGCTGCCTTCCTCCTGATCGCGCTTCTGCTGGTCGCGGTCCTGCCTGCCGTCACGCTTCTGGGGCGCAGTCCCGCGAGGGCGGGCGCTCAGGCGTAGCGATCCTCGAACCCTTTCGGGATCAGAAGGTTGTGGCGTCCAAGGGCCGCGGGCGACTTTTCACCGCAGAGCGCCATGGTGATATCGAACTCCTTCTGCAGGATGTCGAGCGCCTTCGTCACGCCCTTCTCGCCCATCGCGCCGAGGCCGTAGATGTAGGACCGGCCGATGAAGCAGGCGCGGGCGCCCATCGCTACCGCTTTCAATATGTCCTGCCCCGACCGGACCCCGCTGTCGAGATAGATCTCCGTCCGGTCGCCGACCGCTTTCACGATCTCGGGCAGGATGCGGATCGAGGAGAGTGCGCCGTCAAGCTGCCGCCCGCCATGGTTGGACACCAGGATCGCATCGGCGCCGAAATCCGCCGCGCGGCGGGCGTCGTCGGGGTCCAGTATCCCTTTGAGGATCATCTTGCCGCCCCACATGTCGCGGATCTTCGCGATCTTGCCCCAGTCGAGCTGCGGGTCGAACTGCTCGTTCGTCCAGCTCATCAGGGACCGCAGGTCGCCCACGCCCTTCGCGTGACCGACGATATTGCGGAACGTATGGCGCCGCGTCATTGCCATGCCCGCGACCCAGCGCGGCTTGGTGGCGAGGTTGATCAGGTTCTTCAGCGTGAGGCGCGGTGGTGCCGTCAGGCCGTTCTTCAGATCCTTGTGACGCTGGCCGAGAATCTGCAGGTCGAGCGTGAGGACGAGCGCCGAGCATCCGGCGCGTTTCGCGCGCTCGATGGCGGCGGCCACGAAATCCTCGTCCTTCATCACATAGAGCTGGAACCAGAAGGGCGCGCTCGTATGGGCGGCGATATCCTCGATCGAGCAGATCGACATGGTCGACAGCGTGAAGGGCACGCCGAATCGTTCGGCCGCGCGCGCCGCCTTGATCTCGCCGTCCGCGCATTGCATGCCCGCCATGCCGACGGGCGCCAGTGCCAGCGGCATCGCGACCTTTTGCCCAAGCATCGTGGTTTCGGTCGTCCGGCCAAGCATATCGACCGCGACTTTCTGCTTCAGCCGGATCTCGGAGAAATCGGAGGTATTTTCCCGGAAGGTCTGCTCGGTATAGCTGCCGCTTTCGCAATAATCGAAGAACATCTTCGGTGCGCGGCGGCGGTGCAGTTTCTTCAGATCGTCGATGCAGGTGATCACGGGCATGGGCGGCTCCGACAAATTGGTAATTTTCGATTACCAATTTTAAAGATTTCGCGCAATGCCTTTTGGCGTGCGTCCACAGTTCCAGAGCGGCGGTGATCCGGCGGAGCGCCCGTTCCGGGCGCAAGCCAATCTCTCGCGGCTTTCGCGAGGCGCGAAAGCCACACGGGTGGGGCAGCGGTTGTAGCTGGTGCGCGGGCTTCCGGCGGTCAGGCCGAATGCGCGCCGTCGGCGAGGCCCTTCACGAAGGCGAGGATTTCGGGCACCGGGCGCTTTTCCTCGACCATCTTCACGATGGCCGATCCCACCACCGCCCCGTCGGCAACCGAAGCGATGGCGCGCGCGCTTTCGGGCGTGCGGATGCCGAAGCCGACGATGACCGGCAGATCGGTGGCGGCCTTGATACGGGCGACCTCGGGGCCGACATCGCCCGCCTGGGCGGCGGCGGCGCCGGTGATGCCGGTGATCGAGACGTAATAGACGAAGCCCGAGGTGTTCTGCAGCACCTTCGGCAGGCGCTTGTCGTCCGTGGTGGGGGTGGCAAGGCGGATGAAATTCAGCCCGGCCTTCTGGGCGGGGATGCAGAGTTCCTCATCTTCCTCGGGCGGCAGGTCGACGACGATCAGCCCGTCCACCCCGGCGGCCCCGGCATCCTTCAGGAAAGTGTCGACGCCGCGCGAATAGATCGGATTGTAATAGCCCATCATCACGATGGGCGTCGCATCGTCGCCCTTGCGGAATTCGGCCACCATGTCGAGCGTCTTCTGCAGCGTCTGGCCGCCTTCGAGCGCGCGCTGCCCGGCAAGCTGGATCGTCGGGCCATCCGCCATCGGATCGGTGAAGGGCATGCCAAGCTCGATCACATCCACACCGGCCGAGGGCAGCCCCTTCATCAGCTCGAGCGAGGTCGCGAGATCGGGATCGCCCGCCATGATATAGGCGACGAAAGCCTTGCGCCCCTTGGTTCCGAGGGCGGCAAACTTGGCTTCGATCCGGGTCATGCGGCAACTCCAACTGCTTTGTCGGGGTAGTGCAGAAAAGCGGACCGAAAATCAATGGGGCTTGGGACAGGGGCGGCCTGGCGGCCTGCCGGGACCGGGCTTGCCGGGCCGTCGCGATCGGGATACTGTCACGCCGAATGTGAACCCGGCGGAGGAGGATGTCATGCAGACCAGTGTCATTCACCGCGCCGGGGCGCGCCGCTGAGGCATTGACCTTATCGCAGCCCCGATGAGCCGTCCGGCCGCCGCGCATGCCGCGCAGGGCCGACCAGACATGTTTCAGGGGATTCCCATGACTTCATTTCCGACGCTTGCCGATCTTGGCTGGAGCAACCGATGGCTCGGCCAGCTCTCGATCGAGGAGCTTGAGACCCGCCTGCCGGCGCGCGTGGCAGAGGTACACCGCGACCGGCTTCTCGTCCTGTCGGCCAAGGGGCCGCTCGCGCTGATGTTGCCGCCCGACCTGTCCGCAGGTGCAGTCGCGGTCGGTGACTGGCTGATCTGCGACGAGGCGAACCTTGTGGCCGACCGTCTGCTTGAACGTTCGACCCGTCTTGCCCGGCGTGCGGCGGGGGAGACCGCGCGCGAGCAGCTGATCGCCGCGAATGTCGATACCGTCTTCGTGACGACATCGTGCAACGCCGATTTCAACATCGCCCGGATCGAGCGCTATCTGGCGCTGATCCATGGCGGTGGCATCGAGCCGGTGATCGTTCTGACCAAGGCGGACCTTGACGACCCGGGGCCCTATCTGGACAGGCTGCGAACGGTCGCGCGGGACGTTGCGGCACTGGCGGTCGATGCCCTGGCACCGGATGCCTCGGAAAGACTCGCCCCCTGGTGCGGCACGGGACGCACGCTGTGCTTTCTCGGCTCCTCGGGGGTCGGCAAGTCGACGCTTGCCGGGGCGCTGATCGGCCGCAGGCTGGCGACCGGTGCGATCCGGGAAGATGACGCGAAGGGTCGGCACACGACCACCGCGCGATCCCTGTTGCCCGTTGCCGGGGGTGGCTGGCTGATCGACACGCCGGGCATGCGGGAATTGCGGCTGACGGATGTAGCCGAAGGGATCGACGCAACCTTTGCCGAACTGGTGGAGACCGCCCGCCTGTGCCGCTTTTCGGATTGCCGACACGAGACCGAGCCCGGCTGCGCCATTCGCGCGGCGATCGAGGCGAACCAGATCGACCCCGACCGCCTGAGGCGGTGGCAGAAGCTTCAGCGCGAGGACAGCTGGAACAGTGCCTCCGCTGCCGAACTCCGTGCCCGTTCGCGGCAATTCGGACGCCTGACGCGGGATGTCAGCCGACGCAAGCAGAGCCGATGGGAGGAAAGCTAGGGCGGCTCGCGTCGGCAGCTGACGAAACGTCTTCCATATTCGCGCCCGCTGCACTAGATCGCTCCAGTCTTTCAACGGGAGCGTGGCATGGGTTTCAGGATGGGTATCGTCGGTCTGCCGAATGTCGGCAAGTCGACCCTTTTCAACGCCCTGACCCGCACGGCGGCGGCGCAGGCGGCGAACTTTCCCTTCTGCACGATCGAACCGAACGTGGGCGAGGTGGCGGTGCCCGACGCGCGGCTCGACCGGCTTGCGGCGATCGCGGGGTCGAAGCAGATCATCCCCACGCGGATCACCTTCGTCGATATCGCGGGCCTGGTGCGCGGCGCCTCGAAGGGGGAAGGGCTTGGCAACCAGTTCCTGGCGAATATCCGCGAGGTTGATGCGATCGCCCATGTGCTGCGCTGTTTCGAGGATGGCGATGTCACCCATGTCGAGGGCCGGATCGACCCGGTGGCGGATGCCGAGACGATCGAGACAGAGCTGATGATCGCCGACATGGAGAGCATCGAGCGGCGGCTGGCCAATATCGCCCGCAAGATCAAGGGCGGCGACAAGGAGGCCGTGGCGCAGGAACGGCTGATGAAGGCCGCCCTCTCCGTGCTGGAAAACGGCCAGCCTGCGCGTACCGTGAAGGTGACGGACGAGGACCGGAAAGCCTGGGAGATGCTGCAGCTTCTGACCTCGAAACCCGTTCTGTTCGTCTGCAATGTCGAGGAAGCCTCGGCCGCGACCGGCAACAGCCAGTCCGCCCGCGTCGCAGAGATGGCGAAGCGGCAGGGCGCGGGCCATGTGGTGATCTCGGCCAAGATCGAGGAAGAGCTGGCGCAGATGCCCGCCGCGGATGCGGCGATGTTTCTGGAGGAGATGGGCCTGCACGAGGCGGGCCTCGACCGGCTGATCCGCGCGGGGTATGACCTTCTGGGGCTGCAGACCTATTTCACCGTGGGGCCGAAGGAGGCCCGCGCCTGGACGATCGAGAAGGGCACGCTCGCGCCGCAGGCGGCAGGTGTCATTCACGGCGATTTCGAACGCGGCTTCATCCGCGCCGAGACGATTGCCTATGATGACTATGTCACCGGAAACGGCGAGGCAGGCGCGCGCGAGGCGGGCAAGTTCCGGGTCGAGGGCAAGAGCTATGAAGTGAAGGACGGCGACGTCCTGCACTTCCTTTTCAACGCGTAGGCCGACGCAGGGCCGGAAAAATCTTCGGCAAGATTTCTCCGCATCAGGCGCGCTTCGGCGCTGGCGTCAGGCCTCTTCCATCGCCTTCACGGTTTCGGTGAGCGGCCCCGGGAAGTGGCAGGCGACCTGATGGTCGCCCATGTTCAGGCGAGGAATATCGGCGGCGCAGCGGGCCTGGGCCACGGGGCAGCGGGTGCGGAACACGCAGCCCGAGGGTGGGCGCAGCGGCGAGGGCAGATCGCCGTCGAGCGGGATCATGTGCTTGGCCCGTTCCGCGGCAGGGTCGGGGATCGGCACCGCCGAGAGGAGCGCCTGGGTATAGGGATGCTGCGGCGCGCTGTAGAGGTCGCCGCTTGTCGCCACTTCCATCGTGCGGCCGAGATAGAGCACCATCACCCGGTCGGAGATATGTTTCACCACGCTCAGGTCATGGGCGATGAAGATCATGGCGAGGCCAAGCTCGCGCTGCAGCTTCATCAGAAGGTTGATCACCTGCGCCTGGATCGAGACGTCGAGCGCCGAGACCGGCTCGTCGCAGATCAGAAGCTTCGGCTCGACGATCAGGGCGCGTGCAATGCCGATCCGCTGGCACTGGCCGCCGGAAAACTCGTGCGGATAGCGGTTGATCTGGTTGGGCAGGAGGCCAACCTTGTCCATCATCGCCTTCACCCGAAGCTTCACCTCGTCCTTCGAAAGGCCGGGGTGATGGGTGATCAGCGGCTCGGCGATGATCTGGCCCACGGTCATGCGCGGATTGAGGCTCGCCAGCGGATCCTGGAACACCATCTGGATGTCGGAGCGGTATTTCAGCATCTGATGAGGCGACAGCGACAGAAGGTCCACGCCATCTTCCCAGACTGCCTTGCCCGAGGCTGGCACCATCTGGATGATCGCGCGGGCGAGCGTGGATTTGCCGCAGCCCGATTCACCGACGATGCCGAGCGTTTCGCCGGGCATCAGTTCAAAATTCACGCCGCCCACCGCATGCAGCTCGCGCGGCCTGGTCCAGGGCATGTCGCCTTCGCGGCGAATGTGGAAGGTGACGCGCAGGTCCTCGACCTGCAGAAGCGGTCGGCCGGTTTGGGATGTCATGCCAATTCCTCCACGCGGCGGTTGCAGGCCCGGAAGCGGCCGGGCATGAATTCGGTGAGCGGATCGAGCTCGACCGCGCAGCGCTCGATCTCGAAGCTGCAGCGCGGGGCGAAGGGGCAGCCCTTCGGCGCCCGCATCATGTTGGGCGGCGCGCCGGGGATCGAGGCCAGTTCCTCGCCCTCCTGGTCCACACGCGGCAACGCGTGCAGAAGGCCACGGGTATAGGGATGGGACGGGGCAGAGAACAGCGGATCGACCGGGCTCTTCTCCATCACCTGGCCGCCGTACATGACCATCACCTCGTCGCAGAAGCCCGCCACGACACCAAGATCATGGGTGATGAGGATCGTGGCCATGCCGAACTCGCGGCGCAACTCGCCCAGAAGCTGCATGATCTGCGCCTGAACGGTGACGTCGAGCGCGGTCGTGGGCTCATCGGCGATCAGAAGGTCGGGCTTGCACAGAAGCGCCATGGCGATCATCACCCGCTGTCGCATGCCGCCCGAAAACTCGTGCGGGTAAAGCCGGAAGCGGCCCGCCGCATCGGGGATCTTCACCGCGTCGAGCATGCGGATACATTCCTTGGCCGCATCGGTCTTCGACATGCCCTTGTGATGCAGCAGCACCTCCACCATCTGGTCCGAGACCCGCATGTAGGAATTGAGCGAGGTCATCGGATCCTGAAAGATCATGCCGATCTTGTTGGCGCGCACCCGGTTGATCACCGAGGGCGGGGCGTTCAGGATTTCCTGCCCGTCGAAGGTCACTGATCCGGTCGCCCTGCCGTTCTTGGCCAGAAGCCCCATCACCGCGAAGGCGAGCTGGCTTTTGCCCGACCCGCTTTCGCCGACGATGCCAAGCGCGCCACCACGGTCGAGCGACAGGGTGATGCCGTTCACGGCATTCACCTCGCCGTCGTTGGTCTGGAAGCGGACCTTCAGGTCCTTGATGTCGAGGAGTGCCATGTCAGCGGTCCTTGGGATCGAGCGCATCGCGCAGACCGTCGCCGACGAAGAAGAAGGCGAACATGGTCACGATGAAGAAGGTCAGGGGCGCCCACAGCTGCCAGATCGTGCCGTAGCGCATCGTCGAGGCCCCTTCGGAAATGAGGCGGCCCAGCGAGGTCAGCGGTTCCTGCACGCCGAGGCCGAGGAAGGAGATGAAGCTTTCCGTCAGGATCATGTCGGGCACCAGCAACGTGGCATAGACCGCGACGATGCCCAGAAGGTTCGGCACGATATGGCGAAGGATGATTTTCCAGCCCGGCACACCCGCCGCCTGCGCAGCCTGGATGAATTCCTTGTTCTTGAGCGTCAGCGTCTGGCCGCGGACGATCCGCGCCATGGAAAGCCAGGACAGAAGGCCGATGCCGACGAACAGCATGGAAAGCGACCGCCCGAACATCACCAGCAAAAGGATGATGACGAACATGAAGGGGATCGCCAGCAGGATATCGACGATCCGCATCATGATCTGGTCGGTGCGGCCACCGACATAGCCCGACACCGCACCGTACAACGTCCCGACGATCACCGAGATCGCCGCGCCGACGATGCCCACGATGATCGAGATGCGCGTCCCTTGTGCCGTGCGCGCGAAAAGGTCGCGGCCGAGGTCGTCGACGCCGAAGTAATGGCCGTTTTCCAAGGACGGCATGCCGGCCTTGGCGGCATTGCCCATGATGCCCCAGTCGATGTCCTCATAGGACCAGGGCGCGATCCGTTCGCCCAGAAGCGCGTAGAGGATCACGAAGATCAGAAGGATCACCCCGCCGACCGCCGCCTTGTTCCTGAAGAAGCGGATGCGTGCGTCGGCCCAGGGCGAACGGCCCTTCACCTCGTCCATCGCCAGCCGGTCGGCCAGCGCGCTCATGTCGATTGCACTCAAAGCCATGGCTCAATACCTGATCTTGGGGTCGATCCAGGCGTAGAGGATATCGACCAGAAGGTTGAAGAGGATGGTGAGGAAGCCCACCAGAAGGGTGATGCCCATCATCACCGCATAGTCGCGGTTCAGGGCGCTGTCGACGAAGGCCTTCCCGATGCCGCCGGTCGAGAAATACATGTCGACGACGACCGATCCCGTGACCATCGCCACGAACGCCGGGCCGAGGTAGGAAATCACCGGAATGAGCGAGGGTTTCAGCGCGTGGCGCAGGATGACCTTGTATTCCGGCAGGCCCTTGGCGCGGGCGGTGCGGACATGGTTCGAGGTCAGCACCTCGAGCATCGAGGACCGGGTAATGCGCGCGATCGAGGCCATGTAGCTGGTCGCCAGCGCAATCACGGGCAGGATGACATGGCTGATCTCGCCGCCCTCCCAGCCGCCGGCGGGCAGCCAGCCGAGCCAGAGCGCGAAGACAAGGACGAGGACCGGCGCCATCACGAAGTTCGGCAGCACCTGTGCGCCGATGGATATGCCGACGGCGATATAGTCGATCCAGGTATTCTGGCGGATCGCGGCGATGACGCCGAGCGTCACGCCGCTGACCACGGCGACCACGAAGGCGATCGAGCCGTAATGCAGCGTGACCGGGAAGCCCTGGGCGATGATCTCGTTCACATCGCGGTCCTTGTAGACGAAGGACGGGCCGAAATCGAAATGCGCGACAATCCCCCAGACGTAGGAAATCATCTGCCGCCAGAGCGGCTGGTCGAGACCGTATTTGGCATTGAGGTTCGCCAGCACTTCCGGGGGCAGCTTCTTTTCATAGGTGAAGGGCCCGCCCGGAGCGGCGTGCATCAGGAGGAAGGACAGGATCATCAGGACGAGCAGCGTAGGCACCGCCACGACCAGACGCTTGATGATGTAGGAAAACATGAAAGCCCCCATGCGCGCGGGAAATGGCCGAAAGCGGCCCCCGGGGTTCGGGGGCCGCCTTGATCAGAAGATCAGAAGATCACTTCTTGATACGGTAGAGGTCCTTGGCGTACCAGGTCTGCTGAACGTTGTTCAGCGGCAGGCCCTTGAGGTCCGGCTTGATCATGTCGACCTTGGCATAATGGTAGATCGGGATGATCGGCATGTCCTCATTCAGTATCTGTTCGGCCTTGGTATAGTCCGGCCCGGGATCGGCCGCGGTCTTGGCGTCTTTCAGCAGTGCGTCATATTCCGGGTTCGAATATTTCGCATCATTGTTGCCCGAGTAGCTCGCCCAGAGATCGAGGAAGGTCGAGGCTTCGTTGTAATCGCCGCACCAGGCGTAGCGGGCCATTTCGAAGTCGCCCGCGTTCATCTTGTCGGTATGGACCTTCCATTCGAAGTTCTGCGGGGTCATCTCGACACCCAGCTTCTGCTTCCACATCTGCTGGACGGCGACCGCGATCTTCTGGTGGGCTTCCGACGTGTTGTAGTTCAGCGTGATCTTCAGCGGATTGTCCGCGCCAAAGCCCGCATCCGCCAGAAGCGCCCTTGCCTTTTCATCGCGCTCTGCCTGGGTCCAGTGCGAATAGTCGATGTCGGGCATGGTGAAGCCGTTCATCGCCCAGTGGGTCCAGCTGTAGGCGGGCTTCTGGCCCCCTTGCAGGATGTTGTTCACCACGATGTCGCGGTCCAGCGCGTAGGACAGCGCCTTGCGGACGCGGACGTCGTGCAGGGCCGGATTGCCCTTACCTTCGGCGAGGTTGAAGACATAGGTGTAGGAGCAGGAATAGGGCGTCGAGGTTGCCTCATCCGGGAACTGTTCCTTCAGACGCGGATACTGGCCGGCCGGAACGGTGGTGCGGTCAAGCTCGCCCGCTTCGTAGCGCGTCAGGGCCGCATTCTCGTCGTTGATGGTCAGGCCGGTGATCGGCGACATGACGGTGTGAGCGGCATCCCAGTAGGTCTCGCTCTTTTCCATCACGATCTTTTCGCCGACGATGTGATCTTTCAGCGTGTAGGCGCCGTTGCCGACATAATTGCCCGGCTTGGTCCAGTCGGCGCCGAACTGCTCGACCACCTTCTGGTTGACCGGGAAGACCGACGTGTGGGTCAGCATCTTCGGGAAATAGGGCAGCGGTGCGAGGATCTTCACTTCAAGCGTGTGATCGTCGATCGCGGTCACGCCCAGTTCCTCGGGCTTCTTCTCGCCCGCGGTGATTTCGGAGGCGTTCACAACCTGCATCAGTTCCATGTACCAGGCATATTCCGACGCGGTCGCCGGATCGGCCAGGCGGCGCCAGGCATAGACGAAGTCGCCCGCGGTCACCGGATCGCCGTTCGACCATTTCGCCTCGGGGCGCAGGTGGAACGTGTAGGTGGTCTTGTCTTCCGACAGGTCGTGGCTGAGCGCCACGCCCGGCACCAGGTTGCCGTCGCCGTCCTCGTTATAAAGGCCTTCCATCAGCGAACGGACGGCATCGCTGTCCTCGACCGAGGAGACGATCTGCGGATCGAGCGACTTGATCGCGTCAAGCATCCAGTAATTGTAGGCCTGATTCTCGGCCAGCGCGGTGCCCTCGGGCACGTTCGCGGCCACTGCCGGAATGGCGAGCGCGGCGCTGAGAATGGTGGAAAGTAGCAGCCTCTGTTTCATAGGGGCCTCCCTTGTTATCTGGTGGGTCGCGTGCCTGTCCCGCACGGCGAAAGTGTGAGGAGAGTAGTCGCCTGACAGAGGGTGACAAGCATATTTCGGTGCAGTCTGCTACAAACCTCGCGTCAATATGACGGACGGATCGGTCATAGTGCGCCCGAGGTCGGATGTCCTGTTCGCGACCGTTCAGGATTACTTAGCGTCCACCCGCAGTTGATTCCCCGAAAACAATCCATTCGCACATCAGCCCCAATCGGCCCGAACTCCGCCACTTTTGGGCCATGTCCGGGGGGTAGAACCGTTCCAGGGGCGCGGAAAGGCGGATTGAAATGAAAATTCTGGCTATGCTTATGGCGCCCTTCTCGCGTCGCAAGTCCGAAGAGGCTGACACATTCGAGCTGCGCCTCCAATCGCTTGAAAAGGCCGAACAGCGCCGCCGCCCGGCGAAGGCACGGCCGGATCTCTTCCGCCGCGCCCGGCTTGCTGCTTGACGATTTGCCGCCACGCGGGCGTCAGAAATTGATCGTGACGCCCGGCAGGCCCAGTTCCTTCATCAGGTCGCGCACTTCCTGACGCGCCGCGACGTTCGAGATGTTCAGGCTCTCGACGCCCACGTCGCGCAGATCAAGCAGGGTGAGACCGCGCGGGAAGAGCTCGCGGAAGATCACCCGCTCGGAAAATCCCGGCGCCACGCGGAAGCCGATGCGCTTCGACAGCTGTTCCAGCGCCTCGCCCACCTTCTTCTTGTTGTGCATCTGCTGCGCGCCGAGGCGGTTGCGCAGCACGATCCAGTCGATGGGCTTCCAGGCCCGCGCGCGCCAGCTGGCGCGCCGACCAGACCATTTCGAATAGATCGACGGGCCGGTGACCCGGCTCGATTCAGGGTCGATGCGCGCGAGCAGGTCGAAATCGATGAAACTGTCATTGAGCGGCGTGATCAGCGTGTCGGCCAGGGAATGGGCGATGAAAACTCAGGCGCGTGTCAGCTGCGGCGCAGGAGCAGTCGATGATAATGAAATCGCAATCCGCTCAGCCCGGCGACAGCGCCGGAAAGCCTGCCGGTCGAAGGCGTTTCCCCCAGGGCGAGCGCTGCTTGATCCACTTCGGGAAGATCGCGGTAATCAGGCGTGGGCAGGCTCAGGCCTTCCTTGCGCAGATAGGCCAGCCAGTTCTCGATATAGCGTCCGAAACTGCGCTGGCGCAGATCGAGGTCAAGTGCGCCGACCCGGTGCCCCATGCGGCAAAGCGCCGTCGCCACATGCATGCATGGTCGTTGCGGACCCGCCCTTTTCGTTCCCCACGACGATGATATGCGCCATGTTCGCCCTTCGCTTGTATCGGCCCCCTCATCGCAACGTCTGCTCTCTATGATCAGAACGTCGCGAAGGAAAGGGTTTTGGCGCCTCTCGGCGGGGAAAGCGGGGCTGCCGTTGCGGATATCTGGCGGTCGAGGCGCGATCAGCGCCTGCGGCGAAGCGACTGTGCCTCCGGCCCGTCCCAGACCGCATCGCCGGTCAGGCGCGCGATCTCGCGGCCTTCACGGTCGACGATCTGACTGACCGGCGGGCCGAGGCACACCGAGGCACGCGAAGGTCATGTCCAGGGTCGCGCAGCATCGGCGAGCGGGTGATGCCTTCTTCGGTGAAGAGTTTCTGGATGGCTGGCGGGGTTGCGGCCGGTGGCGATGGTGACGACGGCGAAATCCTCGCCACCCAGTGCCGTTTCGAGCCGGTCGAGCGAGGCAAGTTCGGCCCGGCAGGGCGCGCACCCAGGTCGCCCAGAAGTTCACCAGGATGACCTTGCCCCTGTACGCCTCCAGGCTGCGCGGTGCGTCGGTCTCATCGATCAGCGCGGCCTCTGGCAGGGCGGCGGCATATCGCCGGCACCAGCCGGGCCAGGTCATCGGCGACGAAGGGCAGCCTCGGCCGGCCGGTCGAGCGCCATGTCCGCGAGGCAGCGTTTGCACCGAACGCGAAGGGGACGTGTAGAGGACGAACCGGACGAGAAACCGCATGATACCTCCGAAAGAGCCGGCCATGACCGACCAGAAAACCTCCAAGGCCGCGAATGCGATGTGGGGCAGGCGTTTCGCCGCCGGGCCGGACGATCATGGAGGCGATCAATGCCTCGATCTCATTCGACCGGCGGCTCTGCCTGAGGACATCGTAAACGGCCGCGCCCATGCCGCGATGCTCTGCGCGGCGCAGGGTATCCTCACTGATAAGGATGCCGAGGCGATCGGGGAAGGGCTGCTCACGGTCTTGTCAGAGATCGAGGCGGGAAAGTTCCAATTCAGGACGGCGCTCCGAGGATATTCACATGAATGTCGAGGCGCGGCTGAAAGGGGTGATCGGCGAACCGGCCGGGCGGCTGCACACGCCGCGCGGTCGCGCAACGACAGGTCGCGACCGATTTCCGCCTCTGGGTCCGCGATCAGGCCGATGCGGCAATCCCTCGGCACCCACCGCCCTGCAAAGCACTTCTCGCGCAGGCCGAGGTGAGGCGGACTGGGTCATGCCGGGCTTCACCATCTGCAGACCGCCCAGCCGGTGACCTGGGGTCATCACATGATGGCCTATGTCGAGATGTTCGGCCGCGATGTCGGCCGCTTCCGCAAATGCGCGGACCCGGATGAACGAAAGCCCCCTCGGCGCCGCAGCGCTCGCGGGCACCGGCTTCCCCATCCGACCGGCACATGACGGCGAAGGCGTTGGGTTTCGACCGTCCCATGGCAATTCTCTGGATGCGGTCAGTGACCGCAACCCGCCCTGGAATTCCTCTCGGCCGCCTCGATCTGCGCGGTCCACCTGTCGCGCTTCGCCGAAGAGCTGGTGATCTGGTCCTCTGCCCAGTTCCGCTTCGTCACGCTTTCCGACCGGTTCTCGACCGGCTCCTCGGTCATGCCGCAGAAGAAGAACCCCGACGCGGCCAGAGCTGATCCGGGCGAAGATCGGCCGCATCCTCGGCCGCGACCGTCGCGCTTTCACCGTGATGAAGAAGGGCCTGCGCTGGCCGGCCTATTCGAAGGACATGCAGGAGGACAAGGAACAGGTCTTTCGACGCCGACACCTTGATGCTTGCCCTTGCGGCGATGGAGGGCATGGTCCGGGACATGACTGCCAACCGCGCCAATCTGGAGCGTGCCGCCTGCTCGCGGCTTCGACCGCGACCGACCTCGCCGACTGGCTCGTCCGCGCGCTCGGCCTGCCGTTCCGCGAGGCGCACCATGTGACCGGCTCTCTGGTGGCGCATGGCCGAAAAGAAAGGCTGCGACCTGCCCGATCTGAGCCTGAGATGAACTCTGTCCATGCGGGCATCACGCAGGAAATCTATTCGGTGCTCGGCGTCCGTAATTCCGTGGCCTCGCGGCAAAGCCACGGCGGTACAGCGGCGCCTTCGCAGGTCCGCGCCCAGATCGCACGCTGGAAAGGGCAGCTCGGATGATCTGCTTCAGGGTGAGCGCGCGCGATCGCCTGTCTGGCGGCTCTTGCCGCCTGTTCGCAACCGCGCGCCCATGCCAATGTCCGCCTCACGCCGGACGGGGTGAGTCGCCCCTTCGGTCCGGACCAACCTTCTGGGTGTCGGAGTGACGATCTCGCAACCCATAAAATTGGCTTCCAGCCTTCTGATCCTTGGCCTTCTCGCCGCCTGCGCTCGACAGACAGCCCACCGCCCCAGCGCCGAAACCGGAGCCACTCACCATTACCGGCAGCAGAGGTCGGGATTGTCGGCGGCTCCCGGCCGCCTCAGCCCTTCACCAGCGGCACGACGCGCGGCGCGCTGGGCGCGGCGATTTCCTCGAAGTCGAAATTGTCGAGCTGTGCGCCCGTTTCCCGGCCTTGTCGGCGGATATCTTGATTTCCTCAATGTCCTGCCCGCCTGGCCGAAATGACGGTCCAGGTTCTGGACCCAAAACTCCGAGCCGTTCCACATCGCCATGAAGAAGCGCCAGTTTCGCCGCGGATCGCGCCCGCCTGTTCGCGCATGCGCGCATCCTTCAGGATCGCGCGCATCGTGTTCAGCGTGGCCATGCAGGTGGTGGGTGAAACGATCCAGACCTTGGCCGCGAAGCCACGCGCACAAGCTCCGGGGAGAATTGGCGTGCAACTCGGCATAGACGGCCTCTGACGGCAGGAACATCAGCGCGCCGTCCGCCGTCTCTCCTCGATCAGATAGCGCTCGGCGATGGCCTTGATGTGGCCCCGGACCGCGATCCGCCGCCATCCTTTGCGCCTCGATCACCTCCGGAATTGTTTGTCGCCCGGCGCAGCGCCTCGTAGGCTTCGGGCGGGAATTTCGGCGTCGATGACAATCGGCCCCGGCAGGTTCGGCAGATGGATCGGGCAGTCGGCACGGCGGCCGTTCGAAGGCGTCGCCTGGAAGGAATAGGCATCCGACGGCAGCGCCGCGGTGACGATGTCGATTAAGCTGGATTTCCCCGAAGGCGCCGCGGGTCTGCTTGTTCGACGGGATATCCTGCAGCGACGGGACATTTGCGGACGTTCTCGATATTGGCCTGTGCCTTGTCGATCGTTTCCAGCCGCTGCTGCGACTCGCCCAAGGAACGCGCGGTGCGGTCGCGGTGCCGTGCAGCGTACCGGTCATGCCGCGCGACACATCAGCCAGCCGCGCTTCCATCAGTTGCAGAAGCTTCGCCTGCCGCGGCGGAGGCCTCGGACACATGGTTGAGGCCGCCCGCAAGCTGCTGCTAGCCGTCGGACAACGACTGCACCCTTTGGCCGAGCGCGCCCATATGATGGAGGAAGCGGCTCGGAGGCCACCGAGCCGCGGGCGGCGGGCCAGGAAGATGTCCAGGAAGAGAGGAGGTGAAAAGCGCGAGGAGGAGCGCTGCTCCGACGAGCGCCACCGATATCACCTTCGGATCGTCGATAGCATAGAGTCTGGCCGAAGATCGTGATCATGTCCTGCCCGAAAAGCCGTTCGATATCGGAAGCTTCCAGTTCCACATAGGTCGGCCGCCCGTGATTGCACTGCCCGGAGAGGGGCGTCGCCTCCATCGCGCAGAAGCGCGTTCATCTCCTCTATCCGCATCTGGCGACCCGAGCGGATCGAGCCGCTGGCGAGCCATGCGGGAAAGGATCAGCGTCGATGCGCGCGGCGAGCGTGCGGCTTTCGCCTTGGTCCGCCAGTTCGTCGAGGATGTCGTGCAAGAAGACCGGCTGCCGACACAGGCCCGAGATCGAAGGCGTCGCGCGGACCGCGACGGCGGTGCCGCCGAAAATCGATCGAGCCCGAGGCCGTCGGGCGCCTCTGCATGGTCGAGATCCAGCGCCGCGTTGCCTGCCGACAGGTCGACGATCTCCGGGATCAGCAGCGCCTGGGCCGCCACCCCGCGCTCGGCCCTCTGGGCCTTCAGCCGCTCATAAGACCAACCTCTCATGCGCCGCATGCTGATCGACGATGACTATGCCGGTCGCGGTCTGGGCGATGATGTAATTCTCATGCACCTGCGCCCGCGCCGCGCCGAGCTTGGTATGAAAGCGGCGCCTCATCGTCCGCCTTCGGCAGCTCTTCAACTGCTCGAACCGCGCCGAGGCTTCGGCGAAGCCGGGGCGAATGGCGCCTGCCAAACTGCGGTCGAGCGTCGCGGCCATCGGCCGCTCGCCCTGCCAGAAGCGCCGCGCCATCGGCTCGGGCCGCATTGCCCCGAGCGTGAGACCTGCGACGGTCGAGGAGGCGCGGTGGCCGCCTTCGGCGAGCGCATGGCGCAGGCCTGAGACGATGAGCCCGCGCGCGATGCCCGGTTCGCGGAACCGGACTTCGGCCTTTGCCGGGTGGACGTTCACATCCACCCGCGTCGGATCGAGGAGCTCCGGAACAGGCGGGCCGCCGGATGGCCGTCGCGGGCCAACACGTCCTGATAGGCAGCCCTCAGCGCCCCGAGAGAAGCTTGTCGCGCACCGGGCGGCCGTTCACGAACATATACTGCTCGACTGCCGCGCCGCGCAGGCCAGGTGGGCGGCATCAGCCGGTCAGGCAGATACCCTCGCGCTCTGCCTCGATCCTCAGCGCATTCTCGGCAGTCGGCACCGATGAGGGTGCGAAGCCGCAGGCGCAGCGCATCGAAGGTCGCCCTGTCAGCACCATCGGCGCGAAAGACAAGCCTGCCTTCGCCGCCGCGAGATATCGCGCAAGCTGAAGGCGACCGACGGTTCGGCCATTGCCAGCCGCCGGACCACATCGCCGATCGCCTGCGCCTCGGCCCGGTCGCCTGGGATTTGGCCGTGCGGGCGAAAGAACAGGTCGCGCAGCTCGACCACCGTGCGCGGGCCAGCGCGCGGGTCGGACCGGCATTTCGCGCCCATGCGGCGACGGCGTCACCGCCTCCTGCCCGCCACCCGCGAGGGTCACCTTCAGCCGACCGACCGCGCCGAGCGAGGGGCAAAGCCTCGCCGGAACCCGAACGTGTGGATGTTCAGAAGGTCGAGCCGTCGATCTTGGAGGTCGCATGGCGCGACAGCGCGAGCGGCAGATCGGCCGCCGTCATGCCGCAACCGTCGTCCGTCACCCGGATCAGCACCTTGCCGCCATCGGCATAGGCCACATCCACCGCCGCGCGCCGCGTCGAGCGCATTCTCGACGGTTCCTTCACACATGGAGGCCGGACGTTCCACCACCTCGCCTGCACCGCAATCCGGTTCACCGCCGCTTCGTCGAGCTGGCGGATCACGGGGCAGAATCGACACGTATTGGGGTCACGGGCATTCATGCCCCAACCGGTAGCACGGTGCGGAGATCGGCCACGGTTCGTTCCAATGCCGCCCGGCGTCGGTTCGTGCTTTCAAGCCCCACAGGATGGCCGACGACGGTGAAGGTCAGACGGTCGGGCCTCATCCGTTCACGCGCCACGCAGTTCACATCCTCCAGCGTCACCGCCGCGATCTTGTCATTGCGGTGCGCCGGGATATGGTCGATCAGGGCCAAATCCCATCTGCATGCCCACAAGGATGCGCGCGATATTGTCGTTGCCGTCGAAGCGCAGCGGGTAGGGCCGGTCATGTAGGTCTTCGCCGCTTCCAGTTCCGCCTCGGTCACACCCTTCGCTGCCGCATCAGCCCAGACATGCGGATCCGCTACCGCCTCGCCTGCCTTGTCGTTCGACGAGGCGAGCGAGCCTGCCAGCTGTCGGCAAGATCCATGTTCACCAGATTGGTCGAGACGCCGTAGGTCAGACCGCGTTCCCGGACCTCGGTCATCAGCCGCGCGGTGAAGCCACCGCCGCCGAGGATCTGGTTCAGCACATAGGCGGGATAATAGTCGGGGTTCTTCCACGGCACGCCAGGCTGGCCGAAAAGGATCACCGACTGCGGCGTGTCAGAGAACGCGACCGTGACACCGCCAGGAAAGCGGGTGTCACCGGCGCGGGCAGGGGAGCGCCCGTCGCGGGCAGATCGCCCAGAAGCCCGTCGAGAAGCTTGCCGAGCTCTTCCCCCCGTGATGTCACCGACGGCCGAGACATACAGCCGGTCCGCGCCATGGTTCACAGCGGCCTGGCAGCCAGAAGATCGTCGCGGGTCAGGGCGGCGCTTTCCGCCGTGCCCAGATCGGACGAGCCGTGGGGATGATCGCCGTAAAGCGCCGCATCCATCGTCTCGCGCGCGATATCGTCGAGCGAGGCGGCGTACGAATGGATGATCGACTGGATCTGCCCCTTCACCCGGTCGATCGCATCCTGATCGAAGCGCGGATTGGTCAGGGCGCTTTTCAGGAGCTTCACGACCTCGTCGCGGTTCTCCGTCAGCATCTGGACCGGCACGGTCACCGCATCGGCATTCGCGTCGAAGCCGATCCGCGCTGCCAGTTCCTCCGCCGTTCGGCGAAACCCTGGGTCAAAGCCGTCGGCGCCTCTTTTCAAGCGCGGCCATCAGCATCACCGCCCGCGCTTGTCGGGGGCGTCAAGCGACGTACCGCCCCGGAACCTCAGCTCCAGCGCGGTAAAGGGAATGCCATGTTCCTCAGCCAGCCAGGCCTTGATGCCCCCGGCGAGGTGATCTCGGCGATCTTCACCTCGGCGCGGCGAGCAGAGCGAAGACGCAGAAAACGGCGGCGAACAGGAAACGGATCATGGCAGCTTCTCCTCGGCGCCGGTGCGCATTGCCCAGCCGGTCACCACGCTGGCGGCGGTCGAGCACCTTGCGGGCCGCATTGATCACATCCTCGGCCGTGACGTTCTGCAAGGCATCTGGCCATGCCTCCCACATCCTCGATCGTCAGGCCGAGGTCAGCGCCGCGCCGTAATCCTCGGCGAGGGTCGCCCACATTGTCGCGCCGGTAGATGAGCTCGGCCTTCATCTGGGTCTTCAATAGCCGCTTCGAATTGCGCCGGACATCGACGCCGTTCCTCGGGAGATCGTCCAGGACCTTGTCCATCGCCGCCTCGACGGTGGCGAGGCTCACCGCCAGGCGCGGGCACCGCTATAGGCCGAAGGTCGTGTCGTCGAAACGAGGTCGGGTCATAGCCAGCGCCAGCGGTCACGGCCATCTTCTGCTCGAACGTCAGCGCGCGGGACAGGAGCGAGGTCTGGGCATTGCCGCCGGAAGTGCGGCCAGGCAGACCAGCGCGCGGCCTCTGCCGCCTGATCGCCGTGGTCGCGCTCGGGCGCGAGGTAGCGGCGGGTCACATGGGGTTGCCTGAGATGTTCGGATCGCTGAACATCAGCCACCACGTTCGGCCAGTTGCGGCGGCTCGGCCGGGCGGACGCGGTCGGCGATGCCGTCGCTTGGCGCCAGCGGGCCATAATATTTCTCGGCCAGCGCCCTCACTTGTGCCGGGTCCACATCGCCCGCGACAATCAGGATCGCATCGTTCGGCGCGTAATAGTGACCGTACCAATCCAGCGCATCCTGCCGCGTCAGCAACTTCCATCTCGATCGCCAGCCGATCGTTGGTGTGCCATAGGGATGGTTGAGATACTGCGCCGCATCCATCTGCTCGGAGAAAAGCGCCTCGGGCGAGGATCGATCCTCTGCGCGCGTTCTTCCAGAATGACCTGCCGCTCGGTCATCACGTCATCCTCCGGTCAGTGTGAAGTTGCGCATCCGGTCCGCTTCCATCTGCATCACCAGTTCCAGCCGGTCGGCGGCGAGACGCTGGAAATAGGCGGTGTGATCGTCGGTGGTGAAGGCGTTGTCATAACCCGCCCTGCGCCTCGACGATCTGCGAGAACTGGCCGTCGGGCACGTCCTTCGTGCCCTTGAACGTCAGATATTTCAGGAAATGGGCGATCCACGGATTTGCCGCGCTTTTCGTCTGCCGATCCGGCGCGGACGCAGACCATGTGCGTGACGACCGGTGCGCGGTGATCCTCGTCACCACCGCCTGCGTGGTGTTGTCCAGCATGAAGCTCGTTACCTCGTCGGCGAAGGCGGCGGTGCAAAGGGCGGCGGGCGCGAGCAAAGAAGGCCAAGGGCCAGGCCGCAGCTCAGTCGCAACGCTATGAGGATCCTCCTGAGTTCCTGCCGTCCGTTCTACGGGCGACAGCGGCAAACTCAGGTCGGAAATCGTGTCCCATGACACGTTGGCGTTATTGGGCGGCGGTCATTTCGTGTTGCCGACCTCCGGGGGCAAGAACCACGGTCTGCACTGCGCGACACCAGTAGGCAAGCGCCGCGGTCCCGACGACCGCATCGGCTCATAGGCGCGGAAATAGACGGTAGCGTTGAATATCCGCTCGAAGCCGCCCGTCATGGCTCTTGCGCCAGTCGAAATCCTCGGAGGCAAGCGTCTGGCGGATATTGCCGTCGCGCCCGAAGCGCGAGGCATAGGAAATGAGGCCAGATTGCCCGCGCCGACCTTCTCGCCGGTGTCACCGCATCGAGGTTGCCGCCGAGGGCCGCGACCGCATCGGCCTCGGGCGTGGGATCGGTGATATTGCGCCGCCCGGCGTCGGCTCGAGCAGGCTGCCAGATCTTCCGGCAGGGTCAGGGGCTTGTCGGCGGGATCGAGAATTCGTCCGGGCTGCGCGACATTACGGAAGGTGATCAGGTCCGGTGCCATGCGGCCGCAGCGGGCCGACAGCAGGGTCGCAGCCAGAAGGGCGCCGCAAACGATCACCTTGTTTCACCCTCATGACCTTCTCCGTCTCAGTACGCGCCTGTCTTAACCTATCCGATCCCGCCCGTCACGGGGTCTTGTCCTGCCCTTTTCCCGGCCGGTCCTGCCGCGAAAAGGCGACAAGCTGACGCGCCAAGGAAGATGGCAACGTCGGCGAGATTGAAAGGAACGGGTTGTCGAAGCCCGGAAAGGCCGGTGTTGATGAAATCGGCGACCGCGCCATAGACGATCCGGTCCACGACATTGCCGATCGCCCCCGCCGATCAACAGCCCTCGCGATCTGCGCGGCCATTGTCAGTTCCTTGCGCACCAGCGCCAGATCGAACCGAGATTGCCAGCGCCAGGAGGAATCAGCAGCCAACGGCCAAGATCCGTTGCGACTGGGCGAAGAGACCGAAATTGATCCCCTCGTTCCAGGCCATGCGGAAGTTGAGAAAGGGTGGCAGGACGCCGATTTCCTGTTGGTGGCCAAGGTCAAGGACATGCAGGACCGCGATCTTCGATAGCTGATCGAGGGCAGGTCGTGATCGCGGACTTGAGGAAGCAGCCGCATCGCTCAGTGCCGGAAATGGCGCATGCCGGTGAGGACCATGGCAAGGCCGCGTTCATCCGCCGCCGCGATCACATCGGCATCGCGCATCGCCCGCCCGGCTGGATGATCGCGGTGGCGTAGGCACTCTGCCGCCACGATCAGCCCGTCGGGGAAGGGAAAGAAGGCCACGTCAGAGGCGACGACCGCGCCCTGCGTCAGTGGCGCGGGCAGACCAACGCCTCGGCCATGTCTCCGGTTGCGCGCCGCGATCGGGGTCAGATCGATCAGCTCATCTGGCCCGCGCCCACGCCCACCATTGCGCCGTCCTTCACATAGACGATGGCGTTCGACTTCCACATCTTGGCGACCTTCCAGGCAAAGAGAAGGTCGGCCGCTTCCTGGGCCGAAGGCGCGCGCTTCGTCACTACCTTCAAGGCTTCGGGCCTCAGCCAGCCATTGTCGCGGTCCTGAACAAGGAAACCGCCCGCGACCTGTGATCATCAACCCGGGCGCCGCCGGGTATTCAGCGCCTCGGTGGTCAGAAGGCGCAGGTTCTTCCTGGCTGCAAAGACCTCGCGCGCCGCGTCGCGCCGAGGCAGCTCTGCACGACCTCGGTAGATCTGGCAGATTTCCTCGGCGGGCCTTTCACGGTCGAGCGAACGTTCAGCGCCACGATGCCCCTGAGGCCGGTGCGGTCACGGTCGCAGGCGCGCCGGTAAGCCTCGATCGAGGCGCCTGGGCCACGCCGCAAGGGTTGGCGTGCTTGATGATCGCGCAGGCGGCGCTTTTCGCCGGGTCGAATTCGCTGACCAGCTCATAAGCCGCGTCGGTATCGTTGATATTGTTGTAGCTCAGTTCCTTGCCCTGCCACTGCCGCGCGGTGGCAACGCCAGGCCGGTTCGATCCATCCACATAGAAGGCTGCGCGCCCTGATGCGGGTTCTCGCCATAGCGCAGGCTTTTGCCGGCATCCCGGCAAGGCGCGCCGAGGCCCGGCGGCCTCGCCGATCGCGTCGGCCATCCAGGCCGAGACTGCCGCGTCATAGGTGGCGGTGCGGGCGAAGGCGTGCTGCGCGAGGGTCTTGCGGAAGAGAAGCGCGTCTGACGCTGATGGCCTCAGTTCAACCGGCAGCGGGTGCGTCTCAGCCGCTGGTGACCCACAGTGACGCGGCTGGTTTTTGCCTTGCTGGTCCGCTGCGCCGGTGCTGATATCGTGCTCCGTTTGCCGGCGAATTCACGCAATCCGCACCACCACGGCTGGCGTTTCTGAAGCCGGTGGGGTTACCACCAGAGACGATCGGCGGATCTGCCGCTGTGCGGCCCTTCTTTGGTATGGTCGGTTCTGCACAGGCCAAAAGCCCGCCATGCACATCGGATGCAATGTCTTCACGCGCCCATCCATCATCTCGGGGAAGCCGGTCAGGTCGGCCATCCGTACCGGCAGGCCCGCCTGCCGGAGAAGATGCCCGCCGGAAACCGCCCGTGGACAGAAGCTCCACCCCCCGCGCATGCAACGCTGACCAGATCGACAAGACCGCCTTGTCGAAGACCGACTAAGGAGGGCGCGTTTCAGCGGGGCGAGGTCAGGGGCATCGGTGGCGGGGCTTTGATCACCAGCTCCAGGTCCCAGGGTCAGGCGCAGACAGTCGTCCGGCTCGGTGTCACGGATGGCAGCACGGGCGTATCCTGAGCCTTCGCCAAGGTCCAGCCCAACTGGCAGGCATAATCGAGAACCGTGCCGGAAAGGACGATCTGTTTGGTTGCGCGCGGCTTCAGCCGCTTGACCTCGAGATGACGGACGGTTCAAGCCGCACCACCCCCACGCCGTCATGCCGGAAGGCCGATCTCGCCGGACTTGAGCGCCATGGACACGGCGGTACCGCCGAGGTCGAGCATCGCGTCCACATCGGGATGGATATGGAAGCGCAGGTCAGAAATCGATGCCCTGGTAAGCGCGTCCGCTCCAGCTCACCTGGTCGAACCGCCGCCGGTCCGGCCCCAGGTCATCGCGCCGAGCGCTGTCTTCGCCGCCGAGCGCCCTCCGCCGTCGAGCGACGGCTGCGGTTCGCGCAAATGCGTCATCTGCATAGGTGGGTGCGTAGCCATTGTGCCCGGCCAGAACCCGCATCCCGTCGAGCGTCTGTTCGGCTGCGCCCAGACCTGTTCCGGGCACTTCCATCCAGTTCCGCCCGAGCGCCGGGCCGTCCTTCTCGACCCCGAGGCAGGAGGAGGAAAGCCTTTCCAGGCAAAGGGTGGAATGCGACGGCGTCGCCCGTCCGGCGCGACGCCATTCGGCGCCGAAGCTGGCGCTGATCGCATTGACGATCAGCGGCCGACGGCCAGGCAAGGGCTCGAAAGCGAGGTCGAAGCGTGGGCATTGGTCGAGCTGCGGCCCTTCGCGGGCGCCGCCCCCGTCAAGGATCAATGTCGTCCGTCCGCCCGTCAGCCGGACAAATCCCATCGCCATGCCATGCGCGGTATGGGACGGCACATGTGCCTCGGCCCGGCGCACAGTCCGAGCCCCGGCGCGCCCCGCCCGCCGCCGTGGAACCCGCGCGAGCCCGCCGTCGGCATGGCGCAGTGCGCGCAGTGTCGGCGCGATCAGTCATCGCCGCGCGATGCGCCGTCCGGCACCTTGCGGCCCGCCCCGGTCAAGGCGCGCCGCCCAGGACAGGAGAGTGAAAACATCCAGCAGTTCTTCGGGGTTGCGGGTCGGGATGCCGCCTTCGCTGTCGATCTCGCGCGCGCATTCGCGGGCGAGCGCCGCCGACGCTGTCGCGACATACCGCTCCATCCGGTCAGCGACAGGCCCGCATAGATGAGGCCGGTCAGCGCCTCGAACCAGGAGGCAGGCCGGGCTCGCCACCTTCCAGCGGCGGGCCAGGAAGATGTCTGCTGGCCGAGGCTGGAAATAGGCGCGGGCTTCCAGCTTTTCCCGGCCGTTCAGCAGAAGGATCGCATGGTTGATCAGCGGATCAGCCGCCGCCCGGTCCAGGTCCGGCGTCTGCATCCCGGGGCCGGGCCGCGCCCGTAGCGCGCGATCCAGCCGAAGGTCCAGTCCGCGCGCTGGCGCGCAACCGCGTCGCCCACAGCCGCCAGGTCGTCGAGCCAGGCGAAGCCGTGCAATTCATCCTCGAACCGGTGATCGGGGATCGCGATTTCCCAGATCGCCTTGTCGCGGCTTTCGATCAGGAAGCCCGCGAACAGGAAGTTGCCCGCCGAGCAGCTGCTTGCCCCTGGCATGGGACCCGATCGAGCGCGGCTCTGGCTGACGGCAAAACCCGTCGCCGGGCGGGCAAGCGTGGACAGCCGCGCAGACGGGCGGTGCATCGCCCTCATGTAGGTTCCGGGCCTTGCGCCTTTGGTCACGTCCGTCGCCTGCGCTCGTTTCGTCTGGTCCGGGGAGAATTCCGTCCCCGGTTGGGCTGCACCTTAGTTGGCGGGGCGCGCCCTGTCACCTTCGCAAGGCGTCCGCCCGTCACGACCGGCGAAGCATCGCGAGATAGAACCCCGTCCATGCCGCCCCGATCCTGCCAGAGTCGGCCGGAGGCCGCAGTCCGCCCTCGGCGCTTTTCCCAACCGGCCTCGACCCCCGGCGGGCGGATCGCCGTCCGGTCGACGGACGATCCCGGGTGCCGCGCAAGGGCAGCGGCGATCTGCTTCTCGCCTCTTCGGGCAAAGGCGAGCAGGTCGCGAAGAGAAGCCGCCCGCCCGGGGCGAGCCAGCCGAGCGCGCGGTCAAGAAGCGCGGCCTGCAGCGCGAAAATCTCCTTCAAGCTGGCGCTGTCCCTGACGAAGGGCAGGTCGGGGTGGCGGCGGATCGTGCCGGTCGCCGAACAGGGCGCGTCGAGCAGGATCGCGGCAGGCCGCCTCCGGTTGCACTGCAGCGCGTCCGCGACGACCAGGTGCGCACCAGCCAGCGCGTGAGGGTTTCTCTTCGCTTCGCCATCCGCGCCGCCGACAAGTCAAGCGCGGTCACGTCCGCCCCGGCCTGCAAGCTGCATCGTCTTGCCGCCCGGCGCCCGCGCAGAGGTCGAGCGCACGCTCCCCAACCGGACGCCAAGCGCCCTTGCGAGGGCAGGGCGGCGGCGGCATCCTGCACCCACCAGTCCCCTGTCGCGAACCCAGGCGGGTCGGACACCTGTCACCCCACGGTGCCGCGATCCGCACCGATCCCGTCCGGCAGGGCGATGCCCCCGACGCGCGCGGCAAGTGCCGTCGCATCGCCGTCCTTCGGCGTCAGATCAAGCGCGGCGCCCTTCGCCTGCGCCGCCTCCATCGCCGCGTCGCAGCGCACCCCAGCAGAGCCGACATCAGCCGCCCGCGCAGCCGGCCAGCAAGTTCCTGCGCGGGTTTCAGCGACAGGCTCTCCGGCGGCAGCGCCGCCACTGCCCGCGCACCGCATTCACCAGACCCGCGAAACCTTCCGCCTTCCGCTCCGCCTTCCGGGTCAGCGCGACCGCCTCGTTCACCACGCCATGCGCGGCAGCGCCTTCGGCCAAAAGCTCGTAAGTGGCCAGGCGCAGGATCGCGCGCACTTCGGCGGGCGGCGGTTTGCGGACGAATTCCTTCAGGTGCAGCGGCGTCGATCGGCCCGATCCAGCGCAGGGTCGCATGGGCAAGGCGCTGGGCACGGGCCCGGCCCGGCCCGTCGAGGCCGCCAAGCGCGCCCGAGGCATACTGATCGCTCAGCGCCAGACGCGCCTCGGTCACGCCAAGCAGCAGGCCGATGGCCGCCGCCCGCCTTGCGCCCTCATCCGTCACAGGTTCGACCACGTGCGACCTTTCCCAAACCAGACCTTCGGCTCATATCAGCCCTGACATCCTCTACAAGCCGGGAGAGCCGCGATGACCGACCGAGACGACCTGCCCCCGCCGCCGCCCGCGCCTTGGCCGAAGCCGAGAGGCGCTGCAAGGCAGCGGCTGGATCCGTGCCTCCACCCGAACTCGGAGGCCGCGACGGGCCGGAGCCGGTCCGCTTCGGCGACTGGGAGAAGAAGGATCGCGGTCGACTTCGAACGGCTGAAGCTCGTGGCCGGTCGCGACGGTAACCGCCGAACGGCCATGACCGTTCCGGCGACAATTTCGCAAAATCTGCCTTGTCGCTGTGAATGTGATGCCGCTTGGCTCGCTCCTGCCGAAGTTGTCATCCCGACAACCGTCGCAGTTGCGACGAAGGCCTGTGGGCGCGCAGCCTTCCTCGCCTTGCTTCAGGCTCAGCGCCTTCCGTGCGTCCGAAAATTTGTTCGGCCTTCAGGCGATCCCGCTCCTCCCTACCAGGAGAGCGTAGCGGAAGACGCCTGCTTCATGGTCCGGTCTCCGGGGCAGATCAGATCGGCGAATTGCAGATCAGGCCCGGAGATGACGGAAAGCTGACCTCTATGCTTCCCGGGAGGCCAAAAACGCATTCGCGTATAGCTCATGGAAATATGTGTGCGGTGGATCAGAGCAGCTGACCGCACGTCACCAATTGCCAGCGCGCGCAACACCCTCGTCGATCTCGTCGGCAAAGATCCCACCTCGGCCCCAACGTCAATCCGCGCTGCCGCCATGGATTTCAGCCAGATCCGCGCTGTCTGCAGAACAGCCGCTCGCAGATCCGCGCAGCGGCGCGTTCGAGGTGATGGCGTGGAACTCGTGGAAAACTCCATGTTCAGTTCGCCAAAACGTCGCGCGTCCGGCGCCTTGGCCAAGGCCCGCACCTCGGCCGACAGCCGCTGCAACCGATCCCAAAGTTCCGGGTCGGGCGGGTTCGGGCCAAGTATGCCCAAGAGCTCGGCCAGCTCCATCCGCAGCTGATAGGTCTGCTCCAGTGCCTCGATGTGGACATCGGTCACGAAAGCGCCGGTAACCCGCGTACCGACTGCACCAGCCCCTCGCTTTCCAGCCGGACCAGAACCTGCCGCAGGGGGTGCGGGCTGGATGCCGAATTCCGAGGCGAGATCCTCTCCGACAGCCGTGTGCCGGGGGGATAATCCAGAAGGCAGATGCGATTGCGCAAGACTGCGTGCATCCTGGCGAAGCGGTCGCGTGCCGTGGGCAAGGCAGCGGTGGAAAGATCATGACTGCCTCATCCGGTCCGACGTCACGACATAGACACCCGGCGCCGACAAGGCCAGTCTGGCAAGCGCCCGTGCGCGCCGGGGCTTGTCCAGCACCATCCAGGCCAGCGCCGCGATCGGCCCCAGGGCTGCCAGTCGACCCCGGGGCTTTCCGTTGCCGCGCCATCGGCGCCCCCGGCGCAAAGCCCACCGCATGTTGCACCGGACCCCGGCCACAGGATCAGAAAGGCGAGGCGCGGCCCGCCGGAAACCTGTCATGACGCAACCGCCAGCCGGTCTCCCAGCCGCTCCAGAAAGCGCACGCCTCTGGCGAGCTGCTCCAGCGCAATGAACTCATCGGGCTTCAGCGCCCGTTCGATCGAGCCGGGGCCGCAGATAACTGCCTGCATGCCCAAGGCCTGAAAGATCCCAGCTTCGGTGCCAGCGGCACGACGCCACCCCTGTTCGCCCCGGTCAGCGCCAGCGCGATCCGCGCGCCTCGTTCTCGTTCATGGGGACAAGGCCATCCACCTCGCCAATCACCTCGGTCACGATGTCGGGCCAGCGGGCGCGACCGCGCGCATGTCCGGCAATAGGCGATGGGTGCAAAACGCGTGCAACTCGGCCTTCACCAGATCGAGGTCGCCGGGCTGGACCGGGCGCATCTCCCAGTCCACCCGTGCCTTCCCGCGATGACGTTATGGGCCACGCCCCCCACCAGCGCGCCGGTGTTGATCGTCGTCCAGGGAGGCTCGAACCGGCTTTCCGCCGGGCGCGGGCGCGCCACCCGCGCAGTTCAAGCAGCCGCGCGACATAGCGCACCGCGAATTCCACCGCATTCACCCCACGCTCGGGCGCCGACATGCCCTCCAGCCGGTGAAATGCACCGAATACTCGTAACAGCCCTTGTGCTCCTCGATCACCCGCATCAGCGTCGGCTCTCCGATGATGGCGACACGCGGTTTCACCCCCGCGCGCCTGCAATATCGGCGCCAGCGCCCGCGCACCCAGACAACCGATCTCCTCGTCATGGGTGAAGGCGAAATGGATCGGCCGCGCCGTGGCCTTCGCGCATATAGCGGTGCAAGCGCCACGGCGGCGGCGATGAACCCTCATGAAAACAGGTGCCGCGCCCATAAAGGCGCCCGTTCCGTTCGGTCATCGCCCAAGCGGTCGGTCGTCCAGTCCTGATCGGCCACCGGCACCACGTCGGAATGGCCCGAAAGCAGGATACCTCCGTCAATCTCCGGCCCGATGGTGGCAAAGAGATTTGCCTTGCCACCACTGGCATCGTGAAACACCTCGACCCGCGCCCCGGCCTCGGCAAGAGGTTTACCAGATGCTCAATCAGCGCCAGGTTGCTGTCGGCAGAGATCGTGGCAAAGGCAATCAACTGCCCCAGAATCTCGCGGGTGCGGGTCAGATGGTCCACGGGGGGTCACTCCTTGACGAACAGCTTGCGTTCCACCTGGCACAGTGCTTCGGCCGGGCCGGTTTCCGCCGATCAGGATGGTCTCGGTGGTTTCCAGACCCCAGCTGTCCATCCAGAGGCGGGCATGAAGTGGAACACCATGCCGGGCTCAAGGACTGTCTCGTCCTCGTCCGGATCGCAGCGGTGTGCGCTCGCCCCAGTCGGGAGGATAGAAAGGCCCACCGATAGCCCATCCGGCCTTCGCGGATGCCATGCTTCTTCAGCACCGCCATGAAGGCATTGGCACATCGCGTCTGGCTGCTTCAGCGCGGGCCGCCGCCAGACCAGCTCGATGCCCTCGATCTGCGCCGCTTCGGCCCGGCGCATCTCGGCCGGGGCTATACCGTCCGGCACAGCGGCGCGTGATACCTGCGATAGCAGCCCGAGAGTTCAGCACGTCGCCTCCCTCCTGCCTTCATCGGCGCGCCGTTCCAGGTCAGATGCGCGGCGGTCGCATCCATGCCCGAGGGCGTCACAGCGGCACGATGGCGGGGTAGTCGCCCCAACCCTCACCCCGACTGCCTCGGCGCGGGTGATCTCGGCGACCAACTCGTTCTTGCGCAGGCCAGGGCGAGATTGCCTCGATCGCCGTCCGTACGATCTTTTCGGAAATCGCGGCAGCCTTGCGGATGAACACGGATCCTCAGCCGACTCTTCACCAGCCGCTGCCAGTTCACCAGCGCAGTGGCATCGGTCAGCCGGGCCTTTACAGTTCTTCGCCCAGAACCGCATGGGCCTTGGCCGAATAGTAGTAGTTCTCCATCTCCACCCCGATGCGTGCCCTTCCAGCCCCATCTCGCGCAGGATGCGCGCCAGATCCCATTGATGACGCACCGTCGACTGCACATAGCTGTCGGCATAGCCGTGGATCGACCCCGGCGCGATCCAGCAGGTACGCAAGGCTGCGCGCTGTCCATATGGCGGCCCCACCAGTGCGGCTCGCCCTCCATCGTCAGGATCAGCCCCGATGGACGCAAGCGACCAGCCGTCATAGCCGGTCAGCCAGGCCTGGTTCGACGGGTCGGTGACAAAAATCGCATCCAGACCGGCCTGTGGCGGCGCGGGTCCGGGCGATTCGTCGGTCATATTCCAGCTCTGGCTGAAAGGGGCGTTCTGCTGGGCCATGACATCTCCTTGAGCGGATCGTTGTATACATGAGGTTCTGGTCAGGGAGTTTGGCAGCAAGATGGATCTGCATTATCTAGGATAATCGCCGCCAAAGCGGTTTGACACGGCCGCCTTCTTTCCTGTGTTGTGTACAACAGGCGGAAAATCCCTCTACAACCCACCGCCACAACAGGAGAGGTTCAGACATGAAGACGTCCACCCTGATGACGACGGCACTTGCCTACCTTTGGCTGGCGTTTCGGCTTTTGCCGCTCTGGTACAGGGCCGCTGGAAGACCGGACCTGCGGCGGGCCAGACGATCCGGATCGGTTTCGCCAATGAAATCCCCTTTGCCTATCCGGGCGAGGACGGCAGCCCCAAGGGCTTTGTGAATGCAGAGGTCATCGGCGTTCTGGCCAAGATGGGCCATACCAACATAGAGACGGTCGAAACCGAATGGGGCGGGCTGATCCCCGGCCTGAATGCAGGCCAGTTCGACATCATCACCGGCGGGATGAACATTCTCAGCGCCTGCTGCGACAACATCGCCTTCTCCGAACCGATGGCCAAGATCGGCGACGGATTCATCGTGGCGCCGGGCAACCCCAAGGGCCTGAACACCTATGCCGGACATCAAGGACAAGGGCGTCACGCCGGTGACCGGGGCGGCTACCCAACATCGACGCCGCCAAGACCGCTGGGGTGGCCGAAGATCACATCATGATCGTCCCCGGCCTGACCGAGATTCTGGCCGCCGTCACTGCTTGCCGGCCGATGCCGAAACCGGCACCTATCCGACGATGAAGCAGCTGGCCGATGCCTCGCGGCGCGGTGGAGGTCGTTGATCCTCGGCCATGCCGGAAGATTCCTTCAACTGGGTCGGGCTTCCCGCGCGGAAGATCAGGACTTCCCTTACAAGTTCAACGCCGCACAGAGCGACCATCTCGGCTCGCCCGAGATGATGGCTGCCGTCGCCGAATATGGCTATTCCCGAGGCCATGCTGCCCGCGGGCGACAAAGTGACCACTGAATGGGTCTGTGCCAACCGCTGAAGGCGCGCCATCGGGGCCGGTCTGTCTCGGCCCCTTCCTTTCCGCAAACCAAAGGGGACCGGCGATGTGGAAAAAGTTCCTGCAAACCTACGGCCTGAGGCTCGTTGACGGTGCGTTGGTCGCCTGTGCCTAGTTCGCCCTTGCCGCCCTTGTCGCTCAGACAGGCCTCTGCAGCGGGCCTTGCCGCCTGTCGCCCTGCGGCCGCCGCGCGCCCTGCGACGCCTACATCGAGATCTTCCGGGGCACCTCGCTTCTGCAGCTCTACTGATATTCTTCGTCCTGCCCCTCTTCGGCCTCAGCCTGCCCAAGTTCGAGCCGGTTCCTCGGTCGGCCTGAACGTCGGGGTCATGGGGCCGAAATCGTGCGCGGTGCGATTTCGTCCGTGCCGCGCGGCCAATGGGAGGCCTATGCCCTGTCGATGTCGCCCGCCAAGCGGATGCGGCGGATCATTCTGCCGCAGGCGCTGGCGCTGATGCTGCCGCCCTGGGGCAACCTGTCGAGCTTCAGTGGGCACCGCGCTTGTTGCGCTGATCGCCGTGCCTGACCGATGTTCGTGGCCAAACAGATCAATGGCGCGACCTTCCGTTCGGCCGAGGCCTTCGGGGCGGCCCTCCTGATCTACTACCTGCTCGCTCGGCTTTCATCACGCCCGCCATGCGCGGGCCGGAATTGGCCATGGCGTATTCGACGGGCATGACCTTCGACTGGAACTGGCAGTTCCCTAGAAATCCTGCCGCCTCCTGCGGGCAACGCTAACGCCGAGGTCTACCGCGCCGGGATCGAGGCTGCCGCGCGGCCAGTGGGAGGCCTGCCGCGCCCTGAACAGACCACAGGCGACAGCTATCGCCGCATCATCCTTGCCCTGTGGCCCTGCCGCATGCCACCCGGCAATTACCTCGTCGGCATCTTCAAGGACACGCCGATGCTCTCGGTCATCGGGGTGACCGAGCTGATGCAGGCCGCCAATGCCATCGGCTCTGAAACCTATCGCTTTCTGGAACCCTACACGCTGGTGGGCGGGATATTTCCTGCCCTGTCGCTGCCCACGGCGGGCCTTGTCCGTTCAAGGGAACCAGGCCATGCGCCGCAACTGGAGAACCATGGACCTTCTTCCACCGCCCGCTGGAGCTGCCTGAGAACGACCGCCCGATGGTGCGCTTGCGAACGTCACCAAGAGCTGGCGGCTCTCTGGTCGTGCTCTTCGACGATCTCAATTTCGACATCCAGCGCGGCGAGATGGTGTCGGTGATCGGTCCCTCCGGGTCGGGCAAGACCACGGTCCTGCGCATGCTGATGACGTTGGAAACCATCAACGGTGGCGTCATCTATGTCGATGGCAAGCCGCTGACCCATATGGAGCGGGGTGGCAGACTGGTGCCCGCGGACGAGGCGCATCTTCGGCGGATGCGCACCTCGATCGGCATGTGTTTCCAGCATTTCAACCTGTTCCCGCATATGACCGCGCTGCAGAACTGCATGGAAGGTCCGGTGCAGGTGCTGGGCCTGCCCAAGGCCGAGGCGCGGGCGCGGGCCGAGGAACTGCTGGCGATGGTCGGCATGATCGACAAGAAGGACCAGCACCCCTCGCGTCTGTCGGGCGGCCAGCAGCAGCGCGTCGCGATCGCCCGTGCGCTGGCCATGCGGCCCCGCATCATGCTGTTCGACGAGGTAACCTCGGCGCTTGACCCCGAGGTGATCGGCGAGGTGACAGAGGTCATCCGCAAGCTTGTGGCCGAACATGACCTGACCATGCTGATGGTCACCCACCAGATGGGTTTTGCCCGCGACATCTCGGACCGCATCTGCTTTTTCTACAGGGGAAAGATCGAGGAACAGGCCCCGCCCGATCAGTTCTTCACCAACCCGCAGAAGGAACGGACGCAGCAGTTCCTGCGGGCGGTGAAGGATGCCGACTGATCGCCCGTTGCTGGCCGATGTCCTGGCCGCCGCGGCGGTGATCCGCGGCAAGGCCGACGGCACGCCTCTGGTGCCTTCGCAGATCCCCGGCCTTGGGCAGGAGTTGCTCCTCAAGCTGGAATGCACCCAGCCCATGGGCGCCTTCAAGCTGCGCGGCGCGCTCAATGCTCTGGCCGCCTTGCCGCCCGCCGCCCCGGGGGTGGTCTGCTGCTCCACTGGCAATCATGGCCGCGCCATCGCCTATGCCGCGCGCCAGCAAGGGATGCGCGCGGTGGTCTGCATGTCGTCCCTTGTACCCGACGCCAAGGTCGCGGGAATCCGCGGGCTGGGTGCCGAAGTGCGGATCGTCGGCCACTCGCAGGACGATGCCGCCGCCGAAAGCCTTCGCCTTGTCGCTACCGAGGGGCTGGTGGAAATCCCGCCCTTTGACGATGCCCGCGTCATCGCGGGGCAGGGCACCATTGGGCTCGAGCTGGTCCTCGCGCGGCCCGATCTCGAGACCCTTCTCGTGCCCCTGTCGGGAGGAGGGCTTGCCGCCGGCGTGGCTCTGGCCGCCAAGTCCATAGCGCCCCGCCTCCGCGTCATCGGCGTCTCGATGGAGCGCGGCGCGGCCATGCAGGCCTCGCTAGCTGCCGGGCACCCGGTGGCGGTGACCGAATACCCCTCACTTGCCGACAGTCTGGGCGGCGGCATCGGTCTGCGGAACCGGTTCACCTTTGCGATGTGCCGCGACTTGCTGGATGACGTGGTGCTGGTCAGCGAAACAGCCATCCGCGATGCCATGCTGGCGCTCTTTCACCATGACCGCATGGTGGCCGAAGGTGCATCCGTCGTCGGCCTCGCGGCCGTGATGACCGGTGCCGTGACCCTGACTGGCCCCACCGCCACCATCCTCACCGGGCGCAACACCGATATGACCACCTTTGCCGATCTGGTCGCTGGCCGCGACCTGCGCATCGGCGATCTCTTCCTCAAGGGTGAATCCCATGCCGCATGACATCCAGGTCGTCACCGAGGCCGAACTGCGCCGCCTTGTCGCGCTGGACCTGACCGCTGTCGACGTGATCGAGGCCGCCTTTGCCGCACTGGCTTCGGGTGGTGTGGTCATGCCGCCGATCCTGTCGATGGACCTGCCCGCCGCGCATGGCGAGGTTGATGTGAAAACCGCCTACATCCCCGGCTTTGACGGATTTGCCATCAAGGTCAGCCCCGGCTTTTTCAACAATCCGCAGCTTGGCCTGCCCAGCCTGAACGGGCTGATGATCCTGTTTTCGGCCGCCACCGGCCTCGTGCAGTCGATCTTTCTCGACAATGGCTATCTGACCGATATCCGCACCGCTGCCGCCGGGGCCGTGGCCGCCCGCCATCTGGCACCCGAGACTGTTGAGACCGCGGGCGTGATCGGCACCGGGGTGCAGGCACGGTTGCAGATGCGGGCCGCCCATCTGGTGCGGCCCTTCCGGCGGCTTCTGGTCCATGGCCGCGATGCGGCAAAGGCCCGCGCTTGCGCGGCAGATCTTGCAGCCCTTCTGGGCGTCGAGGCGCAGGCCGTGGACAGCGCCGCAACCCTTGTGCGGGCTGCGCAACTGGTCGTCACCACGACGCCGTCGCGCCAGCCCCTGATCCGCGCCGAATGGCTGCATCCGGGGCTGCACATAACCGCCATGGGATCGGACCAATCCGGCAAGACCGAGATCGACCCCCACGCCCTCGTCGCTGCCGACGCCTATGTCTGCGACCGCACCCCCCAGGCCGAGGTCTCGGGCGAGTTGGAGGCCGCCCTGGCCGCTGGCCTCTGGACCAAGGGCCGCCCGACGGAACTGGGCGAGGTGATCATCGGCGCAAGACCCGGCCGCCAAAGCCCGCAAGACGTGACAATCTGCGACCTGACCGGAACTGGTGTGCAGGATACCGCCATAGCCACCCATGTCCGCGCCTGCCATCCGCAGGCGGGCACGATCCTTCGGGCCTAACCGATCGGCAGCGCGAACCCGGCCTTCACCCGGTCGATCACCACCATGGTCTTGAAGCCCCGGATATCGGGGTTCCCATAGAAGAACCGCCGGGTGAACTGCTCGAAATCCTCCATGTCACGGGCCGTCACCACCAGCACGAAATCGGCATCGCCCGTGACATAATATCCGGTCATGATTTCCGGCGTGGACCGGATCGCCGCCTTGAACCGGTCGATGATATCGGCCCGCTCACGTTCCAGCGTGACATAGACGAGCGTCGTCAACTCGCGCCCGACCGCCTTGGGCGAGACGATGGACAGATCGGCCTCGATCACCTTCTCCTCGCGCAGCCGTTTCATCCGCCGCTGACAGGCTGTCGGCGACAGGCCGATCATCTCGCCCAGTGCCTCGCTGGAATGACGGTTGTTCTCCTGCAGGGCGCGGAGAATCTTCAGGTCGATCGCGTCAAGTGCCATGTGCAGCTTTCTTGTCTCTTTGCCCATCAAATAGCAGGATTCCTGCGCGCAGCGCCAGAACTACGACGCAAACCGCCTGCTTGTCCCGGTATTCTGTGGCCCACCCCATGCCACAGGAGCCGCAGATGGATCACAGTCTTTCCCAGATCGCCGACATGGACCGCGGCAGCGTTCTGCATCCCTTCACTCAGGCGAAAGACTATGCCAGCGGCAAGGCCGGCGATCCGACCATCGTCACCGGGGGCAAGGGCATCCGCATTCAGGACGCCAGGGGCAACAGCTATATCGACGCCTTCGCCGGGCTTTACTGCGTCAACATCGGCTATGGCCGCGACGAGGTCGCCGATGCCATAGCCAAACAGGCGCATCAACTGGCTTACTACCACTCCTACGCCGCCCATACGACCGATCAGCTCGCGATCCTGTCCGACCGCCTGGTGCGCATGGCGCCCGGCAAGATGAGCAAGGTATTCTACGGCATGTCCGGCTCGGACGCCAACGAGACCCAGGCAAAACTTGTCTGGTATTACAACAACCTGCGCGGAAAGCCGGGCAAGAAGAAGATCATCTCGCGCGATCGGGGCTACCACGGCTGCTCGGTCATCTCCGGCTCGATGACCGGGATGAGCTTCTACCATGACCACATGGATCTGCCGATGGGCCTGATCCGCCATACCGGCGCGCCGCATCACTACTGGGGCGCCGAACCGGGCGAAAGCGAAGAGCAGTTCTCGGCCCGCCGCGCGGCGGAGTTGGAAGCGCTCATCCTGCGCGAAGGCCCCGATACGGTGGGTGCCTTCATCGCCGAGCCGGTTCTGGGCACCGGCGGCATCACCCCGCCGCCTGCAGGCTATTGGGCTGCCATTCAGGCGGTGCTGCGCGAATACGACGTGCTGCTGATCGCCGACGAGGTCGTCACGGGTTTCGGCCGCACTGGCGCGCTCTTTGGCTGTACCAAATACGATATCGAGCCCGATCTCATCACGGTCGCCAAGGGCCTGACCTCGGCATATGTGCCACTTTCGGCCGCCATCATCGGTGAGAAGGTCTTCAAGGTCATCGAGGAAGGGGCCGACCGCGTCGGGGCGTTCAGCCACGGCTATACCTATTCCGGCCACCCCATCGGCGTGGCCTGTGCCAATGCCGTTCTGGATATCGTCGAACGCGAAGACCTGCCCGGCAATGCCCGCACCACGGGTGCCCATTTCCAAGCCCGCCTGCGTCAGGTCTTCGCCCAAATGCCCATCGTGGGCGAGGTGCGCGGCGTCGGCCTGATGGCCGCCATCGAGTTCGTCGCCGACCGCGACCGCAAGCAGCGCTTCGATCCGGCGCTCAAGGTGGGCGCCCGTGTCTCGGCCGCCGCACGGGCACGCGGGCTGATTGCCCGCGCCATGCCCCATGGGGACATCCTGGGCTTCGCCCCGCCGCTGGTCACCACCCCGGCCGAGGCGGATGCGATCATCGACATAGCCGAAGCCGCCGTGCGCGAGGTGATGGATCAGCTGACCCGTGAAGAGGCTGTCGCGTGAACGCCAACACCTTTCCTGCGCCCGCCCGACCTCCGCGCCTGCTGGGCCAGATAGGCAAGATCATGACCGGACACATCCCCTTGCTGGCACAGACATACGTTCCTGCAGCCGGGTCTGCCACATGCCAGGTCTTCAACCCCTTCGATGACGCAGTCGTCGGCGAGGTGGCGATGGCCACCACTGCCGACTTGCCGCAGATCCTGGCCCGCGCCGCCCATGGACAGACGTTGGCGCGCGCCTTGCCCCGCCACAGCCGCGCCCAGATCATCGAAACCGCCGCCGGGTTGGTGCAGGCACGGACCGAGATCTTTGCGCGCCAGATCACTGCCGAGGCCGGCAAGACCCTGCGCCAAGCCCGCAAGGAGGTGACGCGCTGCGTCAACACGCTCAAGCTTTCCGCCGAAGAGGCCAAGCGCGGCGCAGGCGAGGTCATCCCCTTCGATGCCTATGCCGGCTCGGAAAACCGCATGGGCTGGTTCACCCGCGAACCGCTGGGCATCATCCTTGCTATCACCCCCTTCAACGATCCGCTGAACCTCGTGGCTCACAAACTGGGCCCCGCGATTGCCGGTGGCAATGCGGTTATCCTCAAGCCCTCGGAACTCGCCCCGCTGTCCGCCTTGTCCCTGGTCGAGGTTCTGGTCGAGGCCGGCCTGCCGCCCGAGGTCGTCACCCCCGTCGTGGGTGGCCCCGATCTTGGCGCGGCGCTGGTCGCCGCCCGCTCGATCCGCATGGTCTCCTTCACGGGCGGCTTCAGGACAGGCGAGGCGATCTCGCATCAGGCCGGGCTGAAAAAGCTTGCCATGGACCTTGGCGGAAATGCGCCCGTCATCGTCATGGCCGACGCCGATCTTGAAACGGCGGTCGAGGCCTGTGTCTCGGGCGCCTTCTGGGCTGCCGGGCAGAACTGCATCGGCACCCAGCGCCTTCTGATCGAACGCCCGGTCTACGACGCTTTCCGCGCAGCGTTCGTCGCCCGCACCGCTGCCTTGCGTCCGGGCGACCCGGCAGACGAGTCCACCGATCTTGGCCCGATGATCACTGAAACCGCCGCCCGCCGCGCCGAAGACCTTGTTGATCGCGCGCTCAAGGCCGGAGCGAGGCTCTTGACCGGTCATCGGCGCGACGGTGCTCTCTACGCCCCGACCGTGTTGGAGGCGGTTCCTCACAGCGCCGCGCTCTGGTGCGAGGAAGCCTTCGCCCCCGTCGTCACGCTGGAACCTTTCGACAGCTTTGACGAGGCCATCGCGCTGGCCAATGCCGTCGACTTTAGCCTGCACGCAGGGATCTTCACGGCACGCCTCGATCTGGCCCTCGAGGCGGCAAGCCGCATCGAGGCGGGGGGTGTCATGGTGAACGATTCCTCGGACTACCGTTTTGACGCCATGCCTTTTGGCGGCTTCAAATACGGCAGCCTCGGCCGCGAAGGCGTGCGTTTTGCCTACGAGGAGATGACCCAACCCCGTGTGGTCTGCATCAACCGCAAATAACCGCCCTCCGCAGGGCTGCGGCGCTGAGCAGGGAGCCTGATATCAAGTCGCAGCCATTCGCGAAGTGGCGAACCCGCGGGACGGTCGAGGATCGCAAGACCGGTCGGAAGGAACCGCGCTCGACCGTTCTTGACAGGTCGCGGGACAGGTTTCATCGACATGGTGGGCCAGCGCTATTCTGCGTGGCGGTCAGTAGCCGCTCGTTCCGCCAAATTCCCGGGCCATCCCAGAGCTATTGGGGGAACATCACCGCTTGATCTACAGTTCTCAGTATTAAATCAATGTCGTAGGCGGCTGATTTGGTGGAGCAGAGGGGGATCGAACCCCTGACCTTATCATTGCGAACGATACGCTCTCCCAACTGAGCTACTGCCCCGTCCGTGCGCGGGTATTTGGCGGAGGAGGCGGCCAATGTCAAGGCTCTGCTCGGGCGGGGCCGCTCGATTATGCCAGCGCTCAGCTGGCCGGAACATGGGAGCGGACGAAGGCGAGAATGTCGGCGGCCGGGCGCGCACCCGCAAGGCGCGCAACCTCGCGCCCGCCCTTCCACAGGATCAGAAGCGGGATGCCCCGGATCGCCAGCCGCTGCGACACCGCCGGATGATCCTCGGTATTGATCTTGGCGAAGCGGACGGCAGGCCCGGCCGCGGCAGCGGCCCTGGCGAACTCCGGCGCCATCATCCGGCAGGGGCCGCACCAGGGCGCCCAATAATCGACAATGAGCGGCAGGTCGTCGCCCCGGACCGCCTTGTCATGGGCGGCCGCGTCAAGCTCGGCGACCTTCGGGCCGGTCAGCGCGGCGCCGCAGATCGCGCATTTCGGTCCGCGCGACAGGCGGTCGGCGGGCAGTCGGTTCATCTGGCCGCAAGTCGTGCAGGTCAGCTTGAGCGAAGGGGCGGGCGCGGCGGTCATGGCATCCTCATATTCCTCTTGAGGAATATATCTATGCCAGCCGCGCGCATTGCAAGGTCAGAGCAGGTCTTCCTCTTCGGCGGTCACATCGATACCCAAAGCGTCGAGCCCGGCTTCGAGATTTTCGGCAAGATGCGGCATGCCCATCAGGTAATCCTCGGTGGGTGTCGTGGCCTCCGCCATCGCGGTGGCGACCGCCTCGTCGAATTCCTCGGGTTCGAACGCGCCGCGTCCGACCCAGGCGACGGCAGTGAGCTGTGCCTTCTCATCCTCGTTCAGCCCGGCGATGAAATCGCGCAGCTCGGCCTCCGCTGTCCTTCCCTCCCGCGCGAGAAAGACGACCTGGATGACGGTGGCGGGGGTTATCTCCAGCATGATCGCGCCCTTTCGTTCCTGTGGGCCGAGGAAATCATGCCACAAGAGTGGGCACTTTGTCCGAGATCAAATCAGGCTCAGGCAGCGGCAAGCCAGAAGGCGCCACCATAGGCGACAGCACCCGCGAGCGTCGCGATGACCACCGAACGGGTCATGGCATGGACCAGAAGCACGGCGCCGACACCCGCGCCAAGCGTCAGCGGCGCGGGGCCGGACAGGTCTTTCACGAGCGGCAGGACCGAGGCGACGAACAGCGTGCCGATGGCAGCAGGGCCGGTCGCGGCGAGGAAGCGAGTCACCGGACTGCCGGGCGGCAGTTCATGCAGGTTGGCGCGGGTCGGAAAGTAGCGGAAGGCCCAGTTGCAGGCGCCGACGATGCAGGCAAGGGCAAGGACCTCAATGCGCACCGCTGTCGCCTCTCCGGTTCAGAACGCCCGCGACAGCGCCTGCGATCATACCTGCGAGAAGCCCAGCGGTGCCCGACCAGGCGAGCGTCACGGCGACGGTCGCCGCCGCCGCCACTGCCAGCACCGGCAGCTGCGCGCGCGAGAGGACCGAAAGGAGGAGCGCGAGGAAGAGCGCGGGCAGCATGAAGCCGAGCCCTGCCTCGACGGCGGGCCAGGCCGCGAGCGCGCCGCTGCCCGCATAGGCCCCCATTGCCGTGCCCGTACCCCATGCCAGATAGGCGCCAAGGCCGAGGCCGAACATGAAAGGCTCAGAGAACCGTCGCCCGCGCGCGAGTGCGCCAAGGGCGGTGCCGAAGACCTCGTCGGTCAGGCCCCAGGCCCACGCCCAGGCATGACGCCGCGCCGCGCCCGGCCCCGCGCGGCGCATGAGCGCCGGGCCGTAGAGCACATGCCGCAGGCCCATGGCGATCAGCGTGAAGGCCGAGACGAGGAAAGGCGCGCCGCTGCCGATCAGCGCCAGCGCCACGAATTGCGCACCGCCGGAATAGAGGATGAGCGACAGCGCGACTGCCTCGGCCAGGGTCAGGCCGACGCCGCGCGCGGCGACGCCGAAGGCAAAGGCGATCGGAACATAGCCAAGGACAATCGGAAGCGAGGCCCAGAAGCCGTTGAGAAGCGTCCCGGCCTGAGGGTCGGGCCCGTCGGGACATCCAATGGCATCCTGTGCCGTCATCGCGCCTCGTCCATCTCGTTTCGCGCGACGCTATGGGGCGGACGGGGGAAGGTCAACGGACCGCCCGCCCCGCGCCGCGCGGGGCAGGCAGTCTCAGGCTCTGGTCACTCTGCCGCTTCGGCGTAGCTTTCGACCGGCGGGCAGATGCAGATCAGGTTGCGGTCGCCATAGACATTGTCGACCCGGCCGACGGGCGGCCAGTATTTGTCGACCCGGAAGGCGCCGGGCGGGAAGCAGCCCTGTTCGCGGCTGTAGGGCCGGTCCCAGTCGCCGATCAGCGCATTCACCGTGTGGGGCGCATGCTTCAGCGGGTTGTTGTCGCGGTCGATCTCGCCCTTTTCCACCGCATCGATCTCGGCGCGGATCGCGAGCATGGCGGTGACGAACCGGTCAAGCTCTGCCTTCGTCTCCGATTCCGTCGGCTCGACCATCAGCGTGCCCGCGACCGGCCAGCTCATGGTCGGTGCGTGGAACCCATTGTCGATGAGGCGCTTGGCGATATCGTCCACGGTGATCCCGCAGCTGTCGGCAAAGGCACGGGTGTCGAGGATGCATTCATGCGCGACCCGCCCGTTCTGGCCCTTGAACAGGATCGGATAGGCGTCCTCCAGCCGTTTGGCGATGTAGTTGGCATTCAGGATCGCCACTTTCGTTGCCTGCGTCAGCCCCTGTCCGCCCATCATCAGGATATAGGCCCAGGAGATCGGCAGGATCGAGGCAGAGCCCCAGGGCGCGGCCGACACCGGCCCCTCGTGCCCGCCCGTGACCGGATGGCCCGGCAGATGCGGCGCGAGATGGGCCTTCACGCCGATCGGACCCATGCCCGGGCCACCGCCGCCATGCGGGATGCAGAAGGTCTTGTGCAGGTTGAGGTGGCTCACGTCGCCGCCCAGATCGCCGGGCCGGACGAGGCCGACCATCGCGTTCATGTTCGCGCCGTCGATATAGACCTGCCCGCCATGCTGGTGCGTGATCGCACAGACCTCGCGCACAGTGTCCTCGAAGACGCCGTGGGTCGAGGGATAGGTGATCATGCAGGCTGCCAGATCGCCGCCCGCCGCTTCGGCCCTGGCGCGGAAATCCTCGACGTCGATATCGCCGTTTTCCCGCGCCTTCACCACCACGACCTTCATGCCCGCCATCTGTGCCGAAGCCGGGTTGGTGCCATGGGCCGAGGTCGGGATCAGGCAGACCTTGCGATGCGCCTCGCCGCGCGCCTTGTGATAGGCCTGGATGGTCAGAAGGCCCGCATATTCGCCCTGCGCGCCCGAGTTGGGCTGCAGGCTCATCGCGTCATAGCCGGTGATGGTGCAGAGCTTCGCGGACAGATCCCTGAACAGTTCCGCATAGCCTTCCGCCTGATCGACGGGCGCGAACGGATGGAGGTTGCAGAATTCCGGCCAGGTGATCGGCATCATCTCTGCGGCGGCATTCAGCTTCATCGTGCAGGAGCCGAGGGGGATCATCGCCCGGTCCAGCGCCAGGTCGCGGTCGGCGAGGCGGCGCATGTAGCGCATCATCTCGGTTTCCGCCCGGTTCATGTGGAACACCGGATGGGTCAGATAATCGCTCTCGCGCAGAAGCGCGTCCGGGATGCGGTAGCCAGGGGTGATCCGGTCGTCCTTCTTCTCGATCCCGAAGGCCCGCCACAGCCGTTCGACCGTTTCGGCGCGGGTGGTTTCATCCAGCGAGATGCCGACCTTGGTGGTGCCGACCTTGCGAAGGTTGATCCGCTCCTTGCGGGCGGCCTTCATGATGATGGACTGCATGGCGCCCACCTCGACCGTGAACGTGTCGAAGAAATGTTTGGGCGTGACCTTGTAGCCCGCCTTCTCCAGCCCCGCGACCACGCGCACCGCCTTGCGGTGGATGCGCTGGCCGATGGCCTTCAGCCCCTCTGGCCCGTGATAGACCGCGTAGAAAGAGGCCATGTTGGCGAGAAGCGCCTGCGCGGTGCAGACGTTCGAGGTGGCCTTCTCGCGGCGGATGTGCTGTTCGCGCGTCTGGAGGCTGAGGCGATAGGCCTTGCCGCCCTGCGCGTCGATCGAGACGCCGACGATCCGGCCGGGCATGTCGCGCTTGTGCTTGTCCTTGCAGGCCATGTAGGCGGCCGATGGCCCGCCATAGCCCATGGGCACGCCGAAGCGCTGGGTGGAACCCACGGCGATGTCGGCGCCCATTGCGCCCGGCTCCTTCAGGATGGTCAGCGCCATGATGTCGGCGATCATGATGCCGATGGCGCCCTGCTCATGCAGCGCGGCGATGGGCTTGGTGAAATCCATCAGGTAACCGTGGGTGCCCGGATACTGGAAGATCGCGCCGAAAACCCTGGTGGCATCCAGATCGACCGGATCGCCGACCATGACCTCGATCCCCAGGGGTTCGGCCCTGACCCGCATGACCTCGATATTCTGCGGATGGCATTCCTGGTCGATGAAGAAGAGGTTCGATTTCGATTTCGCGACCCGGTGCGCCATCGTCATTGCCTCGGCTGCCGCCGTCGCCTCGTCAAGAAGCGAGGCATTGGCGATCTCGAGCCCGGTCAGGTCGCAGACCATGGTCTGGTAGTTCAGAAGCGCTTCCAGACGACCCTGGCTGATTTCCGGCTGATAGGGCGTGTAGGCGGTGTACCAGGCGGGATTTTCCAGGATATTGCGCTGGATTGCCGGCGGGCAGACCGTGCCATAGAAACCCTGGCCGATCATCGAGGTGAAGACCTTGTTCTTCCTGGCCACCTGACGCATGAACCACAGAAGCTCACGCTCGGACTTGGGCTTGCCGAAGTCGAGCGGCTTTTCCTGCCGCAGAGATTTCGGCACGGTCTGGTCGATCAGCTCTTCCAGATCCTTCACGCCCAGGACCTTGAACATCTCAGCCATTTCGGCGGGCGAGGGGCCGATATGACGGCGGTTGGCGAAATCGTAGGGCAGGTAATTGGTCGGCTTGTAGGTCATGATCAGCTCCTGAGGGGGTAAGACACCCGGAGGGTTCGGCAGGGCCATATGCCGTTCCGCTCCGGGCGCCGGATCGGGGGCGCCGCCGCGCCCGTCAGCCGATCAGGTCCTTGTAGGCATCTTCGTCCATATACTGGTCGAGCACGGACAGATCGTCGATCTTCATCTTGAAGAACCAGGCTGCGCCCAGCGGGTCCTCGTTCACGAGGCCGGGGTTGTCGACCAGCTTCTCGTTCACCGCGACGATCTCGCCGTCGAGCGGCGCAAGGATGTCGGAAGCGGCCTTGACGCTTTCGATCACCGCGCAATCATCGCCCTTGGCGACCACCGTCTCGACCTCGGGCAGCTCGACGAAGACCACATCGCCCAGCTGTTCGGCGGCATGTTCGGTGATGCCCACCACGACGACATCGCCATCGACGCGCAGCCATTCGTGGTCTTCTGTATATTTCATGGTCATGGATAGCTCCTGTTGGATCAGCGTTTGTAGGATGTCGGATGGAAGGGCATCGGCGCAAGCGTGGCGGGCAGTCGCTTGCCGCGCACATCCGCATAGACCGTGTCGCCGTCCTTGAGGTGTGCCGGCAGATAGGCCATCGCCATCGGCCCTTCGATCGAGGGGCCGAAGCCGCCCGAGGTGATGGCGCCGATCGGCTCGCCGCCCTCGGTGCCTGCATAGACCACCGTGCCTTCGCGCATCGGCGCCCGGCCTTCTGGGCGCAGGCCCACGCGGCGGCGGGCGGGTCCGTCGGCCAGTTCGCCGAGAATGCGCGCCGCGCCGGGGAAGCCGCCCGCGCGCGCGCCGCCTGTCCTGCGGGCCTTCTGGATCGCCCAGGTCAGGTTGCCCTCGACCGGGCTCGTGGTGGTGTCGATGTCATGGCCGTAAAGGCACATGCCCGCCTCCAGCCGAAGCGAATCGCGCGCGCCAAGGCCGATGGGCGCGACGCCGGGCCGGGCGAGCAGCGCCCGGGCGAAGGCCACGGCCTGCGTTTCGGGCACCGAAATCTCGTAGCCGTCCTCGCCGGTGTAGCCCGAGCGGGAAATCCACAGATCGACCCCCGACCAGGGCAGGATCGCCACATCCATGAACTTCATCGCGGCGACACCCGGCACCAACGCTTCCAGGGCCGCTTCGGCCTTCGGCCCCTGCAGTGCCACCAACGCGCGGTCGGTGATCGCGATCACGTCGCAAGCGTCTGCAAGATGCGTCCGCATATGGGCGATGTCCTTATCCTTGCAGGCGGCGTTGACCACCACGAACAGATGATCGCCCCGGTTGGCGAACATCAGATCGTCGAGAATTCCGCCCTCGTCATTGGTGAACATGCCATAGCGCTGGCGCCCTTCGGCCAACCCCGCAACATCGACCGGCATCAGCCGCTCGAACGCCAGCGCGGCATCCTCGTAGCGGCCTGACTTCGGCTTCAGGATCACCTGACCCATGTGGCTGACGTCGAAAAGACCCGCGTCCGAGCGCGTATGAAGATGCTCCTTCAGGACGCCCATCGGATATTGCACAGGCATCTCGTAGCCCGCGAAGGGCACGATCTTGGCGCCCAGTTCCACATGCAGATCGTAAAAGACCGTACGCTTCAGGTCGGCCATTGCCGCCCTCCCCTTGTCACGCCGGTCACTAGAGTTCCGGCACCGTTTCCGGACAGGCTGGTCCCGTCCGCTCCGATGCCCCCTCTGTCCTTTCGCCTGAGATCGTTATCCCTTCGGCGCCCCGGATCAGGTCCGGGGTCTCTCCAGAGTTCCGCTGCCAGGACGGTCCTTTGCGCCTGAGAGTTTACCGGGGCGGTTGCTCCTTCGGCACCGGCACAGGCGTGGACGCCTGACCGGATTCTCCCGATCCTGACGCGGTCTCGTTAGCCGACAAAGGGGCCGATTGGCAAGAGGTATGCGACTGTATGCGACACTTCAGTTGTCCAGTGCGACGCAGGGCTTGCCCCGAGTAACCGGACGGGCGATCACTCCACCATGGACCAAGACCGTCTTCCTGCCTTCTTCGGCTATGGCTCGCTCGTCAATCGCGCGACGCACGATCATGTGCCGGGCGCGCCTGCGCGCCTCGATGGCTGGCGCCGGGTCTGGCGGCAGACCCGGCTGCGCCCCCATGCCTTCCTGTCGGTCGAAGCTGCCCCGGGCGCGGCCATCGACGGGCTGGTCGCGGCAGTTGCTTCGGGCGACTGGGCGGCGCTCGACCGGCGCGAGGCGGCTTACCGCCGCCACCTCCTGTCCGCGGATTGTCTGGCACCGGCGCCGGTCTGGGCGGAACGGGTCGAGATATATGCGGTCGATCCAGCGCATGGGGATCCGGGCGCCACACATCCGGTCCTGCTGTCTTATCTCGACGCGGTGGTCCAGGGGTTTTTCCGCGAATTCGGGCCGGAGGGCGTCGCGCGGTTCTTTGCCACCACCGTTGGCTGGACATCATTGATCGACGATCGCGCGCAGCCTGTCTATCCGCGCCACCAGGCGCTTGCCGCGCGTGAGCGCAAGCTGGTGGACGATCATGCCGAGGCCCTGGGGTTGAAGCGCCGCGGCCTCTGACCTTCGCTCAGACCAGCGCGGGTGCGGACCTGACCCACCAGCCCGGTTCCAGCGCCGCAATATGCGCGCGGGCGGCATCGGCCTGCGCCGCATCGGCGAACAACCCGAAACAGGTCGCGCCCGATCCCGACATGCGCGCCAGACGGCAGCCCGGCGCCGACGCCAGCGCCGACAGGACCTGTCCGATCACCGGCGCGATCCGGCGCGCGGGCGTTTCGAGGTCATTGCGCTGGCCGGAGAGAAAGGCGGCCAGCGCCGCAAGGTCGCGGCAAGCGGGCAGGGGGTCGGCCATCGGCGCCCCATCGCGGCGGTCGAGGTCACGGAAAACCGCCGGTGTCGGGACATCGACGCCGGGATTGGCCAGGACCATCCAGAAAGGCGGCAATCCCGCCACAGGCTCAAGCCGCTCTCCCACCCCCCTCATGCGCTGCGGGCGCGGGTCGAGGCAGACCGGCACATCGGCGCCAAGCGCCACGGTGGCCCTTGCCTCCGGCAGCGGCTGGCCGGTCAGTTGCGCCAGCGCCCTGAGGGCCGCCGCCGCGTCCGACGAGCCCCCGCCAATGCCGGAGGCGAGCGGCAGATGCTTTTCCAGGACCAGCCGCGCGCCCCGCACGCCCATCAACCGCGCCGCCCTGACCACCAGATTGTCCGGTCCTGCCGTCAGCCCGGCCGCCATCGGCCCGGTAACTTCAAGCGACAGATCATCCGCCGCCTCGGCGCAGATCCGGTCGCCCAGATCCGCGAACACGACAAGGCTGTCGAGCAGGTGATAGCCGTCCGCCCGCCGTCCGGTGACGTGAAGCGTCAGGTTGATCTTGGCGGGCGCGAAGCTCTCAATTGCCATTCTTGGTGACGGCGAGCGGATCGGACCCCTCTTCCTTCAGTACCAGATCCAGCCCGACCTCCAGCTTGCGGCGGATGCGCTTTGCCTCGTCCTCGGTGTCGGGCTTGAAGGACAGCGCGCGTTTCCACTGGAACTCTGCTTCGCGCTTGCGCCCGACCGCCCAGTAGACATCGCCCAGATGATCGTTCACAACCGGATCGACCGGCATGAGATGGATAGCGCGTTCCATCTCAGCCTCGGCATCGGCGTAGCGGCCAAGCCGGTAGAAGGCCCAGCCGAGGCTGTCGCTGATCGCGCCGTCGTCGGGCCGGGCTTTCGCGGCCCTTTCGATCATCGCGAGCGCCTCGTCGAGCTTCACCTTCTTTTCCAGCAGCGAATAGCCAAGATAGTTGAGGACAGAGGGCTGATCGGGGCTGAGGTCGAGCGCCTTGCGGAAATCCGCCTCGGCCGCGTCCCACTTGTCCAGCCGTTCCTGGCAGATGCCGCGGGCGTAATAGAGGCCCCAGAAATCCCTGGCGTCGCCCTCGACCAGCGCCAGAGCCCGGTCGTAGGCCTCCGCCCCTTCGCTGAAGCGTTCGTTGCGGCGCAGCACATCGCCGAGCGAGGCCCAGATCGCGATCCGGTCGGGCGCAGCGCGCGACAGCTGTTGCAGAACCTCGATCGCAGCATCGGTCTTGCCTTCGGCCAGAAGCGCCTCCGACCGACCCAACTCGGCCGCCAGATGATCGGGACTCGCCGGGTCGATCCCCTGGTAGACCTCGATGGCCAGCTCGTGCTGTTCCTGCCGCTCGAGCATGTCGGCCGCGACGAGCGCCGCCTCGCTCAGATCGGGGCGCAGATGCAGCGCGGTGCGGGCGAAGAGCAGCACGTCGATTTCCGACGAGATGTCGCCGGGACGCAGATCGTTGCCAAGCGCCGAGGCGACAGCGAAATAGACTTCCGCGAGCCCGTCAATCGGCGAGCGGATGAGATCGAACGGCACCGATTTGCCCGCCGCCAGATCGGCGCGAAGGGGCGCGATCACCGGATCGGTGGTGTCCGCCCCGAAAATCTTGTCGATCAGCTCCAGCGCATCCTTGTCGCGCTCGAGCTGGCTCAGGACCTGCGCATGCGCCACGACCGAGCGGCGCGTGGCATTGATCGGCCCGGCCTCGGCGCCGGAAAGGATCTTGTCCGCCCCTTCGAAATCACCGACCGACGCCAGCGCCAGCGCCTTGTTGTATAGCGCCAGCGACTTGATCTGCGGCTGCTTCACCAGCCCGTCGAAGGCGGCAAGCGCATCCGACATCTGCCCATTGCCGAGGACCGACCAGGCCCGCAGGAACCCGTCGACCAGCGGGCCGGAGCTTTTGCCCGCGTCAAGCGCCGCGATCACGCCCTGAAAGTCGCCCGCCCGAACCTTGGTCGCAAGGATCGCCATATCGGCGATCGGGCTTTTGACTCCGCCACGGTCAAGCGCCTCGGCCATGGGCTGCCCCTTGTCGAATGCCCCGATCGCGAGCTGTGCGAGAAGCGCATTTTCCTGCAGTTCCGCGTTGGTCGGGTCACTGACGAGCGCCTGGGTGAAATAGGCCGCCGCTGCCTTGTAATCGGCGTGGATGCTTGCCACCCGGCCAGCAAGGTAAGGACCCGCGCCCCCGTCGGCCAGCGCGGCGGTGGCACCGGCGGCAAGCAGGGCGATCAACGAAACGGAACGCAAGAGACGCAAGGTCAACTCCCTCATTCAGGCCGAGGAAGCCTAGTGCGCCGCGTCGCCCAAGGCAATGCGGGTATCCCGCACCTTTTCGCGATCCGGGGCCGGCGCGCGCGGAAGGTTGCGCACCGGAGGCCGGTCACATGTTGGGATAGTTCGGCCCGTCGCCGCCCTGCGGGGTGGTCCAGACGATGTTCTGGCTCGGGTCCTTGATGTCGCAGGTCTTGCAATGGACGCAGTTCTGGAAGTTGATCTGGAAGCGCGGCCCGTTGTCGCCTTCCAGCACCTCGTAGACACCCGCCGGGCAATAGCGCTGCGCCGGTTCGTCATAGTCGGGCAGGTTGACCGAGATCGGCACCGACGCATCCTTCAGCTTCAGGTGGCAGGGCTGGCTTTCGGAATGGTTGGTCGCGGCGAAGGCGACGTTGGTCAACCGGTCGAACGACAGGATGCCATCGGGTTTCGGATAGTCGATCTTCGGGAAATCCTTGGCCTTGCCGGTGGCCCTGGCGTCCGACTTGCCGTGGCGCAGCGTCCCGAACAGCGACAGGCCGAACAGGTTGTTCGTCCACATGTCGAGCCCGCCGAAGGCAAGCGAGGCCCACATGCCCCAGCGCGACCACATCGGCTTGACGTTGCGGACCCGCTTCAGATCCTTGCCGATCGGGCCGGTCCGGACCTCGGTTTCGTAGTCGGCCAGCTCGTCGCTCTGGCGCCCGGCGGAGATTGCGGCGTGCGCCGCCTCTGCCGCCGCCTTGCCCGAGAGCATCGCATTGTGGTTGCCCTTGATGCGCGGAACGTTCACCAGGCCCGCCGAACATCCCAGAAGCGCAACGCCCGGCGCCACCATCTTCGGGATCGACTGCCAGCCACCCTCGCTGATCGCCCGCGCGCCATAGGCCACGCGCTTGCCGCCCTTCAGAAGCTCGGCCACCATCGGATGGTGCTTGAAGCGCTGGAATTCCATGTAGGGGTAAAGATGGGGATTTTTGTAGTTCAGGTGAACGACGAAGCCCACATAGACCTGGTTGTTCTCCAGATGATAGATGAACGACCCGCCGCCCGCATTCTTGCCGAGCGGCCAGCCCATCGTATGGGTGACGGTGCCTTCCCTGTGCTTGGCGGGGTCGATCTCCCAGATTTCCTTCATGCCAAGGCCGAACTTCTGCGGGCAGTGGTCTTTTGACAGCTCGTATTTCGCCATCACTTCCTTGGCGAGCGACCCGCGCACGCCTTCGGAAAGAAAGACATACTTGCCATGCAGCTCCAGCCCTGGCTCATAGCTCGGGCCCGGCGTGCCGTCGGGGTTCTTGCCGAACTCGCCCGCGACTACCCCCTTCACCTCGCCGTCCGCGCCATAGACCATCTCGGAGGCCGCCATGCCCGGGAATATCTCGACGCCCAGACCCTCGGCCACCGTTGCCAGCCAGCGGCAGACATTGGCCATCGAGACGATGTATTTGCCATGGTTCGACATCAGGGGCGGCATCGGCCAGTTCGGAATGCGCATCTGGCCCGCAGGGCCGAGGATGTAGAAATTGTCCTCATGCACCTCGGTCTTGATCGGTGCGCCCATCGTGCGCCAGTCGGGCAGGAGCGCATCGAGACCCGAGACATCGAGCACCGCGCCCGACAGGATATGCGCGCCGACCTCGGAGCCCTTTTCCAGCAGCACCACAGACCGGTCTGGGTCAAGCTGCTTCAGCCGGATCGCCGCCGACAGGCCCGCCGGGCCGCCCCCGACGATCACGACATCATATTCCATCGCTTCGCGCACGATCTCTGTCATAGCGTCCATCTCCCAGCGGCTTTCGGACCGGAAATTCGAGTCAGAGACGCTCTAGACTACCGTTTGCCGCCTGACAATCACTCAAAACGTAATTTTCTTTCGCGGCAAACCGCAAGCGTCGAAGTGCGAAATGCATGAGGAAAACAGCCAGAATCGAGAAATATCCGTCGATCGCATAATGATAGCCCGTGTAGACCGACATGAAGAGCACAAGGATCACATAGCCCGCGCTCAGCGGCATGAGCTTCCGGCTTCGGTCGACAAGATAGAGCGCGAAAAGCGTGGCCATCGCGACGTGCAGGGACGGAAAGGCGGAAATACCCGAGCCGATCAGGAAGTTGCCCGAACGATAGCTGTTGAGCAGGAAATCCTGTTGTTGGCCGACGATGCCACCGATGATGCCGCTTTCCTTCAGGGCGACGTTCAGTTGCGCGAAGCGGTCGCTGCCGTAGATGCTGTCATAAAAGACCGGACCGACCGACGATCCCAGGATGGCGGCGACATTGCCAAGCCCGATCCAGCACAGGACAAACATCAGCGTGAACCGGCGCACCCGGCCTTCGTCGGAATCGAACACGACCAGGACCACGGGAAGAAACAGTGCCGGAAGCAGCCAGAAATCGACATAGACCAGTTGCAGGCTGGAAAAGAATGCCCCGCCCGGAACCGAATGGGCGATCATCCATGCGTCCTGTCCGAAATGAAGCCAACGCCCGAGCCTGGCAAGCAGCGGATCCGCATAATACGGGACGATAGCCGGGATCAGCGACTTGACGCACAAGAACCCGACCTGCAGGGCCACGCAACCGGCAAGCGCCGCGAAGAGACGCATCAGTTCCCCGCGCCTTCCCGCCCTGGCGGTGCGGATGACGCCAAGCAGCAGACAGGGAAAGAAGACCGCCAGCAAGCGGATCACAAGCGAGATATTCGCCTCGAACGCCATCGTGGCGCCGGGCAACAGCTTGCTCCAGTCATCCAGCAGCATACCGGACAGCGCGAGCGCGAAGACCGCATAGAAAATCGAGAAGACAAAATAGGTTCTGGTGGTCATTTGATCTGCTCGCCCACCCTCGAGCCAAAGTAGGGCAATCAGATTTCGCCCGCTATTGACATCTTGAGTGCATCCCGAGTTTACAGACGATGTTGCAAGAATGCCAAAAGGCAGGACCGATCCTTGATGGAAAAGATCCCGATGACGCGTGCCGGGTATGGCGCGCTCGATGAAGAGTTGAAGGCCCTGAAGTCGGTGGAACGCCCCGCCGTGATCCGCGCCATTGCCGAGGCGCGCGAACATGGCGACCTGTCGGAAAATGCCGAATATCACGCTGCGCGCGAACGTCAGAGCTTTGTCGAGGGCCGGATCAAGGAGCTGGAGTCGCTTCTGTCGCTCGCCGAGGTGATCGACCCGTCGAAGCTTTCGGGTTCGGTCAAGTTCGGCGCGACCGTGACCGTCGTCGACGAGGACAGCGACGAGGAAAAGACCTATCAGATCGTGGGCGAGGCCGAGGCCGACATCGAACGCGGCCTTCTGAACATCAAATCGCCGCTTGCCCGCTCGCTGATCGGCAAGGATGTGGGCGATACGGCCGAAGTGCGGACGCCCGGCGGCGAAAAAAGCTACGAAATCCTGAGCATCCAGTATATCTGATCGCTCAAGGAGGCGTTGATGTCCGATCAGACCAACGATCGCGCCGGCCCGCAGGGGCTGGACCTCGGGCGCATGCAGCCGCCCCCGGCAGAGCGCCGTTTCGCGCCCGCCGACATGATCGCCGCAGCGGTTACGGCGGTCTGGCTCGGCCTTGTCGGGCTCTTCTTTCTCTTTTCGAGCGGCGAGGGGGCGGCGGGAAGGTTCAGCACGCTGATGGTGCTTCTGGCCATCGTCCTGCCCGTCGCGCTGATCTGGATGGCCGCCGCCACCGCACGGGCGACCAGCACGCTCAGGACCGAAACCCAAAGGCTGCAGGCGACGCTCGACATCCTGCGCACCACGCTTGTCCAGCAGTCGATGGCACCGCGTCCCTCGGTCGAAAAGAGGCTGGAAGAGATCGCGCAGGCCGCCCGTCTGGCAGAGACCGCGCTTGCCACCTTCACCTCGCGGCGCGACGCCGAGGCGACCGAGCCGTCGGCAGACCGCAAGGCGGCGCTGGTTCCGGCCCGCCCCGCCCATCCCGAAGAGGAGCAGCCGACGCTGGCGCTCGGGTCACCCGGCGAGGACAATCCCGCGCCGGTTTCGGTGCAGGATTTCGTCCGGGCGCTGAATTTCCCCGAAAGCCAGGACGACCGCGAAGGAATCCGCGCGCTGCGCCGCGCGCTCGAGGATCGCAACCTCGCCAAGCTGATCCGCGCCGCGCAGGATATCCTGACCCTGCTCGGGCAGGATGGGATCTATATGGACGACATCAAGGCCGACCGCGCCAAGCCCGACCTCTGGCGGCGTTTCGCGCAAGGCGAGCGCGGCAAGACCATCGCCGCGCTGGGCGGGGTGCGCGACCGGTCGAGCCTTGCCCTCACCGCCGGGCGGATGCGGCAGGACACGGTCTTCCGCGATACGGCGCACCATTTCCTGCGGCAGTTCGACAAGACGATCGCCGATTTCGAGAAGAACGCCAGCGATCAGGACCTTGTGGCGCTGTCCGACACCCGCACCGCGCGCGCCTTCATGCTTCTCGGTCGGGTCACCGGCACGTTCGACTGAGGCGGCGACCTAGCTGAGGTGCCGGGCGGCGGCGGCCAGGTCTTCGCGGGTGTTCACATTCATGAACGGATCGGGCGAGGTCGCGGCGAAGGCGGCGCGTACGGCGCCGACATGTTCCGCCCAAAGGCCGAGGCGCCTTTCCGCGCGGCCAAGCGCCGCCTCCAGCGGCGCGCGAAGCGCCGCGGGCCAGAGACCGGCCGTCGGATGGGCGCGCCCCGCGCTTTCGGCGATGGCGGGGCCGCCACCGCCCGCCAGCATCAGCCGCGCCACCAGATCGCCGGGGATGAAGGGCGTGTCGACCGCCATCGTCGCGAGATGGGTGGCGCCTGCCGCCCCGGCCCAGGTCAGGCCGGCGAGCAGCCCGGCCATCGGCCCGGCGCCACCCCCGCCCGTGTCGGGCAGGACCGGCAGGTCATAGGTGTCGAACCGCGCGGGATCGCCATTGGCCGAAAGGGCCAGCATTTCGACCTGAGGCTCGAACCGTTCCACGGCATTCGACAGAAGCGTGCCCGCGCCAAATGGCACAAGCGCCTTGTCGGCGCCGCCCATCCGCCGTCCGGCGCCGCCCGCGAGTATGAGGCCGAAGATGCGCATTCATGCCGCCCTTCCGCGCCGTCCGATCCGAATTGCCTACCGGGTCGCGACCAGCTGTTCGACCAGAAGCGGTTTGTTGTCGTTCGGGCTGTCATCGGTGTACTTCAGTGTCACCACGCCCGGCAGTTCGCCGAAGCTCTTCATGATCTTGCCGGGGAAATAGCTGCGGCGCACCGATTCGAAGCCCGGCAGGTCTCTCAGGATCGCGCTGATCGACGTGCCGCACAGCGCCTTGCCGACCGCGCCGTTGCCTTCGGCCCGGCGGATCGCCAGTTCCGCGACCTCGGGGCTGACCTGCACCGTTTGCTTGACGACGTAATAGGTCTCGCGCGCGTGATAATCGATGTAGAACTGTTCCATGCGCGGCGTGATGCCGTAATGCAGGTCGTTGCGCTCCGGCGCCGCCGGATTGGTCCAGGTGCCTGCCGGATCGAAGATCACCCGCTGGCTGCCATTGATCATCAGGCCCGAATGCGCGCCCTCGCCGCCCAGCGTGCGCACCACGGTAAACAACGTGATCGACGGCGGTTCGGGCGAGACGTAGCGTGCCCTTGCGACGGCTTCGTCAGGCGCCCAGACGGGTTCCGCGCAATTGGCAAGGAAGAGCGGCAGAATCAGAAGCAGGAGAATTCGGCGCATCAGATCAATTGAATCCGGCTGAATGTCAGGCGTTCACGAGCGCCATGAAGATCAGGACGCCGATAATCACGACCGCCGACCATTTGGTGAAGGTCACGAACCCCGCGAAGGTCTGTTCCTGCGCCTTGATGTTCATGCTGCCGGGCTTGTGCTCTGCCATGATCCTTGTCCCTTCCGTTGGTCGCGGTGGATTTAGCCTATTCCGTCCGCGCTGTCACGGGTCCGTCGCGCGCGCTTGCGAACCTTTGGCTGCCTTTGTCTTTTCGGTCTTCTTCTTCGGCCCCAGCTCGGAGGCGAGGCGGAAGCCTATGCGGCGCGGCTCCTCGATCTCGGGCGCCCTGGGCATGGCGCGCAGCATCACGTTGAGCTGGGTCACATGCTGGATCAGCTGGGTGCGGTTCTCTTCTTCGTCGCGACCATAGAAGGTGACGATATCGGGCGCGAAATAGCCGATCCCCTCGATCCGCATCACGCCGGTTTCGCTGCCAGCGAAACCCATCGCCACCTCATGGGTATCATCCAGCCGGTCCTCGAAATTCTTGATATAGAGAATCAGCCGTTCATAGGCCCATTGCGCGGGGCTCTTGTCCTCGACCGGCTCTCCGGTGATTCCGGCGGGCAGGGGCAGCATCTCTGCCGTCGGCGGCAGATCATCGCAGGCGGGTGCCACGCGGGCGCGGGGCAGGGCGGAGGCCTCCATCGCCTCGGCCGAGGTCATGATCGTGTCGGCCATGTCGCGGGGCCTCATCTCGCCGGGTTTTGTGCGGCCTGCCATCGGTCCACGCCTCCCTCATCGCGCATCCTTGTCACCTGCCCTGCCTTCCACAGATGATTGAGATGCGCAACCGCCTCGACCAGCGCCAGCCCATATTCGCCCTCGCCGATCTCGCGCTTGTAGAGGGGGGCGAAGCAATCGACCGCCGTGCGCGGCCGGTCGAGATGGGCAAGAAGCCGCGCAAGTGCGCCCTCGTGATTGTCGATCATCTGGGTCAGGCGGAAGGGCAGGCCCCGGAAGGGCAGCTTGTGGCCGGGCAGAACCAGTTGGCGGTCGGTGGCATGGGGCAGGAAGGCACGGCAGCTCTCCAGCCAGTCGGCGACCGGGTCGGCCAGGGGTTCGGTCGCATAGACGCCGAGGTTGGGCGAGATGCCGGGCAGAAGCTGGTCGCCGCCGATCACGATCTCGCCCTCCTCCGACCAGAAGGTCGCCTGTTCGGGCGCGTGGCCGTTGCCGATCCTGACCCGCCAGTTCCGCCCGCCCATGGTGATGAGGTCGCCCTCGGCGATCCGGGTGAAGCCCAGGGGCAGCGGCTCGACCACATCGGCGAAGTTGAAAGGCCGCTCGCCCGCCCGTCGGGCGAGAAGCGCGTCGTCCATCCCCGCCGCCCGCCAGAAGGCAAGCGTTTCGGGCAGGGGCAGCGGCTGTTCGTCGAGCGTCAGCATGCGGGCGAAAAGCCAGGCGGTACGGGTGGTCACCAGTTCCGCGCCTTGTGCCTGAAACCAGCCGGCAAGGCCGACATGGTCGGGGTGATGGTGCGTCACCACCACCCGCCGGATTGGGCGCCCGCCCAGGGGTCCGGCAATGATCTCTTCCCAGATCGCCTTGGTCTTGCGGCTTTTCAGGCCGGTATCGATCACGGTCCAGCCGTCGCCATCATCGAGCGCGAAGACATTCACATGGTCAAGTGCCATGGGCAACGGCAGGCGCAGCCACAGAAGGCCCGGCGCGACCTCGACGCCCGTACCGGGCGCGGGCGGCGCCGCGAATGGCTGGCTCAGGCCCGATGCTGGCGCGGGCTGGTCCATCACGCCTCCAGATCGTCGGGCGACAGGGCATATAGCCCGTCCGCCCCCGCGCGGGCCTCGGCAAGCGCGGCCACATGATCGGGCAGGAGGCGCATCATGTAAACGGCGGCGAGCCGGGCGCGGGCCGATGATGCGCCGGCCACCCGCGCCGCCTTCAGATGGAAATGCGCGCCAAGCACCCGGCCGAAGGCGCGGGCATAGGGAACGGCGCCCGCGAACCGGTCCTGCATCGGCTGGCCAAGCAGCGTCTCCGTCGCCTCGCGCAGGTTCTGCGCGGCCGACCAGACTTCTTTCGACAGCGCGGGCAGTGCAGCCCGCGCCGCTTCCGCCCCCGCGTCGATCTCGTCGAGAAGCCGGAAGGCCGCCTCGCCCTGATCCGTCATCTTGCGCCCGACGAGGTCCATGGCCTGGATCCCGTTCGTGCCCTCGTAGATGGGCGTGATCCGCACGTCGCGCAGATATTGCGCGGCGCCGGTTTCCTCGATGAAGCCCATGCCGCCGTGGATCTGCACCCCCATGTCTGCCACCCGGCATCCCACATCCGTGCCAAAGCCCTTGGCGACCGGGGTCAGCAGCGCGCCCCGCGCCGCCCAGTCCGCCGCGCCGGTGGCCTTGGCCATGTCGAGCGCCGCCGCGCAGGAAAGCGCAATCGCGCGCGCGGCGAAGATCTCGGCCTTCATCGTGGCAAGCATCCGCCGGACGTCGGCATGATCGATGATCGGACCCATCTGCTGGCGGTCGCGCGCATAGGCCAGCGCCTTCTGATAGGCCGCCTCGGCCATGCCCACGCCCTGCACGCCCACGGCGAGGCGGGCATTGTTCATCATCGTGAACATCGCGGCCATGCCCTTGTGCGGCTCGCCCACCATCCAGCCTGTCGCGCCTTCATAGGCCATCACGCAGGTGGGCGAGCCATGGATGCCGAGCTTGTGTTCGAGGCTCACCACCTTCAGGCTGTTCGGCTTGCCCGGCTTGCCATTCTCGTCCGGCAGATATTTCGGCACGAGGAACAGCGAGATGCCCCTGGTGCCGCTTGCGCCGTCGGGCAGGCGGGCAAGTACCGCATGGCTCACATTCTCGAACGCGTCGCTGTCGCCCCAGGTGATGAAGATCTTCTGTCCGGTGATCGCATAGGTGCCGTCGCCCAGCGGCTCCGCCTTCGTGCGCAGGGCGCCCACGTCGGAACCGGCATGCGGTTCGGTCAGGTTCATCGTCCCCGACCATTCGCCAGAGATGAGCTTGGGCAGATAAAGCGCCTTCAGTTCCTCGCTTGCATGCGCCTCCAGCGCCTCGATCTGACCCTGGGTCAGAAGCGGGTTGAGCTGCAGCGCGAGGCAGGCGCCCGACATCATGTCCTGCACCGCCATGTTCAAGAGCTGCGGCAGTCCCATGCCTCCATGACCCGGGTCGGCGGCCAGCCCGATCCAGCCGCCCGCCGCCCATTGGCCGAGCGCCTCGGCAAAGCCGGGCGAAGAGCGGACGATGCCGTTTTCCAGCCGCGCGGGCGTCAGATCGCCCGCGCGGTTCAGGGGCGCGATCACCTCGTCACACATCCTTGCGGCCTCGGCCAGGATCGCCCGCGCGGTTTCGGGGGTCGCGTCCGCGTAGCGTTTGGTGGCGCCGATCTCGGTGAGGGGCACGATATGGCCGAGGATGAAGGTGACCTCGTTCACCGCGGATCTGTAGGACATCTTCTCCCCTCGCCTTGGCAACCGGCGGCATAGCGCGTAAATCAGGGCGCACCACCACGAAATGGCGCCCGTCCGATACATCATTGCCGCTGGGTCAGGCGCCCGCAACCCGCAACGCAGCGTCACGGATCCGCTTGACCGAGCTTCTGTTCCCCACCGCCGAAGGCCTCGGCCGCGCTGCCCGCCATCTGGCTGCGGGTCGGCTTGTCGCCTTCCCGACCGAGACGGTCTACGGGCTTGGCGGCGATGCGCGCGACGACCGGGCGGTGGCGTCGATCTTTGCGGCCAAGGGCCGGCCGGCCTTCAATCCGCTCATCGTCCATGTCCCCGACATGGACGCCGCCGCGCGGCTTGCGGATTTTTCTGATCAGGCGCAGCGGCTGGCGCAGGCCTTCTGGCCCGGCGCGCTGACGCTCGTCCTGCCGATGAGGGACGACAGCGGTCTTTCGGCCCTCGTGTCCGCCGGTCTGCCAAGCGTGGCGATCCGCATGCCCGCCCATCCGGTGGCGGTGGCGCTCTTGCAGGCTTTCGGTGGCCCGGTCGCGGCGCCCTCGGCCAACCCTTCGGGCCGGATCAGTCCCACGCGGGCCGCGCATGTGATGGAGGGGCTGGAGGGGCGCATTGCGGCGGTGATCGATGGCGGCGCCTGCCCGGTCGGCGTGGAATCGACCATCATCGGTCTTGCGCCGCGCCCGACGCTTCTGCGCCCCGGCGGCATTCCGGCCGAGGCGATAGAGGACTGCCTCGGCCTGGCTCTTGCCGCGCCCGATCCCGCGCCCGCCCGCCCGAACGCGCCCGGCCAGCTGTCCAGCCACTATGCCCCGTCCGCCGCCGTCCTGCTGGAAGTGACCGCGCCGCGGCCGGACGACATCCGGATCGGGTTCGGGCCTCACGCAGGGACCGACGGCCTCAACCTTTCACCCACCGGCGATCTGGTGGAGGCGGCGGCGAACCTCTTTCATTACCTGCGCGAGGCCGACCGCCGCGCCGGACCAGACGGCCGGATCGCCATCGCACCTGTTCCGGAAAAGGGCCTCGGCCGCGCCATCAACGACCGGCTGCGCCGCGCGGCCGCGCCACGCTGAGAAACAGATCGGCCAAGCCGCTCATCGGACCTTTCAGTCCTCTTCGCTGTTCATTGCCAGATGTGCGGCCTGTCCTGCCTTGGTTCAGGCACGTCCCGCGGTGGCGGACAGCGAAACGGGATCGACGCCGATCGATTTGAGCGCCGATGTCCATTTCCGCGCGTCGGGCAGGCCGAAGATCAGTTCCTCGTCGGCATCGCAGGTCAGCCAGCCATTGTCGCGGATCTCGCCCTCAAGCTGGCCCGGACCCCAGCCCGCATAGCCAAGCGCCAGCATCGACCGTTCCGGCCCCTCGCCGTCGGCAAGCGCCTGCAGCACGTCGAGCGTCGCGGTCATCCCGAACCGTTCGCCCACGTGCAGGGTCGATCCCTGCCCCTCATACTCGCCCGAATGCAGCACGAAGCCGCGGGCATGTTCGACCGGCCCGCCGAAATGGACATGGATGTCGCGGGACCGGTCGCCGTGCGGAATACCGAGTTGCTTGAGGAGGGAATCGAAGCGCAGCTCGGGTGCGGGCTTGTTGACGATGAGGCCCATCGCCGCCTCGGGCGTGTGGACGCAGAGGAAGATCACGCTATGTTCAAAGCGCGGGTCGCCCATGCCCGGCATCGCGATCAGCAGTTTGCCCGTGAGGTCCATTCCCACCCTCCGTGTTGCGATGATCGCCGCTGCCCGCCGCGAATGCAAGCCGGGCGTCGGGACCGATGACATGGCTTTGACGCGGAAGTGATTTCCCTTGGGCGCGGTTCGGCCTATCTAGGGCACATGAACCTTGGAAACCTGTATCTTGCCGCCTTCTTCGTCGCGGCTGCGTCCTGCGGTGGCCCGTCTGGCGCGCAGAACCTGCCCGACGATCTGATCCGCGCCGAGATTCTGCCCGGCTGGCAGACCGAGGCGGGAACGCGGATGGCGGCACTGCACCTGACCTTCGCGCCGGGCTGGAAGACCTATTGGCGCAGCCCCGGCGAGGCGGGCATCCCGCCGGAGTTCGACTGGTCGGCCTCGCGGAATGTCGGCTCGGTCCGCCTGCACTGGCCGCGACCGCAGGTGTATGAAATCTCGGGTTACCGGACACTGGTCTATCCGGGCGAACTTGTCCTGCCGGTCGAGATTGTCGCCGCCGAGCCGGGTCTGCCGGTCACGCTTGCGGCGAGCGTCAATCTCGGTGTCTGCGACGACATCTGCGTGCCGGTCAGTTTTTCGATCACCGCCGACCTTTCCGGCGCCTCCGCGCCGGACCCGGCGATACGCGCCGCGCTTGCCCTCCAGCCGGACGCAGCGTCGGGACGGGGCCTTGCCGCGGCGCGTTGCTCGGCCGAGCCGATCCGCGACGGCATGCGACTGACGGCGGACATTCCCTTCCCCGCGGCGGCGCAGGACAGTTTCGCCGTGGTGGAGCTTGACGATCGCGCCGTCTGGGTCGCGCCGGTCGAGACGCGGATCGGCGGCGCAGGCATGGTCCAGGTCTCCGACCTCGTGCCCGCGAATGCCAGGCCCTTCGCGCTCAGCCGGTCGGCGGTGCGGCTGACGGTGTTCAGCGGCGGCGAAGTCGTGGAGTTCAACGGCTGCAAAGGTTGAGCGCGCGCAAGACCTCCTCCTGCCCTTCGTTTTTCGTCGGCGTACGGCGAGGAGTGCGCGAAATGCCCGGGCGGGCATCAGACTATTTGCGCCGCTTGTGCTCCTCCAGTCTCGGCATGATCTCGACGAAATTGCAGGGCCGGTGGCGGTAATCGAGCTGCCATTTCAGGATCTCGTCCCAGGCATCCCGGCAGGCGCCGGGACTGCCGGGCAGCGCGAAAAGGTAGGTTCCGCCCGCAACCCCGCCCGTCGCGCGGCTTTGCACGGCCGAGGTGCCGATCTTCTGCATGGAAACCATGGTGAAGACCGTACCGAAAGCCTCGATCTCCTTCTCATAGACATCGCGGTGCGCCTCGACCGTGACATCGCGGCCCGTGAGGCCGGTGCCGCCGGTCGAGATCACGACATCGACGCCGGGATCGGCCACCCATTCCCGAAGCTTGGCGGCAATCTCCGCCCGCTCGTCCGGCAGGATCGCCCGATGGGCCAGCACATGGCCTGCCTCGATCAGCCGCTCGACCAGCGTGTCGCCCGACCGGTCTTCGGCCAGCCCGCGCGTGTCGGATACGGTCAGGACCGCGATCCTGACGGGGATGAAGTCCCTGGTTTCGTCAATGCGGGTCATGCGTTACCTGCCAGCCTCGCCTTCAGTTCCAGCAGGTCCGCCCAGGCCTCGCGCTTCGCGGCCGTATTGCGCAACAGATAGGCCGGATGGGTCATCGGCAGCGCAGGACGCCCGAAAGCCTCGGTCCATTTGCCCCTCAGCCGCAGGATGCCGCGCGTACCAAGCGCCGCCGCGCAGGGCGTGTTGCCCATCAGGACGATCAGGTCGGGGCCGACAAGCTCCACATGCCGCGTCAGGAAGGGCAGCATCATCGCGATTTCCTGCGGGTCGGGGTCGCGATTGCCCGGCGGGCGCCAGGGCAGGACATTGGTGATGTAAAGGCCCGCCTCGGCATCGGGCGCGGTGCGCGACAGGCCGATGGCCGCGAACATACGGTCCAGAAGCTGGCCTGCGCGGCCAACGAAGGGGCGGCCTTCGAGGTCTTCGTCCCGACCCGGTGCCTCGCCGATCACCATGACCCGCGCCGCCGGATTGCCGTCGGCGAAAACGAAATTCCGCGCGCCCTTCTTCAGCTCGCAATGCTCGTAAGCCGCCTGCGCCGCCGCCAGCGCTGCAAGGTTCGCACTTGCGCCCGCCGCGCGTCTGGCTGCCGCGACCGTATCTATGTCTTCCGCCACTGTCGCCGGTGACGCCGCGGCCGCCGCGGGCGACGCGTCCCGCGCCATCCTCGGGGCCTCGGCCGCCAGTGTATAGCGGTTCACCGGCGCCTCGCAGATCGCCTCGTCGGCGCCAAGCTCCATCTGCCATTCCAGAAGGGCGCGGGCGGCGTGGCAATCCATCTCTGCGACATGGCTTTGCATGGCGCCACCCTATGCGCGCGCCGCACGGCGGTAAAGCCGATCCCGGTTGCCCTGCGCGCGACCTTTTGCCATAAGCGCCCCACACGAGACGGGAGCCTCCGATGACATTCCGCGCGCGTCACCTTCTGGGAATCGAACATCTGGCCCCGGAGGAGATTCGCACCGTCCTCGATCTGTCCGAAAGATATGTCGACCTGAACCGGCGAACGGTGAAGCAGGCCGATGCGCTGGCCGGTCTCACCCAGATCAACATGTTCTTCGAAAACTCGACGCGCACACAGTCGTCGTTCGAGATCGCGGGCAAGCGTCTGGGCGCCGATGTGATGAACATGTCGGTCGCGCATTCGAGCGTGAAGAAGGGCGAGACGCTGATCGACACGGCGCTGACGCTGAACGCGATGCATCCCGACCTTCTGGTGGTGCGCCATCCGTCCTCGGGGGCGGTGAACCTTCTGGCGTCGAAAGTGAATTGCGCCGTCCTGAACGCGGGTGACGGGCGGCACGAGCACCCCACCCAGGCGCTTCTGGACGCGCTGACCATCCGCCGCGCCAAGGGCCGCATCCAGCGGCTGACCGTCGCGATCTGCGGCGACATCGCCCACAGCCGTGTCGCCCGGTCGAACCTGATCTTGCTGGGCAAGATGGAAAACCGCGTGCGCCTGATCGCGCCGCCGACGCTGATGCCTTCCGGCGTGCAGGACTTCGGCTGCGAGCTGTACGACGACATGCGCGAAGGGCTGAAGGGCGCGGACGTGGTGATGATGCTGCGCTTGCAGAAGGAACGGATGGACGGCGGCTTCATCCCGTCGGAGCGGGAATATTACCACCGCTACGGGCTCGATGCCGAGAAACTGTCGTTCGCGAAGGAAGATGCCATCGTCATGCACCCCGGCCCGATGAACCGGGGGGTGGAGATCGACGGGGAACTGGCCGACGACATCAACCGGTCGGTCATCCAGGATCAGGTGGAAATGGGCGTCGCGGTGCGCATGGCCTGCATGGACCTTCTGGCGCGGAACCTGAGGGCGGAGCGCGGGGCCAAGGCGGCGGGGGTGATGGTGTGATGTCACCCATGCTTGGCAAGCTCACCGGTGCCCTTCCTTCAACCGTGCGCCAGCACGGTTCCGCGCCCGCCCGCCCCCCGGGCGGGCGCGTTCCACGCACCCGCCCGGGCGGACGCGGACCCTGCTTCGGTGGCGTTTCAGTTCGCGGGCTTGGCACCACCCGCACTCTTCGATCGAGCGAGAGACAATGACCCTCCACCTCACCAACGCCCGCCTGATCGACCCCGAGAGCCTTACGGAAACTGAAGGCTCCCTCACCATCGAGAACGGCCAGATCAGCGCCCTGAACGGCCCCGCCCCGAAGGGGGCGCAGGTCATCGACTGCGGTGCGAAATGCCTCGCCCCCGGCATCGTCGATATCGGCGTCAAGGTCGGCGAGCCGGGCGAGCGGCATAAGGAGAGCTTCCGCTCCGCCGCCCTTGCCGCCGCTGCCGGGGGCGTCACCACGATCATCACCCGCCCCGACACCAACCCGGCCATCGATACGCCCGAGGCCCTGGAGTTCGTCAACCGCCGCGCGGCGGAAGCCTCGCCGGTGCGCATCCGCCAGATGGCGGCGCTGACCAAGGGGCGGCAGGGCCGCGAAATGACCGAGATCGGCTTCCTCTTGGATGCCGGTGCCGTGGCCTTCACCGATTGCGATCATGTGGTGAGTGACACCAAGGTCCTCAGCCGCGCCATGACCTATGCGAAATCGCTGGGCGCGCTCATCATCGGTCATCCGCAGGATCCCGGCCTGTCGGCCGGGTCGGCGGCGACCTCCGGCAAGTTCGCCTCCCTGCGCGGCCTGCCCGGCGTCTCGCCGATGGCCGAGCGCATGGGGCTGGACCGTGACCTGTCGCTGATCGAGATGACCGGGGTCCGCTATCATTTCGACCAGATCACGGTGGCGCGCGCCTTGCCGCCCCTGGAGCGCGCCAAGAAGAACGGGCTCGACGTGACGGCGGGGACCTCGATCCACCATCTGACGCTCAACGAATTTGACGTGGGCGACTACCGGACCTTCTTCAAGGTCAAGCCGCCGCTCAGGTCAGAGGACGACCGGCTGGCGGTCGTGGAGGCTGTGGCGTCGGGCCTGATCGACATCATCTCCTCGATGCACACGCCGCAGGACGAGGAATCAAAGCGCCTGCCCTATGAAGAGGCGGCAAGCGGTGCCGTGGCGCTGGAAACTTTCCTGCCCGCCGCGCTGCGCCTCCATCACGCCGGGCAGCTTAGCTTGCCCCAGCTTTTCCGCGCCATGGCGCTCAATCCCGCGAACCGCCTTGGTCTGCCGCAGGGGCGGCTTTCGGTCGGCGCGCCCGCCGATCTGGTGCTGTTCGATCCCGACGCGCCCTTCGTCCTCGACCGCTTCACGCTGCGCTCGAAGTCGAAGAACACGCCTTTTGACGGGGCGCGGATGGAAGGTAAGGTTCTGGCCACCTTCGTGGGTGGCAAGCAGGTCTTCGGGACGGGAGCGTAACATGCCTATGGTCACCTCGGGCGCGGGCCTCCTGATCCTTGCGGCGGCGCTCGGCTATCTGCTGGGCTCGATCCCCTTCGGGGTCCTGCTGACCAGGGCGCTTGGCCTCGGCGACCTCAGGAAGATCGGCTCGGGCAATATCGGTGCGACCAATGTCCTGAGGACCGGCAACAAGGCGGCGGCCCTTGCCACGCTGCTCCTCGACGGCGGCAAGGGCGCGGCGGCAGTGCTGATCGCCCGCGCGCTTGCGGCGGAGGATGCGGCGCAGGTCGCGGGCGGGGCGGCCTTTCTTGGCCATCTCTTCCCGGTCTGGCTGGGATTCCGGGGCGGCAAGGGCGTGGCTACGTTCCTCGGCACGCTGCTGGCGCTGGCCTGGCCCGTGGGGCTTGCCGCCTGCGCGACCTGGCTCGCGACGGCGGTCGTCAGCCGCATCTCCTCGCTCTCGGCCCTCGTCGCGGCGGCGCTGGCGGCGGTCTGGGCCGGGTTCCTCGGCCATTCCGGGATGATCTGGCTGACCGTCGCGTTGGCCACGCTGGTCTTCTGGAAGCATCTGCCGAACATCGAACGGATCAAGGCCGGGACCGAACCGCGGATCGGGCGCAAGTGACAGACCCGTTCCGGGTCGCGCTGGACCGCATACCTGATGGCTACAGCGAAGGCCTCTATGCGGGGCGCCGCTGGCGGGTGGAGAAGACCGGCCATTCCGGCGGCAGGAGCCTCAAGCTGTTGGCCCGGGAGCTTGGGGGGCGGGACTTCGTCAGCCTCAATCTCTATCACCTCGCGAAAGGTGACCTTCTGAAACCGTGCGAAATGGCCGAAGCGAAAGTGCGGGCCTTCATCCTTGGCTTTCGGCCCGACCGGATCGCGCCCTAGGCACGGGCGCGGGGAACATCCTCAAAGTGCCGCCGCCGCATAAAGCCGGGTCAGGTCGCCCTGCCAGTCGCCCCGGTAGAGATCGAGCCAGCGATCCGCCTGCACCTTCCCGGTCCTGAGGCTTTCCATCAGCGGCGCCAGATGCACTTCCTCGCCCAGCCCGCGCGCCGCAAGCCCGGCATGCGACAGTCCGACCGCCGCGCGCGCCAGATCGTAAAGCTTCACGCCACCCGCCTCGCCCTCGAGCGCCGAGACCGAGGCCGCCACGCGCAATTCCTCGCGCGTTTCCGCATCCAGACCCTTCACCAGGTCCCAGGCGGCATCAAGCGCGGTCTGGTCATACATCAGCCCGACCCAGAAGGCAGGCAGCGCCGCGATATGGGCGGCATCGCCCACGTCTGCGCCGCGCATCTCGATGAACTTCTTCACCCGCGCCTCGGGGAAGACCGTCGTCATATGGTCGGCCCAGTCAGAAAGCGTAGGCTTTTGACCGGGCAGCGCGGGCAATTCGCCTTTCAGGAAATCGCGGAACGACTGGCCGCGGGCATCCACATAATGACCGTCGCGATAGACGAAATACATCGGCACATCGAGCACCCAGTCGACGTAAGCCTGATAGCCCATCCCCTCGTCGAACACGAAGGGCAGCATGCCGGTGCGGGCGTCATCGAGGCTGCGCCAGATGCGCGAGCGCCAGCTGCGGTGGCCGTTCTCTATGCCTTCGAAGAAGGGCGAGGAGGCGAAGAGCGCGGTCGCGACCGGCTGCAGCGCCAGCGCCACGCGCAATTTCTTCACCATGTCGGCCTCGGACGAGAAGTCGAGGTTCACCTGCACCGTGCAGGTCCGGTACATCATCTGCGTGCCATGGGTGCCGACCCGGCCCATATAGTCGGTCATGAGGCGATAGCGCCCCTTGGGCATCATCGGCATGTCCTCATGCCGCCAGACGGGCGCCGCGCCCACGCCGAAATGCGCGATGCCCAGCGGTTCGGCCACGGCCTTCACTTCGGCCAGATGCGCCTCCAGCTCTGCCCTGACCTCATGGACTGAGGCGAGCGGCGCGCCGGACAGTTCGAACTGGCCGCCGGGCTCAAGGCTTACGTTGGCGCCGTTCCTTGTCAGGCCGATGATCTTGTCCTGCTCCATGACCGGCGCCCATCCGAACCGGTCGCGCAACCCTTCCAGCAGCGCCCGGATCGAGCGCGGGCCATCGTAAGGCACCGGCTGAAAGGTGTCGGTGAGGTAACCGAATTTTTCATGTTCGGTCCCGATCCGCCAGTTTTCGCGCGGCTTCTCGCCCGCCGCCATATAGTCGGCCAGTTGGTCGAACCGTTCGATCGGGCCGCCGCCGGACTGGGGTATGGACATGACAGCCTCGATCGCTTGGCATTTCAGGGACGGCTAGAGGTGTCGCCCCGCGCCGCCTAAGTCAAGAGCATCCGGAGAGGATCGTCTGTGCGCGGATATGACATTTCGTGATCCGTTTCCGTCAGACTTGCGATGGCGGGCGGCGCCAGAGTGGCAGGGTTTCGGTGCCGCGCGCCAGCGCGACCGCCAACGAGGCCATGTCGAGGCCGGGCAGGGTGACAAAGGCGTCATGCAGCCGTTCGGCGCCTTTCGCGTCGACCGGGATCGTCAGAACCTCTCCTGTGGCGGAACGCAGGCGCCAGTGCAGCTTGCCCTGCAAGGTGGAAAGCCGGATCTCGGCCAGGTCGGCCAGTGCCAGATAACCGCCGAAATTCGGGCCGAGATAGCCGACCTGCCCCTCGTCGACCTCGACCATCCCGGGTGCAGCGACCGGCCGCAGGAAGGCGAGCCGCCGGACAGCGACCAGTGCCCAGAGCCCGCCGAGCGCCAGGGTGATCAGCCCGAGCGGCGCCAGCACATAGCCGCCGCGCGACAGAAGCCAGAGGCCCAGGAGCGCAAGCGCGACTGCGCTCAGCGCCTCCGACCAGCGGCCAAGACGGGCAGCAAGGTCGGGCCGAATCAGGCTCATGCGGCGATTCTCGCGGGGCTGGACAGAAGAAGCATGGTCATCTCGCCCGTGCGCTCGAACCCGATGGCGCGGTAGGCACGCGCGGCGCGGTCACTCGCGGCGAACAGAACCGCGCGTGTCACGCCCCGTCCGCGCAGTTCATCCAGATGCAGCGCGACGGCGGCGCGGGCGTAGCCGCGGCCCCTGAGCGCGGGCGGCGTGTAGACGCCACCGATCTGGACGATCCGGTCGAGCGCGGCATTCACGCCGGTCATCGCCACGGGCGCCCCGTCCTTGAGGAGCAGCCGGTGACTGCCGCGCGCGAGATAGCCGTCGATGTCGGCCGCCGCCGTTTCGTCCGCCTTTGCCGGGTCGAGCCCGAGGATCTCGACATGATAGGCGCCCCGCCAGCCGGTCAGCAACGCGCGGTCCTCGTGGCGCAGGGGTACGAGGGTCAGTCCGGCCCCGCCGGGTATCCGCAAGTGCGAAAGGTCCAGCCCGAACCCCGGCTCGTCTGCGAACCGCTGGATGACGGCGTGGTCGAGCCCGAAGCCTTTCACTACGGGATGAGCCCAATCCTTCCGACCGATCAGACCGGAAATCGCTTCCCCGGCGAGAAGCGCTCTCAGTGCCGCAAGATCGGCCGCCGAGACATCCGGCATGACCGGAAAGAGCATGCCCGTCGCGCTCAGACCCAGTGCGCCGGTGATCGGGGCCCCGTCACGACGGATCAGAAACTGCGTGCGGTAGCGCCCGGCCTTGCCACTCTGTCCCGCCCTCAGGTTCGACAGCGGAAACATCGCCCAGTCGACGTGAACCTCCAGGAAAGCGGCGATCTCGTCCGCCTCGCCTGGTTCTGCGGCTTGCCAGCTCATGCGCATCCCGTTCCGATCACCGCCGTCACGCTTGCCCGTCCAGCGGATGCCAGGCATCCCCCGGGGCGTCGCCCTCCGGACGCCAGTCGTAGGGCGCCCGCACGAACCGCGGTTCCAGCGTGCGGAAATCGTGGATCAGTTCCAGATCCAGCCCGCGCCGCCGGTAAAGCGCGCCGCCGAGCGTATCGTGCAAGGCGCGTTCCGTAGCCTGCCAGGCCCTGTCCGTACCCTCGCCCGCTCCTTCGGCGAGCGCGGCCTTCGACAGGGGCGCGGGCGCGCCCGAATCCAGACGCAGCCCGCTGCTGCAGCCCTTCGCGACCTCACCCCGGACAAGGCGGGTCAGCCCTTCTGCCCGACCGATCCTGTCTTCCGCCTGATCATCCTCCAGAAGGAAGGTCGCCCTGTCGAGGAATCGCCCGCCGAGCGGCCAGGGACCGGCATGGGGGAAGAGCGCGAGCGCCGTGAAATAGGGCGGGCGGCTGATGGCCGTGTAATATTCGCCCGCCGCGCCCATCGGATCGGCATTGCGCACCGCATAGAGGAAATGCGCACCGTCCGGCGCCAGGGCGCAGCTTTCGGGAACCACATGTTTCCGGATCGTCTGGCCATGCTCGAACCGGCCGCTCGCCCGGTCCCACACGATCAGGTCATATTGCCGGTCGCGGGCGCGGCGCAGGATGACGGCCGCGCGCCTGTCCCGCGCGAAAAAGAGATAAAGCCGGACGTCGGGCGCGTTCGTCACGCCCGGCCCTCCCGCCAATCCCCGCGCCAGTCTCCGAAATGCGCCTGCCAGAGCGCAAGAAGCGTGAGGGCCGCGGTTTCCGCCCTGAGGATGCGCGGGCCGAGCGCGACCGGCGTCACGAACGGCAACGCGCGCAGGCGCGCGCGTTCCGACGGCGAAAAGCCGCCCTCGGGGCCGACCAGAAGGGCCGCAGGCCCGGGTGGCAGCGCCGCGAAAAGTGCCGCAGGCGACGATGAGCGGCCCGGTTCATCCGCATCGGCCGTCTCCTCGTCCGCCCAAAGCAGGCGGCGGGCCGGATCCCAGCCCGCGAGGATTTTCGTCAGCGGCTGAAGCTCGCCCACGTCCGGCAGCCACAGCGCCTCGCATTGCTCGGCCGCCTCGCGCACATGGGCCAGCGCCTTGTCGCGACGCAGCCTCTCGGCATTGGTGAAGTCGGTCTGCACCGGGCAGAGCCGCGCCGCGCCCAGTTCCACCGCCTTCTCGACGATGAAATCGGTGCGCGCCTTCTTCACCGGCGCGAACAGCAGCCAGACATCCGGCGGCGTGCCTTGCGCGCGCGTCCGCGCGAGGCACTCGGCCGTCCCGCCGCGTCTGCCTGCAGGGGCAACCCGGGCAAGCCATTCCCCGTCGCGCCCGTTGAACAGCAGAACCTCCGCCCCCGCCGGCAGCCGCATCACCCCGAACAGATAATGCGCCTGCGCCTCGGACAGCGGCAAAGATTGCCCCGCCCCGAGGCTCTGGTCTACACAGAGTCTGATCTTCGCACCTGCCATGAGGCCGAACTTATGTCTCCGACCGATCCTTTGCCAGAGGGCACGCGGCCCCAGGGAACCGTCGCCGACGCCGTTCGCGGCAACTGGGTCGACCGGTGGGCGCCGGAACAGGCGCGGCCCTATCTCAGGCTGTCGCGTGCCGACCGGCCGATCGGCACCTGGCTTCTCCTGCTGCCCTGCTGGTGGGGGGTGGCGCTTGCCGCGCTCGCCGACGGCTGGCGGCTCTGGGATCTGTGGATCGCGGGCGGCTGCGCGGCCGGCGCCTGGCTGATGCGGGGCGCGGGCTGCACCTGGAACGATATCACCGACCGCGATTTCGATGCCTCCGTCGCGCGCACCCGCTCTCGCCCGATCCCCTCGGGGCAGGTGAGCGTGAAACAGGCGCTTGTCTGGATGCTTGCGCAGATGGCTTTCGCGGGCCTCGTCGTCCTGACCTACAACTGGGCGACGGTCCTTCTTGCCGTCTCCTCGCTGGGACTCGTCGCGATCTACCCTTATGCCAAGCGCTTCACCTGGTGGCCGCAGCTCTTTCTCGGCCTCGCCTTCAACTGGGGCGTGATCGTCGCCTTTGCCGCCCATGCGGGCTGGCCAGGAACGTCGGCCATCCTTCTCTATTCTGCAGGGATCGCCTGGACGCTTTTCTACGACACGATCTATGCCCACCAGGACAAGGAGGACGATGTACTGATTGGCGTGAAATCAACCGCGCGGCTCTTCGGCGCCGCGACCGGGCGGTGGCTCGCGCTCTTCCTCGTCCTGGCCGTCCTTCTGATGAGCGCCTCGGTGCTGCTGACGCTCTTGCCGCAGGCAGGACCGCTGAAGCTCGTCCTTGCGCTCGCCGCGCCCTGGGCTATGGGCTGGCATCTTCTGTGGCAGATGAACCGTCTCGACATTTCCGACCCGGACAATTGCATGCGGATCTTCCGCTCCAACCGCGATACGGGCCTCATCGCTGCGCTGTTTCTTGCCGTCGCGGCCTTCCTTTGATTGATCAGCGCCGCGCCCGCCCCTAAAGGAGATGGGCGAAAGTGATGCAGGTGCGCCGCGTGAAGATCCGCCTTCCGAAAAGTTTTCCCGCCCGGGCGATCGGCCCCACGGTCTTCGCCGTGGCGGCGCTTCTGTGCTTTTTCCTGTCGATCTGGACGGTCGATGCGGTCGAACGTTTTTCGCGTCTTGGCGTGCGGCGCGTGGTACATGAGGCGGGTCTGAGCTGGGTCCAGATCGATGCCGACGGTCTGCAGGTGATCCTGTCGGGCACCGCACCGACCGAGGCCCTCAGGTTCCGTGCGCTGTCGGTCGCGGGCGAGATGGTCGATTCGGCGCGGCTGGTCGATTCGATGACGGTGGCGGCACAGGCGGAACTGGCTGCACCCGAATTCAACATCGAGATCCTCAGGAACGATGACGGGATCTCGCTGATCGGGCTGGCCCCCGCGACGCTGGCGCGCGACGGCCTTGTCGCCGATCTCGGTACGCTCGCCGGCGATGGCGAGGTCACAGACATGCTGGAGACGGCCGATCATCCGGTTCCCGAAGGTTGGGACATGGCCCTGCGCTTCGCGCTCGATGCGCTGAAATCGCTGCCGCGCTCGAAGATTTCGGTCACGCCCGGCAAGGTCGCGGTCACGGCGATCGGTGACAGCCCGGAAGAAAAACGCCAGATCGAAAACCGCCTGCGCAAGGCGGCGCCCCCCGGCCTTACCCTCGCCCTGTCGATCTCGGCGCCGCGTCCGGTGATCGCGCCGTTCACGCTGCGCTTCCTGATCGAGGATGGCCAGGCACGCTTCGACGCCTGCTCGGCCGACAATGACAAGTCGCGCCGCCGCATCCTGCAGGCGGCGCTCGATGCGGGCGCCAAACGGACCGAGAGCTGCACCATCGGCCTTGGCATGCCCACCCCCGACTGGGACGATGCGGTGATGCAGGGGATCCGGGCGGTGAAGAAACTCGGTTCGGGCTCCATCACCTTTTCGGACACGAGCGTTGCGCTGCTTGCCGGGCCGGAGGTGCCTCAGGCCACGTTCGATTCGGTGACGGGCGATCTGGAATCGAATCTGCCACGTGTTTTCACCCTGAGTGCGTCGCAAAGTGCGGCGCCCGTGGCGGGCGCAGCGGGCGTTGAATTCTCGGCGATCCTCGACGGCACCGGCAAGGTCGCGCTCGAGGGCCGGCTTCGCGACGACCTGTCGCGCGATGCGGTGGAAAGCTATGCGCGCAGCCGCTTCGGCGCGGCCAATGTCCATGGCGCGGCGCGCATAGATCCCGATCTTCCGGCGGGCTGGCCGGAACGGGTGCTCGTCTCGCTCGAAGCACTCGCCGAACTGCATGACGGCAAGGTCGTGGTGCATGAGGGTGACATCGCCATCGAGGGCCGCACCGGCGACAAGGATGCATCGGGCAGGGTCTCGCGCCTTCTGTCGTCGAAGCTCGGGGCCACGGGGCGCTACCGCATCAGCGTCCGTTATGACGAAAGCCTCGACCCGACGGCCGGCCTGCCCACCGATCAGGAATGCGTGGATCAGGTGAATGCCATCCTGGCCGAGAAACAGATCGTGTTCGAGCCGGGGTCGGCCACCTTGGTGCCCGACGCGCAACCGATCCTCGACCGCATCGCCGAGGTGATGAAGGATTGCTCGGACTATCCGATCGAGGTCGGCGGCCATACCGACAGCCAGGGGCGCGAGGAGATGAACATGGCGCTGTCCGAACAGCGCGCGCGCGCCGTGATCGTGGCGCTGCAGTCGCGGCGCATCCTGACCGGCAACCTGACCTCCCACGGCTATGGCGAGACCCAGCCGATCATGGCCAACGACACCGAGGAAAATCGCGAAAAGAACCGCCGGATCGAGTTTCGCCTTCTTTCCCCCCCGCTCGACGACCTTGCGACGGAGGGCGAGGCCGCGGCCGACGGCGCGGCGCCGACAATCGTCGTGCAGACACCGGACAAGACGACCCTCCGCCCGAAGAAACGGCCCGCTAAGAGCGGCAATCAGGAGCCCTGAGAGAAATATGGGACGCACCGAATTCATCATCGCGATGAGCATCGTTCTCTTCATCGCCTTCGGGCTCGGCTGGTTCGCCTCCTGGCTTGTCCACCGGCTGACCCGCGTCACCCAGGCCGAGATCAGCGATCTCGATTCCATGGCGCGCGGCCTTCACGATGCGGAGGAGGCGCGCGACGAGGCGATCACCTATTTCCAGCAGCGTGAACGCGACCTGACCAATCAGCTGTCGCAGACCGAGGCAGAGCTGCGCGCGGCGATGGACGGGCTGCACGATGCCCGAGCGGAGGCCGAGGAACTGCGCGCCTATATCGAGCGGGCGAACGCGCGCGGATGATCGGGCGGGTACGGTTTCTGCCGCAATTACGCCCAGCCCGCCGGACCGTCGGTCCGCATCCTTTCAGATGAGCGCTGAGGGTCCGACCCGCCGCGCCCGTGCCCGGGCGGCGCTGCTGAGGCGCTTGCCGGGCGGATCGGTCGGGGCGGAGATCGGCGTGTGGACGGGTGACTTCAGCGCCCGGATCCTCGACACCGTCCGACCTGCGCGGCTCTTCCTCGTCGATCCATGGCGCTTTCGGCCGGATCGCTGGATGCCGACCTTCGGCACGGGAATGATCGTCAATGCCCACGACGAGGTGCTCGCGGCGGGCGGGCCGCAACCGTATCTGGACCGGCTTCACGACCATGTCGTGAACCGCTTCGCCGCGCGTCCCGAGGCGATGGTTGTTCGCGCGTCCAGCGCAGCCTTCTTCGCGCGGTGCCGCGAGCGGGCGCTGTCGCTTGACTGGGTCTATGTCGATGGCGATCACGGGTATGACGGTGTTCTTGCCGATCTCGGCGGTGCCTGGGGCGTGGTACGGCCCGGCGGGCTGATCACCGGTGATGATTACGGCTTTGCCGATCTTGCCGAAGGAGGGCGGAAATCGGTGAAGGAGGCGGTAACCGCCTTCCTGTCGGACCGGCCCGAGGCGCGCGCGAGCTTCTTCCGCGAAGGCGGGCAATGGGGATTCGTTCGGACCGGCGAGGTTTGAGACCCTACCAGCGCGTCAATGCCGCTTCATCCTCGTCTTTCGCGGCCACCCAAGCGGCGCCGTCCGCGCCATATTCCTTCTTCCAGAAGGGCGCGCGGGACTTCAGGTAATCCATCAGGAATTCTGCCGCCTCGAAGGCCGCCTCGCGGTGGCGCGAAGCGGTGGCGACCATCATGATCGGCTCGCCCGGGTTCAGCGCGCCATGCCGGTGCAGGACAAGACAGGCAGACAGCGGCCAGCGCCCGGCGGCCTCGCCCGCGATCTTCTCCAGCGCGCGTTCGGTCATGCCGGGATAATGTTCGATTTCCATCCGGGCGAGCCGCCCGCCATCGTCGCGCACCAGACCAAGGAAGGTCACGACCGCGCCTGCGCCCGCAGCGCGCGCGGCGAAGGTGGCGCATTCGCCGCCATAGTCGAAGGGTTCGGCCTGGATGCGGATGTCGATCGCGATCATCTCAGCCCCCGGTCATCGGCGGAAAGAAGGCCACCTCCCGCGCACCGGAAAGCGGAGCGGAGAAATCCGCGATCTCCTGATCCACCGCGACGCGCAGCGCACGCAGGTCGGCGAAAGCCGCCTGATAACGATCCTCGCGCGCCTTCAGCTCCTCGATCAGCTCCATCACCGTCGCGGCCTGCGTTTCCACCCGCTCGCGCGGAAGGCCGATCCGTTCACGAACCCAGGCGAAATAGAGAAGGTCGATCATTTTTCGTCTTTCAGGAGCGGCATCGCCTTCCTGAAATAGTCCCATCCGGTCAGGAATGTAAGGACCGCGGCGAGCCACAGAAGCACGATCCCGGCATCATTGGCGACCGAGGCACAGTCGCGCCGACCGCAGGCCCGGACCGGATCGGCGATCCCGGCGGTCACCGCATCGGCATATTGCTCCGGCGTCATGCCCTTCATCGCCACGCCGTTCAGATATTCAAGACCCGTGCCAAGGAACAGGACCGCGATGGCCACCATCTGGGTCGTGGTCTTCCATTTGGCGAGGTTCGTGACCCTCAACATTCCAGCGGCCGTGCCGAGATATTCCCTCAGCCCCGAGACGAAGACCTCGCGGAAAAGGATCACGGTCGCGGGCAGGATCAGCCAGGGGTTCATGCCGTTGTAGCCGGTAAGGATCATGATCGCGATCACCACCATCGCCTTGTCGGCGATCGGGTCAAGCATCGCGCCGAACTTCGATTCCTGCTTCCACAGCCGCGCGAGATAGCCGTCGAAATAGTCGGTGATCGCAGCGCCGATGAAGAGTGTCAGCGCAAACCAGTCCGCCCAGGGCCGGTGAAAGTACAGAAACATCACCGCCACGCCGGGGGCGGCGAACAGGCGAAGCACGGTCAGGATATTCGGGATCGTCCAGCTCATGTCCGGCACCCTAGCGAAGCCGCGTGGATCGGGGAAGGGGGTGCGATTTCCTGTGCGCAGGAAGCCGGTGCGCCTTTGCTGCAACGGTTTCAGCGTGCCTCCCGTCATGGCACCCGAACACGCCCTTCTTTCAAACACGCGCCGATCCCGCGTGAAGGCAAGTTGCCGCGCCAGAGACAGGGTCCGAAGCCCGTCGGCAAATTCCGTCGCGTGCCTGACCGGGGGCCAGTCTTGCTCATGCAGAGCGGCAATTGTCTGCGTCACAATTTCCGATTTGACCTTGTCCCGCGGGCGGCGCAAGGCTCGCGTGCCGACAGGAGACAAACATGCAGACGCGCGCGCCCCTCATCACCCCGGTCCTCATCGCCGGTTGCTTCATCATCATGGTGGGTTTCGCGATCCGCGCGAGCTTCGGCGTATTCCAGATCCCGATCGCCACTGAATTCGGCTGGGCGCGGGCGGAATTTTCGCTGGCGATCGCCATCCAGAACCTTGCCTGGGGAATCGGCCAGCCGATCTTTGGCGCGCTGGCCGAGCGGTTCGGCGACCGGCGCGCGATCATCGCGGGGGCGTTTTTCTATGCGGTCGGTCTGGTGCTTTCGTCCTTTGCGGTGACGCCGGGCCAGCATCAGTTCCTTGAGTTCCTGGTGGGTTTCGGCATCGCCGGGACGGGGTTCGGGGTGATCCTCGCCGTCGTGGGCCGTGCGGCGAGCGCAGAGAACCGCTCCATCGCGCTCGGCATTACCACGGCCGCCGGTTCGGCCGGGCAGGTGATCGGTGCGCCCATCGCCTCGGCGCTGCTTGACCATTTCCCATGGCAGACGATCTTCGTGATCTTCGCCGTGGCGATCCTTGCTGTGCTTGCCGTCCTGCCGATGATGCGGGCGCCGGAACGCGCGAGCCGCGCGGAACTGGAAGAGAGCATGGGAGAAGTGCTCGTGAAGGCGTTCCGCGATCCGTCCTACACGTTCATCTTCCTCGGCTTCTTTTCCTGCGGCTACCAGCTCGCCTTCATCACCGCGCATTTTCCCGCGCTGGTGACCGAGATGTGCGCAGCGATCGACCCGTCGGGGATGCTGGCGGGGATCGGCATCAATTCGACCGCCCGGCTGGGCGCCATCGCGATCTCGCTGATCGGCCTGGCCAACATCGTGGGGTCGATCACGGCGGGCTGGCTCGGCAAGACCTATACGAAGAAATATCTCCTGTCCGGCATCTACGCGGCGCGGACGGTGGTGGCGGCACTCTTCATCATGCTGCCGATCACGCCCCTTTCCGTCGCACTGTTCTCGATCGCCATGGGGGCGCTGTGGCTGGCGACCGTGCCGCTGACCTCGGGCCTTGTCGCCCATATCTACGGGCTGCGCTACATGGGCACGCTTTACGGGATCGTGTTCTTCAGCCACCAGTTGGGCGGGTTCCTCGGTGTCTGGCTTGGCGGGCGGATGTATGATGCCTATGGCAGCTACACCGCAGTCTGGTGGATCGGCGTGGCGGTCGGTGCCTTTTCGGCGCTGATCCATCTGCCGATCCGTGAAGCGCGGATGACCGCAGTTCCGGCGTGACGGCCGGGGGTTTTAACCCCGTCGTCCATTGGTTCCCGAACCAATGGCGCACAGATGGACGACTCCAGTGGGATCTTTCCGAACCGAAGATGAGGATCAGCCGCTCGCCGCGGCGAGGATGTAGTGCGCTGTCATCAGATCGAGATGCGCGCCGCCGCCGTTCTTGGAAAGCGTGATCTCTTCGGCACTTTGGCGGGCGAAGCGGCCCGCGGGCAGGTCGTAGAAATCCGCGACCACGTCGTCCTCGGTGAGCGCGCCTTCCTTCAAGGGAACCATCAGCTCGCCGATGTGATGCAACGTGGTGGCGCGGGCGTCGACGAAGACGCGAGCCCGCCGGAATGTGTCGCTGTCGCATTCGCGCATGTCGGGGCGATAGGCGCCGATCAGGTCGAGGTGGGTTCCGGCCTGAAGCCAGGCGCCTCGGATCAGCGGCTCGGTCGCCATCGTCGTCGTGGCGATGATATGGGCGCGGCGGACGGCATTCTCGAGATCGGTTTCAGGGGCCGCCCCCGTTGCCTCGCCGAAGGCGCGGGCGGCCTCGGGGTTGCGGGTCCAGACATGGAAGCGGGCCTGGGGGAAGGCGGCGGAATAGGCCTCGACCATCGAACGGGCGACGGCGCCGGCACCGACGATCAGGATGCGCCCGGCATCGGGGCGGGCGAGGCGGCGGGCGGCCAGGAGGCTGTCGCCCGCCGTCTTCCATTTGGTGACGAGCTTGAAATCGACCAGCGCCTCCAGCGCGCCGGTCTCAGACGACATCAGGTTGACCGCGCCGTCGATCGCATCGAGCCCCCTGGCAGGGTTGCCCGGGAAGATCGTCGCGGCCTTGACCGCGATCCCCATGCCGGGGATCCAGGCCGAGCGGGTCAGAAGCGTGTCCGGCCCGTGCCGCAGCAGCGTATCGCCCACCTCGGCGCGTGGCAGGGCGTGGCCTGCCGCCAGGGCGTCGGTCAGATCAAGCCAGTTCAGTTTCGCTTCGGCCTCCGGGCCGACAATCCGCAAGGTCACAGGCCTGCCTCCTTTTCTGTCAACAATTCCTCGGTCACCAGTCGCCGCGCCAGAGCCTGCCAGCCGTCGAACTGATGGGTCCGCCAGCCGCGACGGGCGGCGGCGGTGACATTGTCGGCGCGGTCGTCGGTGAAGAGGAGGCTCTCGGGGGGCAGGCCGCAATCGTCCTCGACCATCTGGTAGATTCTGGCGTCGGGCTTGATGACACCCATCTCGCCCGACACATAGGCGCGGTCGAAGTGGTTGAGGAAGTCATATTGCGTCCGGGCATAAGCGAAAGTGTCGATGCCGAAATTCGTCAGGGCGAAGGCCGGTACGCCCCGCGCGTGCAGCGCTTCCAGCAGCCGGACCGTGCCCGGAATGACGGGCGAGAACATCTCGATCCAGCGGTCGTGCCACAGCAGTATCTCGGCCGACCATTCGGGATGGTCGTCTGCCCAGGCCTGCACCGTGTCGCGGAAGGGCGCGCCCGTGTCGATCAGGGCATTCATCCAGTGCAGGTCGATTTCGGCAAACAACCGTTCGCGCCGCTCCCGTCCGATCAGCCGGTCATAGACACGTTCGGGGTGCCATTCGGCCAGCACGTTGCCGATATCAAAGATCACCGCTTGGGGCCGCGACATCCTGCACCTGTTTCCTGACCGTTTCCCGCCAGAGCGTATAAAGGCCCGCCCCGCAGATAAGTGCAATCCCCGCCCAGGCCGTGAGGTCGGGCCAGGTGCCGAAGAAGAGAACACCCCAGAGGATCGCCATCGGCATGCCCGCATATTCGAAGGGCGCGACGAGCGCCGCTTCGGTCGTGCGGTAGGCCTGCGCCATCATCAGGCCGCCGATGCCGACGGCGAGGCCCGTGGCGATGAAATAGGGCCAGTCGGCCAGGGGCGGCCAGTGCCATTGCCGGAAGAGAAAGGCGAGCGAGGGGTCAGAGGCGCCGGAAAGATGGCCGTCGCCGACCCAGAACCCCATCGAGGACGAGACGACGATGAAACCAAGCTGCGTATAGAAATTCAGCGTCATCGCGCTTTCGGTTTCGCGCATCCGCCGCGTCATCATGTGGCTGGAGGCATAGCTGAAGGCGGAAACGAGGACGAGGAGCGCGGCGGGCTGGATCACGCCTGCCCCGGGGCGGAGCATGACGATCACGCCCGCCATGCCGACGCCGACCGCGGCCCAGCGGCGGGGGCCGACCGGTTCCTTCAGGATCAGCGCCGACAGAAGCGTGATGAAGAGAGGGGCGACGAAGGCGGTCGCGACCGCATCAGCCAGGGGAAGGGCGGCGAGACCGAGGAAATAGGTGACGTTCGAGACCATGACGATCGAGACGCGGATCAGGTGATCGCGCGGGCGGCGGGTGACGATCTGGCCGAGCCCGCGTTCCGACAGGGCCATAACGGCCAGAACCAGCGCCATGCCGACGAAGGCGCGGGTCAGGATCACCTGATGCAGCGCGTATTTGCCGGACAAGGCCTTGATGGCGAGATCGTTGACCGACAGGACAAGCGCGCCGCCGAGCGCGAAGAAGATCCCGCGCAAGGGGGCAGGCAGGGGGGCAATCGCGCTGGGCGTCTCGGTCACAGATCGCCCCCGACGGGGGTTGCAGGGTCTTTCACCGACCGGTGCAGCGTCTCGCGCCAGAGGACATAAAGACCCGCGCCGCCGATGAGGGCGATGCCGATCCAGGCGATCGTGTCGGGCCAGGTTCCGAAGACCACGACCCCGGCGATGATCGCGAGCGGCATGCCGAGATATTCGAAGGGCGCGACCAGCGCCGCTTCGGCCAGCCGGTAGGCCTGGCTGACGAAAAGCCCGGCGACGGCGACCGAGATGCCGGTGACGACCAGGATCGGCCAGTCCGGCACGGGTGGCCAGACCCAGGGGCGCAACAGGAAGGCGATCGTACTGTCCGGATCGCCGAGGAAGCGACCGTCGCCCGCAACGAGGCCCATGGCGAGGCTGATGAGAAGGAAGCCTGCATGCAGGTAGATGTTCAGCGTCACGGTGCTTTCCGTCTCGCGCATCTGGCGGGTCATGAGCTGGCTGATGCCATAGCAGATGGACGACAGGAGGACGAGGAGCGCCGCGGGCCGGATCGCCTCGGCCCCCGGCCGCAGCATCACCACCACCCCGATCAGGCCCGCCAAGACCGCGCCCCAGCGGTGCGGGCCGACCTTCTCGCCCAGAAACACGGCCGAGGCGCCGGTGATCAGCAGGGGCGCCACATAGGCAATCGCCAGCGCGTCGGCGAAAGGCATGGCGGCAAGGCCGGTGAAGAAGCAGACATTCGACAGCATCACGATCACGGTGCGCCAGAAATGCGCGCCGACGCGACGGGTGCGGAACTGCCGGAAATCACCGTCCTGTTTCAGGACGATGCCGACCAGGATCGCGATCGCGACCAGGGTGCGGATCAGGATGATCTGATGGAGCGCATAGCCCGACGACAGGAACTTGATCGCCACATCGAGGACGGTGCCGAAGAAGACCGCGCCCAACATGCACAGGATGCCGAGAAGCGCGGCGCGATGAATGGGCACAGTCATAGAGTTGACCCGGCACCGAAGCGGTCTGCTGCCTCGTGGGCGGCTAATCGAACCTCGCGCGCGAATTGCGCGTGTCGGATCACTATGGATTTTTCGGCATTTGCCTTTTGGCTTCGGCTCGCATTGGAAAGCCAGTTGAACCCGCCGATGGCCAGTTCAAGGTCGTCGACCGCAAGTTCCTTGATATGCGTCAGTGTTTTGGCCACATTTAGCGGGGCCCAGCCTTGTCCGACCGCCTCTCGCTGCAGCTCAATGAGCCTTTTGGTCGCGCGCTCGCGCCCCGCCTTGTCTTGGTCGTCGCCTCCGCCGGGGAAATGATAGCCGTACTCGATTGTTACAATGACGCCGCGCACCAGTGCGCCGCGCAATTTTGTTATGAATTCATCGTTGATCGCGTAGCTGGAAATGAATGCCGACCGGATCGTCAGATATCTGTGCGCAGAGTCTAGTTGATGCAGGAGAAACGCGCGATGCTCGCGGGTTCCGTTAAGGAAACCGATAGATGCATCATCGTCAGCGGCTTGTTGGGCAAATTTCTGTATGGTCTCCGCGCGTTTCACAGACGCAAGCCATTGCCGTACAAACGGTAAGAGTTCTCGGTAGCCGAAACTTGCAATGAGCGTACCCAATATGCCGGTCACAACCACAACCGGTATCCCAACGGCTAGTCCCAGTCCCACAACGCCGATGCTGCCCCCGCCAAGAATCCAGCCGAGAACTGTTCCCGCAAGCCCGCCGCCAATCGTAATTTTCGTACCTGAACTGGCTTCGCGCAGCGCATCAGGCGCGACCTTGCCAACAAAGGCCGATGTCTCCGCGGCAAGGATACGCATTTGATCTGCCAGCGCTGGACCGCCTTCTTTGATCAATTGGTTGAAGAGGCGGTGTAGCTTTCGCTTTGACAAGGTGCCGTCAAGCCGACCGGAGGCAGTGGCAAAGAGTCTGCCAAAGAGTAAACCGAAACGTTCAATAAGCTTATGCATTCCCATTTTGCACCACCGTCAACTCTCGGTCTGAATGCTGTCGCGGTTTATTCTTCTCAAGGTCCGGTCGAGCGCGTCGAGGAAACGTGAGCGGTCGGCCTTGGAAAAGCCCTTGCCACCGCCCTGCCGAAACGGATCGGCGGCGCGCAGGTCGGCCATCAGGTCGCGGGTCGCCAGCACATTGCCGATATTGGCCTCGGTCAACACCTCGCCATCGTGTTTCAGGACGCGGGCGCCTGCCGCCACGCATTTCGCGGCGAGCGGGATGTCGCCCGTCACCACCACATCGCCCGGACCCGCGCGTTCGGCGATCCATTTGTCGGCCTCGTCGGGGCCTGCGGTGACATAGACCGTCTCGACCAGCGGATGGACGGGCGGGCGGATGCCGCCATTGCAGACAAGCTTGACCGGAACCGACTGGCGCTCGGCAACCCGGATACATTCGTCCTTCACCGGGCAGGCGTCGGCGTCGATGAAGAGGGTCATGGCCGGTCGGCCAGTGCTGTCAGGGCGCGTGCGCGGTGGATCAATCCTGAAACAGAGCCTCCGCATGGAAGGCCATGTGATCGGCCATGAAGGTGGAGACGAAGAAATAGCTGTGGTCATAGCCCGGCTGCATGCGCACGAGCCCGTTCTGGCGCCGTTCCATCATCGCTTGTGCCAGTGCCTCGGGCTTCAGTAGGTCGAGGAACTGGTCCTTCGAGCCCTGGTCGATCAGCACCGGCCCGTCGAACCCCAGCCGGCGCATCAGCAGTGTGGCGTCATGTGACGCCCAGGTGCCTTCATCCGGCCCGAGATAGGCCGCGAACTGCTTGCGGCCCCAGTCGGACTGGGTGGGATTGGCGATCGGCGCGAAGGCCGAGACCGAGCGGAACCTTCCCGGCAGGCGCATGGCAAGCGTCAGCGCGCCATGGCCCCCCATCGAATGGCCGGAAATCGCCTGACGATCCTCGTCCACCGCGAAGGTTGCGGTCACAAGCGCGGGCAGTTCCTCGGCCAGATAGTCCCACATGCGGAAATGGGCGGCCCACGGCGTCTCAGTCGCGTTCACATAGAACCCGGCGCCCTGGCCCAGATCGTATTCATCGTCGTCGGCCACGCCCTCGCCGCGCGGCGACGTGTCGGGGAAGACGAGCGCGATGCCGTGGTCTGCGGCCCAGGCCTGCGCGCCGGATTTGACCATCGCGTTTTCGTGCGTGCAGGTCAGGCCAGAGAGATACCAGAGAACCGGCACCGGCTCGTCCGCGGCCTCTTTCGGCAGGAAAAGCCCGAAGGTCATGTCGCAGGCACAGGCGTCCGAGCGGTGTGAATAGACCCCCTGGATGCCGCCGTAGCACTTGTTCTCCGATATGGTCTGCATTGGCCCTCCGATCAGGCGTTGGTGATCCAGGCCACGACCAGCGGGACGGTAAGGATGCTGGCCGCCGTGGAAATGAGGATGGAAGCCGACACCCGCCGCGGCGCGATGCCGTAATGACTGGCGAGGATATAGACGTTGCCCGCGACCGGCAATGCGGCGGCGGCGATCATCACGCCCGCCGAGAAGGGCTCGACCGGGAAGAGGCGGAGCGCGGCGAGGGCGACGGCGGCGGGATGGAGGACGAGCTTGCAGAGGCTGAGCCAGAGGGCCACCGCCGGCCGGTCTGCCGAGCGGCCCGAAAGCGAGGCGCCGATGGCGAAAAGCGCGCCGGGCGTGGCCGCCGCACCGAGGATCGTCAGGAAATCGTCGACGGGCCGGGGCAGGGTGGGCGTGAAGAAGGACCAGATCATCCCCGCGACCATCGAGACGATCATCGGGTTTCTTGCCAGCCCGCCAAGCAGACTGCGGACGATGGCCGGGCCAACCTGCCGCTCGCGGCTTGCCGTGACGATGAGGGTGATGAGCGAGGAAAAGACGATCAGATCGACGACCAGCACCATCAGCACCGGCCCGGCCGCCTGCGGTCCGAGGAGCGCCACGAGAAGCGGCACGCCAAGAAAGCCGGTATTGCCGATGATGGCGCATTGCGCCTCCATCGCCGCCTCCTCGATCCTCAGCCGCCGGGCGAGCGCCACCGCGAAGGCGAGGCCGTAGACGGCGAAGCAGCCGGTCAAGTAGGCCAGAACGAAAGGCAGATCGAAAATGCCGGTGATCGGCAGGGTCGCGGCGAAGCGGAAGAGCATGGCGGAGAGCGCGAAGTAGAAAACGAAGCGCGTGAGCCAGTCTGTCGCCGCCGCCGGGAAGAAGCCGGTGCGCCCCGCGCCCCAGCCAAGACCGATGAGCGCGAAAAAGGGCAGGGTTCTGAGGAAAATCTCCAGCATCTTCCGTCGCGCATACCATTCCGTCCGGGCCGGGACCAGAGGCGTCCGAAGCGGCGGACAGCGGGGTCTTTCAATAATTCCCTGCCGATTTCCTTCAAGGAAATCGGCGGGCGCGCGGCCGGGGCCTTAGCCCCTGTGAACCGAAAGGATTTCGTTCAGCGGCTTCTTGAGCTTTGCAACAGCGGGTACCGTTGCATCCGCTGCCGGATGTCCGACGGCAAGAATCATGATCGGCTTTTCGCTTTCCGGCCGCCCGCACAGACCGTTCAGGAACCGCATCGGGTTGGGCGTATGGGTCAGGCAGCAGAGCCCGGCCCGGTGCAGCGCGGCAATCAGCATGCCGGTGGCAATGCCCACACTTTCGGGAACGTAATAGTTCTTGTACCGCTCGCCGTCCTTCGTCACGCCATGGCGTTGGGCGAAGATGACGATCAGCCAGGGCGCGATGTCGAGATGGGGCTTCGAGACGCCCGTTCCGATCGGCTCCAGCGCCTTCAGCCATTCATCGCCGCCACCGCCCGCGTAGAAGTCCTTCTCCTCTTCCTCCGCCGCTGCCCGGACCTGCGCCTTCATCGCCGGGTCAGAGATCGCGACGAAGAACCAGGGCTGGTGATTGGCGCCCGAAGGCGCGGTTCCGGCCGCCTCGACGCAGGCGCGGATCACATCCTCCGGCACCGGATCGGCGCAGAAATCCCTGACCGAATGGCGCTTGCGCAGTTCGTCGCGAAAGGCTTCGGCCTCGCGGATCGCCTCGTCGTCGGGGCGGCGGACCCGGTCGGGCAGGGGCAACGGTTCGTAGCGGACCTTCTCGCGGAAATACATAGACGTCAGACCTCTTGATTCGGTGCTGATATTACCCGCCGCCGATCAGGACGCCAGCGGCAAATACCAGCGCGCCGCCAAGGACGACCTGAAAAGTCGCGCGCAGGAAGGGGGTGTCCATGTAACGGTTCTGGATCCAGGCGATCGCCCACAGCTCGACGAAGACGACGGCAATGGCGATGGCGGTCGCCGTCCAGAAATCCGGGATCAGATAGGGCAGCGCGTGACCGAGCCCGCCGAGTGCGGTCATCACCCCCGAGGCGAGGCCGCGCTTCCACGGCGCGCCGCGGCCCGACAGCACGCCGTCGTCATGGACGGCTTCGGTGAAGCCCATGGAAATGCCCGCACCGACCGATGCGGCGAGACCCACGAGCAGCGTCGTATGCGGGTCTTGCGTGGCGAAGGCGGTGGCGAAGATCGGCGCGAGCGTCGAAACCGATCCGTCCATCAGCCCGGCAAGTCCCGGCTGCACCCAGGTAAGCAGGAACTGCCGGTGGGCGGCGCCGTCCTCTTCCTCCCGCGCCGCGCCGTCCAGATGGCGTTCGGTCAGGTCGCCTGCCTTGGCCTCGTGCCGCGCCTCGGCGGCGGCCAGGTCGCCCAGGAGCTTGCGCGTCGCCGCATCCTGGGTCTGCGCGGCGGCGCGGGCGTAGAAACTGGCAGCCTGCGCCTCCATCGCAGCGGCCTCCGCCCGCATCCGGTCAAGCCCGAGGTTTTCGACCAGCCAGACAGGCTTGCGCGCGTAGAACCCCGCCACATGTTCGCGGCGAATGAGCGGAATGACCTCACCGAAACGTGCCCGGTGCCGCTCGATCAGCCATTGGCGGTGAGTGTCCTCCTCGGCCGCCATCGCGTCGAAGACCTGGGCGGAGGAAGGATAGTCCTTTCTCAGCCGCTCGGCATAGGTCCGGTAGATCCGCGCGTCATCCTCTTCCGACGAGATGGACAGCGCGAGGATCTCCTGTTCGCTGAGGTCGGAGAAGCGCCGCCGCGTCGCAAGGCCCGGGATCATGGATGCCTCCCTCTTTTGGAATGATTCCAAGCTAGGCGCCGGTGAGTGCAAGCACAAGCCTGCGGCAACCTGACCCCGGCCTGCGGCGGGTTGCCGCAGGTGCTGAAAAATGAACTGATCGGTTCAGTTTATTCTTGCAAAAGTGAACTGGTGGGTTTAGATAGGGGTCACTGAACGAAACAGTTTATCTGGAGGGCATCATGAGCCTCATCCGTACCGCCTCTGTCGCCATTCTTCTCGGCCTCGCCGCCCTGCCGGCCGCGGCCGGTGGCTTCGGCTTCGACATTCCGCGCCTCGACTTCCCGACCGATACGGGCGTGACGCGCGGCTGCACCGGCACCGCGACGCAGCCTGTGGGCTGTGCGGGGGCCGAAGGCTGACGGCGGTCAGCGAACCTTCCGCCGGCACCACCACTCATCCCCCCTCTCCGGCGGAACAGGGGCGGGCCTCCGGCGGGGCCCGCCCTCCTTCTTTGCCGCGCCGGTTCGCTTGCGGCATACGGACCCCCCGGTCTATGATCGGTTCCGGGGAGAGGCCGACGTGAAAATTGAAGCCGCAGACACGCTCCGCAAGGGGCGCAAGTTCGACCAGGTGCTGGATGGTGCCCGGAAAATCTTCATGCGCGACGGGTTCGAGGGCGCGTCGGTGGACGATATCGCGCGCGAGGCGGGCGTTTCCAAGGCCACGCTTTACAGTTATTTCCCCGACAAGCGCATCCTTTTCGTCGAAATCGCGCGGCGCGAATGCAAGCGCCAGGCCGACGAGGCGGTGGAGCTTGTGGGTCTGACCGAACCGCCCGAATGCGTCCTGTCCGAGGCGGCGCGGCGGATCATCGACTTCTTCCTCTCGGATTTCGGCCGCCGGGTCTTCCGCATCTGCGTGGCCGAGACGGAGCGGTTCCCCGAACTGGGCCAGCAGTTCTATGAAAGCGGCCCCGCACTCGTCCGCGACCGGATCAGGGATTACCTCGACGGTGCGGTGGCGCGGGGCGAACTGGTGATCGAGGATACGCTCCTGGCGGCCGACCAGTTCGCCGAACTGTGCAAGGCGGATATCTTTCCGGCTGTCGTCTTCGGGGTGAAACGGACCTTCACCCGGTCCGATCGCGACCGCGTGGCCAAGGGGGCGGTCGAGATGTTTCTCGCGCGCTATGGAGCGGAAGGCCGGGGGGCTGCCTGCCCCCCGGACCCCCCGGGAGTATTTCCGGACAGAAAGTGAACCAGAGGCAGGCGGTCAGGCCGCGCGCAGGTCCGATCTGAGGCTGACGATCGCGCGAGCCGCACGCGCCGCTTCGCGGCCCTTTTCGACAAAATGGGCGGCGAAGAAGGCACGATGCGGATCGGTTTCCTGGTAGTTGTGCGGCGTCAGGACGACGGACAGGACCGGAACCCCGGTGTCCATCTGCGCACGCATCAGCGCGCCCACCACGGTTTCGGCCACGAAATCATGCCGATAGATGCCGCCATCGACCACGAGAGCCGCGCAGATCACGGCGGCATAGCGCCCGGTCGCGGCAAGGTCGCGGGCGAGAAGCGGCAGTTCGAACGCGCCGGGCACGTCGAAGACATCGACCGGAGCCGTCCCGATCTCGGCGGCGAAACCGTCAAGCGCACGGTCCACGATGTCGGCGTGCCAGTTGGCCTTGAGAAAGGCATAGCGGGTGTGTGTCATCATGATCTCCTTTCAAAGCGACACGGTCACCCAAGGCGATCACGGATAAGGGCCACGGCCGAGCGCCGTTTCCCTGCCCGTTCTCTTCCATCCGGACTGTGACCGTCGGCCCCGGCATCGCACCGGGTCTGCTGACCCCCGGACCGAAGTCCGGGGCGCTCGCGGGCTCGGCGCCGGGGCGCCATACCGCCGGTGGGGAATTTCGCCCCGCCCTGAGAACGGTCCGACAGTGCCCAGTCTCGTTCCGATTGGCAAGCGTCCGTCGCCGCCGAAAGGAGAGGGCGGCTCAGGGTTCAGAGTCGCTCTGCCGCACCAAATACATCGCCAGACGCGTCATGTGGGATGTCGGTCTGGCTCTGCTGCTCTGACCGCACTTCCTTGTGGATCCTCGAAGACCCGCCTGGCACATGGATGCTGTCGGGGGCGGGCACATCATCGGAGCCAAACCACCCTGCAAACTGCGCCTTTGCGCCGCGGGATCGATGATTTGCATTTTATGTCACTGGATTGATGTTGGCAGGGGCAGCAGGGCTCGAACCCGCGACCTACGGTTTTGGAGACCGTCGCTCTACCAGCTGAGCTATACCCCTAGGCCGAGGCAGGGGTTAGGCCAGCCGCGCGGGGAAATCAAGGGGGTATCGCGCGTCGTCCGGATAGAGAAAGGCCGCCCCACATGGGCGGCCTTTGAATGCTTGACAGGCCGGATCAATTCAGGATCGCACGGATCTGCAGGCCGATCTCGCCATTCTCGGAGCTATGGAGCGCCGAGGCAAGCGCTGCGCGCTGTGCATCGGTCACATTCGACAGGTCGGCACCGGGAACGATCGCGCGGATCTCTGCCTCCGCCGTCGGCGGCAGCAGCTGGGGGACGGGCGTGAAGGCAACGGCGGAAGGGGCGAGCGCAAGGGCGGCGACCATGACGAGACTGGGATCGTCACAAGGTCGTCCTATCCCCGCGGGAGCTGTCACGGCCAGATTGGAAAGGAGACGGCATCGCATGGCGGCGAAGAGGGTCCCTGCCAGAAATTTGATTCTCGGAGGAAATACAGAAGTTTTCGGGGGTGATCCTGCTCCGCGCGGATAGAACCCCTGCCGCCCGTGAATGCTTCGGAATGCTTGTCCGAAATGTTGATACGTGCGGGATATCCTTCCCGACGCCCTGAAATGATCCGAACCTTGAGTTGCACCAGCTGCGCGACATACTTCCAAACGATCCACAATGCGCGCAGCGCCACCGTGTGCCCGATAGAGATTGGGCCGCCCTCTGGGCGGCCCGTGCGGCAGGGAACTGCCGATGGCTGACGTGTGTGGATATCGATCAGCGATTGTCCGAGCCCTTGGAGCCAGCGTCGGAGATCGGCGCGTAGCTGCTGAGGGAGGCGGCACGCGATGCGTCGGCCGAGGAACTGCCAAGGATCGAGCGGACGCTGCGACCAACTTCGTTATTGTCGGAGCTATAGAGAGCCGAGGCGAGCGCGCCACGTTGGGCATTGGTCAGGTTCGACAGGTCGGCGCCCGGCACGGCGGCACGGATCGCGGCCTCGTCATTCGCGGACAGGAGCTGATCAGCGGGCGACATGGCGAAAGCGGCAGGCGCCGCGATGACGGCGAGGGCGGTAGCGAGAATGAAGCGTTTCATGGTTGGTTCCCTTCGGGTTTCGATTTCCTGCGAGGCGTCGTGCCTCGATGCAGCCAAGATGGATGGTGAGAACCGGAAAGGGAAATCACCCTATGCTCCCGAAAAATCACGGGAATTTGCCCTTGACGTGAAGGCGGGCCCGACAGGTGGAGCAAGCGGTACCGAAACCGCCGGAAAGGTGCGCAGAGGTTCGTTACAAGGGCGCCGGTTTGCGTGTCTTGCGTCGTGAGTTGTGCGCACTTTCGGAGCATGCGGACTGGTTCTGCGTTGGCGAACAGGTGCTTTCTGCCGTCGAAAACCTAGAAAACCGCCCCTCTCGGGGCGGCTTCCGGGTCGAATCGGTGGTGCTCAGAGGTTGCCTGCCGCCATCCCGCTGGCGATTTGGTCGGCCTGACGGATGGGCCAAGCGGAGATTGCAGACGGCCGGTTTTCCGCGCAACCCTGCAAGACTGCGTGCCGCGCGATACGAAATGGTGCGCGATGTCGTGCGTCGGACCCCGTTTACTTGCCAACCGCCCTCAGGCCCTTCCGACATGCGGTCGGTGCCGAGGCTGTAGGTCGAAACATGAAGAGGTGTCGGGAAGGTTCGTGTCCCGCTATCCCTCTCTAGATCACCGCGCCTTGCACGCAGGCATGGTTGCATGCCGCGACTTTGTCGAGGTGGTCAGCGAAGTTGAGGTTCGTGACCGACGACCAGCATTGGTTCGTCTTATCCAAGAGCTTGCGCCGTTCGCGGCCTGAGGTACATCGTCGCCCGCGTCCCGCGTGCCCATCGAGCCTGAGGGGCCATGTCACCATTCACTAGGGCTTTGGCTTTGCCATGCAAAGGTCCGGAACAAGGTCTGCCTTGCCCGGCATGATCGAGCGAGGCGAAAGTCGCGACGGTCGGCGCGAATTGTCAGTGGCCAACAGCGCGACAGAGAAACCGCAACCTCGCGGACATGTTGGCGAACCGCGGCGACCGCAGGCGCTGGTGTGAGCGGCTGAATGGCCCCGATCACGCGTTCGTCATGACACGGCTTCGTGAAGGAAAACGGGGCGCAAAGATCATGAAATAATCGGGCGCACCAGCCCGCTGCACTTGTAACAAACCAACGCTATTTCCCCCTGACGACATTCAATCTGATCCCGGGCGGTGACGGCAAATGAACTGCCCGTGAGTCCTATCAATTCTTGAGCCCACCCAGCCGGCGGCCCGTGATGTTACGAGAGGAGTTCGTGTTTTCTGCAAAACGCATTCGGCTTGTAGAGAGACGGCACCGGATCGGACAGCAAGTCCATGAACCGGCTCAGAAAGTCACATGGGAAAGGAACAGCCATGAAACGCACTACCGCTCTCGCCGCCTCGGCACTCATCGCTCTCTCGGTCTTCGCGTCTGCCGCCAGCGCGGCGAACGACGAGATGAAGATGGTCGAAGACACGGCCGCGAAACTTCTGACCGAACTGAATATCGACAGCATGAGGGTGGATGATCTGACCGTGGCGCAGCTGCGCGAGATCATCGCCATCGCCGACAGCCACGAAATGGGCGACGGCACCCGCGCTCGCGTGCTGAGGATCCTCGGCCAGTAATCGCGACGTCGCTACCAGACGGAAGACAGCGCACACAGGAAAGGCGGCCTTTCGGCCGCCTTTCTCTTTTCATTGCCAACAAACATGGGCGAAATTGCCCAGCCTTCCCGACTTACTTCAGGATTTTCGAGACGACGCCCGCGCCGACGGTGCGGCCGCCTTCGCGGATGGCGAAGCGGAGCTTTTCCTCCATCGCGATCGGGGCGATGAGCTCCACCTCGAACTTCAGGTTGTCGCCCGGCATCACCATCTCGGTACCTTCCGGCAGCTTCACCGTGCCGGTCACATCCGTGGTGCGGAAGTAGAACTGCGGACGGTAGTTGGCGAAGAACGGCGTGTGGCGGCCGCCCTCTTCCTTGGTCAGGATATAGGCTTCGGCCTCGAAATGGGTGTGCGGGTTGACCGATTTCGGCTTGCACAGAACCTGGCCGCGCTCGACGCCGTCACGGTCGATGCCGCGCAGGAGCACGCCCACGTTGTCGCCCGCTTCCCCACGGTCGAGCAGCTTGCGGAACATCTCCACCCCGGTGCAGGTCGATTTCTGCGTGGCGCGGATGCCCACGATCTCCACCTCGTCGCCGACGTTGATCACGCCGCGCTCGACACGGCCCGTCACCACGGTGCCGCGGCCCGAGATCGAGAACACGTCCTCGATCGGCATCAGGAACGGCTGGTCGATCGGACGGTCCGGCGTCGGGATGTAGCTGTCGACCGCCTCCATCAGCGCGCGGATCGACGATTCGCCGATCTCGGGACGCTCGCCGATCAGCGCCTGGTGCGCCGAGCCCTTGATGATCGGAATGTCGTCGCCGGGGAATTCGTAGGACGACAGCAGCTCGCGCAGTTCCATCTCGACAAGCTCGATCAGCTCCTCGTCATCCACGAGGTCGATCTTGTTCATGTAGACCACAAGCGCCGGAACGCCGACCTGGCGCGCCAGAAGGATATGCTCGCGCGTCTGCGGCATCGGACCGTCGGAGGCCGCGCACACCAGGATCCCGCCGTCCATCTGCGCCGCACCGGTGATCATGTTCTTCACATAGTCGGCGTGGCCGGGGCAGTCGACATGCGCATAGTGACGGGCGGGCGTCTCATATTCAACGTGCGCCGTCGAGATCGTGATCCCCCGCGCTCGCTCTTCCGGCGCCGCGTCGATCTGGTCATAGGCCTTGAACTCGCCGTAATACTTCGTGATCGCCGCCGTCAGCGTCGTCTTGCCGTGGTCAACGTGGCCGATCGTGCCAACGTTAACATGCGGTTTATTCCTCTCAAACTTCGCCTTTGCCATAGCGCGGGAGCCTCATGGGTTATGGGGCCCGAAAGGACCCGATTTCATCTGCGCGCGCTGACTATCGGCAGGGGCGCGAAAAATCAAGCGCCAGTTGGCCCGCGCGCATGCAACGGTGGCGGCGTGCCGCAGTAATCTGTGGTGGGAGTACGGGGCGAAGTTTCCCATGCAAGCGCGACAGGAGCGCCCCCAGACTGTAGGCTGGCGCCAGCATGAGGGAGGGCGAGATGAGTCTGATGGGAACGCTTGCGAAGGTCGCGATCGGCGTCCTCGTGGTGAAAGGCGTCGGCGGCATGCTGAAGGGTGCCCAGGGCGGTGCTCGGGGCGGTGCTCGGGGTGATACTCGGGTTGATACTGGCGGCGGCTCGGGCGACGGGTTCGGAACCGGTCGCGACGGTCGTTTCGGTGGCCCGGCATCGCCGGGACGGCGGACGACGGGTCTTGAGGATATGATGGGCGATATCCTGGGACCGGACCGGTCGGGCCGTGGGACCGGCGGGCACCCCCCTGCGCGGCGGCCCTCGACGGCCGATCCCTTCGGCGAGGAAGGGCCGGTCGTGGCCCCGGAGCCTGGCGGCCCGCGTGGCGGGCTGGGCGATCTTCTGGAGGAAATCGGCGGGCGCGCCCGCGGCGGTGCTCGGGACGGGTCCGGCAGCGGGCTGGATGACATTCTGGGCAAGCTCGGCGGCGCTGGCGGCGGGGGGCTGGGCGATCTTCTGGGCGGCATCCTGGGCGGGGCCGCGGCCGGACCGGCGACCAGGGGGTTCGGCGAGACGCTGAACGAAGCCTTCCGGAACGGCGGCGAGCCGTCGGCCCGGCCGTCGCGCGACCAGGAGGCGGCGGCGGCCCTTCTGCTGAAGGCGATGATCCAGGCGGCAAAGGCGGACGGGCGGATCGACGAGGCCGAGAAAAAGCGGCTGATGGACAATCTCGGCCAGGCAACGGCCGAGGAAATGGCCTTCGTCAAACGCGAACTGGCCGCGCCCGTCGATGTGCGCGCCTTGGCGGCGCAGGTGCCCGAGGGACTTCAGGCGCAGGTCTATACGATGTCCCTGATGGCGATCGACCTCGATAGCCGGGCCGAAGGCCGCTATCTCATGGAACTCGCCAGTGAACTCGGCCTTTCCCAGCGCGAGGTCACAGCGATACACAGCCATGTTGGGGCGGCGATCAGCGCCAGTTGACGGTCTGCCTGCCCGCTCTGCCACCCCTGGCGTCGCGGGCGGCGAAGTCGCATCAGTTGGCCGGAGCCGGCGCCGGTGAGGCCGCAGGCTTGGCAGGCTGCGCGGGTTGGGCGGCCGCAAGGGCCGCCCGCGCCGCGACTGCCTCGGGCGTAAACCAGGCGCGGTTCTCGTAGAGCCATTCCTCGATCTTCAGCGCAAGATTGTCGGCCAGCGTCTGCATCTGCTCCTCGCGCGATTTGGTCAGGCCCGACCCGATCACAGTGGAACCGGACAAGCCCTCGAACACCGTGAATTCCTTCGGCTCGGCATTGATGACCTTTGAGATGGCGTCATCCCAGACATCGACCTTGGCGACGATCACCGATTTCGGGCTGAGCACGATCGGAACGCCCGGCACGGCCAGTGCATAGGCGGTGATGCCCGCGCCGATATGATAGAGTTTCTCGCCCTCATACCGGTCGAGCCGCTTGTGCAGCGAGGTCCTGAGCACGTCTTCCCATTCGTCCGCCGTTGCCTTGCGCGACGGGCCGACGGTCTGGGCGTTGTCGGCGACGACGATCCCGTAACCGAGGCGGAAGTCGCCGAGCGGCTTGGGCGGCTTCGTCATGTCCGGGCCGGCACAGGCCGCGAGGGCCGCGATGGCGGCGATAAGAAGCGGACGCAGCAAATGTGACATGAAGACTCCCGGAATGTTCCCCCGGGCATAGCCCGTCAGGCGCCGCCGGGCAATGGTGTCGCATTGACCGGGGGTGATTGCCGCCTAAGGTGGCGGGCGAAGGGCGAGGTTGACCATGGCTCTGCGATCCTCAGACGAACCTGCGCGTCTTCCCGTGCAAGTGCCGCTTCACAAGCGCCCCATGGGGGTGTGGGAAAGCTTCACCACCGCGCGGCGCAACGTCCTGGAACTGATCCCCGAGATCGCCACCCGCCAACCCATCGTTTCCGGCCGGACGGTGAAGCGCTGGCATATGGTGATGGATCCGGCCGCCAACCGGCGCATCCTGAAAGACCGGCTGGAAAGCTATCCGAAGTCCGACGTGACGAAGATGATCCTCGGCCCGGCGATCGGCCGGAGCCTCTTCATCGCCGAGGGCACACACTGGCTCTGGCAGCGGCGCGCGGCGGCGCCGGCCTTTTCCCCCCGCCATGTCGAGGCGCTGGCCCCGGTGATGACCGCCGCGGCGGAGCGCGCGGTCAAGCGGGTGGCGCGCCTGGCGGGCGGCATGGCCGACCTGAATGCCGAAATGGTGGCGACGACCTTCGAGGTGATCACGGATGTCACATTCTCGGGCGACGATGCCTTCGACCGCGCGGCGGTTCACCGAGCGATCGACGGCTACATCGCCTCGACCGCGCGGGTATCCTTCCTCGACATCGTCGGTGCCCCGCCCTGGGTGCCGCGCCCCTCGCGCCTGTTCAGCGGCGGGGCGATGCGGCAGATGAAGGCAATGGCCGACCGGACGATCGAGCACCGGCGCGGCGTCGGGGCGCGGCAAGTCCCCGATCTGCTCGACCTGCTGATCGACGCAGCCGACCCCGAGAGCGGGCGGCAGATGACGACGGAGGAGCTGCGCGACAATCTCCTCACCTTCATCGTTGCGGGGCATGAGACGACGGCCCTTGCGCTGTCCTGGGCGCTTTATCTCTGTGCCTTCGATCCTGCGGTGCAGGAACGGGCCGCCGCCGAGGCGCGTGCCGCGCTTGATGGCCGGGCTGCCACGGTGGCGGACCTGCCCGCGCTGCCCCATTGCCGCCGGATCATCGACGAGGCTCTCAGGCTCTATCCTCCCGCGGCCTTCCTGTCGCGCACGGCGGTGGAGGCGGACGAGCTATGCGGCCGCGAGGTAAGGCCGGGCGACACGATCATGCTGCCGGTCTATGCGCTGCATCGCAATCACCTCCTCTGGCCCGATCCGCACCGGTTCGATCCCGACCGGTTTGCGGACATGAAGGCCATAGACCGGTTTGCCTATCTGCCCTTCGGCGGCGGGCCGAGAATCTGCATCGGGGCGTCGTTTGCGCTGCAGGAAGCGGTGATCGTGCTGGCGACGCTTCTGGCCCGTTTCCGGTTTTCCGCTGCCGCGGCACGCGCGCCGGAGCCGGTCCTGATCCTTACCCTTCGTCCGCAAGGCGGCGTCTGGCTCAGGGTCGAGATGCGCGACTGGTAATATCGGCGACGGGTCGTTTTCGCATCACCTTTCGTCGGTTCGCAAGCCTCTCTGCGCTGCGGAAAAATTCTTTTCCGCTGCGCGGCGCGCGCGCCAGGTTTTGCACATTTTCCCCCCATTCCCGCCATATTTCGACGGCACGAGGCCGCCGCAACACAGCGAAGCGGTCCGCGCGCCGGACCATCTTGTTCCATCCGGGCGGCTGTGGCGCTGCCCGTCTGATACCGGAGATACAGACCATCATGATCATCAGGAGCGCACATGCCACCGGTCGGGCTTGTCTGGCCATCGGCCTGACCGTTGGTGTCGCGACCTGCGCTTTGGCGATAGCGTTTGCCGCAGAGGCGGGAACAGCGCATCAGGGTCAAGCCCAGGCCGCGGAACATCTCTGGCCCGCGCAGGCGACTGTGGCCGGAAGCGGAGACGAGGTGGTGGATATGCTCGTCGGCCTCGCCCAGATCGACGGGCGCCTTCAGGTGGGAATGGATCTCTTCCAGCAAGGCAACACGGAAGCGGCGCAAAGCCATTTCCAGGCGGTTGCCGACACGCTCTTTCCGGCCTTCGCGGCGCGCTTCGCCGATCGTCGGATGCCTGCGATGCCCGACGCGCTCGCGGACCTCGCGATACTGGGAGAACCCGCTGAAATGGCGCAGAAATATCTGACCGTCCGCAAGGCGATGGCCGATGCGACCATCGCGCTGCAAGCGGATGCGAGCCAGCAATTCATGGCCATCGCGATCGAGGTGGAGACTGTGGCCAATGCGTTGGACGCGGGCGTCACCGGCGGACGCGTGACCGATCCGGTCGCATTCCAGTCTGCCTGGGGGCTGGTGCTGGCTGCCTCTGCGAACGCGAGCCAACTTGCGAGCGCCAAAGAGGCATCGCTGCGGACCTCCGGTTCGAAAGCCGCGCTCATGCTCGACGATCTTGTGATCGCCCTGCCCGAGGCCAATCCTTCCGTTCCCGTCGAACTCAGCAGCATCACCGTGCGCGATATTGCCATGAAGATCAAACGTATGGCCGCGACGGTCGCATACCAGCAGAGCACCGCAACGAACTGAGGGCCGCGACGGCGGTCCGGGCGCTGCCCGGGCGGGGTGGCGCCAGTCGTTTGGCAGGCCGGGCCTGTCGGCATGGGAACGCCAAACGCAGACCCCAAAGAAAACACATTTTCCAGTGATGAGAGGCAATCCGCCGATTCGACCCTGATTGATCCGCGGCGGTGGATCGGGGCGTTGAAGCGGCAAGGCGTGTCACACGCTGCTACCCGAAACACTGGAGCAAAACGCAGATGAAACAGGACGAACAGATCCGGCGGACCCGGCCGGCTGTATGGATCGCCTTCGCGCTCGCTGGTGCGGTGTCTGGCTTGGGGACGACATCGGCCATCGCGGGCTTGGCAATGGGTCTGCCGCCTCAGGCGTCCGGCGAGCTTGTGCTCGCGGCCGCGACGGCGACCCAGGCGACCACCGGCGACGAGATCGTCGACCTCCTGATTGCGCTCGGTTCGATTGATGCCCGCCTGCAGGCCGGCATGACGCTTTACCAGTACAAGGATCGCAAGGGCGCGATCGAGCATTTCCGCATCGCGCGGAAGGATGTCTATACGCCGATGGCCCCGCAGCTGCAGGCCAAGAACCTGCCCGCCTTCGACGAGGGCATCCGCGCCCTGGAAATGGCCAGCTCGCCCGGTCAGGTGGCGGGTGCCTATCTGAACGTGGTGCGCGGCCTTGCCATGGCCCGCAGCGGGCTGGCACCTTCGCCGAAGCAGATCATGGCGGCCGTCGAGATGCAGACCTCGCTTGCCGCGCAATCGCTGGGCAAGGGGCTGAAAGAAGGTCAGGTCAAGAACATGGTCCACTACCAGAACGCCTGGGGCCAGATCCTGTCCGCCCGTGCTGTGGTCAGCACGCTGGAGACGTCCAAGGACCCGGCCGTCAAACCGGCTGTCACTGCGGCAGCCTCGGCCCTCGACGACCTGATCATCGCCATGCCGGACCCGGTGCCGGAAGGGCCGATCGACGCGACCGAAGAGATGGCAGTCGCTGCGGCGGCGCAGATCAAAACCGCAGCCGCCGCGCTTCAGTAGGCGCAGACCGGCCTTGCAGCCTATCCAACGCCGCCTGTGTCGCACAGGCGGCGTTTCATGTTCCTGCTGGTGAAATCTGCCTCAGCCGAACCGGTTGTCGCGCGGGAAACCGTGGGGCGGGCTCTTGCCGACACCGGCGCGTTTGGCCAGCCAGTCGCGCATGTCCTCGGTGCGGGTATTGCCGTTCGACATCGACCAGGAGAGACCTTTCGACAGATCGAAAGTCGTCACGTCCGACAACCCTCCGTCAAGCTCCAGAACGCCCTGGCGGCCACGCGCCATATTGTATTTCTGCAGTCGAACGCCCTTGCCGCGCCCCATTTCCGGAAGTTCTGAAATCGGGAAAACCAACAGTTTGCGGTTCTTCGAGACGATCGCCACATGATCGCCCGCGACGGGTTTCACCGCCGCCATCACTGCGCCGTCGGAAAGGTTCATGACCTGCTTGCCCGCGCGGGTCTGGGCGATGACCTCGTCCATCGCCACCAGGAACCCGTCGCCGGCGTCCGAGGCAACGATCAGCTTCTCGCCCGGACGGTAGACCAGAAGGTCGACGATCTCTGCATCGTTCGGCAGGTCGACCATCAGGCGGACGGGTTCACCCATGCCGCGCGCACCGGGCAGGTTGGCGCCCAGAAGCGTGAAGAACCGCCCGTTCGCCGCCGCCAGCAGGATGCGGTCGGTCGTCTCGGCATGAAAGAAGAACCGCCCCTCGTCGCCGTCCTTGAACTTCACTTCGGTCCCGGGCGGCTGGTGGCCCTTCATTGCCCGGATCCAGCCCATCTTCGAACAGATGACGGTGATCGGCTCGCGCTCGATCATCGCTTCGATCGGCACGTCCTCGACCTCGGCGGCATCCGCGAAACTCGTGCGGCGGGCACCGAAGGGGCGATCCTTGCCGAAGGTCTTCTGCACGTCGGCCAGTTCCTGGCCGATCTTCTTCCACTGGCGGCTTTCGGAGGCGAGCAGGTCCTCCAGATCGGCGCGTTCCTTCAAAAGCGCGTCATACTCGCGCCTCAGCTCCATCTCCTCGAGCTTGCGCAAGGACCGCAGCCGCATGTTGAGGATGGCTTCGGCCTGAACCTCGGTCAGCTCGCCCTCGCCCCCGGGCGGAGAGGCATAATCCTTTTCCGACGTGGCGCGCACATGCGGCTTGCCCCAGTCCTCGGCCATCAGCGCGCGCTTGGGGTCGGCGTCATAGCGGATGATGTCGATCACCCGGTCGAGGTTCAGGAAGGCGATGATGAAGCCTTCCAGCACCTCAAGCCGCGCGTCGATCTTCGCCATCCGGTGTTCCGACCGCCGTTGCAGCACGTCGCGGCGATGGTCGAGGAAGGCACGCAGCACCTCCTTCAGCGAACAGACCTTGGGCGTCTTGCCGTCGATCAGCACGTTCATGTTGAGCGAGAAGCGGACTTCCAGTTCCGAGTTGCGAAACAGCATCCCCATCAGCATCTCGGGATCGACATTCTTCGACTTCGGCTCCAGGACGATCCGCACATCGTCGGCGCTTTCATCGCGCACGTCCGCCAGCGCCGGAACCTTCTTCAGCTGGATCACCTCGGCCAGCCGTTCGATCAGCTTCGACTTCTGCACCTGATAGGGGATTTCGGTGACGACGATCTGCCAGGTGCCGCGGCCCTGATCCTCGACCGACCAGCGGGCGCGCAGCCGGAAGGCGCCACGTCCGCTGCGATAGGCGTCAAGGATATTCGCGCGCGGCTCTACGATCACGCCGCCCGTGGGGAAGTCCGGACCCGGGATCAGCGCGACAAGCGCCTCGTCCGTCACCTGCCGGTCGCGGATCATGAGCTGGCAGGCATCGATCAACTCGTGCAGGTTGTGGGGCGGAATGTTGGTGGCCATCCCGACCGCGATTCCGCTCGCGCCGTTGGCCAGCAGGTTCGGGAAGGCGGCGGGCAGGACGACGGGCTCTTCCAGCGTTCCGTCGTAATTCGGGCGGAAGTCGACGGCATTTTCCGCCAGCCCTTCCATCAACGCCTCGGACGCCGCTGTCAGCCGCGCTTCGGTGTAACGGCTGGCGGCCGGGTTATCGCCGTCGATATTGCCGAAATTGCCCTGCCCGTCGACCAGCGGATAGCGCATGGCGAACGGCTGGGCGAGGCGGGCCATCGCATCATAGATCGCCGCATCGCCGTGCGGGTGATAGTTGCCCATCACGTCACCCGAGATTTTCGCCGATTTGCGGAACCCGCCCGTGGGCGACAGTTTCAGCTCGCGCATCGCGTACAGGATGCGGCGGTGGACAGGCTTCAGCCCGTCGCGCGCATCCGGCAGGGCCCGGTGCATGATGGTCGACAGCGCATAGGTAAGATAGCGCTCGCCGATCGCGCGGCTCAGCGGTTCGGAGGTGGTCGCGGAAAGCGGGATATCGTCGTCGCTCGGGTCGCTCATGCCCCCCGTGTAATTCGCGCGGGCGGGGTGGTCCAGCGGGTTTTCGCGGCCTGCCCGGCGGCCGACGTGGCGGTTTTCACATCGAACCTGCGGACGGCCATGCACTGTCGCGCCAGAGGTGCATGACTGTGCCCGATCCTCGGCCCTGCGGCGATCCGGACCCGTGAAACATGCGCATTTTCCTTGCCTGCCCCGCCGGATCGATGGTTAGCCTCGATCTGGGAAGCTGTTGGTTGCTTGGGTGGTGATATGGTCCGGTCAGGGCTGTTCTGGGTTTGGTGTGTCTGTCTCGTGCTTTTTCTTGTACCGGCGCGGATCGAGGTCGGCCCCGTAAGGGCGCGTGAACCTCAGCCGTCTTCGGCCCCATTTCGCGCAGCAATGGTCTCTGGGCCGCTGGACGACCGTCAGGTCGGCGCTGATCCTTGGCTGCACACGCTGCCGGAACCGGAAAGCATCCGCCTTCCTGCAGAGCCGATCATGCCACCTGCCCGCCCGGTCGAACGCGCGGACCGGCGCGCCATGTCGATGGCGGCGGGTTTCGGGTCGATGGGGCTGGCCATGTTTGGTGGCGCCGCCGGCCCGCCAGGTATCTTCTCGGCAGGGCGCGGCGCGCGGATGATGGTCGAGGCGCCCCGCGCCAGTTTGCGGTCAGGTCCCTCGGCTGCTGCGCCCGAGCTGGCGGTTCTGACCTACGGGTCCGAAGTGGCCGTGCTCACCCGTGCGAGCGAAGGCTGGCTGAAGGTGCGCTGCCCCGAGACTGGCGCCGAAGGCTATGTCGCCGAGGCCTTCCTGGGCTCCACACTCGGCAGCGGCGGCTGAGGGCGGGTTGCCTCTGCCCGCGATTGCCCCTAGCGAAGGGCGGGGCGCGCGCGAGGCAGGCATGACCATCATCAGATCCATTCTCATCACCGGCTGTTCGTCGGGCATCGGTCATGATGCGGCGCACGGCCTGAAGCGTGCGGGCTGGCGTGTCTTCGCCACCTGCCGGAAGGAGGAAGATTGCGAGCGGCTTCGCGCCGAGGGGCTGGAAAGCTTCCGGCTGGATTATTGCGACGAGGCGTCGATCGGCACGGCGCTTGAGGAAGCGTTGAAGCGCACCGGCGGCACGCTCGGCGCGATCTTCAACAACGGTGCCTTCGCCTGTCCGGGCGCGGTGGAGGATCTGCCGACCGGCGCCTTGCGCGAAATCTTCGAAACCAACCTCTTTGGCTATCACGACCTGACCCGCCGGGTGATCCCGGTCATGCGGCGGCAGGAATATGGGCGGATCGTCAATTGCTCTTCCGTCCTTGGCCTTGTCGGCATCCGCTGGCGCGGCGCCTATGTCGCCACCAAGTTCGCCATGGAAGGTCTGACGGATGTGCTGCGCCTTGAGATGTCCGATACGCCTATCCGGGCCGTGCTGATCGAACCGGGTCCCGTCACCTCGAAGATCCGGGTGAACGCGATTCCCCATTTCGAACGCTGGATCGACTGGCGGTCAAGCCCGCGCCGCGCCCAGTATGAGGCGGGCCTTCTGAAGCGGCTCTATGAACATTCCGGCCAGCCCGACCGGTTCGAACTGCCGCCCGGGGCCGTTACGGCGAAGCTTCTGCAAGCCATCGAAAGCCGCAATCCCAAGCCGCGCTATTATGTAACGACACCCACTTACCTGATGGGTGCCGCGCGCCGCATCCTGCCGGGCCGGGCGCTTGACTGGGTGCTCCGCAAGTCCTGACGCCGGTCATGTGGCCTCCGGCAGGCGAAACCCTTCGGGGATCGCGTCGCGCCCGTGAAGCATGAGGTCGGCCATCACCTCGGCCACTTTCGGCGCCATGCCGAAGCCGATCTTGAAGCCGCCGTTGGCGAGATAGTGCCCCTCTCGCCCCGGCCAGGCACCGAGAAGCGGCGCGCGTGTCGAGGCGCGCGGGCGGACCCCGGCCCAGCGGTCGATCACCGGCGCGTCCGCGAGCATCGGGCAGGCGGCGCGCGCCTTGTCGATCAGCCGGTCGAGCTGGTAGTCTGTCGCGCTGTCGTCCTGCCACACCCGTTCCGACGTCGATCCCACGGCAACCGTTCCGTCGCCATGCGGAACGATGTGCAGCCCGTCGATGAAAAGCTGAGGCTCCGCCACAGCCGCGCAATCGAAAAGCGCGGCCTGACCCTTCACACCCGCGCCCAGCGGGCGCCCGAGATCGGCGGACAGATCGGCAAGACCCTGAACGCCGGTCGCCCAGAGCACCCTACCGGCCGGTGCCGGGGCACGGTCCCCGCGCCCCCGGTTTTCGATGACCTCGCCCCCTGCCGAACGGATCGCCGCCACCAGGGCGTCCGCCGCATGGCGGGGGTGCAGGCGCGCCGACAAAGTATCGCGGATCCACAGGCCCGTCGGGCTTTGCCCCCGGCACGGGTCTTCGCCCGGCTCGACCCGCCAGTCCGCCGCACCGCACCAGAGCGCGCGTGCACTCTCGACCCGCCGTTCAGCAAGGGCGACGGCGACGGCGTCGGCAAGGGGCTGCAACCGGCCAAGGCGGGCATAGCCCGGGTCGATCCCCGTCCGCGCCTGCACCTCTGCCCAGAAACCTTCGGCCATCAGCAGGCTGTCGAGCTGGAGGGCCTTCTTTTCGTTCCAGGTCTCCGGCACATGCGGGGCCAGCGCACCGACAAGTCCGCCCGACGATCCCGCGCCGATCCGGTCACGCTCGATCAGCCGCACCTTCGCGCCCCGGCGCGCGCATTCCCATGCGGTGGCAAGGCCGAAGATGCCGCCCCCCATCACGGTCACGTCCACCGTTGCCATTCCCGCTGCCCTTCGCCATGGTCGCGACCGGAAGGTCTAGGGCAGATGGCATCGGAAAACCAGAGCGAGCGGGTCGGCTGGACAGCGGACGGCGTGCCGGTGTCAGCCCTCTTCGACGATCCCTACTTTTCGAAGGCCGACGGGCTGGCCGAGACGCGCCATGTCTTCCTGGCGGGCAACGGCCTGCCGGACAGGTTCCGCGACGGGTTCCGCATTGCCGAACTTGGCTTCGGCACCGGCCTCAATCTGCTGGCCACCCTCATCGCCTGGCGGGCGGCCGGGGCGGTGGGGCGCCTCCATTTCACCAGTTTCGAAGCCTTCCCGATGCCCGCCGCCGACATGGCGCGCGCGCTTGAGACCTTCCCGGAGGCCTGGGCCGCAGCCGGGCCTCTGCTCGATCACTGGGCGGCAGGGCGGCGGCAGTTCGACCTTGGGCCGGTGGCGGTCGAGGTGATCGTGGGCGATGGACGTGCGACGCTGCCGCATTGGTCCGACAAGGCGGACGCCTGGTTCCTCGACGGGTTCTCGCCCGCCAAGAACCCCGAGCTTTGGGGTGAATCCCTGCTGGCAGAGGTTGCGCGCCATACAGCCCCAGGCGGCACATTCGCCACCTATACGGCGGCGGGTTTCGTGCGGCGGGCCTTGCAGACGGCAGGTTTTCAGGTAGAGCGGCGGGCGGGCTACGGACATAAGCGGCATATGTCGGCTGGCCGGTTTCCGGATAAGGGCGGGCAGGGGCGATGACCGAACAGAATACCCGCCTCGGCATCCTTCTGATGTCGCTCACCAGCCTGGTTTTTGCGCTTCAGGACGGGATATCGCGCCATCTCGGCACGGATTATTCGGTCTTCATGGTGGTGACGATCCGCTTCTGGGCCTTCGCGGCCTTCGTCCTTTTCCTCGCCGCGCGCCAGCCCGGCGGGATCCGGGCGGCGGTCCGGTCGCGCTATCCGCTTCTGCAGATCGCGCGTGGCGTTCTGCTGGCGCTGGAAATCTGCGTGGTGGTCGCGGCCTTCGTCCGGCTCGGCCTGGTCGAAACCCATGCGATCTTCACCTGCTATCCGCTGCTCGTGGCCGCGCTTTCCGGCCCGCTTCTGGGCGAAAAGGTCGGCTGGCGGCGCTGGACGGCGATCGGGATGGGATTTCTCGGCATCCTCATCATCCTCGAACCGGGCGGGCGGGTGATCTCGCCCTATGCGCTCATCCCGCTTCTCGGCGCCTTCATGTTCGCGCTCTATGGACTTCTGACCCGTTATGTCGCGCGGGGTGACGCGCCCTCGGTCACCTTCTTCTGGGCCGGGATCGCCGGGGCGGTAACGATCACGCCCTTTGGCCTCATGCACTGGTCGCCGATGACATCCGGCGACTGGGTCTGGATGGCGACGCTGTGCTGTACGTCGATCCTTGGCCATTTCCTGATGATCCGGGCGCTTGCGGTCGCCGAGGCGTCCGCCGTGCAGCCCTTCGCCTACCTGCAGCTCGCCTTCATCGCCATTCTCGGCGTGACGGTCTTTGGCGAGGCTCTGCGGCCGAGCCTGATGGTCGGCGCGGTGATCGTGGTCGGCGCAGGCCTCTTCACCCTCTGGCGCGAACGGATCAGGGCACGGCAGGAAAGCTCAGTCTGACCGTTCCAGCCGCTCGGCGATCAGTGCCTGCATGCGCCAGAGCATCGGGTCGCGGATGCCCGCTTCGTCCAGATGCTCGATCGTGTTCAACACATATTCCGCCATCGTGCCGCGCATGCCCACGCAGCAGGACAGGCGGTCGGCGATTTCAGCCTCTGTCAGGCCATTGACGTAGCCGGCATAGTCGCGCGGGCAGGTGAAGGCCCAGGCCGCGACCGGCCCGGTGGCGGTGTGGGCGGTGACCGGATGCGGCGGCGGTGGCGGTTCGGATTGCACGAGATCGAGAAGCTCCGCCTCGCCGATGTCGTCCTTCAGCCGGATCACCATCCCCTTGCACGATCCGCCCCGGTCGAGCGACAGCATCAGGCCCGGGGCCTCGGGGTTGCCGCGATAGCGGGTGTCGGGACCCAGGCAGAAGGCCCGGTGCCAGCCATGGATGCGGGCGGGCTCCATGTCGGCGAAATAGGGACGAGGCTTCCAGATGAGCGAGCCGATGGCGAAGAACCGCGTCACCCCGGTCTTGCGGTGCGCCTCGAAGAGTTTCCGGGCAATGGCGGGATAGTGATCCTCGGATACCTGCGCGCGGGCGATCGGGCCGGGGTCCGGCACGCATTCGGGCAAACGCCCGATCAGATCGCGGGTGAGACGCGGGTTCATCATTGCTTCCCTTCCGTTGCCCCTTATCGGCCGAGAGGCCGCGCCGGGCAATGGCCCGATCTGTGCGAGGGCTGCGACCGCCTGTGCCCCGAAGCTCAACCTGGCCGCAGGCAACTCGATCCGTCGGTGTCGAGCAGACCCTCGGGCCGATAATTGGCGATGGCGGTGCGGGCGGCCAAGGCGATCAGGCAGGCCAGCTCGTCCTCGCGGTCGGGATCCGGGGTAGTCAGACGGGCGCGGACGCCGAAGCGCGGTGTGCCATCGACCGGGAGGACATGGCTTTCGGGCGAGATGCCGACGGTCACATCGACCCGGTAGAGCCAGGTGCGCGCGCTGCCTTTGCCGACCCAGCGGCCCACATCGCTTTCGGTGACGATGTTGAAGACCACATCGGCCCCCGGCCCCTTGGCGGGGCGCAGGGCTGACCGCTTCAGAACCTTCAGGAGCGGCGGCAGGAGATAGGCGGCATAGCCGCTTGCGTCCTGCGAAGACGATATTTCGACCATATAGCTCTTGCCGTCGAGCGGCCCGGCCGTTGCCGCGGCCGGTGTCAGAAGAATCAGGGCGATCGGGCGCCACATCGTCTCAGACCCGGAGCGCGAAGGAGATCGAGGTCGGTCGGGCATGACCCTCATGCGCGGTCCGGTCCGTCTCTGAGAATCCCATGGCGGCGAACGCGCGCTGGTTCTCCTCCAGCTCGACCCTTGTCTGCAGCCGCAGTTCCGGCAGGCCAAGCGCGGTCGCCCGCGCCATGGCATGCCGGACCAGCTGCCGGGCCAGCCCCTGGCCCCGGCAATCCTCGGCGACCGCCAGTTTCCCGAGATAGAGGTGATCGGCTTCCGGCGTGAGGACAACACAGGCGATCGGATGCCCGAGATCCTCCAGCACCCAGATTTCCTCGTTGGCCGCGCGCGCGCTCAGCGCATCGGCCGTCAACCGGTGGACCGAGGAGGGCGGGTCGATCCGCCCGTCCATATAGGCGAAAGCCGCGCGGATAAGCGCCAGCACCGGCCCGAAATCCTCCTCCGGCCGCATCCGGCGCGGCATGCGCATCCGCTTCAGCCCGTCGTCGAGCTTTACCCAGGGCAGATGTTCGTTCCAGTTCACATGCAGGGCGGGCTCGAAAGCGGACGGATCGTTCAGGCTTGCCGCGTAGAAATGGATCTCGTGCGCCCAGTTCTCGCCTTCGAAGGCCATCGGCGTGCCGCAGGTCGCGCAGAAATGCCGCCGGACGCCGGGCGAGGAGACGTAGACCTGCGGCGCGGTCCCCGTCCAGCGCCACTTGCCGTGGCTCACGCCGAAATAGCTGGTAAAGGGGGCCGAACAATTGCGGCGGCAGCTTTCGCAATGGCAATGCGCCTGCCAGTTCGGCGGACCGTCGAACCTGTAGCTGACCGAACCGCACAGACAATGACCTGCACCGCCGTCCATCGCCGCCTCCCCCGATCTGACCGGGGGATTTGGCGACGGTCGCGCGGCGCGGTCAAGGGCTCAGACGCTGTCGATGTGGTTCCGCGGACCCGAGGTCGGCGCAAGGTCGGCGAGCATCAGCTCATCCCGGCCGAAATCGGACAGTCCCCGCCCGCCGCCACGCGCGAGCCCGGAGACGATCTGTGACCCGCTTTTCGTACTTCCGGCCCACAGGGCGGCACCCAACTGCGGCCGATGCGGGTCGCCTGCGCGCCTGGGCGCGCCGGAGGGATGATCCGTCACACCGGCAGATCGCGCCCGTTCACGATTGCCTCCATCGTGATGCAGGAGGTGACGGTGTCGAGCTCCACCTTCCCGATCAGCCGCTGATAGACCCGGTCGAAATCGTTCATGTCGCGCGCCACGACCTTCAGCATGTAGTCGTAGTCCCCCGCGATCCGGAAGAAGTCGATCACGTTCGCGATCGCCGCGACCTCGCGGCGGAAGAGGTCCAGCCACTCTTTCCCATGATGCCGCGTGCGGATCATCATGAAGACGGTCAGCCCGAGGCCGAGCGCCTGCGGATCGAGCCTCAGCGTCTCGCCCTTGATCAGCCCGCTGTCCTTCAGCGCCTTCAGCCGCCGCCAGCAGGCGTTCTGCGACAGGCCGACCCGGTCGGCCAGATCGCGCTGCGACAGGCTGGCGTCCTTTTGCAGGACCCTTAGGATTGCTCGATCAATTTGATCCATTTTTCTCTGAATATTCGATCATATGACCCTATATAGAAACATAGACTGCAAATAATGATAATGAAATCGCGATGAACTTCAATCATCATTGCCTAAGCCCGCATCAACGTCCGCCAGAGGTCCCGATGACCATCGCTGCCAGCACCAGCTTCTTCAGCAAGTTTGCCAAAAGCCTTCACGGGCCGGACCACGTCCAGCAGCTCCGCGACGGGCTGATCGGCGAGGGCGCCGAAATCGAAGGGCCGTTCGGCAGGCGGAAACTCGTCTATGCCGACTATGTCGCCTCCGGCCGCGCGCTCTTGCAGGTCGAACGCTTCATGATGGAAGAGGTTCTGCCCTTCTACGCCAACAGCCATACCGAAGCCTCCTACTGCGGCGAGCGGATGACGAGGATGCGCCGCGAGGCGCGCGCCATCATCGCCCGTGCCTGCGGGGCGGACGAAAGTTTCGCGACCGTCTTCACCGGGTCCGGCGCGACGGCGGGGCTCAATCGGCTGGTGGGCCTTTTCGGCGTGTGCGAAGCGGCGGCGGGGCCGGGGGCCGTGGTCTTCATCGGTCCGTACGAGCATCATTCGAACATCCTGCCCTGGCGCGAGAGCGGGGCCGAGGTCGTCGAGATCCCCGAGGCGGAAGCCGGTGGTCCCGATCTCGTGGCGCTGGCCGATGCGCTGTCTGCGGCCCCGGCGGGCGCGCTGAAGATCGGCGCCTTTTCTGCGGCCTCGAACGTCACGGGCATCGTGACCGATCCCGAGCCGGTCACGCGTCTGCTGAAGGCGAAGGGCGCGTTTGCCGTCTGGGACTATGCGGGCGGTGGGCCTTACCTGCCCGTCGACATGCGCGCCGGGACCGATGCCGAACAGGACGCAGTCGTCCTGTCGCCGCACAAGTTCATCGGCGGCCCCGGCGCCTCGGGCGTGATGATCGTCCGCCGCGCCGCTGTTGCCCGCGCGACACCCACTGCGACCGGCGGCGGCACCGTCCGCTTCGTCTCGCCCTGGGCGCATGATTATTCCACCGATGTCGCGGTGCGGGAGGAGGCGGGCACGCCCAATGTCCTGGGCGACATCCGTGCGGGCCTCGCCTTTCTGGTCAAGGAGGCTATCGGCCAGACCTTCATGGATCGGCGCCACGAGGAGTTGCGCCGACGCGCGCTGAAAATCTGGTCGGCCAATCCGAATATCGAGATCGTCGGCAATCCTGGGGCTGAGCGGCGCCTGCCGATCTTCTCGCTGCGTATCCGCGACCCGCGCGCGGGCGGCTATGTCCACCAGCAGCTTTTCACCCGCATGCTGTCGGACTGCCACGGTGTGCAGGCCCGGGGCGGCTGCGCCTGTGCAGGGCCTTACGCTCATCGTTTGCTCGGCATAGACGAAGCGCAGTCCGAGGCCCTTCGTGGCGCGATCCTGTCGGGCGAGGAGATGGAAAAACCGGGCTGGACGCGGCTCAACCTGTCTGCGCTGGCGGATGATGCCAAGGCCGATCTGATCATTGGCGCGGTCGATCAGCTCGCCCGCAATCCCTATCCGATGATCGAGAGCTACGCCTGCGACCGGTCCACCGCCCGCTTCAGGCCTACCCGTGCCGCCTGAGCCCGACATATTGGGGATAACTGCCGATCTGTCCCCATATCCTGTAAACATCGCGACCGCCGCGCGCATCCGTCCAAGGAGACCCCGGACCCGAGGAAGAAGGCACTGGATCCGCCCTGCGTTTCACGCGCCTCAGACCGAACGGTCATGAGCTCGTCGATCCGACGGACCTTCTGATCCATGAAGCGCTCTGACAGGCGTCGTCGGGCTGAACGGCTGCGGCAAGTCGAACTTCTGAAGCGCTGCGTTGGGGTGATGGCGAAAACCGTCCCAATGGCGATGCGCGGCGACGGAGCCAAAGATGTGATCTTCGCCGGTGCCGCCGACTCCGGCCCGCCCGCAATTTCGCCGAAGTGGCCATCACCATCGACAATACCGAACGGCTGGCGCCCTCGGGCTTCAACGATCAGGACCAACTGGAAATTGTCCGCCGCATCACCCGCGATGCTGGCTCTGCCTACAAGGCGAATACCAAGGATGTCCGCGCCCGCGACGTGCAGATGCTGTTTGCCGACGCCTCGACCGGATCGCACTCGCCCGCGCTCGTCCGGCAGGGCCAGATCGCCGAACTGATCAACGCCAGGCCAAAGAACCGCCGCCGCATCCTTGAGGAGGCCGCCGGTATCTCGGGCCTCTACCAACGCCGCCAGAGGCGGAACTGAAGCTGAACGGCACCGAACAGAACCTGCTGTGTCGACGACGTGATAGAGCAGCTTGCCCAGCTGGCCCAACTGCCCGGCAGGCCCGGCAGGCCGCCCGCTACCGCGAGATAGGCGCGAGGAGCTCAGGCGTGCCGAAGGCATGCCTTCACCGCCGCTGGCGCGAGGCCGATCAGGCGCGGCTTGCCGCCGAAACCGATCTGGAAGACCCGCCCGCCGCCGCCGCCCAGGCAGAAATCGCCGCCCGCGCCGGGACGAAGGCCCGCGAAGCGGCCGAGGACCGGCCGCCGCTCCCTTGCGCGCGAGGAAGAGGCAGCAGAAGATCCTGCAGCGCCTGATGGCTGGCCGCGATACGCTGAAGGACCAGGAAGCCCAGGCGCTGCAGATGATCGAGACGCTGAAGGGGCGCATCGACCAGCTGACACGCGATCTCGACCGCGAGGCGGGCTCAATCGCGACGCGGGCGAGACGATCCAGCGCCTCGAATGGGAATGAGGGGGCCAGATCGCCAAGGCGGCCGAGGGTCATGAGCGGCTGGAAAGCGCGGCTCGAGGGCGGCCGAGGCCGCGCGCAGGTCTTGCAGAACCGCGAAGCGGCGCTCTCGGAACTGACCGAGGATGTCGCGCGCCTTTCCGCCCGCCACCAGTCGGCGCACCGGCTTCGGCCGACAGCCGCTCGACCGTCGAGAAGAACGAGGCCGAAGCCACCCGCGCCCGGGCACAGGCGAGCGAGGCAGAGGCGGCGCTCGCCCGCGCCAGCGCTGACCGCGGGCGGCGGAGACCGGGCGCAGGCCGAGAAGGACGGCGGCGGAAGGCGCCGAAGAGGCGCTGAAAGCGGCCGATGAGGCGCGCAACGAGGCCCAGCAAGCGAAACCGGAAAGCGGGCCGCGCGTTCGGAAGCCGAGGGCGAGGCGGTGCGCTTCGCGCCGAGGTCGCGGCCCTTGCCAAGCTTGTCGAACGCGAAGCGCAAACCGGCAAGCAGATGCTCGATCGGCTCAGGGTGCAGCCCGGCTATGAAAAGGCGCTGGTGCGGCGCTTGCCGACGACCTGCGCGCGCCGGAAGTGACGGGCGACAAGGGGAGCGGCTGGGCGGTTCTACTCGCCTACCGCGAAACGCAGGCCTTGCTACTGGCGCGAAGGCCCTGTCCGATCTCGTTACGTGCCGGAGGCGCTCGTCCGCCGCATCTGCCAGATCGGGGCTAGTCACCCGCGCCGACGGGTCACGCCTGCGCAGAGCTGAGCCCGGCCAGCGTCTTGTCTCGATCGAGGGCGATGTCTGGCGCTGGGACGTGGTTCCGCGCGGCGGCGGAAGATGCGCCGTCGGCGGCGGCCTTGAGGCTCCAGCAGCTCAACCGCCTTGTGGAGTTGAAGCGCGATCTCGAAGAGGTCGCCGCCTGCGCCGAAGGCGCCTGTCAGGCGCATGAACTTCTGACCTGCACGCTTGCCGAGGCCACCGCGCCGACGCCGCCGCCGCGCGCGAAGCGCGCCGCGAGGCCGACCGGCGCATGGCGGATGCCAGCCGGGCGCTGTCGCGCGCCGAGGCCGACCGTTCGATCGCGGGCGGCAAGCTTGAGCGCGGCCTTGCGGTCGGGCGCCAAGGAGGAAGAGGCGATGGGTGCCTGCACCCGGCTGAAAGAGGCCGAAGCCGGGGTCGCGGGCGCTGCCTGACCTCGACGCCGCCCGCGCCCAAGTCGAGGATGTGAAACTGATGGTCGAGGCGGCGCGCGTCACAATGCTGACCAAGCGCTCCGGCCCACGACGAACTGCGCCGCGAGGGCGAGGCGCGGTTGAGACGACGGCAGGAGATCACCAAGGAAATCTCCGGCTGGAAACCGCGTCTGGAAAATGCCGAGAAGCGCACCGCCGAACTGACCGGAACGCCGCGACGCGACCGAGGCGATCCTGAAGGCGCCCTTCCGCTCCCTGCCGAGATCGTACAAGCGCAGCCGAACTGTCGGACGCCATCGACAAGGCAGAGGCTCCGGCGCAAGACCGCCGCAGACCGGCTGGCCGAAGGCGAGACCGCCCTCAGACAAGCGGCCGATGCGGAGCGGAGGCCGGAACGCGGCGCGTCCGAGGCGCGCGAGGCCCGCGCCCGGGCCGAAGCACGCGCCGATGCCGCGCGCGAGACCGTCACCTATGCCGCCGAGCGGATCCGCGAGGAGATCGACAATACGCCGGGACGCTTCGCAATCGCTGAATGCCGATCCCGACCGAATGCCCGACGCCGAGACGCTCGATGCCGACGTCAACCGCCTGGAAACGCCAGCGCGACGCGTTGGGCGCGGTCAGTTCCTGCGTGCCGAGGAGGATGCGAAGATCGTCCAGGCCGAGCTCGACACGTTGGTGAAGGAAAAGGCCGATCTGGAGGAGGCGATCAAGAAGCTGCGCGCGCCGGAATAGCGGGCCTGAACCGCGAGGGGCGCGAGCGGCTTCTGACCGCCTTCGAACAGGTGAACGAAAATTTCCGACTGCTTTTCACCCATCTCTTCGGCGGCGAGGCCAATCTGGTGTCGGTCGGACGACCCGCTGAAGCGGGGCTTCGAGATCATGTGCCAGCCAAGCCGGCAAGAAGCTCGCCACCCTGTCGTTCTTCGGGCAGCGAACAGACGCTGACCGCGCTCGTTGATCTTTCTCGCCGTGTTCCTCGCCAACCCCGCGCCGATCTGTGTGCTGGACGAGGTCGATGCGCCGCTCGATGCGGATGCCATGGGTCGTCACCCGGTTCTGCGACCTTCTGGACGAGATGACGCGGCGCACCGACACGCGCTTCCTGATCATCACCCACCATGCGGTGACCATGAGCCGGATGGACCGCTGTTCGGCGTGACCATGCAGGAACAGGGCGTGAGCCAGCTGGTCAGCGTCGACCTGGAAGCGCCGAACAGTTGGTGGCCTGAGGCCCATGGCAGAGCCGAGCGACACCTGACCGGGCGCTGGCTTGGCCGCTATGACTATGAGGGCGCGCAGCCGGTGCCCTTCGAGGTCGATCTTCACGATGCTGGGGGCAGCCTGACCGGCGATATGAGAACCTAACAGCTTCCGCCCCGATCAGGGCTCGGTATTGAGCGCGGTCCCGGAATGGTGACCATAACGACGGGCGCGCAGTTCGTCAAACGCTATTCGGCTTCGATCAGGGCGACCACCCGCGCTACCAGGGCGAGTTGAACCCGGCGTTCACCCGGATCGAGGGGCGCTGGCATTTCCCCGAAATCGCCTACGCTGTCGGGGCGCGCTTCGTAATGATGCGCAAACCGGCGCGCGGCCGCCGAGGAAAAGGCGCGCGAAGGAAGGCGTCGATGCGACGGAAACCATCCCGGTAGACGGCCAGTAAACTGAACTGCCGCAGCGGATTGTGCGACCTTGCCGCGCGCAGGATCCATGTTCCGGTAATGTTCCAGTAACCGCGATTTAATGGTTAATCTAAGAATGATCCATGAACACGGATCGGAGCCCGCCATGCAGGAAACCTTCTTCTTCATCGCCACCCTCTTCGCCCTTCTCGCCTTTGCTGTCGATACGGTCATGCCTGTGCCGACGGGTATCTCGCCAGTCGGCGTGGCTCAGGTTCTGCGAGTCAGCGATCCCGTCCGCGGTTTACCTGTACGATTATCCCAGGTTGACGGGCCCGCAGTGTGCCGCATCGATGCACCACTTCAGCCTGCCAAACGAGAGGCCGGTGGAGCAGGCGTAACCCTCGGTCAGCGGGAAAGTCCCCAGCCAGCGGCTTACCGGTTTGGCGCCGCAAATTGCTCATGAAAGATCGCACCGGTGCGGCGGCGCCAAGTCGTCCATAGTCTGAGGCGTTGGCGAGAATCACCGTTTGCAGTGTCGTTTCTGATTTCAGTCAAGCAGCCGATGGTGGACGAGATGCGTTCGGCCCTGCTGCGTTTAAAGCCGAGCGCGGTCGCGTCCGCCAGTGCCGACGAAATCGCGTTCGCAGAGTATGCTGCTGGCTTCACGCGCCGATCTTGCCGGGTCGCGTCCTGACGCCGATGATGCGCGGCAGTTTCCTGCCAGGTCGCCCATCGTCTCGGGCGCCATGTCGATGACCGAACGGCCGGGAATGTTGTAGATGATGATCGGCAGTGACGAGGCGTCGTGCATCGCCTGAAATGGGCATAAAGCCCGCGCTGGGTGGGTTTGTTGTAATAGGGCGTCACCACAAGCGCCGCATGCCGGCGCCCGCCTCTTCCGCCCCGGCGGATGAGGCCGATCCCTTCCTCGGTCGAGTTCGACCCGCCCCTGCGATCACCGGAATGCGCCCGGCGGCAGCCTTCACCACCTCGCGGATCACGATCACATGTTCCTCGTGGCTGAGTGTCGGGCTTTCGCCCGTGGTGCCCACGGGCACCAGCCCGTGCGAGCCTTCCGCCACATGCCAGTCCACGAGTTTCTTCAGCGTGTCCAGATCCAGCTCGCCGTTCTTGAACGGCGTGACGAGGGCTGGGAAGGACCCTTGAACATGACACGCTCCCAGGATGGGGCAGAACGCCCGATGAAAATCGCGGCGGAACCTAGCCAAAATCTGCGCTCAAGCCAAGTTTGTGTGTTGCGTGGCGCTGCAACGAGGGTAATTTGCTGAAACAAGAACGAAGCAGACGACGAGGCAGCATGTTCCGTCCTTCTTGCCGCGCTGGTCGCGTATCATGTCGCTTGCGCGAGACGGCGCGGGCTGACTACAGGGCATTGCTTGCCGCCATCGCCTCGGCCGACAAGGGTGACTGGTGGACTGTTGAGAGGCGGGCGGCAGCGGAGCCCTGGCCGCTGGATGTGATCGAATGGCGCTATCTGCGCGAACAGCCTGCCGCTTTCGCGGCCTATGTCGATTTCCTGCGCCGCCGTCCCGACCGGCCGGGCCTGAAGCTTCTGCGCAAGAAGCGGGTGAGGCGGCGATCACCGACGGGCTGAGCCCGGTGCTGATCATTTCCTACTTTGCCGACGAGCCGCCGAACCGGGCAGCCTTTGCGCTGGCGCGCGCTGCGCGCTCAGGGCGACGGAAAGGTCGCCGCGGAAGAGGCGGTGCGCGCCTGGCGTACCTTTCGATGCGGCCCGAGGATCATGGCCTTTCTGGCCGAGTTCGCGAGACGCTTGCCGATCATCACGATGGCCGGATGGCTGCGATGCTTGCGGCGGGTTGGTCAGCGACGCCAAGCGCATGCTGCCGCTCGCCAGCCCGGCACCCGGGCGGTCGCCGAGGCGCGGATCGCCTTGCAGGAGCGCGCGGATGGCGTCGATGCAGCTGGATCAAGGCGGTGCCAGAGCGCATGAAAGGCTCTGCGGCCTCGCCTATGACCGGTTCCGCTGGCGGATCGGCAAGGATCTGTATGCCGAAGCCGGGACCCTGATGCTGGAACGCTCCGGCAGCGCGGGAAGAGCTTGGCGATCCCGAAGCCTGGGCCGACTGGCGGCGCAAGCTCGCGCGAAGGAAATGCGCGAAGGCGACGCGCGCCGCGCCTACCGGATGGCGGCGAACCATCATCTGGAGGGCGGCGACGATTATGCCGATCTCGAATGGCTCGCGGTTACAGACGAGCCCTGCGCAAGGCTTGGTGATGCGGGGGCACTGCGCTGTGAAGCATTTTTCGCGCTACAAGACGGCGGCGAACGGGCCGATCAGCCTTGCCCGCGCCGGATACTGGCTGGGCCGCGCTGAGCAGGCAGCGGGGCGTGCGGGTGACGCGCAGGCTGCCTATGCCGAGGCCGCGCGCTATCAGACGGCTTTCTACGGATTGCTCGCCGCGGAAAAGGCGGGCCTGCCGCTGTCCCCGCGCTTCTTGGGTGGCGAGGCCTATCCGGGCTGCAGGACGCTTCCCTTCGCCGGATCGTCGGCCTTCAAGGCTTGGCCGGCTTCGATGCAGGCGGGCGAGCATCAACTGGCCGCGCGTTTTTTCCTGCACCTCGCCGAAGGGCTCTCTGGCGAGGATATCGGCCGGACGTTTAAGATGGCGCTTGAGGCGAACGAGCCCTACATCGGCGTCGTGCTGGCCAAGGCCGCCGCCGACAAGGGCGTCATCTGGCCGTCGGTCACTTCCGCTTGTGGGCCTCGATCACCTGAACCTGCCGGTGCCGACCGAACTGACGCTCGGATCGCGCGCCGGGAAAGCGAGTTCAACCCTGGAGGCCGCCGCGGGCGCGGCTTTGGCTTCCCGATGCAAGTCATGCCCGAGACCGGCAAGATGATGGCGGCGAAAGTGGGCCTGGGATACGATCGCGGCAAGCTTGGCAGGGATTGACTATAACGCGACGCTCGGCCCGGCCTATCTGGCTGGTCTCGTGGAGGAATTCGGCACCTCGCCCCTGCTTGTCGCCACCGGCTACAATGCCTACTTCGCCGGTCACGCAAATGGATCGCGAGCTTCGGCGACCCCGCGCCAAAGGGGTCGACCCGGTCGACTGGATCGAGGCGATCCCTTCCGCGAAACCCAGACCCATGTGATGCGCGTGGCCGAAAGCCTGCCGATCTACCGGGCGCGGCTGACCGGCAGGCAGGCCCGTAGATTTCACCGGGCTTTTGAAGGGGCGCTGGTAATGCGGGTGCCAAACGCCTAATCAAAGGGGGCAACCCGGAGGCATCATGACCAGAGACCCGCTTTTCATCGTCGCGGCCATCGCCTGTTTCGTGGTGCTCGCCATCCTGATGACCGGCATCGGCGGCTTCGCCAAGGGCGGCGACTTCAACCGCAAGCACGCCAACCGCATCATGCGCTACCGGATCATCGCCCAGGCGGTCGCGGTGGCATTGATCCTGGCCTTCGTGCTGATCCGGGGGCGCTGATGGTCGTCCTGAACAAGATCTACACCAGGACTGGCGACAAGGGCGAGACCGCGCTCGGCAATGGCACTCGGGTCGCCAAACATTCGCTGCGGGTCGGCCTACGGCACGGGTGGACGAGGTGAACGCCCACGGTGGAGCCTCGCGCGCCTGCATGCAGCCAGGGCGGAGATCGACGAGCCCGTATCCAGAACGATCTTTTCGACAATGGCGCCGATCTCTGCCGCCCCGAGATGACCAAGGACGCGGAAGCGAGCTATCCGGTCCTGCGCATGCTGCCCGGCCAGGGCCGAACGGCTGGAACGCGAGATCGACGCGATGAACGCGCCGCTTTCACCCTGCGCAGCTTCATCCTGCCAGGTAGCACGCCGCTGCCGCGCACCTGCATCTCTGTCGCACCGTAAGCCGCGGGCGAGCGGCTGGCGGTCGAGAAGCTAGCCGAAAGCGAAGAGGTCAACCCCGCCGCGGTCACCTGTCTGAACCGCCTGTCGGACTGGTTCTTCGTCGCGGCCCGCGCGCATAGCGGCAGATGGCGGCGAGGATGTTCTGTGGGCTACCGGGCGCCCATCAGGCCGTTCCTCGCGAAGAGGGGCGCAAGGGCAGGGTGACGGCCCGGCCCACTGCCTGTCCTCGCTAACAGGCCAGAACGTGGCGTCCCAGCGTCTTCCTGTCGATTTTGCACTGTCCTCTGCGTTGCAGAATCGCTAGGAGCCGGACGGGGAGTTATTGCGCCGCCCGCGAGGGCGGCCCCGTCTTGAGGAAGTACACGCCGATGAAGGTCCTCGTGCCTGTGAAGCGCGTGATCGACTATAACGTAAGGTCCGCGTGAAGGCGGACAGATCAGGTGTCGATCTCGCCAACGTCAAAATGTCACGATGAACCCGTTCGACGAGATCGCCGTGGAAGAGGCGATCCGCTGAAGTGAAAAGGGCATCGCGACCGAGGTTGTCGTCGTTTCGATCGGCGTCAAGCAGGCGCAGGAAACGCTCCGCACCGCGCTGGCCGAGTGGGGCCGACCGCGCGATCCTGATCGAGGCGGCCGGCGGATGCGGCACACCGACATCGAACCGCTTGCCGTCGCGAAACTGCTGGCTGGCTGTCGTGAAGGAAGAAGGCCCCGGCATCGTGCTCTGCGGGCAAGCAGGCGATCGACAATGACATGAACGCCACCGGCCAGATGCTGGCGGCGCTTCCTCGGCTGGGCGCAGGCCACCTTCATCTCGGAGCTCAAGGTCGAGGGCGACAAGGCGATCGTGACCCGTGAGGTCGACGGCGGCCTGCAATCGATCGCGGTCAAGCTGCCGCATGATCGTCTCGGTCGACCTGCGCCTCAATGAGCCGCGCTATGCCCGCTGCCGAACATCATGAAGGCCAAGACAAGCCGCTCGCGGCCAAGACGCCCGCCGACTATGGCGTCGATGTCGCGCCGCGCCTGACGGTCGTGAAAACCAGCGCGAGCCCGGGGCGGGCCGCGGCAAGGCGGGCGTGAAGGTCGGTTCGGTCGACGAACTGATCGCGAAACTCAAAGACGAAGTGGGGGGTGATCTGATGGTTGTTCTTCTGCTTGGTGAAGTGACCGATGGAAAGCTGTCGGTCGATGCGACAGCGAAGGCGCTGACGCCGCGAAGATGCTCGGCGATGTGACGGTGCTTGCGCAGCGGGCGCGCGGGCTACCGATGCGGCTGCCGAGGCGGCGAAGCTCGACGGGGTGAAGAAGGTGCTCTGCGCCGAGGATGCCGTGCTTGGCCACCGCCTGGCCGAGCCGACCGCGGCGTTGATCGTCTCGCTCGCGGGCGGCTACAGCCATATCATCGCGCCCGCCACGACGGACGCCAAGAACGTGCTGGCTGCGCGTCGCGGCCCTTCTCGACGTAATGGTGGATCTCGGATGTCTTCCGGCATCGTCGATGCCGACACGTTCGAGCGGCCGATCTATGCCGGCAACGCGATCCAGACCGTGAAATCGTCCGACAAGATCAAGGTCGTCTCGATCCGTACTCGATCTTCGAGCCCGCGGGTACGGGCGGATCGGCGGCGGTCGAGACCGTCGGCGCGCCCGCCAGCCCCGGCCTGTCGGAATGGATCGAGGACAAGGTCGCGGCCTCCGACCGGCCGGAACTGGACCTCGGCCAAGGTCGTGGTCTCGGGTGGCCGCGGTGTCGGCTCCAAGGAAAGCTTCGACCTGATCGAGGCCCTCGCCGACAAGCTGGGCGCGGCCGTCGGCGCCAGCCGCGCGGCAGTCGACAGCGGCTATGCCCCGAACGACTGGCAGGTCGGCCAGACCGGCAAGGTCGTGGCGCCGGACCTATGTCGCGGTCGGCATCTCGGGCGCGATCCAGCACCTTGCGGGGATGAAGGACAGCAAGATCATCGTCGCGATCAGACGAAGAGGCACCGATCTTCCAGGTCGCCGATTACGGGCTTGTCGCCGATCTCTTTGCTGCGGTTCCGGAACTGACTAGCAAGCTCTGACCCTCGAGCGGCCAGGGATAGTGATCGACAGGCGCCCGCCACTGGCGGGCCCTGTCATTTCAGTCACTTCAGATGGCGATCACCGGGATCAACGCTTCGGCCACCTCCTCGTGAACGCGCGGGCCGGGCAAGTTCCGCGCCGCGGCGCGTCGAGCGGCGCGAAGAACATCCCCAGCGTTCCTGATGACGGCCGCGAGCCGCTTGCGCGACGCGGATGAGGTCGGTCGCGAAGGGGCGCACGGTGTCGATCATCTTGTCATCGATCAGAGCAAGCTCTGGCCCCAGCTCATCGTCCGCCGACCGGCAGCGCGATGATTGCCGATCGCCAGAAGCACGGTCTTCGTCGTCATCTTCTGCAGGAAAAGCCGCATGCGGGCCACCCAGGCGGCCTTCAACTCGGTCTCTACCAGTCCGAACTTTTCCGGCGCCATGCGTTTCAGCGTCAACAGCATGTGGCGTGTGGCGGAACTGTTGAAATCCACCTCGCCGAAGATCGTCTTCATCAGCCGAGGCGCAGGAAACGGTCGTTGCGGGCGGGGATGCACGGCATAGAACCGGTTCGACATGTTCGCGCGCCAAGGATTCGATCACCGCGACACGGGCGATTGCTACCGCGCCGATGATCGCGGCCTGTTCAGGAACACATCGGAACCCGCATTCATGTAGCCAAGGTTCACCATCGGCAGGCCAAGCGCCGCTTCCGCCAGCGCCGGATAGGGATCGCGCACATATTTCCCATAGGTCTCCGACCGCCGAGAAAGGCGCAATACTGCCCTTCCAGCTTGCGCCGGGGCCCGCGAAACAGGAGCTTCGACGCGCCATAGCCGCACGGAAGATAGTCGAGCGCCCCCGCGCCCGGAGGAAATTCATAGGCCATTGATCCCACTCAGTTCAGATCCACCCGGGATCAAGGCTTGCACGGAAGGCATTGCCAAATGCCTAATGCGATCGGGCATCGCCTCCGGCAAGGCTTGCGCAGGCCGGGCAGGGGTGCATAAGGTCGCGCGGCAGAGCGGGAAAGGACAAAGATGGCGATCCAGTCGGCTGGTATCGTGGGCGCAGGCCAGATGGGCAACGGCATCGCCCATGTTCGCGGCGGCGGGCTACGATGTCCTGAGGACCGACGTGAGCCAGGAGGCGCTCGACAAGGTCGCCATCCTGACGATCGTCAAGAATTTTCGATCGCCAGATTTCGCGCGGCAAGGCGATTGAGGCCGACAAGGCAGCCGCTCTGGGGCGCATCCGCACGACGCTCAGGCTCGCTGACCTCGGCCAGACCGGACCTGGTGATCGAGGCCGCGACCGAACGCGAGATGGTCACAGGCGGATCTTCGAGGATCTGGTCCCGCATCTGAAGCCCGAGACGATCCTGACCTCCAACACCTCATCCATCTGATCACGCGCCTCGCCTCGCGCACCGACCCCGGCCGGAAAAGTTCATGGGCTTCCATTTCATGAACCCGGTGCCGGTGATGCAGCTCGTCGAGCTGATCCGGGCGGCATCGCAACGGACGAGCCGACCTACAAGGCCCTGGTCGCGGTGGAACGGCTCGGAAAGACGGCCGCGAGCGCAGAGGATTTTCCGGCCTTCATCGTCAACCGCATCCCGATGCCGATGATCAACGAGGCGGTTCATACGCTTTATGAGGGCGTGGGGTCCGTGAAATCGATCGACCAGTCGCTGAAGCTGGCGCCAACCATCCGATGGGGCCCCTGGAGCTTGCCGATTTCATCGGTCTCGATACCTGCCTTGCGATCATGAACGTCCTGCACGAGGCTCGCGGACACCAAATACCGGCCCTGTCCGCTTCGACGAAATATGTCGAGGCCCTACTGGCTGGGCCGGAAACGCAGCGGGGTTTTACGATTACCGTGGCGACGTACCGGTGCCGACGCGGTAACTGGCCGTCGGTAGTTTAGGAAGACCCAGATCCAGCCTGTTCGCGTACGCACCACATCCTCCGGAGCGGGCGGAAATTCTGGCGCGTGATCCGGGACAGTTTTCTGGCCAACTGAGACGCCGCGAGCTTTGACGATATTGCAGATCGGGCGTACGAAGCTTGTATGAGCCTCAGACGCCCTCGACGATAACGGAATCGTAGTTGGGAGCGGGAGCCGCCCCGGGTGTCGCAAGTTCGTGTATCCCGATGCGGCCGAGCGGGCGGCGTCCATCGTTTCAAACTCGATAACGACAATCCGGTTGCTGAGCCTACCTTCAATCGTTTCGGTTCGGCCACCGCTGACCAACAGTCGTCCACCTGTACGTTCGGTGACCTTTATTGCTTCATTCACATAGTCCTGGTAGCCGTCGGGATCGGTTACGTTGATGCTCGCGACGATATGGGCACTCGCCGTTCTAATCCTCCCTGACGGTGATGGCCCGTTCTTTCCTCTCAATTCTGGCTTGCTGCATAGCACCAATAGGGTGGGTGAAACCCACCATCAGACGACGAACGCGCGGAACAAATGGTGGGTTGGCACCCACCCTACCTTGTCTATTTAGCGTATGTTCCCTCAACCACGCCGGAATCCCCTCGGATTGCCTTCCCAGTCCTTCGGCACGGTCGCAGGGATCGGCTCGCCGATCACCAGGCGCTGGGGTTTGAACAGCGAGCGCTTGATCTCGTACAGCAGCAGGCCCTGGCGGATCGTGTCTGACACCTGATTGGCGATCTGGAAGGCGCGGCTGTTCTGCCCGGCCGAAATAGATCGGCAGGATCGTCGCGCCGGTCGAGCGCACGATCTTGTGGGTGAAGACGTTCCATTCGCCCTCGACGCCGGGGCCCCACCAGCCACATCGCGACCTTCGGCCGGGAACAGGATCACCACCCCGCCCCGCCCTCAGGTGCTTCATCGTGTCCTCGCGCATGGCCAGCCCCAGTTCGCGGGCGTTCTCCTCGTGCAGGAAGGGCACAGGGATCATGAATTCCTCGACCTCAGGGATGCCGGTCAGCAGCGAACGGGTGAGGATCTTGAAGTCGAGCCGCACGCGGTTGACCAGCTCTATGATCATCCCGTCGACGAGGCCCGACAGGTGGTTCGCCACCGCGACCGGGCCGGTGGCCGGGATGCGGGCGATCTCTTCGGGGGGCGTCAGGATGTCGATCCCCATATGGCGGATGGCCTTCGGCCAGAAGGAGGGCGAGCCGACGGGCGCCGGATTTTTCGAACGACCGGATCAGGCGGATAGGCGTGACCTTGCCGGTCAGCCATTCGATCGTGCGGATAGCACCGGCCTTGAACGGGTTAGCAGGTGCCCGCGTAGGACAGGCGCTTCGCATCTCGTAGCGCTTGTTCCTCGACGCCAGGCCTGGCCAGGTCTCGGAGACGCTTACCATGGCCGCGCCCCGGTCATCCTCAATGCTCCTCGCCGAAGCGGTTGGCGACGAGTGCGCGCAGCGCCTCGAGCTTGTCGGCCTCGGGACCGCTGGTCACCACGCTGATCTGGGTCCCGCGCGAGGCGGCGAGCATCAGAAGGCCCATGATCCAGATCGCCCGAAACGCTCATCACGTCCTTCTCGACCGTCGCGAGGCGTCATGCTCTCGACCAATGACGAACTTCGCCAGGCGCGAGCGTAAAGCCCCTTTTTCGTTCACGATATCGAGGATAATGAGGTCATTGGCTGCCCTGCCCGGAACCGACGTAACTGTTGATGTACTTCCTGCCCGCGTCCAGCGCCGAGGCAACCGCATCCGGCACCGGGCGCGCGGGATTTCGCCAGCTTTGATCAGCATCGGCAGGTTGGCGCCGTAGATGATCTGGCGATCCAGCGACACACGCAGGCCTTGAGCGAGAGGTTCGAGGGCAGGCCGCCGACACCTCGGTCCACGACCACCACGCCGTTGCCCTCGTCGACCGCATTGGCGAGCGCCGTGATCCGGCCTGTTTCTTGGCGCGGTCGTGGTCTTCCTCAATGGCGATCGCGCGGATGCCCCGCTGGCTTACCACATGTTCGACGGCGGCGAGATATTCCTTCGCCAGCCGCCATGCGCGACGATCACGATCCCGATCAAGCCCCTTACCTGCCATTCGTCTGGGCGAACCACCGTCCCGCCGTTCCAATTCACGATCGCCTTGCCAGACCTGCCAGCCGGAAGCCGCAAGCGCCTACGTACCCGCTCCGCCATCATCACCGACCGGTGCTGCGGCCGCCAGTACGGCCAAGCCCACGGCGAGGTGGCTCTGCCCTCATCCACCTGCGCAGGCAACAGGAAAAGCAGAAGATCGCGTTTTTCAAAGAACGTTGGGTAAAGCGGGTCATTGGCCACGAAGGTGGCCACGCGCTCGTCGCGTCCGTCGAGCGGGCGGGCGCGGCCTCCCAGTGGATTCTTCAGGAACCGGCAGTCGAACATCATGTCCAGCCCGCGCGGCGCGCCTTGTAGGAAAAGGAATGGACCGAGACGGCCAGCCGTTCAGCCGCCCCGCATCGACCCAGCGCGCGATCTCGGCCTTCAGGTCGTGCGGCGACATGTCGGTCGTGTCGATAAGGATATCGGCGCGCCCGGATCAATTGTCAAGAAGCTCGATCTCGCGCTCGACCGCATCTTCGGGCGTGGGCGCCAGCACGAACGGATGGCGCCTGCGTCTCGGAATAGCGGCGCAGAAGCTCGGTCGGATCGCAGTCGAGGAACGAAGTTCGGCATCGACCTCTGGCCGGATTCCGGTCAGGGCGTCGATCAGGTCGATGAGGGCGGCGACCAGAAATCGCGAATTCTGACATCGATGCCAAGCGCGACAGGGCGCCCGATGGGGCGAGGCCGTCGAAGAAGGCGCGGCACGAGGCTGGGCGTGGTGTCGATCGGTTCATTGGCCAAGATCGCCAGCGCGGATCGCAGTGCCGCGACCACGCGGATGGGCCCGTCACCATCAGCAATCTGTGGCGGTTGTTCGCGGTGCGGCGGTCACTGCCCGTCATCTGGTCGGTCCTTCGATCCTAGTCCAGGCGTTCCGATCTCAGCATATGCAAGACGGCCGCTGGAAAATGCGCTCCCTCGATCCGGTGAATGCAAGGGATGGGAATGCCAAGATAGGTGCGCACATGGCGCGGGGGAAGGCGTTCGCCCTCCTTCTGCGTAAGATCGACGGTGAGTGTGACCGGGATGCGGCCGCCGCCTCAGCCGCGAATATCCCCGCGCCGCCCGGATTTCGATCCGCCCGCTGAGTCGCCCGCTGGCGCTTCCGCATGAAACACGCCCGGGCGCGCCGAAGAAGCGTCCGATCGTAAGCAGCGAGCGAACATCCGAACGCCATCAATTCAAGCGCCAGCGCGGACGCGAACCCGGACGGGCGAGGATCATCACCGCCCGCCGCCGCCGGGCGGCGGTCGACGCATGGATGACTTCGGACGGCGTGTCCGTCACGCAACGAGCCGACGACGAAGCAGGCGCCGAGCGGTTCAGGGGTGATGTCGGCATCGGTCGGACGGATATTCTCGGCCAGATCACGCCGCCATGCGCCTCGATGATCTGCTTGGAGATCGCAAGGCCAAGGCCGGAATGTTCGCCGAACTGGCCGGGGGCGTTCAGACCGAGCGCTTGAAGACTGGTCAGCGCCTGGTCGGGGATGCCCGGCGGTATCCTCGACGACAACCAGCACGCGGCCCTCGCGCTGACGCGCCCAGATACGCACCGCGTCGCCTTCGGTACAGAAAGAGATCGCGTTGGTGATCAGGTTGACGAAGACCTGCGCGAGGCGTGCCTCGAGCCGGTGATGGTGATCGGTTCGAGCAAGCAGGTCGGCGATGAACTCGACGCCCTTCGACCGGGCGTCCTGCCCAAGAAAATCGCTGAGATTCGACAGCATCTTCAGAAGGTTGAAGGGCTCCTCCTCTTCCTTCACCAGCTCGCTGTCGAGCCGCGAGGCGTTCGAAATGTCGCTGACCAGCCGGTCGAGGCGGCGCACGTCATGATCGATCACATCGGCATCGCTGATCCTCGCGCTTGGCCACGCGCAGCGTACCGACGGCAGACGCAGCGAGGCGAGCGGGTTCTTGATCTCGTGCGCCACGTCGGCGGCGAACTGTTCGTTCGCCTCGGTCCTCGTAAAGCGCCGAGACCATGCCGCATCGCGCCCGAAAGCCGTCCGATCTCGTCGGGGCGCGCGGTCAGGTCGGGAATGCGTACGCGGTTGGGGAAATCTTGCGGGCGTTCTTGTCGCGCCCGGTTGCGCTGCCGCCGCGAGGTCGGACAACGGGTTGGCGATGGTGGAGGCCAGAACCAGCGACAGGCCGATCGAGACGATGATCGCCACCACGAACATCACCTGGGACCTGCTCGCGCTCGACCCGGACAAACTGGTTTGATCTCGCCCGCGAAGGAGGTGACGGCGGCAACGCCGCCACCGTCCCGTTCCTGGCGGATCGGCGTGGCTACGGTGAAGGTCGCGTCCCCAGCTCATCCTTGCCGGTATGGGCCTGTGTCGCGCCAGCAAGCGCCGCGTCCACCAGTCCGGCGGCAAGCTTTCGGGATGACGGGTGATGTCATGGCTGTCGCCCGGGCCGAAGCCTCGATCGTGTCCCACACGCGGTTGAGGATGTCGGTGATGATGGTGGATCGCTCGTCGCGCTGCAGCCCGCTGATCAGTTCCTGCTCCGGCCGCGCCATGCCGACCGACGAGGTCACGAGTTGCCCCGTCGCGTCGTAGATGAACAGCTCGACCCCTTCGGGCAGTTCGATGCCGCCGGTCGTCGCCACCACGTCGATCCCGTCGCCGGTAACGAAATTCACCGGACCCGCAGTGTCGAGCTGGGCCTCGAACACGTCGGCGATAAGCTGCGCCTCGGCCACCAGCCCGGTTTCGCGCTGCAGGACGAGGCTGTTGCGGAACGGGTTGAGATACAGGACACCCGCCACCAGCACGACCATCGCCATGAGGTTGAACGTAATGATCTTTCGGGCCAACGGCGAGCGGTTGAGCGAGATGAAGCCTCGCCGTTCCCGCCCTTCCCTCAGTTCGGAATCGACGACCCCTTCCGGTCCGACCCAATCCTCGCCGAGTACGACGTCTGCCCTGTCAGAGGTCCTGCCACCCACCACAAACCTCTACTAAGGGTCATTCTTCGTTATAACGGTACCCAATCCCGTATAGGGTTTCGATCGCGCCGAAATCGTCGTCCACCATGCGCATCTTCTTGCGCAGGCGCTTGATATGGCTGTCGATCGTGCGGTCGTCCACATAGACCTGATCGTCATAGGCCACATCCATCAGCTGATCGCGGCTTTTGACAAAGCCGGGGCGTTGGGCGAGCGCCTGCAGAAGCAGGAACTCGGTCACGGTCAGCGCCACATCCCGGCCTTTCCAGCTTACGGAATGGCGCAGGGGATCCATCGTCAGATGGCCGCGCGTCATGATCTTGGTTTCCTCGGTGGTCGCGACCTCTCCGCTGGCGATCGCGTCCTGGCGGCGCAGAAGCGCGCGGATACGCTCGACCAGCAGGCGCTGCGAGAAGGGCTTCTTGACGTAATCGTCCGCGCCCATCCTGAGCCCCAGAACCTCGTCGATCTCGTCATCCTTCGAGGTCAGGAAGATCACCGGCATCGAGGTCTTCTGGCGGAGCCGCTGAAGCAGGTCCATCCCGTCCATGCGGGGCATCTTGATATCCAGCACGGCCATGTCCGGCAGGCGTTTGTTGAACGCGTCGAGTGCCGATTGGCCGTCATTGTAGGTCTCGACCTCGAACCCCTCGGCTTCGAGCGTCATGGACACCGATGTCAGGATGTTCCTGTCATCGTCCACCAGTGCGATCCGCGACATTGCTGCCTTCCCTATTCTGCTCATGCCTTGTTTTGATCACAGTTTCCGTTTTTCGCCCCGCGGAATCAACTGGTAAGTACGAATCACCATGAAACGAGGGCCTTGCACCCGGGTGAAAGTTCGCGCCCATGACGAATTTGTCGCAGTCGGGGTGGTTTTGTTTCCGAATGTGATCACCGATTCATCGTGGTTGCGCTAAACCGCTCATGGTGGCGCTAACGTCGACAAAGCCTTCTGGTTCAGTGTGATAGGCTGGAGTATAGGCGGCCCGACGGCCCTGCCGTCACAGCGGTTCCGATGGCCCGGAACCCCGGAAGACCCGAGAAAGCAACCGACAAGCCGCCGACGCGGCGCCAGGAGCGAGCACATGAGCACAGGACGAGTGAACCCCGCCAACCGTCTGGAAGACCAGGGCATCACGGGGCTCGGCCATGTCTATTACAACCTTCGCGAACCGGCACTGATCGAAGCGGCGCTTGTCCGCAAGGAGGGCACCCTCGGCAAGGGCGGGTCGTTCCTCGCCACGACCGGCAAGCACACCGGGCGGTCTCCCAAGGACAAGTTCGTGGTCCGCACCCCGTCGGTCGAGGATACGATCTGGTGGGAGAACAACAAGCCGATGGATCCCGCCGCCTTCGACCGCCTGTACGGGGACATGGTCGCGCACATGCAGGGGCGCGACCATTTCGTTCAGGACCTGTTCGCGGGCGCCGACCCCGAGCACCGGCTCGATGTGCGGGTGGTAACGGAACTGGCCTGGCACGGGCTTTTCATCCGCCACCTGCTGCGCCGCCCCTCGGTCGAGGAGCTGGACGAATTCGCGCCCGAGTTCACCATCATCAACTGCCCGTCGTTCAAGGCCGATCCCGCCCGCCATGGCTGCCGGTCGGAAACGGTGATCGCGCTCAATTTCGACCGCAAGCTGATCCTGATCGCCAATACCCAGTATGCGGGCGAGAACAAGAAATCGGTCTTCACGCTTCTGAACTACATCCTGCCCGGCAAGGGCGTGATGGCGATGCATTGTTCGGCCAACCATGCGATCGGCAACGAGGCGGAGACAGCCGTCTTCTTCGGTCTGTCCGGCACCGGCAAGACCACGCTTTCGGCCGATCCCTCGCGCACGCTCATCGGCGACGATGAACATGGCTGGTCCGACAAGGGCACCTTCAACTTCGAAGGCGGCTGCTATGCCAAGACCATCAACCTGAGCCGCGAGGCCGAGCCCGAGATCTATGCCACGACCGAGAAGTTCGGCACCGTGGTCGAGAACATGGTCTTCGATCCCGAGACGTTCGATCTGGATTTCGAGGATAATTCGATCACCGACAACATGCGCTGCGCCTATCCGCTGGACTATATCTCCAACGCCTCGGCCACCTCGCGCGGCGGTCATCCGAAGAACGTGATCATGCTGACCTGCGACGCCTATGGCGTGCTGCCGCCCATCGCGCGGCTGACGCCCGCGCAGGCGATGTATCACTTCCTGTCGGGCTTCACCTCGAAGACCCCGGGCACGGAAGTGGGCGTGACCGAGCCGATCCCGACCTTCTCGACCTGTTTCGGCGCGCCCTTCATGCCGCGCCGACCCGAGGTCTATGGCCGCCTTCTTCAGGAGAAGATCGCCAAGCACGGCGCGACCTGCTGGCTGGTGAACACCGGCTGGACCGGCGGCGCCTATGGCACCGGCAAGCGCATGCCGATCAGGGCGACGCGCGCTTTGCTCACCGCGGCGCTCGACGGCTCGCTGAACGGCGTCTCCTTCAGGAAGGACCCGAATTTCGGCTTCGAAGTGCCGGTCGCGGTACCGGAGGTGGAGCCCGTGCTGCTCGATCCGCGCGCGACCTGGGCGGACAAGGCCGCCTATGACGCGCAGGCCAGGAAGCTCGTCCAGATGTTTTCGGACAATTTCGCCCAGTATGTGCCCTATATCGACGCCGATGTGAAAGCCGCCGCGATCGGCTGATCCCTGCGGCAGCCCGCCGGGGTCGTCCGGGGCGTCGCCCGGCCGATCCGCCGGGAGGGCTCTGCCCTCCCGGACCCTCCCGGAGTATTTCCGGACAGAAAGTGGCAGGTCTAGAAAAGGGCCTGGCGGATCAGGTTCGTGCCGGTTGCGGCAAGCAGGATCAGCGTCCAGCGGCGGAATTTCTGCTGGTCGAGCCGGTCCTGAATGGCAAGGCCAAGCCTGTTGCCGAGAAGCGCAGGCAGCACGAGCAGTGCGGAAACCGGCAGGGTCTGGGCATTCAGCACGCCCGAGGTCAGATGCGCCGCGATGAGGGCGGCGGAACCGATCAGGAATACCACGCCCTGCACGCGCATCATCTCGCGTTTTTCGGTGTGCAGCGACAGGAGGAGCACGATCAGGGGCGGCCCCCAGATGCCCGAGATGCCGCCGTAAAGCCCGCCGATCACCCCGAGCATCACTTCGGCCCGGGGGCGATGTTCGACCCTCAGCGCCATCGGACGGCCGGACAGCTGCCAGAGCGCGAAGGCGAGGATCGGCAGGCCGAGCGCCGCCTCCATCGGCGCTTTCGGGATGCCCGTCACGAATTGCGCCGAGATGAAGAGAAAGACGAGGATGGCGGCGATATGGAGCCGGAAGGCTCGCGCGCTTTCGAGCGCCGCCGTGCCGCCCTGGCGGAAGGCCTGTGTCAGGTTGGTGACGAAGGTCGGCAGGATCAGGCAGGCGAGAGCCACCGGTGGCGGCAGGAAGGCGGTGAAGGCCGACATCATGATCATAGGCATGGCAAAACCGATCGCGCCTTTCACGAAGCCCGCAAACAGCGTGACCGCCACGGCCAGCAGAATCTGGTGAATTTCGAACCCGGTCATCATCCCGTCCCCGGACGGTGTTAACCGCTTTCGGCAGCGAAGGGCACTGAAAATTCGCGCAGACATAAAACCTCGCGCGGTGGCGGTCTGGCGAATTATTATTGCGCTGCGATTGCGAAGTGGCTAGGACAGTGCAGATGCAGAAACGGAGCCGATTCATGGCGCATGACGGAGTTCAGATGCCGATGGCCGTCCTTCTTCCCGATCTTCTCGACCTGACCGAGGCGGCGCTGCCCGAGGTCGAGGCGCTTCTCGGCGATGCGAAGGCCGGGGTGAAGGCGCGGGTCTGCCGGGACGGCCGTGTCTCCGCTTCGCTGCTGGAGGAGCAGCAGTTCGCAGCCCATGCGCTTGCCTGGCTGGCGACCTATGTCGAGGCGCTCCGGCAGATGCGGGCCTGGGCGGGCCGCGTCTCGGACAGCGGCAGTCTCGGCGAGATGGAGGCGCTTTTGCTGCAGATCGGGGCGGGCGAATATCTCGCCCAGATCGCGGGTGGCATTCCGATGAGCCAGGGTGAGATGGCGCGCCTGTCCGACATGGGCGTTGACTGGACACCGGGTTCGGCGGCGGCGCGGCTGATTGCCGAGGGCAACAGCCCGGCGGCGCGGGCGCGGCTTGTCACGCTCATGCGCGACAACCATGGGCGCGCGACCTTCGGCGCCTCGGGCCTCGACGAGGACCTGGAAATGATCCGCGACCAATTCCGGCGCTTTGCCGATGAGAGGGTCGTACCCAATGCCCACGGCTGGCATATGAAGGACGAGCTGATCCCTATGGAGATCATTCGGGAGCTGGCAGACCTTGGCGTCTTCGGCCTGACGATCCCGGAAGAATATGGCGGGCTTGGCCTCTCCAAGGCATCCATGGTTGTCGTCAGCGAGGAACTCAGCCGCGGCTATATCGGCGTGGGCTCGCTCGGCACCCGGTCCGAGATCGCGGCGGAACTGATCCTTTGCGGCGGCACGCCCGAGCAGAAGGCGCACTGGCTGCCGAAACTGGCCTCGGGCGAAATCCTGCCGACGGCGGTCTTCACCGAGCCGAACACCGGCTCCGATCTCGGCAGCTTGCGCACCCGCGCGGTGAAGGACGGCGACGGCTGGAAGGTGACCGGCAACAAGACCTGGATCACCCATGCCGCGCGCACCCATGTGATGACGCTTCTGGCGCGCACCGACCCCGAGACGACCGACTATCGGGGCCTGTCGATGTTTCTGGCTGAAAAGACGCCGGGCACCGACGAAAACCCGTTCCCGACGCCCGGCATGACGGGCAGCGAGATCGAGGTGCTGGGCTATCGCGGGATGAAGGAATATGAACTCGGGTTCGACGGGTTCGGGGTCAGGGGCGAAAACCTGCTGGGCGGTGTCCCGGGGCAGGGGTTCAAGCAGCTGATGCAGACGTTCGAGAGCGCCCGCATCCAGACCGCCGCACGGGCGATCGGAGTAGCGCAATCGGCGCTGGAGACCGGCATGAAATACGCCGGGGACCGCAAGCAGTTCGGCAAGGCGCTGATCGAGTTTCCCCGTGTCGCCGGGAAGCTCGCGATGATGGCGGTCGAGATCATGATCGCGCGGCAGTTGACCTATTTCAGTGCCTGGCAGAAAGACCATGACAAGCGCTGCGACCTCGAGGCCGGGATGGCGAAGCTCCTCGGCGCCCGCGTCGCCTGGGCGGCGGCCGACAATGCCTTGCAGATCCACGGCGGCAACGGCTTTGCGCTGGAATACCAGATCAGCCGCATTCTCTGCGACGCGCGCATCCTCAATATCTTCGAGGGGGCGGCCGAGATTCAGGCGCAGGTCATTGCGCGCAGGCTTCTGGACTGAGACCGGACGCCTAGCCCCCGGCCGGGACTGACCGGCCGCGCGAGGGGCGCTGGATCCCGAGCCTGGGATGCAGCTGCCCGGCGATCAGATGCGCGGCACCCATGGCGGCGCCGCAGGCGGCGAAGATGGCGGCGGTGGGCGCGACCGCGAGCACCGCCCAGGCCGCGCCCGGCGTGAGGATCGACGAGACATCGCGGAAGCTTGAATAGACCGCCGACATTTCGGTGCGTTCCGAGGGCTTGACCGACATCAGGAACGGCAGGCCGCCGACGACATCGAGCATCACGAGGAAGATCGAAGCCGCCATGCAGGCCGCAACGGTAAGCCAGGGCAGGGGCGAGACGAGAGACGCCGCGAGGAAAAGCCCGCCGCAAATGCCGAAAGCCGCACGGACCGACAGGCGCACCGAGGCGCGGCGGGCAAGCTTCAACATCAGGGGCGAGATGAACAGAAGCGCATTCGAGATCGAAAGGGCAATGCCGCCGACCTTGTCGCCGAGGCCCGATTCTATACAGAAGTAGGGCAGATAGACCACATAGACCCACCAGCCGCAGGACCGGATCACCGCAAAGAGCCAGCCCGCGATCAACCGTGGCTGGGCGAAGAAGCGGCCGAGATAGGCGAGCGGGTTGACCGCGGGGCCCTTGGCGCGGGCGATCTGTTTGCCATTGCCGAGCCTGAGGATCCAGAAGGCGGTGAGGAGCGCCAGCGCGAAGGCGCCCGCCAACAGGAAGGGCAAAGAGCGCGAGTAGCCGTATAACCAGACGCCCAGGATCGGCCCGACCGCCCAGGGCGTCGCCGCATAGACCATCTGCAACGATTGGCCGCGGCCAAGCTCGGCCCGGTGGACGTAATCAAGCACATAGGCGTTGAAACAGACGAAGGTGGTGGCGGTCGCCATCGCATTGACGAGAAGTGCCATCGGCACGGTCACGGATGTATCCGCAAGCGCCAGCGCCATGCCGACGAGATAGAGGCACGCGCCCGCCGTATACATCCAGCGACGCGGCAGATGGCGGGTGAACCACGGCACCATAAGCCCCCAGCAAAGGGAAATGATCCCGGCGAAGAAATAGATCCGCGAGGCGCCCACGGTGCCGCCCATTGCCTCGCGCACCGCAAGTGGCATGACGGAGATGAGCGTGCCGCGAACTGCGGCCTCGAGACCGGCGAGCAGGGCGAAATGCTGAATTTTCGGCTTCGGCGGATGCTTCAGCTCGAGCGGGACGTATCGCAGGGCCATGTGCCAGTGATGGTCGGTGCGCGGGGCCGGGTCTGTGCCGGGCGCGACAGGAATGGCCTGCCCGCGACTTGATCTGTCGCTATTTTGCCCAGCGCCGCAGAAGATCGACGAACCGCCGCCGCGCCTCGGGGATCGGCGCCGATCCCAGCTCGCGCGCGAGCCGGTCTTCGAGGAAGAAGCCGGTCGTTTCGAGGGCGCTTGCCAGTTCGGCCCCGTCCCCGGGGGGGGCGCCCAGAAGACAGGGGGGGAGCGGCAGGAGCCGTGCCGCCCAGTCCCCCGCGCCCCGCCGGGAAACCGCGCGCCCGCTTCTGGGGCTGACATAGGCCAGATCCGCGCTGTCCCCGGTCACGGCGCAGGCCGAAAGGTCGAGGCCGAAACCGAGTTCTTCGAGGAGGAGAAGCTCCCAGTGCAGGTAGTCGGTCGGCCAGTCTTCACCGTCGGCCATCGCGGCCAGAAGCGCCTGGGTTGCGGCATAGAGCGCGGGATGGGGGTCGCGTTCGGGCAGCGCGAAGGCCAGAAGCGCGAGCGTGGCCGACAGCCCGGCGAGGGCGAGCCGGTCCTGCCAGAGAAAGCTGCGCGACAGGAGCGGCTCGGCGACAAAGTGGCCCAGATGATCCTCGAGGCGCGCCGACCAGGCGAGCGCCAGCTGGCTGCCCGGCTGCAGGACCGGCGCGAGCCGCCGCGAGGCGCCGCCCCGGACCACGCCCGCATGCCGCCCCCTCGACGGCGTGAACGCCTCGATGATCGCCGCGCTTTCACCGTGCGGCCTGACCGTCAACAGCAATCCTTCGTCGCGCCAGTCCATGGGTCCTTCCCGGGCTGAGGGCGGGAGCGCCCCGGGGGCGCTCCGGGGGCGCTGCCCCCGGACCCCCGAGGTACTTGGGCCAAGATGAAAGAGGATCAGGCAGAAAGTCCATCCTGATCGAGAAGTGTGGTGCCGTCGCGGCTTTCGACCTCGATGATCCAGAGATCGGGGTCGTTGCGGCGCTGGCGGGCGAGCGTGGCGTCGACCTCCGCCTCCGGCCCGTCGGCGAGCGTGACCCAGGTGCGGCTGCCGCTCATCAGGTCGAAGGAGCGCTGGAAGGCGCGGGCCCGACCATCAAGCGTGGCGAGCTTTACAAGAACGGCGCCAGCGGTCGGGTCGCCCTTCCTGGTGACATAGGCGGGGATGGCCGCAAGTTCGAGGCGGCGCAGGTAGGCGCGCACCCAGAAGTCGGCGGTCAGGCGCGGATCAGTCGCCATCTTTCCAATCGAGGCCCATCTCGGAATAGCGTTCCTTCTCCTCAAGCCAGTTCGGCCGGACCTTCACTTGCAGGAAGAGATGCACGGGCCGTTCGAGGAATTCCATCAGGTCGGCGCGGGCCAGGGAGCCGATGGCCTTCAGCGTCTCGCCGCCCTTGCCGAGGATGATCCCCTTGTGGCCGTCACGGGCGACATAGATGATCTGGTCGATCCGGGCCGAACCATCCTTGCGCTCTTCCCAGCGTTCGGTCTCGACGGTCAGCTGATAGGGCAGTTCCTCGTGCAGGCGCAGCGTCAGCTTTTCGCGCGTGACCTCGGCCGCGATCATCCTGAGCGGCAGGTCGGCGATCTGATCCTCGGGGTAAAGCCACGGGCCCGCGGGCAGTTCGCCCGCAAGCCAATCCTTCAGATCCTCGCAGCCATATCCCTTTTCGGCCGAGATCATGAAGGTGCGTTCGAACGGATAGGCCTCGTTCAGTTTCTGCGACAGTGCCAGCAGTTCCTCTGCCTTCACCCGGTCGATCTTGTTGATCGCCAGCGCCACGCGCGGGCTGCCGCGGTCCTTCAGCGCGCCGAGGATCGCCTGCACGCCGTCGGTCAGTCCGCGGTGCGCCTCGATCAGAAGGACGGTGATATCGGCATCCGCGGCCCCGCCCCAGGCGGCGGCGACCATGGCGCGATCCAGGCGGCGGCGGGGACGGAAGAGGCCGGGCGTATCGACGAAGACGATCTGCGCCCGCCCAGCCATCGCGATGCCGCGGATGCGGGCGCGTGTCGTCTGCACCTTGTGGGTGACGATCGAGACCTTGGCGCCAACCATGCGGTTCAGAAGCGTCGATTTTCCGGCGTTCGGCTCGCCGATGAGGGCGACGAAGCCCGCGCGGGTGGGATCATCAGTCATTCTGTTTCTCCATCCGCGCCAAAAGGGCGCGGGCTGCGGCCTGTTCGGCCTGGCGTTTGGCGCCGGCCTGCGCCCGTTCCGCCTCGCCGGTTGCGAGCTTCACCTCGACGGTGAAGAGCGGCTGATGGTCGGGGCCCACGCGGCCGATCTCGGCATAGCTGGGCGGGGGCAGGCCGCGCGCCTGCGCCCATTCCTGGAGGCTCGTCTTGGGATCGCGCGCATCGGCCTCGACACCGGCGATCCGCGCGCCCCAGAGCCTGAGGATCATCGCCCGCGCGGCTTCGAAACCGGCGTCGAGATGGACCGCGGCAATCACCGCCTCCATCGCGTCGCCGAGCAGGGCCTCCTTGCGGCGGCCCCCCGACATCATCTCGGACCGGCCGAGTTTCAGGACCGACCCGAGGTCGATCTCGCGCGCCACCTCGGCGCACATTTCCTTGCGGACAAGGGCGTTGTAGCGCGGCGCGAGCAGGCCTTCGCTGGCGGTCTTGTCGGCGGCAAGCAGGGCTTCGGCCATCACAAGGCCAAGAACCCGATCCCCAAGGAACTCCAGCCGCTGGTTGTCGGGCCGGGTGGGCGTGGCGATGGACGCATGCGTCAGCGCCCGCGCCAGAAGATCCGGCCGGGCGAAGGAATGGCCGATCCGGGCCGAAAAGGCCTGAAGGTCGCCGCCCAGCTTCACTCCACCGCCTTGAAGAAACGGTCGGGGCGCCAGGTCCAGAAGAAGAAGAGCGAGCGGCCGGCGGAGGAGAAGATGATCCGGTCGGCGCGGCCGATCAGATATTCGGCGGGCAGCATGCCCACGCCGCCCGCGGCGGTCGGGAAGCGGCTGTCCTGAGAATTGTCGCGATTGTCGCCCATGAAGAAATAATGTCCGGGCGGCACGGTGAAGACGGCGGTGTTGTCCGCGGGACCCATGCCGATGTTCAGTACATCGTGCTTCACGCCGTTCGGCAGCGTCTCGATGAAGCGTTCCTTCTGGCAGAGCCCGCCAAAGCCCACAATTTCGTTGGAGCATCGTGGCAGGTTGCCCTGCGACCCCTGGCGGTCATAGACCTCGTCGAACGTGCCCGCGGGTTCCTGCGGCGCGGCCTCGCCGTTGATATAGACAATCCCGCCCTTCACCTGGATCTTGTCGCCCGGAAGGCCGATCAGACGCTTGATGAAATCGGCGCCGGTGGTGGGGTGACGGAAAACCACCACGTCGCCGCGTTCGGGTTCGCCCGCGAGGATGCGGCCCGAAATCGGGCAGAGCGCGAAGGGACAGGAATAGCGCGAATAGCCGTAGGCCATCTTGTTGACGAAGAGGAAATCGCCAATGAGCAGCGTGTCCTTCATCGAGCCCGAGGGGATCCAGAACGGCTGGTAGAAGAGCGTCCGGAACACGCCCGCGATCACCAGCGCCCAGATCACCGTGCGGATCGTCTCGGTGATCCCTTCCTTGGCCTTCGTCGACATGATCGGTCCTGTGCTGCCGGTTCCGGGGCTACATGAGCGCGGTAGGGGAAAGAGTCAAGCAAACTGGCCCTTTGGCGGCAGCGGCCGGGCCTCGATCACCACGAAGGCCTGCGCCCAGGGATGGTCGTCGGTCAGCGTGACATGAACGATGGCCTCATGACCGGGCGGCGTCAAGGCCGCGAGCCGTTCGGCGGCCCAGCCGGTCAGATGCATCACCGGCTGGCCGGAGCGCAGGTTCGAGACCGCCATGTCCTTCCAGCTGATCCCCATCCGGAGGCCGGTGCCGAGCGCCTTGGAGCAGGCCTCCTTCGCGGCCCAGCGTTTGGCATAGGTCGCGGCGACGGCGCGGGGGCGGCTTTTGGCTTTCGATTGTTCGCGTTCCGTGAACACGCGGTCAAGGAACCGTTCACCAAAGCGGGTGAGCGTCGCCTCGATCCGCTCGATATTGGCAAGGTCGGTTCCGATACCGAGGATCATGTTTTCCGCCGAAATCTGCCGTCTGGTTCGCGTCGGTCTTCCGTCCCGCAAGCGTATGGCATCCGTCCCGACATTTGACCAGAGATTGTGGACGATCGGGTGCATGGGAATGTCTCGACCGGTGGGACTGACCCGCGCTTGCGCAGCGCACGATCTTCAGTCCGGAACTTTGTCGCGGAAGCTATTGTTTTGACGCGATGCGACGTGCGAAGATCGGAGCGCCGACGACAATTGCGGATGCAGAATGAGCAAACTGGTCTTCCTGATGAACGCCTCGCTGGATGGCTTCATCAACCATGAAAGGTTTGCGCCGCCTGGGCCCCTGTTGTTCAACTTCTACATCGAACATACGCGCGGCCTGTCGGGCAGCATCTATGGTCGCCGTCTTTATGAGGCGATGCACTATTGGGATGGCGATGATTGGGAAGAGGCCGATCCCGCACAGCGCGAGGCCTTGCAACGGTTCGCCGAGGCGTGGAGGCGGATGCCAAAATGGGTTGTGTCGCGGTCGCTGGCGTCGGTCGGACCCAATGCAACCCTGATCGGCGAGGATGTCGAGGCGGAGGTCCGGCGACTGAAGCAGCAACGGGACGGCACGATTGCGGTCGGCGGGCCAGACCTTGCGGCGAGCCTGACGAAGCTTGGCCTTGTCGACGAATACCAGATCATCCTTCAGCCGGTCGTCCTAGGCAGTGGCGATCCATTCTTCGCAGGCGTGACACCGGCTTTGCGCCTGACGGGCAGCGAACGCGTCGGCGAAAACGCGGTCAAGCTGACATATGTTCCGGCGTGATCCGGTTGTTCGGGAGGACCAAGGGTGGCAGCGATGTTTCGCGATGCGCATGCCCGGTTTGAAAGCGTGTTTCGACCAGGGTAAACAGGCACGGCACGCCCCCCCGGGGCAGCGCCGACCGCCCCGGAGGGCTGGTGTTTCGTCGCAACCTGTGCGCGGCTTGGCCGCAGGAGCGGCGTTGGGATAAAGCGAGGACCTCGGGCAAGGGCAGCGCCCGCCCGCGGTCGGGTGCTGCCCCTCGCTGCACTTAGGTGCAAAGCCTCGGTTGCCTGAAGTGAATCAGCCCCGCGCTTCGTCCATCAGGCGGCGCATTTCGGTGATGGCGGGGCCAAGGCCGGTGAAGATCGCCTCGGCGATCAGGAAATGGCCGATGTTGAGTTCACGCACTTCGGGGATCGCGGCGATGGGGGCGACGGTGTCGAAGGTCAGCCCATGGCCGGCATGCACCTCGAGACCGAGCGAGTGGGCGAGGCGCGCGCCGTCGACAAGCGCGGCCAGTTCGGCGTCGCGCTCGGCCCGGCGGCCTTCGGCATGAAGGTCGCAATAGTGGCCGGTATGGAGTTCCACCACGGCGGCGCCGATGCGGGCCGAGGCTTCGATCTGGCGGGGATCATGGCCGATGAACATCGAGACCCGGCAGCCCGCCGCGCGCAGGGGCGCGATGAAATCGGCCAGCCGGTTCTGGTCGGAGGCGACATCGAGCCCGCCTTCGGTCGTGCGCTCCTCGCGTTTTTCCGGCACGAGGCAGACGGCGTGGGGGCGGTGGCGGAGCGCGATCGCCTGCATCTCTGCCGTGGCGGCGCATTCGAAATTGAGGGGCCGGGTCAGTGCTGCCATCAGCGCCTCGATATCGGCATCGAGAATGTGGCGGCGGTCTTCGCGCAGATGCGCGGTGATGCCATCGGCACCTGCCTGTTCGGCCATAAGCGCGGCGCGCACCGGATCGGGATAGGCGGAGCCGCGGGCGTTCCGGACCGTCGCCACATGGTCGATGTTCACGCCAAGGCGCAATCTGCCGCCGGTCATCTGTCTTCCTCCGCTTTCGCCGCCGCCTTCTCTGCGGCCTTCTCTGCCCGCCGCCGTTCCTTGTCAGCCGCTTTCTGGCGCTTTTCAATGGCGCGTTCGATCCGTTCGCGCCGCTGGCGGTCACGGAGCTTCTGATAGGCCGCGACACCGGGCAGGGTTGCGTAATAGCAGATCATGCCCGCGACCGCGCCGGGGATCAGCCCGCCGATCAGATAGGGCAGGAAGATCTCGTCGAAGAAATGCCTGAGCCCGGCCCAGTCGGCGATGTCCGGCGTAAAGAGCGCGCGGGCATTGTGGTAGAGGCTGGTCCAGACGCCCGAGAAGCTTTGCAGTATCTCCTCGAAGCCGAAGCCGGAGGGATCGCGCAGCATCCAGTGGCCAAGCTCGACCGCGCCGTAGGCGATGAAGGGCAGCGTGACCGGATTGCCGAAGAAGGTGGCGATGAGGGCGGCGAGGATGTTGCCGCGGATCGCCCAGGCAATGATGCCCGCACCGAAGAAATGCAGCCCGAAAAGCGGCGTGAACGAGATGAAGACCCCGGCGAAGACGCCACGTGCGATCCGATGTGGCGGGTCGGGCAGGCGGCGCAGCCTGAGGCCCATATACTGGACCGCGCGCCACCAGCCGCCACGCGGGTAGACGAGTTCGGTCAGGACCGTCGTGAACGGGCGCCGGTCGCGCCGTCTGAAAACCATAGCCTTCCCCTTAGGGCCTGCAAGACACAGGGCGGATCGAAATCAGGGCTTGCGCGAAAGATCCCTGATACGCTCCACCTGCGCCACGTCGCTTTCCGCTTCAAGCGCTTTCAGCACCATATGCAGATGTTCGGCATCGCGCAGGTCAACTTCAAGAATGAGACGATAAAAATCCGGCTTCCGGTCGACGAAAGTCAGGTCGGAAATATTGGCCTTCTGCTCGCCGATCAGCGTGCAGATGCGTCCCAGAACGCCCGCGCCATTGGCGATCGTGAGGGTCAGGCTGACGGGGAAGGCAGCGGCATGGCGACCGGAGTGCCAGTGCAGGTCGACCCAGCGTTCCGGCTGTTCCTCGAATTCGGCGAGCGCGGGGCAGTCGATCGCGTGCACGATCACGCCCTGGCCGCGGTAGGTGATGCCGACGATCCGTTCGCCCGGCACCGGCTGGCAGCAGTTGGCGCGGCGGAAGGACTGGTCGGCGGCAAGGCCGACGACCGGGCGGCGGCTGTCGACCTCGTCGGCGGTGTGGGCGGCAAGCTCGGGGTAGATCGCCTCGATCACCTCGCGCGCGGTGAGTTCGGCGCTGCCGAGACGGGCAAGCACTTCGGTTTCGTCGGGCAGGCCGAGGGTCTTTGCGGCGGTACGGAGCGCCTTGTCGGTGGCCTTCTTGCCGACATGCTCGAAGGCGACGCGCGCCAGTTCGTGGCCGAGCTTCACGAACCGTTCGCGGTTTTCCTCGCGCAGGCTGCGGCGGATCGCGGATTTGGCGCGGCCGGTGGCAACGATGTCGATCCAGGTGATCTGCGGACGCTGGCCCGCCGCGGTGATCACCTCGACCGACTGGCCGTTCTTGAGGCGCGTCCACAAGGGCACGCGGATGCCGTCGACCTTGGCGCCGACGCAGGCATTGCCGATGCGGGTGTGGATCGCATAGGCGAAGTCGATGGGGGTGGCGCCCTTCGGCAATTGCACCACGTCGCCCTTGGGCGTGAAGCAGAAGACCTGGTCGGAATACATCTCGAGCTTCACATTCTCGAGAAACTCGTCGTGGTCGTCGCCATTGTCGAACCGTTCGGTCAGCGTGGCGATCCAGCGGGCGGGGTCGACGGCGAACGGGTTCTGGGCGCGTTCGCCGTCACGGTAGGACCAATGGGCGGCGACGCCGGCCTCGGCCACCTCGTGCATCTGGCGGGTGCGGATCTGGACCTCGACCTGCTTGCCGTCGCGCCCCGACACCGTGGTGTGGATCGAGCGGTAGCCGTTCGTCTTGGGCTGGCTGACATAATCCTTGAACCGGCCCGGCACCGCGCGCCAGCGGCGGTGGATGGCACCGAGGATGCGGTAGCAGTCGCCCTCGGTCCGGCAGATCACGCGGAAACCGTAGATGTCGGACAGACGCGAGAAGGCGAGCTGCTTTTCCTGCATCTTGCGCCAGATCGAATAGGGTTTCTTGGCGCGGCCATAGACGTCGGCCTCGATCTTTTCCTTTTCCAGCTCCAGCCTGATATCGGCAGTGATCTTGTGGATCACGTCGCCGGTTTCGCGCTGCAGGGTGATGAAACGGCGGATGATCGAGGAGCGCGCCTCGGGGTTCAGGACCTTGAAGGACAGGTCCTCCAGCTCCTCGCGCATGTACTGCATGCCCATGCGGCCGGCGAGGGGCGCGAAGACGTCCATCGTCTCGCGTGCCTTGCGCGCCTGCTTTTCGGGTGGCAGAGACTTGATCGTGCGCATGTTGTGCAGCCGGTCGGCCAGCTTGACGAGGATCACGCGCAGATCCTTCGACATGGCCATGAAGAGCTTGCGGAAGTTTTCGGACTGTTTGGATTCGGTCGAGGACAGCTGCAGGTTTGTCAGCTTGGTGACGCCGTCCACCAGTTCGGCGACTTCCTCGCCAAACATCCCGGCGATCTCGCTCCAGGTGGATTTGGTATCCTCGATCGTGTCGTGCAGAAGCGCGGTGACGATCGTGGCATCGTCCAGCCGCTGTTCGGTCAGGATCGCGGCGACGGCGACGGGATGGGTGAAATAATCCTCGCCCGAGCGGCGCCTCTGGCCCTCGTGCATCCGGCGGCCGTAATCATAGGCGCGGCGGATCAGATCGGCATTGGTCTTGGGATTGTAGTTGCGGACCAGCGCGATCAGGTCTTCGACGTCGATCATCGCGGGTCCGTCCCCAATCGGATCAGGCTTCTCCCTGCGCTTCCATCATGGCGCGGAGCAGCTTTTCTTCCGACATGTCGTCCTGGGTGGGACGATCCATCTCGGCGCTCATCAGAAGCGCCATGTCGTCGTCCTCGGCCTCGTCGACCTCGATCTGGGTCTGGTGGCTTTCGATCATGCGTTCACGCAGGTCGTCGGCGGTCTGGGTCTCGTCCGCGATCTCGCGCAGCGCCACGACCGGGTTCTTGTCATTGTCGCGGTCGATGGTCAGGCTGGCGCCCGCGGCGATCTCGCGCGCCCGGTGCGCGGCGAGCATCACGAGCTCGAACCGGTTCGGGACCTTGTCAACGCAATCTTCGACCGTAACGCGGGCCATGGGCAGACTCCAATTCCTTCGGAAAAGCTGGAAACCGCTATTTAGGGCCAAGGCACGGGAAAGACAAGCGCCTATCGCTGCCGCGCAGAAAAACCGCGCCGCTCAGCCGCCGCTCAAAGCGGGCGAACCGCGCGGCGATCCTCCAGAGGAAGTGCGGCGAGCATTTCCGCGACCGTCCGGCCTGTCAAGGGGTGGCGGAGCCCGGGCGCGATCTCGGCGAGGGGAACGAGAACGAAGGCGCGATCCTGCAGTCTGGGATGGGGAAGAATCAGTCTGTCGGGCGCCGAGACCTGTTGCAGTTCGGCATCGAGGCCTATCCAATTTGCAACAGTTTCGCGGTCTGGCCGCATCATGTCACCAAGAAGCAAGAGGTCGAGGTCCAGAGTCCGCGGCCCCCAGCGCAACTCTCTTGTCCGGCCGGCCTCTGCCTCGATCTCGTGAAGTATCGCCAGGATCGCATCCGGCGTGCGATCGGTCGCTAAGGCCGCGACCGCGTTCACATATTCCGGCCCCGAGCCTGCCGGGAACGCCGGGGTCAGGTAGAACCGGCTGATGGCGGACAGCGGCCCGAGAGAGACGGACAGCCGGTTCAGCGCCTGGGTGATTGTCTGCGCCGGGGTCCCCCAGGCCGACGGTGTGTTGCCGCCGAGTGCCACAATGCAGCACCTGTTCTTTTGGACAGATTCCATTTACGCTAGGATTTCGCTTTGTCATGTACGCTTTGGCCAAGTTCGCCAGGGCGCGTTCCTGTTTGTAGTACCTAGTCTGTAAACCACACTTACGGAAGCCACTCTGTCCGAGTATTTTGAAAGGGACATTGATGTTCTACAAAGACGAACGGCTTGCGCTGTTCATCGACGGGTCCAACCTTTACGCGGCGGCGAAAGCACTTGGATTCGACATCGACTACAAGCTCCTGCGACAGGAATTCGAACGGCGGTCGAAACTGTTGCGCGCCTTCTACTATACGGCCCTTCTGGAGAATGACGATTATTCGCCCATCCGTCCCCTGGTGGACTGGCTGAACTACAACGGCTTCACCATGGTGACGAAGCCCGCGCGGGAATATACCGACAGCCAGGGTCGCCGGAAGGTGAAGGGCAATATGGAGGTCGAACTGACGGTCGACGCGATGCAACTTGCGCCGCGTGTCGATCATATCGTGCTCTTCTCAGGGGATGGCGATTACCGCGCGCTGGTGGAAAACCTGCAGCGCCAGGGGGTTCGGGTGTCGGTCGTTTCGACCATCCGCTCGCAACCGCCGATGATTGCCGACGAATTGCGCCGTCAGGCCGACAATTTCATCGAGCTGGACGCGCTGCGCGATGTCATCGGTCGTCCGCCGCGCGAACCGCGCACGGAATCAGTCGCGGTGGCGGCCGTCGAAGACTGACCCCCCGGGCCGACTGGCCCCGGGTCAATCCGCTTGACACCGGCCCCCTGACCGGGCCTAACCGGGCGTGAAAACGCCCGGCCGGAACACCCATGTCCAGAGCAAAGCTTCACCTCTATCTCGCAGCACCGCGCGGCTTTTGCGCGGGCGTCGACCGCGCGATCAAGATCGTCGAGATGGCGATCGAGAAATGGGGGGCGCCAGTCTATGTGCGCCACGAGATCGTCCATAACAGATATGTGGTCGACGGGCTGAAGGCGAGAGGCGCGGTCTTTGTGGAGGAGCTGGACGACTGCCCGGCGGACCGGCCGGTGATCTTTTCGGCCCATGGCGTGCCGAAATCGGTGCCCGCCGAGGCCGAGCGGCGGCGGATGGTCTATGTGGATGCGACCTGTCCGCTGGTCTCGAAGGTCCATATCGAGGCGGAGCGGCATCACCAGAACGGGTTGCAGATGGTGATGATCGGCCATGCCGGACACCCGGAGGTGCTGGGCACGATGGGGCAGTTGCCGGAGGGCGAGGTGATCCTGGTCGAGACCGTCGCCGATGTGGCACGGGTCGTGCCGCGCGACGAGGACAAGCTTGCCTTCATCACCCAGACGACGCTCTCGGTCGATGATACGGCGGCGGTCGTGGCGGCGCTGAAGGCGCGCTTTCCCGCGATCATCGGGCCGCACAAGGAAGATATCTGCTATGCCACGACCAACCGCCAGGAAGCGGTGAAGGCCATCGCGCCGAAGATCGCGGCCCTTCTGGTGATCGGCGCGCCCAATTCGTCGAACTCGAAGCGCCTGGTGGAAGTGGGCCGCGCGGCGGGCTGTGCCTATGCGCAGCTTGTGCAGCGCGCGACCGATATCGACTGGCGGGCGCTGGAGGGCGCGCAGGCGGTGGGCGTGACGGCGGGGGCGAGCGCGCCGGAAGTGCTGGTCAACGAGGTCATCGACGCCTTCCGCGCGCGGTTCGACCTGACGGTCGAGCTGGTGGAGACGGCGCAGGAGCGGGTCGAGTTCAAGGTGCCGCGCGTCCTTCGCGAACCGGCATGACGGGCGACGAGCGCACCATCGCCGCCTATGAGGCGCATGTCGGCAGCTATGCCGACCGGTTTGCCACGGCAGAGCCGGGTGTTCATCTGAAGGCCTTCATCGCGGCCCTGCCGCCATCGGCGCATGTGCTTGACCTCGGTTGCGGGCCGGGAACCGCCTCGGCCTTCCTGCGCGCGGCGGGGCACCGGCCCGACCCGGTCGATGCCACGCCCGCGATGGTGGCGCTGGCCAATGCGCGCCATGCGCTGGGGGCGCGGGTCGGCACGTTCGACGATATCGCGGCGCTGGCGGCCTATGACGGCGTCTGGGCGAACTTTTCCCTGCTGCATGCGCCGCGCGACCGGTTCCCCGTGCATCTTGCGGCGCTGCATCGGGCGCTGAAACCGCGCGGCCTTTTCCATATCGGGATGAAGCTGGGCGCGGGCGAGGCACGCGATGCGCTGGACCGGTTCTATTGCTACTACGGCCGCGAGGAGTTGCTGGCGCTGCTGGCCGCTGCCGGGTTCGCACCCGGGCAGGTCCGGGAAGGCAGGGAGCGCGGGCTGGCGGGAACCGAGGATCCTTTCATCGTGGTACAGTCGCATGCCTGACTATTTTGCCTTCACCGACGGTGCCTGTTCGGGCAATCCGGGGCCGGGGGGCTGGGGGGTTCTGTTGCAGGCCAGGGACGGCGACAAAGTCGTCAAGGAGAGGACGCTGTCGGGCGGCGAGGCAGAGACGACCAACAACCGGATGGAACTTCTGGCCGCGATCTCGGCGCTGGAGGCGCTGGGGCGCGCGACGGCGATCACGCTGGTGACCGACAGCGCCTATGTGAAGAACGGCGTCACCCAGTGGATCTTCGGCTGGAAGCGCAACGGCTGGCGCACGGCCGACAGGAAGCCGGTGAAGAATGTCGACCTATGGCAAAGGCTCGATGCAGCACAGGCCCGCCATCAGGTGCGCTGGGAATGGATCAAGGGCCATGCCGGCCATCCCGGGAACGAACGCGCGGACGAGCTGGCGCGGGCAGGGATGAAACCGTTCAAGCCCGCGCCCGCCCGGCGCCCAGCCGCAGACGGGGCGGCCTGACAGGCGTCAGGCGGCAAGGCCTTTCGCGACGCTTTCCCACTGATCCAGACCCGAGGCGATGCCTTCGATCATGCCGATGCCGAGGAATTCGTCCTTCATCGCCACCGTCGCGAAAAGGATCGAGACGGTCACGGTGGTGATGCCGCCCCTTTCCTCGAAGGTGACGGTATGGACCATCCTGTCGCCTGCGTTCCGAAGGTTCATGTCGCCGCCCCGACCATCCTCAAACCCGTTCGAATAGACGATGCGCCGGTCGGGCTCGATCTCCAGAATCGTGCCGCCGAAGGGCGGGCCCTCGACCCCGTCGGGACCGGTCATCACCATCCGCCAGTGCCCGCCGACCCGAAAGTCGTATTCGCAGGTGGTGACCGGATAGCCAACCGGCCCGAACCAGCGGCTGATATGCTCCGCCGAGGCGTGGGCGGCGAAGAGATAGCGCGCGGGCACGGGGATCTTGCGGCTGATCACCGCGGTGCGGTCGGCCTCGCTTTCATGTTTCGGGATCGCTGCCATCTGTCTTCTCCCTTTCCTGCAAGCTTCTGGCATAGGTTTCCAGGCGTTCGAGCCCTTCGGCCCAGAAGGCTTCGTAGCGGCCGATCCAGCGATGGGCGTCGGCCAGAGCTTCGGGCGCGAGGCGGACCGGCCGGAAGTTGGCCTGGCGGCCGCGTTCGACAAGGCCCGCCTTTTCGAGGATGCGCAGATGCGAGGAGATCGTCGGCTGGCTGAGGGCGAAGGGCGCGACCAGTTCGTTCACCGTCGCCGCGCCGCGGCTCAGCCGGTCGAGGATCGCCCGCCGCGTCGGGTTGGCGAGCGCGGTGAAAATCCGGTCAAGGTCGGTGGCGTCGGCCCTCATGATCGAATTCCATATATATTGATGATAATCAATATAATGGACCTTGTCCAGACTGTAAAGCCGTCTTGCGCACCGGCGCGCGCGGGTCCGGTTACGAAAACGGGCGGTCCGGAGGGACCGCCCGCAGCCGATTGCAGTTGCGTCGCTGGCAGATCACGCGTCGCGCATCGAGACCGTCTTCACATCGTCCCCCGGAGCCGATTTGGTGCGGCGCACGATCAGGCGGTTCAGGGCGTTGATATAGGCCTTCACACTTGCCACCACCGTGTCGGTATCGGCCGACTGGCCGGTGGCGATCCGGCCATCCTCCTCGACCCGGACCGAGACGGTCGCCTGCGCGTCCGTGCCTTCGGTCACCGCATGCACCTGATAGAGCTGCAGGCGCGCCTTGTGGGGGTAGAGCATCTTCACCGCGTTGAAGGCCGCGTCCACGGGCCCGTCGCCGGTCGCGTCGATTGCGTGATCCACGCCGTCGACCGACATGGTCAGTTCCGCTTCCTGCGGACCTTCGGTGCCGCAGACCACGCGCAGGCGCTTCAGCTGCAGATGGTCGGTGGTGGTATTGGCCTCATGCTCCTTCATCAGGGCGAGGAGGTCGTCGTCATAGACCTCCTTCTTGCGGTCGGCGAGCGCCTTGAAGCGGACGAAGACATCGTTCAGCTGGTTGTCGGCGAGGTCGAAGCCCAGTTCCGCCATCTTGGTGCGCAGCGCATGGCGCCCCGAATGCTTGCCGAGCGGCAGGCTGGAGGCCGCGAGGCCGATGTCTGACGGGCGCATGATCTCGAACGTCTCAGAGTTCTTCAGCATGCCGTCCTGGTGGATGCCGCTTTCGTGGGCGAAGGCGTTCTTGCCGACGATTGCCTTGTTGAACTGGACCGGAAAGCCCGACACGGTGGCGACCCGGCGCGAGATGTTCATGATCTTCGTGGTGTCGATGCCGGTCCGGTAGGGCATGATGTCATTGCGGACCTTGAGTGCCATCACCACTTCTTCCAGCGCGGTATTGCCCGCCCGTTCGCCCAGACCGTTGATCGTGCATTCGATCTGGCGGGCGCCCGCGACGACGGCGGCGAGCGCGTTGGCGGTCGCCATGCCGAGGTCGTTGTGACAATGGGTGGCGAAGATGACCTTGTCAGCCCCCGGCACACGGTCGAGCAGCATGCGGATCAGATCGGCGCTTTCGGCCGGCGCGGTGTAGCCCACCGTATCGGGGATGTTGATCGTGGTGGCACCGGCCTTGATCGCGATCTCGACCACGCGGCAGAGATAATCATGTTCGGTCCGCGTCGCGTCCATCGGCGACCATTGCACATTGTCGCAGAGGTTGCGGGCATGGGTCACCGTCTCGTGGATGCGCTCGGCCATCTGGTCCTGGGTCAGGTTCGGGATGGCGCGGTGCAGCGGCGACGTGCCGATGAACGTGTGGATGCGGGGGGAGCGGGCGTGTTTCACCGCCTCCCAGCAGCGGTCTATGTCCTTGAAGTTCGCCCGCGCGAGGCCGCAGATAGTAGAGCCTTTGGCGCGTTTCGCGATCTCGGACACGGCGGCGAAATCGCCCTCGGAAGCGATGGGGAAGCCCGCCTCGATGATGTCTACCCCCATCTCGTCGAGCATTTCGGCGATCTCGAGCTTTTCGTCGTGGGTCATGGTGGCGCCGGGCGATTGTTCGCCGTCGCGCAGCGTGGTGTCGAAGATCACCACACGGTCCTGTTCGGCGCGGGTCATGGAAGTGTCGGTCATGGTCTGTCTCTGTGTTGGTTCTCTGGCTTCTTCATCTCGGCGCGCTGACACCCCTGAGCGGTCGCGCCGGATGGCACGCTCAGAGGCCAGTAAGAAGAAGGAGCCCGCGAAGCGGCAGGGCGCGGGAGGCACCCGAAATGGCTGAGAACTGAACCAGGCTTCGCGTCATGGCGCCGGACTATACGTGCCTTGACGGAAAGGAAAAGCGGAAAATCCCGGGATCGGCGGAGAAATCCGTGGTCCTGGCTAGCGCAGCGCCATCCAGATCGCCACCGCCGCAAGCGTCAGCCCGAAGAGCAGGTTGAGCTGCCGCGCGGCGCTGTCGTCGCGGAAGCGGGCGGCGAGACGGTCCCCGGCCAGCGTCCAGGCGAGGAATGCCAGAAGGTTGTTCAGGGTGAAGATCGTGGTGATCCAGAGGACCGGGCCAGCGTGCCCCGCCGGGCTGGCGGGCAGGAACTGGCTGAACATCAGCGCGATGATCACATAGGCCTTGGGGTTGAAGAGAAGGAGGAGCGCGCCTTCCCGGGCGCCGGAGCGGGTGGTGTGGCGCAGGGTGGGGCCGGATGTCGGGGCGCGCAGAAAGCCCCAGGCGAGGTAGAGCACATAGGCCGCGCCGCACCAGCGCAACGCCTCGAGCAGGGCGGGGGCCGTGTCAGCCGCCGAGGCGAAGCCCAGACCGATGGCCGCGGTCACTGCCCAGGTCGCCAGATGGTAGCCCGCGTTTGCCGGAAGGGTGGCCCGCCAGCCGAACCGCGCGCCGTTTGCGGCAAAGTAGAGATTGCCGGGGCCGGGGCTGTAGGCCAGGGGGAGAAGGAAGAGAAGAAGGGCGGGGGTGTCGCCGGTCACGTTGGTCCTCCACGGTGGCATTCTGGCCTGATCGTCGCTCGGGCGCGGTCGAAACACGACCCGGAGCCTGCGCATAGCGGCCCGGGCCTGCCCCGCCTTCGCGGTGGACAGGCCGATGCCCTCCGCTATTCTGGTGGCTGAGAGCAAAGGACGGGACCGTGCCGCAAAAGACCAACCCCTACAGTGATCTGCCGCAGGAGGCTTTCTGGCGGAGCGGCGTTGCCGAGGCCGGGGTGTTCGGCCTTGCGGGCCTGTGGCGAAGCCGCTGGAGCCTGCCGCAGGACGCGCGCTTTTCGACCTATGGCTCCTGCTTTGCGCAACATATCAGCCGGGCGCTGGTGGAACGCGGGTTGAACTGGCTGAACGCCGAGCCCGCGCCGCGCCGGACCCCGCATGACCTCGCGCGGGAATATAATTACGGAATTTTCTCGGCCCGGACCGGCAATGTCTATACGGCGGCGCAGCTGAGGCTGCTGCTGCAGCTCGCGAGCGGCGAAGTGGCGCCGGATGCGCCGGAGATTTGGGAAGAGAACGGCCGCCATTTCGATTCGCTTCGCCCCGCGATCGAGCCCGGCGGGTTCGACAGCGCGCGTGAGGCGATCCTCAGCCGGGCCTCGATGGCGCGTGCGGTGGCGCGGTCGGTCGGGCGGGCGGATGTGTTCGTCTTCACGCTCGGCCTGACCGAGGGCTGGGAGAATGCCGAGACGGGCCAGCCCTATGCGCTGTGCCCCGGAACCCTCGCGGGGGCGTTCGACGCCGAGCGGCATGCCTTCCGCAATTACGGCTTTGCCCGGGTCGAGGCGGACATGCGGGCGGCGCTGGCGCTGTTGCGCGGGCTCAATCCCGCGATCCGGGTCTTGCTGACGGTCTCGCCGGTGCCTTTGACGGCCACGGCCTCGGGCGGGCATGTGCTGGTGGCGACCACCTATTCGAAATCGGTGCTGCGCGCGGTGGCGGGCGAATTGCAGGCGGCGGATGAAGGCGTCGATTACTTCCCTTCCTACGAGATCATCACCGGCGCGCCGACGCGCGGGGCCTTCTATGCGCCGAACCTCAGGTCGGTGGAGCCGGTGGGGGTGGCGCAGGTGATGGGGCATTTCTTCGCCGGGCTCAGGCTTGACGGTGCGAAGGCGCATGAAGGCGGCGCGGCAGGGCCGGACGAGGCGGCCGACGAGGCGGCGGTCGAGGCGGCGATGGCGGCCGAGGAGCTGGTCTGCGAGGAGATGGTGCTGGAGGCGTTCAATGAGCATTGAGGTCGCGCCCCCCGACGCCATCGTCCTTGGCGACAGCCACGCGATCGCGCTGCAGGAAGGCTGCGACCGGCTGGGGCTGCGCACGGCGATTCTGTCGCTGTCGGGGAATTTCTGGCATATGGGGCTGGTGCGGTTCAATCCGTCGCGGGGCATCGTCGGGCGCGGCGCGGCCCAGGCGCGGGTGAACGGATTCAAGGCGCAGAACGGGTTCGAGAAGCTGCCGCATCCCGGATTGCCGGTCATCGCGACCTTCGGCTTTCACCTCGGCCGCATCCTGCCGATGTTCGGCATCGACGGGCACCGGACCAGGCAAGAGGAGTTCGACGCCGATTGCGGGGCGCATTTCGTGTCGCGCGGCATGATGCGGGCTTACGCCCGCGCCTTCCGCCAGGCGCATATCGACATGCTCAAGCGCCTGTCGCGGCAGGTGCCGACGCTTCTGGTCGCCCCGCCCCTGATGTCGGAAGAGGGCAATATGGTGGACTTCCGGAACGGGATCCTTGCGATGATGCAGGAGGCGGGGATAGCGACGCTCGATCCCTGCGCCGAGATTGCCGGGACGGGCAGGGCGCTGCCTGACGCGCTGCGGGCGCCCGACAACAATCACGGCAATGCGGATTATGGCGCGCTGGCGGTCGAACTTCTGTGCGGCGCCGGGTTTATTGCGCGCCCCGAGGCGGATGCCGTTCAGCCCGCGCGGTTCCGCAGCGCGCGGCGGACGACATAGGCCGGGTGGGCCGGGGCGCGGTCAGCGGTCGATGCTGCGCATAATGCCTCGATCCTGTCGGGGCAGCCCTTGCGGGCTTCGTCGAGCCCGTTGGCGGCCCAATCCTGAACCTATTGGCGGGGTCGGTGCGGACCCGATCGAGAAAGGCCCGGCCCGGTTCGGGGCCCGCCTTCAGCGCAGCTATAGGGGCGCAGCGGAGGCCGCGCGGGCGGGTGGCCCCGATGGCGGACAAGCAGGTCATCTGCGTCGCGCTTGAACGTCGGATCGGTGACCGCCACCGTGCGCGGGTCACGCCCGCCCCGGGTCGGTCCCCCGGGCGCGCGGTGCGGGGTCGGGCAGGACGTGCGACGAAAGAAGGACGAAAGCGTCGCCGCCTCGATCCGCCCCGCGTCGGGAAGGTCGAGCCAGTCGGGCCTCACCTCGGTGATGCCTGCCGCGCCTTCCCGGCACTGGCCGGATGCGCGCCCGCTCAGTTGCCGGTGCCCTCGGCCGGTGCGGCTTCGCCTTCCGCCGCGGCGGGGGCTTCCTCGGTCAGCGCGCCTTCGGTCCAGGTGCCGGTCGCGGTCTGGCCGGAGGCATAGCGCATCGTGCCCTTGCCCTGGCGGCGACCGTTGCGGAATTCGCCTTCATAGATATCGCCGTTGGGGTAGGTGGCGGTGCCCACGCCATCCATCTCGCCGCCCTTCCAGCCGCCGGTGTAGCGGAAACCGTCCTTCATCACGATCTCGCCCTGGCCCTCGCGCTGGCCCTTCACGAAGCCGCCGGTATAGACGGTGCCGTCGGCATAGGTCGCGATCCCCTGACCGTCGCGGTTGCCGTCCTTCCAGTCGCCTTCATAGGTATAACCATCGGGATAGGTCATCTTGCCCTTGCCGTGGTTCTTGCCCCGAAGGAAGCCGCCTTCGTAGACGAGGCCGTTGGCATAGGTGGCCTTGCCCTCGCCCTCGATCACGCCGGCCTTCCAGCCGCCCTCATAGGTCGAGCCGTCCTTGTAGGTGATCTTGCCGGTGCCGTCGGCGGCATCGTTCAGGAACTGGCCTTCATAGACAGAGCCGTCGGGGTAGGTGACCTTGCCGCTGCCGCTGATCTGGCCGTCTTTCCATTCGCCTTCGTAGGCATAGCCATCCTTGCCCTTGAAGCTGCCCTGACCCGAGCGCTTGTCGTCGACGAAACCGCCGTCATAGACATCGCCGTTGGCATAGGTCACCCGGCCCTTGCCATGCCGCTTGCCCCCCTTGAGCGGCCCTTCGTAGACATCGCCGTTCGGCTGGACGAGCCGCCCGGTGCCGTTCATCTGGCCGTCGGCCCAGGTGCCTTCGTAGGTCAGCCCGTTGGCAAGCCGCAGCGTGCCGGTGCCACCCCGCTGGCCACCGATCATCTGGCCTTCGTAGGTCGCGCCGTCGGGATAGGTGATCTTGCCCTGGCCTTCCTTCACGCCCTTTGCCCAGTCGCCTTCATAGCGATAGCCGTCCGGCCCGGTCATCACGCCCTTGCCGTCATGCAGCGCCTTGGTGAAATGGCCGGTATAGACCGAGCCATTGGCATAGGTCGCCGTGCCCTCGCCCTCGATCTCGCCCGCCACCCAGTCGCCTTCGTAGGTCGAACCGTCGGCATAGGTGATCTTGCCCTTGCCGTCGGGGCGGCCCTTCCTGAACTGGCCTTCGTAGACCGAGCCGTTGGGATAGGTGGCCTTGCCCTGGCCGAGGATCTCGCCCTCGACCCAGTCGCCTTCGTAGACATAGCCGTTCGGCAGCCGGTAAGTGCCGCGCCCGTGCTGCTTGCCGTCCTTGAACGTGCCTTCGTAGACGCCGCCATCCTCATACTGCTTGGTCACGACATCCTGCGCCGCGGCGATCCCGGGTGCCGCGAGCGTGACGCCCGCGATAAGGGCCGCCGCCAGTCCTGTCGAAAATGCCTTCATCGAAACCGCCTTGCACAAGATCCCGGCAGGAGGGCGCGGGACGGGGTGAACTTAAAGGCAGGGCGGGGGCGAGACAAGCGCCGCGCGACCGGGCGGTCCCCGGTCGGCAATCGCAAGCCTTCCCCTTGGTCGGACAAGTGGCATAGAAACGCGCAGATGACCGAGGACCAGATGACCGAGAGCTTCCGCCTGACTTTGTGCCAGTTGAACCCCACGGTGGGTGCCATAGCCGCCAATGCCGCCAGGGCCCGCGCCGCCTGGGAGGAGGGCAAACGTGCGGGCGCCCGCATGGTGGCGCTGACCGAGATGTTCATCACCGGCTATCAGACCCGCGACCTGATCCTGAAGCCCGCCTTCCACCGCGAGGCGATCGCGGCGCTGGAACAGCTGGCGCTTGATTGCGCCGATGGCCCGGCGCTCGGCATCGGCGGGCCCTGGGCGGTGGGCGAGCGGCTTTACAATGCCTATTGGGTGATGGAAGGCGGCAAGGTCGTGGCGCGGGTGCTGAAGCACCATCTGCCGAACGACACGGTCTTTGACGAGGCGCGGCTTTTCACCTCGGGCGAGGTGTCCGGCCCCTACCGGATCGGCCCTCTCAGGATCGGCACGCCGATCTGCGAGGATGCCTGGTATGACGATGTGACCGAAACGCTGGCCGAGACCGGGGCGGAGGTGCTGCTGGTTCCGAACGGCTCGCCCTATTATCGCAACAAGTACGACCGGCGCGTGGCGCTGATGGTCAGCCGCGTGATCGAGACGAAGCTGCCGCTGATCTATCTCAACATGGTCGGCGCGCAGGATGACCAGATCTTCGACGGCGGCAGTTTCGTGCTGAACCCCGGCGTGGAACTGGCGCTGCAGATGCCGCCTTTCGACGAATGCATCCGGCATCTGGATTTCGAGCGCGGCCCGCAGGGCTGGCGGGCGCTCCGGCAGGAGGTCGAACCCTTGCCGGACGAATGGGAACAGGATTACCGCGCCATGGTCGAGGCCTTGCGCGATTATCTGGGCAAGAGCGGGATTGCGAAGGTGCTGCTCGGCCTGTCGGGCGGGATCGATTCGGCGCTGGTGGCGACGGTCGCGACCGATGCGGTCGGGCCTGAGAATGTGCGCTGCGTGATGCTGCCCTCGGAATTCACCTCGGACCATTCGCTGCAGGATGCCGCGTCGGTGGCGGCGGCGCTCGGCTGCCGGCTGGACAGGATTTCCATCGAGGGCGCTCGTGGCGCGGTGGGCGCGGCGCTGGCGCCGCTGTTTGACGGTACGAAGCCGGGCATCCCGGAAGAAAATATCCAGTCGCGGCTGCGCGGCCTGCTGCTGATGGCGCTGTCGAACAAGTTCGGCGAGATGCTGCTGACGACCGGCAACAAGTCGGAAATGGCGGTGGGATATGCCACGATCTACGGCGACATGGCGGGCGGCTACAACCCGCTGAAGGACCTTTACAAGACCCGGGTGTTCGAGACCTGTCGCTGGCGGAACGGCCATCACCGGGCGTGGATGAAGGGGCCGAAGGGGGCGGTGATCCCGGACCGGGTGATCGACAAGCCGCCGTCGGCGGAACTTCGCGCCAACCAGAAGGACGAGGACAGCCTGCCGCCCTATCCGGTTCTGGACGCGATCCTCGAACGGCTGGTCGAGGGCGACCAGTCGGTCGAGGAAGTGGTCGCGGCAGGGTTCGAGCGGGAAGTGGTCAAGAAGGTCGAGGCCCTGCTTTTCGGTGCCGAATGGAAGCGCTATCAATGCGCGCCGGGCATCCGGCTGACCCGCAAGGCCTTCTGGCTGGACCGCCGCTATCCGATCGTGAACCGCTGGCGCGACGGAAGCTGAGATTGGTCCGGCGGGGAGGGGGATCATGAACGTTCCGCCCCATGCAAACCTGCGCTACGCGCCCGGGACCGGTCCGGGCCTGGCGTTGATCCTTGCCGGTCTGACCTATCGCTCCGACCGTCCCCTGCTGGCGATGGTGGCAGAGCGCGCTGCCGCGCAGGGTCTTGCCCGGTTGCAGGGTGTCCGAGATGTTTATTGAATAGTCAGTCAAAATAAACTTCCCCCGAATCTCGTCCCGCGCTAGCCTGCCCCGGCCCGAAACAGGGAGGCACATATGCAAGGACAAATAATCGCCGCGCTGGCGGCGGGGCTTCTGGCCACACCGGCCGCGGCGGAAACCACGCTCAGGATCATGAGCTTCAACATCTATGGCGGCGGTGCGAATGACGGCAAGGGGGTCGAGGAAACCGTCGCGGTCCTGAAGGCCGCCAATCCCGATATCGTCGGCCTGCAGGAAACCCGGATCGAGGGGGACGATTGCACCGCCGAGAGCTGCCCGGCGGGCGGGCCCTCGGTCGCCAGGGAAATCGCCGAGGCGATGGGCTATTACTATTACGACCAGACGCAGGAAAATATCGCGCTCTGGGCCAATGCGATCCTGTCGCGCTATCCGATCGGCCCGGCCTCGGCCCATGATCTGGGCGTGCCGATCGACGTGAACGGCCAGACGGTCTGGGCCTTCAACATCCATCACGATGATGAGCCCTATCAGCCCTACCAGCTTCTGGGCATCGAATATGGCCCGGCGCCCTTCATCAAGACCGAGGCAGAGGCACAGGACTGGGCCAACAGGACACGCGGCCCGGCGATGGACCTTCTGTTCGACGATATGAAGGCGGCAGAGGGGGCGGCGGCGGTCTTCGTCTTCGGGGATTTCAACGAACCGTCGGAATATGACTGGACCGAGGCGGCGGTGGCGGCGGGCCAGCAACCGGTGAAGGTCGAATGGCCGACCACCCATCGCCTGTCGGAAGCGGGCTTCATTGACACTTACCGTGCGGCCAATCCCGATCCGGTGGCGAAACCTGCCTTCACCTGGACGCCGCAGGGCGACGAGAAGGACCCCGAGGATCATCACGACCGGATCGATTTTGCCTTTGCCAGGGCCGCCGACCTGAAGGTGACAGGCGCCTGGATCGTCGGCGAGACCGGGCCGCGCACCGACCTGGCCGTCGATCCCTGGCCGTCGGACCACCGGGCGACGCTGGCCGAGATCAGCTTCTGAAGGGGCCCCGTCTCCTCGGGCGTCAATTTCTGTCGGACGTGCCGTTGCCGTCCGACAGAAATCCGATCCGAAGATTGCTGCTGTTGCCGAGGCCATAGCGGAGGCAGAGCGCGATGGCGACAAGGCTGGCAACCAGCCAGAGGCCGCCCCAGATCAGGGTCGAACCGCCGTAGGTTTCGGCCAGCATCCGGGCGTCAGAGCGCATTCCCGACCGGGCGATCGTGTCGTCAAAGATATCATAGGGTGCGTAGATCAGGCTGGTCAGTCCGATCACGCGCAGGATGAGGTCGTTGGCCTGGTGGCCAAGAAGCCGGGCACTCGCCAGCATGAGGGCGGAACTGATGACGCCATAGATCAGCGGGAAGGGTTCGCGAAAGTAGACGACGGCAATAGCAAGCAGGATCAGACCGAGGACCGCCATGATCGCGCGGTCGGCGTCGGTACGGACGGCGGCGATGAAGATGGCCATGCCGATCAGGAGCGATCCGAGGTAGCCGGACGTCATGATCAGGAAGCCATTGCCGCCCCGCGACAAGGTCAGCCCGCCTTGTTGGCTGGAAAGCGTGATGCCCTCGACCGACCCGCCGGTGCCCCAGGCCGCCAGGGCGTGGGACATTTCGTGGAAGAAGACGACGAGAATTTTCAGCGGAAGGACCGCAGACGTGTGCCAATGCACGAAAACGAGCGTCGTCAGGGCAACCAGCTGCCAATGCCCTTTGAGGAGCGCGAGAATGGCGGCGGCAGGTCGCATTGCGCTAACTCTGGCCCCGCATCATTCCCACCAGCGGTCGATCTCGGCGATTTCCTCGTCGGTCCAGCCGAAATGGTGGGCAAGTTCGTGGATCGTCACATGGGCGACGAGCTGGCCGAGCGTCACGTCGCCCCGTTCGGCCCATTCGTCGAGGATCGGGCGACGGAACAGCCAGATCATGTCGGGCCGGTCCACCACATCCATCACCGATTTCTCGATCATCGGAATGCCGTCGTAAAGCCCGGTCAGCTCGAACGGATCCTCGATCCCCATGTCTTCCAGCAGGTCCTCTGGTGCGAAATCGCTCACGCGCAGAAGGACACCCTGCGCGGCGGCGGCAAACTGCGGCGGCAGATCGGCGAGCGTCGCCCGCGCCATGCTCTCGATCGCATCCAGGTCGGGGGCCGCGCGGCCCAGCCAGTCGTTCATCTCATTCTCCTGTCCAGGGGCCTCATATGGACAAAAACCCCTGCCTGTGAAAGAGGGAGGCGATGAGGAGCCTTTCCATGACCGTCTGCCGTTTCGCCCCGTCGCCCACCGGATATATCCATGTCGGAAACCTCCGCACGGCGCTGATGAACTACCTGATCGCCAGGAAGACCGGCGGCACCTTCATCTTGCGCCTGGACGATACTGATCAGGAGCGGTCGAAACAGGAATATGCCGACGGGATCATGGAAGATCTCGACTGGCTCGGCCTCACCTGGGACCGGGTGGAAAAGCAGTCGCTGAGGCTCGACCGTTATCGCGACGCGGCGGAGGGCCTGCGCGAGGGCGGGCATCTCTACGAAGTGTTCGAAAGCCCGACCGAACTGGACCTGAAGCGCAAGAAATTGCTGAACATGGGCAAGCCGCCGGTCTATGACCGCGCCGGGCTGAATCTGTCGGAAGCCGAGAAAGCGGCGCTCAGGGCCGAGCGGGCGGGGTACTGGCGCTTTCTCCTCGACCAGAAGCGGACGGAATGGACGGACGGGATTCTCGGGCCGGTCTCGATCGATACCGCGTCGGTGTCGGACCCGGTGCTGATCCGGGCGGACGGGCAGATCCTCTATACCTTCGCCTCCTCGGTCGATGATGTGGATATGGGCGTCACCCATATCGTGCGCGGCGCCGACCATGTGACCAACACCGCAACGCAAGTGCAGATCATGCATGCGCTGGGCGGCACGCCGCCCGCCTTTGCACACCATTCGCTTCTGACCGGGGCACAGGGCGAAGGCCTGTCGAAGCGTCTGGGAACGCTGAGCTTGCGCGACCTGCGCGCGGCGGGCGTGGCGAAAGAGGCGCTGCTGAGCCTGATGGCCCGGCTCGGTTCGTCCCAGCCGGTCGAACTGCGCATGAGCCTTGACGAGATCGCCGACGGATTCGACCTCGGCCAGTTCGGCGCGGCGCCGACGAAGTTCGATGCCGAGGACCTCTGGCCCCTGACGCGCGAGCGCAACCAGCGCCTGCCCTTCGCCGACGTGAAGGACAGGATCGCGGGCCTGGGCGTGCCGACGGAGAAGGCGGAACGGTTCTGGGCGGTTGCGTCGAAGAACATCGTCAAGTTGGACGACCTTGCCCATTGGTGGGCGCTCTGCCGCGACGGAGCGGACCCGGTGATCGCCGACGAGGACCGCGACTTTGTCGCCCAGGCGCTGGCGCTTCTGCCCGAGCCGCCCTTTGCCGAGACGACCTGGGCGGACTGGACCGAGCAGGTCAAGGCAGTGACCGGGCGCAAGGGCAAGGGGCTGTTCATGCCGCTGCGCCTGGCGCTGACGGGCGAGAAGAGCGGGCCGGAAATGGCCGACCTCATGCCGCTTCTCGAACGTGTGCGGCGCGGCTGACTTGCCTTCCGCCCGCCGGTGTCGCAAAGGAGCGCTAGCGGTAACGGAGCCCCCATGTCTGAACCAGGTGGACAGAATCTGAAAGGCGCGCTGACGGCGCTGGCGGCGATGGGCGTGTTCGCGACCCATGATGTCGTGGTCAAGACGCTGGGGGCCGATTATTCGGCGATCCAGATCATCTTCTTCGCGGCGCTCCTCTCCTTCCCGCTCTTCTCGATCTTCATCCTGCAGGACCGGTCGGGCGGCAGCCTTGTGCCCGCGCATCCCGGCTGGGTCGTCCTGCGCAGCCTCACGGCGGTCATCACCGGCATTTCCGCCTTCTATGCCTTCGGTCACCTGCCGCTGGCCCAGACCTATGCGATCCTCTTCGCCATCCCGCTGATCATCACCGTCCTGTCGGTGCCGATCCTCGGCGAAACCGTGCGGCTGCGCCGCTGGATGGCGGTCGTCGTCGGGCTGATCGGCGTGCTGATCGTCTTGCGGCCCGGGCAGGCCGAGCTGTCGCTCGGCCATCTGGCGGCGCTTGTCGCGGCCTTTTCCGGCGCGACGACCGCGATCATCGTCCGCAAGCTTGGCAACCGCGAACGGCCAGCGGTTCTGCTGATCTACCCGATCCTCGGCAACTTCCTCGTCACCGGCGCGCTTCTGGCCTTCGTCTACAAGCCGATGCCAGTTCAGCATCTGGGGCTGATGGGGGTGATCGCCGCGATGGGCATGGCGGGGACGCTGCTGTCGATCCTGTCCTACCGGATGGCCGAGGCGGTCGTCGCGGCGCCCATGCAATATAGCCAGATGATCTGGGCGGTGGCCTATGGCTACATGCTGTTCGACGAACGCCCCGACCGCTGGACGCTGATCGGCTCGGCGGTCATCATCCTGTCGGGCATCTATATCGTGCTGCGCGAGACGCGCGCGGGCGCCTCGCGCAACCAGCCGGTTCTGGAGGCGCGCGGCCGGAACGAGACCATCACCACCCCGCGCTCGGGCCTTCTCGGACGGATGCTGAACCCGGGCCGCGGCGGACGCTGAGGCGCTGCCCGCAGGCGACAGGACCCTTGACGGGCGCCCGTCGAGCGTTGCGTGCCCTCCCCGCGATCCGGCCCACCCGCGCTGCCGCTATCTGCTTGCAAAAGCCTCCGCGACTCGGTAACTCCCCGCCATCGGTCGGAGCGTAGCGCAGCCTGGTAGCGCACCTGCTTCGGGAGCAGGGGGTCGGAGGTTCGAATCCTCTCGCTCCGACCAATTTTCCCGGACGTCATGAGCATCAGTGGCCACGGCCCGCCGGGATCTTCGGCCGGTTGCCGGGCGGTGCCGTCCCGCGACCGGTCTCAGCCCTTCCGGCGCGCGGGGTTCATGCCGAGACCGGCCTTCATCAGCGTTTGCCGCACCGGCACCAGCGAATAGAGCGCGTTCAGCGTGCCGGCGCGAAGGTCGCGGAGCGCGCGTGTCTCGATCATCGAGGCGCGGTTGAGAAGGTCGATCCCGGCCGCGCGTGCCTTTACCTCGGGCCAGCGGCGGCGTTCGTAGGCGGCGAGCATTGCGCGGTCGCCGAGCCCGTCGGGGCGCTCGCGGGCGAGGTCGAGAAGGCAGGCGAGATCGCCGAGCGACATGTTCAGCCCCTGCGCACCGATGGGCGGTACCACATGGGCGGCCTCGGCCATCAATGCCGTGCGTTCGCCCGTCATCCGCGCCGCCGTCTGGCTGATGATCGGCCAGACCGAACGGCGGGTGACGAGCGTGAGGGGGCCGTACAGCCCGGCGCTGCGGGCGGTCATTTCCGCCTCGAACTCTGCCACCGGCAAGGCGGCGAGCCGCGCCACCTCCGGCCCCGTCTCCATCCAGACCACGGCGGACGAGGGGCGCCCCTCGCGGTCGGGCATCGGCACCAGCGTGAAGGGACCGCCGGAGCGGTGGACCTCGGTCGAGATATTCCCGTGCGGACGGTCATGGGTGACGGCGAAGGCAAGCGCCTTCTGCCCGTAGCGGGTGGTATGGACACCGATGCCGAGTGCCTGGCGGACCGGGCTGTCGCGCCCGTCGGCGGCGATCAGAAGCCGCGCGGCGATGGTCGCGCCGTCTGACAGGGTAACGATCGCCGCGCTTTCACGGGTCAGGACCGATTTCGTCGCAGTGCCGGGCCGGAAGCTGACGTTCGGCAGGTCTGCAAGACGCGCCACCATCTCGCGCCTGAGAAGCCAGTTGGGCAGGTTCCAGCCGAAAGGATCGTCCGAGATTTCGGAGGCCACGAAATCCTTCACGATGCGCGGCTCGGGCGCCTCGCCGCCCGCATCCACGATCCGCATTACCTGAAGGGCGGCCGCAAGGGGCGCGAGGCGCGGCCAGAGGCCCGCCTCCTGCAGAAGCTGCCGCGCGGGCTGCAGGAAGGCGGTGGTGCGCAGGTCCGCGCCCTGGGCCTCGCCATCCGTCACCGGGGGCGCGGGATCGACGCAGATGACCGATAATCCCATGCTGCCGAAGGCTGCCGCCGCCGTCAGGCCCGCGACCCCGCCGCCGGACACAAGGATATCGACCGTTTCGCGCGCCATGGCATCCCCTTCTTCGGGGTGCACCCTATCGCAGTGCGCAGCGCCGGTCCAAGCGGCATTCTGCCCCGGAGACAGCGCCGGGCCTATTTCCCGAGCGTGATCAGGATGAGCGCGAGGAAGACCAGCGGCACCGCGGCGAGGCAGACCATGGTGATGCCCGCCAGCCCCCAGGTCTTGAAGACGAGGACGAGCGCGGTGAGCAGGATCACCAGGGCGTAATAGATATTGTCGTCGTCGCCATGCGCGATGTCGCGGGCGATCCAGCCCAGAAGCGGGATGGCATAGAACCAGTGGCGCGGGGCGGCCGTGCCTGTCATGTCGGTCATGGGAAAGCCTTTCCTGTTCGCGGGCCCGTGCTATGCCCCCGCGGCCGCGCGGGCCATGCGACAGGTTGTGCCTGCGGCACTATGGCGCGGGTCAGGCGAGGCGAGCGAGAAAGGACGCGAGGTCCGTGGTGTGGAAATGGATATGGTCGGCCGGTTCGGGGGCGGGCGCGACATGGACGGTGCGCATGCCCATCGCATGGGGTGCGGCGAGGTTGCGCGCATCATCCTCGAACATCGCGGCGCATGACGGCTCTGTCCCGTCGATGGCAAAGATCGTCTCGAACGCCGCCTGTTCGGGCTTGGGGCGGAAGCCCGCATGTTCGATCCCGTAGACCGCGTCGAACAGGCCCGAAAGCCCGCGCGCCGCGATCACCCGCCCGGCATAGGGCGCGCAGCCGTTGGTATAGACGATCTTGCGACCCGGAAGGTGGGCGATCCGTTCGGCAAGGCCTGCGTCCGGCGATAGGGCGGAGAAGTCGATCTCATGCACTTCGGTCAGGTAGGGGCCGGGGTCGGCGCCATGTTCGCGCATCAGCCCGGCGAGCGTGGTGCCGTAGGTCGCCCAGTAATGCGCGCGCAGCCGGTTGGCCTCGGCCCGGTCGACCCCGATCGCGCGCATCACATAATCGGTCATCCTGACCTCGATCTGGTCGAAAAGCCGCACTTCGGGCGGGTAAAGCGTATTGTCGAGGTCGAAGACCCAGGTGGTGACATGCTGGAAATGGGCGCGCGGCATGGGCCGGACCCTATAGCGGCGCGGGGCGGTTCGCAACGCTCCCCGGACCCCCGCCCCAGAGCCGGGGCCGCTCATCGCCCCGTGCGCGCGCGCCGCGCCGGACAGGGCGATGGGGCCTGGGAGGGCCGAAGAGCGGCCCTGTATCGGGGCCGCAACCCGCCGTCCCCAGTCCCCGCTTGCCAAGCGGGGCGCCACCGCCTTAGGCTCGCGCTCCGGCGGGAGGGATGGATGCAGAAAGACGCTTACACGCTCATACTGGAGGCGATCGAGCAGGGCGATTACCGGCCCGGCGACCGGCTGGTGGAATCCGACCTGGCCGAACGGTTCGGCGTGTCGCGCACGCCGGTGCGCGAGGCGTTGCAGCGGCTCGAGACCCAGTCGATGCTGGCGCGCGACGGCCGGTCGCTGATCGTCGCCTCGCTTGATCACAATCAGCTGGCCGAGCTCTACGTGGTGCGGGCCGAGCTTGAAGGCCTTGCCGCGCGGCTGGCGGCCAAGCATGCAAGCCCCGAGGAAGTGCGGGTCCTGGTCGAGATGGTCGAGCAGGACCGCGCCCATCTTGGCAATTCCGAGGCGCTGTCGCGCGCCAACAAAAGGTTCCACAAGCAGATCCATCTGGCCTCCCACAACCGCCATCTGGTCAGCCAGCTTGATCTCGTCCACCGCTCGATGGCGCTTCTGGCCACAACCTCGCTTGCGGCGGAAGGTCGGGGGACGGCGGCGCTTGACGAACATGCGGCCATCGTCGCCGCGATCGCGGCGGGCGATGGCGAGGCCGCCGCGACCGCGCTCAAGGCGCATATATCAAAAGCCTTCGAAACGCGGCTGAAACTCGATGCCGGGGCCACAAGGCGCGAGCGCGACGGCTAGGGCCGCGGCGCCCTCCGGCGACGCGGGCGGCGGTTCGAAGAAGCGCGGCGCCGGGTGCGACCAGAGGAGCGGCTTGCGGCGGCGGAGCGGCAGGACTTCGGCGGTTCCGGCCCATTCGGGAAGCACCGGATCGGTCAGCACAAGCACGGGAAGGGCTGGCGCGACGGCCATCTGTCCGGCGGTGTCCAGCATCCCGTGGCGGGTCTTGTCCCAGAAGAAGGGTGCGCGGACCATTTCCCACAGCGCCTTGTAGGAGGCGAGCGCGCCGAGCGGGAAATAGAGGCAGAGCGTCGGCACCCAGGGCATCAGATGACGGTGGCCGGGGCCGCGCACCGCCCAGATGCCGACCGCGATATTCAGGCTCTCGGACAGAACGAAGAGGCCGCCGAGTGCGGCGAGGCCCCAGTCCGGCAGGTGGCCGGCCAGGGGATGACCGAGGCCGACAGCGAGGCCCCAGAACGACCAGAGTACCGGCGCCAGCACGAATTGCGACAAGGTGCCGAGGAACATGATCTGGAAACCGGCGAACCGCTTCGGCCCGAGCTGGCGCCACAGGCGCGCCGGATCGCGCATATGGACGGCCCAGGTCATCGCATAGCCCTTCAGCCAGCGCGAGCGTTGCTTGATCCAGGGCAGCGCCTGCCCGTTCGGCTCTTCCTCGGTCACGGTCGGGATCAGTTCCGTCCGGTAGCCGTGGCGCGCGAGCCGCACGCCGAGATCGGCATCCTCGGTCACGTTATGCGCGTCCCAGCCACCAAGCGCCTCGAGCGCGGCGCGACGGAAGAAAAGCGTGGTGCCGCCAAGGGGCACGACGAAGCCCATGCGCGCGATCCCCGGCAGCATCACCCGGAACCAGGCGGCATACTCGATGGTGAAGCAGCGCGTCAGCCAGTTGTGGCGCGGATTGTAGAAATCGAGAATGCCCTGCAGGCAGGCGACCTCTGGCCCGCGGTCGTGGAAGCGGCGGATGACGGTGCGGATCTGGCCGGGGTCGGGCGCATCCTCGGCATCATAGACGCCGACGATCGTGCCCTTGCAGAAATCGAGCGCATAGTTCAGCGCGCGGGGCTTGGTGCGGATCGGGCCCGCCGGTACGGTCACGACCCGCATCCAGCGTGGCAGGCGGCGGCAGGCGAGCGCCGCGCGGGTGCGCCGGTCCTCCTCCTCGACCACCAGGAGTATATCGAGGAGTTCCTTCGGGTAATCGAGCCGCCCGAGCCGTTCGACGAGGCGCGGCGCGATATCGTCCTCGTCGAAGAGCGGCACCATGATCGACACGACCGGCAGGCGGGCGATGGCAGGCGGCTCGATCTTTGTCACGGTGCTGACGCGCGCCCTGAGTTCCGACAGGAAGGCGGCGGCCTTCAGCCCCATGCACAGGAGAAGCGTCAGACAGGCCCAGCCGAGAAGGGCAAGGAAACCCGCTGCCGGCGCGAGGGCCATGAGGCCCGCAAGCATGGCAAGGCCCATGGCCGCAACGCGCCCGGCGCGCGCCATGTCGAGCGTGCGGCAACTTTCGTCTGCCGCTGTGCGGGCTTCTGCCCGGCGAACAAGACGCGTCTGGCGCGAGGCGATCATCGCCGCATGGATGTCGCGCTCTGACGCCAGCGCCATCACCACCGGCCCGTAGCCTGCGGGCAGGCGGTTGCGCAGCCGGGCGAATTCGTCGGGGCGCGCCGTGGCGATCACCGTTGCCGCGCCGATCCGCCGCCAGGGCAGCACCGCCTCCTTCAGGCAGAAGTCCGGCCCGAGCGCGTCGATCAGCCGCGCATCCGGCGGTTCTGCCGCGAGATCGAGGATCCGGGCGCCCCATTGGTTGGCGAGCGCGGCCATCAGGGCGGGCTCGCTGACCCAGCCATGGGCGAGCAGGACGTCACCCAGCCGCACGTCCTGCCGGTCGCGCAGCGCGAGCGCTTTCAGCATGTCGCCCGGACCCACCGCCTTCATGTCCATCAGGATCTGGCCAAGCGGCTTGCGCCGCTCACCCTCGCGCCGCGCCGCGGGGCGCGGATCGCGGCCGGGCAGGCCCGCGACCGGCACGAAATCGGTGGTGACGAGGCGCAGATGCGACGCGGCGGGCGGGGGTGACATGGCAGCAGCACTCACGAAAGGCCAGACCAGCCTTCCGCGCGCATGGTTAACGGGCCGTTAAGCCAGGCTCGCCTTGCGGGAAAATAGTCTCTCAGGCGGCGCGGCGGTCGCGCATGGCCGCGGCAAACCGCTCGAACAGGTAGAAACTGTCCTGCGGGCCGGGACTGGCCTCGGGGTGGTACTGCACGGAAAAGACCGGCCGGTCCTTCATGCGGATGCCGCAGTTCGAGCCGTCGAAGAGGCTGACATGGGTTTCCAGAACCCCCGCGGGCAGGGTCTGGCTGTCGACTGCGAAACCATGGTTCATCGAGGTGATCTCGACCTTGCCGCTTTCCAGATCCTTGACCGGATGGTTCGCGCCATGGTGGCCGTGGTTCATCTTGATGGTCTTGGCCCCGAGCGCCAGCGCCAGCATCTGATGGCCGAGGCAGATGCCGAAGAGCGGCACATCATGCTGCAGAACCCCCTGGATCATCGGCACGGCATAGGCGCCGGTTGCGGCCGGGTCGCCGGGACCGTTCGACAGGAAGACGCCGTCGGGCTGATGGGCCATGACGTCCTCGGCCGTCGCGGTCGCGGGCAGCACCGTCACATCGCATCCGACCGACGCGAGGCAGCGCAGGATGTTGCGCTTCGCACCATAGTCGATGGCGACCACCTTGAAGCCCGCGCCGCTGCGTTCGCCATAGCCCTCGGGCCAGGCCCAGCGGGTTTCGTTCCAGCGGTAGCCCTGGGCGCAGGTCACCTCCCTTGCAAGGTCGAGGCCGACGAGGCCCGACCAGCCGCGGGCCTTTTTCACCAGCGCCGCAAGATCGAATTTGCCTTCGGGATCATGGGCCAGCGCCACATGCGGCGCGCCCTGCTGGCGGATCGCGCGGGTGAGCCGCCTTGTGTCGATGCCGCCGATCCCGATCCGGCCCTTCCTCGAAAGCCAGCCGGTCAGTTCCTCGGCCGCGCGCCAGTTCGACGGTTCGGTCGGATCCCATTTCACCACCATGCCGGCGGCGACAGGTTCGGCGCTTTCGTCATCCTCGGGGGTCACGCCGACATTGCCGACATGGGGGAAGGTAAAGGTCACGACCTGGCCTGCGTAGGAGGGATCGGTCATGATCTCCTGATAGCCGGTCATCGCGGTGTTGAAGACCAGTTCCGCCACCGTCTCGCCCGGCGCGCCGAACCCCTGGCCGTAGAAGACCGTCCCGTCGGCCAGCGCAAGGCATGCGGTGGGCTTTGGCTGGGCTTCCCCGGTCATGGCACGACTCCCGATGTGCAGAATTTGGCGGAACCTAAGGGCAGGGGCACGTACGGTCAAGGGGGCGGGGCAAATTTGAAACTTGCGTGATTTCAAATGGTTATACGGTTCGCGCCAAGGTTGCCCGCCGCGGGGGGAACGGATAGGGTCCGGGAAGAAAGAACGGAGGCCCGACATGGAACTGATCGCCCGCATTCAGGACGCCCAGAAAGAGGCGATGAAGGCCAAGGATATGGCGCGGCTCTCGACGGTGCGGATGATCCTTGCCGCCGTCAAGGACAGGGAAATCGCCCAGCGGACGGCGGGCGCCGCGATGGGCGAAGGCGATGTGCTGGCGCTTCTGGGCAAGATGGTCAAGCAGCGCCAGGAAAGCGCGAAGGTCTATCAGGAGGGCGGCCGACCGGAGCTGGCCGACAAGGAACTGGCCGAGATCCGGGTGATCGAGACCTTCCTGCCCAAGGCGCTTACCGAAGCCGAGGTCGAGGCGGCGGTGGCGGCGGCGATTGCTGAGGCCGGAGCCCAGTCGATCAAGGACATGGGCCGGGTGATGGGCGTCCTGAAGTCCAGGTACACCGGCCAGATGGATTTCGGCGCCGTGGGTGCGCTAATCAAGGCGCGGCTGGGATAGGCCTTCCGTCGGCGCAACCGGCCGCTGGCTGCCGGAATGCATCCCCCCTTTGGCAAGCGTGGCCTGTTTCCACTCCCCTGTTGCCCGGCCCGCTTCCCCGGCCTAAGCTGGCCGGGTGAGGACGACCTCCCCGGCATGGGCAGAAATCCGGGACGACCTGGCAGCCTGAAGGGGAATGCGATGCCCTGGATCATCCTTGTCGCCGCCGGACTGATGGAGGTTCTCTGGGCCTTCACCATGAAACAGTCCCAGGGGTTCACCAAACCCGTGGAAAGCGTGATCACCATCATTGCCATGGCCGTCAGCGTCTGGCTTCTGGCCGTGGCCATGCGCAGTCTGCCGCTTGGCACTGCCTATACGATCTGGACGGGGATCGGTGCGGTTGGGGCCTTTACGGTGGGGATACTGGTTCTTGGCGAAGCGGCGACGCCGCTCAGGCTGGTCGCGGCCGCCATGATTGTCGGCGGACTGATCCTGATGAAGCTCAGCGGCACTTCGCACTGACGGGCGCTGTCGTGAACTGTCCACGCGGTCGTGGTGACGGGGTCAGCGAAGGCGGGCCAGTTCCGTTCGCAATTCGCCCGCGAGCGCCCGGCGTTCCTCCGGCGTGAGGAAGGCGCCCAGCTCGGCCTCGCGGTCGCCGCCCTTGAGCGTAAGATAGTCGGGCACCGGGCCCTCGGTCGGGTAGAGGATCACGCGCACCCAATGGGGGTTGGCCGTCCAGACCTGTTCGCTGCCGTCGGGCGCGTGGCGGGTGAGGCGGGCTTCGTCACGGGAAAGGGTCAGGGTTTCGGTCAGGGCCAGGTCGCGCTGATTGCGGCGCAGCGCCAGCCAGATCGCGGCCAGCGCTGCCAGCACAAAGACGAGGATCACCCAGAGCGCTGGCGTGCCGAGAAGCGCGAGGATCGGCAGGGCGAGGAGACAGGCCGTCGCCGTTATGAACAGCGCAAACCCCCGGTCGCCAAGCGACCGATGCGGCCTGACGACGAGGGTCCGCGCGAAAGGCAAGGCCCCGGATTCCTCCGGGGCCTCGAAGCCGGTCGTCCACTCATAGGGCATGGAATCAGTGGGCGTGGCCCCTGTCCCAGTCCGACGGCTTGGGCAGCTGCTCGAACGTATGTTCGGGCGGCGGCGAGGGCAGGGTCCATTCCAGCGTGTCGGCATATTCGTTCCAGTAGTTCGCGCGGGTCTCGCGCTTGCCCCAGAGAAGGCAATAGAACATCACGCCGATGAAGAAGACGAACGAGGCGAACGACAGGAAGGCCCCCATCGAGGAGAGGTGGTTCCAGTAGGCGAAGGCCTCCGGATAGTCGATGTAGCGGCGCGGCATGCCCTGGCGGCCGAGGAAGTGCTGCGGGAAGAAGGTCAGGTTCGCGCCGATGAACATCGCCCAGAAATGCAGCTTGCCCGCCCATTCCGGATACTGGCGCCCGCTCATCTTGCCGAACCAGTAATAGATGCCCGCGAAGATCGCGAAGACGGCGCCCAAGGACATCACATAGTGGAAGTGCGCCACGACATAGTAGGTGTCGTGATAGACCCGGTCGACCGGCGCCTGGCTGAGCACAACGCCGGTGACGCCGCCGGTAGTGAAGAGGAAGAGGAAGCCGAAGGCCCAGAGCATCGGCGTCTTGAACTCGATCGAGCCGCCCCACATCGTGGCGATCCAGCTGAAGACCTTCACGCCCGTGGGCACCGCGATGACCATGGTGGCCAGCATGAAGTAGCTCTGCTGGGTCAGCGACAGGCCGACGGTGTACATGTGGTGCGCCCAGACGACGAAGCCCAGAACCCCGATGGCCACCATCGCATAGACCATCGGCAGATAGCCGAAGATCGGCTTCTTCGAGAAGGTCGAGATCACGTGGCTGATGATGCCGAAGCCCGGAACGATGATGATGTAGACCTCAGGATGGCCGAAGAACCACAGGATATGCTGGTAGAGGATCGGGTCACCTCCGCCCGAGGCGGTGAAGAAGGTGGTGCCGAAGTTGCGGTCGGTCAGCAGCATGGTGATCGCGCCGGCGAGGACCGGCAGCGACAGAAGGATAAGCCAGGCGGTGACGAAGATCGACCAGGCGAAAAGCGGCACCTTGTGCAGCGTCATGCCGGGCGCGCGCATGTTCAGGAAGGTGGTGATCATGTTGATCGCGCCGAGAATCGAGGAGGCGCCCGAGACGTGGACCGCGAAGATCGCGAGGTCCATCGCATAGCCGCCCTCGGCGGTGGTGGTCAGCGGCGGGTAGAGAACCCAGCCCACGCCCGCCCCCGAGCCGAGCCCCGAGGTGAGCGAGCCGTTGCCGCCCGGCGACAGCATCGACGCGACGCCGAGCGAGGTGCCCGCGACATAGAGCCAGTAGGAAAGGTTGTTCATCCGCGGGAAGGCCATGTCGGGCGCGCCGATATGGAGCGGCATGAAATAGTTGCCGAAACCGCCGAACAGCGCCGGGATGACGACGAAGAACATCATCAGGACGCCGTGATAGGTGATCATGACGTTCCACAGGTGCCCGTTCGGCGTGCAGGTCTCGGCCGAGGCGATGAACCGCGCGCCTTCCTGACACATGTACTGGACGCCCGGCTCCATCAGTTCGAGGCGCATGTAGACGGTCAACGCGACCGAGATGAAGCCGACAACCGCGGCCGTGAAGAGGTAGAGGATGCCGATATCCTTGTGGTTCGTCGACATGAACCACCGGATGAAGAACCCGGGGTGTCCGTGCGCCTCGTGGCCATGAACGGCTGCGTCGGCCATGCTGATCTCCCATTCCTTAAGAGCCGGCCGGAATCTCGTCCGTACCGGGTGTCCGGCCCCGTAATAGTGGGATGGGGATCGCAGGGCAATCCGTCTCGCTGAGAAGAGGCCGGGAAAAATTGCCACATGTGGCGCGTGCGTGGGGGTCGACAGCGCTCAGGCCGGGGGAAGTTCGAGCTGGATCGCGACGAAGCGGGCGGTCGGTGCGCCGTAGCGGTTGCCGATCGCGGCGAGGGTTGGCGCCAGGGCGCCGACGGCAGGGCCGGACTGGAGGGGGAGCGGGATCGATCCTTCCGGCGCGGCGGTTTCGGTCAGGAAGGTCAGGCCGTCTGCCGTCGTGATCGCCCCGGCGGCGGCGACTGCGATCGGCTTCGCTCGCCAGGTCCGTGCCCAGGCGTCGGCCTGAAGCGCGAGGGCGAGGGCATCCGTGTCGTCACTGACAGCGATCGCGAGCGTGTCGCGGGGGTGCAGGATACGGTTGAGGATTGCAGTCGTGAGCATCGGCAGGGCCAGGCGGTAGGCGGTGCTGTCGTGGCGGTCGGTCCAGGTCCCCGTCCCGATCGAGCCGGCAAGGCGGGTGGCCTCTCTCTGCCCTGCCAGCCGCGCGATGAGCTCAAGTATGATCGGGACCGACGCCGAAACACCAGAGGAGCTGGCGCGGTTGCCATCAAAGAGATAGCGGCGGTCGGTGACCCAGCGCGTGTCGGGCCAGGCGCGGGCAAGGCGTTTCAATCCATACCAGTGGCTGGCAGACTGGCGGCCTTCAAGAAGGCCCGCCGCAGCCACGGTCGCGGCGCCGTCGCAGATCGACAGGATCAGCGCGCCATGGGCGGCCTCGGACTTGAGAAAACCGGTGAGCGCAGGCGCGTTCGGCCGGTGCGTGGCCGGGACGATCACGATATCGGCGCCGCCGGGATGCCGGGCGGCGAAGTCCGGCATCGAAACGGTTCCGGCAACGGAGAGGGCGGGCATGAGTTTCACCTGTCCACCCTTGGGCGAGACGGCCACGACCTCGGCCCCGCCCCAGCGTTTGAGGAGCGCGTAGGGGACCACGAAGTCAGTGGTTTCGGTGCCGTCGGGGTCGGTCAGAATGGCGATGACCGGGCGCGTGGGGATGTCGGGGAACGGGGCGGGTCGGATCGTTGCGGGACCGAGGTTCGACGGATCGGGGCGCAGGCTTGCACAGGCGGCGACCAAGGCGGCGGTGGCAAGCATGAACAGCATCAGGGCGCGACGGCGGGACATTGGGGTCTCCTTTCGGGTTGGCCCTGTGTCGCGCGAAAGGGGGATGGCTGAAATGACATAAGTATCGCATTATCAGCCAAAGTGCGGAGGTGACGATGGGCGAAGCGCGGCGGATCCTGTTTCTGGGCTGCGAGGGCGTGCAGACGCTGGATCTGGCAGGACCGATGGAAGTGTTTGCGACGGCCAATCTCGAGGCGGGGCGGGCGGGTCACGGCGGGCCGCTCTACGAGATGGTGCTGCTGTCGCCGGACGACCGGCCGATCACCAGCCAGGCGGGACTGCATCTCGGGCCGGTCGTACCGCGCGCCGCTGCTGGCACCGCGGATACGCTGATCGTTGCGGGGGGCTCGGCGGCGGCAGTCATGGGGGCGCTCGCCGAGCCGCTCTTCCGGGACTGGCTCGGCGCCATGCCGGGCCGGGTGCGGCGGGTGGCGAGCATCTGCACCGGCGCCTTCCTGCTGGCGGCGGCCGGGTTTCTGGACGGACGGCGGGCGACGACGCACTGGCGAAGCTGCCGCGACCTCGCGCGGCTGTTCCCCAAGGTCCGGGTCGTGCCGGACGCGATCTTCGTGGCAGATCCGCCCTTCTACACGTCAGCGGGGGTGACGTCGGGAATCGATCTGTCTCTGGCCATGGTAGAGGCCGACCACGGGGCGGAGCTTGCGCGCGCGGTCGCGCGGGAACTTGTGCTCTTCCTGCGTCGCCCCGGCGGGCAGTCGCAGTTCAGTGCTGCACAGAACCTGCAGGCGGCGGCGGAGCCGAGGATCGCGGCGCTGGTGCGCCGCCTGATCGAAGCCCCACCAGCTGAGGGCCGGGTTCCGGCGCTGGCGGAAGCGGCGGGAATGAGCGAGCGGACCTTCCAGCGCAAGTTCCATGCCGCGACCGGCCAGACGCCTGCCCGCTTCGTCGAGGAGGCGCGGCTTTCCCGCGCCAAGGCGTTGCTCGAGACCTCTGATCTGATGCTCGACCGGCTGGCGGCCGAGGCAGGATATGGCGGGCGGGACGGCCTTTACCGGGCGTTCCAGAAGCACCTCGGCCTTACACCCGGCGAATACCGGGCGCGGTTCCGCTGAGACTTGCTGTGCTGCGGCCGGGGTGAGAGGGGCTGCGATATCCTGGCAGCCGGCGCGCGATTTGAAGGACCTCTTCGACATTGCTGCCGGAGCGCCGGTGGCAAAGGCCGGGCCAGCCGGGATCAGCGCCATGAGTAGGAAAGGGGGCGACTTGATGAAGCGTGGCCCTTTTCGCCCGCCAGCCCGATCCTGCCCATTTGGACTGGCGGCGCGGTTTGGCCGACCGCGGCTCTGGGCAAGGATGGCGCCGTTCCGGCATTTTCGGATTGGGGCCGCGCTGGCGCTGGCACCGGGTCACGCCTCCGGGAAGACGCCGACGAAAGCCGAAACGAGCGCAAGGTCGAGATCATGCATCCCAACAGGCAGGCCCAGATCGACGAGGCTTGTCACGCCGTGATCGCGAATACCGCAGGGCACGATCCCGTCGAAATGGCTGAGGTCCGGTTCGACATTGACCGAGATTCCGTGAAAGCTGACCCATTTCCTCAGCCGCACGCCGATCGCGGCGATCTTGTCTTCACGGACCGAACCGTCGGGGTTCGCCGCCTTGTCGGAGCGCGTGACCCAGACGCCGACGCGGCCGGGCCTGATCTCTCCCCTCACGTTGAATTCGGCGAGCGCCGCGATGACCCAGGCCTCCAGCCGCTCGACAAAGCGGCGCACATCCTTGCCGCGGCGATTGAGGTCGAGCATCACATAGGCCACACGCTGGCCCGGCCCGTGATAGGTATATTGCCCGCCGCGCCGCGCCTCGTAGACGGGAAAGCGGTCAGGATCGGTCAGATCCTCGGGCCGCGCCGAGGTGCCCGCAGTGTAAAGCGGCGGATGTTCGAGGAGCCAGACACATTCGCCCTGTCGCCCTTCGGCGATCGCGGTGACCCGGTTCTCCATGAACGTCAGTGCGTCCTCGTAGGGAACGAGCCCTGGAGATGTGATCCATTCGACCATTGTGCCCTCAAGCCTCGGGTTTGTCGCCCATCAGATAGCGCGGGCCCTTGCCCTTCAGGGCAGCCCGGTCCCCGGCGTTATAGAGCGTGCATCTGTCAAGCGACAGGCAGCCGCAACCGATACAGCCGTCGAGCGTATCGCCCAGCGCCTGCAATTGTGCGATCCGCGCGTCGATTCCGGCCCGAAAGCCTGTGGAGATGCGCGTCCAGTCCTCGCGCGTGGGGGCGCGGTCGGCAGGAAGCGTCGCGAGGTGACCGGCGATCTCTGACAGCGGAAAACCCAGACGCTGGGCGATCATCGCGAAGGAAAGCCGCCTGAGGTCCGCCCCGCCATAGCGACGGTGGCCACCCTGGTTGCGCACGGGCCGGACGATCCCGTGGGTCTCATAGAAGCGGATCGCCGAGACGGCGAGGCCGGTGCGGGCGGCGAGGTCGCCGATGGTGAGGCCCTGGCGGGACATGGAAGGCCCTTGATCTCAAGCTCACTTGAGAAATTACAAGAGGATTCGCGAAAGGCAAGAGAGGCAGGGCGATGACGAACTTTGGGGTGGGGCCGCAGCGCATGGCCAGATGGGCGATCCGGGGCGGTTTTCAGCAGCGCGTCGCTGGCCTGTGGCAGGTCATTTGGGCATGGCGCCGAAGGGCGCGGCGGAGGCGGGCGATGGGTATCACCAGCACGCATCTCGGCGATTACTTCCGCCGCGACATCGGGCTGTGACGGCCCGCTAGGCGGGCGGCTCGGCCAGCAGCGCGGCGATCTCTGCGCCGATCACCATGTCATGGACCTGCCCGAAGTGATGCGCGCGCAGTTCGCCAGACCGATCGTAGAGCAGCAGCGAAGGCGTACCGCGAAGCCCGAGCGCCTCCATCGTTTTCGGCAGCGGGCCGGCCTCGCCCGGCATGTCGATGGCGACGGGAAAGATGATCCGGTATTCATGCAGGAAGGCGCGGAGCGCGACGGGCGTCATCGCCGCATGATGCTCGAACACGGAATGAAGGCCGATCACGGCGACCTCGTCCTCGGGGAAGATGCGGCGGATCGTCTGGGCCTGCGGCAGGCCGTGGCTGACGCAGCCGGGGCAGAGCATCTGGAAGGCTTCAAGCGCCACCACCTTGCCGCGCAGCGCGACAAGGGACAGGGGGGCGGAGGTATTCAGCCAGTCAGAGGCAATGATCTCGACCATTTTCATTCCGCTTCGCCGGACAGGGACAGATCGCCCGAGGCGACATCCCAGACATCCGCAACACATAAGAGCGGCGCGTGAACCGACTGGTTGACGCGCAGCGCCGAGGTGACGCCATCGAAGCGGAAGGCAGATAGGTCGGTGTCGGCGGGCAGGGGGACGTCGATCGTGATCTCGCTGTTGGTCAGGGCAGGTGCAAAGCCCGGGCTGTCGATGAAAAGCGGCAGGCCGGGCCAGGTGGCGGGAAGGCGCGGGCTTTCGCCTTCGGCGATGTCGCGGACCGACAGCGCACCTGTGCCGCACGCGTCATTCGGCGTCAGGACGACCCAATGGCTGTGCCAGCCTGCGCCATCGTTCGCGGCATCGCCATCACCGTTTTCATCCGCCAACGGCGTGTCGTCGAAGTCGGGATGGGCGGTGGCGGCAAGCGCGAGGATGCCCGTCCCACCTTCGAACCCTACCGTCGCGGGGTCGAGTGAGGTGGGCCAGACATAAGACCAGACCGGCGCCCCGGCGAGCGCACCGGTGGGATCGGGCGCGGCGCTGCCCGCGGTTCCGGCAAGCGTCATGGCGAAGCTGAGGCCGTCTTCGGAGCGCAGAACGCGGGCGCTGAGGATGTCGAAGGCGGGCGTCTTTGTCGGATCGGCGGGCGATCGAACCTCGGCGGTCGCCGCGATCGGGACGAGCAGGAGTGTGAGGATGAGGGTGGGATGCGGGCGGGTCATGATTTCTCCTATAATATCGAGTCGCTACTATATTGTATTGGAGCAACGGGCACGGGCTTGCAAGGAAAATATCGAGTCGATATCAATGCCGCATGAGCAACGCGCATTTCCTTCTGGAAAGGCTGGCACGCCTGTCTCAGGCGGCGGGTTGGGCTGCCGGGCTGAACCCGGCCCAGAGAGGCGCGCTCGACTATCTTTCCAGGGCTAACCGGTTCTCCCGCGCCCCGTCCCATGTCGCGGACTATCTGGGGACGACTCGCGGTACGGCTTCCCAGACCCTGCAGGCACTGGCACGAAAGCGGTTGGTCGAGGCGGAGCCCGATCCTGCCGATCGCCGCTCGGTCAGCTACCGCGTCACGGCCGATGGTCGGGCACTGCTGCCGCGTTCGGCGCTGGCTGCGCCCCTTGCTGCGCTGGAAGACGAAGATCGTGCGCGGCTTGAGCGCACATTGTCGGCGCTGCTTGCCAAGATGGTCGGGGAAGGCCGGACATTCGGGCTCTGCGCGACCTGCCGCCATCACCGGCCCGGCCCCTTTTGCGCGCTCCTCGATCTGGCGCTTGCCGCCGAGGAGGCGGGCCAGATCTGCCACGAACATCGGCCGGTCTGAGGACGCGGCGTGGCCCCGGAGGGAATCAGTCGGGTTGCAGTTCGCGACCGGCTTGCCGCCTGCGAGGACCGGCCGCGATGGCGGCGAAAATATTGGCGAAAGCAGCAGAAAAACCGCTTCCATTTCCCAAATCGCTCGGCTAGAAGCACGCCACCTCAGTCGGCAGTGCCCGATATGGAGTGCGGTTGTGGCGGAATTGGTAGACGCGCAGCGTTGAGGTCGCTGTGGGCTAACCCCCGTGGAAGTTCGAGTCTTCTCAACCGCACCACTCCAACTTCCTGATTTCGTTCAATATTGCCAATGAACCGGGGCGCTGCCCCCTTGGCGCACGGCGCTGGCTGCCGAATGCGCGCAATGTTTGCGCCAACTTTCCTGTCACATTTGCGACATGTCGCATACAGGACGATCCATGTCGTTTCCTTACCTTTCTTCGCGGCAGAAAGCGCCATCTATACGGTCGCGCAATGAACCGAGAAACCGGTTGAAAATGTGTGGGCTATGAGCTTAGCTCGGCCTTGGGGAGCCAAAAAAAATAATCGGGGAGCTAGAGTTGACCTCTGCCACCAATGCCGCGGACGCGGCGTTCGTTGAATTCGACCGTGTCCAGAAGAGCTATGACGGGCAGACCCTCGTCGTCAAAGACCTGAACCTGACCATGCCGAAAGGCGAGTTTCTGACGATGCTCGGGCCGTCGGGGTCGGGGAAGACCACCTGCCTGATGATGCTTGCGGGGTTCGAGACGGCGACGAACGGCGAGATTCGGCTGAACGGACGCAACATCAACCAGGTGCCGCCGCACAAGCGCGGTATCGGCATGGTGTTTCAGAACTATGCGCTCTTCCCGCATATGACGGTGGGCGAGAATCTGGCCTTTCCGCTTGAGGTGCGCGGGATCGCCAAGGCGGACCGCGAGGCCAAGGTCGCACGCGCGCTCGCTGGGCGCGACAAGCTGGACGGCCTTCCGCCGGGTCTACCTGCCGCAGACCCTGCCCGGAATCGCGGCGGGGTCACTGCTCGTCTTCATCCTCGCGGTCGGCTACTACATCACGCCTGCCCTCGTCGGCGGCGCCGACGGGCAGCTTTTCTCCAACATGATCCAGTTCCACATGGCGAAGGCCAACTGGTCTTTGGCGGCGGCGCTGGCGGCAATGCTCCTCGTCGCGGTCATCGTGCTTTACTGGCTCTATGACCGGCTGATCGGCATCGACCGGCTGAAACTCGGCTGAGAGGACGACAGAGATGGCCATTCCCACCCATGCTTCGCCCCTCGAACGGATCTGGCACTATGCCTATCTGGTGATCTGCGCGGCAATCTTCATCTTCCTGATCGCCCCAATTCTGGTGATCCTGCCGCTGTCGTTCAACGCAGAGCCCTATTTCACCTTCACCGAGAAGATGTTGCACTTCGATCCGGCCGGCTATTCGATGCGCTGGTACGATGCGCTGTTGACCTTCGGCCATGCCGCGCCGGACGGGGTGCGTGACAGCGCCTGGTGGTCGACGGCCTGGGAAACCTCGACCTGGATCAAAGCGGCAAAGAACTCCTTCTGGATCGGCTTCTGGGCCACGATCCTCGCGACATGCCTCGGCACGCTCGCCGCCCTCGGCCTCAGCCGGCCGGAGATGCCGTTCCGCGGGCCGATCATGGCGATCCTCATTTCACCGATGATCGTGCCGATCATCATCACCGCGGTGGGTATGTCCTTCTTCTACGCCAAGGCCTGCCTCGCCCCCGGGTCGGTTCTCGGTACGCTTCTGGGTCCGGTCCTGTCGAACAAGGGCTGCCTTGCGAATTCGGACCTGGGCGTGATCATGGCGCATGCCACGCTTGGCATTCCGTTCGTGATCATCACGGTGACAGCGACCCTCACAGGGTTCGACCAGTCCCTGATCCGCGCCTCCGCAAGCCTCGGGGCCAATCCGCGCACCACCTTCTTCCGGGTGATCATGCCGCTGATCCTGCCGGGCGTCATTTCCGGTGCGCTTTTCGCTTTCGTCACCTCATTTGACGAGGTGGTGGCAGTGCTGTTTATCGCCGGGCCGCAGCAGCAGACGATCCCGCGCCAGATGTTCAACGGCATCCGGGAACAGATCAGCCCGGCGATCCTCAGCGTCGCGACGATCCTGGTGATCGTGTCGATCCTGCTTCTGACCACGGTCGAATTGCTCAGGCGCCGGTCGGAACGGCTGCGCGGCGTCACGCCGCGCTGAGGCCTGCCGCTTTCCGGCCCGCGGCCACAAGCCGCGGGTAGAGGATCAGCACCGTGAGGATGAAGCCCGCCATCGCGACGAGGGCCCGGTCGAGCCCGAGGAGTTCCGAGGCGAAACCAAGGGCGGGCGGGCCGAAGAAATAGCCCATATAGCCAAGCGCGGTCGCGCGGGCGATGACATGGGCGCGTGCCGAAGGGGCGGCGAGCCGCGACATCAGCGAATAGGCGGTGGGCGCAATGACCGAGGCGCCGAGACCCGCGGTGATCAATCCCGCATAGGCGACAAGCGGCGAGGGCGCGAGGCCGACGACGGCCGTACCCGCCGCCGCGATGACAGTGCCAAATCTGATGAGCGTACTTTCCCGAACGCGCGCCGCGACGATCTGCCCCGCGAGGCGTCCGAAACCCATGGTCAGCGCCAGCACTGCCGGACCGAAGCTGCCCTGGTGCTTGGAGCCGCCGAGCGTCCGCTCGATATGCAGCGCCGACCAGTTTTCCGAGGCGTTCTCGGCCACGAAAGCCACAAGGACGATGAGCCCGCCCCAGAAGGGCAGTGACCCGAGTCGCGCGCGCGCCCCTTTCGTCGCGGAAAAGCCGTTCACGTCCGGGCCGGTTTCGATGGCCACGAAGGCGGCGAGACCGACGGCGAGCGCAGCGACCGTCATGACCGGCCCCGGGCCGAAACCCGCGTCTCGGGCAAAACCCGTAAGAATGGCCGCACCGGCGTAACTGAAGGAATAGGCGGCGTGATTGAGGTTCATCAGGTGAAGGCCCCGCTCGGCCTCGAGCGCGCTGACGCGGGCGTTCATCGTGACGTCGAGAAACCCGTTCGTCATGCCCACGAAGACCATGGCCAGCGCGAACAGGGCAGGGGTGGCCAGCCAGCCCGGCGCGGCAAAGGCAAGCGCCACACCCAGCACGGCGAACGGCAGGACGTGACGCCCGAACATCGGGGCAACCCGGGGCGCGAACAGCATCGACGCCGCGGCGGCCAGCGGCGTGGCAAGGAGGAGGGACCCGAAGGCCGCATCGCCCACGCCGAGCATCGCCTTGGTGTCGGGGATGAGCGCGGCATAGGAGCCCCAAAGGGCACCCATCGCCGCAAAGGCCACCACGGTCGCCCGTGCCACCCGGATCTGTCTGAAGAGGGTCATGGAAGTCTTTTTGACTGAGAAGTCAGAACGATCTATCACGGCAGCGCGCCGTCCGCCAGACCTGCGGCACCGCATCGCGCTTCAGGCGCTTTTTGGCTTTCCTTCGCGCCGATTCCCCTCTATAGCACCCGCCTCGGGCATGCACCCTTGGAGGATGCCCTTAACTTATGGAGACACCCATGGCTGGTAAGATCACCGATCTCATCGCCACGGTACGGACGGGGACAGGCAAGGGGGCCGCCCGTCAATCCCGTCGTGACGGGAACGTACCTGGCATCGTCTATGGCGACGGCAAGGAGCCGCTCGCGATCGACATGAAATATCACTACCTTTTGAAATTCCTCAAGGCTGGCCGCTTCAAGCAGCGCCTCTTCAACCTCAAGGTCGAAGGCCAGGAGGAGGTCCATGTCATCTGCCGCGGCGTGCAGCGCGACGTGGTCAAGGACCTGCCGACGCATGTCGATTTCATGCGCATCCACGACGAAAGCCGCATCAACCTCTTCATCCACGTGACCTTCGAGAACCACGACAAGGCACCGGGGCTGAAGCGGGGCGGCACGCTGACCATCGTGCGCCCGGAAGTCGAACTGGAAGTGATGGCGGGCGACATTCCCGATCACATCACGGTCGACCTCGCCGGCCGCGAGATCGGCGACGTCATCCATATCAACGATGTCGTGCTGCCGTCGGGCGCCAAGCCCACGATCAACCGCAATTTCGTCATCGCCAATATCGGCGCGCCCTCGGGCTTCGTTGCGGCGGAAGGCGAAGAAGAGGCTGCCGAAGCCTGATCCGGGCCGGATCGCAGGATTGAGCGCGGGGCCGAAAGGCCCCGCGTTTCGTTTTGGGGGCATGCGTTGCAACCGGCGCGTCGCGCAACTAACCTGCGCGCCACGCAAGGAAGGCAAGCGATGAAGCTTTTCGTCGGCCTCGGCAATCCCGGGGCGAAACATGCGGGCAACCGCCATAACATCGGCTTCATGGCGCTTGACCGGATCGCCGCCGATCATGGCTTTGCGCCGTTCCGCGCCAAGTTCCAGGGGCTTCTGGCCGAGGGCCGGCTCGGGTCGATGCGCGTGGCGCTCCTCAAGCCCGAGACCTTCATGAACCTGTCCGGCCAGTCGGTGGGCGAGGCCATGCGGTTCTACAAGCTCGAACCGGCGGACGTGGTGGTCTTCCACGACGAACTGGACCTCGCCCCCGGCAAGATGCGGCTGAAGACCGGCGGCGGACATGCGGGCCACAACGGGCTTCGTTCGCTGCACGCCCATATCGGCGACAGCTATCGGCGCGTGCGGCTCGGGATCGGCCATCCCGGCCACAAGGACCGGGTCGCACCCTATGTGCTTTCAGACTTCGCGAAGGCGGATCAGGACTGGCTCGACGATCTCATGCGCGGCCTGTCGGACGGCGCCGTGGCGCTGGCCGAGGGCGACGAGGCGCGCTTCATGAATGCCGTGGCATTGCGGACCGCTCCAGCCCGCTCCTCGACCGGCGCTGCGAAGGCGAAGGCCGACGACCAACCTGCCGCTGAAGCACCGAAGGCGCCAGAGGCGCCGAAATCCGCCCTGCAGCGCCTGTTGGACCGGTTCGGGTGAGGATGCGGCCCGACCTTTCCGAAGCCTTTGCCAGCCAATCGCGAAGCTGCGCGGCGCTCGGCTCGCCGCTGATGGAGCGGCTCATGCGCCTTCTGGGAGAAGGCTGGCAGCCCTAGGAGGCACTGGCCGAGCGGCTGGGGGGCTGGAAGGGCGATCTGTCAAGTTCGGGCCATTCGGTGCCCTTGCGCATCGCGGGCGCGCTGCATGCGCTGGTCCGGGCCGGGCGGTCGCCGACCTGAGGCCGGTCGATCCGGTCGCGGGGCGCGACCGGCTGCTCGCCTATCTCTGGCCGGATCAGCCCGACAGGCTGCAGCGTACGGCGAAAGCGCTCGACGCGGTCGCGGCCGCGCCGCGGGTCGTTCAGGCGGGAGATGCGATCGCCTGGCTGGAACGCCGTCTGGCCCGGCGGCGAAAGGATCGCGCTCGGTCGCGTCGATTTTCACGGTCGCTGTATCGACCGGGCGCCCGCTGCCTGACAGGCTTGCCGCAGCGTCACTCTTGCCCCAGCACGA
>JAWKWX010000002.1:0-566194 GCA_041397305.1 Paracoccaceae bacterium | reverse complement strand
TCGCCGCCGGATCGTCAGAGACCGAAAGCTGAAGAAGGGCTGTGCGCATCGCTCAGGCCGCGAGCATCGGATCGAGCTTGCCTGCACGGTCGAGCGCATGCAGATCGTCCGATCCGCCGACATGGACCCCGCCGATGAAGATCTGCGGCACGGTGGTGCGGCCCATGGCGCGGGCGATCATCTCGGCCCGGCGGCCGGGGTCATAGCCGATGTCGGTTTCCTCGAACGCCACGCCCTTGCGGGACAAAAGTGCCTTGGCGGCATGGCAATAGGGGCAATAGCCCTTGGTGTAGATTTCGACGCGCTTCATGTCCGGTTCCCAAGCTCGGCGTGACTATAGGGATTTAGGCGTCCTTCGCAACGCGTGCCAGCGCCAGAACGGAAACGTGAGCGGCCCCTGCGGCAAGGCAGGCATCGGCGGCCGCGGCGAAAGTGGCGCCCGAGGTCATCACATCGTCGACGATCAGCACATGGCGCCCCGCAAGGCGGGCGCGGCGGCGGGGATGGGCGCGAATCGCACCCTGAAGGTTGCGGAAGCGCGTTTCGCGGTCCTTGCCCTCCTGGCTGTCGGTCTTGCGCGCACGGATCAGCAGGTCGGGGCAATGGTCGAGCCCCAGCGTGCGCGCCACCGCCCGCGACAGGAGCGCGGACTGGTTGTAGCGTCGGCGGAAGAGCCGCATCCAGTGCAGCGGAACCGGCGCCACCAGCATGTCGGGCACGAGGATCGGGCGGGCGGCATTGGCCAGCCAGCCCGCCATCGGGCGCACGAGGTCCAGCCGGTCGCCGTGCTTCAGCGCCAGCACCATCCGCCGCCCCCTGTCGCGGTAGAGGATCGCGGCGCGGCCCCTTTCCCAGGGCCGGGCGATGGTCAGGCAATCGTCGCAATATTCCGCCCGCCCCTCGTCCTCGCCCGGCAGGGGCGTGCCGCAGCGATCGCAGACGAGGCCGCCGATGAAGCCCGTCTCGCGCCAGCAGGCGGGACAGAGGCCGAATTCCTCGGCGACCGGCGCCCCGCAGGAGGCGCAGGCGGGCGGAAAGACGAGGCGGAGCGCGCTTTCTATTCCCATGTCCGTCCCTTATGGTCGCGGGCCATGTCCGCGACCGTTTCCGCACCTCCGCCCCTGACCGACCGCGCTGCGCTTCTGCGCAACCGTTCCCGCGCCCGCAGGCAGGGGATCGCGGCCTTCCTGCACGACGAGGCACTGGCCGAGATTCAGGAAAGGCTCGGATTGGTTAACAGACGGTTTACGGCGCCCGCGATCGTGACCGGATGGCCGGACATCTGGGAGGGCGCGATACCCGGGGCGCGGATGGTGGCGGACGAGGATGTGCTTGATCTTGCGCCGGGTGCGCATGATCTGGTGATCCATGCGATGGCGCTGCATTGGGCGGCCGATCCGGTCGGACAGGTGATCCAGTGCGCGCGCGCCCTGCGTCCCGACGGGCTGTTCCTGGCGGTGGCCCCGGGCGGGCGGACGCTGCACGAGTTGCGGGCGAGCCTTGCCGAGGCGGAGGCGGCGGTTTCGGGTGGCCTGTCGCCGCGCGTGTTGCCGATGGCGGAGGTGCGCGATCTGGGCGGGATTCTGTCGCGTGCGGGCCTTGCGCTGCCGGTTGCCGATGTGGCGGGCCTGTCCGTCAGCTACCGCAACATCCGTCACCTCGCCGCCGACCTGCGCGCGATGGGCGAGGGCAATGCGCTGGCCGCCCGGTCGCGCAGGCCGTTGCGGCGCGCGGTCCTCGACGCGGCGGAGAAGATATATGCCGCGCATTTCCCCGCGCCCGATGGTCGCATTGCCGCGACGATGGAACTGATGTTCCTCACCGGCTGGGCGCCGCATGACAGCCAGCAGAAACCCCTGCGTCCCGGTTCGGCGATGGCGCGGCTTGCCGATGCGCTGAATGCCCGGCCCCTTGACGATTAGACCGACCGAGCCACCCGCCGAGCCACCCAAAGATCAGGAAGCCGATGACCGAAGCGCCCCGCCCCCTTCCCCACGCGCCCGCCGATCACCCGACGTTGCCGCCCGCGCGCATCGGCGTGCTTCTGGCCAACCTCGGCACGCCGGACGGCTATGACTACTGGTCGATGCGGCGCTATCTGTCGGAGTTTCTGTCCGACCGGCGGGTGATCGACTATCCGCGCTGGAAATGGCAGCCGATCCTGCAGCTGATCATCCTGTCGAAGCGCCCGCAGGCCAAGGGGCGGGATTACAAGACGATCTGGAACCACGACCGGAACGAAAGCCCGCTTCTGACCATCACCCGCGACCAGACGGAAAGGTTGCGCGCCGAGGCCCGGGCCCGGTGGGGCGACCGGGTGATGGTCGATTTCTGCATGCGCTACGGCAATCCATCGACCGAAAGTGTCGTGCGCCGTATGGTGGCGGCGGGGTGCGAGAAGATCCTCTTCTTTCCGCTCTATCCGCACTATGCGGGCGCCACCTCCGCGACCGCGAACGATCAGTTCTTCCGGGCGCTGATGAAGGAAAAGCGCCAGCCCGCGGCGCGCACCGTGGCGGAATATTTCGACAATCCGCTCTATATCGAAGCGCTCGCGGCCTCGGTCGAGACGGCCTATGCGGCGCTCGACCACCGGCCGGATGTGCTGGTGGCCTCCTATCACGGCATGCCGAAACGCTATCTGATGGAGGGCGACCCCTACCATTGCCAGTGCCAGAAGACGACGCGGCTTCTGCGCGAACGGCTGGGCTGGGAGATGGGGGCGATCGATACGACCTTCCAGTCGGTCTTCGGGCCCGAGGAATGGCTGAAGCCCTATACGGTCGAACATGTGGCCGCGCTGGCGCGCGCGGGCAAGAGGCGCATAGCGGTGGTTTCCCCCGCCTTCGCGGCGGATTGCATCGAGACGCTGGAGGAGATTCAGGGCGAGATCCGCGAGGCCTTCCTGCATGCGGGCGGCGAAAGCTTTACCTACATCCCCTGCCTCAACGACGGGCAGGCCCATATCGCGGCCCTGTCGGCGATCATTGCCGAAAACCTCTCGGGCTGGGTCTGATCGCGGTTTGCCCGCGCGGCGAAAAGGGCCGAAAGGCCCGATGAGGCGCCCGGGCCGCACGGTCGGACGAGCCGCCCGCGCCGCGATCCCGCAAAAGAAAAAGGCGACGCGGAGCGTCGCCTTTTCCTTCTGAAAGATCAGACCCGATCAGTTGCTGGCAGCAGCCGCAACGAGCAGGAGAACGAGCAGCGGAACAACGATGCCGCCAGCCGACGACGAGGCCGACTTCGCTTCGACAACGGTTTCTTCCATGACCGGCTCAGCCATGCCACCGGCAAAAGCCGAGGTGGCAGCCAGGGTGAGGGCGGCAGCAAGCGCGATTTTCTTCATTGATCTATGTCTCCATCCGCGCCCCAGCAAAGGATTCGTCTGAGGATAACTGGGGCAATTTTGGTTACCTCGTTACGCCGACTAGCGCGAACTGCGGGATATGCGCAACACCCCTCGTGCGGTCGCGCGAAAAGCTTTCGGGAGCTTCGTCAAAATAGCAACACTCCCGGCGCTCGCGTTTGGCGGCGCCAGGGCGGCTGGAAACCTTCGCCGGAAGAACGGCCGGGTCGGGTAACTATTTGATTCGGATCGCCACGCCGGAAGAACGCTCCGGCACCAAGAAACACCCGGTGGCAGCGGGTATGTGAGGCGCCGGGGGCGGGGCCCCCGGCGGCAGGTTGCGAACCGGCGCAGAAACCGGTCCGGGAAACCGGATCAGTTGCTGGCCGCCGCGGCGACGAGCAGCAGGACGAGCAGCGGAACGACGATGCCGCCGGCCGAGGACGAGGCCGACTTCGTTTCGACAACTTCCGGTTCCATCATCGGCGGGGCCATGCCGCCAGCGAAAGCCGAAGTTGCTGCGAGCGTAACGGCAGCAGCAAGCGCAAACTTCTTCATGAATATCTCCATCCGTGCCCCGTTGGTGTGAACCGGAACGACCGGGGCGATGTCTGTCCCTCGGCCACAGGTTGAGCCGGGAGGGCGGCGGTTTTCAAGAAGAATTTTCGCACCCGCCGCCGCTGTGGCGGGCTGCCATGTCAATTCGGCAACAGGTCAGATCAGAAGCACCTGGGTGCCGACCTTCGCAAGGCCGAAGAGTTCGGTGATATGTTCGTTGTACAGCCCGACACAGCCGTTCGACGACCGCCGCCCGATCTTGCGCGTGTCATGCGTGCCGTGGATGCGGTAGAATTGCCAGCCGAGGTAAAGCGCCAGCGGCCCGAGCGGGTTCTTGGGATCGCCGCCCTCGACCACATCCGGCCAGTCGGGATAGCGCTTCTTCATCTCGGGCGTCGGGCGCCAGGTCGGCTTGACGACCTTTTCCACCACGTCGGTCCGGCCCCGGCGGGTCAGATCCTCCGACAGGGCCACCGAACAGGGATAAAGCCGGTAGGTCGCACCATCCTCGCCCCAGAAATGCAGCGCCCGCGAGGTGATATCCACGAGGATCGCGCCCTTCGACAGGTTCGCGAAATAGGGCTGCCATTCGAGCGAGCGGAAGCTCGAGATATTGTGGCGGATATTGTTGCTCAGATCCTGCTCGAACTCGGTCGTGCCATCGTTTACCGCTTGTGCCAGCGCGGGCGCGGCGAGGCTTCCCGCCGCGAGTGCTGCCGCGCCGCCCAGAAGCGCGCGGCGGCTCAGATCTTTTCTGTCTGAAAGCATTGCCTCATGTCTCCGTTTGCCGGTTGGGGCCGCCGGGGTCTCGCCTTCGGCCCATGTCATTTCTGGCCGTCAGGGGCGGTTCGCGCAAATCACGCCTGCGCGAGACCTCGCCCATCCCGGCGATTTGGCGTTTGAACACCGTTTGGCGAAACTGTAAAGCACGGCGTAAAGAATGGGAGCCTTCTTCCGATGAACAAGCCTTTTTCCGCCGTTCTCGCCGCGGTCCTGATGCTTGCCGCCTGCCAGACCGGGCAGGTGCAGCTTGCCCCTGATGGCCGCGCCGTGCCGCAGGCCTATGTGATCGGGCCGGGCGATGTGGGCCGCGTGACCTATTCGATGGTCGATTCGGTCAATGCGCTGCGCGCGGCCAAGGGTCTTGCGCCGCTCACGCTCGACGCCCAGCTGACCGCCGCCGCCGCAACCCATTCGCGCGACATGCATCTGCAGAACCGGCCGTGGCATTTCGGCTCTGACGGTTCCTCGCCGCTTCTGAGGGTCCAGCGCACCGGCTATCCGGGCAAGATGCTGGGCGAGAATATCTCCGAGACCTACGAGAACGAGCGCGAGACGCTCGCGGCCTGGATGCAGGTTCCCGACACGCGCGGCGTGATCCTGGATCCGAATGCGGTGAAGGTCGGTTTTTCCTGGTTCCAGGAACCGTCGGGCAAGATCTGGTGGACGCTCGTCACCGGAAGCTGAGATGCAGGTTGGCGGGCCGCTCATCCGCGCGGCCGCGCTCTTCGCTGGAGGGGCGGGTCACGTAGGGGTGGCCGTCAGGGGGGTGGCCGTCAGGGCTTGATGAAGATCGGCGTGCCCACCCGCACCATCGCATAGATTTCCTCGATCTCGCGGTCCTTGACCGCGATGCAGCCCGCCGTCCAGTCCGGGCCGACACCGCGGTTCTTGCCCGCGCGACCGTGGATGAAGATGTCGCCGCCCGGCTTCTTGCCCAGTGCGGCCGCCTCCGCCCGGTCCTGATCGTTCGGATAGGAAATGCCAAGCGACAGATGGTAGCTGCTGTTGGGATTGCGCCGGTCGATGAAATAGGTGCCTTCGGGGGTCTTGCGGTCGCCCTCGAACTGCTTGTCGCCCACCGGATTGCCGCCAAGCGCGATGTCGTAGGCTTTCAGCACCTCGCTGCCATGCAGAAGATACATGCGCCGTTCGGCCTTGTGCACGACAATCGCGGTGACGGCAGGACCATTGTAGGTGCGGAACTTGCCGCCGCAGGAGGTGGCAACCGCAAGCGTGATCAGAAGAAGAACTGCGCGAAGAAATGTCATGCTGCCCGTTGCCCTTTTCCGCCTCTTACACGGCACGATGCCCGGCGGGAAGGGGGCAAGGCTCAGGCTTTCGTGATGGCGCGGGGCTACCGCGTGGGGCGGATCAGGCGGGCGGCCAGCTCGACATGGGTCGACCAGCGGAACTGGTCCACCACCTCGATCCAGTCGAGTGCAAGGCCCGCGTCCGACAGGATCCGCGCGTCGCGGGCGAAGCTGACCGGGTTGCAGGAGATATAGGCCACGGTCCGGGCGCGCGAGGCGGCGATTTCCGCCACCTGCGCCTCGGCGCCCGCGCGCGGCGGATCGAGGAGGATCGCGTCAAACCGGTCAAGCTCGTCGGGCAGGAGCGGCCGGCGGAAGAGGTCGCGTGCCTCGGTGGTGATCCGGTGCAGGCCCTGCGCGTGGCGCGCGGCGCGGTCGAGGGCGGTGAGCATCGCCTTTTCGGCTTCGACCGCATGAACCTCCGCCCCCTCAGCAAGTGGCAGCGAGAAGGTGCCCGCGCCTGAGAAGAGATCGGCGATCCGTCCCGCGCCGCCCGTTGCCGCCCGTGCCGCCGCGAGGAGTGCCGCCTCGCCTTCGCGCGTCGCCTGAAGGAACGAACCCGAAGGCGGCTCGACGAGCGTCCCGCCGAACCGCTGGGTCGCAGGGCGGCGGTGGGCGACAGGTTCGCCGTCCCAGGTCAGGCGCGCAAGGTCGGCCCGTTCCGCGAGGACGGCCAGTTCGCTGAAGAGCGCGGGCTCGAGCGGCTTGCCCCCGCTGACTGCAAGATCGGCGCCCGCCTCGGTCGCGGTCACGGTCAGCGACATCTCGCCCTTGCGCGATCCGCCCGCGATGGTCAGGTCGCGCAGGATGGGGAGGAGGGCGGTGATCGAGGGTACGAGAAGATGGCAATCCATGACATCGGCCAGCGTGCCCGAGGCGCGGCCGTGGAAGCCGACGATCGCCCCCTTCCTGGTGCGCCTGCCGGAGAATGTCGCGCGCCTGCGCGATCTTTCCGGCGAGGTGTGGATGGCGCGGATCGGCGCGGGAAGTCCCTGCGCGGCAAGGGCGGCGCGTACCACATCCGCCTTCCAGCCCTCGACGAATCCGTCGGTCGCATGCATCAGCGCACAGCCGCCGCAGGCGGCGTAATGCGGGCAGGGCGCGCGGCGGCGGTCGGGCGAGGGCGTGAGGATGGCGGGGGCGTTCATCCGCCCCTCGGTCACCTCGCCCTCGACCACCTCGCCCGGCAGGGCGCGCGGCACATAGACGGGACCCGAGCCAGACCCGGCCGCGATCCCGTCGCCGAGATGGCCGAGCCGGTCGATCGTCACTCTCACTCTGCCGCCTCTTCCGTGCCAAGGAAGCCGCCCGACTGGCGGCTCCAGTAGCGCGCGTAAAGCCCGCCCCTGGCGAGCAGCGCCGCATGGCTCCCCTCCTCGACGATCCGGCCCTGGTCGAGGACCACGATCCGGTCCATCTCGGCGATGGTCGACAGGCGGTGGGCGATGGCAAGCACCGTCTTGCCCTGCATCACCCGGTGCAGCGCCGCCTGCACCTGCGCCTCGACCTCGCTGTCAAGCGCGCTCGTCGCCTCGTCCAGCACGAGGATCGGCGCATCCTTGATGAAGGCGCGGGCAAGAGCGATCCGCTGGCGCTGGCCGCCCGACAGTTTCACGCCGCGTTCGCCCAGATGGGCCTCATAACCCCGGCGGCCCTTGTGATCTTCGAGACCCGGGATGAACTCGTCCGCCTCCGCCGCCCGCGCCGCCGCCACCAGCTCTTCCTCGGTCGCGTCGGGTCGGCCGTAAAGGATATTGTCGCGAGCCGAGCGGTTGAACATCGCGGTTTCCTGGGTGACCATGGCGATCTGGCGGCGAAGGCTTTCCTGCGTGACGCCGCGTACATCGCGCCCGTCCACCAGAACCCGCCCGCCTTCGGTGTCGTAAAGCCTGAGAAGCAGCGCCACGAGCGTCGATTTGCCCGCGCCCGAGGCGCCGACGATGCCGAGCTTCTCGCCCGGTCTGATGGTCAGGCTGACATGGTCGATCCCGCCACGGGTCCGGCCATAGGCGAAGGTCACATCGTCGAACCGCACCTCGCCCGTCACGCGCCCCAGATCAGTGGCGTCCGGGGCATCGGTCAGGGCATGTGGCGGTGTCAGCGTCCGCATGCCGTCCTCGACCTCGCCCACCGAGGCATAGATCGACATGAGCGCGAAGGAGACCCAGCCGGTCATCTGTGCGATGCGGATCGAGATCGTGCCCGCCGCCGCGATATCGCCTGCCGTGGCCTGACCCTTCGACCACAGAAGCAGCGTGCCGCCGATGAGCAGAAGCGGCAGCGTGCCGGCAAGCGTCATCAGCGCCATCCGGAACCAGGCCGAGAGCCGCCCGAAATCCAGGGCCGAGGTGCGGAAGACTTCCATCGCGCCCAGGGCCGCGCGATCCTCGTGGTCGGCATGGGCGAAAAGCTTCACCGTCTTGATGTTGGTGATCGTGTCCACGACCTGGCCGGTGACCATGGCCCGCGCCCCGGCGCGATCCTTCGATTTCACGCGGATCTTCGGCAGGAAGGCCCAGATCAGGCCGATATAGACAAGGATCCACAGCGTCAGCCCCACCGCCACGACGCCGTCGATGGTCAGCAGGAACACGGCCGACCCGATCAGGGTGGCCAGCGCGAAGGCCACGGTATTGATCGTTTCCGACGCCACATCGGTAACGGCGCGCGCGGCCTGCATCTGTTTCTGCGCGATGCGGCCTGCGAAATCATTGTCGAAGAAGGTGACGGCATGGCCCATCGTCCAGCGATGGAGCCGCGACAGGACCAGGGGAAGCACGTTCGGCTGCACGATGACCGAGTTCGAGGCCGACGACAGGCCGAAGGCCAAGGGCCGGAGCACGATCAGGAAGAAGCCGAAGATCGCGAAAAGCCGCCAGTGATCGCGGAAGACCGTGGCCTGATCGGCGCTGGAGGCGACATCGACCACCCGCCCGAGGAAATCGGCGGTGATGACCTCCATCACGCCCGCGAAGGCCGAGAGGAAGGTCGCGACCAGAAGCGGGCCCCAGGACCCCGCCAGACACCACAGGAAGAACCGTCCAAGCGTGCGCGGCGGCGGTCCGTCGGCGGGCCGGAAGGCATCAATCGTCCACAACCGTCTCATTCGCGCCTCACTCGGCCGCCTCCGCATCCTCGGTCCCGATGAAGCCGCCAGATTGCCGTTCCCAGAAGCGCGCGTAAAGCCCGCCCCTGGTCAGCAGGTCGGCATGGGTGCCTTCCTCGGCAATGCGCCCGTCGTCAAGCACCACGATCCGGTCCATGCGCGCGATGGTCGACAGCCTGTGGGCGATGGCGATCACGGTCTTGCCCTCCATCACGCCGTAAAGCGTCGCCTGGATTGCCGCCTCGGCCTCGCTGTCGAGCGCGCTCGTCGCCTCGTCGAGGACAAGGATCGGCGCATCCTTCAGGATCACCCGGGCAATTGCCACCCGCTGACGCTGGCCGCCGGAAAGCTTCACGCCGCGTTCGCCCACCTGCGCGTCATAGCCTGCGTTTCCCTCGGGGTCGCGCAGCGTCAGGATGAACTCGTGCGCCTCGGCCCGTTCGGCCGCCGCGATCATCTCTGCCTCGGTCGCCTCGGGTCGGCCGTAGAGGATATTCTCCCGGACCGTGCGGTGGAGGAGCGAGCTTTCCTGCTGCACCATGCCGATCTGCGCCCTGAGGCTCGCCTGCCGGACGCCGGCGATATCCTGCCCGTCGATCAGGATCCGGCCGCCCTCGCTGTCATAGAAACGCAGGAGCAGTTTCACGAGCGTCGATTTGCCGGACCCGGACCGGCCGATCAGGCCGATCTTCTCGCCCGGACGGATTGTCAGGCTTATGCGGTCGATGCCACCCGAGCCGCGCCCGTAATGGTGCGATACGTTTTCGAAGACGATCCGTCCCCGGGTCAGTTGCAGGTCGGGCGCGCCTGCGGCATCGGTCAGGCCGACCGGCTGGGCAATGGTTTCCATCCCTTCGGAGACGACGCCGAGCGCCTCGACAAGGTTCGAGGTCGCCCACATCACCCAGTAGGTCATGCTGGTGAGCCTCAGGACCAGCGCCGTGGTCGCCGCGACCGCGCCGGTGCTGGCGGTGCCATCCAGCCAGAATTTCACCGCCAGCCCGGTGAGCATGACGATCAGGCAGGCGTTCAGCGCCGTCAGCATCACATCCATCTTTGTCACCAGCCGCATTTCGGCGATGAACCGGTCGCGGAGCCGCCGGATCGCCTCGCCGGCATAATCGACCTCGCGGTCGTCATGGGCGAAAAGTTTCACCGAATGGATGTTGGTATAGCTGTCCACCACGCGCCCCGTGACGGTCGAGCGTGCATCCGAAGACGCCTTCGACGCCGGTCCGATCCGCCGCGCCGTCCATCTGAGGAGCGCGAGGTAGAAAAGGATCCAGACCGCGAGCGGGATGAACAGCCGCGCATCCGCCCCGATCAAGAGGATCGAGGCGCCCACGACGCTTGTCAGCGCGAAGGCCACGCAATCGAGCATCTGGAAGACGGCGTCGCCCATCGAGGACGGGGTCTGCATGATCCGGTTGGCGATGCGGCCGGCGAAATCATTCTCGAACCAGCCGACGGGCTGGCGCAGCACATGCTTGTGCGCCCGCCAGCGCACCAGGGCGCCGAGGTTCGTGAGGGTGGTATTGTGCAGAAGCGCTGTATCGAAGGCCGAGACGATCGGCCGGGCGATGAGCACCAGCAGGGCCGCCACGGCGAATTCCATGCCATGGTTGGCGAGCAGATTGGCTGGCTGTTCGCGCCCCAAGATGTCGACGATGCGCCCCAGATACCAGATGAGCAGGATCTCCGACCCCGCCACCAGCATCTTGCACAGGACACTGAAGACGAAGACCGTCCGGAACGGCCGCACATAATCGCGCACGAAGGCAAGAAGCCGGGTGGGCGGCGCGTCGCGCTCCTCATAGGGCGCGAAAGGATCGACGAGGTTTTCGAAGAAGCGGAACATGGAGAGAACTTTCCAGCGGAATGCAATATGGGGCAGGCGGGGCCTCGCGGGACCGCCACACGGGGTTCGGTCCGGCTCAGGCGAGCTCTGGCAGAATCCCGATCCTCATGGTGCAACCCTCCGTTGGATGCCGTCCAGATAGCGCAATCACGGGCGCTTGTCACGTCCCTGATTGTACTGGCCGATTGTATCGGCCCCGATCCGACGGCCCGCTCGTCGAGCCTTTCACCACTCCTCGCTGAGGGCCGGCGAGGGCGCGCAAGGGCCCGAGAAGGGGCCGGGGAGGGGCAGGTGCTAGTGGCTCAGGATCTCCACGGTCGACAGCAGGATCAGCCCGGCCATGGTCAGGTTGAACGCCCTGAGCCGCCGTGCCGTGGTCAGCCAGCCCGAGATCGCCTGCCCGAGCCCGACCCAGGTCGAGGCGGAGCCGAGGCCGAGGAGGGTGAAGGTGGCGGCGACGATGAGGGCAAGCCGCCCGGGATCCTCGGGCCGGATGAATTGCGATGTGGCGGCGATCGCCATCGACCAGGCCTTGGGATTGATCCACTGAAAGGCGATCGCGGCGAGGAAGGTCATCGGGCGGGCGGCCGATTTCGTCTCTGTTCCCGCCGAAGTGGCGATCTTGAAGGCGATCCACAGCAGGAGCGCCGCGCCCCCCCAGCGCAGGCCCTCGCGCAGAAGCGCGCTGGTCTGGAAGAGGCCGCCCAGCACGAGGCCGACGACCAGCAGCATCGCGGGGAACCCGAAGGCGACGCCGGTCAGATGCGGCAGGCTGCGGCGAAAGCCGAAGGCGGCACCGGACGCGGCCAGCATCGCATTGTTGGGGCCGGGGGTGAAGAGCGTGGCGATGGCAAGCCCGATCAGGGCCAGGAATGTCTCGGGCGGCATGGGATCCTCCGGCAGAGGAAAATGCCGGGGGGCGGCGCGCGGTTCAAGCCAGCAATTGTTCCCGTGACAAAGAAAAGTCCGAGGCGATCCAGCGCGCCTCGAGTTCCCGCAGCCGCTGGCCGAGCGCGGGGCCGGACAGGTCCGGCAGATCGGCGGCGCGCAGCGGAAAGCGGGCCGCGGCGCCAGCCGCGATGCGCTGGCGGGCATCTGCAGGAAGCGGCTGTTCGAGAAGCGCGAAGCGCAGGGCGAGGATGGCGCGCGCCGCCTCCGGCCCGTGGCGCCAGGCCAGTTCCCCGGGTCCAGCCGCGGCGCCGATCCCGTCGCGCAAGACGGCCAGCCGCCGCGCCTCGTCGCGCGACAGGCGAAGCGCCGCGCCCGCGTCAGCGCCGCCGAGCAAAGCGAGGCGGCTCAGCCAGTCGGGCTTCGCGCCCGCCTCTGCCGCGACAAGCCGCGCCAGCGGCGCGGCAGCGGCGCCGGGAAGAACCCGCGCCAGCACCCCCGCCGCCTCCATCGCGGCCGTCGCGGGCGCGGGGTCGGGGGCCCCCAGAAGCTTGCGCATCTCATGCCCGATCCGCTCGCGCGACAAGGTCTCTATTCCGGCCGAAAGGGCCGCTGACGCGGCCAGTCCTTCCGGGTCGATTCCGCCCCCCGGGTCGCCGTAGATCGCATGAAAGCGGAAGAAGCGCAGGATGCGCAGGTAATCCTCGCGAATGCGGTCCTCGGGCCGTCCGACGAACCGCACGCGGCGGGTCAGAAGGTCTGGCAGCCCGCCGAGCGGGTCGATGACGGTCCCGTCGCCTTCCGCGTAAAGCGCGTTCATGGTGAAATCGCGCCGTGCCGCATCCTCCGCTATGGAGTCCGAATAGGCGACGGTGGCGCGCCGCCCGTCGGTTTCCACGTCGCGGCGGAAGCTTGTCACCTCATGCGGCCGTCCGCCCGCCACGATAGTGACGGTGCCATGGTCGATGCCGGTCGGCACCACTTTCAGCCCGGCCGCCGTTGCCAGCGCGACCACGCGGTCGGGGCGGGCATCGGTCGCGATGTCGATATCGTCGCTGGCAAGGCCCATCAGCGCATTGCGGACGCAGCCGCCGACCAGAAGCGCGCGGTGCCCCGCTTCGGTCAGGCAGGCGAGAACCGCCTGCAGCGCGTCGTTGCCGATCCAGTCGCTTTCGATCTTCATTCCGCCATCCGGTCCGCCAGCGCCCTGAGGATACGCGCGGTCGCGCCCCAGATGTAATAGGGACCATAAGGGACCGTGAAATAATACCGCCGCTGCCCGCGCCAGAGCCGCGATTCGACGCGGAAATTCGCCGGGTCGGCGAGATGGGCGTAAGGGACGGAAAAGACCTCCTCGACCTCGTCCTCTTGCGCGCGCGGGGCGAAATCAGGGTCTATTTCGGCAAGAACCGGGGTCACGGTGAAGCCGGTGACGGTTTCGTGCGGCGCCAGCGACCCGAGAATGCGGGCCTGATGCGGCTGAAGGTCGATCTCCTCCTCCGCCTCGCGAAGCGCGGCGCGGATCAGGCCTGCGGCGCCCTCGCCGTCTGCCGCATCGACCTTGCCGCCGGGAAAGGCGATCTGGCCGGGATGATGCTTCAGATGCGAGGCGCGCTTGGTCAGGATCACGCGGGCCCCCTGAAACCCGACCAGCACCGCCGCCGGGCGCAGAAGGCGGCCTTCGGGCAGGACGGTGCCGGGGTTCAGGTCATGATCCGACGTGTCGCGCCCCGGCCGGGCGATCGCCTGCCCGAGCCGCGCGGCGAGGTCAGTGGGCGGCACCGCGATCGCCCCCGGGACCACCCTCGGCAGGCTCCGTGCCGTCCTTCGGTGCCCTTGTCGCCTCGAAACCGAGCGTTGCGGGCTCGAATTCGTAATGCGCGCCGCAGAACTGGCAATCGGCGGTGACGATGCCCTCGGGCGTCGTCATCGTGGCGATGTCCTTGGCCGAATAGATCGACAGGCTCTGGCGCACCTTGTCGGGCGAGCATGTGCAGCCGAAGCGCACCGGCTGGGTGTCGAAGACGCGCGGGCCTTCCTCGTGGAAAAGGCGCACCAGCAGGTCGGTCGGCTGGACCGTGGGGCCGATCAGCTCCAGCTCCTCGACCGTGTCGAGAAGGAGGTTGGCACGGGTCCAGTTCTCGCCTTCGGCACCGTCAAGGATATCGACATGGGTCAGAAGCCCGCCCTCGCCCGATCCGCCTTCGGCCGCCACCGAGGGCGAGGCCTTGGGCATGTGCTGCAGCATCACGCCGCCCGCGCGCCAGCGCTCGTCGCTGCCCGGCAGCCGCGACCGGCCGAAGGCGAGGGCAAAGCGGGTCGGCAGTTGTTCCGACTGGGCGAAATAGGTCTCGGCGCAGGCCGAAAGCGAGGCGCCCGCGATGGGCGTGATGCCCTGATAGGGCAGGTTGCCTTCGCCCTGGTCGATCAGCACCGCCATATAGCCCTGGCCGATCAGATCGAAGGGCGGCGCGTCCGGATCCATGCGTTCGGGATCGAACGAGGCCCAGGCGCGGATCTGGGCGGGCGTGCCATCTTCGCTGGGGGCGTAATAATCGGTCGCGACGATCCGCGCCGGACCGTTGCCGCGGATCTGCAGCGACAGCTTCCAGCGCAGTTTGAGCGTCTGGCCGATGAGCGCGGTCAGAAGCGCCGCCTCGGCCACCAGCGCCTCGATCTGGGCGGGATAATCGTGCTGGCCCAGGATCCGGTCGAGCGTGCCGTCGAGCCGCGCCACCCGGCCGCGGATGTCGGACGCGTCGAGCTGGAACGGCAGGACGGTGTCGTCCCAGGCGATTTCGAGGGTCGAGGACATGGAGTTCCTTGAGGGGTTTTCTTCAGGCGCGGGCCTTGGCATAGCTTGTCGGGGCAAAATGGGCAACCTCGGGCAGGTGGGATGATCAGGCGGTTCGGAGAGCCGGTGGTGGCGGGGCAGAGCTATCGGCCCCGGCCAGGGGCTTACGCGGTTCTGAAGCTAGATGGGGATGTATTGCTGACCTATCAAGAGAAGCCCGACGCGGAGTTCCAGCTGCCCGGCGGCGGCATCGATCCCGGCGAATCGCCCGTTCATGCGCTGTATCGCGAGGTCTATGAGGAAACCGGCTGGACGATCGCCGCGCCGCGCCGGATCGGCACCTTCCGCCGCTTTGCCTATATGCCGGAATATGACCGCTGGGCGGAGAAGATCTGCATGATCTATCTCGCCCGGCCGGTCCGCCGGATCGGCCCCCCGACGGAGGCGGGTCATGCGGCGGTCTGGATGGGCGCGCGAGAGGCCGAGCGGTTGGTTGGAAATGACGGCGACCGGCATTTCCTGCGGCTGGCGTTCGGGTTTTGAGCCGAGACGGAGCGAGGGGCCAGCCCCTCGCGCTCCCCGGGATATTTGGACCACAGTGAAGGGCAGGAGCAAGGCAGACGCGGCTCAGTCCGCGTTGGCCTTGGCGCCGTCGAATTCGAAATAGACCCCCGAGACATCGTCGGAGAACTCGCCGCCGGTATAGTCGTTCAGATGCCAGTGCAGCGCTTCGAGGAAGGCCGCGCCCCTCAGCCCCTCGCAGCGGGCGATGAGCTTCGCGAGGCCCTCTTCGCCCAGTTGCACCTCGTTGGCGTCCGTGGCCTCGGTGATCCCGTCGGACATCAGGAACAGCCGGTCGCCGGGTTCGAGGCACGTCTCGATCCGGTCGTAGCTGGCGAAATCGATCAGGCCGATCGGCATGCCGCCGGTGCCGAGATATTCCACCGTCCCGTCCTTGCGGATCACGGCCGGATGGGGATGGCCGGCCTGCACCATCGCGACCTTGCCGGAAACGAGGTCGATGTCGGCATAGGCGAGGGTGAAATAGTTCTCGGTCTCCATCTCTCTCAGCACCACGCGATTGAGCGTTTCGGCCAGCTCCTCGGGCGGGCGGGCGTCATAGATGCCGAATTCCGTGAGGACGAGCGCGAGATTCTGCTCGGGCGAGTTGCCGGACAGATAGCCCGCAAGCCGCGCGGTCATCAGCGCCGAGGTGATGCCATGGCCCGACACGTCGATTGCGAAGAAACCGACGCGGCGGGCATTGATCGGGAAAAAGCCCACCAGATCGCCGCCGACATGGCCAGAGGGACGCAAGAGCAGATTGACCTCGGCGCTGCCGAAATTGCGGCTGCGCTCGCGCACCAGGCTTTGCTGCAGCTTGCGCGCCTCCACCAGGTCGCGGTCGATGGAATCGTAAAGCCCCTGCAATTCGCCGAGGGTCGAGGAGAGGAGGCGGTTCTTCTCTGTCAGTTCGCGCTCGATCCTGAGGATGCGCTCGCCCGCGGCGATGCGGGCGCGCAATTCGTCGCCGCTGACCGGCTTGATCAGGAAATCGTCGGCGCCCATGTCGAGGCCATGCGCGATCTCTGCGGTTTCGGTCTTCGAGGTCAGGAAGATGAAGTAGACATATTGATCGAGCCCGAGGTCGCGGACCCGGCGGCAGAGGTCGAGCCCGGTCATCCCGTTCATCATCCAGTCGGAGATCACCAGATCGGGCGCGTCGCGCGTGACAATGCCAAACGCCTCTTCCGCCGATCCGGCTTCAACCACCCGGTAGCCCGCGCGCGCGAGCTGCGAGGACAGGATCTTGCGCTGCACCCGGCTGTCGTCGACCACGAGCACGCTGCGCGCCGGTGCGGGCGCCGGTGCGGGCGCCGGTGCGGGTGCCGACGCGGGTGCCCCGGCGCTTTCGGCTTGCTGTCGTTCGGCCCTCATTGGCTGCACGCGGTTCCCGCCTCTGACATTCCCCAAGACCCTAGGCCCGGGCGGGTTAAGACGAATTGAATGCAAATCGGCCTTCTGCCTCTTCGCGGGTCTTAACGGCAGCGCAACGGTTCGGGACTAGTCTCGACCTCGGATGGGAAGAGGGGGTGGCCATGATCGATTGGGCACGAGTGGGTGAATTGCGCGCCGAGATCGGCGATGAGGGATTTGCCGAAGTGGTGGAACTCTTCCTTGACGAGGTCGAGGATGTGGTGGCGCGCCTGCGGGCCGCGCCCGATCCGGCGAGCTATGAGGAGGATCTGCATTTCCTCAAGGGTAGCGCCTGGAACCTCGGCTTCGGCGCCTTCGGGGCGCTTTGCCAGGATGGCGAGCGGCGGGCGGCAGGCGGGCAGGCAGGCGGGATCGACATTCCCGCGATCCTCGACAGCTATGAACGTTCCAAGGACGTGTTCATCGAGGGGCTGGGCCAGCTTGCTGCCGGGCGTCAGCCAAGCGCGGCGTGACCGGTTGCGCGCTCAGATCAGGAATTCCGCCAATGCCTCGTCTTCGGTGATATCGCGGTAATCGAATTCCGCCGCATCGAGTTTCGCCGTCAGGTCGGCGAAACTTTCAGCCCGCTTCGTCTCGATCCCGATCAGGACGGAGCCGAAGTTGCGGGCCGATTTCTTCAGATATTCGAACCGCGCGATATCGTCGTCGGGCCCGAGCATGTTGAGGAATTCCTTCAGGGCGCCGGGGCGCTGCGGCATGCGCAGAATGAAATATTTCTTCAGCCCGGCGAAGCGGTTGGCGCGTTCCTTCACCTCCGGCAGACGCTCGAAATCGAAATTGCCGCCCGAGGTGACGCAGACGACGCGCTTGCCCCTGATGCGTTCCGCGAGCCCCGGCAGGGCGTCGACGGAGAGCGCGCCGGCCGGTTCCAGCACGATCCCCTCGACATTCAGGAATTCGAGCATCGTGATGCAGATCCGGTCTTCGGGCGCGAGACGTACCTGTCCGGGCGCGACATGTTTCAGCCGCTCGAAGGTGCGCGCGCCGATCCGGGCGACGGCGGCGCCATCGACGAAATTGTTGATGCCCTTGAGCGAGACCGGTTGTCCGGCGTCGAGCGCGGCCTTCAGGCAGGCGGCGCCCTGCGGTTCGACATAGACGAATTCGGTGCGCGGCGCGGCCTCGGCGAAATAGCTGGTGACACCGGCGGCAAGTCCGCCGCCGCCCACAGGCAGGATCACCAGATCGGGGGCGCCGTCGATCTGGTCGAGCATCTCGACCGCGACCGAGGCCTGACCCCCGATCACATCCTCGTCGTCGAAGGGCGACAGGAAATGCGCGCCTGTCTCGGCCGCGAAGGCCTGGGCGGCGGCGAGCGTGCGGTCGAAATAGTCGCCCACAAGCCGGATTTCGACACTATTGCCGCCGAAAGTGCGGGTCTTGTCGATCTTCTGCTGGGGCGTCGTGACCGGCATGAAGACCGTGCCCTTGACCCCGAAATGACGGCAGGCATAGGCCATGCCCTGGGCATGGTTGCCCGCGCTTGCGCAGACAAAAGCCGACTTTCCGGCGGCGATCGCCTTGCGCATCGCATTATAGGCGCCACGCAGCTTGTAGCTGCGCACCGGCGTCAGATCCTCGCGCTTGAGGTAGATCTCCGCCCCGTAGCGCGACGACAGATGATCGTTGAGCTGGAGCGGCGTCGGTTCAAAAAGCTCCCTCAGGGCGAGGGTGGCGGCGCGGGCATCTTTGGCAAAGCGGGTCATGGCGGCATCTGAGCCGGGCGGTGGCCAAAGGCAAGCGTTTTGCGCGGGCGCGCGAATTTTCGCGTTCGTCCTTGTCACATTTTGGGGTGGCCTGCGTCCTCTCTTCAACGAAAGGACAGATCATGCGGCTGCTTCTGTGGGTTCTGGCGCTTTATCACGGCGCGAACGGTCTTCTGATGGTCGCGGCGCCGCTCGGCTGGTTCCGGGCGGTGCCGGGCGTGGCGGAAACGGGCGCGGCGAACGCGCATTTCATCGCCGATGTCGGTTGGGGTTTTCTCGCCGCGGCGGTGGCTCTGGCCCTTGCGGCCCGTGGCGGCCCCGGCCGCGGGCCGCTTGTGCTGGCCGCCTTGGTCTTTCTGGGCGGCCATGCCGCGATGCATGTGCTGGATTTCCTCCGCCATGGCTTCGGTACGGCGGCACTTCGCGACAGCGCGATGGTGGTGTTGCCCGGCCTTCTGCCGTTCATTCCGCTTCTGAAAGGGCAAGATGATGCTTAAGCTTCTCGCACATCGGCTGGTCGGCCGCTTCGGCCGCCGCTACCGCTATGATACGGGCTATATGAAAGAGATGATCGAGGAGGATTTCGCCGGCTTCCGGCGTTTCGCGAAGCTCGCGGACCTGTCGGCCTACGGGTTCGGCCTGCCCTCGGGGCCGCTGTTTGCGGCGAAGTTCATCGCCACGCGGGCGGCGGGCTGCGGACCTTGCGTGGAACTGGTGATCCGCATGGCGGAAGAGGCGGGCGTATCGCGCGCGGCGCTGGCCGCCATCGCGCGAAAGGGGTGCCCGGCCGACCCCGACATGCGGCTTGCCGCCGATTTCGCCGAGGCGGTGGTGACGAACGGCGCCGGTCTGCCTGACCTGCTGGAGGCGGTCGAGGCGCGCTTCGGACGGCGCGGGCGGACCGGCCTGTCTGTGGCCATCGCGACCGCGCACTTCTATCCGATGGTCAAGCGCGGCATGGGCCATGCCCGGGATTGCGACATGCTGCCGCCCGAATTCCGCCCGGCACGGGCGGCCTGACCATGGCGGATCGGGCCGGAATAGAGACGCTTTTTGTCCGGGAGCGCGCCCGTCTCATCCGGCTCGCCTACCGCTATCTCGGCAGCGTCAGCGATGCCGAGGATGTTGTGCAGGAAGCCTTCCTCAAACTCGGGAAGGCCGGTCAGGTCGACCGGCCGGAAGGCTGGCTGGCGCGGACGGTGACCAATGGGGCGCTCGACCGGTTGAGGCGGCAGAAGGCGCTGCGCGAAAGCTATGTCGGCCAGTGGCTGCCCGAGCCGGTGGTGGAGCCCGACCTCTACACCGCTTCCGACAGGGAACTCGACATTTCCTTCGCGGTGATGCGCACGCTTGAGGCACTGAGCCCGCTGGAGCGTGCCGCCTTCTTCCTGCACGACCTCTTCGATCAGGATTTCGAGACCATCGCCCGCACCCTGAACCGCACGCCCTCCGCCTGCCGCAAGCTTGCCTCCCGCGCCCGCGCGGCGGTGCGGCAGGGCCGGGCAAGGCGGCCGGCGACGGTCGAGGACATCGCGGCCTTTCTGCAGGCGATATCGGAAGCCGCGATCAGCGGGGATGTCGCGCCGCTGGCCGCCCGCCTTGCGGCCGATGCCGAGCTTCTTTCGGACGGCGGCGGCAAGGCGATCGCGGCGCCGAATGTGGTCAGGGGTGCCGTGCCGGTCGCGCGCTTCCTCGCCGGGATCGCCCGCAAGGCCGCGGGCAAAGCCGCCGTGCGGCCAGTCACCGTGAACGGCACCTCGGCGGTGCTGATTGTGGCGGAGGGCGACAGCGGCAGTCTTCTGTCCTTCGACCTGGACGGCGCGGGCGCGGTGAGGACCGTCTATATCCAGCGCAACCCGGAGAAGCTTTCTGCGCTTACGCCCTGACGCCGCGCGCCGGGCGCTTGGGTTCGGCTTGGCGGGCGAAGGCGAAGTGGTCGCGCAGGCAGGACAGGAGCCGCCGGTGGACCGGGCGGTGGCGGAAGCGCTGGTTGACGCCCGCGAAGACCGTCTGGGTGATCGGCGGCGCGTCAACGACCAGACGGCAGGTTCGGTCGGCTGTCAGGTCGCCGACCGACCCCTGCATCACATAGGCCGTGCCCCCCATGCTGCGCAAAAGCGCCACCATCGCCGCATTCTGGCCGATCGACAGGCTTGCATCCACCAGCGTCGGATGAAGTGCCGCATGGGCATGGGGGATCGCGTCGGAAAAGTGTGGCAGTATGTAGGTGTCGCGCCGCACCTCCGCCAGCCGCTCGACCTCGGTCGAGACCATCACATAGGTCACTTCGCCCAGAGTCTCGAAATAGAGGTCGGGATGGAACCGCGGCGAAAAGAGGATGGCCAGATCTTCTTTCCCGGTCGTGAGGTCGGCGCACATCTGCGCCGAATAGTCCGCCTCGAAAAAGAAGGCCGTGTCGGGCAGGGAGGCGCGGAAGGCGGCGATCAGGTCGCTGAAATGGGCATTCACCAGATCGTGCTGGATGCCGATCCGGATCGTCGCGGGCCTAGAGCCCGCATCGCCCACCGCATGGCGCGCCTCGGTCCAGCCATGGCGCAGGCCGCGCGCATGCGGTTCGAACCTCAGGCCCTGCAATGTCGGTTGCGTGCCCGAACGCGAACGGTCGAAAAGCTTCTGCCCCAGCGCCTGTTCCAGCGCATTGATCCGGCCGGAGACGGTGGATTGCGTGACGCCCAGCCGTTCGGCGGTACGGTTGAAGCTGCGCGTCTCGCACAGGTCGAGGAAGGTTTCGATCAATTCGATGTGCATGCGGCGTCTCTAATCGGATTTTCCGATCAATAATCCCCTCCGCCTCGAATTGAAAGCTTCGGCTTCGGCGGCGATACTCCGCGCGGAATTACGGAGGAAGAGATGAGCGCCATTCCAGGCACCGCACGGGTCGTGATCATCGGCGGGGGCGTCGTCGGCGTCTCTTCGCTTTATCATCTCTGCAAGGCGGGTTGGACCGATGTCGTGCTGCTGGAGAAGAACGAACTGACGGCCGGATCGACCTGGCATGCGGCGGGCAATGTGCCGACCTTCTCGACCTCATGGTCGCTGATGAACATGCAGCGCTATTCGACCGAGCTTTACCGGGATCTCGGGCAAGCGGTCGACTATCCGATGAACTACCATGTCACCGGCTCGATCCGGCTGGGGCACTCCAAGGAACGGATGCAGGAATTCGAGCGCGCCAAGGGCATGGGCCGCTATCAGGGAATGGATATCGAGATCCTCGGCGCCAACGAGATCAGGGACAAATATCCCTTCATCGAGACCCATGACCTGAAGGGTGCGCTTTATGACCCGAACGATGGCGACATCGACCCCGCGCAGCTGACCCAGGCGCTTGCCAAGGGCGCGCGCGACATGGGTGCCACGATCCTGCGCTTCACCCCCGCTACCGGTGTTTCGCGCGAGAATGGCGAATGGATCGTCCATACCGAAAAGGGCGATATTCGCTGCGAATATGTGGTGAACGCCGCAGGCTACTATGCCCGGACGGTCGGCGAATGGTTCAAGCCCTATGGCGGGCGCACCGTGCCGATGATGGTGATGAGCCACCAGTATATCCTGTTCGAGGAAGTCGCCGAGGTGAAGGATTGGTCGCAGAAGGTCGGCCACAAGCTGCCGCTTCTGCGCGATGTCGATACGTCCTACTACCTCCGGCAGGAAAAGAACGGCTTCAACCTTGGCCCCTATGAGCGCAACTGCCGCGCCCATTGGGCAACGCCCAATGATCCGTTCCCGCAGGATTTCAGCTTCCAGCTTTTCCCCGACGATCTGGAACGGCTGGAACATTACATCGAGGATGCGCTGGCGCGCGTGCCGCTTCTGGGCAAGGCCGGACTGTCCAAGGTCATCAACGGCCCGATCCCCTATGCCCCCGACGGCAACCCGCTGATCGGCCCGATGCCGGGCGTGCCCAATGCGTTCGAGGCCTGCGTCTTCACCTTCGGCATCGCGCAGGGCGGCGGCGCGGGCAAGGTTCTGGCCGAATGGATCACCGAGGGCGCGACGGAATGGGACATGTGGTCCTGCGACCCGCGACGCTTCACGGACTATACCGATCCCGACTTCTGCCTGCAGAAGGGGATGGAGGTCTACGGCCACGAATATGGCATGCACTTCCCCTGGGCGCGCTGGCCCGCCGCGCCGGACCGCCGGCTGTCTTCGGTGCATGACAGGGTCAAGGCGCTGGGTGGCCAGTTCGGCGCCTACAACGGGTATGAACGCGCCAACTGGTACGCGAAACCCGGCGACGATACGTCGTGGGATGCGACCCAGACCTGGGGCCGCTCCGGCCCCTGGGAAGCCCGCATCCGCGAGGAATGCGAGGCGGTGCGCGATCATGTCGGCGTCCTCAGCCTGCCGGGCTTCTCGCGTTTCGATCTGTCGGGCGAAGGCGCGGGCGACTGGCTGCGCACGCAGATCTCGGGCGTGCTGCCCAAGGAAGGCCGTCTGTCGCTGGCCTATTTCCCCGATCATCGCGGCTGTATCCTGACCGAAATGTCGGTCCTGAACCATGGCGGCGACCGCTTCACCCTGATCACCGCCTCGGTCGCGCAATGGCACGATTTCTGAATGGCTGAAGAAACATCTGAAACCTGGCTCTGACGCTGACCGGACCGGTCGGGCGAGAAGGACACGCCGATCGTCACCGGCCCCGAAAGCGCGTGACCTGTTCACCGCGATAGCCGACATGGCCGACCTGACCTCGCCCTGGCTGACCCATCAGAAGGCGCGTCGCGGGCCGCGACCGCCAGCTTCTGCGCGTCTCGTTCGCGGGCGAACTGGGCTGAGGTGCATGCCGCGAACGCCGACATGCCCGCGATCCATGATGCGATCGTCGGCTGGGGCGCGAAACTCCTTCGGCATGTGGGCGCTGAACAGCCTGCGTCTGGAAAAGGCTACCGCGCCTGGAAGGGCGATCTGTCGACCGACTATTCGCTGCTGGAGGGCGGGCTGGACCGGTTCGTGAAATTCGACAAGCTACAGGATTGCACCGAAAGGCGGCGTTGCTGGCCGAAAGGCAGCAGGGCGTGAAGAAGCGTTTCGTGACGCTGACCGTTGAGGCCAGGGATTGCGACGCGCCTTACATGTCGACGCTCTGGCATGATGGCAGGATCGTGGGCGAGACGACCTCGGGCGCCTGGGGCTACCGGGTGGGGTGAAAGATCGCGCTGGGCATGCTGCGCGCCGATCTGGCGGTGCCGGGCACCGAAATCGAGGTCGAGATTTACGGCGAACGCTGCCGCGCGGTGGTGCAGGAAGACCAGCCGCTCTGGGATCCCGGGAACGAAAGGATCCGTGCGTGAGCGGCTTGGCGCCAGATCGTGGCCTGTGCGTCCGGTGCTTGCGCCGGTCGCGCCGGATGCCTTGTCGCCGCTTGATGTCGAAATCGGCGCGATGCCGCTTGCCTTCGGCACCGCGCACAACCTTCTGGTGCGCGCCACCGTCGGCGCCGAAGCTCGCTTCGGTCACCCGCGAGGGCGAGGCGGCGGGGTATGCCGGGCGATCCGCCTGGCGCGGACGCTCGGGGCAGAGGTCGCGACGCTTGCCCGCTTCTCCGTCAGCGGTTGCCGCCTGGCGGCGGGCGCGCGTGTGCTGGTCACGACTGCACACGGACCCTTCGATGCGGTGATCGACCCTCGGCACGGCGCGGCGCGGGCGGGCCGCTTGGGTATGTTCGCGCCCCGGTGGCACCTACGCGACGACTGGCACCATTGCCGAGCCGCCCGTGCGTGGCCAGACCCGCGCGGTCTATCTGAACGACCTGACGTTTCGCCGCCCGCACCCGCCGCGCGAGGTGTTTGCGGGCTTGTCAGCACCATCACCCTTACTCCTGATCCACCGTCGAGACGACCCCAGAGCGGGAGCGAAAACCATGTCTAACCTGCCGAAAAAGGCGCGCGCTGTCATCATCGGCGGGGGCGTCGTCGGCTGTTCGGTCGCCTATCACCTGACCAAGCTCGGCTGAAGGATGTGGTGTTGCTGAAAGGAAAAACAACCGAGCCTCCGGCACCACCTGGTACGCGTGGCAGGGGCTTGCTGATCGGACGATTGCGCGCCTCGGCCACATGACGCGGCTGGCGAAATATTCCGCCGACCTCTATGGCGGGCTCGAGGCAGAGACGGGCTTGCCACCGGGTTCAAGCAGGTCGGCTCGGTCTCGGTCGCGCTGACCGAGGCGCGGAAGGAAGAGCTTTCTCCGCAACGTGCCTCGATGGCCTGGCCTTCGGCGTGCCGGTCGAGGAAATGTCGCCCTGGCAAGTGGCGGAACGCTGGCGCCCATCTCAACATCGAGGGCGTGCAGGCGGGCGTCTGGCCGCCGACCGACGGGTGAGGGCGACCCGTCATCAGCCGGCGCTGGCCAAGGGCGCGTGGCGCGCGGCGCGGTGGTGGCCGAGGGTGTGAAGGTCACCGGCGTGAAGGTCGAGGGCCGCCGGGCGAAAGGCGTCTCGGGAGACGGGCGGCGAGGCGGGCACGATCGAGGCCGATCACGTGGTCAATTGCGCGGGCATGTGGGGCCATGCGGTGGGCCGACTGGCGGGCGTCAACGTGCCGCTGCATGCCTGCGAGCATTTCTACATCGTGACCGAGCCGATCCCGGGCCTGACGTGCAGATGCCGGTCCTGCGAGTGCCGGACGAATGCGCCTATTACAAGGAGGACGCAGGCAAATACCTTCTGGGCGCCTTCGGAGCCGAACAAGCCCTGGGGCATGAACGCATCCCCGAGGATTTCTCGCTTCGACCAGCTGCCTGAGGATTTCGATCATTTCGAACCGATCCTCGAACGCGATCAACCGGCTGCTGATGGCCTCGGCCGGGATCCACATTCTTCAACGGGCCGGAAAGCTTCACGCCGGACGATGCCTACAACCTCGGCCTGTCGCTGGAGGTTGACAATTTCTGGGTCGCTGCCGGGTTCAACTCCATCGGTATCCAGTCGGCGGGCGGCGCGGGCATGGCGCTGGCGGAATGGATGGAGACGGGGGAGAAGCCGTTCGACCTCGGCGATGTGATGTGGGTTGCAACCACGTTCCAGGGCAACAGGCACTATCTGTTCGAACGGTCGAAGGAAACGCTCGCCATCTTCTCTACGCCGACCATTATCCCTACCGCCAGAAAGCGACCGCGCGCGGCGTGCGCCGCACGCCGTTCCATGCGCAGCTTGAGGCGGAGGGTGCGGTCTTCGGCGAGATCGGTGGCTGGGAACGGGCGAACTGGCATGGCGCCCCGGGCAGGAGCGGGACTCATCGCTACAGCTGGGGCGGCAGAACTATTCGACAATGCCGCCGGAACATCGCGCGGTGCGGACGAATGTCGGCATGTACGACATGTCTCTCCTTCGGTAAGATCCGGGGTCGAGGGCGCGATGCGAAGCCTACCTGGATTCATATCTGCGGCGCCGACATGTCGGTGGCGGTCGGGCTGACCGTCTACACACACAGTTCCTGAACAACGCCGGGATCGAGGCCGACGTGACCGTCACGCGGCTGTCCGAGACGGCCTATCTGGTGGTGACGCCTGCCGTGACCCGCCCAAGGACCAGGCCTGGATGCGCCGTCATATCGGCGATTTCAACGTGGTGATCACCGACGTGACGGCTGCCGAAGGCGTGCTGGCGGTGATGGGCCGAACGCGCGCAAGCTGATGCAGAAGGTCAGCCCGAACGATTTCTCGAACGAGGTGAACCCGTTCGGCGCACCGCGCAGGGATCGAGCTGGGCATGGGCCTCGCCCGCGTGCACCGCGTCCTAAGTGGGCGAACTTGGGTGGGAGATCTATGTCTCCTCCGATAGTGGGCCATGCGTTCGAAACGCTCTGGTCGGCGGGCCGGGAGATGGGACTAAAGCTTCAGGCATGCATGGGCGATGGACAGCTGCCGGATCTGCGTTGCTCGCTGGCTTCGGCCAAGCGACATCACGTCCGAGGATCATGTGCTGGCAGGGGCTTGGCTTTGTTGTCAAGACCGCGAAGCCCGACTTCATCGGGCGCGACGCGGTTCTGCGGAAGAAGGAAGCGGGCCTTGACAGGCGAATGGATGTGTTCCGGCTGAGCGATCCCGGTGATGGTCTATCACAATGAACCGGTCCTCAGGGACGGCAGGATCGTGGGCTACCTGTCTTCGGGCGCCTATGGCCATCACTCTCGGTGGGGCGATCGGCATGGGCTATGTGCCGTCGAAGGGCGAAGGGGCGGAGGCGCTTCTGGCCTCTCACGAAATCGAGATCGCCGGGCGGCGGGTGAAGGCGGAAGCCTCGCTTCAGCCGATGCGGTCGACCCGAAGGGCGAGCGGGCGAAGACGTGAGCGGCGCGGCCCGGGGCCGTCTGCCCCCGGACCCTGGAAGGTATATGAGCCAAGATGAAAGCCCGGGAGGCTTTCGGGAGAGATGAAATGTCGGATGAAGCGCTGAACTGCGAACCGAGACGGGCAGCACGGGCCGGAGGGCGCGAGGCGCGCCGGGCGGCGCGGGCCGCACCCCCGGCCGAGGGGCTGCGCCCGGTCAGGCGGGCATGTCGGGCGGCCAGTACCGGCCGCTGACCGACGAGGGGATGAAGAAGATCCATGCCTCGGCCTCGATGCGCCGGAACAGATCGGCCTCAGCCAGGCGCTGCCCTCGGGCGTCAAGCTGCTGACGGACGCGGGCGCGATCTCTCGGCGACGGACGCATCCGTTTCCCGCGCGCTGGTCGAGGACATGCTGGCGGTCGCCGCGCGCAACATCACGCTTCATGCCCGCGATCCGAAGTTCGACCTGCATCTGTCGGGCACCAAGGTTCATTACGGCACGGCGGGCGCGGCGGTGCATATCGTCGATCCGGTGACACTCAGCTACCGGCGAATCGACTGCGCAGGATCTGCATGACGCGGCGCGGCTGGTCGAGAACTCGACAACATCCATTTCTACCAGCGCACGATGGTCTGCCGCGACGTGGTCGACAACAGGGAGATGGACCTCAACACGCTCTATGGCTGCCTGGCGGGCACCCGCGCATGCGGGCACGTCCTTCGAAGCGATCCGTCCCATGTCGCCGACTGTTTCGACATGATCTACACGGTCGCGGGTGGCGAGGAGAAATGGCCGGAACGACCGTTCGTCTCGAACTCCAACCGTTTCGTCGTGCCGCCGATGAAGTTCGCCGAGGAAAGCTGGTGAATGCGATGGAGATTGCGTGCGCCGCGGCATGCCGATGCTGCTTCTGTCCGCAGGTCAGGCGGGCGCGACCGCGCCCGCGCCGCCGATTGCGCTGACCATCGTGCAGGCGGTGGCGGAATGTCTGGCGGGCGTCGTCTATGTGAACGCGATCAGGAAGGGCGCGCCCGCGATCTTCGGCACCTGGCAATTCCTTCGTGTCCGACCTGAGAACCGGCGCGATGTCGGGCGGCTCGGCCGAACAGGCGCTGCTGACGGCGGGCTGCGCGCAGATGCACCGGTTCTACGACCTGGCCCGGCGGGGTGGGCCTCTGGTATCTCCGACAGCAAGCTGCCCGACATGCAGGCGGGCTGGGAACAGGGGATCACCAATTCGCTTGCGCTTGCGGACTGAACATGTGTTACGAGGCAGGGCATGCATGCTTCGCTGCTGGGCTTGCCTCGAAAGCCTGATCCTCGGCGATGACCTTCTGGGCCAGGCGATGCGGCTGGTGCGCGGCATCGACGTGACCGAGGATCTGACCTCGACTTCCGCGATGAAGCAGGTCTGCCTCGGCGGCCCGGGGCATTATCTCGGCTCCGACCAGACACTGGCGCTCATGCAGACCGAATATGGTTCCATCCGGCGGTCGGCAACCGGATGAGCCCGAAGGAATGGAACGAGGCCGGCAAGCCGATCCTGCTTGACGCCGCCATCGCGCGGAAGAACGAGATCCCGTCGAGGGCTTGCAGCGCTATCGACCCGGAGGTCGATGCGGCGATCCGCAAGACCAGCACATCTACCTGGGCGAGGGCGATAGATGATCCCTGCCGAATAGCCTCCAGGGCCCTATGTGGGCGGCCAATGGTCGATCTCGCTGGTCGTCCGATCGCCTGGCAGTCGAGAACCCGCGACCGAAGAGATCGTCTGCAAGGTGGCGCTGGGCAACGTGCGGCGGATGCGGATCGCGCGGTCATGCAGGCGCGGGTGGCCTTCGCGGACTGGACCGTCCGGCCGGTGGCGGAGCGGATCGCGGTCCTGAAGCGTTTGCTAGAGGCCTATAACGACCGCTACGAGGACTTCGCGCAGGCCATGTCGGCCGAGATGGGCGCCGATCGAAATGGGGCGCGAGCGCAGCCCGCGGGCCAGGTCCATATCGAGGTTGACGATCAGGGCCGCAGAAAGCTTCCACTGGGAGGAGATGCGCGGCACGACCCGGATCATCCGCGAGGGGATCGGCGTCTGCACGCTGATCACGCCCTGAACTGGCCGATGAACCAGATCGCCTGCAAGGTGGCGCCTGCGCTGGTCGCGGGCTGCACGATGGTGCTGAAGCCCTCGGAAATCGCGCCGCTGTCTGCCGTGTTGCCGAGGTCTGTGACGCGGCGGGCGTGCTCGGCGGGCGTCTTCAACCTGATAAATGGTACGGGCCAGAGGTGGGGCGCGCGGCTCAGCTCTCATCCGAGGTCGACATGGTGTCCTTCACCGGCTCGACGCGGGGCGGGCACGGCGGTGGCAGGCGGCGGCCGCCCACGGTGAAGCGCGTGGCGCAGGAACTGGGGCAAGTCGTCGAACATCATCCTGCCGTCGGCCGATCCGCGGCGGCGGTAAAGGCGGGCGTCGAGGGCCGTCGGCAACACCGGGCAAAGCTGCGACGCCCCCACGCGCATGTTCGTCCATCGCGAGCAGCACGATCAGGCGCTTCATCATGCGAAAGCGGCAGCCGATGCCGTCGACCGGCGATACGCAGGACGGGGCGACGACCATGGGCCCGCTCGTCTCGAAGATGCAGTTCGACAAGGTGCAGGCGCTGATCCAGACCGGCATCGACGAAGGTGCGACGCTTGTCGCGGGGGGATCGGCCGTCCGGCAGGCGTGAACCGCGGCCAGGCGTGCGCCCGACGGTCTTCGGCAATGTGACGAACGACATGACCATCGCGCGCGAGGAACCTCGCCTGTGCTGTCGATCATCCCCTATGACACGGTGGATGAGGCGGGTGGCGGCAGCGAATGACACGCCATACGGGCTGGCCGCCTATAGTGTCGCCGGAACGGTCGAGGAGGCGCGCGCCGTCGCCCGCCGCCTGCGTGCGGGGATGGTGAACCTGAACTATCCCGCCTGGGATACGTTCGCGCCCTTCGGCGGCTACAAGCACCGGGCAACGGGCGCGAATATGCCGACTGGGGCATCCATGACTTCTGCGAGGTCAAGGGCGTCGTTTATTGGGGCGCGGAACCATCTTCGGGCGGCGGGAGCCGCCTTCCAGTCCCTCGGGGGTAAAATGCATTACGGCTATATCGGACTCGGCAACCTTCGGCGCGGCCTGCGCGGGATGTCTTCCTCAAGGCGGGCTTCTCGTCACGGTCTTTGACCTGAACAGGGCGCTTCTGCCGAACCTCTGACCGAAGGCTGGCGCGACCTGGCGGACAGCGCCGAGGCGCTGGCCGGATCGGTCGATCATGCGGGATCACCCACCGCCCTCGCCCGCGGTTTCGAAAAGGTGCTGCGCGCGATCCCGCCGCACATGAAGGAGGGCGCGAGCTTTGATCGAGATGTCGACCCTGGTCGCGACGATGTGCTGGCGCTGTCGAAGGTCGCCATGGTGCCATGGCGTGCGCATGCTGGAACTGCCGGTCACGGGGTGTCCACTTCGCCTACCGGGGCGAGATCACCATGCTGCCGGGCGGTGACAAGGACCTTATCGACCTGCACTGGAAAGCTTTCGAGGCGATGGGCAACCGCATCTTCCACATGGGGCCGCTGGGGTCCTCCTCGATCATCAAGGTCATCACCAACATGCTGGCCTTCATCCACCCCGCCTGCGGCGAGGCGCTGATGCTTGCCAAGCGCGGCGGGCTCGATCTGGCGCAGGCCTGGTATGCGATCCAGGCCTCTTCGGGCAATTCCTTCGTGCATGAGACCGAAGGCGCGCTGACCCTGAATGGCTCCTACGACATCGCCTTCAACATCGATCTGGCGCTGAAGGATCTTGGTTTCGCCCCTTGGTTTCGGGCAAGGAATTCGGCGTCGCTCGATCTCGCATCGGCCACGAACCAGGACCTATATCAGCCAGGGCCGCCTATGGCGGCGAGGCGCAATCGCCGATGATCGCGAAACTGCTTGAGGACCTTCAGACACCGACTTCAGCGCACCGGGCTTCCGGCCCGTCTGGAGGTAAGCTGCGCAACAATATCCGCTGCAGCGGTTTTTGATCGCGAATGGGCGCAATGCGTCAGGTTGTGGCTTATTCCTGGACCGTCTACCTGCTATCAAAGGCAGGTACGCATGGTTCGGGATGTTGCCCCAGATGAAGGATGATCCGCTCGTCGCCGCCAAGACGCATGGCCGCAGGCGATGTCTCTGGCTCTGGACATGCTCACCGCCAGCTTGAGCGGCCTCGGGGTTCATCCACTGAAATTGAACGATCCGTTCGCCGCAGCCGACATATTGCACGAGGTCTTTCCTGGAGGTCTGGCGCGGTGCCGCCGGGTTTCAGGACCGGTCGCGTGTCAGGACATGGGTCTACGATCGCATGGCGCAAGGTGGTTGACGAGTTCAGGGCACGCGGAAGAGTGACAGTACAGGATGACATGCCGGATCGCCCGGACGAGGGGCCGAGCGCGTTCGACCTTCTTCAGACGGCCGAAGAACGCGAGATGCCCGCGACTGTCTTGGCGGACCTAAGGGCCGATCATCGCGCCGCGATCGAACTGACCTTCCTGGAAGATATGAGCTACCGGGAGGTTGCCGCGGTGATCGGCGTTCCTGAAGGCACGGTGAAGACTAGGTTTTTCATGCCAAGGCGCTGCTTTTGCGCTGCCTGGAGGCAATGAACAGGAGGGCGCGCATATGACTTCGGCCCAATTCGACAAGGCTAGGATTGCAGAGCTGATCCCTTCCTGGGTCAATAACGGATCCCTGACCGACGAGGAGGCCGAGGCGCTTGCCCGCGAGTTCGAACGCGATCCGGCCCTTCACGCCCAGGCAGGCGCGGCACCAGCGGGCTGATGCGGGCCTCGGCCCTGCCGGAACGATCGCCCGGCGATTTTGCCTTGCCGCCTGCGGCGCGCCGTCGCCGAGAAGCCGCGAGCGCCCGGCCTGCTCAGGCAGTCGGCGCGCCGCAGCGGCGATCGCCGTGGTCACGGCGGGCGGCTTACTTCCTGACCGGCTGGAGCGGTTCGACGATCACCACCGTCAGGCCGCCAGGGCCTCAGACGGCCGCCCTGTTTACCGTGTCGGTCCGCGACGAGGTGCTCCAGTCCGCCTTCGCCGATCTTTTGCTTGCGAACGGGCTGGACCATAGTCGACGGGCCGTCCGTGCTCGGTTTCTATCGTCTGGCGCTTGTCGGGGGCGCTGACGACAGCGACATCACCGCTGCGCGCGGCACTGGAGCGTGCGGGGAACCTGGTGGAGCTTGTGGAAAGCACCGAATGATCCGCACACTCGCCCGGATACTGGCGCTGGCCACGGGTCTGACCGCCTGCGGTCTCGCACCGACCGTACTGGCGGAAGAATGTTCACCGGCATGCGCCGAACCGCCGCCGCCACCGCCGCCCGAACCGCGTCCGTCGCGCTTGCGCGAGAATGACCATGTCCGGGCAATCACCGCCGCCGACGCAGCTGCCGAGGCGCCAAGCGGGCGGCTTGAATATATCCTCACCGGCACCGGCGGCCGCCGCCGCCGCGGCCGTTCTGCTGGAGGAGATGGGCGGAAGCGTGATCGTGCGCGCTGCAGACTGGACAGCCTGGGGCTCGGTATGGTGACGGCCGATCTCGGCAAGATCGAATCGGCGGACGCCTCGATGGCGGCTTGTGCGCGCGCGGGCCTTCGCCATCGCGGTCGAACGCAACATGATCTACGAACAGGCGGCCGGACCGGTGGCCCATGCCCCCGCGCTCGTCGGCATTTCCGAGGGTGATCCCGTCCGCTTGGTGCGGATTGGCGGTCGGTTTGGCTCAGACGGGCCGCCGGACGCGACGAACGCGGCGCTTGCGGGCGCGTGTCGCCGCGCGTGTTCCTGCGCGAGGGCGACTCGCCGGGCGCCCTGGATCACGCGACCGCGCTCGCCGCACTCATCGCGGCACCCGGCGACGGCCACGCTTCTACGGGCTTTGCCCGGAAAGCGCGGCTTGTGTCGGCGGTCGCCCTCGCCCAGGGGACGGGTGGCGATGTCGCGCATGGACGCGATCGCGGCTGCACTCGACTGGCTCGCGGGGAGGGCGTGCCGCTGGTGAACCTCTCGCTCGCCGGGGCCTGAGAATGCGACGCTCGCCATGGTGCTGCGCGGGCTTGCCCGCCGAGGCACTACCCGTCGCGGCGGCGGGGAATGATGGTGCCGACAGGGTATCCTTCCCGGCCTCGCATCCGGATGTTCCTGCGATCTCGGCCGTCGATGCGCGCAGCGGCATTACGACAGGGCCAATCGCGTGCGGAAGTGGATTTCGTCGCGCCGGGTGTCGAGCCGTGCCATCAGCCGAGGGCGGCCGCTACCGATCCGGCACATCCTGGCCGCGCCATCGCCACGGCGATCTTGGCGCATGCCATTGACGAGGGTGCCGGGCGCGGCCGCGATTGCCTTGAACGCGCTTGTGCGACGGCCGAAGACCTCGGACCTGGTGGGTCGCGACCGACTCGGCTGGGGGGCCGCTGAAGCTCGGGAATGTTCAGACACTTTGAACTGTCCTGCCCGGAGAAACGACCAAAGAGCGGAGGTGCCCTGTTGGCACGGCGCGATCCGGTCCGGTCGCGCAGCCGCGTAGCGAGGAAGCGTTCTCCAGCGGTGGGGATCGGATTTTCATGGGCAACCGGGGACGTTCAGCCAGGCGGCGTATGAGTGACGCTGGTGATGTGTGCGTCTGGGCGCGCAACAAGTGTGGCCGGTCGCTGCGCTTACCACACCCCTTAGCGCAGCCGAATCTGCCCCGGTGCTTGCGGCGTCATGCCGCCCTGTGCTTAGCTGCCGCCGGAACCTTGTTGGCGCTAACGAAATGCATTCAATTGACCCGCAGACAAGCCATCGGCGGCTCGTCGTCCCTCTTTCTGATCGCTGGCCCGCCGTCCGCCGCCACGACGGCTCCCCCGCCGCAGAAGGTGATCTCTGTCTGGTACGGGCTCATCCTCGATCTGGTCCGCCACACGCCCACCTACACGCCGCCGGTGGTCAGCCGCACGCTCGGCTATGCGGGCGTCGCTGTCTATGAGGCGACGGCCACCGGACGTGATGATCTGCGCAGACACTGGCCGGGCAGCTGAACGCGTTTGCCGCAGGCCCCGCGCGAGGCCGGGATCCATGACGAGGCGCTGGTCTTGCACGCGGCACTTTCCGGGGTCGTTGCGCGCCTGTTCTTCAACACCGGGCCGACCGGAAAAGGGCGTTGAAGGCGGTGATGGTGACAAGCTCGGCGCAGCGATCGAGGCGCTGCTCGCCCTTCGACGTTGCGGCGCCGCAGCCGCGCCCATGGAGAGGCGCTTGCCGCGTACGTTCTCGACTGGGCGGCAGGCGATGGCGGGCGGAAATCGTCAATCTCGGCTTTCCCGAGGATTATGCGCTTACCCCGGGCCCCGCCCATTGGGTGCCGACGAACCATGTCGCGCTGCAGCAGAAACCCTTGCTGCCGCATTGGGGCGAGAACCGCCCCTTCGCGATGCCGGACGGCACAAGCTGTCGCCTGCCGCCGCCGCCCGCCTATAGCGAGGACCCCGGTTCCGACTTCTACCGCGAAGCGATGGAGGTCTATGAGGTCGGCAAGGCCCTGACCGACGACCAGCGCGCCATTGCCGCCTTCTGGTCCGATGATGCGATGCTGTCGCGCACTCCGCCCGGCCACTGGATGTCGATCGCGCTCGACGCGCTCGCGGCGGAAGGGGCCGATCAGGCCCGCTATGCCGATGTGCTGGCGCGGCTCGGCATCGTGCTCGCGGATGCCTTCATCGCCTGCTGGCAGGGCAAGTACGAATATGATCTCGTCCGCCCCGTGACCTATATCAATCGGCTGATCGATCCGGACTGGACGCCGATCCTCGCCACCCCGCCCTTCCCGGAATATCCGTCCGGCCATTCGACCCAGTCCGGCGCCGCGGCCGAAGTGCTGACCGCTCTTTTCGGGGCGGATCACGCCTTCACCGACGAAACGCCGACGATCGAGGGCATGGCGCCGCGCCGTTTCGTCAGCTTCCGGGCCGCTGCGGACGAGGCAGGAATTTCGCGCCTCTATGGCGGTATCCACTACCGCGCCGCGATCGAGCGCGGTCTCGATCAGGGCCGCTGCGTCGCGGCCTACACCAACGCCCTGAAGACCCGGAGGACATGATGCGCGGGCTCTTGCTTCTTGTCCTGATGGCGGCACCGCTCGCGGTGCGCGCCGATGATGCGCCGGTCGTTCCGGCCTTCGCCGAAGAAACGGCGACCGCAGGGATCGAGCACAGCTACGCCGGGGAATGGCAATATATGGTCGGCGGCGGGGTCGCGGCCTTCGACTGTGATGGCGACGGACGGCAGGACCTGTTTCTCGCCGGCGGCGAAAGCCCGGCGCGGCTCTACCACAATGACAGCACGCCCGGAGGCACGCTTGCCTTCAGCGAACGGCCGAGCGGGCTGGAGCTTGACGCCGTGACCGGCGCCTATCCGCTGGATGTGGACAGCGACGGCACGATGGACCTCGTCCTTTTGCGGGTCGGCGCCAACAGCGTGATGCGGGGACTTGGCGACTGCCGCTTCAGGGCCTCGAACGAGGAATGGCATTTCGACGGTGGCGACGGCTGGTCGACGGCGCTCGCCGCGACATGGGAAAAGGGCGCGAGCTGGCCCACCATCGCCATCGGCAATTACATCGACCGGCGCGAGGAATTTTCGCCCTGGGGCTCCTGCACCGACAACTGGCTGCACCGGCCGGCCGAGGGCGGCGGCTTCGCCGCGCCGTTGCCGCTTACCCCGTCCTATTGCCCGCTTTCGATGCTTTTCACCGACTGGAACCGCTCTGGCACGCCCTCGCTGCGGGTCTCCAACGACCGGGAATATTACGAGGGCGGGCAGGAACAGCTCTGGCATATCGAGCCGGGTCAGCCGCCACGCCTCTACTCGGCGGCGGAGGGCTGGAAGGCGCTGAAGATCTGGGGGATGGGCATCGCGAGCTATGACCTGAAGGGCGATGGCACGCCGGACTATTTCCTGACCAGCATGGCCGACAGCAAGCTGCAGGAGCTGGCGCCCGGCGCAGATGGTGCGCCGAACTATCGCGACTTGGCACTCGCGGCCGGGGTGACTGCGCAGCGCCCGTTCACCGGCGGTGATGTCCGCCCCTCGACCGGCTGGCACGCCGAGTTCGAGGACGTGAACAACGACGGCTATGCCGACCTGTTCGTGGCCAAGGGCAATGTTTCGGAAATGCCGGATTTCGCCATTGAGGACCCCAACAACCTGCTTTTGCAGCGGCCCGATGGCACGTTCATGGAAGCGGCAGACAAGGCAGGCGTGGCAAGCCTTCTGACCAGCCGGGGCGCGGCGCTTGCCGATCTCAATCTCGACGGGCTGCCCGATCTTGTGGTGGTGAACCGCAACGGGCCCGCCCAGATCTGGCGCAATCTCGGGCCGGGCGGGCACTGGCTGGGCCTTCGCCCGCATCAGGACGGGGCAGATCCCGACGCCGTCGGCGGCTGGATCGAGGTCAGGACTGGCGACCGTATCCAGCGCCGCGAACTGACCGTGGGCGGCGGCCATGCCAGCGGCGAAGCCGGGTGGTGGCATTTCGGTCTCGGCTCGGCGGCGGCGGCCGATGTGCGTGTCCTCTGGCCCGACGGGACGGCGGGTGACTGGCAGGCTGTACCTGCTGACGGCTTCTATAGGTTGAACGAGGGCAAGCCGCCCGAGCGCTGGACTTACGCGGCGCCCTGACCACGCGCTGCAAGCTGCAAGACTGGGCCTCCTGCCGCGGCCGCGTCGGCGGCATCGTGGGTGGCCAGAAGCGTGGGCACGCCCAACCTGCGGATATGGTCGAAGACGAAACCGCGAATCTCGGCGCGCAGCGCCTCGTCGAGGCGCGAGAAGGGTTCGTCCAGCAACAGGGCCTTCGGCCGCGCCAGCAGCGCCCGCATCAGCGCCACCCGCGCGCGCTGGCCCCCCGACAGCGTTGCGGGATCGCGATCTGCAAATCCCGCCAGCCCGGCGGTTTCCAGCGCCTCGTCGATGGCCTGGCGGCGCGCCCCGCGGTCGCGCAGCGCCGGTCCGAGACCGAAAGCGAGATTCTGCCCGACCGAGAGGTGCGGAAAGAGCAGGGCATCCTGAAAGAGGACGCCGATCCCCCGTATTTCCGCCGGCTGGCCGGTCACCTCGACCCCGTCAAGCGTAACCGAGCCATGTCCGGTGAAATCGCGTCCCAGGTGCCCGCCGATGAAATCGAGAAGCGTCGATTTGCCGATGCCGGAGGGGCCCATGATCGTCACCACCTCGCCCGGGCCCACATCGAACGACAGGGGCGCGAACAGCGGCTCGCTGTGCCCCGCCCGGCAGAGGCAGACATCTTTGAGGCTGAGCATCCTATCCCCGTCCCAGAAGCCCCTTCCGGTTCTTCCACAGAAGCACCGGAAGCGCCAGAGCAAGGCCGTAGGAGGCGAGCGGCATCAGCGCCTGCAGGCTCGCATACATCCCCGCCACGCGCCGGTCGCCGCCCGACGACAGTGTCACCGCCTCGGTGGTGAGCGTCATCACCCGCCCGCCGCCGATGAAGAGCGTTGGCAGATATTGCGCCACCGATACGGCAAAGCCGATGGCGGCGGCAGTCAGGATCGGCCCGGCAAGGCAGGGCAGGCGGACCGTGAGGAACCGCCGCCAGGGTCCGGCGCCGAGCGAGGCGGCGGTGTGGAAAAGCCGCGGGTCGAGGGTGCGCCAGGCCTCGGTCAGGGTCAGCATCACATAGGGAAAGACGAAGATCGCATGCGCCCAGAGAACCGTCAGGCGGTCGCCGCCGAGACCCGCCTTCAGGAAAACGACATTGAGGCCGAAGAGAAAGGCAAGCTGCGGCATGAGCAGCGGCAGATAGATCAGTGCGGTTGCCCAGCGGGCGCGCCCGAACCGCCCGCGCGTCTCGCCCTCGAGCCAGAGGATCGCGAGGATCAGCGACAGGAGGGTCGCGCCCGCACCGATCAGCGTGGTCTCCGACAGAACCGCGACCCAGCCGGAGCGGGTGTCGCGCCAGAGCGCCAGCGACCAGCGTTCGGGCAGGGCGTGGGGAAAGGACCAGCGCCAGGCAACCGACCAGACGATCAGTGACAGCAGCGCCGCCAGCCCGGCCGCCAGAAGAAGGCCCGCCGCAGCCGGGGCGACCGCGCCGAGCGGGCGGGCGCGGACGGGATGCCAGCCCCGGGCGAGCCGCCGCCTTGCATGCGCGGCGACCAGATGCGCGCCCAGATGCCAGCCGAGACTCGTGAGAGCCACCAAGAGACCGAGGACAAGCGCCGCAAGAGCGGCGGGCGCGAAGAGGCCGAGGTCGGCCGCCTGGAACCAGCGGGTCATGGCGACGGCGAAGGTCGGCGGATTCGACGGACCGAGGATGATCGCCATGTCGACGACCGACAGCGAGAACGAGAGGACCGCATAGACCGGCAGCCGGAGCGCGGGGTAGAGCGCGGGCAGCACCAGCCAGTACCAGGCGGCGCGGCGTCCATGGCCGAGGGCGCGGCCCGTGGCCACCAGCCGCGCGACCGGCAGGGAGCCGAGCGAGGCAAGCATGACAAGCGCGAGGAACGGGAGTTCCTTTGCCGTCAGCCCGAGGATCAGCGCGATCCCCCAGGGGTCATGCACGGTCGCGACGTCGGGCGGCAGGGTCCAGCCGGTCGCCCAGGGGCTCAGCGCCCGGGCGATCCAGCCCGAGGGGGCGATCAGAAAGGCGAAACCGATCGCCAGCGCCGCGTGCGGCGCAGCCAGAAGCGGCGCGAGCCAGGAGGCCGGGCGCCGCCGCGCCCCGATTTGCATCACCAGTTCGAACGCGAGGAAGAAGGCAAGCAGCGTCGAAGCAAGACCGGTCCAGAGCGTCAGCATGAGGCTCGTGCCGACGCCGGGAAGTGCCGCGAGGGCGGCCAGGGGCGCGCCTCCGGCCGAGGCGGGGCCGGTGTCGAGCCCAAACGCGACCCGGGCCGTCTCGGTCAGGCCGGCAACGATCGGTGCGACGAACCCCAGCGTCACGGCCGCAAGGACCGACAGCCTGAGCCACCGGCCCTCGTTCATGGTCATCTGGTGTAGCGCCTCGCCCATTCCTCGGCGATGCGCACCATCCAGCTCGGGTGCGGCTCGACGAGGGTCGGGCCGAGATCAGCCTGCATCGGCAGGGCGGGCGAAGTGGGAAGGTTCACGAAGGCCGCGCGTTGCGTCTCGTCAAGCTTCGTCATGTCGAGCACCGTATAGCTGCCGAGGATGCCGATATCCTGCGCCCGCGCCTGGGTGGCCGGGTCGAGAAGGAAGTTCGCCACCACTTCCGCGCCTTCGCGATGCGCTGCGTTGAAGGGGATGGCCACGAAGCTGATATTGCCGATCGACCCGGCGGCGGGCCCGTAAGTGCGCACCGTGTCGGGCAGGAGGCCCTTTTCGACCGCGGCGGCCGCGGCGGCAGGATCGAAGGCCATGGTGAAATCGACCTCGCCGTCGTTCAGCATCTGGTTGAGCACGCTTTCGTTTTCCGGAAAGGTCTCGCCCGCCCGCCAGAGATTGGGGCGGAGCGCATCGTACCAGGCCCAGAGCGGTGCGGCGGCTGTGGCGAAGCTTTCGTCGGTCGCTTCGGCCTGCAGGACCGTCGGGTCCGGCGTCAGTTCGATCAGCGCCTGCTTGAGGAAGGTCGCGCCCATGAAATTCTGCACCGCGGGGTGGGTGAAACGGCCGGGATTGGCCTTGGCCCAGTCCAGAAGCGCCGCCGCCGACCGGGGCGGTTCCTCGACGCGCGCGCTGTCGTAGGAAAAGACGAACTTCGCCAGCCGCCAGGGCGATTCGTAGCCCTCGGTCGGGATGGTGAAATCGGTCACCGCCGCCGAACCGGGCGTGAGGTCGAGGAACGCCGCATTCGGCAGGCCCTGCAGGAAGGGACCGTGCAAGAGCCCCTGTTCCTTCATGGACAGGAAGTTCGCGCCATTGATCCAGATCAGGTCGACCGAGCCGTCCTCGGTCTGGCCCGCGCTCTTCTCGGCCAGGACGCGCGTCACCGCCTCGGCAGTATCGGAAAGCTTCACCTGTTCGACATGCACGCCGTATTTTTCCGACAGTTCGCGGTCCACCCAGGCGATGAAATCGTTGGTGCGGCTGTCCCCGCCCCAGGCGTTCCAATAGACCGTCTGGCCCCTGGCGGCAGCGAGCGTGTCGTCCCAGCTGTCAGCCCAGAGGGGCGCGCCGATGAGGGCGAAAAGCGCCGCGGTGAGTGTCAGTCTCATGCATCCATCCCGTCGTGGTTCGTCGGTGCGGAAAAGGCCTGCCAGCCCCAATGCCAGCGCAGGGCGGTGGTGATCAGGCAGAGAAGGGCGAAGAGGATCGCGAACGTCGGGAAGGCCCGCGGCCAGAGGCACATGGCGATAAAAAGGGCGATGGTCTCCGCGCCTTCGGTCAGGCCGCCGAGATAATAGATCCCCTTGGCCGGATAGGCGGTCGATGTCTCGCCGCGCCGGGCGGCGATCGCGGCGAAGGCCAGGAAACTCGATCCGGTGCCGATGAAGGTGGTGATGACAAACGCCGCGGCCAGCGCGTTCGCGGCCGGGTCTGCGAGCGCGAAGCCAAGGGGCACGAGACCGTAGAAGAAAAAATCCGCCGCGATATCGAGGAAGGCGCCGCGGTCCGTCGGCTGGGTTTCCCGCGCCACAGCGCCATCCAGCCCGTCGAGCGCGCGGTTCGCAAGGATGAGTGCAAGTGCCAGCCCGTACCAGCCGAAAGCCAGCGCCGGAATCGCCAGCACGCCGATCCCGAAGGCGGCAAGCGTGATCCGGTCGGCAAGCACGCCGCGCGCCGCCAGCAGCCGAGCGGCCGGGCGCAGGAGCGCCTGTTGAACCGGCAGGAGAAAGCGGTCGATCATGCGCCGCCCCGCCGCCAGCGGTGAAGGCCTTCCAGAAGGCGCAGCGCGCGTGCGTTCACATGCGCCTTGCGCCACTCTCCGGCTGCATATTTGTTCGCTTCCGCGAAGGTCGGGTAGGAATGGATCGTGCCGAGGATCTTGTTCAGCCCCAGCCCGTGTTTCATCGCCAGAACGAATTCGGCCAGCAGATCGCCCGCATGTTCGCCGACGATCGTGGCGCCGAGGATATGATCCTTTCCGGGCGCGGTCAGTACCTTGACGAACCCGTGGGCGGAGCCGTCCGCGATGGCACGGTCCAGATCGTCGATGCCGTAGCGCGTCACCTCGTAGGCCACGCCCTGCGCCTTCGCTTCGGCCTCGTTCAGCCCGACGCGGGCGATCTCGGGGTCGAGGAAGGTGGTCGCGGGCATCACCCGGTAATCGGCGCGGAAGCGCCGCGCGAAGCCGAACAGCGCGTTCACGGCGGCGAACCAGGCCTGATGGGCGGCGGCATGGGTGAACTGGTAGGGGCCGGCCGCATCGCCCGCCGCATAGATGTTGGGGTAAAGCGTTTCGAGATACTCGTTCGTCTCGATCACCCGGCCTGCCGGGATGCCCAGCTCCTCAAGCCCGTAGCCTTCCAGCCGCGCGGCGCGGCCGACCGCGACGATCAGATCGTCAAAGGCGATGTGGCGGCGCGTGCCGTCGGTCTCGACCTCGATCCATCTCTCACCGCCCGTCGTGCCGCAGGACAGGGCCTTGTGACCGGTCAGGACTTCCACGCCGTCCTCTTCCAGCCGGGCACGGGCGAAGGCCGATACCTCCTCGTCCTCGCGGATCAGGAGCCTGGGCGCCATCTCGATCAGCGTGACCCGCGCGCCGAGCCGCGCGAAGCTTTGCGCCAGTTCCGACCCGATCGGCCCGCCGCCGAGGATCGCGAGCCGCTTCGGTGCTTCGGTCCGGGCGGCGAACGCCTGCCATAGCGTGTCCGAGGTCAGATAGCCCGCCTCATCAAGCCCCGGCAGCGGCGGCACGAAGGGCGCGGCCCCCGTCGCCAGGATGATGGCCCGCGCGGTCAGGCGGCTTTCGCCGCCGTCTTTCGCGGTGATCGCCACCGTCCAGGGATCGACAAGGCGGGCATGGCCTTCCAATACCTCGACGCCGAGACCTTCGTAGCGCTCGATGGAATCGTGCGGCTCGATGGCGCGGATGACTGCTTCGATCCGGCTGAAGACGGCGGGAAAATTCACGCGTGCCGGCCCGGCCGCAATGCCGAAGTCTTCCGCCTTGGCGATCTGGCGCGCAAGCTTGGCCGAGCGGATCAGCGCCTTCGACGGCACGCAGCCGTAGTTCAGGCAATCCCCGCCCATGCGGTGGCCCTCGATCAGCGTGACCTTGGCCTTCACGGCTGCCGCGATATAGGCCGAGACGAGCCCCGCCGCGCCCGCGCCGATCACGATCAGGTTGCGGTCGAACCGGGCGGGTTTCTGCCAGCGCGCATAGACCTTGCGGCGGCGGATTGCGCCGATGAACGCACGGGCGATCCAGGGGAAGAGGCCAAGAAGCACGAACGACAGGATCAGCGCGGGCGAGAGGATCCCCGAAAGGCTCTCGATCGCCGCAAGCCGCGTGCCCGCGTTCACATAGACGGCGGTGCCCGCCAGCATGCCGATCTGGCTGACCCAGTAGAAGGTCAGGGGCCGGATTGCGGTGAGGCCCATCAGGAGGTTGATCGCGAAGAACGGGATCGCCGGGATGAGGCGGAGCGTGAAAAGATAGAATCTGCCATCGCGGGCGAAGCCTTCGTTCACCGCCTTCAGCCGCTGGCCCAGCCGCGCCTGCACCCAGTCGCGCAGGAAATGGCGCGCGGCGAGAAAGGCGAGCGTGGCGCCGACCGCCGAGGCGAAGGACACGAGGAGAAGCCCGCCCCAGAATCCGAAAAGCGCGCCTGCGGCCAGCGTCATCCAGACGGCAAGCGGCAGCGAAAGCGCGGTGACCGCCACATAGGCGGCAAAGAAGATCGCCGCGACGGTCACGGGCGCGGCGGCGCGCGCCGCTTCGATCCGGGCCAGTTCGGCCCTGACGTCCGCAAGGCTGCCGATCTCTGGCCCGTACCAGCGGTAGAGGATCAGTACGGCGAGCATGACGCCAAGGAAGATCAGCGGTCTTATCAACGGGTCTCTCCGGCCGCACCGGCATGGGCGGCAATGGGCTTTCCCCTTTATGGCGGCGGGGTGGGGCCCGCGCCAAGACGATTGCGCCCTTCTGTCCAAGACGTGATCTGTTGCAACATCGCCGTGAAGCGTGAAGGCGCAGGCCCCGCGGGCCACGTCGCGCATTTCATGCCCTCCCCGCGAGGTTCGCCGCCCGCCGACGAGAAACGACATGCCCGACGAGGCAATCGCCCAAGAAGCGCGCGCTCAGCGTTCGCGGGCGGCCATGGTCGGTCGAGGGAATGTCACCCGATCCGCCAGTTTCTCCAGCACCGCCGCGCGCCCGAACGAGACGGCCGCGACGGCGCGCAGCGCTTCGCGCTCCTCGGCGATCCCGGCGATCCGCGTCTCGATCGCCGATTTCGTCCGTTCCGACAGGACCAGATGCATGTCGAGCGCCCGGAAGGTCGGCACTTCCGGCCGGGCGATGGCCTTGCGGACCTCCGCCGCCAGCGCCAGCGCCAGATCCTCGCGCACGCGTTCGGCTGCTGCGAGGCGGGCGGACACCGCCGCGAGCGCGGCAAGATCGCTGTCGCGCCTGGCCTCTGCCACGCGCTTCATCCGCACAAGCTGGCGGGCGCGCTCGGCCGGTGTCATCGCCGGGCCCATCCGCCCGATGTGCCTTGCTCGCGGGCCCGGCGCCGCATCCGCTCGGCAAAGCGGATCGCGGCGGCGACCGACGCATAGTAGTCTGGCCTAATCTCCCGACCGATCTCGACCGTCGCATAAATTGCCCGCGCGGTCGGCGGATCGGAATGGATCGGCACACCTGCGGTGGCGGCCGCCTCGCGGATGCGCGCGGCGACCTCGTCGACGCCCTTGGCGACGCAGACCGGCGCCCGCCCGCTCGCCCGGTTCCATTTCAGCGCCACCGCAAAATGGGTCGGGTTCACCACCACCACATCGGCCTTGGGCACGTCCGCCAGCATCCGGTTCATCGCGATTTCTTCGGCCCGGCGGCGGCGATGGCCCTTCATGTGCGGATCGCCTTCGGACTGTTTGAACTCCTCCATCAGCTCCTGGCGGCTCATCTTGTTGCGGCGCAGATGTTCCAGCCTCTGCCAGCCGAAATCCGCAAGCCCGATCACCAGCGCGATCGCCGCGACCAGCATGAGGAAGCGCAGCAGCAGCCCGGTCATGACCGCCGAAACCGCCCCGGCGGGAAGCCCCGCGGTCATCATGATCTCGGACATGTTGCGGGCCAGAAACCAGCCAAGCAGGCAGCCGGTGACCAGAAGCTTCACCGCGCTTTTCGCGAATTCGAAGAGGCCCGCGCGGCCGAATTTCTGTTTGGCGTTCTGCAATGGGTCGATGCGGCTGAGCTTCGGCGCAAGTTTCTCGCCCGCGAAGACAAGGCCGCGCTGTGCGACGAGGGCAAGAAACGAGGCAAGGCCGGGCAGCAGAAGGAAGGGCAGGATGGGCAGGACCATCGCGACAGCCCAGCCCGCGACCAGAGCGCCGGAGGGCGCGCCCGCGGCGGCGCCCGTCAGGGCGAAGCCGCCCAGATAGGCCTGTGCCCGGTCGCCGAAGGCGATCAGCAGTTTCGCCCCCGCGAAGGCCGAAAGCGCCAGAAAGCCCGCCATGCCGCCCGCATAGGTCAGATCGGCCGAGCGGGCCACATCACCGCGCGCCCGCGCATCGTCGAGCTTCTTCTGTGTCGGCTCGTGCTCGCGGCTGGCATCGTCCTCGCCGCTCATCGCGGCACCGCGAACGGATCGGCGAGGATCGCGTCGAACGCGCCTTTCCAGAGGCCGAGCATCAGGGGTGCGGCGACGGCGAGCATGATGAGCGCCCCCGCCGTCAGCGCCGGCGCGCCGACGAAGGCGACCATCAGGGACGGCATGGCGCGGTTGATGACGCCGAGCGCGACATTGTAAAGAAGGGCCGCCACCACGAAGGGCGCGGCAAGGCTGAAGGCCAGCGCGAAGGCCTGCGACATCTGTCCGACCGTCCAGTCCTTCAACAGACCGGCCCCCGGCACCGTGCCCGCCGGCAAGGCCTCGTAAGACAGGATCATCGCCCCCGCCGCCCGGACATGCAGGCCCGACAGGGCCGCAAGGCACAGCGCCGACATCACCAGAAGATGCGCCATCGCGGGCATCGGTTCGCCCTGCACGCCGAACATCTGCGACAAGGACCCAGACTGCGCCGCGATCCCGCCCGCCATTTCCAGCGCCAGGAGGAACAGCCGGATCACCAGGCCGAGCGCCAGCCCGTTGGCGCATTCCGCCAGGAGAAAGAGCACATATCCGGCAGCGTCCCCTGTCGGCGGGCCGATGTGCGCCTCGACCGCCGGGGCAACAATCGCCGTGAAAGCGAACGCGAGAGCGAGCCGGATGCGCGCGGGGACGGCGCGTTCGCCGAAGGCGGGCAGAAGCGCCATGACCGCGCCGACCCGCAAGAACACCAGCCCTGCGATCAGCACCGGCCCCTGGAATGCCGCGAGAATGGTGTCTTGCAGCCCGGTCATGCCGCTACAAGCCCGACGATGGCGGGTCTCGCGTCGCCGCCGACCTCCTCATAGGACAGGACAGGTGTCAGGATCCCCTTGGCGCCGAGCGCGGTCTTGAGGAACCGCCGCCGCCGGGCCGAGGTGATGACGGCCGGGAATATCCCCTTCTCGCCCACCTTTGCCACCTTCTCGGCGACGTTCGCGGCCAGCCGGTTGAATTTCTCGGGTGGCAGCGCCACGTCATGGGCGCCCTCGACCTGATAGGTGCGGAACATCTCCTCCCATTCGGGGGCAAGCTGCAGAAGCGGCAGGGTTCCGTCCTCGCGCCGCATCTCGGCCACCAGCTGGAAGCCAAGTCTTCTGCGCACATGTTCGCAGATTGCCTCCGGTGCGCCGAGGCTGCGCGCTTCCGCGATCGATTCGAGGATCAGGGGCAGGTTGCGGATCGAAATACGTTCCTCGAGCAGCAGCCGCAGCACGGCCAAGAGCATGTCCACCGGCACCTTGTCGGGGATCAGCTCGTCGAATAGCCGTTTGGCGGCCTCCGCCCGCGCCGGGTCGGACAGCGAGGTGCATTCGTCGAGAAGCCGCCTCAGCCCCTTCAGCGTCAGGAGCCGGGCGAAGTTGCGCTTCACCACCTCCAGAAGATGCGTCGCGAGCACCTCGGTCGGCCCCACGACCGTCACGCCTGCCAATGCTGCCTCCTCCTGCCGGTCGGCGGGGATCCAGCGGGCGGGCGCGCCGTAGACCGGTTCGCGAACGTCGTTCCCGGGGCCGCCGGGCGGCAGGGCGGCATCGTCGCCCGACAGAAGCGCCATCACCTGATCGGGATGGATCCGGTCGCGCGCCTGTTCCACCCCCTGGATGCGGATCCGGTACATGCCGTCGCCGAGCGTCGAATCGTCGGTCAGCCGGATTTCCGGCAGGATCAGCCCATAGGTCGTGGCGACATGGCTGCGCATGTTGGCGATGCGCGCGTCGAGGCCGGTGGCGGGGTCGAGGACCATCGCGACGAGGCTCGGCGAGAATTCCACATGGATATCGTCGAGATCCAGCAGGTCGCCCATCGTGCGGCGCCGCGCGGGTTCGACCGGCATGGCCTGCACCCGCGCGCGCTCGGCCGCCACGCCCGCCGCCTGCCACTGCCGCCAGCCGACGAAGCCGAGGATCGCTGCGCCGATGATGAAGGGCAGGAACGGCAGGCCGGGCACCAGCGCGAACAAGGCCATCAGGAAGGCCACGGTGCCAAGCGCCAGCGGATGGCGGCCGAGCTGGCGCAGGATGTCGCGGTCGGCGGATCCCTTGGTGCCGCCGCGCGACAGAAGCAGCGCCGAGGCGATGGAGATGATGACGGCGGGGATCTGGCTCACCAGCCCGTCGCCTACCGTGAGGATGGCATAGGTCTCGAGCGCACGGCCGATCGGCATGCCATGGACGCCCACGCCGATGGCAAGTCCCACAAGGAGGTTCAGGATGGTGATCATGAGCCCCGCCACCGCATCGCCCTTCACGAATTTCGACGCACCGTCGAGCGAGCCGAAGAAGGTCGTTTCGGCCTGCTCCCGCTCGCGCCGGGCCTTGGCCTCGGCATGGTCGATGGCGCCCGCGTTCATGTCGGCGTCGATGGCCAGCTGCCGCCCCGGCATCCCGTCGAGCGCGAAGCGCGCGCCGACCTCGGCCATCCGCCCCGCGCCCTTGGTGATGACGATGAAGTTCACGATCATCAGGACGCCGAACACCACAAGCCCGATCAGGACCGAGCCCGACATGATGAACATGGCAAACCCCTCGATCACCTCGCCCGCCGCGCCGGTGCCGGTATGGCCCTGGCCGATGATGAGCTTGGTCGAGGAGACGTTGAGCGCGAGGCGCAGCATCAGCGACGCGAGAAGGATCGTCGGGAAGGCCGAGAAATCGAGCGGCCGTTCGATGAAGAGCGTGATGGTGAAGATGAGGATCGCGATGGCGAAAGAGGCGGCGAGCCCGATGTCCAGAACCCAGGCCGGCATCGGCAGGATCATCATCGCGATGACCGCCATCATCGCGAGCGCGAGAAGGACGGTCGGCTGAAATATCTTCGGTGTGGCCTCGCTCATTCCGTGGCCACCTCGGCGGCCACCCCGGGATCGGCGGGTGGTGATGGCGCACCGAACAGGGCCCCGCGCGCGCCGTTGCCGATGGGCACGAGCGAGCCGAGACCGCCCGCGCTGCCTGACTGCAGAAGCGGATAATTGTTCACGCGCGGCAGTTCGGGTTCGGCCCCGTAGGCGGCCAGCACGATGTCGGGTATCTCGGGAATATCCTCACCGTAGCGGGCGATCAGGTCGTTGCGGAACCGGCTGAAGCGCGCCGCATAGCGGTCGGCATACTCTGGCGTGCGGGAGTGATAGGCGCCCGCCGCCGCTTCCCACGACCCCTGTTCGCTGTAGAGCGTCTTGAGGAAGCGTGCGGCATAACGGGCATTGACCATGGGATCGAACATCTCGTCGATCGAGGCGAAATGCCGACCGTGCCATTTGTAGTTGATCTGAAAACAGCCGATGTCGAAACTGCGCGCACCGCGCGCGAATTCCTTTTCGGCATAGGTCAGCGCCTGTTCATGCGTGTCGAACCAATGACCGGCGCCTTCCATATTCACGGTCCAGGGCCAGGGGCGGAAGGCGCCCTCCTGCTTGCGCCCGGTCTCGTTCAGGGAAATCGCGTTCAGGACCGATAGCGGCACGCCTTCCTCGGCGGCGGCCTGTTGTGCTGCATATTCGCAGAAAAGCGCGGGATCGGCACTCAGCGGCCCCCTGGCGGCCTCCGTCGTTCCGGCGGCGGCATGGCAAGCGGCCGATGCAAGACAGAAGAACGTCAGCAGTCTGATCAGCGCGCCCATTCCGGCCTTCCCTGCAATTCTTGCATGAGGGCAGGCTAGGGCGCGGATGTTGAGATTCGGTAACCGCCAGGGCGACGGTCCGGCGATGTCAGGGTGCCGCCGGGGCGTTCGGCCTGGCCAGCAGGACGGCGAGCGAGGACCGCAGTTCGCTGCTTTCGGCCAGAAGGGATCTGCTGCCGACGAGCGTCGCGCCCGCTTCGGCGGCCGTCGCTGCGGGTTCGTCCTTTTGCGCCCTGGCCGCGCCCGCCTCGACAAGATCCGCCAGCTTGCCGTAACCGCCATCCGCGCGCGCCTTATCGAGATCGCCGCCGCGCCAAGCCGCGCCCGCCGCCGCCGCGGTCAGGCCGAGCGCCGCATAAAGGTCGGCCGCCGCCGCATGATCGCCCAGCGCGTCCAGCGCCCCGGCGCGCAGCGTTCGGGCCTCGGGCGCCTCCAGCCCGCCGGTAAGTGCGATCACCTCTTCATGGCGGAAGGCGGCCGCCGCCGCGCGAGCAAGCACCAGCCGCCCCGCGTCGGTCGTGCGCAGCGCCCCCGGAAGAAGAAGATGCGCTTCCTCATCGAGCCCGAGCCCGCCGAGCCTGTCGGCCAGCTGCAGGCGCAGGTCCGCATCGGCCTCGACCGGCAAGAGCGGCTTGCGGGCGAAATATTCGCCGAGAAATGCGGCATCGTCGGGTTCTGCCGCAAGTACCGCGAAGACCTTGAGCGCAGTCTGCCGCACCTTGGCCGCCGGTGCCTCGCGACCCCACTCCGTGAGGCGTTCGAAGGCGTACGACAGATCGCCCGAGGCCGCGCGGGCCTCGATTTCCAGCGCGGCGAGCGCGTCGGCGCTCTCGCCGTTGCGCCGCTCGAACGCGAGCGCGGCCAGATCTTCCACGTCCGATGCGGGCACCGCCTCGCCGTTGCGCAGCCGCGCCTCGACCGAAAGGATCAGGGCCCTGGCGGCCAGATCGTCGGATCCTTCCGCCATCTCTGTCAGTTTGTCATGCGCATCGGCGTCGCCCTCGCCCAGCGCGATCTCCGCCTGGATCATCTGCAGCGGGCGGCTGTCGTCTTCGGCCTTTCGGGCGACGGCGTTGCGCACGGTCCTGGCCGCATCCAGCGCGCCCGCCGCGATCAGCCGGTTCGAGAGGCGCGGGCCGAGTGCGAGGCGCAAGGACGCGGGCAGACCCGAAAAGCTGCGGGTAAGGGCAGCAAGGTTGACCGTCGGCGGCGGCGCCGAATCTGGTGCCGACAGGAAGGCCCACAGGGAAGCGGAGGTATCGCATTGTGCGAAAGGTTCGAATGCCGACGGCGCGGGCGGCGCACGGTCGTCGACCATGTAGCTGATGTCGACAAGGTAGGGCGCGCTCTCGGTCTGCAGGTCGAACCCGTTGATCACCGCCCGCGCCTCTGCCCCCATGCCGAAGAACAGATCGAGCCGCGCGAGGCGCAGCACCGCCGCCTCGTCGGGCCGGTCGAATTCGCCGGTCAGGCCGTTATGGGCCTCGGCAAGCTGAAGGGAGGCCGCCCGCTCGTCGCCCCAGTGACGCAGGTCGATCATCTCCTCGTCGGGGCAGCCCTGCCCGTCCTCGGTCTCGGTGACCGCCCGCGGGTTGTCGCGGGCATCGCGGTCCATCGAGGTTTCGGCGTGATAGGCGATCTGGTCTTCCGCGGCGGACACCTGCGCTGGTCCGGCGGGTATCTCCGCGGAATCCGGCGCGTGCCTGTCGGTGGCCCCGCTGCGCCTGGCCTTCGGATTCACGACCTTGTCGACGGCCGCCTCGGCGAGGCCTTGCGAGGCGGCGCGCGCCACCTGCTGGCGCAACTCCTCTTCAAGCGCAAGGACCTGCGGGGGCGGCACAGGCGGAGGCGCCGCGTCAAATCCCGGCACAGGCAGGTCGAGCGGTAGGACGAGGGGCGGCGCCTCGGCCGATATGCTTTTGACCTCAGGGCCGGTGTCGGGGGCGGCATGGTCCGCGTCAGGGCCCGTCGCGTGGTCGGACGGTGCGGCAGTGGTTTCCGGGCCGGGGTCCGTCGGCGATTCCGGCTGTGCTTCGGCCCACCCGCCCGGCCCGCTGTCCGGGCCGAGCACATCGCGCCAGTAGATCGGCAGGCTGGCGGCATTGTTGGCCTCTGGCCGGTAGCTGAGCGTCGCACCGAGCCCCGGCGCGGACGGGCTTCGGGCGGAGACGGGATGCGGAAGCGGGCCTGTGGTTTGTCCGGTCGGTCTTTCGACGGTGCCCCCGGCGATGGCCGTCTCGTAGGGGGAGGTTTTCGGCGCGGTGCCGTTCCGGATGTCGATGATCAACCGGCCGCGCCCTTCGGCGGCAAGCAAGGCAAATGTGTCGGGCGCCAGGGCAAGCCTGAGGCCGTTCCCCTCGGCGATCAGACCCGCGAGCCTGGTGCGTGGCACCCGTTCGAAGACGCGCGCCAGGTCGAAGCGCAGCGCAGGGTCCTCGACGCGGAGAAGATAGCCCCCGCCCGCGCGGCCGAACTGCCACGCCCTGCCATCGCCGAGTTCAACGACCAGTCGCGTGAAATCGCCATGTTCACCCGACCGCACCGTCACCACCTCGGCGAGCGCTGCCGCCGAGACCCACAGTCCGGCGAGAAGCGCGAGAAGTAGGCGGGCGGCAATGACCATCACGCCGCTTCCGCCTTCAGGGCTTTCAGCGTCTCCTCCAGGTCCGAAAAGCTCGGGCGGACATGGTGGGGCGTGTTCTGGCGACCGACCTCGATGCAGATATTGGGCGGATGGCGGTGGAGGTTCGCAACCAGCACCTCCCGCACGAGCTTCATGAAATGCGCATCCTCCTCGACGACCGCCTTCACCTTGGCGGCGAAGGGACCGACGAGGCCGTAGGCCATGAACACCCCCATGAACGTTCCGACAAGGGCCGAGCCGATCATGCTGCCGAGGATCTCCGGCGGCTGGTCAATCGAGCCCATGGTCTTGATGACGCCGAGAACGGCCGCAACGATGCCGAGCGCGGGCATGCCGTCGGCGATCGACTGCAAGGCATGGCTCGAATGCATCGCGTGATGGTGGTTGGCTTCGAGCTGTTTTTCCAGCACCTCCTCGACCTGGTGGGGGTCATCATAGTTCATCGAGGCCGCGCGCATCGTGTCGCAGACCAGATCCACGATCGTATGGTCATGCGCGATCTTGGGATATTTGCCGAAGATCGAGCTTTCGTGCGGATTTTCGATATGTTCCTCCAGGCCCACCGGGTTCGATTTCGCCAGCCGGATCAGTTCGAACAGAAGGCAGAGCAGGTCGCGGTAGTCGGGCGCCTTCCATTTCGGCCCTTTGAAGACCTTGCCGATATCCTTCATCGTCTGCTTGACCGAGGCCCCGTCGTTGGCCAGCACGAAGGCCCCCGCCGCCGCGCCGCCGATCATGATCAGCTCCCACGGAGCCGCTTCCAGCACGATCTCGAGCTTGCCGCCGTGCAGCGTGTAGCCGCCGAACACCATCACGAAGATGATGACGATACCGATGATGCCGATCATGGCTTGCCCATCCCAGACCCGGTTCCGCCCCCAGCCTGCGAAAGCCGGGTTAAGATTCCGTCTTTCCCTCAGCTTTTCGGCGCGGTCGCGTTGCGGCCCGCCAGCATCAGGCTGATCGCATAGGCCTTCGACGGCTCGATCCCGGCCAGAACCGCGGCTGCGGCGGTCGGCTGCATCTGCCCGAGGAAGCCGGCCGCGAATTCCGGATCCATCTCGCTGAACAGTTTCGCGGCGTCCTTCGGCTTCATCGTCTCGTAGACGGCTACCAGCTTGGCCACGTCCTTCTCCGCTGCCTTGTCGGCCTGCTGGATCGTGGCGGCAAGCTTTTCCTCCGCGGCGGTGAGGGCGGCGATCTTCTCTTCGATCTGCGCGCGGGCGAGCGCGAGCGTCCGGGCCTCGTTCTCCTGCGCGGTCTCCTGTTCGTGGACCCGCGCCTCGCGCGCCTTCAGCGCGTCGAGAAGCGCCAGTGCCCCGCCGTCGGGCGTGCAGTCCGCGCCGGTCGCGGCTGCGGCCTCGGTCATGGGCGGTTCGGTCCCACGGCTCGACGTTTCGGCCAGCGCATGGCCGATCCCGTCGCCGATACGGATGAGGCCGGAAAGGCCGAGGAAGAGCGCGATCATCAGAAGGCCGCGGCGCCGTCTCGGGCGGCGGGGGGCGGGCGGTGCGCGCAACAGGGCAGGTGTCATCGGGCGACCTCCTCGTCGCTTGGCTTGCGGTGGCGCGCCTCGCCGTTGCGGACCACGCGCACCTTTCGCGGCTCGCCTCCCTCGGGCAGGTCATGCAGCGACGCCATCAGGAGTTCCAGCCGCCGCGCCGCATCCTCGGCGCGCGCGGTCTGCTCTGTCAGCGCCCGGGACGATTCGCCCGCTGCCGTCCGTGCCTGTTCCAGCACCTTCGTCATGTCGTCGACCTGCGCAGACAGGACCGCGATTGCCCCGCCCATGCCGTTTTCCAGCGTGGTGAAGGCCGAAAGCCGCCGCGAGAGCACGTAGCAGAAGAGCCCCGCCCCGATGGCGCCCCCGCCCAGAAGAATATCGGCGATCAGCTCCATCGCGCCCTCCTAGTTGATCACGAATTCGGTCACGAGAAGGTCGCGCACGCGCCCCTCGCCCGCGACCAGCTGCACGCGCCTCAGCATCTGCGAACGCAGCCGCACCAGCGCGTCCGGGTCCTCAAGCTCGCCGGTGCCGACCGCGCGCAGATACCCGTTCAGCACATCCAGGATGCGCGGCAGAAGCAGCGTCACATCCGCCGCATAGTGCTTTTCCACCTCGATCTGGGCGGTGAAGTGCAGGAAGCGCCCACCCGCCCCGGGGCCGAGCGAAACGACAAGCGGCGTGATCGGCACGAAGGCGATCTCGGGCAGGGGCTCGGCGCCCCCTGCCTCGGCCACAGGCGAATCGGGATCCGTCTCATGGGGGGCGAGCAGCAGCCCCCCGTAGACGGCAAAGAACCCGGCCCCGCCGAGCGCGAGCATCAGCACGAGGCCGATGACCAAGGGCGTCTTCGACTTTTTCTTCGGTGCTTCTTGCGCTTCTTCGGGGGCTTCCGACATCGGTTCCTTCCTTCCGGTCTGCCCCGGTATAGGCCGAATGCGACTAACCGATTCTTAAGGGCAATCGGGGAAGCATGACCTACCGGCAAAGACCCGGGGCAGAAGCCCGGTAGGGAGGCACCGAACGTGCAAGTGATGTCCGTCTGGCAGGCGCTCGATCCAAGGAAGCGCATCATCGTCCTTCTCGCGACGCTTGCGATGTTCGCGGCCGTCTATGCGCTGACCGCGGTCGCGACGCGCCCCTCGCTTGCGCTTCTCTATGCCGGGATCGAAGGATCAAGGTCGGGCGAGGTCCTGGCGGCACTCGACCAGCGCGGCGTCACCTACGAGGTGCGCGGCCAGGCGATCTATGTCGATTCCACAAGGCGCGACGAGCTCCGGATGGAACTAGCCGCCCAGGGCCTGCCGCAAAACTCGGGCAGCGGCTATGAGCTGCTGGATGGGTTGTCGGGCTTCGGTACGACCTCGCAGATGTTCGACGCCGCCTATTGGCGGGCGAAGGAGGGCGAACTGGCCCGCACCATCGCCGCCATGCCCAACATGCGCTCGGTCCGCGTCCATATTTCCAACACGGAACCGCAGGGCTTTCGCCAGACCGGATCGCCCAAGGCATCGGTCGCGGTGGTGACGCGCGATGGCGCCCTGTCGCCCGATCACGCGCGGGCGCTGAAATTCCTGGTCTCGGCCGCAGTCGCGGGGATGAAGCCCGAGGATGTCGCGGTGATCGATGGTGATGGCAACCTGATCCTCGCCGATGACGATACCGGCGCGAAGGCGGGATCCGACCGGGCGGCGGCGCTGAGGGAAAATGTCACCCGGCTTCTGGAGGCGCGGGTGGGTTATGGCAAGGCGGTGGTCGTGGTCGCGGTCGAGACGGTGACCGAAAGCGAGGCGATTTCGGAGCGCAAGATCGACCCGCAGGGGCGCGTGGCGATTTCCTCTGAGAACGAGGAGAAAAGCTCGAGCGCGCAGAACCAGGGCGACCCGTCGGTCAGCGTCGCCTCGAACCTGCCCACCGGCGCGGCGGCGGGCGGCGGCAAAAGCTCTCAGTCGAACGATTCCTCGACGCGCGAGCGGGTGAATTACGAGGTGAGCGAGACCAAGCGCGAACTGGTGAAGAACCCCGGCGCGATCCGGCGCATCACGGTGGCGGTGCTGGTCGACGGGGTGACGCAGACGGCGGCCGACGGCACAACCCTGGCCGCTCCGCGGCCGGACGACGAACTGGCGGCATTGAAGGATCTGGTCGCGGCGGCAGTGGGCTTTGACGAGGCGCGGGGCGATGTGATCACCATCAGGTCGCTTGCCTTCGAGCCGGCCTCGGCGGCGGGAAGCGAGGCCTCTGGCGGCGGCTTCGCCACCTTCGCGATCGATGTGATGACGCTCGTCCAGCTTGCGGTGCTCGCCCTCGTGGCGCTGGTTCTTGGTCTTTTCGTGGTCCGGCCGGTCCTGACCTCGCGCGCCACGCCGGTCACCGCTTCGCTGCCCGCGCCCCAGCCCGCTGCCGGACCGGTCCTGACGGGTGTGATCGAGGATGACGGCGCCTTTCCTGAACGGCCCACACTCGCGCGCGGCGCACGCCGGGGCGCGGCGGGGGAGGCGGGCCCCCCCGAGATCGACGATCCGGTGGCGCGCCTCAGACGGCTGATTTCCGAACGGCAGGAAGAATCGGTCGAGATCCTCAAGAGCTGGATGGATGACCCGCAGGCGGAGAAAGCGTGATGGCGCGGCTTCTGGAACTGGAAACGTTCGACCTGCCCGATGACCCGTTGCAGGCGACGCTCATGGGCGATGCGCAGGTCGCCGAGATGAAGCTTCATTCCTATGAACAGGGCTATCAGGCCGGATGGGACGATGCGCTCGGCGCCCAGAACGACGATATCACGCGGCTCAGGACCGAGCTTGGCCGCAATCTTGCGGAAATGGCGCTGAGCTACCGCGATGCGCGGCGCCATATCCTTGCCGCGCTCGAACCGCTTCTGGACGAGATGGTGGCGAAGGTCCTGCCTGCGATCGCCCACCAGGCGATTGGCCCGATGATCCTTGAAGAACTCCGGCCCGCGATCGAACGGCTGGCGGCGACGCCCGTCACCATCCGCACCGCGCCCGCCAACGTCGGCATGGTCGAGGCGCTTCTGGCCCAGAAGACCGAGCTGCCGGTCGAGGTCGTCGCGGAGCCGACGCTGGGGCTGGGCCAGGCCTTCCTGAAGACCGGGGCGGGCGAGGTACAGATCGACCTCGACGGCGTGGTCGAGGCGATCGGCGCTGCGGTGAAAGCCTATTTCCAGACCGAACATGACGAGGTTCAGCCATGAGCGAAACAGCCGCGGATGCGGGCAACCCCTTCACCCAGGTTCCGATCACCATCACCATCTCGGTCGGCCGCGCCCGTCCGGTGGTGCGCGACCTTCTGCGCCTGACGCGCGATTCGGTCCTGCCGCTCGACCGGCGGGTCGAGGACCCGGTCGATCTCTATGTCGGCGACAAGCTGATCGGGCGGGGCATGCTGACCGAACTGGACGGCGACCGCGCGGGCCAGCTGGCGGTGCGCCTGACCGAGGTGGCCGATATGAAGGACGGCCTCTGAATGGTGAAAGTGACGGCAGTCAGGCATCTTCTGCCGCTGGCCCTGCTGGCGCTGACCGCCGCGACGCTTCCGGCGCTTGCGCAGGACCAGCCGGGGGCGGGCGATCTGCTCGATCTCGCGGGCCGCGGCCTTCAGGCCGCGGGCGAGGCGCCGACGCTTTCCGGTCAGTCGATGACGCTGATCGCGCTTGTCACCGTCCTCAGCCTCGCGCCGGGGATCGCGGTAATGGTCACCTGCTTTCCCTTCATCGTGACGGTTCTGGCGATCCTGAGGCAGGCGATCGGGCTGCAGCAATCGCCACCGAACATGCTGATCGTGTCGCTGGCGCTCTTCCTCACCTGGTTCATCATGGAGCCGGTCTTTACCGAGGCCTGGCTTCAGGCCGGCAAGCCGCTGTCGGAAGGACAGATGGACATCGCCGCCGCTTTCGAGGCGGGGATCAGGCCTTTCCGCGCCTTCATGGCGGCGCGGCTCGATCCCGACACGCTCGCGTCGCTCGCGGGGCTCCGCCCCGAGACCGCGGGCCTGACCGATCCGGCCACCGCGCCCCTGTCGCTGCTTGTCCCCTCGTTCATGCTGTCGGAACTGGCGCGCGCCTTCGAGATCGGCTTCCTTCTCTACCTGCCGTTCCTGATCATCGACCTCGTGGTCTCCGCCATCCTGATGTCGATGGGCATGATGATGGTGCCGCCCGCCATCGTCTCGCTGCCGTTCAAGCTTGCCTTCTTCGTTGTCGCCGACGGCTGGAGCCTTGTCTCCGGCGCCCTTGTTCGAAGTTATTTCTGAGCCCCACCGCGCGCGATCTGGGCAAGGCGGACATTGCGCAAGGCTTCGGTAAGGCTTGCAACCAGAATGCCGAAATTCAGGAATCCGTTCGCGGCGGTCATGCCGCCCAGTAGCCGCCATTCATGCGGCAGGAGCACATCGCCGTAGCCAAGCGTGGTGAAGGAGACGAGCGCGAAATAGACGCAAGGTTCAAGCCCGGGAAAGAGTTCGAGCGCATAGAAAGTCAGCGCCCAGAGCCAGACCCAGATCGTCAAGAGACCCATCACCCAAATCGCCCCTGCGCACAGCAGGATCAGGAGCTTCGGGCCATGCGGCGCCTCAACCAGCCAGTTGTGGCGCTGCCGCAGCCAAAGTTCAACGCGCCAGAGCGAAGCCCCTGCAACAGCAATGGTGGTCAGCATCAAACTTGCGCCGATCAAGATTTGCAGCACCATCTCACTTCCTCCCCGGCGCCGCTGGACTCGGGCGCGGCGCTCGCCTATCTCAGCCCAATCATGGCCGAAAAGCACGACCCCAATTACAAGGTGATCGCCGAAAACCGCCGCGCGCGGTTCGATTACTTCATCGAGAGCGATCTCGAGGTCGGCATCATGCTGACCGGGTCCGAGGTCAAGTCGCTGAGGACGGGACAGTCGAACATCGCCGAAAGCTATGCCTCGGTCGAGGGGGGCGAACTGTGGCTCATCAACGGCTATATCGCCGCCTACAAACAGGCGGGGGTGTTCGGCCATGAGGAGCGGCGCAAGCGCAAGCTTCTCGTCTCGAAGAAGGAACTGTCGCGCCTCTGGCAGGCGATCGGTCGCGAGGGCATGACGCTCGTACCGCTTGTCATGTATTTCAACCACAAGGGCCGGGTGAAGCTGAAGATCGGTGTGGCCAAGGGCAAGAAGGTCGCCGACAAGCGCGAAACCGAGGCCAAGCGCGATTGGAACCGCCAGAAACAGCGGCTTTTGAAGCAGAACTGATCTTCCCCAGAGTAAAGATTGTCAGATGTGCGAACCCGTGGCAGGGTTCGCCTGTCTGGCGTGTAAGGGCCGGACCGCCGGACGTGAACATCGGCCCGACAGGAAGGAACGAGTAAACATGGAACAACTTATCATCAGCCTCCTATCGGGGGCGGCCGGCGGCAATATCGTGGGCCGGATCCTCAAGAACCTCGATCTTGGGCCCATCGGAAACTCGATTGCCGGGATCATCGGCGGCGGGCTCGGCCAGCAGATCCTCGGCTCGCTCGGCGGCGCTGATGCCGCAGCCGGGATGGACATCGGATCGATCATCTCTTCGGTCGCATCGGGCGGTGTCGGTGGTGGTGTGCTGATGGCGATCGTCGGCATTCTCAAGAGCATGATGGCAAAGAACTCCTGACAGGCATCGGATGCAGGGTGGGGCATGGCGCTGCCCTATCCTGCAGTCCTGCCGCGAAACTCCCGCTTGCGTCATCCGACCTCCCGCGGCTATTCCCTGAAACCGTTGCAGGAGAAATACCATGACCGACGATCCGCGGACCCTGGTTTCGACCGACTGGCTGGATGCGCATCTCAAGGACCCCGATCTGCGGATCCTCGACGCCAGCTGGTATCTGCCCGATGCCGGGCGCGATCCGAAGGCGGAATATGCCGAAGCGCATATACCCGGCGCGCGCTTCTTCGATATCGATGCGATTGCGGACCAGCGCTCCGGCCTGCCGCACATGGCGCCGCCGCCGGAGATGTTCATCAGCCGGATGCGGGCGATGGGCGTGGGCGACGGTCATCAGGTGGTGGTCTATGACGGTGCGGGTCTTTTTTCCGCCGCGCGGGTCTGGTGGACCTTCCGGCTGATGGGCAAGGCCGATGTTGCCGTGCTGGACGGCGGCTTTCCGAAATGGAAGGCCGAGGGCCGCCCGGTCGAGGACATGCCGCCCATTGTGCGCGACCGTCATATCACCGTGCAGCGCCAGGCCCATCTGGTGCGCGACGTGACCCAGGTCGCGGCGGCGGCGAAGCTGGGCGACCACGCGATCATTGACGCGCGCTCGCCGGGGCGCTTTTCGGGCGACGAGCCGGAACCGCGCCCGGGCCTCAGGTCAGGACATATCCCGGGATCGGTGAACGTGCCCTATCGCACGGTCCTGAATGCCGATGGCACGATGAAATCGCCGACCGAGCTGGAGCAGGTGTTCACGGCGGCGGGCGTCGATCTGAAGAAACCCGCGATCACCAGCTGCGGATCGGGCGTCACCGCCGCGGTCCTGAGCCTTGCGCTTGAACGCATGGGCAAGCGCGACCACTCGCTCTATGACGGCGCCTGGGCCGAATGGGGCATGTACGGCGATCTGAAGGTCGCGAAGGGCTGAAAGGACGGGCCATGCTGAACGCACTGAAACCGCAAGCTGCGGACAAGATCCTGCAGCTGATCGGCCAGTTCAAGGCAGACGAGCGGCCGGGCAAGATCGACCTCGGTGTCGGCGTCTACAAGGATCCGACCGGCCTCACCCCGGTGATGCGCGCGGTGAAGGCGGCCGAGCGCCGACTGTGGGAGACGCAGGACACCAAGACCTATACCGGCCTTGCCGGGGAGCCCGCCTATAACGAGGCGATGGCGCGTCTGGTTCTTGGCCCGCCTGCGTCCCGCATCCGTCCCGCATCCGTCGGGACGCCGGGCGGGACGGGGGCGATCCGTCAGGCATTCGAGCTGATCCGCATGGCGGCGCCAGGTGCCACGGTCTGGGTATCCGACCCGACCTGGCCGAACCACACATCGATCCTGAATTACCTTGGCATGACCTGGCGGCCCTACCGCTATTTCGACGGCGAGACGCGCGGGGTCGATTTCGCGGGGATGATGGCGGACCTTCAGGGCGTTGCAGCGGGCGATGTGGTCCTCTTGCACGGCTGCTGCCACAACCCGACCGGGGCGAACCTGACGCTGCCGGAATGGGCGGAGGTCGCGGCGCTTCTGGAGCGGACCGGCGCCATGCCCTTCATCGACATCGCCTATCAGGGCTTCGGCGACGGGCTGGAGGCGGATGCGGCGGGCACGCGGCTGATCGCGGAACGGCTGCCGGAAGTGCTGATCGCCGCCTCCTGCTCGAAGAATTTCGGCATCTACCGCGAACGCACGGGTGTGCTGATGGCGCTGGGCGAAGAGAGGGGCCGCGATGTCACCCAGGCGAACCTCAATTTCCTCAACCGCCAGAACTATTCCTTCCCGCCCGACCATGGCGCGCGGGTGGTGACGACCATCCTGACCGACGAGGCGCTGCGCGCCGACTGGATGGCAGAGCTGGAAGAAGTGCGCCTGACCATGCTGGCGCTGCGCGAGCAGCTGGCGGCGGAACTGCGCACGCTGTCCGGCTCCGACCGGTTCGGCTTCATCGCCCAGCATCGTGGCATGTTCTCGCGCCTCGGCGCCACGCCCGAGCAGGTGGAGCGGCTGAAGGCCGAACATGCGATCTATATGGTGGGCGACAGCCGCCTGAACATCGCGGGCCTGAACCGGACCACCGTGCCGATTCTGGCGCGTGCGATCCTCGCCGTCGGAATATGAAAAGGCGGGGCGCTTGCCCCGCCTTTGGCCTTTTCGAATCTGCGATCAGCCGTGATAGGCGCTTTCGCCATGCGCCGTCTGGTCGAGCCCCTGGCGTTCGCTGTCCTGATCGACGCGCAGGCCAACCATCCTGTCGACGATCCTGTAGAGCACAAATGAAACGATGCCGGTCCAGGCGATGGTGATCGCGACCGCCTCGATCTGGATCCAGACCTGCGCGGCGATGGAATAATCGTCACCCTTCACGCCGCCGAGCGTGGCCGAGGAAAAGACCCCGGTCATTACCGCGCCGACGATCCCGCCCACGCCATGCACGCCGAAGACGTCCAGACTGTCGTCATAGTGGAACATGTTCTTCACCGTGGTGACGAAGAAGTAGCAGGCAGCGGCGGCAAGCGCGCCCAGCAGGATCGCGCCCATCGGGCCGATGGTGCCGCAGGCGGGCGTCACGGCGACAAGGCCCGCGACCATGCCCGACGCCGCGCCCAGCATCGAGGCCTTGCCGCGCGACGCGGCCTCGATCACCGACCAGGCCAGCGTCGCGGCGGCGGTGGCGACGAAAGTGTTGATCATGGCAAGCGATGCGCCGCCGTTGGCTTCGAGGTTCGAGCCCACGTTGAAACCGAACCAGCCGACCCAGAGCATCGAGGCGCCGATCATCGTCATCACCATCGAATGGGGCGCCATATTTTCCTTGCCGAGGCCGATGCGCGGCCCGATCACCAGGCAGCCGACCAGCGCGGCAACGCCCGCATTGATATGCACCACCGTGCCACCCGCGAAGTCTATGGCGCCCATCTTGAACAGAAGTCCGTTCGCGTCCCAGACCATGTGGGCGATGGGGAAATAGACGAAGGTGACCCAGAGCGCTGAGAAGAGAAGGACGGCAGAGAACCGCACGCGTTCGGCGAAGGCGCCGATGATCAGCGCGGGCGTAATCGCGGCGAAGGTCATCTGGAAGGCGACGAACACATATTCGGGGATCACATAGCCCGCGCTGAAGGTCGCGGCCATGCTGTCGGGCGTCACGCCGCGCAGGAAGAGTTTCGCCGTGCCGCCCCAGAAGGCGCTGGTGCCGCCGCCGAACGTGACGGAATAGCCGTAGGTCACCCACAGGACCATGACGAGGCAGGCGACGACTGTCGTCTGCATCAGGATCGACAGCATGTTCTTCTGCCGGACGAGACCGCCGTAGAAGAGCGCAAGCCCCGGCAGCGTCATGAACAGCACGAGGACAGTCGCGATCATCATGAAGGACACATCGCCCTTGTCCATGATCGGAACCACCTCGGCGGTCTCTTGTGCGACGGCGGGCGCCGCGAGCGCGAGCGCGGGGATGAGATATCTGAGCTTCATGGGGGACATCCTTTTGTCACGCGTTGGTCAGAGGGCGTCGTCGCCGGTCTCGCCGGTCCGGACGCGCAGCGCCTGTTTCAGGTCGAGGACGAAGATCTTGCCGTCGCCGATCTTGTCGGTTCGGGCGGTCCGGGCGATCGTCTCGACCACCTCGTCGGAGAGATTGTCGGGCACGGCGATCTCCAGCCGCGCCTTGGGGACGAAATTCACGGCATATTCGGCGCCCCGATAGATCTCGGTATGACCCGACTGGGTGCCAAAGCCCTTGATCTCGGTCACCATCATGCCGCGCACGCCGATGGCGACCAGCGCCTCGCGCACCTCGTCGAGCTTGTAGGGCTTGATCGCCGCTATGATCAGTTTCACGCTTGCCTCCATATCCCGCTGCCGGATCGCGCCGACCCGCCCTCAATGGGATTGCTGCGGTGCGGCAAGGCAAGATTTCGCCGGTTCTGGCGGGCTCGGGAGCGTCAGAATGCTGAAAAACCGGCAAGAAGGGGGAAGGCTGCCCAAACTTTCACCGTTCCGCGGACTTGATACGCCTCTCGCAAGGCTCCACATCCCGGCGCGAAGGGTCTATTGTCGCGCGCCAAAGGCATAAGAACGGTGTGAGGCATGGCAGGTCAGAACGGGGGCAACGGCAGGCTCGTCGCCGACAGGCGCTATGGCGCGAAACGGCCCGCACCCAAACCCGCGCCCAAGGCCCGGCCGCCGAAGAAGCCGAAGCGCCCGCGCCGGGCGCGGGGGGGCAATATCTTCACCCGGCTGATCTTCGGCCTCATCGGACTGGTCTGGACCATGACCTGGCGCGTGGGCCTCGTCGCCGCCCTGGGCCTCGGGGGGATCACCTACTATTACTATTCGCAGCTGCCGCCCTATGACGACCTGATCGACGCCCGGGTGCGCGGCTCGGTCACGCTCCTGGACCGTGACGGCAAGGTCTTTGCCTGGCGGGGCGAGACTTTCGGCGGCTCCATCGATGGCGACACGGTGTCGCCCTACCTCAAGAACGCGATCATCGCGACAGAGGACAAGCGCTTCTACCGCCATTTCGGCATCAGCCCGCGCGGCATCGCCTCGGCGATCCGGATCAACATGAGCGAAGGCAGGGGGCCGTTCGAAGGCAACGGCGGGTCTACCATCACCCAGCAGCTCGCGAAGCTCCTCTGCCTCGGCGTCAAGTACGATCCGGCGCAATGGAAGACCGAAGCCGATTACGAGGCCGACTGCCGGTCGGGCGGCATCAAGCGCAAGCTGAAGGAAATCCCCTATGCGATGGCGCTTGAGGCCAAGTACGGCAAGGACGGGGTCCTGTCGCTTTACCTCAACCGCGCCTATCTCGGTGCGGGCGCCCGGGGGTTCGAGGCGGCGGCGCAGCGCTATTTCGGCAAGTCGGCGAATGATGTGACCCCTTCGGAGGCCGCGATGCTGGCGGGGCTACTGAAGGCGCCGTCACGCTATGCGCCGACGACGAACCTCGAACGCGCCCGCGACCGGGCGGAGGTGATTCTCGGACTGATGCGCGATCAGGGCTATCTGACCGACAGCGAATACAAGGATGCGCTGGCCAATCCGGCGAAACTGTCGAAGGCGGCGGCGCAGAAGGCGGGCGGTTTCTTCGCCGACTGGGTGATGGAGACGGGACCGGCCTTCCTGACCAATGACACGACAGAGGATGTGATCATCGAGACGACCTTCGACCAGCGCATCCAGTCGGCGGCGGAAGAGGCTCTGAAACAGGTCTTCTCGACAAAGCTGAAGGAAGGGTCCAAGGCCGAGGCGGCAATCGTCGTGATGTCGGCCGACGGTGCGGTGCGCGCCATGGTCGGCGGGCGCGAGGTTCAGGGGCCCGGCGCCTTCAACCGCGCGACGCAGGCGCTTCGCCAGACAGGGTCGACCTTCAAGCCCTTCGTCTATGCCGCGGCACTCGACCTTGGCTATACCGAAAATACCATCGTCGATGATGCGCCGATCTGCATCTATACGCCGGGGTCGGGCGACTGGTGCCCGAAGAACTACGACCCCGGTTTCCGTGGCCCGATGACATTGACCGACGCGCTCGCGGGGTCGGTCAATACCGCGACGGTACGGGTGTCGCAGATGGCGGGGCTCGATGCGGTGAGGGCGGTCGCTCAGGGTTTCGGCTTTGCGTCAAAACTTGCCGAAGGGCCGGCGGTGGTTCTGGGCGTGTCGGAATCGACGCTGATCGAGATGACCGGCGCCTATGCGGGCATCCTGAACGGCGGCTCGGCGGTGAAGCCCTATGGTCTGATCGAACTGCGCTTCAAGGGCGAGAATGAGCCTTTCCTCGGCCAGGAAGGCGGGATACGCGAGCGGGTGATCTCCGAACATGCCGCCCGCCAGCTCATCTACATGATGAACCAGGGGGTCGAGCGCGGCACCGGGCGCCGCGCCCGGCTTGATGGCTGGCCCGCGGCGGGAAAGACCGGCACCACCCAATCGGCGCGCGACGCCTGGTTCATCGGCTTCACCGCCGATTACGTGGTCGGTGTCTGGATGGGGTACGATGACAATACGCCGCTGAAGGGCACCACCGGCGGCGGCCTGCCCGCCGAGATCTGGCACGAGGTGATGGTGCGGGTGAACGAGGGGCTGGAGCCGGCACCCCTGCCGATGATCCGGCCCGAAGACCTGCCGCCAGAGGCCTATGTGAACGCCGATGGTGTTCCGACGGCGCCGTCCTATCCGGGGCAGGTCTTCGACGCGACCGGCGGCCAGGCGCCCCAACCGCAACCCCAGCGGCGCCAGACCCTGGGCGACATCCTGATGAATATCCTCACCGGCGGCAACTGAACGAAAGGGGGCGGAAACCGCCGCCTCTGACCAAACCGCAATGGGAATTTTTCTCAGCCCGCCGCCTTCAGGGCCACGATCAGCTTGTCGATATTGCCGCCCTGCTTGTCGAGCATCGCGCCGATCTCGGTCCGTTCCGAGGCGAGCATGTTCACGCCTTCGATGATCAGGTTGAAGAACCGGGTCTGGCCGGACTTGTCGAAGACATGCCAGCGCACCTCGAACGGGCTCTGACCCTGCAGCTTCGCGGTGGAGACGACCTCGAAGAAATTCTTCAGCGGCCGCGCATCCTTCACCTCGATCTTGCCGCCGATGAATTCGCGGAACCTTTTGCCGTACTTGACCGCGATATAGCGCTTGAAGGCAGAGGCGAAGGCCTGCTTTTGCGCGGCACTCGCCTTCCTGCCTGCCGGGCCGAGGGCGGAGGCGGCGATATAGCCTTCGTCCGCATAGCGCGCGAAGATGCTTTCGAACGATTTGAACATCGCGCTTTCGGACTGGCCGGAATTGATCACGCCGTTGATCTCGCCGATCAGCTTGTCGATCAGCGCGCGGGCGGAATCGACGGTCAGCGCCTGGGCGCCACCCGGCAACAATGTCGTGGCAGCAAGGCCCAAGCCAAGCGCCGAGAAGGCGCGGCGGGAAAGGTTACTGGGCATAGGGGTCCTCATAGGGATCGAACGTCTCTTCCTCGATACCCAGCTCGTAATGGCGGTTCTGAAGGTACAGAAGCCGCGCCTGGGCGTAACTGTCGGCACTTTCATAAAGGATCGATTCATAGGTATCCGCGAACCGCTGCCGGTTGCCGACCTTGGCCGTCAGCCGTCCAACCGTGATATAGGCAGCCTCATCGGTGTCTACCAGTGCGTTGACCGGGTCGATCACGATGTCGACGATGGTCCCGGCAAGATCCCGCTCGGTCGAAGGGCCGAGGAACGGGACTTCCAGATAGGCGCCTTCGGCAACGCCCCAGACATGCAGCGTCTCGCCGAAGTCTGCCGGGTCGGCCGGAATGCCGATCTTGCTGGCCGGATCGAACAGCCCGCCGATCCCGATCGTGGAATTGACCGCGAAACGCAGCGTGTTCTGCAGGGCCGGGCCGGGTTTGCCCTGAAGAAGGCTGTTCAGAACCGCGCTCGGCTGGCCGAGGTTCGAGGCGAAATTGCTGAAGCCGATCGACACCGGGCGCGGGATGATCGGGATCACGCCCTTCTGTTCGTCATTGCCGAAAAAGAACCTGTCGACCGCGGTGTTGAAACGGTGGACGGAACGGTTGCCCTGTTCATAAGGGTCGTTGATCTCGGTGCCGGGGTCCGGCCGCGCGCAGGCGCCAAGGCCCGCCGCAAGCGCCAGCGCGGGAAATGTGGCCCGAAAGCCCGTGCGCCGGAGCGACTTCAAAAGGGTCTGAAACATGCGGGTTCAATCCTTCGGAAGGCGAAAAACCATCAACTCGCTTCGCCTTTAGGCGCCGTGGGTCGGGGTTGCAAGGCTGCGGACCCGCAAAGCAAGGAAGTGTGACCGCTTTCCGCCAGTTCCCAAAATCGGGTCTTCCGGCGGCTTCGCGGGGCGCTGGCCGGTTTTCCCCGGCCTGCCCGTCACGCGCGCCCGCCGAAACAAAAAGCCCGCGCCTTTCGGTGCGGGCTCCTGTCGTTCCAGCCGGACCGCGTCAGCGGCGCAGGCCGAGGCGCTCGATCAGGCTCGCATAGCGGGACTGGTCCTTGGCCTTGAGATAGTCGAGGAGCTTGCGGCGCTGGGCGACCATCATCAGCAGGCCACGGCGGGAATGGTTGTCCTTGACGTGGCTCTTGAAATGTTCGGTGAGCGTCGCGATGCGCGACGACAGGATCGCGACCTGCACTTCCGGCGAACCGGTGTCACCCGGCTTGGTCGCATATTCCTTCATCAGGCGGTTCTTTTCTTCAACCGTGATCGACATCGGGGTCTCCTTTTCAAAAGGGGTTATGGCGCAGGCCGGGATGTCGTCCAGCAAGGCCCGTGGAGGGACCGCCCATTACGGGAGCGGATGCGCGCCTATAGGGGAGAATCGGCCCGAAGGGAAGGGTTTTCGCGCCTATTTCACACCTTTGCCCGAGGCACCCTTTCCGGTGCCGTTGCCGGTGCCGGTGCCGCTGTCTGTTGCATTGGTCTGGGAATTGCTCGCGTCGGTCGATGACCCCGTCCCCGACAGGAGTGTCGCGGGGCCGCCGGGTGCGAAGGGACCGTCGGTCTTGTCGATACCATAGGCATTCCCGTGGCCACCGTGCTCATTCGGTTCGCGATCCGGCTTCCCGTGATCCTCTTTGCCGTGATCCCCCTTGCCGTGATCCCCTTGGTCGTGATCATCGCGTCGGTGATCACTGCCGCCGTGATCCCGATCCTCGTCGCCGTGGTCGCCCCGTTCGCCTTCGCGGTCATGCCGCCCGGGGTCGTCCTGCCGATCGTCGTGGGTTTCATTGGGCTGGCTCTTATCAGGATCGTGGCCGCCGCCATGATCCTGCGCGACAGGTTCGGCCTCCCCCGGTCCGGCGGAGAGATCCTGCGGGTCGGGCGGAAGATCGGCATCCGGGTGCAGGTCGAGATCTTGCGGATCGGACAGCATTTCATCCCGGCTTGTCTCGGTAAGGTCAGTTGCGACCGGCTCTGGCCCCTCTGTTCCGGAGGCCGGATCGACATGTGCGGGAATGGCGGCGAGTTCGGCCATCGGATCGGTCTCTGCCGGCATGCCGTTGTGCGCCTCCTCCATCGAGGGTTCGGCCGGTTCTGCCCCTGACCCTTCTGTCGGCCCGTCGTCAGCCGTGGCGGTCGTCTCCGCGTGATCGTCCGCGGGCGCTGTCGGTGCCGGTGCATCGCCTGCTCCGGTTTCGCCCGCTTGCGCGTCAGGGCCGTCCGACCCGGCGGCACCATCGGCTGATACCGATTCTGGCGCGCTGTCCGGCGGCATCTCGGGCATGGCGTCATCTTGTGGCGCCGGGCCTCCCGCCGACGGGGCCTCTGCCTCTTCGGGCGGGTGGTCCTGATCAGGGGCGGCGCCCATTGACAGCTCCGGCAGGCTGTCGGCCCACGCAAACCAGTCGTTTGCGCCTTCGTCCGCGATCTGACCATCCTGCCCGCCGTACAGCCCGCCGTCCTGCCCGCCATCCTGCCAATAGGCATCGGGTTCTTCCGCCCCAGGACCTTCGGGATCGATTTCGGTCAGGAAAGCGGCTTCCTCTTCGGGATCGAGATAGGTCTCCTCCGCCGGTGCCGTCTGATCACCCGACCAGTCGGAGGGCGCGGACCCGCCGCCATGGGTGCCCTCATCCGGCCAGCGATCGTCACTGCCGGACGAGGGCCGCATCTCGGTCGTGTGATGGGCGGGCATGTCGCCGCCCCGGCCGCTCTCGTCGTGCGTGGCGTCGGTATCAGGCCCCGCCTCGCCGACGCCGGTGGAATGGTCCTGCGCGCCGTCCTGTGCGTCATGATCCGCGCCGCCGTCGTGATCGTCGTCACCGGAAAAGACGTCAAGGACCGAAACCGCAAGAACGAGGCCCAGAAGGCCGGTCATCATCAACACCGCTCGATCCTTCCCTGTACCCTATGTGGCGTCATGCGGCCTGCGCCGGCAGAAGCTGAATGTCTGATACGGCAAGGTCCGGACTGCCCAGCACCCGCGCCACCAGCACCCCATCGAGGAACAGGTTCATATCCCCCGCGCCCCGGCCATCGTCGGCCGGTGCGAGCGACAGGGACGGGTCCGGATGGGCGGTTGCGTCATAGACCACGACGATCTGGTCCTCGGCCGCATTGTAGTCGTCGATGGTCGCGGCCTCGTGCGGCTCGTCCAGCCACTGGCTGAGGACGAAACTGTCATGGCCCTCGCCGCCGTCGAGCCAGTCCCCCTCACCGGCGACGAGCGTGTCGTCACCCGCACCGCCGTTCAGGAAATCGCGCATGACCACGCCTTCTGTGTCGCGGTCCGACAGGACATCGTTGCCGGCGCCGCCCATCATCACATCGCTGCCCGCACCGCCGTCGAGCGTATCGTCGCCGTCATTGCCCTCGAGCGTGTCATCGCCCGCGCCACCCGACAGGCTGTCGTTGCCCGCGCCGCCCAGAAGCGAATCCGCGCCTGCGCCGCCCTCGAGCGTATCGTCGCCCATCTGACCGGCGAGAAGATCGTTGCCGTCACCGCCTGAAAGGCTGTCAGCGTCGTCGCCGCCCGAAAGCGTGTCGTCACCAGGGCCGCCATCGAGCGTATCTTCCCCCGCCATGCCGTGAAGGTCGTCATCGCCCTCCTGACCGGCGATCAGGTCGTCGCCGCCATAACCGCCGATCTGATCATCGCCCGCGCCGCCCTCGATCGTGTCGCCGCCATCGCCGCCGACCAGAATGTCGGGATGTGCTGTTCCGGCGATGAATTCACCGTCCGTGTCGGGCCCCTGGATGCCGGTGAAGTCACTGTCAGGGGGCGATGTTGGGTCAATCTCGGGACCCGCGCCAGTCGCGCCCTCGTCCGGCTGGCCCTCGTCCGGCTGGCCCTCGTCCAGCGTCGTTTCGCCATGCGAGTCCTGAGACTGGCCCGCATCATGGTCCGGTTCGGCCCCGTCGCTGCCGTCGAAGGCCGACATTGCATCGAGGACGGCAACCGCCGCCGCCAGACCCAGTAGTCCCGTGAGCATGAGCATTGGTGCCCCCCGATCCCGGCGCCGGAACCCCTTCCGCGCGCACCCCGCGGCCCAGAGGACGGCAAATTGCTTAAGACCGCGGAAACGGCGGAAGGGGCGCCGACAATTCGAGCTATTATCCGTCCGGTTGGCGTGACCCCGTCACAATGGCAACGCAATCGCGACGGGCCGGTTATCTGTTCCGATTGGGGCTTGGGCACCGCGCGGGCGCATGCAAGAAGGTGATGGACCTAGTCCGCGGCACGAGGGATTTGTCCGACACATCGTGCGCGGTCACTGCGGGGGGAAGGGGAGAAAATGCGGGGACAGGCAACGGCGATCGGTTTCGGAGCGATCCTTCTGTGGTCGCTGCTGGCCCTGTTCACCGTCGGAACGGCGCCGGTGCCGCCCTTTCTTCTGAACGCGCTGACCTTTTCCATCGGCGGGCTCGTCGGGCTGATCTGGATCGGGTTCAGCGGCGGGTTCGGCCAGCTTGCCCGCGTCGGGGCGAAAACCTACCTGACCGGCGCGGCGGGCCTTTTCGGCTATCATTTCCTGTATTTCTCGGCCCTCCGGCTCGCCCCGCCGGCGGAGGCCGGGCTGATCTGCTATCTCTGGCCACTGTTCATCGTCCTGTTCTCGGGCCTTTTGCCCGGCGAGCGGCTGACGGTCACGCATGTGATCGGCGCGGCGCTGGCCTTCGCGGGCACGGCCTGGCTGCTGCTTGGCAGGGGCGGCACGATGGAAGGCAGCTGGCTTGGCTTCCTTCTGGCCTTTCTGGCGGCGCTGACCTGGGCCTGCTACTCGCTTGCCTCGCGCCGGATGGGCGAGGTGCCGACCGCGGCGGTTGCGGTCTTCTGCCTGATCACCGCAGGGCTTTCGGTGCCCTTCCATATCACATTGGAAACGACGGCCTGGCCCGACGGGCTTCGGGGCTGGCTGTGCATCATCGCCCTCGGCCTCGGGCCGGTGGGGCTGGCTTTCTATGTCTGGGACGTGGGCGTGAAGCGGGGCGATATCCAGATGCTGGGAACCGCTTCCTATGCGGCGCCGCTCCTGTCGACGCTCGCACTTGTCACCTCGGGCGAGGCGGAACCCACCGCCCGCATCGGAATTGCCGCACTTTGCATCACCGCCGGTGCGGGACTGGCCACCTGGGCCAGCTCCCGCGTCCGGAAGGCGGATATCAGGCCCGGCTCAGCCGGTTGATCTCTTCCTTGAGCTTCAATTTCTGCTTTTTCAGATCGGCGATGGTCAGATCGTCGACGCTCAGGCTGCGCTGGGCTTCTTCGACAGCTTCGGACAGATGCTGGTGCTTTTTGTGAAGCTCCTGCAAATGAGCGTTCATCGACATCGTCAACTCCTCTGCTGTGGACTTCTGGGGTCAGTCGAGCACATTCCCCGAGTCGTGTCACGTGCGAAGGTGACGCAGTGTGAAGAGATTGTGACAGCCAGCGGATGAATGCCGCCGGGTCAGTCGAAGCCCGGCAGGGCGGCGCCGTCGCGCAGGACCGCGCGGGCCTCCGGCGTGAAATCGTCGCTGTCTGTCAGGTGAAGGGCGCCTGCGTGCAGCACCAGGGGCGACAGCAGCCGCAGCGGGGCGCGGCCGGTCTTGCGGGCACGGATGATGACCCGGCTGGCCGGGCGCCCGGCACGTGGCGCCAGCGGCAGGATCGAGACCGATCCGGCGCGGTCCTGCAGGCCGGTCAGAATGTCGGCGAGCCGTTCGGACAGATGGATCATGGTCAGCCAGCCGCCGGGCCTGAGGCGTCTGAGACCCGCGTCGATCCAGGCCGACAGCGGCGCCTCTTCGCGGAAGGCGATCTCGCGCCCCGTATCGCGGGCGCCGGTGCCGCCACCGGCGCGGAAGAAGGGCGGATTGGCAATCACATGATCGAAACTGCGCGCACGCAGCGGCGGCGGCGGCCGGGTGAGATCGCCCGCGATCACTTCGAATGGCAGCCGGTTTTGCCGGGCATTCTCCTCCGCGAGTGCCGCATAGTCCGCCTGGCGCTCGATCCCGGTCAGGACCGCGCCCGGCACACGGCAGAGAAGGCAGAGACTCGCCACCCCGACCCCGCAGCCGAGGTCCAGCACGCTTTCGCCCGAGGCGACCGGCGCTGCGGCCGCGAGAAACACCGGATCGGTCGCGGCGCGGTAGCCGCCTTTCGGCTGACGGATCGAGAGCCGCCCGCCAAGGAATCCGTCCGAGGTTGTGTCTACCTCAGACATCGCGTTCGGGGATGTCATTGTCGCGCAGCAGCGCCCGAGCCAGGAAATAATCGCGGTCCGCGACCATCAGCCTGCGCGGCAATATGCCCAAGCCTCCCTCGAGGACGCTCATGTGGACGTCCCATTCAAAGGCCGCTATACCCTCCCCATCCAGTAGGGCGGTTGCGAAGGCGATCCGGGTCGGGTCGGTGGTGCGCAAAAGCTCTTTCATGTGCCAAGACTTAACGCGCTTTGCGGAAATGTCACGGCACGACCGGAACGGCCTGGGACGAAGATGAGCTTGGACGACGCCTCGACAAAACCGCATGACCGGCTGGGAGCTTACCTCGCCCGGGATATGGAGGAGGTGAATGTCCTGATCCGAACGCGGATGGCGTCGGAACATGCGCCGCGCATCCCCGAAGTGACGGCGCATCTGGTCGAGGCGGGCGGCAAGCGCCTGCGCCCGATGCTGACGCTCGCGGCGGCGCGGATGATGGGCTATGGCGGGCCCTATCACATCCATCTCGCGGCCACCGTCGAGTTCATCCATACTGCGACGCTTCTGCATGACGATGTGGTCGATGAAAGCCGTCAGCGGCGGGGGCGTCCGACGGCGAACCTGCTGTGGGACAACAAGTCCTCGGTTCTCGTCGGTGATTATCTCTTTTCGCGCTCGTTCCAGCTGATGGTGGAAACCGGCTCGCTGCGCGTCCTCGACATCCTCGCCAACGCTTCGGCGACCATTGCCGAAGGCGAGGTGCTGCAGCTGACGGCGGCGCAGGATCTTCGCACAGACGAGCGGATCTATCTGCAGGTGGTGCGCGGCAAGACGGCGGCGCTCTTCTCGGCCGCGACCGAGGTGGGCGGCGTGATCGCGGGGGCGTCGGATCAGGAAGTGGCCGCGCTTTTCACCTATGGCGATGCGCTGGGCGTGGCCTTCCAGATGGTCGACGATCTGCTGGATTATGGCGGTGCGGCGGCCGTCATCGGCAAGAATGTCGGCGACGATTTCCGCGAGCGGAAGCTGACCCTGCCGGTCATCCGCGCGGTCGCCCATGCCAATGCCGCCGAACGTGCCTTCTGGGAACGGGTGATCGAGACGGGCGACCAGCGCGAGGGCGATCTGGAAGAGGCGATGCGTCTTCTGGCCCGTCATGGCGCGCTGGAGGCGACCCGGGCCGAGGCCCTGGCCTGGTCGGCAAAGGCACGCGACGCGCTGACCTGCCTGCCGCAGCACGAGCTGAACGACATGCTGGCCGATCTCGCCGATTATGTCGTGGCGCGGGTGCGCTGAGGCTCGGATCGGGCGGGCTGCTCTTCGGCCCTCATCGCCCTTCTGCGAAAAGCCCCGGAGACGGGGCGATGAGCGGCTTCCTCAATCGTTCAGAGACTGGCGTCCAGCGCGGCGACGATCGCATCGCCCATCTGGCTGGTTGTGACCGGTTTGCCACCTTCCGGCCCCATCAGGTCGGCGGTGCGGACGCCGTCGGCCAGAACCTTCTCGACCGCCTTCTCAATCCGCGTCGCCTCGTCGCCCAAGTCGAAGGAATAGCGCAGCGCCATGGCAAACGACAGGATGCAGGCGATCGGGTTGGCCTTGCCTTGCCCCGCGATATCGGGGGCCGAGCCGTGGACAGGTTCGTAAAGCGCCTTGGGCCGACCGTTGGCCATCGGCGCGCCGAGCGAGGCCGAGGGCAGCATGCCGAGCGAGCCGGTCAGCATCGCGGCCGCGTCCGACAAAAGGTCGCCGAAGAGATTGTCGGTCACGATCACGTCGAACTGCTTTGGCCAGCGGCAAAGCTGCATGGCGCCCGCGTCGGCATACATGTGGCTGAGCGCGACATCGGGATAGTCCTTGTCGTGAACTTCCTGCACGACCTCGCGCCACAGGATGCCAGATTCCATCACATTGGCCTTCTCCATCGAGCAGACCTTGTTCGACCGGCGGCGCGCCAGTTCGAAGGCCGACCGCGCCACGCGGGCGATCTCGCTTTCGGTATAGCGCTGGGTATTGATGCCGACGCGTTCGTTGCCTTCGGTGAAGATGCCGCGCGGCTCGCCGAAATAGACGCCAGACGTCAGTTCGCGGACGATGACGATATCAAGACCCGCGACCACCTCTTTCTTCAGGGACGAGAAATCGGCCAGTGCGTCGAAGCACTGGGCAGGACGGAGGTTGGAATAGAGGTCCATTTCCTTGCGCAGGCGCAGAAGCCCGCGCTCGGGTTTTACCGAGAAGTCGAGCTTGTCGTACTTCGGCCCGCCGACCGCGCCCAGCAGCACCGCGTCGACCGCCTGCGCCCTGGCCATCGTGTCGTCATGGAGCGGCGTGCCGTATTTGTCATAGGCGCAACCGCCCACGAGGTCCTCGCTGACGTCGAAGGTTACACCGCGTTTCGCGCCGAACCAGCCGATGATCTTCTTCACCTCGGCCATGACTTCCGGGCCGATGCCGTCGCCGGCGAGGATGAGGAGGGAAGGGTTGGCCACGGCGCATCTCCTGTAAGACTGGTGCGAGAAGCGCCTAGCCAAAGGGGGACGCCGGGTCAAGCCGGTCAGGGGAGGTCGATATCGACCCAGACGAGGCGATGGGGCGAGGCGGCGGCGACCGTCGCGGCGAACGGGTCGGCGGGGGCAGGCCAGAGGATGCCGGATCCGATGACGGAGAGTGTCGCCGACGGCAGCACATAATCGACCCGCAGATTGTCGCCGACATTGGGATTGCCCGCCCAGTCGGTCGTGTCGAGCGCCGGATCGCCCGCCTTGCCGGGCAACGCCGCCGCCTGGCCGCCGGGGCTTGCCGGGCGCGGATCGGTGAGGCGCGGGTCGGAAAGTAGCGCCCGGATTGCCGTGCGGTCTCCCGCGCCGTCCTCGGGATCGGCATTGGCGTTGCCGAGAAGGACGAAGGGTCCTTGGGGCGGCGCCCAGGGCAGCCTGCCGTCGAGATAGAGCGGCCAGAAGGCCGCCTCGTCATGGTTGCGCGCGCGGTTCATCGCGTCGGGCGCAAAGACCGGCGGGCCAGCGTGCCAGGCGAGGAGGTGGAGCGCGCTTCCATCCGGCAAGAGGACGGGTACGTCCCACATGCCATGGGCGGAAAGACGCAGCCTCTCCTCGGCGCCTTCGGGCAGGTCGGCCTCGGCCATGCGATTGCCCGGCAGGTCGCGCCAGAGGAAGGACGACAGGTCGCGGGCGTGCCCTGTATCCATCGGCAGGCGCGACAGGATGGCCATGCCGCCCTGTCCGCGGAAGGTGCCGAAACCCTGCGCATCGCGCGGGCCATCGGCGGCGCCGTCGCCGTCGAGGTCGAGCCCGGTCGGCTCGCCTGCGTTGGGCCGGAAGGCGAAAGCGAAGGGATAGGGGTGATCTGCGGCATCCAGTGCCGACTTCAGCGCGCCCAGGGCGACGCCGTCAGCGTCCCAATCGAGGTCGGTCAGAAGCAGGATGTCGGCATCCGCCGCTGCGATCACCGCCAGCGCCGCCTTGCTCTGCGCGTCCTTGCCTGCCGCGAGATCGCGGGCAACAAGGCCCGGGCCGTCGCGGCTGAGGCCAGGGTCCCAGGTGGCGATGCGCAGACTTTCGGCTGCCGCCGGTGCGGCCAGCGTCAGCGCGGCGATCAGGCCAGCTGATATTCGGCTTCGGCGGACTGGCCCTGCATGCGGCGCTTGGTGGCGATCATCCGGGCGATCCGGCCCATGGCGATGCCGCGCATGAAAAGACTGGCGGGAAGGAAGGCCCATGCGGTCATCGTCCAGATCAGGGTGTGCGGGCTTTCAAGCGTGACGGGCGAGAAGGAGAGCGACGCGATCTTCAGCGTCGCCGGGATAATGAAGGGCAGGAGGACGCCGAAGGCAATGTTGAAACGCGAATCTCGCGTCAGCCGGTCGACCACATCGCCGCCCGCCGTCGGGTCGAAGGTCGGCAGGTTGATCCAGACGTTGAACGTGCCCATGCGGCTTGGCCAGCCGAGAAGCCACAGAACCGCGATGAAGACAACGAGCGTCAGCAGCGAGATGAGGTACGAAAGGCCCGCGGCGGTGCGCACGAGGGCGATATGGTTGGGGTCCATGTCGCTTGGCAGCATGAGTACCACAAGGCGCACCGGGCTGTAGGGCACATCGATCAGAAGGCCGATCTGGGTGCCTATGGCGGTGAGGAATTCGGTCATCGTTGTGGGCTGGGTCTGGCCGCGCACGATGGCGGCCAGGAGCATCACCGTGGCCAGAAGCGACAGGTAGCGGATGCGGTTGAAGGGCGGCGCATCGCGGAATTCCACCAGGCCCGGATAGGTCGAGGCATATTCGAAGAAGGTAAGCGCGGCTGCAAAAAGCGAAACGAGCGCGACGATCTGCGTCGTATCGGAATTGACCCCCGGCAGCATGAGAGAGGGAGTGGCGAGAAGCACCATCACCAGAAGCCCGCGCACGAAAGCGCCTGTGATCTGCGAGAACACTGCCTACACCCTCAAACCCGCCGGGCGCAGCGTTCTGCTCTGGCCCGAACTGTTGGCCTGTCCGCCAATTGTGGCAGCACGCCTTATTCTTGCCACACTTTTGCCCATATTCGTGCCCCCCTGGCAATCGTCAGGGTGAGATAACAGGACAATAACGGCCATTTGATGGAGAAACTGGTGCGACTTTGCATCAAGCGCGACAGTTCGCTCAGCCGTTCGCCGAAACGGCAAAGGGCCGCGCAAGCGCGGCCCTTTCTGTCCCGGCAGGCGCCCGGGTATCAGACCCAGGGGCGGCTCTGGCTGGTCTGCGCTTCGAAACTGTCGATCGAGGTGACTTTCTCAAGCGTCAGGCCTATATCGTCCAAACCGTTGAGAAGGCAGTGTTTCTTGAACGGGTCGATGTCGAAGGAATAGGTCTCGCCGTCCGATGCGGTGACCGTCTGGGTTTCGAGGTCGATGGTGATGCGGGCATTGGCGCCCTTGCGCGCATCCTCCATCAGATGCGCGACCGCCTCGGGCGGCAGGACGACCGGCAGGATGCCGTTCTTGAAGCAGTTCGAGAAGAAGATGTCGGCAAACGAGGTCGAGATGACGCAGCGGATGCCGAAATCCAGGAGCGCCCAGGGCGCATGCTCGCGTGAGGAGCCGCAGCCGAAATTGTCGCCCGCGACGATGATCTCGGCGGCCCGGTAGGCGGGCTGGTTCAGGACGAAGTCCGCGATTTCAGTGCCATCCGCATTGTAGCGCATCTCGTCGAACAGGTTCTTGCCAAGCCCCGAGCGCTTGATCGTCTTCAGGAACTGCTTGGGGATGATCATGTCCGTGTCGATATTGACCAGCGGCATGGGCGCCGCGATGCCGGTCAGGGTGGTGAATTTGTCCATTACATCATCTCCCGGACATCGGTGAGGTGGCCGGTCACGGCAGCGGCCGCCGCCATGGCCGGGCTCATCAGGTGCGTGCGACCGCCCCGGCCCTGGCGGCCCTCGAAATTGCGGTTCGAGGTGGCCGCGCAACGTTCGCCGGGTGAAAGCTGGTCGGGGTTCATGGCGAGGCACATGGAGCAGCCCGCCAGCCGCCATTCGAAGCCAGCGTCGATGAAGATCTGCGCCAGCCCCTCTTCCTCGGCCTGGGCGCGGACAAGGCCCGAACCCGGCACGACCATCGCCCGCATGCCGTCCTTGACCTTCTTTCCCTTCAGGATGGCTGCTGCGGCGCGCAGGTCCTCGATCCGGCCGTTGGTGCAGGATCCGATGAAGACCGTGTCGATCTTGATGTCGGAAAGCTTCATTCCCGGCGTCAGGCCCATGTAGTCGAGCGACCGACGCGCGGCCTCGACCTTGCCGCCAGCAAAACTTTCCGGCGCGGGCACCACGCCGGTGATCGGCAACACATCCTCGGGGCTGGTGCCCCAGGTGACGACGGGGGCGATGTCTTCGCCCTTCAGCGTCACGACCTTGTCGAAATGCGCGCCCTCGTCGGTGTAGAGCGTTTTCCACCAGGCGAGGGCGGCTTCCCACTGCGCACCTTTCGGGGCGTGGGGCCGACCCATCACATAGGCGAAGGTCTTTTCGTCCGGCGCGATCAGGCCCGCCCGCGCGCCGCCTTCGATCGCCATGTTGCAGACAGTCATGCGGCCTTCCATCGACAGGTCGCGGATCGCCTCGCCGCAATATTCGATGACATAGCCGGTGCCGCCCGCCGTGCCGGTGGCGCCGATGACCGACAGGGTGATGTCCTTCGCGGTGACACCGGGGCGCAGCTTGCCGGTGATCTCGACCTTCATGTTCTTCGATTTCTTCTGGATCAGCGTCTGGGTGGCCAGCACATGCTCGACCTCGGAGGTGCCGATCCCGTGCGCGAGTGCCCCGAACGCGCCATGCGTGGCGGTGTGGCTGTCGCCGCAGACAACGGTCATGCCGGGGAGCGTCCAGCCCTGTTCGGGGCCGACGATATGGACGATGCCCTGGCGGATGTCGGACACGGGGTAATAGTTGATGCCGAAATCCTTCGCATTCTTGTCGAGCGCCTCGACCTGGATGCGGCTTTCCTCGTTGTCGATATGCTTGTCGCGGCCTTCGGTCGTGGGCACGTTATGGTCCGGCACCGCGATGGTCTTGTCCGGCGCGCGGACCTTGCGGCCTGTCATGCGCAGGCCCTCGAACGCCTGAGGGCTCGTGACCTCATGCACCAGATGGCGGTCGATATAGAGAAGGCAGGTGCCGTCGGCATCCTGATGGACGACATGGGCGTCCCAGATCTTGTCATAGAGAGTGCGGGCAGTCATGGCTCCGGTCTTTCGGCTGGGGTTCGGGAATGGCGAAACGGGCGCCAGGGGCGCCGACCGCATCACAGGTGCGCAAGGATCGAGCGCGTGGCCTGGGTGAACCGCCAGGGCAGGCGCGCGTGATCATCCATGTCGAAATAACGCATCATGGGCGGCAGAAATACCGCTGTCGCGCCGCGGGCGCAAGCGAAAGGCCGGTTGCCCCGCAGGGACATGCGTTGCATGGTCAGGCAGGGGGCGAGATGAACAACGAACTTCAGTCACTCACGTCTGCGTTCAGCGATCTCTTCGGAAGTCTCGCGAAGGTCTTCGGCGACCTTCTGCTGCCCTCGCGCCTCAATCAGATCGCCGCCCTGGCTCTCTGCGCCGCCGCTGCCTGGCTTCTCGGCCGCTGGGCCGCACCGCGGGTGCGGGCCTGGCTGAAATCGCGGGAAGGCTGGCCGAAATGGCGGCTCCGCCTGGCACTGTTGCTGGAGCGGCGCCTGCAGCTCATCTGGTTCGTGATCCTGACCTGGACGGTAGCAGCGGTGATCGCGGCCAACTCACCTTTCCCCTCGCGGCGCTATCTGGTCACGCTTGGCGCCACCATCGCCACGGCCTGGCTGGTTGTGGCGCTCGCCAGCCGCCTCATCGCCAACAGGCTGCTCAGGCGCATCGTGACCTGGGGTCTATGGGTCTATGTGACGCTTTACTACCTCGGCCTGGCCGATGATGTTTCATCCTTCCTCGACCGGCTCGCCATCAGCTTCGGCGATTTCCGCCTGTCGGCGCTGGCGATCATCAAGGCGCTCGCCGTCACCGGCGCGCTTCTTGCGGGTGCGCGCTATCTGACGGCGACGGGCGCCCGGCGCGTCAGCGGCAATGCCGAGATTTCGCCCTCGATGCAGGTGCTGGCGATCAAGGGCCTGCAGATCGTGCTCTATGGGTTGGCGCTTTTCATCGGACTGAAGGCGGTCGGGTTCGACCTGACCGGGCTCGCGTTCCTCTCGGGCGCCATCGGTGTCGGCCTCGGCTTCGGCCTGCAGAAGGTCGTGTCGAACCTCGTCTCGGGCGTGATCATCCTTCTGGACAAGTCGGTGAAGCCCGGCGACGTCATCTCGCTCGGCGACACGTTCGGCTGGATCGAGAGCCTGGGCGCGCGCTATGTCAGCGTCGTCACCCGCGACGGCAAGGAATATCTGATCCCGAACGAGGATCTGATCACCGGTCAGGTGGTGAACTGGTCGCATTCGAACGAATATGTCCGCATCGACCTGATGTTCGGCACCTCCTATCAGGATGATCCGCATCTGGTGCGCAAGATCGCGGTCGAGGCAGCCCAATCGGTGCCGCGCGTCCTGAAAGGCCGTCAGGCGGTCTGCCATATCACCGGCTTCGGCGACAGTTCGGTCGATTATGTGCTGCGCTTCTGGATCACCGACCCGGTCTCGGGCCTGATGAATGTGAAGGGCGCGGTCTATCTGGCGCTGTGGGATGCGTTCAAGGCCAACGGCATCTCGATTCCCTTCCCCCAGCGCGAGGTGCGGATGCTGGGCGAACAGGCAGACGGCGGCCAGGCAGGCGCCGGTCAGACAGGAGACGGTCAGCCCGAGGGCGCTGGGACCGCCTCGAGGATATCGCCCGGCTGACAGTCGAGCGCGGCGCAGATCGCGGCCAGCGTTTCGAAGCGGATCCCCTTGACCTTGCCGGATTTCAGCAGGCTGATGTTCTGCTCGGTGATCCCGACAAGGTCGGCCAGCTCGCGCGAGCGCATCTTGCGGCGCGCGAGCATCACGTCAAGGCGGACGACGATTTCCATCACACGAACCCGCGGTTTTCCTCGGCCAGTTCGGCCGCCTCGCGCATGGCCCAGCCGATGGTGACGAGAAAGCCGCCCGCCAGCATGAAGATGATGAAATTGTCGTTGAGGCTGAAAGACAGCACATGGCCACTGGTCAGAAGCACAAGCTGCATCGCAGGCACCACGACCTTGAGAACCGCAAGCGATACCATTGCGCGACCGATCCCGAGGATATGGCGGGCGCTGGCCTCGGTCAGGATGTCGCCGCGCCGGTAGTTGCCAAAGAGGCTCCGCATCTCGATCAGCATATGCAGCACGGGCAGCGCCACCACCGCGGCGAGCGCGACCACGAGGCCCGACGTGACCCAGCCGGGCCGGACCTCGACCGTGGCCTCGGGAAAGACGTTCTGCGGCCAGTCGGGCGCGCGCAGCAGGATGGTGATGACGACGAAATAGATGACGGGCAGGGCATAGATCAGCGCCGCTACCACCCACCAAAGCCACGAGGCCAGCTTCGCCACGCGTTCACTGTTTGCCATGATACCCTCTTCTCAAGTTATTTTTTTAATGTATTACAATAAAAATATCATGTCAAAGGAGATTCTCATGGCATCGCTGAAACTGGCTCCCCTTGCGATATCCGCCCTTGTTGCCGCTTGCGGCTATCTGGACCCTCGCGCGGTGAAAGACCTGTCGCGCCTCGATCCCTTGCGTGCCGATCCGGCGGCGATCGAGGCGCGGGTGACCCTGCCCGAGGGGCTCAGGTTGCGGCCGGATCAGGCGCTCCTGAATGTCCAGGCGCGGACGGGCGATTCGCGCGTTGCCGAAAGCTTCCGCCTTCGTCTGGTCGAGGGGCAGGACGAACATGTCACGCAGCTTTCCCTTTCGTCCGCCGATGCCGACCGGTTCCGCGCCTGGCAGGCGCGGGTGCTTGAACTCCAGCAGTCCGGCGAGGTGCGGGGGCAGCTGTCGGTCAGCCTTGGTGCCTGCGCGACGGGCACGGGGCCCGCGCCCGATGCAGCGGGGTCGCTCGGGCTGAAGCTCCGCGCCGACGCGCCGATGGCGCCGGTGATCGAGGACGCGCCGCTCGCCACCCTGCTCGGCCCGGAACGTCTTGCCGCCATCGGCCCCTGTGACTGAGCCGCAAGAGGGTTCCCGCCCGCCGCAGCGGCGCGGGAACCTTTCCACGGGAAGGTTCATTGAGATTTTGCAATGGCGATGTTACCTTGATGGCAAGCCCGGCGCCGGGGCATCCGTCGGCGTGCAGCACAGGAGGACAATGTTCTGTCCAGTCTTCATGAAGCGGCCGGTTCGACGGCCGCGCGGGCGGTGCCGATGACGGCACGGCCTTCCGATGGGCAAAGCGACGCTCTGCTTGCCCGCATTCTTGCCTCCCTCGACGACGACAAGGCAGAAAACGTGGTCACCATCGACCTGCGCGGGCGGTCGTCCGTGGCGGATTACATGGTCGTCTGCTCGGGCCGGTCGTCGCGCCAGGTCGGTGCCATCGCCGAAAAGCTGGTGGAGCGGCTGAAGGACGAGATGGGCCGCAGCTGCAAGATCGAGGGCAAGGAACAGGGCGACTGGGTGCTGATCGACACCCAGGATGTGATCGTCCATGTCTTCCGCCCCGAGGTGCGCGACTTCTATCAGCTGGAAAAGATGTGGCTGCCGGCGGCGGCCGCGGCGGGCAAGCCGGTCTGAGGCGCGGCCTCCGGTGAAGGTCACCCTCGTTGTCGTCGGCCGGCTGCGCGCCGGTCCGGAACTGTCGCTGATTTCCGATTATCTGGACCGGTTCGACCGGACCGGGCGGGCCCTGGGCCTCGGCCCGGCGCGCGTCGTCGAGGTCGAGGACAGGAAGGGCCTCGGGATGGAGGCGGAGGCGGCGCTGATCGGGCGCGCCGTGCCGCCGGGCGCGCTGCTGGTGACGCTGGACGAACGCGGGCGCATGCTGTCATCGCCGGAGTTCGCCGAGGACATGGCGCGCTGGCGGGATGGCGGGCGGCAGGAAGTTGCCTTCGTCATCGGTGGCGCCGACGGGATCGCGCCGGGCCTCAGGGCGAGGGCGGATGTTTCGATCAGTTTCGGCCGGATGGTCTGGCCGCATATGCTGGTCCGGGTGATGCTGGCCGAACAGCTGTATCGTGCGGCGTCGATCCTTGCCGGCGCCCCCTATCACCGGGTCTGAACCGCCCTCTCAGCGGCCCTGGTGGCCGTCCGCCTCGACCTGTCGCGCGAACCGGCGGTCCGGCACCACCCAGATCAGCGCGACCCCGGCGAGGATCAGAAAGGCGAGCAACGGCGCGAAAAGCGCCACAGCGATCGCCACGGCATAGAGCAGAAGCGAGATATTGCCCTTGAAGTCACTTCCCAGTGCCTTGGCAAAGTCCGACGCGGGCCCATGCTCGCGGACAAGCGCCCGGGCGAGAATCGTATAGGTGATGCCACACATGAACAGGTTGAAGCCGTACAGCATCATCGGTTCGGCGGCGAAACTGTTCTCGCCCATGAAACCGGTGGAGAAGGGCAGGAGCGACAGCCAGAACAGCAGATGCAGGTTCGCCCACAGGACCCAGCCGCCGATGTGGCGCACGCCCTGGAACATATGGTGGTGGTTGTTCCAGTAGATGCCGATGTAGAGGAACGACAATACATAGGACAGGAACACCGGCCAGAGCGGCAGGAGCGCCGCCAGGTCGTGCCCGTGCGGGACTTTCAGTTCCAGCACCATGATCGTGATGATGATGGCCAGAACGCCATCCGAAAACGCCTCGATCCGACCCTTGGTCATTTGTCCCTCCCGCCCGTTGACCGGAGGCTAGCGGAATGTCGCGCCGTTGCAAGCCAGTGCCCGCCAGCGGTTGCCGCCCGGGACCGGGAAGACTAGAAGAGGCCGAGATCTGAACAGGAGCCTGCGATGACCCGCGCCAGACCCGTCGCCCTATGCATTCTGGATGGCTGGGGGCTCAGGGCGGAAACCGCGGGGAACGCCGTCGCGCTGGCCGAAACGCCCACCTATGACCGGATCATGGCAACCTGCCCGCACGCACAGCTGGTAACGCACGGCCCCGATGTCGGCCTGCCGACCGGCCAGATGGGCAATTCCGAGGTCGGTCACACCAATATCGGCGCGGGCCGGGTGGTGGCGATGGACCTCGGCCAGATCGACCTGGCGATCGAGGATCGCAGCTTCTTCTCGAACGCGGCAGTGCTGGCCTTCGCCCAGACGCTGAAGGGCACGGGCGGGACCGCGCATCTGATGGGCGTGATCTCGGACGGCGGCGTCCATGGTCATATCAACCATGTGATCGCGGCGGCCGAGGCGATCACCGCGCAGGGGGTGCCGGTGGCTTTGCATGCCGTGACCGACGGGCGCGACGTGGCGCCATCGTCGGCCGCCGGGTTCATCGCCGATCTGGAACGGCGCCTGCCCAAGGGCGCGCGCGTCGTGACGGTAACGGGCCGTTTCTATGCCATGGATCGCGACAATCGCTGGGAACGTGTGGCGCGCGCCTACGGGTCAATGGTCAGGGCCAAAGGCCTAGCCGCCGAGGGTGCGAGCGACGCGGTGGCCGAGGCCTATGCGCGGGGCGAGACAGACGAGTTCATCCAGCCCACGGTCCTGGCGGGCTACACGGGCGCGAAGGACGGCGACGGGTTCTTCTGCCTCAATTTCCGCGCCGACCGGGCGCGCGAGATTCTTCTCGCCGTCGGCGAGGATGCATTCACCGGCTTTGAACGCGGCGTGCGGCCGCATTGGGCGGCGCTGTTGGGCATGGTCGATTACTCCAGGACCCATGATGCCTTCATGGCGGCGGCCTACCCGAAACGGCCCGTCGTCAACACGCTCGGTGCCTGGGTCGCTGGCAAGGGGCTGACGCAGTTCCGTCTGGCCGAGACCGAGAAATACCCCCATGTCACCTTTTTCCTCAATGGTGGCAAGGAAGTGTCCGAGGTGGGCGAGGACCGTTACATGGCGCCGTCGCCCAAGGTCACGACCTATGATCTGCAGCCGGAAATGTCGGCGGGCGAGGTGACCGACCAGTTCGTCGCGGCCATTGGCAAGGGCTATGACCTGATCGTTGTGAACTATGCCAATCCCGACATGGTTGGCCATACCGGCAGCCTGCCCGCCGCGATTGCCGCATGCGAGGCGGTGGACCGGGGGCTGGCGCGGGTTGTCGCCGCGCTGGAAGCGGCCGGCGGCGCGATGGTCGTGACGGCCGATCACGGCAATGCCGAACTGATGATCGATCCGGTGACCGGCGGGCCCCATACCGCGCATACGACGAACCCGGTTCCCGTGGCGCTGATCGGCGGGCCTGAGGGTGCGCGGCTCAGGAACGGCCGTCTTGCCGATCTGGCGCCCACGATCCTCGATCTCATGGGCCTTGACCTGCCGCCCGAGATGACCGGGCAGAGCCTGATCGAACGGGGCCTGATCGAACGGGGCCTGATCGAACGGGCAGGCGAATGAGGGTCCTGCCCCTCGCGGCTGCGCTGGCGCTTGCGGCGACGACCGCCTTGGCCCAAACCGCCTTGGCCCAGACCACCGAGGCCCAGACCGCTCCGGCGACGGCGGAAAGCGCCGCCACGGAATTGCGTGCCGCGATCGAGGATCTGCAGGCCGCCAAAAGCGGCAAGGACCGGATCGCTGCCCTGACCCGGACCATCCGCGCCTATGAAACCGGCCTTTCGGCCTTCCGCGACGCGCTTCGCGCCGCTTCGGTGCGCGAGGCCGAGATCAGTGCAGGCTTCGAGGCGCGCCGCGACGATATCGGGCGGCTTCTCGGCGTGATGGCGGCGATGGAGCGGGAACCGGCGCCGGTCCTCCTCCTCCATCCTTCGGGGCCGCTTGGTGCGGCCCGGTCGGGCATGGTCCTGTCGGCGGTCGCCCCGGCGGTTCAGGCGCAGGCGGAGCGTCTGAAGGCGGAACTGACCGAGATGCGCAACATCCGCCGCCTGCAGCAAGAGGCGCAGACGATGCTGACGCGGGGCCTTGTCGCGGTGCAGGAGGCGCGCACGGCGCTTTCGAAGGCGATGCAGGACCGGACCGACCTGCCGCAGCGCTATCTCGACGATCCGGCGGAGCTGCAGCAGCTGCTTGACAACGCGGGCACGCTCGACGCCTTCGCCGAAGGACTGCGCGGGCTGGAAAGCGACATCGGACCGCCGCTTGAGGATTTCGCCGGGGCAAAGGGAACGCTCGACCTGCCGGTGCTCGGGCGGCTTCTGCGCCGCGCGGGCGAAGCGGATGCGGCGGGCATCCTGCGGCCGGGCCTTCTGATCGCGACCGCGCCGGGTGCGCTGGTCACCGCGCCCTGGCCCGCGACGATCCGCTACCGCGGCCCGCTACTGGACTACGGAAATGTGATGATCCTCGAGCCCGCGACCGGCTATCTATTGATTCTCGCCGGAATGGGCAGCGTTTTTGGCGAAACCGGCGATGTACTGACCACCGGCGCGCCGGTGGGGCTGATGGGCGGAACCGAAGAAGGCAGTGGCGCAAACCGTACGGAAACGCTTTATATCGAACTCAGAGAGAACGGCGCGACCATTGATCCCGGTCCGTGGTTCGTGGAAACGAAGGACAAGTAGGTCATGAAGAAATACCTCTACTCCGCGCTTCTCGGCACGGTGGCGGGCATCGCGCTTACCACGCAGGTGGCCGCACCGCTGGTGGCGCAGGAGAATACCAAGCCCGCCTCGGTCTACGAGCAGCTCGATCTGTTCGGCGACATCTTCGAGCGGATCCGCGCGCAATATGTCGAGGAAGTCGACGAGCGCAAGCTGATCGAAGCGGCGATCAATGGCATGCTGACCTCGCTTGATCCGCATTCTTCCTACCTGCCACCCGAAGCCTATTCCGACATGCGGGAATCGACACGGGGCGAGTTCGGCGGGCTCGGGATCGAGGTGACCCAGCAGGACGGGTTCGTGAAGGTCGTCTCGCCCATCGACGGCACGCCCGCGGCAGAGGCCGGGATCCAGTCTGGCGATTTCATCACCCATGTGAATGGCGAAAGCCTTCTTGGTCTGACGCTCGACCAGGCGGTCGACATGATGCGCGGCCCGGTCGGGTCCGAGATCACCATCACCCTCGCCCGCGAGGGATCGGACGAGCCGTTCGACGTGACCATCACCCGCGAGACGATCAAGATCGCGGCGGTGAAACCGCGGACCGAGGAAAACACCGTGATCCTGCGGGTCACCACCTTCAGCGAACAGACCTATGCGGGCATCGAGGAAGGGATCAAGAAGTCCATCGAGGAACTTGGCGGCATCGACAAGGTCCGGGGCTTCGTCATCGACCTGCGCAACAACCCCGGCGGGCTTCTGACCCAGGCGGTGGCCGTGTCGGATGCGTTCCTCGACAAGGGCGAGATCGTCTCGACCCGCGGTCGCAACCCCGAAGACAGCGAGCGGTTCAACGCGGAGCCGGGCGATCTGGCGCAGGGCAAGCCGATCGTCGTCCTGATCAACGGTGGCTCGGCCTCGGCCTCGGAAATCGTTACCGGCGCCCTGCAGGACCATCACCGCGCGATCGTCGTGGGGACGAAGAGTTTCGGCAAGGGCTCGGTCCAGACCATCGTGCCCCTGAAGGGCGATGCGGCGATGCGCCTGACGACGGCGCGCTACTACACGCCATCGGGCCGGTCGATCCAGGCGCTGGGCATCTCGCCCGACATCGTGGTCGAACAGCCCAAGGTCGATCTGGCGGCGAAGGAAGAGGATACGCCGGAAAGCCTCGCCAAGCGCGCGCGGTCCGAGGCGGACCTGCGCGGGGCCCTGTCGAACGATTCGATGAGCGAGGATGAAAAGAAGGTCTTCGAGGAAGAGCAGAAGGCCGCCGAGGAAGCCGCCAAGCGCCGCCAGGACGATTATCAGATGGCCTATGCCATCGACATCATCAAGGGACTGGCCGTGTCGCAGGGAACGGAATGAGCGGAAGCGACAGGGGCGGGTCGTCCGCGATGGATGACCTGCCCTACCGGCCCTGCGTGGGCGTGATGCTGATCGACGGCGCGGGCCGGATCTTCGCGGGCCAGCGCAAGGACAGCGAGACCGCGGCCTGGCAGATGCCGCAAGGCGGGATCGACGGGGACGAAAAGCCACGCGCCGCCGCGCTGAGGGAGCTTTGGGAGGAAACCGGGGTGACGGCCGATCTTGTCGATTTCATCGGCAAGACCCATGGCTGGATCACCTATGACCTGCCCGCCGAACTGGTCGGCAGGGTCTGGGGTGGCAAATATCGCGGGCAGCGGCAGAAATGGTTCCTCTACCGCTTTCTTGGCCGTGACGACCAGATCGACATTGCCACCGGACATCCCGAGTTCTCAGAATGGAAATGGGTGACATCGGCCGAACTCATCGCCTCGATCGTGCCGTTCAAGCGCAAGGTCTATGAGGAGGTCGTGGCGGCTTTCCGCGCCTATCTGGCCTGACAGGGCTCGTCGTCGCACTTCGTGCGCTTCCCGTGCAAGGACAGGCCATAGGGCTGGATGAGCAGCTAGCCTAGCGGATAGTCCGCGAGCGCCTCGTAAAGCGCGCCCTCGGGGCGCAGCCAGGAACGGAACAGGGTCAACCTGTCAGCCGTGAAGCCTGGCAGCGGCGTTGCAGCATGAACCCCCAGAAACCGCGCAACCTCGGCATGATCGCCGGGGGCGGGATGGCGGGGCAGGCGAGCGATGGCGACATGCGGACGGAACCGCCGCCGGTCGAGCGTGATGCCCGCCCCGCGTACCGCGCCCATGACCGACCGGTGCAGCGTCAAGAGCCCGGGGCCTGGCAGCACCTCGGCATGGACGGTCGCCGGATTGTCGCCGAAGGTGCCGAGCGGGCCGAATGTCACCGCGAAAGTCGGCTGGCGCAGCCGCTCGAGTTCGAAATGCAACTCGTCGAGCGCAGGCTCCCGCCGTTCGCCCAGGAAGGCGATGGTCAGATGCAGGTTCTCTTCGGGCAGCGGGCGGCCGACCTTCAGCCGCGTCGCCACCTCCGCCAGCCGGGCCGCGACCGGTTCGGGCAGAGGGATCGCCAGAAAGAGCCGCATGGTTCAGAAAGTGGGCGGCGTGCAGCCCGAAACGATCACGCAATCGCCCGGGCCGGGGTTACGGAAGCGGTGCGGCTGGCGGCTGTTGAAGTGATATCCGTCCCCGGTTTTCAGAAGCCGGGTCTCGCTGCCGACCGTCAGTTCGATCTGGCCCTCGACCACGACGCCCGCCTCTTCCGATTCGTGGCTGTAGAGGTCAGGGCCGGTGTCGGCGCCCGGCCGGTAATGTTCGTACAGCACCAGAAGCGCGCTGTCGGTCGCATGGCCCACGCGCAGGAAGCTGATCTTGGGGTCTGTCGCGCCGCCCGGTGGCGTGATCTCGCGGAACTCCTCATGGGTGAAATGCCACTTGGCCGTGGCGGGCTCATCCTCTGCGAAAAAGGCCGAAAGCGGCATGTTGAGCCCGCTCAGGATCTTCTTCAGCGTGCCGATAGAAGGGCTTGTCCGGTTCTGTTCGATCATCGAGATCATCGCCGCCGTCACGCCCGCAAGCGCCGCCAGCTGGCGCTGCGACAATTTGCGAGCCTCGCGTTCGGCCTTCAGCCGCGCACCGGTATCGAATGTCATGGATGCTCCTTCCATACGCATGAAATAGCTTGCGGGTCAGCCGGGAGAAAGATAAATTTATTTTCCGTCAATACATAATATTGAACGCACGCCGACGCGGGGCCCGGAGGGGCGGCGCGGCCTTTCAAGGGGGACTGCCATGAAGAACGCCGAAATCGAAGCCCGCCGCAAGGCCGTCCTGTCGCGCGGCGTGGGCGTGATGACGCAGATCTTCGTCGACAGGGCCGAGAATGCCGAACTGTGGGACAAGGAAGGCAACCGCTATATCGACTTCGCGGCCGGAATCGCGGTGGTCAACACCGGCCATCGGCACCCGAAGGTGATCGCGGCCGTCAAGGATCAGCTCGACCATTTCACCCACACCTGCCACCAGGTTGTGCCTTACGAAAATTATGTGCGGCTGGCCGAACGTCTGACCGCCATCGCGCCGATCAAGGGCGAGAAGAAGGCGGTCTTCGTCACGACCGGCGCGGAGGCGGTGGAAAATGCGGTGAAGATCGCCCGCGCGGCAACCGGTCGGCAGGCGGTCGTCGCCTTCTCCGGCGCCTTCCACGGCCGAACCTTTATGGGCATGGCGCTGACAGGCAAGGTCGTACCCTACAAAGTCGGCTTCGGCGCCATGCCGAACGACGTCTTCCACGTGCCCTTCCCGGTGCCGCTGCATGGCGTCTCTGTCGAACAGTCGCTCGACACGCTGAACTATCTCTTCAAGGCCGATGTCGACCCCAAGCGCGTGGCCGCGATCATCCTTGAACCGGTGCAGGGCGAGGGCGGCTTCTACGAGGCACCGCGCGAATTCTTCAAGGCGCTCCGCGCGATCTGCGACGAACATGGCATCCTTCTGATCGCCGACGAGGTCCAGACCGGCTTTGCCCGCACCGGCAAGATGTTCGCGATGGAACATTACGACGTGCAGCCCGACCTGATGACGATGGCCAAGGCGCTTGCCGGCGGCTTCCCGCTCGCCGCCGTCGTCGGCCGCGCCGAGGTCATGGACGCGCCCGGCCCCGGTGGCCTTGGCGGCACATACGGCGGCTCGCCCATGGGGATCGCGGCGGCGAACGCCGTCCTCGACGTGATCGAGGAGGAAGGGCTTTGCGACCGCGCCAATCAGCTCGGTTCACGCCTGAAGCAGCATCTGGAAATGCTCAGGGCGGAGGTGCCGGAGATCGTCGACATCCGGGGCCCGGGGTTCATGAACGCGGTCGAGTTCAATGATGCCAGGACCGGCAAGCCCTCTGCCGATTTCGCCAACAGGGTAAGGGCCGAGGCGCTGCAGCGCGGGCTGATCCTGCTGACCTGCGGCGTCCATGGCAATGTGATCCGCTTCCTGTCGCCGATCACCATCCAGGACGAGATCTTCACCGAGGCCCTGGGCAAGCTCGAAGATTCCATCCGCGCCGCCCGCGCCTGATCTGATCCAAAGGAGAGGCCTTCGGCCTCAAGCCTCTTGGTGGCGCCGCAGCCGAAAGCTGCGGCGCGCGTGCCTCCGGCGGGGATACTTTCAAACGAAAGAGACGAAAACGCCCCGGTCATGACAACCGGGGCGCCTCTTTCGTTACGGTCATCGGCGTCCCCGCCTGTACCGTGAAACCAGTATAGGTCGGGCATGGTTAACAAATCCTTGCCTCTTTCGTTTTCAAGTATCCCGCGGGGGCCCGGGGGTGCGAAACCCCCGGCCTCTCAACCGCGCAGCCGCTTCAGGATATCGAGACTCGCATAGCCGTCGGGGATCATGCCGATAGTTCGCTGAAAGGATTTGACGGCGGCAATGGTTTTCGGACCGACCTTGCCGTCGGCACCGCCGGTGTCGAAGCCTGCCTGCGTGAGGCGTTCCTGAAGCTCCACGCGTTCCGTCAGGGTCAGCGCCCGGTCTTCGCGCGGCCAGGCGGCCTGGATCGGCGCGCCGCCATTCAGCCGGTCGGCAAGGTGGCCGACCGCGATCACATAGGCGTCGGCGGCATTGTAGCGCTCGATCGCGCGGAAGTTCGGAAAGATCATGAAGGCGGCCCCCCGCGCGCCCGCGGGCAGCAGGATCGACGCCGCGCCGCCTTCCTTGACCACTCTTCCTTCCATGTCGCGGACGCCGAGCGCGGCCCAGTCGGCCGCACTTTTCTTAACCCCGTCGCCGGTCAGATCGACGTTGAAGTCGGACGGAAGCTGCACTTCGATGCCCCAGCGCGCGCCCTTGCGCCAGCCCGATTTCGCCAGATAGGCGGCGGTCGAGGCGAGTGCGTCGCTCGGGTCGTCCGACCAGATATCGCGCTTGCCGTCGCCGGTAAAATCCACCGCGAAGGCTAGGTAGGAGGTCGGGATGAACTGGGTATGGCCCATGGCGCCCGCCCAGCTGCCGGTCATGTCGCGCGGCGCGACATTGCCCGCCTGGATGATCTTCAGCGCGGCGATGAGCTGGCTTTCAAAGAAACTGCCGCGTCGTCCGTCATAGGCGAGCGTCGCGAGAGACTGGATCAGAGGCAGGTTGCCGCGATTGGCGCCGTAGGAGCTTTCCAGCCCCCAGACCGCGACCACGATCTCCTTCTCCACCCCGTAGGCGGCTTCGATCTGTTTCAGGAGGCGGCCGTATTTCCTGAGCGCCTTCCTGCCGTTCGCCACCCGTTCGTCGGATACCGCCTTGTCGAGATAGTCCCAGATCGGTTTGACGAACTCGCCCTGATTGCGGTCCTTCTCGATCACATAGGGATCGTAAGACACGCCCTTGAACGCCCGGTCGAACAGGGTCTCGCTGATGCCGCGGGCAAGTGCGCGGGGGCGGAAGCCCTCGACCCAGCGCTCAAAGCCGACCTCGCTGCCCACGGTGAACAGCGCTTCCGGGCCGGTGGACATGATCGGGGCTCCTTCGGACGGGGCAGGCGACCCGGCGAGGCCGGGCAGGCCGGCAAGCGACACAAGAAGGGCAATCGGGCCTGTCTGGCGGATCATCGGGCTGCTCTCTTTTCGGCAAGCCTAGCCTGTCCGGCGCCCGGCGAAAAGGGGGCGGGCCGGATCCACGGCCGGGCTGGCGGCTCAACGCCGGCGGCGTTCGACCTTGCGGCGGGCCTTGGCGTCGCGCGCGCGGGTCTGGCCGGGCTTGCGCGCCATCCCCCGCCCGCGCTTCAGCCCCCCGCCCGGCAGGGGCGCGCCCTCGATCTCAAGAAGTTCCAGCGCAAGCCCGCCGGTGACAGGCACCGCTTCGGCCAGCCGCACCGTGACCTTCTGGCCGAGCCCGATGGTCAGTCCGGTATCGGCGCCTTTCAGTGTCTGGCCTGCCGGATCGTAATGGAAGAATTCCCGCCCGACGGAGCGGATCGGGATCAGCCCGTCGGCGCCGGTTTCGTCGAGCTTCACGAAAAGGCCGAACTTCTGCACGCCGCTGATCCGGCCGGTGAATTCGGCGCCCACCCGATCCGACAGGTAGGCGGCCAGATAGCGGTCGGTCGTATCGCGCTCTGCCGCCATCGACCGGCGTTCGGTGTCGGAAATTTGCTGGGCGGTATCCTCCAGCATCTCGATATCCTCGGGCGAAAGCCCGTCCTTGCCCCAGCCGTGCCCCGAGATGAGCGCCCGATGCACGATCAGGTCGGAATAGCGGCGGATGGGCGAAGTGAAATGGGCGTAATTCCTCAGCGCCAGGCCGAAATGTCCGAAGTTCTGCGGATGGTAGTAGGCCTGGGTCATCGAGCGCAGCATGGTGATGTTCAAAAGCTCGTCGAACTCTGTCCCTTCGGACTGTTTCAGCAGCCGGTTCAGCGCCGAGGTCTTCAGCACCTGGCCCTTGGCGAGCGTGAAGCCCGACGCCTCCGCCACGTCACGCAAGGCGTCGATCTTTTCGGGGCTCGGTTCCTCATGCACGCGGTAGAGAAGCGGGCGGCGCAGCCGGATCAGGTCCTCGGCGGCGGCGACATTGGCGAGGATCATCGCCTCTTCGATCAGCCGGTGGGCGTCGAACCGTTCCTTGAAGGCGACCGAGGTGACATGGCCGTCCTCGGAGAGTTCGATCCTGCGCTCCGGCAGGTCGAGGTCGAGCGGCTGGCGCGCGGCGCGGGCCTTTTTCAGCGCGTCATAGGCACCATAGAGCGGCCGGATCTGATCCATCAGATCCGCCGTCCGGTCGTTCGGTGCACCGTCCTGCGCCTGCTGAACGTCCTCGTAGGCGAGCGAGGCGCGCGAACGGATGAGACCGCGGGTGAAGCGGTGCGACAGCTTGTTGCCATGGGCGTCGATCTTCATCCAGACGGCCAGCACCGCCCGGTCGACGTTTTCATGCAGCGAGCAGAGATCGCCCGACAGACGGTCGGGCAGCATCGGCACCACCCGGTCGGGGAAGTAAGTGGAATTGCCGCGCTTGCGCGCCTCGCGGTCGAGAGCCGACTGCGGCGTCACATAATGGGCGACATCGGCAATCGCGACCCAAAGGATGAAGCCACCCGCGTTCTTCGGGTCCTCGTCGCCATGCGCATAGACCGCGTCGTCGCGGTCGCGCGCGTCTGCGGGGTCGATGGTCAGGAAGGGCAGATGGCGCAAGTCCTCGCGGTCGCCGAGCGGGGCAGGCTCCATCCTGTCGGCCTCGGCGATGACCGCGTCGGGGAAATGATCGGGGATGCCGTGCTGGTGGATCGCGATCAGCGATACGGCCTTCGGGGCGGACGGGTCGCCCAGGACCTCGACGATGCGGGCGCGCGGCAGGCCCATGCGGCCCCTGGCGCCCACCTGTTCAGCCTCGACCAGTTCGCCGTCCCTGGCGCCGAGCGTCGCGTCGGCCGCGACCAGCCATTCCTTGTCGGCGCCCTTGTCGACCGGGATGATCCGGCCGCCTTCCGCCGCCTTGCGGAAAAGGCCGACGATGCGGATCGGATTGGTGCCGATCTTGCGGATGAGGCGCGCCTCATAGGCATGGTCCTGTGCCTTTGCCGGTGCGAGCTTCGCCAGGATGCGGTCGCCCTGGGCCAGTGCCGGATCGCCCTTGCGGGGAATGAACAGGATGACCGGTGCCGCCCCCTCTCCCTGCCAGTCCAAGGGCCGGGCGAACAGATCGCCCGCGGCGTCGGGCGGAAGTACCGTGAGGACAGCGACCGGCGGCAGGGCGTCAGGATCGCGGTAGGAGCGGCGGCGTTTCTCAAGCCGCCCCTCGGCCTCCAGTTCCGTCAGAAGCCGCTTCAGCTCGACGCGCTGCGCACCCTTGATGCCGAAGGCCCTGGCAATGTCGCGCTTGCCGGTCTCGCCGGGGTTCTCGGCGATCCAGGCGAGGATTTCGGCCTTTGAGGGAAGGTCTTTCATGGGCGCGGCCTAGCATGCAATACCGCCGTCGTCATGTGGAAAGCGCGGGTGGGGGCTGTCCGCCCCCTCGCTCTTTCGGGCAAAGCGCGATCAGGCGAAGTAATCGGCCAGGATCCGGCTGTAGATCGCCTTCAGCTGGCCGATCTGCGCCACTTCCACCCGTTCGTCGACCTGGTGCATGGTCTTGCCGACAAGGCCGAATTCCACAACCGGACAGTGATCCTTGACGAACCGCGCGTCAGAAGTGCCGCCGGAGGTCGAAAGCGCGGGGTCGAGCCCGGTTTCGGCCCTGACCGATCCGGCGACAAGGCGGGTGAAATCGCCGGGCGGGGTGAGGAAGCTTTCGCCCGATATGTCGATCGAGAGGGTGAATCTGACGCCGGTCTCTGCCTCGACCCGCGCCGCCTCGGCGTTCAGCCAGTCGGACAGCGAGGCGCCGGAATGGGCATCGTTGAAGCGGATGTTGAGCCGGGCGCTGGCCCGCGCGGGGATCACGTTGCCCGCCGGATTGCCGCAGTCGATGGTGGTCAGCGCAAGCGTCGAGGCGTCGAAATGCGCGGTTCCACGGTCAAGTTCGTGCGTCGCAAGCCGGTCGAGCAACCGCACCAGCGCGTGCAGGGGGTTCTTCGCCCGATGCGGATAGGCGGAATGGCCCTGAATTCCCGTGGCCTCGATGAACGTGGTCAGCGAACCGCGCCGGCCGATCTTCATCATGTCGCCCAACCGTTCGGGGCTGGTCGGCTCGCCGACCAGACAGACCGACATCGCCTCGCCCTTCGCCTTCATCCAGTCGAGAAGGGCGACGGTGCCGTCCTTGCCCGGCCCCTCCTCGTCGCCGGTGATGGTCAGGATGATTGCGCCATCGGGCGGCGTGGTGCGGACGAAATCGACAGCCGCCGCCACGAAGGCCGCCACGCCCGATTTCATGTCGGTGGCACCGCGCCCCCAAAGCCAGCCGTCATGGACCTCGCCGCAGAACGGATCGCGCGTCCAGGCGGCGGCATCGCCGACCGGCACGACATCGGTATGGCCGTTGAAGCCGAACGTGCGGTTCGCGCCCTGCCGCCCCCAGCGGGCGAAGAGGTTCGGTGTGCCGTTGCGGTCCACGCGCGTGCAGTCGAACCCTGCTTGTGAGAGAACGCCTTCGAGAAGCTGCAGCGCGCCGCCCTCTTCCGGCGTGACCGAGGGACAGCGGATAAGGTCGGCAGTCAGCGCGACGGGATCGAGGGGAGCGTGGGACATGATCGGGGCCTCAGTGCAGTGTCGCGGCGCGGCTTTGTTCATCATAGAAGGGCGTTGCCTGCACGACGATGACGGCATTCTCGGCGAGCGCCCGGTCCATCAATTCGCGCTCGTCAGCGTCGATCTCGTGGCCCTGAGCCACACGTTCCTCCGGCGTGCCGTAGCCGGTCACGTCCAGGGGCGCCATGTCGGCCTGTTTCAGGACCGCCACGCATTCGCGCACCGCCTCTTCCTCGCTGACGCCGGTGGAATAGCACAGAAGCGCCGCACCCGTCGCGTTCCTGGGCAGCCCGTCGCCTTCCTTGCGGCCGACTTCGACCAGAAGGGTATAGACCTGCTGCGGGCGTCTGGTTTTGGCCGGGCGGTCGGTGTCGGCGCGGTCGTCGGTCATCTCGGCGTTCCTTGAGCGGGATCGCGGCGGACCCTAAGCGTGCACGCGCGAAGGTGCAACTGCCGCGCGCCGCCGGACGGGTCGCAGGCTGGCCGCGCCAAGGCTGCCTAGCTGAAGTTGCGCTTCATGGCGCCGGTGATTTCAGCCCGCCCGCCCGCCGCGCGGCCGATGGCCAGAAGGCCGGGCGCCTCGGCCGCGAACCAGTCCTTTCCCGGCCGCCAGTTGGTCATCACCGCGAGATAGAGGTCGAGCGCGCTGAACCGTTGCCCGAGGAACCACGGTCCGCCGCGCCCCTCGACGAAGGCCGCGACCTCGCGCCAGAGCTTCCGGTGGTGCTCGTCCACCCGCGCCCGATAGATTTTCGCCGCGCCCGGATCGGCGACGAAGCGCGCCGGATCGTCCGCGAACGTGTGGCAGGGATAGATATTGGCGACGATGAAGACAAGCCAGCGCAGGAAGGCCGCCCGCTCGGCCGCGTCCGGCCCCGGCACCAGATCGTCGCGTCCGGTGATGTCTGCCAGGTGAAGGGTGATCGCGGCGCTTTCGGTCATCACCTCGCCCGAGGGGAGCACAAGCGTCGGGATCTGGGCGCGCGGATTGAGTCTGGACAGCCGGTCCCGCGCTTCCGCGCTGTCGAAGAGATCGCCGGTCTCGATCAGCTCATGCGGCAGCCCGTACCAGGCGAGTTGCAGTTCGACCAGCGCCGAACCCCAGCCGGGCATCTGATGGAGAACGTAGGTCATGGCAATCCGCCTCAAATGAACATAGCATGAACATACAGGGCTGGCCGACCAGGACAAGACCGAAAGCCAGTTCAGGATGCGCAAGACGGACAGGAAGAGGAGCCTGGGGCCATGACCCAGAAAGACAAGGCGATTGCGTTTGGATCACTGCACCGGAAGGGTGCGCCGCTTGTCCTTTACAACATCTGGGATGCGGGCGGCGCGAAGGCGCTGGCCGATGCCGGTGCCGAGGCGGTGGCGACCGGCAGCTGGTCGGTCGCGGCCGCGCAGGGGTTTCCGGACGGCGAGGCGATCCCGCTCGATTTCCTGCTGCGGATCGTGGAGCGGATCGTGCAGACCGTGGATATTCCGGTCAGCGTCGATTTCGAGGGCGGATATGCGACTGACCCGGCGGACTTGGCCGAAAATGTGCGCCAGCTGATCCGCACCGGTGCGATCGGGATCAATTTCGAGGACCGGATCGTGCGGGGCGAGGGTCTTCATCCGATCGAGGTTCAGGCAGGCCGTATCAGGGCGATCAGAGAGGTGGCGCGCCAGGCGGACGTACCGCTTTTCATCAATGCCCGGACCGACCTGTTTCTGAAGGCCGACCCGGCGGCGCATGATGGCTGCCTGACCGAGGCCCTGCAGCGCGAGAAATCCTATGCCGAAGCGGGCGCGGATGGATTTTTCGTTCCCGGCCTGACCGATCCGGGGCTGGTGCGGGCCGTCGTTTCTGCCGCGCGCCTGCCGGTCAATGTGATGATGATGGGCGCGCTTGACCGGATCGCGGTTGCCGCCGATCTTGGCGCGGCCCGTGCGAGCTGCGGGCCGGGGCCTTACCGAAGCGCGATGGCGGATCTGGCGGCGCGCTACCGGGCGCTGACCTGACGGTGGTCACGGGGCGCGGCGCTCTGGCGGAATGATGGCGTCCGGACAGGGACAGGGCGGCCTTCGCCGCCCTGTCTCAGTTCTCGTTGATATCATGCTCGATGATCTTCACACGGTCACGGGGCAGGCCGAAGACCCGGCGCAGCACCAGCCAGGCGGCGAGCGAGGCGAGTGCGAAGACCAGAACCATGGGCGAAAGCCATTCGCCAAGGATGCCGAGCGCAATCAGGACGCCGGTCAGCACCGCGCCGACGGCGAAGCCAAGGAGCACATAGCCCGACACCATCACTTCAAGGATTGCCAGCACGCCACCCGCGGCGGCCCAGATCCACCAATGCTGCCAAAGTTCCATCAGCCGCGCCCTTTCAACAGTTTGAACGCGTCGCCAAAGGCCTCAAGCGCGGATGCCGGTACGATCACCGTCTGCGATCCCTGTCCGGCGGCGACGGCCGACAGGGCCTCGACCTGTTTCAGCGCGACCTGATATTGCGCCGCCTCGATGCCGTTTTCCTTGATCGCCTGGGCGACCACGCCGGTGGCATAGGCTTCGGCGTCGGCGGTGATACGGCGCGCCTTGGCGACCTGCTCGGCGGCGTAAAGTTCGGCGTCGGCCGAAAGCTCCACCGCGCGTTTCTTGCCCTCGGCCTCGGTCACCTGCGCGCGCCGCGCCCGTTCGGCATTCAGCTGCTGCAGCATGGCCGATCGTGTTGCCTCGTCGAGGTTCACGTCAAGGATCTCGACCCGCGTCACCTCGATCCCCCAGTCATCCACCACTTGCGCGAGCGCATCGCGGATCTTGGCGATCAGGCTCGACCGGTTCGATTGCACGTGATCGAGATCCATCGTGCCGATTTCCGCCCGCACGATACCCGCGACGGTCGTGGCAATGGCCGCGTCCACATCGCGGATGCGGTAGACGGTCTTTTCGGGCTCGGTGATGCGATAGAAAACGCTGGTATCGACCGTCACCAGCACGTTGTCGGCGGTAATCGCATCCTGCTTGTGGGTCGGCAGCTGGCGTTCAAGGACCGAGATCTTGTGGCGCACCCGATCCAGGAATGGGATGATGAAGTTGATCCCGGGCCCCAATACGGCGCGCAGCCGCCCGAACCGCTCGACCACATGCTTTTCCGACTGCGGCACGATGCGCACGCCAAGCCAGATGCACAGCAGGATGAAGAGCGCGAGCACCAGCAGAACGGTGCCGCCGCCTGTGAATTCGTTTCCGTTCATCGGTCCCTCCCGGTTGTCTTTCCTCTAGATGGTCGGATTGCAACGCGCGCGCAAGTGGGTTTGGGAACGGACCCTTCCACACCGAAGGCCCGCGCCCTGACGCAACGCTTGCGGTTTGCGCGTGCTTTGGTCCGGCGTATGATCTGCCCATGCCCGCCCTGTGCCGCGACTGTTTCCATGGGTTCGAAACCGGCAGCCGCTGCCCGGCCTGCCGGTCGCCGCGCGTGCTGGCGCACCCGGAGCTCTTCGACCTGTCGATCGCGCATATGGACTGCGACGCCTTCTATGCGTCCGTGGAAAAGCGCGACCGGCCGGAATTGCGCGACAGGCCGGTGATCGTGGGCGGCGCGCGGCGCGGGGTCGTTTCCACCTGCTGCTATCTCGCGCGCATCAAGGGCGTGCGGTCCGCCATGCCGATGTTTCAGGCGCTGAGGCTCTGCCCCGAGGCGGTCGTCATCAAGCCGCGCGGCAGTCATTATGCCGCCGTCTCGAAAGACATCCGCGCGCTGATGGAGGCGCTGACACCGCAGATCGAACCCCTGTCGCTCGACGAGGCCTTTCTCGACCTGGGCGGCACGGCACGGCTGCACAAGGCGCCGCCCGCTGTCCTTCTTTGCCGCCTGTTGAAATGGATGGAGGAAGAGATCGGTCTCACCGGTTCGGTCGGGCTGTCGCATAACAAGTTCCTGGCCAAGGTTGCCTCCGACCTCGACAAGCCGCGTGGCTTTTCGGTGATCGGACGGGCGGATACGGCGGCCTTCCTGAAAGGCAAGCCGGTCAGGATGATCTGGGGGGTGGGCGCGGCGTCACAGGCGATGCTGGAACAGGCGGGGATACGCACCTTCGACGATCTCCTCAGATGGGACCGCAAGGACCTGGGGCAGAAGTTCGGTTCGATCGGCGACCGGCTCTGGCATCTGGCGCGCGGCGAGGATCACCGGCGGGTGAACCCGCATGAACCTATGAAGTCGATCTCGGCTGAAACGACTTTCGACGAGGATACGGCAGATCGCGAGCTGCTCGACGGTCACATATGGCGGCTGTCAGAGCGGGTCACGGACCGCGCCAAGGCCAAGGACCTTGCGGGCGTCACCGTCACGCTGAAGCTGAGGCGCGCGAATTTCACGCTCCTGACCCGCAGTCACCGGCTGCATGAACCGACCCAGACCGCCGACCGTCTCTATCGCGCGGCGGCGGAGCTCATGGCGGGCGTGAAGGAGGCCGGGCCTTTCCGGCTGATCGGCGTGGGTCTGTCAGATATCAGACCGGGACACGAGGCCGACCTGTCGGGCGATCTTCTCGACCCGGAGGCCGTGCGCCGGGTGGGCGCCGAGCGCGCCGCCGACCGCATCCGCGCGAAATTCGGCAAGGATGCGATCGTCAAGGGCCGGGCGTTGCGCTGACCTGTGGGCGCCCGCGAGCGAGGAGAGATGAAAGGCTCGACGAGCGGCCCGCTCGGCCCGGTCAGCCGTCGATGAAGGCCCTGACGGCAGCGGTATATTCATCTGGCGCCTGGAGCATGGCGAAGTGGCTCGCGTCCGGCAGGATCACCAGTTTCGCACCGGGAATGAGCGCCGCCATCTTCTCGGTATGGGCGCGCAGGATTGCCTCGTCATGATCGCCTGCCACTATGGCGGTGGGTACGGTGATCGCGCTCACCTGATCATCGCTCCAGTTTGGCTGGCTGGCCCACATGCCGGAGATCTGTTCGACGAAAGCGTCGAACTGGTCCGGCGTCGGCGAAAGCGTCGCATATTCCTCACCCATCCAGCCGATATAGTCGCCAAACACCGCATTTTCCGCCACGGCCGGATCGACGCCGTCGACAGTGATGTTCGCGGCCTGGGCAAACAGGTGATCCAGCCGCTCGGGATGGCTCATCGCGATATCGAGACCGATGATCCCGCCGTCCGACCAGCCCACCAGATCGACCTTGTCGATCTTGAGATAGTCGAGAAGCGCGAGGTAATCCGACGCCATCAGGTCGTAGCCATAGGGCTCTTCCGTCCGGGTCGAACGGCCATGGCCCCGGCTGTCGGCAACGATGACAAGATGATCCTTCATCAGGTCGATCACCTGATTGGCCCAGATATCGGCATTGCCTAGCCCGCCATGGATCAGCAACACCGGATCGCCCGCGCCGTAGGTTGCGTAATACATCTCGATCCCGTTGACCGGCGCCGTGCCCGAACTCGCGGCCTCGGGCATGGGTGGCGGTTTCGGGATCGACATCCAGCGGTCTTCCGCCTGCGCGGAAAGACCGAGAACCGAGAAGATGAGTGCAAGCATCAGTCGCATGGCAGCCCCCTGTGCAAACTGCAGCGAGGGTGACGCAACGTCAGGCGCAGTCAACAGATTCGTTTATTCCGCCGCCAGCTTCTGCACCTCGCCGCCGATCGCGGCAATATCGGCAAGGACGCGCTGCAGCCGCGCCTTGAACGGGGCGAATTCGCCATGCGGGGTGATCGTGCGCTCGTCCATGTAAAGCTTGCGGTCGATCTCGATCTGCAGCGCGTGCTGGCCGATGCCGGGGCGGCCATAGGTCTGCACGATATAGGCGCCCGCGAACGGCGCGTTGCGGGCGACGGTGAAACCCTGGGCACGGAAGGCCGTTTCGACGGCCTCGGCAATGTCACCCGTCGCCGAGGCGCCATAGCGGTCGCCGATCACGATTTCGGGCCGGTGACCGGGCCTATGGGCGAGCGTTTCCATCGCCTCATGCGGCATGGAATGGACATCGACGAGGATCGCCTGCCCGAACAGCGCCCGCGATTCGGACAAAAGCGCGCGCAGCCGGTCATGATAGGGATGCCAGTAGGTCTGGATGCGCTCGCGCGCCTCCGACATAGCGATCTTGCCGCGATAGATCGCCCGCCCGCCGGAAACGACGCGGGGAATCACCCCGAGCCCCGAGGCGATTCGCGGATTGTGGGCGAAGGACAGCGCGCTTTCGACCACCGCCGGGTCAAGTTCATCGGCGCCGCGGTTGAGGTCCAGATAGGCGCGGGGCGCCATGCCGGTCAGCAGCGGCGCGCCAAGCTCGATGACGCCGCCAAGCAGCAGATCGACAAAGGCATCTTCGGAAGAACGGATCGCGCGTTCATCCAGCACGGAGGCCCTGAGAAACGCTTCGGGATAGGCGCGGCCGGAATGGGGCGAGGCGAAAACCACGCTTGTCAGCCGCTCGTCCGGCAGATGGAGTTCGTAGGCGATCGTGGGTGCAGCCGGTCTTGTCATGGATCAACCATAGCGCCAAAAACTTAAGCGCCAAACCCTCTTGCAAGCCCGGACGACTCTTTATATAGACCCCGGGACCGACGCGGTTCCGCCCGCGTCCTTATTGTTTGGGATGGGCGGAATTGTTGACGGCGGGCGCGTAGCTCAGCGGTAGAGCACTACGTTGACATCGTAGGGGTCACAAGTTCGATCCTTGTCGCGCCCACCATTCACCGCCCCTCCGGGGCAAGTCATGCAGCGCCGACTTGGCCTGCGAAGGAGAGAACGATGAAGGTTGCGAACTCGCTCCGCTCGCTCAAGACGCGCCACCGCGATTGCCAGGTCGTGCGCCGCAAGGGCCGGGTCTATGTGATCAACAAGACGCAGAAGCGCTACAAGGCCCGTCAAGGCTGATCGCTTCAAGCGCGAAGAATTCGAAGGCCGCCTGCGGGACACCCCGGGCGGCCTTTTTGCATCTGTGGGTCCTGCGCCGCGCCGATGGGCTGCGCCCTTATCGGAAGGGGCAGGGGGCCGAAAAGGTGACGCCCTTGCCGGTCTCCGGATGGCGGAAGCGCAGGCTTTCGGCATGCAGCATCAGGCGCGGAAAGTCGCGTGCGGCCCCTTCGGCATAAAGCGGATCGCCAAGGATCGGATGGCCGAGCGCCTGCATATGGACGCGGAGCTGGTGGCTGCGCCCGGTCAGCGGATAAAGCCTGACCCGAGAGGTGCCGTCGGCGTCATGGCCGAGGACGCGCCAGTCGGTCCGGGCGGGCTTGCCGGTCTCATGGTTCACATGCTGGCGTGGCCGGTTCGGCCAGTCGACGATCAGGGGCAGGTCGACCCGGCCCTCCTTCGGTTCCAGATGCCCCCAAAGGCGCGCGCGATAGACCTTCTTCGTCTGCCGCCCCTCGAATTGCGCGCCAAGCTCGCGCTGGGCATGGCGGGTCAGGGCAAAGACCATCACGCCCGATGTGTCGAGGTCGAGCCGGTGGACGAGCAGGGCCTCGGGGTAGAGCTTCAGCACCCGCGCGATCATGCAGTCGGCCAGATGTTCACCCTTGCCGGGCACGGAGAGGAGACCTGCGGGCTTGTCGACGAGAAGGACTGCATGATCGGCATGGATCACACGGACAGGCTCATCGGGCGGATCGTAGGTGAATTCGGTCATGGATCCCGGGGAACGGAGCGGGGCTCTGCCCCGCACCCCGGGATATTTGGACCACAGTGAAAGGGCAAGCAACGAATCTGTCAGCCCAATCTATCAGCCCGTCGGCCAGGGAATTACCGTCAGTTCCGGCCAGCAGGACTTTTGACGGGCGGCCTTCGCCTCGTGCGTCGCGCGGTTCGGAAGGCAGGTGTTGGGTGTGAGGCGAAAGGCGAAGATGTCGTCAAGCCCATGGGGCGCGCAAAGCGCAAGCCTGTCGTCGGCATCGAGCCTGACACCGACGCAGTGGGTCCGGCTGGCGAACTGGGCAATCGCGGTACGGCTGTCGGTCAGGGGCGCACGCTTCTGGCCGAAATGCGCCTCGAACCACAGATGCACGCGCGCCTGATTGCGCAGTTCGACCGGCGGCTCAGAGGGGAAAAGCGATGCGGCGCGGCGGATCTCGCGGTCCTCTGCCTCGTAGCTGGTGTCGGAATCGACGTAAAACAAGTCGATATCCTTGACCCCGTACATTTCGGGCTGCCCGGTGAGGTGGTTCCAGACCTGGTTGTAAATCGCGCCCGACACAAGTCAGCTGTCCGGCAGGTCAAGCGCCCTGAGACCTTCAAGCGACCGCATCAGCGCCGGGCTTTCGCGGACGATATCGAACAGAGCGGCGCGCTGTTCCTGGTCCGGCCGACCCGCGAACCGAAGATGGTCCGGCGGCATCAGACGATCCGGTGGCCTTCGGCGGTCAGCCGCCGGGCGATCTCGGCGATATGGGGGGGTGTCGTCTCGCAGCAGCCGCCGATGATCGTGGCGCCCATCTTCACCCAAAGGAGGGCGAAGTCGGCATAGCGGGCGGGCGTCATCTCGGGCCGGGCGCTCAGCAGATCGACCGTCGGATTGTCCTTCAGGAAGTCCTTGGTGATCTGCTGGAAGCCGTTCGCATAGGCGCCGAAGGGCAGTCCGAAGGTCTTGAAGACTTCAAGCGCCGCCGCCATCGCCTCGGGCGCCGAGCAGTTGGCGAGGATCGCCGCGATGCCGTGATCGCGCAGGATCGGCGCGAGGTCGGCGACCCGTTCGCCCGAACGAAGGAGGGTGCCGTTCTCGTCATCGACGGTGACCGACAGCCAGAGCGGCCGTCCCGCGCCGGAGGCGCCTTCGGCCACCGCGCGGGCGGAGGCAAGCGCAGGAACGGTTTCGGCGATCAGGACATCCACATGCGGCGCCATCAGCCCCGCCGCCTCGCGGTAGCGCGCGACGGCCACCTCGTGCGGCGGCAGGACATCGGAACGGTAGGAGGCGACGAGCGGCCCGAGCGAGCCTGCGATTCGTCCGCCGCCATGGGCAGCGCGCGCTTCGGCGGCCTCGCTCAGGGCCTGCGTCATCAAGGCTTCGAACCGGCCCTCGATATCGAACTTCCTCAGCCGCTCGCGCTCGATCGCATAGGTGTTGGCGGTGGCGACCGACGATCCGGCGGCGAAATAATCGGCATGGATCGCGCGCACGAGACCCGGATGGTCGATCATGACTTGTGTCGCCCAAAGGGGCGTCGGCGCGTCGCCGGAACGGGCGATCAGTTCCTGCCCCATGCCGCCGTCGAGAAGGGTGATCTCTGCCATGAAAACCTCAGTTGGTGCGAAGAAGGCGGACGGCGAGCAGGGCCAGAAGCCCCGCCGCGACCCGGTTGAGAAGATGCAACCGCGCGGCCAGTGCAGCACGGAAAAGGCCCGCTGCCGCGCCGTACAGTGCGGTGACCATCGTTCCGGTCAGCGTGAAGATCAGCCCAAGGACAGCGATCTGCTGCCAGACCGGCCCGCGCGCCGGATCGGTGAACTGCGGCAGGAAGGCGAGGATGAAGAGGGCGACCTTGGGATTGAAGGCATTGACGAGAAAGCCGCGCCAGAAGGCGCGCGCCGGGGTGATCGCCTCGGGCTGCGGCAGGTGTGCGTCGCCGGCGCGCCAGCTCGACCAGGCGAGCCAGAGAAGATAGGCCGCCCCCGCCCAGCGGAGCACGGTGAGCGCTGCAGGCAAGGCCGCGAGCAGGGCGGACAGGCCAACGGTAGCCAGGCCCACATGCCAGAGGCCGCCAAGCCCGACGCCACATCCCGCCGCCGCCCCCGCGCGCGGCCCGCCCGACAGGCCAGAGGCGGTCGCAAACATCACATCTGCGCCGGGCGTGAGATTGAGCACGAGCCCTGCCATCACGAAGATGAAAAGGTCATGGGCCGGGATCAGGCTGAAAAGCATGTCGGTCATTGCGTGACCATTCACGGACGGGCAGGCTTTGACAAGGCCCGAGGCGTGCGGGGCAAGGGCGGCAGGAGGCAGCATGGATTTCGAAAAGATCAGCCCGGAGGATTTCGGCCGCTCGCTCAAGGGTATCGGGCTGAACCTGCTGGTGCGGGACGTGAGGGCCGAGGCCGCATTCCTGACGCGCCTTTTCGGCATGGGCGCGCATCGGCTGTCGAAGGATTTCGCCATCATGACCTATGGCGACCAGATCTTTCAGCTTCATGCCGATCCGACCTACGGATCGAACCCGCTCCTGTCGCTCTTGCCCGAAGCGGGCGCGCGCGGCGCGGGCATCGAGATCAGGCTCTACGAAAGCGATCCCGACAGGGTGGCGGCGCTGGCGGCGGCAGACGAGCAGGCGACGATCCTCCAGCCGCCGACCGACAAGCCGCACGGGCTTCGCGAATGCTATGTGCTTTGCCCCAACGGCTACGCCTGGGTGGCGAGCCGACGGCTCTGACGTGGCGCTCCTGGGATGCCTGTGCGCCGATGGCGCTCAAGTCCCATCGGCATGAGTTTTCGTGCTCAGATGGAAAAGGGATCGTAGCCAAAGCGATCGAAGTCGTCTGAATAGATCGCAGCTATCCTTGCCAGAAACGGCCGACCCAGCGCTGGAAGCTGTGGCTGCAGTTGCGAAATGATGCGGTTTCTGAGCTGGCTCTGGGCTTCGGCCGGGGGCGCGCTCTTTTCGTTTGATCTGGGCAGCTCGCGCGGGCCGTCGCTGTCTCCGGCGAGTGCGTCCAGCCAACGGATCAGATCGCCCCCCCCGTCCTCGAGGCGGAAGACCTTGGCGGAGGGATCAACAAAGGCGGTCGCGGGCAGGAAATGGTTGTCGGTATTCGTATGGATCGTCGGGTCGCCATCTTCCAGAAACCGCAACAGGCCGTCCAGAGAAAGAAATGGATCTATCAACCGGTGATTGCGATTGTGCAGGAAGGCGCTGATCAACCGACGAGCCGGATGCCGCACCATGGCGAAATGCAAGTCGAACATGTCGCTGGGAAACTGACGATACAGCGCCTCCAATGTCATATGTTGCGGCGACGACTTGCCGCGGCGGATCTCGTCAGGTCGGCTGTGCCAGCCACGGTCCAACAAATCCAGCGGGCCGAAACGGTCTTGCAGATAGTCCTCGACCGAGGAGCCGGCGCATTTCGGAATATGCGCGTAGTATATTGTCTTGTCTCGGTATCTCAGGATCGGCATCAAGCGGACATTGTATGGCGGCGCGTTTGACGGAAGCTATCAGTGCCGCTCATCCGGCAACAGGTCGGATTTGCCGAGCGCATCTGCACGCACATCATGTCAGTGCACCTCCGGCTGGCTGAGGTCTTGGCGAACATGGTCGTCCAGTCGCAGCTCTGGCTTGAAATGTGCTGCCCGCGCGGCGCGGAGTGCCACGGCTTCCCTGAGAATGGCCTCGCCATTCGGGCCATCCAGACTGCAGGCGATCCGGATCGTTGCATTTGATGCATCTTCTTCCAGATAGACCGGCGATTTCCTGAGGAAACCGAACTTGCGCTCGCCTATGGCATAATGCGCCAGGCAGTCGTTTGAACCTTGCCTGGCCACCGCCGTGAGGATCAGACCCATCATGTCGGCACGATCGGGCCGATCTGCGTCGAGAATGGCTGACCTGATCCCGGCCAGGCCCGGCTCGGCCACCAGCACAAGGTTATCCACAATCCACCGCAATCGAGCATCCGACAGGCGATCGAGCTCCTTGTCCAGATCGCGCATGTCGTAGGTCGCGCCATGAGAAAAGCCTTGACGCATGACCCACTGACCAAGGCCGGTTTCACGGCCATCAAAAGCGCCCGCGCTGGCGGTTTCGGTCTGGAGCCTATGCCAGAACTCCATGAACCCGGATGCGCGAAGAACTTGCGCGGAGATCATCAGAGCGAAAGAGCAATAGTGAAAATCCGTCTCGCTGGCCCCATAGGTCCACCTGAGCGCGCGATGGTCGGAGGTCTCTGTGTCGGGAAAATGATAGCATGAAGCGGCAGCGGCAAAATCCTTGTTCAAGGCCTCTGCCTGTTCGATCCAGTCGCAGCCTTCCGAAACCGTGAGCCACCGGGAATCGTCGAGCATGACGAGGCGTGTGAGGCGCGGCAGCAGAGGTCGAAGCGACAGGACAGCCTCGCGGTATCCGTCGAGGACATCACCTATGTTCGTTCGCTCGATGTAGATTGCGCTTCGCCCGAGCAGCCGGGCGCGGTCGGCATCTGAAATCGGTTGGCCGCACACGACGACCGGCGCGTATCCCTTTGCGATCAGATATTCGAGACTGGCAATATGTGTCTCTTCCACTCCCCTGTCAGGGGAGAGAAGGTAGATCGCCACTTTCTTGCGGAATCGAACCGGGCTGGAAGTGAAGGGGGCATTGCCGGTGCTCCGCCTCAGCCTTCTGCGCGCAAGGAAATCGTAGAGATCCGGGCCGGAACAGCTTCTGAGAAGCGTCGAGATCATTGGGAAACGCGTATTGATCTGTCGGACGACCCGCGCCAGTTCGCGCTTGAGTTTCCAGGATGAGACTTTTCCGTTCATGGCGGTCGCCGTCTGTGCATTGCGCCGCGGGATTGCGGCGCGCATCTTTCCAGTAGCGGCGCCGCCAGACAGCCGACGGCAACGATCTTCAGGCGCGGGACTTCAGGAATGCTGTCCCGATGCTGGTAGTTCAGTCGCGCCACATACTCAACACCCCGGCGCAGAAGCCCAGCTGTTTGGCGCGAGATCGAGCAGAGGCCATTCGAAGCGGGTTTGCAACCGCGGCCAATGCAAACAGCAGCGCCGTTGCGAAAGGCCAGGGGCGCCCGTGCTTGCGGGCCGCATAGACGCGCGACCGGCCCATATGGCGGGCTTTCAACGCCGCAACCTCCGGGCTGCGTACCGTCGATTGCCCGCCCCTATGCCGCACCGCGGCTTCGCGAACAAACATCAGCGGCCCGCGCTCGGCCCGCAGCCTCAGGCTCAGGTCATCATCCTCATGATAGAGGAAAATCTTGGGGTCGAAGCCGCCGACGGCCTCGAAATCGGTCCGGCGTACCATCAGCGCCGCGCCGGAAAGCACCGTCACCTCGCGATCCATCGTCGGCCAACCGTGCGGCATATGCTCGCGTCGCGGCAACAGCACGCTCCGGCGCTTGAAATAGGCGCCGCCGTCCGCCGAAAGGATGCGCGGGTTCATGGCAGACGCGCGGGGAAACCGGTCCATCGCGCCTTCCAGTGCCGCCAGACATCCCTCTTCAAGGCTGGCGTCCGGATTGAGGAACAGCAGAAACTCGGTCCTGGCCCCCGCCGCGCCAATATTGCAGGCAACGCCGAATCCGCGGTTCTCGGGATTGCGGATCAGGCGGGCGCCCGCCTGACCTGCGAGGCGCGCGGTCCCCTCATGGTCGTCGGACGCATTGTCAACAAGGATCACGGGACTGCCTGGCGGCACAGATCCCAGCAGGTCGGGCAGAACGGCAAGGCTGTTGTAGCAAACCGAGATAATCGTGGTGCGGGGCGCGTCGGGCATGGCGCGAACATAGTGAAAAAAATGTCTACTTACACCCCCGACAATCGCCCTCGCCGGAGGGCCGCGTCAACAGTTGGCAAACCTTGTCTCGGGCGAAGATAGCCTTTCCGTCCGATCCCCTTTTCGACCATCCCGGACCGGCGGGGGCGTTGGTCCGCGCTACTGCCCGCCCATTCGCCTCAGATACGGCCCGGCTGCCTGCAACCCTTCCGTGAGGCCGAATGCGGGTGCATAGCCAAGCCGCTCGGTCGCCTGTTGCGCCGGGCATTGTCCCGCCGCGACCATCAGTTCGTAAAGGTGGGCGTCGGGCCGCATTTCGCGGCCGCGCTTCAGGCGGCGCTTGGCGGTGCGTACCAGGGCCTCGAAACGGTCGCGCCCGATCAGGCGGCGGCCCAGGGCAGAAAGGCGGGCGGCGGCGGAAGGCGCGTGGTCGGGCTGGGGTTCGGCGCCGTGGGGGATGGCCGGTTTCAGGCTGTCTGCCGGGGCCAATCGGACCTCGCCTTGGCCGAGAAGCGTGCAGTACCCCTGCAGAAGCGCGGACCAGGGGAAGGGTCGGGGTCCGTTGACGATGAACCGCTCGCGCCCGAGGTCGGGCAGGAGGGCGGCGCGCAGGCAGGCCTGCACCACATCATCGACATAGACGCCCTGGCACAGGCCCTCCGGCTCAGGCACCACGACCGCTCCGGCAAGGAGCGCCTCGGCGAACCCGTCGGTCCACAGGCTCGATCCCGGTCCCCAGACGATGGTCGGCTGCAGGATCGCGACGGGCAGCGGCGAGGTCATCAGCCGCCGCTCCATCGCCACCTTCGCCTGCCGGTAGGGGCTGCCGCCAGGACGGTCCATCGATGAGGCTTCGGTCAACGTGCCACCCGGCCAGTCGTCGTAGACGACGATGGAGCTGGTGTGGACGATCCGCGCCCGGCCCTCCGCCTCGGCGGCGGCGAGCACTGTTTCAAGCGCGGCGAGATTCGCGGCGCCCGTATCGCGGAAATCATAGGCGAGGTTGAAAATCACCTCCTGCCCCGCCACCGCCGCGCGCGCGATGGTCGGATCGCCCATCGCGCCGGTGAGGCAGCGCACCTTCTGCCCCCGGAACGGCGCGGCGGAATGACGGGTGCGGCCAAGCGCCGTCACCTCCGCGCCCGCCGCGACCAGCGCCGCGACCAGGCGCCGTCCGATGAAGCCGGAGGCCCCGGTCACCAGCACCTTCCGGCCCCCGAGCGCGCTTTCGAACCCCGCCATAATCCCCGTCCCTTCCGCTTTCCCCGACCCTAGCCCGCACCGTTTCCCAAAGGAACACCCAAGGCGCGGGGCGCTGGCCCGAATCCCCCGCCCGTGATAGCCGCGCGACAAACGGATTGTTTCGAAGTCATTGATGACGTTTGCTGGACGCGCCGGGAACCGGGCGATGGCAGGGAAGGGGCGGAATGCGGATCGGGATCATCGGGGCGGCGGGCAAGATCGGCCGGATGCGGGTGGCGACGGTCAGCGCGAACCCCGGGACGGAACTGGTCGCTGTCATGGACCTCGACGCCGGGAAAGCCCGCGCGCTCGCGGGAGGCGCTGCGGTTCATACCGAGCTTGGCCGGTTCCTCGATGAGAAGATGGATGCCGTCATCATCTCGACCCCCGCCCATGTCCGCGAGCCCCTGTGCCTCGCCGCCTTCGAACGCGGCCTGCATGTGCTGTCGGAAAAGCCGCTTCATCACACGGTCGAGGGCAGCCGCCGGATCGTCGCGGCGGCGAAAGCGGCGGGTCGGGTGCTGGGGGCGGGGTTCAACATGCGCTATTACCCGGCCTTCGCTCATGTGAAGGATGTGATGGACAGCGGCCGGATCGGCGAGTTGGACCATATCCGCATCTATGGCGGGCACGAGGGCCTGCCGAAATTCGCCTATGACTGGGAATACAAGGCCGAAATCTCGGGCGGCGGGGCGCTGTGGGACGTGGGTATCCATATGTCGGACATGGCGCGGCACCTTATGGGCGAGATCACCGAAGTCTATGGCGTGGCGACCGAAAAGGTCTGGAAGGTGCCGGGTTCCGAGGATAATGCGATGGCGATCTTCAAGGCGCCCTCGGGCCTTGCCTCGACATACCAGGCGACCTGGACCGACTGGAAAGGCTATCGCAGCGCGGTCGAGGTCTATGGCAGCCACGGTATGGTGATGGGTGCCTATGCGCCGATGGAGACGCTGACCATCACCATGGACCGGCCGGGCGGTACGGCAAGGCGGGAACGGAACCGGTTCTGGGGCACGAAACTGACCGAGAAGCTGAAAAGCTGGAAAGTGACGGCCGAGACCTCGTTCGCGGCGGAACTGGCGGATTTCGTGCGGCTGACGCGGGGCGAGAGCGGCCTGCGCATCGCCGACGGGCATGCGGCGCTGCGCGCCGTCGAAATCGCCGCGGCCGTCCCCGAAAGCACAAGAACGGGCCTGCCGGTCAGACTCGATGATCTCGGGCCGATGCGGGTCTGAGCCAGCCGAACCTTTGGATGCCGTGGCGCCCATGTTATGACGATGATGTTTGAGGGAATGATTTGAGCGAAGGTCTTGAGGTGAAATCCGATCCGCTCCTGTCGATCGTTGTCACCATCGTCGATGGCGGCCCCTATCTGCGGGAGTTCCTGAGGGCCACGCAGCGCTTCACCGCGCCGCCGCGCCTTGAACTGATCGTGCCCTACGATGCGACCGTGGCAGAGGCCGCGACCTATGCGGCGGAGTTTCCGCATGTGACTTTCCTCGATCTGGGTGCGATCACCCCGATCTATCCGATCACCACCGAAGCCGGGCAGCACGAGCTGTTCGACCGGCGCCGTGCAGCGGGCCTTGCGGCGGCGACCGGCGACATCATCGCCATTCTGGAAGATCGCGGCCATCCGGCACCCGACTGGGCGGCAACGGTGGTGCGCCTGCATCGCGAGACGGGCCGGAACGTCATCGGCGGCGCGATCGACTGCAAGGAACCTGTGAGCCTTCTGAACTGGGCCTTCTGGGTCACCGACTTCGGACGCTACGGCCGCCCGTTTGAATCCGGATCGGCGACCTGGGTGTCGGACGTCAATGTCACCTATTCCCGCAAGGCGCTGGAGGCGACGCGGCACCTCTGGCGCGACCGCTTCCATGAGCCTGTGGTCAACTGGCATCTGATCTCGCTTGGCGAAGAGCTGCTCCTGTCGAACGAACTGGTGGTGCAGCATGTCCGCCCGCCCGCGACGCTTGCCCGGCTTTTGCCGGAACGGTTCCACTGGGGGCGGCTGTTCGGCTGGATCCGGGCGAAACATTTCACGCCCCGCCAGCGGTTCTTCTACATCGCGCTGTCGCCGCTCATCCCGGTCAGCCTCTGGCTGCGTCACGGGCTGACGCAGGCGCGCAAGGGCCGGGGCGGGCGGTATCTTCTGGCGCTGCCCTACGTGATCATCCTCACCATCGCCTGGACCGTGGGCGAGGTCTGGGGCTATGTGACGCGGCGGCCATGAGGGAAGGCCAGGAGGGGGCGGCCATGACCGAAACCGAGGCCTTCGACGTCATCGTCATCGGCTCAGGCGCCGCAGGCGGCTGGGTGGCGAAGGAATGCGCCGAACGCGGGCTTCGCACCTTGATCCTCGAAGCCGGGCGCAAGCTTGACCCGGCGAAGGATTTCCCGCCGCAGTCGCATGAGGAGGGCTCGCGCGTCTCGGTGCTGACGCGGGTCATGTCGATCCTCAAGGGCCAGGCGGTGCAGGCGCGCTGCATGTCCTTCACGCCGCAGACGTCGCATCTGTTCATCAACGACCGGCAAAATCCCTACACGACGGCGCGGGGCGCGCGGTTCAACTGGTACCGGGCGCGCCAGGTTGGCGGGCGGCTGCATCTCTGGGGGCGGAATGCGCTGCGCATTTCCGATCTCGACCTGCATATGGCCGCGCGGGACGGGTTCGGCGACAGCTGGCCGCTCGGCTACGCCGACCTCGATCCCTGGTATGGTCGCGTCGAGGAATTTCTGGGCGTGACGGGCGAGGTGGCGGGGATCGAGAACCTGCCGGACGGGCACTACAGCCAGCCTCATCCGCTGACCAGGGCCGAAAAGCGCCTGCTGGCCGAGATGAAGGACCAATGGCCCGACCGGCCCGCGACCACCTGCCGGATCATCCATCACATGGCGGGCCGCGAGGTGCCGACGCTGAAGGCGGCCCTGGCGACCGGACGGGCGGAGATCAGGCCCGATGCCATCGCCGCACGGGTCGAGACCGATCCGGCGACGGGTCTTGCGACGGGCGTCACCTATATTGACGCCCGGACGAAGGCGCGGGTGACGGTCCGTGCGCGGGCGGTCGCTGTCTGTGCCTCGACCATCGAAAGTGTCCGGCTGCTGCAGATGTCATCCGGCGGGCGGCATGGGGCGGGGCTTGGCAATTCCTCCGGCAATCTCGGGCGCTATCTGTCCGACCATCTGATGGTCTTCCGTGCCGGGACCCTGCCGGAGGTCGAGGGGATGGGCGCGGGCCACGACCCTTATGATTTCGGCCAGCAGTCGGGGATCTACATCCCCTCCTTCCGCAACCGCTCGGGGCCGGAGGGCCTGCCCTTCCTGCGCGGCTATTCGCTTCTGGGCTCTGTCGGGCGGCTGTCGCCCGGCTGGTTCTTCATGGCGATCGGCGAGGTCTTGCCGCGCGCCGAGAACCGGGTGGAGCTGGACCGGGGGAAAACCGATGCCTGGGGCCTGCCCGTCGCAAAGGTGACGCTGACGCATTCCGACAATGAACGCGCGATGATCGCCGACATGCAGGCGGTCCTGAAGGACCTGTCGGCGACTTTCGGCCTGCCCGACGACCTTCTCGGCCGCGAAAGCCTGATCTCGAAACTGGTCTACAAGATCGCGGGCCCCCTGGTTTACACGCCGGAGGGCGCGCTGATCCCCGGCTCCTCGATCCATGAAACCGGTGGCGCCTGCATGGGCCAGGACCCGCGCCGACATGTCACCGATGCGCAGAACCGCCTGCACGATTGTCCGAACGTCTGGGTGACCGACAGCGCATCCTTCCCGACCAATCCGTTCCACAATCCCGGCCTGACCATCATGGCGCTCTCGGCGCGCGCGGGCGCCGATATTGCCGCCACCTTGCGAGGTTGATCATGAAACATCCCTGGCGCACGCTCCTCGTTGCTTTCGGCCTCGTCGCGGCGGGTCTTTACGGGCTGGCTCTCTGGGCGCTGGCCGATCTCGACCGGATTGTCGCGGCAGGCGCGGTCGAGACATCCGCCGACGACCCGTTGCCCGGCTGGAAAAGCTGGCCGCTTTTCCTCGTCTCGCAGCTCTTGCCATTGCGCCAGCCGGGCGCTTCGACGGTGATGCCTGGCGAGACGGTCCGCGACTGCCCCGACTGCCCGGAGATGGTGACGATTCCGGCAGGTTACTATCTGATCGGCTCGCCACTGATCGAATACGGGCGGCATCAGCATTTCTTCGGACGCTATCCGGTCAGGGCGCAATTCAGGTTCCTGAACCGCGAAGGCCCACGCAGGCTGGTGCATATCCGGCACGCCTTCGCACTGTCGAAATATGAAGTGACCTTCGCAGACTGGGAAAAGGCGCAGGCCGACCCGGAGTGGGAGAAGATCACCGGACGCCCGGCACGGATGATCGCCTTTGGCGAGGCCGATTATCTGACCCGCCCGGTCACCCAGGTCGATCAGGACGACGCGCATGCCTATGCCGCCTGGCTGTCGGCGAAGACCGGCCGGACCTACCGCCTGCCGTCGGAGGCCGAATGGGAATATGCCGCGCGGGCAGGCACGGCGACGCCCTATTACTGGGGCAACCGGATGGAACCCGGCCGCGCCGCCTGTTTCGGCTGCGGTGGCGCCTGGGACCAATGGCGTGTCGGACCGGTCGGACTTGAGCCGCCGAACGGTTTTGGCCTTTACGACATGGCGGGCAACGGCTGGGAATGGACCGAGGATTGCTTCACGCCCTCCCATCCTGCCGCGATCATCGACGGATCGGCCTACAAGGGCGGGGATTGCGAGCTTGCGGTCTTCAAGGGCGGGTCCACCTTCAGCCCCGACTGGCAGGTGCGGTCCGCGATGCGGGTGGGGCCGCATCCCTACAACAACGGCGAAGGTTCGACGATCCGGCTGCTCAGGGAACTGCCGTGAGGGCGGAGCGAGAGGGCTGCCTGCCCTCTCGCGCTCTCCCGGAGGTATTTGAACCAAGCTGAAGGGGAAGGTGTTGGTCAGGCGCGGCCGAATTCGTCCTCGATCCGCTCGATATCGTCTTCTTCCAGGTAGGCGCCGGTCTGGACCTCGATGATCTCGACCGGGATCTTGCCGGGATTGGCCAGCCGGTGGATGGCGCCGATCGGGATATAGGCGCTTTCGTTCTCGTGCAGAACGCGCACGGTGCCGTCGACCGTCACTTCGGCGGTGCCGCGCACCACCACCCAATGTTCGCTCCGATGGTGATGGCGCTGCAGCGAGAGTTTCGCGCCGGGCCGCACCTGGATGCGCTTCACCCGGAACCGGTCGCCGAGGTCGGTGGTCTGGTACCAGCCCCAGGGCCGGTGGGTGCGGATATGTTCGCTGGCAGCGGGATTGCCCGCCGCCTTCAGCGCTTCGACAAGGCCCTTGACCTCCTGCGCCGCGTCGCGGTGGGCGACAAGCACCGCATCGGGCGTCTCGACGATGGTCAGATCCTCGACACCCAGCGTGCAGACCGTGCGGCTTTCGGCGCGGACCAAAGTGTTCTTCGTGTTTTTCGCGACGACATCGCCGCGCAGGGCATTGCCGTCGGCATCGCGGGCCGCGGTCTTCCACAGCGCGTTCCAGTCGCCGACGTCCGACCAGCTGAAGGCGGCGGGCACGACGAAAGCCTCGCGGGTCTTTTCCATGAACGCATGGTCGAAAGAGATCTGGCGGATGTCCGAGAAGGCCGCGCCCGGGATCAGCATGCCGAGATCGCGGTTCATCCGCCGCACCGCTTCCTCCATCAGCGACACGTCACCGGGGTAGAGCTTCGCCAGCGCCTCGATCAGCCAGCCGGCGCGGAAGACGAAAAGGCCCGCGTTCCACAGGCATCCTTCGGCGATGAGCTTCGCCGCACCGGCTTCGTCGGGCTTTTCGACGAAACGCTCGACGGCGAAGAGGCCCGGCGCGACCTCGGTGCCGGGTCGGATATAGCCGTAGCCGGTCGCGGGTTCGGTCGGCGTCACACCGATCACCACCACACCGCCCTCAATTGCGCGGGCGGCAGCCGCGCGGACGGCATCGCAGAAGGCGGCCTCGCCACTGATGAGATGATCGGACGGCATCACCGCGAGGATCGCGTCGGGATCGTCGGACGCGGCCAGCGTCGCGGCGAGAAGCACGGCGGCGAACGTGTCGCGCCGGGCAGGCTCCAGCACCAGCGTGGTCGAAGGCGCGACCGCCTCGATCTGGTCCTTCAGGATGAAGCGCACGGGATGGGCGCCGATCACCATGGCCGGGCCGAAGCCCTGCGCGCCGGTCACGCGCAAGAGCGTCGCCTGCAGCATGGTCCGGTCGCCCGCCAGCGGCAGAAGCTGCTTGGCCATCCCCTCGCGCGAGACCGGCCAGAGCCGCGTACCTGTGCCGCCCGAAAGGATCACCGGCCGGATCGTCTCTGCCATCAGTCACTCCTACGCTTCGGTCGGGCGATAGTTCCCAAATCGGTCATTTCGAAGGCCTGGGCAAGGGCCGTGCCGATCGCGATGCCATTTCCCGCTGTTTCGAGGCGATTATCAACGCCCAGGCCCATTGTATCTCCAAGCGGCCTTTTATGGCAGCGCGCAGACGGATAGCTTGGCCGAAGATAACAGGACGGACCATGGCGCCCAAATTCGGAACGAGCGGCCTTCGCGGCCTTGTCAGCGATCTGACCGACGAGCTGTGCGCGCGCTATGTCCGGGCGTTCCTTGACGTGATGCCGCCGGGCGATCTGCTTTATGTCGGGCGGGACCTGCGACCCTCCTCGGCGCGGATCGCGGCGGCGGTGGCTGGGGCGGCGGACGGGCGGCGGGTGGTGGATTGCGGCGCGCTGCCGACCCCGGCGCTGGCGCTTGCGGCGATGGCGGCGGGCGCACCGGCGGTCATGGTGACCGGCAGCCATATCCCCGCCGACCGCAACGGGCTGAAATTCTACCGCCCGGAGGGGGAGATCACCAAGGCCGACGAAGAGGCGATCAGCGCACGCGCCGGGGCGGTGAGCGGCGCCATTGCCCCGGCGCGGGTCGAAACCGTCGATGCGACTGCCGCCTATGAGGCGCGCTATGTGGATTTCTTCGGATCTGGCGCGCTGTCGGACCTGAGGGTCGGGGTCCATGAACATTCGACGGTCGTGCGCGACAGCCTCGCTTCGGTCCTTGCCGCGCTTGGCGCCGACGTCGTGCGGTTCGGCAGGTCCGAGACGTTCATTCCCGTCGATACCGAGGCGGTCAGCCCCGAAATGCGCGCCTCGCTTGTGGCATGGGCGCGGGAGCATCGCGTCGATGCCATCGTTTCGGCCGACGGCGATGCCGACCGCCCGCTCGTGACCGACGCTTCGGGCCGGGTGGTGCCGGGCGATGTGCTCGGCGCCCTGACCGCGATGGCGCTTGGCGCCGACAGCGTGGTGACGCCGGTTTCCTCCAATACCGTGATCGAGCGGAGCGGGGCCTTCCGCCGCACGCTCCGCACAAGGATCGGTTCGCCCTATGTGGTGGCAGGGCTTGCCGAGATGTCGGGCGATGATTGCCGGCCGGTCGGGTTCGAGGCGAACGGCGGCTTCCTGCTGGGCTTCGCTGCCGAACGCGGCGGGCGGCACCTGTCACCGCTTCTCACCCGCGATGCCTTCCTGCCGATCCTGTCCGTCCTCGCGCGCGCCCGGTCAGAGCGCGGCGGGGTGGCCGGGCTGCTCGCGCGCCTGCCGCAGAGGTTCACCGCCGCCGACCGGCTGGAGGACGCGCCGACGGTCCGGTCGCAGGCCCTGGTCGCACGCCTGAGCGGTGACGAGGCCACACGCGCCGTCTTTTTCGAAGGGTTCGGGCAGGAAGCGAGCGTCGATCTGACCGACGGGCTGCGCGTGACGTTCGACAGCGGCCTGATCCTGCATCTGCGCCCCTCGGGCAATGCGCCGGAACTCAGGGTCTACGCCGAGGCCGATGCACCGGAGGAAGCGGAACGGGCGATGCGGGAAATACTCGGACGGGCGCGGTACGCACTGGCGAGCGGCTGACTGAAGGAGCCCTCCGCAGGTTCGCGCGGGCGGTTGCACAAGAAGAATGGCCCCGGGGCCGATGATCGGGCCTTCCGACCGGTGGAGAAAAGGCCCAGCCCTCGGCGGCCTCGTCCTGTTTCGTCTTCTCGGCGCCGAGCGAATTGAGCGTGGCCAGTAGTAATTCTCGTCCCATCCGCGTGTGTATTTCGCTAACGCGCTGGTTCCTGGACGATTTCCAGCAAGGCAGGAAAGGAATAAAGTCCTGGCGCACGGCCTGCTGGCGGGACGAGTACCGACAAGATACCGGCGTCCAGCAGCCGATTTGTAAACCCGTTCGCGGTTGGCTTTGGGATACCGGAGTCGCGTGTAAAGCGATTGTTCCGGAAGATCGGATTGGCGAAGATGTAGCTCAAGACATCGCCGCTCCAGCGTGATCGCAGAAGATCGCGCAGCCGTTCTCTCATTTCTTCGTAGAGCGACTGGATGCGCCCCACGATATCAATGTTCTCGCCCGCTTGCGAGTTAAGGGCGGCGAGGAAGAACCGACACCAGCCAGTCCAGTCGCCCGATGCGGAGACGGCCCGCAGCCGTTCGATATACTCATCCTTGTTGCGTTCGAAGTAGTCGCTGACAAAGAAATGTGGCGCACTCAGCACGCCGCTCTGCCAAAGCATGAGCGTGATAAGCATGCGACCGACCCGCCCGTTTCCATCTTCAAACGGGTGAAGCGCCTCGAACTCGGCGTGAGCCAGGGCCGTTCGCAATATGGGTTGGGTCGAGGTGTCTTGCATGAAGCGCACCAGCGTTTCCATGGCCGGGCCAAGCTGCGCAGGCGCGATCGGAATGAAGTCTATTCGCTTGCGGCCCCGATCGCCGATGTAGTTCTGCTCCACCTTGAACTGGCCGGGCCGCTTTTCGGCACCCCGGCCATGGCTGAGCAGGGTTCTGTGCGCCGTGCGGATCAGATGTTCGGAAAAAGGGTAGCCTTCGGCCATCTGGCGCTCGGCCTGCTTTAACGCGCGCGCGTAAAGCAGAACCTCCAAAGTATCGTTCCGGCCCATGGCGGCAGCGCCCGGGTCATCCGCGTTCGCCTCAAGCCGCAGGACTTCTTCAAGCGTCGAGATGGTGCCTTCCATCCGTGACGACACCACAGCGTCGCGCGCGCGCAGCGGGGCAAGCAGCAGTTCGCTGTTCTGCAGGCCGCGAAGCATCGTGTCAAAGCGGGTGAGCGCGGCGACCGTGTCCGCCAACGGGATCAAGAGTTGCGTCAGGTCTAGGTTCACGGGCGGGAATGCGCCCAGATGGTAGCTGACCGCGTTCGAGCAGTCATATGTTGTGTTGTGTATCAGAACTTCGGATCTGCTGATCATAAGACCTTTTGTGTATCACTTCTGGTCAGGAGTCAATTTGTGTTTCGCAAATCATGCTTTTCTACACTCAATCGAGTTTGCGTCTCGCCTCCGCTCTCAACCCGCCTTGAGTTCGGCATCGACGGAATTCCAAGACACAAAGGCCCCGGCGTTGCCGCCGGGGCCCAAGTCAAATCCGGATGAAAGTGGATCAGCCCTCGGCTGCCTCTTCCTTTTCCTTCTTCTCGGCCACGATTTCGGCGCCGGTTTCCTGGTCGACCATCTTCATGCCGAGCCGGACCTTGCCGCGATCGTCGAAGCCCAGAAGCTTGACCTTCACTTCCTGGCCTTCCTTCAGCAGTTCGTTCGGATGGTTCAGGCGCTTGTTGGTGATCTGGGACACGTGGACCAGACCGTCGCGCTTGCCGAAGAAGTTCACGAAGGCGCCGAAGTCGACGAGCTTGACCACCTTGCCGGTGTAGATCTTGCCCTCTTCTGGCTCTGCCACGATCGAATAGATCATGTCATAGGCGCGCTTGATCGCCGCCGCGTCGTTCGACGCGATCTTGATCACGCCGTCGTCGTTGATGTCGACCTTCGCTCCGCTCGTCTCGACGATCTCGCGGATGACCTTGCCGCCCGAGCCGATCACTTCGCGGATCTTGTCGGTGGGGATCGACATCGTTTCGATCTTCGGGGCGTATTCGCTGAAGCCCTGCGGGGCCGACAGCGCCTTGTTCATCTCGCCGAGGATATGCAGACGGCCGTCCTTGGCCTGCGCCAGAGCCTGTTCCATGATCTCGGGCGTGATGCCCGCGACCTTGATGTCCATCTGCAGGGACGTGATGCCGTTCGCCGTGCCCGCGACCTTGAAGTCCATGTCGCCGAGGTGATCCTCGTCGCCGAGGATGTCGGTCAGGACCGCCCAGCGGCCGTCATCTTCAAGGATCAGGCCCATGGCCACACCGGCGACCGGCGCCTTCAGGGGCACGCCCGCATCCATCATCGACAGCGAGCCGCCGCAGACCGACGCCATCGAGGAGGAGCCGTTCGATTCGGTGATCTCCGACACAACGCGGATCGTGTAGGGGAAGTCGGTCGGGGCCGGCAGAACCGCCTGCAGCGCGCGCCATGCGAGCTTGCCATGGCCGATCTCGCGACGGCCGGGCGAGCCCACGCGGCCCACTTCGCCGACCGAATAGGGCGGGAAGTTGTAGTGCAGCAGGAAGTTGGACCGCCAGTTGCCGTTCAGCGCGTCGATGATCTGTTCATCCTCGCCGGTGCCGAGCGTGGTCACGACCAGACCTTGCGTTTCACCGCGGGTGAAAAGCGCCGAGCCGTGCGTGCGCGGCAGGATGCCGGTTTCGCAGACGATCGGGCGGACCGTCTTGGTGTCGCGGCCGTCGATGCGGATGCCGTTCGTCACGACATCGCCGCGCAGGATCGACGATTCCAGCTTCTTGATCGCCGAACCAAGGTTGGCGTCGGCCTGGTCTTCCTCGCCAAGCGCGGCCCTGATCGTCTCGACCGCCGCCGAGATGGCGTTGGTACGTTCCTGCTTGTCGCGGATCGCGAAGGCGGCGCGCATCTGCGACTCGCCTGCCTTCTTCACCTTGGCATAGAGGTCCGAGAAGTCGGGGGGCGAGAAGTCGAAGGGCTCTTTGGCGCAATCTTCCGCGAAATCGACGATCAGGTCGATGACCGGCTGCATCTGCTCATGGCCGAACTTCACCGCGCCCAGCATTTCGGCTTCGGTCAGCTCGTAAGCTTCCGATTCCACCATCATCACCGCGTCCTTGGTGCCGGCGATGACAAGGTCCAGACGCTGGTCGGGATTGTTCCGAAGCTGGTTCATGTCGTCCATGGCCGGGTTCAGAACATACTTGCCGTTCGAAAAGCCGACGCGGGCGGCACCGATCGGGCCCATGAACGGGACGCCCGAAATGGTCAGCGCCGCCGAGGCGGCGATCATCGCCACGACGTCAGGGTCGTTCACGAGGTCGCAGGACAGGACCGTGGCCATCACCAGGACTTCGTTCTTGAAGCCTTCGACAAAGAGCGGGCGGCAGGGCCGGTCGATCAGACGCGAGGTCAGCGTCTCTTTCTCGGACGGACGCGCCTCGCGCTTGAAGAAGCCGCCGGGAACCTTGCCCGCGGCATAGTATTTTTCCTGGTAATGCACCGTCAGGGGGAAAAAGTCCTGGCCGGGCTTGGGGGATTTGGCGAAGGTCACGTTGGCCATGACCTGGGTTTCGCCGAGCGTCGCGATCACCGACCCATCGGCCTGGCGCGCAACTTTCCCGCTTTCCAGTGTCAGCGTCTCATCGCCCCACTGGATGGATTTCTTCGTCACATTGAACATCTATCGTTTCCTCAAGGAGGCATCCCGGCCCCTGCCGGTCCTCCGTTTTTCATGGCGGCCCCATTGCCGCCGCCCCCTATCCTTTGCATGCGGCCGGGGGCGGGCCTCACGTCACAGATGGGCGGGGCCATACAGGAAAACGGGGGGGTTGGGAAGCGGGAACGCAATTGACAAACTTTGCCAATTAGGTAGAGTCCGGCCCATGGCCACCATGAACATCTCGCTGCCCGATCAGATGAAAGCCTTCGCCGAGGCGCAGGCCAAGGATGGGCGTTACAGCAATGTCAGCGACTATATGCGCGACCTGATCCGCCGCGATCAGGCGCGGCGCGAGGCGATTGCCGAGATTCAGGGCCTGATTGACGAAGGGCTGGCCTCAGGGCCATCAAAGCCCTTCGACATGCAGGCATTCCTGGCTGAGCGCGAGAACAGGTGAAACGGCCGATCGCGATCAGGAACGCGGCGATTGCCGATCTTGACGCGATGTATTGGCAGGGTGTCGAGCTTTGGGGCAGGCGGCAAGCGCGCGTCTATCTTGAAGCCCTCGAAAGCCTCTTCGATCTGTTGGCCGAGCAGCCCGAAATCGCGAGGCAGCGCGGCGAGTTCGACACGCCGGTCCGGATCTATCCGTTCCGGTCACATGTCGTCATCTACCGGGCTGACACTGCCGAGTTGGAGATCCTGCGCGTTGTTCACGGAAAGACCAACTGGCTGGAGGTTCTCGCAGGCTGACCGGCCTTCGCGCCGGTTCCGCCAGATCAGGCGCGCTGACTTTCCCTCTTCGTCCCCGGCTTCGGCGGCAGGCCATAGGCCTTGCGGGCGGTGACGAGGCGCAGGTCCTCGGGGTCCATGCCGATCGACAGGATGGTCTTGCGGTCGAAGCGGGCCTTGGCGGCCTCGGCGTCGTGCGGGGTGCCGAACAGCCGGTCGATCCAGCCCATGCCGAGGCTCACGTGGTAGGTCGCGTGGTGGTCCTGGTAATGGTGGGCGAGGTGGTCGCGGGTGATCTTTTGGCCGATCCAGCCTTTCGGCACGTTCAGATGGGCGAGTGTGTGGCAATATTCGTAGAAGGCGAAGGCCGGGACCGAACCGGCGAACAGTCCCACGAAAGCAAAGGTGAAAGCGGTGGGCAGGCCGAGGAAGGGCCAGAGGACAACCGTGTGCAGCGCCACCGAGATCAGGCCGAAACGGACCGGATACCAATGGTCGTCGCCGGTGAAAAGCTCGGGGTCGGCGGGGAATTCGTGGTGCCCGATATGGCTGCGGTAAAGATGGTTGAAGATCCCCTGCTCGGTCGGCGGCTTCCGGTGCAGAAGGAAGCGGTGCATCGCATATTCGACGAAGAATTGCAGGATGACGCCGTAAAGGATCGCAAGCACCAGCCACGGCGTCCAGGCCCAGACAGCCAGCCCGATGGCGGCGAGCCAGAAGGGAAACAGCCGCTGCAGGCTGCCCATGTTGAGAAGGACGCGCAGGGTGGGGATCATCGGAGGGCTCCGGCAAACTGAACGGGTGAGTTCAAATCTGCGACCGGCCCGCCGCGCGCGTCAACAGGGACGCCACGTCACGCTGCGGCCTCAGGCATTCAGGCGCGCCATCGCCCAGTGGGCCGCATCTGCGACGGCCGGGTCGGGGGCATCGAGATGGGCCGCGGCATGGGGCACGAGCGAGGGGTCGCCGGAATTGCCGATGGCATAAAGGACATTGCGGATGAACCGGTCGCGACCGATCCGCTTGATCGGGCTGCCGGAAAAGAGCGCGCGGAAGGCGGCATCGTCGAGCGCTGCGAGGTCAGCCAGTTTCGGCGGCGCGGCGAAGCGGCTGGCATAGCCCGTCTCGGACGCCGCTTTCGCGAACTTGTTCCAGGGGCAGGCGGCAAGGCAATCGTCGCAGCCATAGATGCGGTTGCCGAGAAGCGGGCGCAGATCTTCCTCGACCGGCCCCTTGTGCTCGATCGTCAGATAGGAAATGCAGCGCCGCGCGTCGATCTGGTAGGGCGCGGGGAAGGCCCTGGTCGGACAGATGTCGAGGCAGGCGGTACAGGAACCACAATGGCTGACCTCCGCCGGATCGGGTTCTATTTCCAGGGTCGTGAAGATCGCGCCGAGAAAGAACCAGCTGCCAAGCTCGCGCGACAGGAGGTTCGTGTGCTTGCCCTGCCAGCCGAGCCCCGCAGCCTGGCCGAGCGGTTTTTCCATCACCGGCGCGGTATCGACAAAGACCTTGATCTCGCCGCCGCCCGCGCCGATCAGCCAGCGGCCGAGGCGCTTGAGGCGTTTCTTGACGATATCGTGGTAATCCTTGCCCTGCGCATAGACGGAAATCGCCGCCCGGTCCCTCCGGCCCAGAACCGCCAGCGGATCGTGCGGCGGCGTATAGGCTTCGGCCAACATGATCACCGTGCGCGCTTCGGGCCAGAGCGCGGCCGGATCGCCCCGCCAGCCCATCCGTTCCGCCATCCAGCCCATCTGGCCGTGGCGGCCCTCTTCCACGAAGGTCGCAAGTCGCCGGGCGGCGCCGGGGATGGCATCAGGACGGCAAAAGCCGAGGGCGGCAAAGCCCTCGGCCTTCGCTTGGTCGCTGATCAGGGATTTCAGGTCGGCCGGCGGGCGGCTCACCTTGTCATCCCGTCCCAGAAGTTCTTGACCTTCGAGAAGAAGGACGAGCCTTCGGGGTTGTTGTTGGCCTCGATTGCGTCGAATTCGCGCAGGATTTCCTTCTGGCGCGCAGTCAGGTTCACCGGGGTTTCCACGGCAAACTCGATCAGCATGTCACCGACGCCGCCCCCCCTGAGCGCGGGCATGCCCTTGGCGCGAAGCCGCAGCTGCTTGCCGTTCTGCGCGCCCGCGGGCACCTTCACCAGACTGCGCCCGCCGTCGATCGTCGGCACCTCGACCTCGCCGCCAAGGGCGGCCGTCGTCATCGACACCGGGATGCGGCAATAGAGGTTCACGCCGTCGCGCTGGAAGAGCGCATGTTCCCTCACCTCGATGAAGATATAGAGGTCGCCCGCCGGTCCGCCGCGCAGACCCGCCTCGCCCTCACCGCCAAGCCGGATGCGTGTGCCGGTCTCCACCCCCGCGGGGATATTCACCGACAGCTGGCGGTCCTTCTCGATCCGGCCCGCGCCGCGGCAGGCCTTGCAGGGGTTCTTCACGATCTGGCCCGCGCCGTTGCAGGTCGGGCAGGTGCGCTCCACGGTGAAGAAGCCCTGCTGGGCGCGCACCTTGCCCATGCCCGAACAGGTCGGGCAGGTCTGAGGCTCCGAGCCGCTTTCCGCGCCGGTGCCGTTGCAGGCGCCGCAATTGACCGCCGTCGGCACGGTGATCGCCTTCTGCACGCCCTTGTAGGCTTCTTCGAGCGTGACGCGAAGGTTGTAGCGCAGGTCTGAGCCGCGCGTGGCGCGTTGCCGTCCGCCGCCACCGCCGCGTCCGCCACCCATGAAATCGCCGAAGAGATCCTCGAACACGTCGGAAAAGGCCGAGGCGAAATCGCCCTGTCCGCCGCCGCGCGGGCCGCCCCCCATGCCGCCTTCGAAAGCGGCATGGCCGAACCGGTCATAGGCTGCCTTCTTCTGGTCGTCCTTCAGGCAGTCATAGGCCTCGTTCACTTCCTTGAACGCGGATTCGGCCTTGGGGTCGTCCTTGTTGCGGTCGGGATGAAGTTCCTTCGCCTTCGTCCGGTAGGCTTTCTTTATCTCGTCGGGCGACGCCCCGCGCTGAACGCCCAGAACCTCGTAATAGTCGCGTTTTGCCATTCTCTACCCACTTTCGGGAAACGCGCGGGGCCAGCCCGGTCAAAACCGGACCGGCCCCTGGGTTCAGGCGGCCTTAGCGGCGCCGCTTGTCGTCGCCGAGATCCTCGAAATCGGCATCGACGATATCGTCGTCGACACTGCGCGGACCTTCTTCCTCGTCTTCGGCCTTGGCGGCGCCTTCGGCCTGGCTGGCCTTGTAGATCGCCTCGCCAAGCTTCATCGACGCATCCATCAGGTTCTGGATGCCGCCCTTGATCTTGCCGGCATCCTCGGTCTTGAGCGTTTCCTCAAGCGCGCCGATCGCGAGTTCGATCGCCTCGACGGTCGAGCCATCGACCTTGTCGCCATGTTCTTCGAGCGACTTCTTGGTCGAATGGATCAGGCCTTCGGCCTGGTTCTTGGCCTCGACCAGTTCCTTGCGCTTCTTGTCGGCCTCGGCATTGGCCTCGGCGTCGCGGACCATCTTGTCGATCTCGTCGTCCGACAGACCGCCCGAAGCCTGGATGGTGATCGCCTGTTCGCGGCCGGTGCCCTTGTCCTTGGCCTTGACCGAGACGATGCCGTTGGCGTCGATGTCGAAAGTGACCTCGATTTGCGGCATGCCGCGCGGCGCGGGCGGGATTTCCTCAAGGTTGAACTGACCCAGAAGCTTGTTGTCGGCCGCCATCTCGCGTTCGCCCTGGAAGACACGCAGCGTCACCGCATTCTGATTGTCCTCGGCGGTCGAGAAGATCTGGCTCTTCTTGGTCGGGATCGTGGTGTTGCGGTCGATCAGGCGGGTGAAGACGCCACCCAGCGTTTCGATCCCGAGCGACAGCGGCGTCACGTCGAGCAGGACCACGTCCTTCACGTCGCCCTGAAGCACACCGGCCTGAATCGCGGCGCCAAGTGCCACGACCTCGTCGGGGTTCACGCCCTTGTGCGGTTCCTTGCCGAAGAAGTTCGTCACTTCCTCGATCACCTTGGGCATGCGGGTCATGCCGCCGACCAGAACCACCTCGTCGATGTCGCCCTTCGACACGCCAAGCATCCTTCAGCGCGGCATCGCAGGGCTTCAGCGACTTCTTGATCAGGTCGCCCACGAGGCTTTCCAGCTTCGAGCGCGTCAGCTTCATCACCATGTGAAGCGGCGTGCCCGACTTCATGTCCATCGAGATGAACGGCTGGTTGATCTCGGTCTGCTGGCTCGACGACAGTTCGATCTTGGCCTTTTCGGCGGCTTCCTTCAGGCGCTGAAGCGCCATCTTGTCCTTGGTCAGGTCGACGCCATGTTCCTTTTTGAACTCGTCGGCCAGATAGTTGACGATGCGCATGTCGAAGTCCTCGCCGCCGAGGAACGTGTCCCCGTTGGTCGATTTCACTTCGAAAAGACCGTCGTCGATCTCGAGGATCGTGATGTCGAACGTACCGCCGCCAAGGTCATAGACCGCGATGGTCTTGGTCTCTTTCTTGTCGAGGCCGTAGGCCAGGCCGCCGCCGTCGGTTCGTTGATGATGCGCAGGACCTCAAGGCCCGCGATCTTGCCTGCATCCTTGGTCGCCTGACGCTGGGCATCGTTGAAATAGGCCGGAACCGTGATGACCGCCTGCGTGACCGTTTCGCCCAGATAGCTTTCGGCAGTTTCCTTCATCTTCTGCAGGATGACGGCCGAGATCTGCGCAGGGCTGAACTTCTCGCCGCGCACTTCGACCCAGGCATCGCCATTGCCGCCATCGACGATGGCGTAGGGGACGAGCTTGCGGTCCTTCTCAACCTCCGCGTCGGTGACGCGGCGGCCGATCAGGCGCTTGACGGCGAAAATGGTGTTCGACGGGTTGGTGACGGCCTGGCGTTTTGCGGCCTGACCGACAAGGCGCTCGCTGTCAGTATATCCCACGATCGAGGGCGTGGTGCGGGCGCCTTCCGAATTCTCGATCACGCGGGGCTTCGACCCGTCCATGATCGCGACACAGGAGTTCGTGGTCCCGAGGTCGATCCCGATGACTTTGGCCATAGTATTTCCTCTTCCTTCGGCGATGATAAGGAGCCGGGTCCCATAAGGCCCCCGCCTCCGATCCCAAGATTTGACCGGGGTGCCCCCCGACCGGCTTCTGGGGGTATATAGGGAGGGGAAATTCCCCCTGCAAGCGGCGAGCGAAGCGGAAAAGCGGAAAGAAATCGTGGAAAAGCCGGACAATTCTTCCGCTTTCGCGGCGCCGTCGGCGGTGATCCGCGGGATGCGCCTTCATGCGGGCTGGATCGGGCAGGACGAACAGCGCGCGCTGGTTGCCGATCTTCGTTCGGTGATTGCCGCCGCGCCGCTCTTTTCGCCGCTGACCGGCTGGGGAAAACCGATGAGCGTGCGCATGACCTCCGCCGGGCGGTTCGGCTGGTATTCCGACCGCAAGGGCTACCGCTATATCGACCGGCATCCTTCGGGCAGTGACTGGCCGCCTATCCCGGATCGGGTGCTTCGGGTCTGGCGGGCGCTCTCGGGCTCAGGGCGCGATCCCGAATGCTGCCTGATCAACTGGTATGGGCCAGAGGCGCGCATGGGCCTGCATCAGGATCGCGACGAGGCGGACTTCGGCGAGCCGGTCCTGTCGATCAGCCTCGGCGACGACGGTCATTTTCGCGTCGGCAATATCGACCGCGGCGGTCCGACCGAAAGCGTCTGGCTGCGCTCGGGCGACGTTCTGGTGATGGAGGGCCCGTCACGGCTTCTTCACCACGGCATCGACAAGATCGCCCCCGGCACCTCCGCGCTTCTCGGACGGCCGGGGCGGATCAATCTTACCCTGCGCGTCGTGACATGAGACCAGACCACGACGGGCGATCGGCTCTTCCGTACCGGAAGCGCGGCTTCGGCGGCTTCCGCAAAGCCACGATCCCGGTTTGCTGCGTAAGAAAACTGGGCGCTGTCACTGGGCGCTGTCAGCGAAGCCGACAAGACGGTTGATTAAATGACCCGTCCGCCTATACTCGATCTTGAAAACGGCGATATGCCACGCGGCAAACGGGCCCCGACTGCAGTTCCATAAAGGCTGCAGCGGGGCTTTTTTCGTTGTGATCGTGGGGGACGATGAAGCGGCGGATCGAACTGGGACTTCTGTTCTCGCGCTCGGGCAGCTATTCGCTGATCTCCGAGGCCTGCCGGACCGGCGCCCTGTCAGCGGTCGCGCGGATCAACGCCGATCCCGAGATCGACCTCAGCTTCGTTCCGGTCGAGCGTGACCCTGGCGGCAACTATGATCTCTACGGGCCGATGTGTTCCGAGATCCTGCGCGATACCACTGCGCGCCACGTCATCGGCTGCGTCACATCCTGGAGTCGGAAGGAGGTCATCCCGACCCTCGAAAAGCATGGCGGGACGCTGTGGTACACGGTTCCCTACGAAGGGTTCGAGGCCTCCGACCATGTGGTCTATACCCACGCCTGCCCGAACCAGCATCTCTTGCCGCTTCTCGACTGGGTCATGCCCGCCCATGGCCGCCGGGCCTATCTTACCGGCTCGAACTATATCTGGGGATGGGAGATGAACCGGCTGGCGCGCGAGCGGATCGTGCTGGCGGGCGGCGAGGTGATGGGCGAACGCTATCTGCCGATCGGCTCGCGCGATGTCGGACGGATGATCGAGGAAATCCGGTTTGCCCGCCCCGATTTCGTCCTGAACTCGCTGATCGGGCCGTCGTCCTACGAATTCATGATGGCCTACCGGCATCTGGGCGAGGAGGACGATCATTTCCACCCCGCGCGCTGCCCGATCCTGTCGTGCAACCTGACCGAATGCGAATTGCCCGCGCTCGGGACGGCGGCCGAAGGGCTGGTGGCGGCAGGCCCCTATTTTCGCGGCGAGGCGGGCTGGCCCGGCGGCGGCAGCTTCGGCTCCTCGCACGAGGCGGCGGCGTTCACCGCGGTGCGGGAACTGGCGCGGCTTCTTGCGGGACGGCCGGGGGCGGAAAACCTCAGCCTTGCCGCTCTACTGGCGGCTGGCCCGGGCGGCATCGTCGATCCGGGCACGCATCACACGGTCCTGCCCGCCCTGGTCGCCCGCGTCGAGGGTGGCCGGTTCCGCGTGATCCAGCGCCGCGACGATCTGCCGGGCGATCCCTATCTGACCCGCACCGTCGACACGCCCGCGGCGGCCCCGTTGAGGCTGGTGAAATGAGGCGCACGATCCGCATCCAGAATCTCGGCGGTGCGCGGGCGGCGATCCTGCACCGGCCGCATGCCACCGTGCAGGCATTGGCGCGCCAGCTTGCCGCGATCGGACTTGACGTGATGCAATACTGGCCCGAGCTCGGACCCGAGGCGCTGGGTGCCGATTTCGTCTTCTTCGATGCCGACATGGGCCATGACGGCATGTTCCCCTGGCCACCGGGCGCGCCGCCGATGCCGATGATCGCCCTCATCGGCTCCGAGGCGCCGGGACGGATCGAATGGTCGCTCAGGGCGGGCGCGCACGCCCAGCTCCTGAAGCCCGTGGGCGATCACGGCGCCTATTCGGCGCTGCTGATCGCGCGGGATGCCTTCGACGCCCAGCACGCTTTGTCGGCCGAGATCGACGAATTGCGCCAGCGGCTCGACCGGCGCCAGACGGTGGTCAGGGCGGTGACGCTTCTTGCGGCGCGCGGGCGCAGCGAGGAGGCGGCCTATGCCCAGCTTCGCCAGATGGCGATGTCCTGGCGGGTGACATTCGAAGAGGCGGCGGACCGGATCGTCGCGGGCTTTGGCGGGCCAGTGCCCCTGACGCGGGAGGAGGGCGATGGCTGACGTGACCGCCGCCGTCATCCCGCGGCCGAAAGGCGCGCTCCGCCGGTTGATGGAGCGGCGACTGGCGCTTTTCGGACTTGCGCTCATCCTGATCGTGGTGACGGGGGCGCTTTTCGCGCCATGGATTGCCCCCTATGCGCCCGAGGAACAGCATTTCGACGGGCTGACGATCGAGGGTGCGCCCCTGCCGCCCAACGCGCGCTTCTGGATGGGGACCGACCTGCTGGGCCGAGACCTTTTCAGCCGCATCCTGTTCGGGGCGCAGACATCGCTGGTCATCGGCATCGTCGCCAACGGGCTGGCGCTGATCATCGGCACCATCGTCGGCCTGACCGCCGGGTTCTTCCGCGGCTGGATCGGGGCGGTGCTGATGCGCTTCACCGATCTGATGATGGCCTTTCCCGCACTGCTGCTCGCGATCTGCCTTGCCGCGATCTTCAAGCCCTCGCTCTGGATCGTGGCTTTGGTGATCGCGCTGGTGAACTGGGTCCAGACCGCGCGGGTGATCTACACCGAGACGACATCGCTGGCCGAACGCGACTTCATCGCCGCCGAACGGACGCTTGGCGCGGGCACCGGCCGCATCCTTTTCCGCCACATCCTGCCGCATCTCATCCCGACGCTCATCGTCTGGGGCACGCTTGGCATCTCGACGACCGTGCTTCTGGAGGCGACGCTCTCCTTCCTCGGCGTGGGCGTACAGCCCCCGACGCCAAGCTGGGGCAACATCATCTTCGAGAACCAGACCTATTTTCAGGCCGCGCCCTGGCTCGTCTTCATTCCCGGCGCCGCGATCATCCTTCTGGCGCTCGCCTTCAACCTCGTCGGCGACGCGCTGCGCGATGTGCTCGACCCGACGCAGCGGGGGCGCGACTGATGGGGGCTTATGTGATCCGCCGCCTGGTCCAGTCCGCGCTGATCCTCATCGGTATCAGTTTCGTGACCTTCTTCCTGCTCTATGTGCTGCCCGCCGATCCGGTGCGTCAGATCGCGGGACGGTCCGCCACGGCCGAAACGGTGGAGAATATCCGCCGCCAGCTTGGCCTCGACCAACCGTTCATCGTCCAGTACGGTCGCTATCTGGCTGGCCTTGCTCAGGGCGATCTCGGCCGCAGCTACCTGCAGAAATCCGAGGTGACGGAGCTGATCCTGTCCCGTCTGCCGGCCTCTCTGCAGCTGATGGCGGCGGGGATATTCGCCGAACTCCTGCTCGGCCTCGGCATGGGGATCACGGCGGCGGTGCTGCGCGGACGCGTGGCGGATCAGCTTTTGATGATGACCTCATTCGTGACCGTGTCCGCCCCGCAGTTCGTGGTCAGCCTCCTGATGCTTTACGTCTTCGCGGTCAGGCTCGGCTGGTTCCCGATCGGCGGTTACGGCACCCCTGCCCACCTGGTCTTGCCCGCGCTCACGCTCGGCATCCTCGGATCGGGCTGGTACAGCCGGATGATGCGTTCGTCGATGATCGACGTCTTGCGCGCCGACTATATCCGCACCGCCCGCGCCAAGGGGCTGGGTGGCGCGCGCGTCATCCTGCGCCACGCGCTTCCGAATGCGATCCTGCCGGTGATCGCCATGATCGGCATAGACATCGGCATCTTCATGGGCGGCATCGTCGTGGTGGAATCGGTCTTCGGCTGGCCCGGCATCGGCCAGCTTGCCTGGCAGGCGATCCAGCGCGTCGACATCCCCATCATCATGGGTGTCACGCTGGTGTCGGCCTGCGCCATCGTGCTTGGCAACCTTCTGGCCGACCTGATCGCGCCGCTGATCGACCCGAGAATAAGACTAAAATGATCAACAGGAGAGAGAGAATGAAAAGACTGCTTGCCACCACCGCCGTCCTCATCGCCCTGGCCATTCCTGCCACCGCGCAGGACTACACGCCCGACCCGAACGCCAAGCCGGGCGGGTCGATCACCATCACTTACAAGGACGATGTGGCGACGCTCGATCCGGCCATCGGCTATGACTGGCAGAACTGGTCGATGATCAAGTCGCTGTTCGACGGGCTGATGGACTACGTGCCGGGCACCACGACCCTGCGCCCGGGTCTTGCCGAAAGCTACGACATTTCGGAAGACGGCCTCACCTACACGTTCCACCTGCGCGCGGGCGTGAAGTTCCACAACGGGCGCGAGATGACGGCGGAGGATGTGAAATATTCGCTCGACCGCGTGACCGATCCCGCGACCCAGTCGCCCGGTGCCGGTTTCTTCGGCTCCATCGCCGGGTTCGAGGCTGCCGGGCCGGGCGGCCTGTCGGGCGTCGAGGTCGTCGACCCGGCGACGGTGAAGATCACGCTGTCGCGGCCCGACGCGACGTTCCTTCACGTCATGGCGATCAACTTCGCCTCTGTCGTACCGAAGGAGGCGGTTGAGGAGTTCGGGGCCGACTTCGGCAAGCATCCGGTCGGCACGGGTGCCTTCAAGCTGGCCGAATGGACGCTCGGCCAGCGGCTGGTGTTCGAGAAGAACGCCGACTACTGGCGCGCAGGCGTGCCCTTCCTTGACAGCGTGGTCTTCGAGATCGGGCAGGAGCCGGTCGTGGCGCTTTTGCGCCTGCAGAACGGCGAGGTTGACGTGCCTGGCGACGGCATTCCGCCCGCGAAGTTCCAGGAGGTGATGGCCGATCCGGCGCAAGCCGCGCGCGTGGTGCAGGGCGGGCAGCTTCACACCGGCTATGTCACCATGAACGTCAACACCCCGCCCTTCGACAAGGTCGAGGTGCGCAAGGCGGTGAACATGGCGATCAACAAGGACCGGATCATCCAGATCATCAACGGCCGCGCCGTGCCCGCGACGCAGCCCTTGCCGCCCTCGATGCCGGGCTACACCGAGGGCTACGCCGGCTATCCCTATGACGTCGAGGGCGCCAGGAAGCTGCTGGCGGACGCCGGTTATGCCGACGGTGTCGATACCGAGCTTTACGTGATGAACACCGACCCGAACCCGCGCATCGCGCAGGCGATCCAGCAGGATCTGGCGGCCATCGGGATCCGGGCGGAAATCAAGTCCCTGGCCCAGGCCAACGTGATCGAGGCGGGCGGGGCGGGCACCGCGCCGATGATCTGGTCGGGCGGCATGGCCTGGATCGCCGACTTCCCCGATCCGTCGAACTTCTATGGTCCGATCCTCGGTTGCGCAGGCGCGGTCGAGGGCGGCTGGAACTGGTCGAAGTTCTGTGACGAAAACCTCGACAAGATGGCGGTCGAGGCCGACAGCCTGTCAGACCCGGCCAAGTCGGCCGACAGGCTGAAGCTCTGGTCCGACACCTACATGGGCGTGATGGAACAAGCGCCCTGGGCGCCGGTCTTCAACGAGGAACGCTATACGATGAAGTCCGAACGGATGGGCGGCGAGGATGCGCTTTACGTCGATCCCGTCTCGATCCCGGTCAATTACGATTACGTCTGGGTGAAACAGTAACATGTGCAAGGACTGCAACTATACGATCCACGGCGCTCAAGCCCATTTCGGCTGGGACAATTCCCTGCCACCGGCGCTGCGCGTCGAGCCCGGATCGACGATCCAGTTTCACTGTCAGGACAGTTCGGCGGGCCAGCTTGGCCCGTCCTCGACGCTGCAAAGCGTGATCGACCTGGATTTCGGCAAGATCAATCCTGTCTCAGGGCCGATCTTTGTGGAAGGCGCAATGCCCGGCGATGCGCTGAAGGTAACGATCGAGGGCTTTGCCCCGCGCCAGTTCGACGGCAAGGGGTTCGGCTGGACGGCGAATATCCCCGGTTTCGGGCTTCTGGCCGACCAGTTCACGGACCCCGCGCTGAACATCTGGGCCTATGATCCCGACAGCCTTGCCCCGGCGCTCTGGGGCAAGGAGGCGCGGGTGCCTTTGAAACCCTTTGCGGGCACGATCGGCAATGCCCCGGCAGAAGCCGGGCTGCACTCCGTCGTTCCCCCCCGCAGGGTCGGCGGCAATCTCGATATCCGCGATCTGGCTGCGGGCACGACCCTTTACCTGCCGGTCGAGGTCGAGGGCGCGCTGTTCAGCGTCGGCGACACCCATGCCGCGCAGGGCGACGGCGAGGTCTGCGGCACGGCGATCGAAAGCCCGATGGATGTGGCCTTGACCCTCGACCTGGTGAAGGGCGCGAACCTCAGGACTCCGCGCTTCACCACACCGGGGCCGGTCACGCGCCATCTCGACGCCAAGGGATACGAGGCCACGACCGGCATCGGACCCGACCTGATGGCGGCGGCACGGGATGCGGTGGCCAACATGATCGACCTTCTCGCCGCGCGGAGGGGAATATCGGCCGTCGACGCCTACATGCTCTGTTCGGTCTGCGGCGACCTGCGCATATCCGAGATCGTCGACATGCCGAACTGGGTCGTCAGCTTCTACTTCCCGCGCGCCGTCTTCGAATGACGGCGGACGCCCGACCCTTGACCGGGGCCGCCAAGGCCCCGGACGCCACCACGGACGCCGCCACGGACGCCCCCGGCCCCGTCCTGACGGTGGAGGGGCTGACCGTCTCGGTCCGCACCGAGGGTGGCGTGCGGCCGCTTGTCCGCGACCTTTCCTTCACGCTTGCCCGTGGCGAGGTGCTGGCTATCGCCGGTGAAAGCGGATCGGGAAAGTCGATCACCTCACTTGCGATCATGGGGCTTCTGCCGCCCCCCGCGGTCAGGGTCACCGCGGGCCATATCCGCCTCGGCGATACCGATCTGACCAGCCTGCCGGAAGCGGCGATGCGCGGGGTGCGTGGCGACCGGATCGCGATGATCTTTCAGGAGCCGATGACGAGCCTCAATCCGGTGATGACCGTGGGCGCGCAACTGATCGAGGCGATCCGCACCCATGAACCGGTCCCGCGCGCCGAGGCGCTGAGGCGCGCGATCGAGGCACTCGGCGCGGTGCGATTGTCAGAACCCGCGCGGCGGATGCGCCAGTATCCGCATGAACTGTCGGGGGGCATGCGCCAGCGGGTGATGATCGCGATGGCGCTGGCGCTGCGGCCCGAAGTCCTGATCGCCGACGAACCCACGACCGCGCTCGACGTCACGGTCCAGCGCGAGGTGCTGGACCTCTTGCGTGACCTGCAGCGCGAGACCGGAACCGCAATCATTCTCATCACCCACGACATGGGCGTGGTGGCAGAGATGGCCGACCGCGTGATCGTGATGAAGGACGGCGCCATGGTCGAGGCGGCGCCGACGCGCGATCTGTTCCGCAGGCCTGCGGCGCCATATACCCGCGCGCTTCTCGCGGCTGTTCCGCGGATCGGAACCGGCGCCGCGCGTACCGGCAAGGCCGCGCCCGAGCCGGTCGCGGCGCTTGACGAGGTCATGGTGCGGTTTCCGCTCAGGGGGGGTCTACTGGGCCGCGTGCTGCAGAATGTCCACGCCGTCGAACGGGTCAGTTTCGATATCCGCCGCGGAGAGACCTTCGCCCTCGTCGGTGAATCCGGTTGCGGAAAGTCCACCATCGCCCGGGCGATCGTCGGGCTTGTGCCGCATGACGGCAGCATCCGGGTGGCGGAACGGGAGTTGCGCACGCTCGATCCGGAGGGGCGCCGCGCGCTTTGCCGCGATGTGCAGATGGTGTTTCAGGATCCGATGGCGGCGCTCGACCCGCGCATGCAGGTGGGCGATCTGATCGCCGAGCCGCTCCTGATCCACCGGATCGGCAGCCCGGCCGACCGGCGCGCGCGGGCGGTGGAACTTCTGGCGCGCGTCGGCCTGGAAAAAGACCACGCCGACCGCTATCCGCACGAATTTTCCGGCGGTCAGCGCCAGCGCATCTGCATCGCGCGGGCACTGGCGCTGAACCCCCGCCTGATCATCGCCGACGAAAGCGTCTCGGCGCTCGATGTCAGCGTTCAGGCCCGCGTTTTGGCCCTTTTGCAGGAGCTGCAGGAGGAGATGGGCCTGTCCTACCTTTTCATCAGCCATGACATGGCGGTGGTGGAGAATGTCTCGGACCGGGTCGCGGTCATGTATCTTGGCCAGATCGTCGAGATGGGAAGCCGCACCCAGATTTTCAGCAACCCGCAGCATCCCTATACCCGCCGCCTGATCGAGGCGGTGCCGGTCCCGGACCCCGAGCACCGGCGCCCGCCCGGTACGCGGCTGACCGGAGAGGTCCCGACCCCGGTTCACCCCGTCGGTGCGGGACCGCAGAGGGTCAGGCTCGAAGATATCGGCGAAGGCCATCTGGTGGCGGCGCATTAGGGGGGCGCTCTCCTTGGCCGCTCAGCGCAACCAGCGTTCCGCGAGCGGGGCCAGCAGGATCACCAGAACGATCCGCAACAGGTGGTGGCTGACCACATAGGCCAGATCGGCGCCCGCCACGATGGCGATCACCACCATTTCTGCCTGCCCGCCCGGCAGGAAGGCCAGGAAGGCCTCGCGCGCTGGCGCTATGCCCGCGCGATGGATGACCTCGATCAGCGCCAGCGACAGGCAGCCGAGCAGCAGGGCATGCAAGAGACCCGCCCCGACGATGCGCTTCATCTCCGCCAGCGTGATGCCGGAATATTTCGACCCGACGGCGATGGCGATGAAGAATTGCGCGGCCCAGATGATCTCGGCCGGTGGCCGCATGGTGATGAGGCCGGAAAGCGACAGGATCGCGGTCAGTATCAATGGCCCGAGGATCGAGGCACCGAAAAGGCCAATGCGTTCGGCGATCTTCCAGCCGAGAAAGCCGGAGGCGACCATGAGGGCAATCTGCAGGGGCGGCACGTCAGCCGCTGGCAGGCCGGGCGGGCGGGTCAGGTCAAGCGACCAGACATGGGTCATGATGACCGGCGCCAGTGTCACGATGAAGAGAACGCGGGTCGCATGGATCAGCGACAGGGCGCGCGGATTGCCGCCCGCCTCTTCGCCGAAGATCAGCATGTCCTGCAACCCGCCGGGCATGGCCGCATAGAAGGCGGTGGCGTGATCGAAGCCGAGGAACCGGCGGAAGAGCGGATAGCCCAGGCTGCCGATGGCCAGAACGAAGACCGGAACGAAGAGGAGCGAGAGGGCGAAATCGGGAATGCGACCCAGCGTGGCGGGCTGGATCGACGATCCGACCGCAACGCCGAGGAAGGTGCGCATGAAGGTGCCGAGGACACCCGCATCGCGCATGCGGACGCCCGACAGCGCCGCGACCAGGCAGGCGGCCAGCGGGCCAAGCAGCAGGGGAAGGGGAAGATGCAGCGCCAGGAAGAGTGCCGCGCCTGCCGCAGCGGCGGCGAACGTGGTCAGGCGGCCGCGGTCGAAGTACCTCACACGTCGATCTCTTCCAGAAGGTGCGCCCATTGCGCGCCGTGCATGTCGCGGTCCTCGCGGCTGCCCTGCACCACCGGGCGCGGCAGCGAGATCTTCACCACCGCCAGGTCGGCGATGTCGAACCGTTTCAGCATCTGGCGGGGGGTGGCGAACAGCCGGGCGACCTCGCCGGTGTCGAGCGCAGCGCTGACGCGCGCGAACCGGTCGGCATCACCGCAGAAGATGTCCACCGTCAGCCAGAAGGGGCCTGCGTTCTTCGACCGTACCTTCAGGACCAGATCGCCAAGCCTCATGCGCCGGCCTCCGTCACAACGATGAGGAAGGCCGCCATCGGGTCATCGAGCAACATGACATGGTTCAGCGCGAACTCGTACAATGCGCCACGGTCGGTCGTGGCGGGCGAATAGGGGAAGGCAAAGGTGGGCAATTCCTCATCCTCGGTCAGCGGATAATGAAGGACGAAGGGGTTGATGAGCTTGCCGATCTCGGCAGCGGTTTCCTGCGTCGCCGCCGTGACGATCCCCAGAACGCCGATCTCCACCGGCTGGCCCGTGCGGCTTTCAAGCGCTCCCAGCGCGCCGTCCGCGCCGATCAGCCGGAACTCGAGCGTATAGTCGGCAGGCGAAAGACCCATGCGGCCCGCGATTTCGCCCCGAAGGAAGGACCCGAGCTTATCGGTCCATTCGCGGGCGGCCGCAACATAGCGAGGCGCGCGCAAGATGGCGAGGATCGTGGTCTGATAACCCGCGACCCGCGCGCCTTCGAGCTTGACCGAATAGGGGCCGGGCACCCATTCTGACCCTTCCACCCGCACCCGCCGCGCGTCGAGCGCGCGATAGCGCGCGCCGGTCACGTCGAGATGCCCGCCGGGCTCATGGAGCCGGAACGGGTCGGAATTTTCGTACAGCATGTGGGCGGAGACCGAATGCGGCGTACAAAGCGCGCTGTCCGCCATCGCCTCGACGGTGAAACCCCTGTCGTCGAAGTCCACGAGGATCACGCCCGAGGTCGGGTTGGTGGAACAGAGCGCGCCACATTCGGCGATCTTGGCGCCGTGCCAGGCCGCACCCGGATGATCGCCGCGCGACAGCGGCAATGCGGCGATGGTTGCCGTGTCGGTCGTGCGGCCCGCGATGACGATATCGGCGCCGGTGGCCAGGGCGGCCTGAATCTGCTCCGCCCCCGCAAGCGCAACGATATTGGTCAGGTCCGCGATTGCCGCCGCATCGACCGGCGGCGCGGGGTCGAGCGGGTGAACGCGACCCCCGGCCAGCGCCGCAATGATCCGGTCATTCGGCTGGCTGGAATAGAGCCGCGCGACGCGCACCCTCTGGCCAAGCTCTGCCGCCAGTTCGGCGGTGATCGCGTACATCCAGTCGACCGTCGCGTCGGTCCCGCAGGTGCCCGCCGTGCCGATCACCAAAGGCACGCCCGCTTGGGTCCGCGCCTGCATCAGATGCCGCCACTCGGCCTTGGTGGCGGCACGGGAATATTTTGACACGCCTGCACCAAGCGACCAGGGGCCGCTGTCGGTCGAGCCCCCGTCGATGGCGATGATGTCGGGCCGTGCCGCCACTCCGCGCGCCAGCGCCACGCGGTCAAATCCGAGGCCGAGAACGCCCGAAGGCACCAGAACGCGCGTTGCCATATTACCCTCAGTCGGTGTCGTAGCTGTCGGTGGCGGGCACCGGCGGCCGTTTCAGCATGCCGCGCAGGAACATCGGTGCCACGAAGCCAAGGGCGGCCGCAAGCCACAGGCCGACCGCGATCGGCGAGGAGAAGAGATAGGTCCAGTCGCCGTTCGACAGGACCATCGCGCGCCGCAGGTTATCCTCCATCGCATTGCCGAGAAGAATGCCGAGGATGACCGGCACCGTCGGAATGTCGAGCTTGCGGAAGACATACCCCATCACACCGAAACCGATCATCATCAGCATGTCGAAGCTCGATCCCGTCAGCGAATAGATCCCCACGAAGGCAATCATCGTGACACCGGGCAGAAGGATCGCGCTCGGCACCGACAGGATATGGACGAAGATCTTCACCATGGGCACGTTCATCACCAGAAGGACGACGTTGGCGATCAGAAGCGCCGCGATCAGGCCCCATACGACCTCGGGCCGCTCAGTAAAAAGAAGCGGACCGGGCGTGATGTTGAGCGTGAGGAGAAGCGCCAGAAGGACGGCCGTCGTCCCCGACCCCGGCACGCCGAGCGTCAGCATCGGCACCAGCGCGCCGCCCGCGGCCGCATTGTTCCCGGCCTCCGGCGCCGCGACACCGCGCGGATTGCCCTTGCCGAAGGTGTCGGGATCGCGCGCGATGGCCTTTTCGCCCACATAGGCGAGGAAGGAGCCGAGCGAGGCGCCCGCGCCGGGCAGGACACCGGCGGCAAAGCCGATGACCGTGCCGCGGAGCATCGTCCAGCGCGTGGACCAGAGCTTTGCCCAGTCCACCGTGATCTTGCCCAGCTTCACGCCGATGGCGCTGTCCTTGCCGTGACTCTCGATGAAATGGAAGACCTCGGCCACCGCAAAAAGGCCGACGATGGCGACGAGAAAGTCGATGCCATCGTTCAGATGCAGGCTGCCGAAGGTGAAGCGGGTCATGCCCGTTGTCTTGTCGAGCCCGATCATCGCGATGCCAAGGCCGATGGCGGCAGCCATCGCAGACTTCGCCTGATTGTTCGCCCCGATGCCGCCGAGCGTGCAGAAGGCGAGCATGAAAAGGGCGAAATATTCCGCCGGGCCGAACTTGAAGGCAACCTGCGCCAGAAGGGGCGCCATGAGCATGAGCGCGATGGTGGCGAGGAAGGAGCCAACGAACGAGGCGACGCCGGAAATGACCAGAGCGTCCGAGGCGAAGCCCTGCTTGGCCATCGGATAGCCGTCGAGCGTCGTCATCACCGCCGGTTCGTCGCCGGGAATGTTCAAGAGGATCGAGGAGATGCGCCCGCCATACATCGCGCCGTAATAGACCGAGGTCAGCAGCACCAGCGCCGAGATCGCGTCGAGCCCCATCGAGAAGGAAATCGGGATGAGCAGCGCCACGCCGTTCGACGGGCCAAGGCCGGGCAGCGCCCCGATGATCGTGCCGACGAAGGCGCCGATCACCGCAAGCATCAGCGTCCAGGGCGTCAGCGCGATGGAAAAGCCGAGCGCGAGGTTCGAAAGAATGTCCATGAAGGCGCTCCTAACCCATCAGGAAACGCGGCAGGCCCTGAAGGCCAAGACCGAGAACTGTCTTGAAGAGAACGTACAGGCCGATCCCCAGCCCCACCCCCGCAATCGCGGCCTGCGCCGGGCGGCGGCTGATCTGCCAGGACAGGAAGCCCGAAGCGAGCATGGTCGGCAGGATGAACCCAAGGGGCTTGATCGTCAGCGCGTAAAGCACCAGAGCCAGAAGGGCTGCGCCGAGCGTCATGACCATCGCCGGGCCCGGCCATTCGACGTCCGCGTCCGGGCGCAGCAGCATGACCAGTGCGCAGATCATCACCAGTCCGCCGATCATGTAGGGAAAGACCCGCGGCCCGACCGGGTCCGACAGGAAGCTGGTCTGAACGGTGGAGGCGCTGAGGAGATACCCCAGCGCCACGACCATCATGACCAGACCGAAGATCCGGTCGCCCTTCATCACTGGATGATCCCGATCTCTTTGGAGATATTCGTGATCTCGGCGATGTTCTCGCCCACGAACGTCTCGAAATCCGCACCCGTGAGCGTGTAGGGAGCAAGGCCGTTTTCCGTCATGACCTGCTTCCACTGGTCCGACGCCGCGACCTTGTTCAGCGCATCCACCCACTTGTTGTAGTCGTCGTCCGAAATGCCCTTCGGTACATAAAGCCCGCGCCAGTTCATCGCGACGAGGTCGACGCCCTGTTCCTTGGCGGTCGGGATGTCATCAAAACCGGTGACACGTGCGTCCGACAGAACCGCGAGCGCGCGCACATCACCGGACTTCAGGAAACCGCCGACTTCGGACAGGTCACCGGTCATGGCCTGCGTGAAGCCGCCCACTGTCTGGGTGATCGCGTCGGCACCGCCGTCAAGGCCGATGTACTTGACCGATTTCGCATCGGTGAAGCCTGCCCGGTTCAGAAGCATCAGCACCTTCAGATGGTCGAACCCGCCCACGGCCGAGCCGCCCGCGAAGGAAACGGAGGCCGGATCGGCCTTCACCGCCTCGATCAGATCGTTGATCGACTGATAGGGGCTGTCCTTGGCCACGACGATCACGCCGGGATCGCCGCCGATCGCGCCGACCCAGCGGACCTGGTCAGCCGTCGCGCCCGCATAGGCGTTCTGCGCAAGTCGGGTCGTGGTGGCGGACGAGGCCGCCACGATCAGGTCGGCATCCTCATTCCGGTCCGCGACAACGGCCGAATAGGCGACACCGCCGCCCGCGCCCGCCATGTTGGTGACCTGCACGAGGTTCGGCGTCACGCCGATTTCCTGCAGGATGCGGCCGATCTGACGGCAGGTGAAATCCCAGCCGCCGCCGGGGTTCGCAGGCGCGATACATTCGGTGGCAGAGGCCGCGCCAGCGGCCGAAAGGGCAGCGATGGCCGAAAGCGCCAGCGCCTTGAAAGTCGTTTTCATCTGTTCCTCCCATGGTTCAGTCGCGCCCCGGAGGCCGTGACCACCCGGGGATTGCGAGGGACAGTCAAACCTGAAAAGCTGACATGAACCTGTCACGGGCCGCGGTTCCGTCACGGTTCATCGCGAAGGGGAGGGCGATGCGGTTCCTTCTGGTCGAGGATAATGCCGATCTTGCGGCGTCGGTTGCCGCGCGCCTGAAGCTCGACGGCCACGCCGTCGACAGCGCAGCGACGCTCGACGAGGCGGAGGCCTGCCTCTGCGTCGCCGGATATGACCTCATCCTCCTCGACATGATGCTGCCGGACGGCGACGGGCGCGACTTTCTGGCGCGCCATCGCAAGGCAAGCCGCGAAACCCCCGTCATCGTGATGACCGCGCGTTCCGCCGTCACCGACCGGATCGCCGCGCTCGATACCGGGGCGGACGATTATGTCACCAAACCCTTCGATTTCGCCGAGCTCGAGGCGCGCTGCCGTGCGGTCCTCAGGCGGCGCGGCGGCGGCGCGCAGACCCTCAGGACCTATGGCGATCTGACCTTCGATCCGCTGGCCGCGACGCTTGCCGTGGGTGAGGAAAGGCGCGAACTCCGCTCGCGCGAGGTGCGGCTGCTGGAGCTTTTCCTCAACGCGCCGGACCGGATCCTGTCGAAGGAACATCTCTGCGACCGGCTCTTTTCCTTTTCCGAGCCGGTCAGCGACAATGCGATCGAGGTCTATGTCGGACGCCTGCGCAAGAAACTTGCAGGCAGCCGCGCGCGGATCGAGACCGTGCGCGGTCTTGGCTACCGTCTGACGGGCGGCTGAAATGGCGCTGCAGCCGACGCCTCAGTCAGGACCGCCGGTTTCGCTGCGGCGGCGGTTGCTTCTCCAGCTTCTCCTGCTGGCGGCCTGTCTCTCGGTCGGGCTTTATGCCGCCGTCCGGCTGGGTGCGGACCGTGCGTCGGAGGCGACATTCGATGCCGTGCTCGGGGCCGCAGCCGGAAGTCTCGCCGAAGAGGTGCGGGTGGCCGAGGGGGGCATCGCCGTCGATCTGCCGCCCGCCACCTTCTCGATGCTGTCGGCGATGGGCGAGGAGCGCATCTTCTACCGGGTCGATGTGGACGGGGTGCCGGTGACGGGCTACGCCGACCTGCCCCTGCCCGAACAGCTGCCGACCGCGCTTGCGCCAAGTTTCTACGATGCCCGCTACCGCGAGACCGACATCCGGGTTGCGGCCATCCTGCGCAGCATCCGGATCGAGGGGCGCGCGGCGCCGCTGCTGGTGCTGCTTGCCGAAACGCGCCAGGGGCAGGGGGCGATCGCGGCGCGGCTTGGCAACCGGGCGGCGGTTCTGGGGCTCGCCATCTTTCTCGCGGCCATTCCCTTCTCGCTTTATTTTGCGCGCAGCTTCCTCAGCCCGATCGACCGGCTGGCCGAGGCGGTCGGGCGTCGCGGCCCCCGCGACCTGCGCCCGCTGCGCCATCCGGCGCCGAGCGAACTGCAACCGTTCGTCACCGCGCTTAACAGCTTCATCGCCCGCCTGCGCGGCACGCTCAGCCAGACCGAGACCTTTCTGGCCGAGGCCGCGCATCATATCCGCACGCCACTGACGGTGATGCGGAACGAGGCGGAACTGGCGCTGCGGCAGTCGGGCGAGGAGGAGACCCGTGCAAGGCTGCGCGGCCTGATCCGCGCGGCGGACGAATCGGCGCGCTCGGCAAGCCAGCTGCTCGACCACGCGACCGTCCTTTATCGCGCCGAACAGGCCGACTGGGCGGAGATGGATCTGGCAAGACTCGTCCGCGATCTCGTGGAACGCTTCCGCCCGGCCGCAGAGATGCGCGACATCTCGATCCGGATCGAGGCGCGCGTGGCACTGCCGACGCGGTCCGATCCGGTGCTGGTCGAGGCGGCGCTCAGGAATATCATCGACAATGCGGTCAAATATTCCGCGCCTGACGGGCTTGTCGATGTCTTGGCGGAAGCGGCGGCGGGCGAGGCGCGCGTGACCGTGATGGACCGGGGGCGGGGGCTTGCGGGGGTCGTTGAACAGGGGCTGAAGCGCCGCTTCCGGCGCGGCGCCAATGTAAGTGACGTTCCAGGCTCGGGCCTTGGTCTGACAATCGTCGAGGAGGCCGCACAGGCGATGGGCGGAAGTTTCGCCATCGGCCCGCGGGAGGGAGGGGGAACATGCGCCGTCTTTTCGCTGCCGCTGCTGTAAGGCTGGTCTGCGGCGCCTTGTGGCTCGCGCTTGTCGGCGCGACGAACGCGCAGGGATTCGAGATCGAGGCGATGCAGGATTTCGGAACCGGCGCGCAACGGATCGACGTGCTTTCGACCACCGACATCGCCTATATGCAGCCGGTGATCGACGCCTATCTCGCGCGCCACCCCGAGGTGTCGCTGCATTATGTCGTCGCCTCCAGCCAGGAGGTCTACCGCGCCGTGGCGGAGGAGGAAGCGCCCTTCGATCTGGTGATCTCCTCGGCCATGGACCTGCAGATGAAGATCGCCAATGACGGGCTGGCGCGACCGCTTCCGGCGGGGCTTCTGGCCGGACAACCGGGCTGGGCACGCTGGCGCGACCTTCTGGTCGCCGTGACGCAGGAACCGGTGGTGCTGCTTCTCGGCCGCGATGCCTTGCCGCCCGGCGTTCCGGCGCCCACCACGCGGCGCGAGCTGATCGACCTTCTGCGCGATCATCCCGATCGTTTTCAGGGCAAGGTGGCGACCTACGATCCTGCCGTCTCTGGCGCTGGCTATCTGTTCGCGGCTCAGGATGCGCGGCTGTCGGACACGTTCTGGCGCCTGGCGGAAGTGATGGGGCGGCTTGATGCGAAACTTTATTGCTGTTCGGCGGAGATGATCGGCGACATCGCCGCGGGGCGGATGCTTCTTGGCTATAATGTCCTCGGCTCCTACGCGCCCGGAAACGAGGCGGACGGGGTCAGGATCGTCGAGCTTCAGGACTATACGCTCACGCTTCTGCGCACGGCGCTGGTGCCGCAGGGCGCCAAGGCACCTGAGGCCGGGGCGGAGTTTCTGGCGTTCCTTCTTTCGGCCGAGGGGCAGGCGCTTGTCGCCGAGGGCGCCGGCCTGCCCGCGCTTGACGCCGATGCGTTCGACCGCAACCCGCATCTGCGCCCGATCCGCCTTGACCCTGGCCTTCTTGCGAACCTCGACCAGATCACGCGGCGGCGGTTTCTGGAGGAATGGCGCGCGGCCCTCATCCAGCGCTAGGCGGCCCGTACCGCGACCACGCTCTGCGGCCCCCGGGGCGCGGTTGCCGCGGCTTGCAAACTGTGGCAAGACTGAGTAAAGCCAAACTAAACCATTGAGTTCAGAAATGACCGACTACACTGCCGCCCGCACGATGATGGTCGACACTCAGGTCCGCCCCAATGACGTGACCAAGTTCCCGATCATCGAAGCGATGCTGACGGTCCCGCGCGAGGCGTTCGTGCCCGAGGCGGCGAAAGGCGCGGCCTATCTCGGCGACAATATCGTGCTTCGTCCCGGCCGGGTGATGCTGGAGCCGCGCACGCTTGCCAAACTGCTCGACGCGCTCGATGTGGGTCCGGACGACAAGGTGTTGGTCGTCGGCGCCGGGCTTGGCTATTCGGCGGCGCTGCTGGCGCGGATGGCAGGCACTGTGGTGGCGCTTGAGGCGGATGCGGACCTTGCGGCAGCGGCGCGCGACCGGCTGTCGGCGCAGGGCGCTGCAAACATCACGGTACGCGACGGCGCGCTGGCCGAAGGCGCGAAGGCCGATGGCCCGTTCGACCGGATCCTCGTCGAAGGCGCGGTCGAGACATTGCCCGATACGCTCGTCGCGCAGCTGAGCGAAGGTGGCCGCATCGGCGCGATCTTCATGGAGGGCGCGCTTGGCACCGCCCGTATCGGTCACAAGATCGATGGCGCCATCAGCTGGCGCTATGCATTCAACGGCGCGGCCCCGGTTCTGCCGGGCTTCGCGGCGAAACGGGAATTCAGCCTGTAGGCCCCACCCGTGTTGCGCGGAAGGTTGGCCGGTCAGGCGACAATAGCCCGGGTCCGAACCCGGCGGCAGGAGGCAAGAGCATGGCAGGTCATGTGGCGCGCACGCTGAGGGCCCTCGCGGCCGGTTCGGCCATGATCGCGCTTCTCGCGGGTCAGGGGCAGTCGGAGACGCTGGGCGACGCGCTGGTCGCGGCCTACCGGAATTCGAATCTCCTCGACCAGAACCAGGCGGTGCTGCGCGCCGCCGACGAGGATGTGGCGGCGGCTGTCGCGACGCTCCGGCCGGTGATCAGCTATATCCTCAAGGGTACCTACAGCGAAGGACGCAGCCCCTTTTTCGGGACCGGCGTGAACAGCCGAAGCGCCGAGCACATCATCAGCCTCGACTGGACGCTTTATGATTTCGGCCGCTCGCGGCTGGGCATCGACATTGCCAAGGAAACCGTTCTGTCGACCCGTCAGGCCCTGTTGCAGGTCGAACAGGGCGTGCTTCTGGATGCGGTGCGCGCCTATATGGACGTGCGCCGGGCCACGCAATCGGTCGACATCAACCGGACGTCGGTCAACGTGATCTCCGAACAGTTGCGCGCCGCGCAGGACCGGTTCGAGGTGGGCCAGATCACCCGCACCGACGTGGCGCTTGCCGAGGCGCGTCTGGCAGCGGCCCGCGCGGGCCTTGCCGCCGCCGAGGGCGATCTGAAGGTGGCGCGCGCCGCCTATGCCACGGCGGTCGGTCATGAAAGCGACGGGCGCACCAGCCTGCCCGGCACGCCTGCCTTCCCCAGGACATTGGCCGAGGCGCAGGCGCTGGCGCAGAAGCTGCATCCGGCGATCCTCAGGGCGCAGCATCAGGCCAAGGTCGCCGACCTGCAGTTCGAACTGGCGCGCGCCCAGCATTTCCCGACGATCGAGGCGGGTGCGCAGGCCTTGCGCGACGACGATGGCGACACGTCCGGCCAGGCGACGCTGCAACTCGTCCAGCCGCTCTTCACCGGCGGCAAGATCGCGTCGGCCGAACGCAAGGCCATCGCCGGGCGCGATGCGGCGCGAGCGGCGCTGAGCCAGACCGCGGTCGAAGTGGCCGAACAGGTCGCCAACGCCTGGTCGGCGATCGAGGTTGCGCGGGCCCAGATCGGCGCCATCGACCTGCAGATCGAGGCGGCGCAATCGGCCTATGACGGCACGAAGGAAGAGGCGGCGCTTGGCGCCCGCACCACGCTCGATGTCCTGGATGCCGAACGGGAGCTGCTGTCGGCCAAGTCCGACCGCACGACGGCGGAGGCCAATCTTCAGGTAGCATTTTATTCACTTCTCGCTTCTATGGGTCTTCTGACGGCGGAAAACCTGAAGCTCGGGATCCCGGTCTATGACCCAGAGGCCTATTATAATGTGGTCAAGAAGGCGCCCCTCTCGGCGCAGGGCGCGAAACTCGACCGTGTCCTCAAGGCCATCGGCAAGAACTGATTGTGACAGTAGTCTCATTTTTGATGTGACGATCGGCTGCCAGTCTGCTGTTATCATGGCAAGGCAGGAGCGGTTGAGATGAGTACATCCCCGGCGAACATGGAAATCAACGACGTCCTTTCCTCGATCCGGCGTCTGGTGGCCGAACGTCGGCATGTGGTGGCTGACGAACTTCCGCATGATGACAGCGCGGCCGTGGCCCCCGCAGCGCCCGCCACGGTGGCCCCTGAGGCGCCCCCTGAGGCGCCCCCGGCCGTGCCCTCCGCTGCCACAGGCAGCCGCCTTGTGCTGACCGCTGCCCACCGTATCGCGACGGAGGATGCGGCGCCGGAGGGAAGTACCGGAACCGCCGCCGAATGGGAGGCCGACATCGCCGCCGAGATGGAGGCGCCGCCGCTTGTCCTCGACCTGCCGCCGGACGCGACAGAGGCGCCGCCGCTGGCGGAGGCAGCGTCGCTTGAGGAGACGATCGCCGAGCTGGAAGCTGCCGTCGCCGACATAGACGAGCCCTTCGAACCCGATCTGGGCGATGCCGAGACCCTTGAGGGCGCGGAGTGGGCGGCGGACATCGCCGAACCCGAGCCAAGGCTCGAACGCGCGACAGAGGAGGAACCGGCGCCGCCGAGAACGGCCGGATTCCGCGGGATCATGGCCGGTTTCGAAATGTCTCCACCGGAAGATCGTCTCGATGCGCCGATCATCGGCGATATCGCCATGCCACTGATGCGGCGGGGCGACAGCTGGCGCGTCTCCCTCTCGCCCTCCGCCCCCGAAGGCGAGCCATCCGAGGCGCCGCGCACCGATACCCCCGCCGTTGAAGCGACGTTTGCGGCCGCGCAGGACCTTTCCGGGGCCCTGACCGACGAGAGCGGGGATCCGGAAGCCCGGGATGAGCAGGCGCCGCGCGATGTGGCCGCAGAGGAAGCCGCCGATCCTGACCGTCGTTCCGACGGGCGGCTTCACCTGTCGCTGACCGCGGCTGGCCTGCCGGACGTTTCGGATGATGAACCCGAAGACGGCGAGGACAGCCTTTTCGCCGAAGAGACTGCCGAACCTCCCGCGCCGTCGCCCGACGAAGGGGCGGACAGGGCCACCGCGCTGACGGACGGCATGTTGCGCGGTCTGATCGCCGATATCCTGCGCGAGGAGATGCAGGGCGAACTCGGCGCGCGCCTTGTCAACCGGATCGAGGCGGCCATCGCAGAGGCCCTGCAAAAGCGCGGGTGAAGGCAGGCGATCGCCCGGCCTGCGTACTGCCAGCCAGCGGCCATCGCCCCTTGCCAGGGCGCCGTGACCGGCGCAGTCTCGCGCGGGCATGAACACACCCGCCCACCTTCTGTTCGGCGCCGCGCTGTTCGCGCGCCGGTCCCGCCCCGGAACGCCCGTGGCGGCAGTGCTTGGTTCGCTCGTGCCGGACCTCTCGCTCTATCTCATGGCCGCGACCTCGATCTGGGTGCTGGGCATCCCGGCCGAGCGGGTCTTTCGCGAACTTTACTTCTCGGACGAATGGCAGGCGGTTTTCGCCGTCGACAACAGCATCCCGCTCTGGAGCGTCCTGCTGGCATTCGCCCTCTGGCGGCAGAAGCCGATACTGGTCGCCTTCGCCTCAGCGGGGCTCCTGCACCTGGCCTGCGACCTTCCCCTGCATAACGAAGACGCACGCCGCCATTTCTGGCCGCTATCGGACTGGATATTCCGCAGCCCGCTCAGCTACTGGGATCCGCGCCACCATGGCCAGATCGTCGCGCCGGTCGAGATGGCTTTTGCAATCCTCTGGACCGCGATCCTCTGGCGGCGGTTCACGGGCTGGCGGGCGCGGATATTCTTCGGCGCACTTCTCGCGCTGGAGCTCGCGCCGCACCTGATGTTCCACTATCTCCTCTGAGCGCTGAAACGAAAACGCGCGCCCGGAGGCGCGCGCATTGTAACCGGGCTGCCGCGCCAGATCAGGCGGCTTCGGCCTCTTCCGCGGCATGGCGGCGTTCGCTTTCCTCGCGCGACAGCGCAACCGAGGTGCGCACGCCTTTCGAGACGAATTCCATCAGCCCCTTCACGACCCGTTCGTTCGGGTCGATGCCCGCGCAGGACAGAACCTCGCGGCCATCGCGCGACCGTGCCCAGCGGGCGATCTGGTCGGGGCCGTTGCCATATTTCTTGTCGTCGGCGATCGCATCGTCGAGCGCGGCAAGCACAACCGCGGCAAAGAGTTTGCGCGACCGCTGACCCTGCTCGTAATTGAAAGCCGTACCATCTACGAAGTCGCGCATACCTGTCGTCCTTGTTATTGCTCTTGCGTTTCCTGAGGTGTCGTGAATATGGCGATTTAATCGTGATTCGGTATTTCTGGTTTCGAATGCCTGTCATGCGTCTGGCGCATGGCTTTGCAGATGCAGCATCAATATCTTGATTGGTTTATCGCAAACATCCGTCAAGATATGGGCCAGGACGCCAACGATTCAAGGCGCCCATGCGATTCTCCGCCGGATTTGACCAAATGGTCCGTCAAGTGACCGGCGCCGGACCGGCCATCCGGACAACTGCGTCGCCAGCCCGCATGCCATCACCCGCCCGATCAAATCGCAGGTAGGCGATCGCATCGTCGCCGGATCGCGTGCAGATATGCCCTGCCTCCTTGCCGTCCGAGAAGATCGTCGCACCCGGCGCGGCTTCGCCCGCGATCTGGACCCGGGCGAGGCCCTTGCGCAGGTCGGTCTTGTGCTTCATCCGCGCGGTCACTTCCTGCCCGACATAGCAACCCTTGCGGAAGTCGACGCCGTTCAGCCGCTCGAACCCCATCTCCAGGATGTAGCTCTCGTCAGGACGCAGTTCGATCAGGGTTTCGGGGATCAGTTCCGCAACCCGCAGCGCATCCCAGTCCGTGGCCGGGGCCGTGCCAGCCGTTTCGACCACAGAACGCCAGCCCATCGCCGGATGACGCGGGTCGGCGAAAGCGCCCGCGGGGACGGGACCCAAGCCGCGATGGACATGGAGCCCGGTGCGTTCCAGCGTGGCATCGGCGCGCAACCGGTAGAGCGACAGGCGGCGCAAAAGCCCGTCGGCGAGCGGTTCGGCCACATCGAGAAGCACCGCATCCTCGGCCGGGTAGAGGAAGAAATCCGCCAGATACTTGCCCTGTGGCGTCAGAAGCGCGGCATAGACCGCGCCCTCCCGAAGTCTGCGCAGGTCGTTGGTGACCAGCCCTTGCAGGAAGCTTTCGCGATCCTTGCCGGTGACGCGGATGATGGTGCGGCCCGGGGCCTCTTCGCCTGTCATGATCTCTCCTGTCGCACGGTCCAGATATAGCGCTGCGGCGCCCCGGTGAAAGGGTGAAACGGCGCACGTTGACCTTTCTTGCGGCAGTGCATTAGCTGCGCGGCGAAGGAAGGAGCTTTCCCATGAATCTGTCGCAGGGCCGTCCCTATCTGGCCATTCCCGGCCCATCCGTCATGCCCGACCGGGTACTGAACGCCATGCATCGCGCCGCGCCCAATATCTACGAAGGGCCGCTGCACGATCTCACCGCGCGGATCGTCACCGACCTGCGCCGCGTGGCCCGTACCTCTGCCCATGTGGCGATCTATATCGTCAACGGTCATGGCGCGTGGGAGGCGGCGAATGCCAACCTCTTCTCGCGCGGCGACCGGGCGCTGGTGGCTTCGACGGGACAGTTCGGGCTGAGCTGGGCCAATTCCGTTCGCCGCATGGGGGTGGAGGCCGACGTCCTGGATTTCGGGCGATCTGTGAAGGCCGATGCAGCACGGATCGAGGCAACGCTGCGGCAGGACCGGGAGGGCCGGATCAAGGCCGTGCTGCTGACGCATACCGATACGGCCTCGACCGTCCGCAATGATGTGGCCGAGGTCCGGGCGGCGATCGATGCAGCGGGGCATCCCGCGCTTCTGGCGGTCGATTGCATCGCCTCGATGGGCTGCGATCCGTTCCTGATGGACGAATGGGGGGTGGATGTCGCGGTGGCGGCCAGCCAGAAGGGGCTGATGGTGCCGCCGGGCCTGGGCTTTGTCTGGTTCTCCGACAGGGCTTTGGCCGCCTGCAAGGGATCGGACCTCAGGACGCCCTATTGGGACTGGGAGCCGCGCGCCTTTGCCGAGGAATATTGGCAGTATTTCTGCGGCACTGCGCCTACCCATCACCTGTTCGGCCTGGGCGAGGCGCTGACGATGATCCTCGACGAGGAGGGGCTAGCGCATGTCTGGGCGCGCCACGACCGGCTGGCGCGGGCGGTCTGGGCGGCGGTCGATGCCTGGGGTGCGGGCGGCGACATCGCGTTGAATGTCGTGGCCCCCGATCAGCGCGGCACCTCGGTCACGGCGGTGCGGTTCGGCGGCGGGGCGGGTGGCACGCTGCGCGCCTGGTGCGAGGAGATCGCTGGCGTGACTTTGGGCATCCCGCTCGGCATGGCGCAATCGAACGAGCCCGCCTACGGCGATTATCTGAGGATCGGCCACATGGGTCATGTGAATGCCCATATGGTGCTGGGCGTCCTGTCAGTGATCGAAGCGGGGATGAAGGCTTTGTCGGTGCCGCACGGGAGGGGTGGGCTTGAGGCTGCTGCGGCGGTGATTGCCGGGGTCTGAGGAGCGAGGGCTGCCTGCCCTCGCGTTCCCGGGGATATTGGACCGCAGTGAAAGGATCAGGCCCGGGCGGCTTTCAATGCGTCGGGAAGTGCCTGGGCGAAGGCTGCGAGGTCTTCGGCGCGCCCGCAGCTGACGCGGATGCAGCGGTCGTGCGGGGCGACGAAGGGCATGCGGACGAAGATGTCACGGGCGATCAGTTCGGCGACGAGGCGGCGGGCGAAGGTGCCGTCGGCCCCTGCGTCGATGGTGACGAAATTGGTGGCCGAGGGCAGGGCTATCAGGCCGTTTGCTTCGGCGATCCGGGCGATCCCGGCGCGCGCCGCCTGGACGGAGGCGCGGGTGCGGGGCAGGTGGTCAGGGTCCGCGAGGGTAGCGAGGGCGCCGGCCTGGCTGATGCGCGACATGCCGAAATGATTGCGGATCTTGTCGAAGGCGCGAATGAGGTCGGCATGCCCGATCGCATAGCCGACACGGGCGCCCGCCATGCCGTAAGCCTTTGAAAAAGTGCGCATCCTGATGATGTTCGGATTGGCAGGGTCGAGCGCTGGCGCGCTGCCTTCGGGTGCGAATTCGACATAGGCCTCGTCAAGGACGAGAAGGCTGCCGTCCGGTATGGCGCCGATCATCCGCTGGACGGCGTCAGCCTCGTGCCAGGAGCCCATCGGATTGTCGGGATTGGCGAAATAGATGAGTTTTGCGCCGGTGTCGCGGGCCCTGGCGATCAGCGCGTCAGGGTCCTCGCGGTCGCCCCTGTAGGGGACCTTGTGCAGGGTGCCGCCGAAGCCTGAGACGTGGAAATTGAAGGTGGGATAGGCGCCGTCCGAGGTCACGACCGGATCGCCGGGCGCGATGAGAAGGCGGCAGAGCAAGCCCAGGAGCCCGTCGATGCCTTCACCGACCACGATGTTTTCCGGAGCGATTCCATGATGTTGGGCCAGTGCCTGCTTCAGATCGTGGTTTTCCGGGTCGCCGTACATCCAGACGTCACGGGCGGCTTGTTCCATCGCGGCGATGGCGCGGGGCGAGGGGCCGAAGATATTCTCGTTGGCGCCGAGGCGGGCGGCGAAGGCGCGACCACGGGCGCGTTCCTGGGTTTCGGGGCCGACGAACGGGACGGTCGAGGGAAGGCTTTCGATGAGGTCTGTATAGCGCGGCATCGGTCCTCCTATCGGCGAAGTCCGGGGGCGCTGCCCCCGGACCCCCGGAGTATTTCGAGACAGAACGTGGGTCAGACGGCCTCGGCGAGGCGGGCGAGCGCAGCTTTCAGTTTCATGGCTTCATCCTCGTTCAGGGCGAGGTTGTCGCGGGTTTCCGCGATCACCTCTTCCGGGGCAGAGGCCACGAATTTCGGGTTGTCGAGCCGTCCGCGCAGGCCGCCCATGTCTTTCTCGAGTTTCTCCAAACTCTTGGAAAGGCGCGACTTTTCGGCGGCGAGGTCGATGACACCTTCCAGCGGAAGGGCGAAGGAGCCGCCCTCGACCGGGATGGTGATCGCGCCTTTGGGCGCCGCGCCTTCGGTCAGGCCGTCGATGCGGGCGAGGCGGTCGATGATGGCGCGGTTGCGGGCGAGTGCGTCGCGGCCCTTGTCGTCGAGCGCGGTCAGGATCATCGGCAGCTTGAGGCCCACCGGCACGCGCATCTGGGTGCGGGCGGAGCGGATTTCCTCGATCAGGCGGATGACCCAGTTGATCTCGGCATCTGCCGTTTCGTCAATGATTTCAGCGCCATAGGTGGGCCAGTCGGCATGGACGAGCATCTTTTGCCGCTCGCCGGTCAGCGCCCAGAGCTCTTCGGTGATGAAGGGCATGATCGGGTGGAGGAGGATGTAGCACTGGTCCAGCACCCAGGCCATGGTTTGCCTTGTTTCATTGGCGAAATCGCCGTCCATGAGGGGTTTGGCGAATTCGACATACCAGTCGCAGACCTTGCCCCAGACGAAGGCGTATAGGGTGTTGGCGGCGTCGTTGAAGCGGAAGGCTTCCAGCGCCTCGTCGACCGCGATCCGGGCGCGGGCCACCTCGCCGATGATCCAGCGATTGACCGTATGGCGTGCGTCGGGCATCCGTCCCGCATCCGTCCCGACAATGTCCCGACAAAGGGCTGCGTTCATCTCGGCGAAACGGGTGGCGTTCCAGAGCTTCGTGCCGAAGTTCCGGTAGCCGGCGATGCGCTGGGTGTCGGCCTTCAGGACCCCGCCGAGCGAGGCCATCGCGCAGTTGGCGAAGCGGAGCGCATCGGCGCCATATTCGTCGATGATGTCCAAGGGGTCGATGACGTTGCCGAGCGACTTCGACATCTTCTTGCCCTTGGCGTCGCGGACGAGGCCGTGGAGGTAGACGGTGTGGAAGGGGATGTCGCCCACGACGGCAAGCTGCATCATCATCATCCGGGCGACCCAGAAGAAGATGATGTCGAAGCCGGTGACGAGGACGGAGGTGGGGAAATATTTCTTCAGCTCGGGCGTGTCCTCGGGCCAGCCGAGGGTGCCGATGGGCCAGAGGCCGGAGGAGAACCAGGTGTCGAGGACGTCTGGGTCGCGACCGATTTCGAGGACATCGCCCTTAATGGCGAAGAGTGCGCCTTGCGATTCAACTAAACGGATTTCCTTGAAGCGTTCGCCGTAGAACACCTTGGCTTTCGCGAGGGCCTCGCTAGCGGTTGGAGCACAGAAAAACTCCATTGCTCCGGTTCGCTGTCCCTTCGAAGCATATTCATCCAAGTCCTGAAGGCTCAGGAACTCCAGCGTCGGCCCATACCACACCGGCACCTGATGGCCCCACCAGATCTGGCGGGAGATGCACCAGGGCTCGATATTCTCGAGCCAGTTGAAATAGGTCTTTTCGCCCGAGGGCGGCATGATCTTCGTGCGCCCCGAGCGCACCGCCTCCAGCGCCGGCTCGACGATCTTGGCGGTATCGACGAACCACTGGTCGGTCAGCATCGGCCGATCACCACCTTGGAGCGGTCGGCCGTGCGGCTGCATCATCCTGTTCTGGTCGACGAGTGGAGGCGTTCCAGATGTTCGGCGCCGGTTTCCTTGTCGATACTCTTGGCAGAACCGTGACCGCTAGTCCTCGCGGGTGATCTGGTCGATCACGCGTTTGCGCGCTCTCATAGCGGTCAAGCCCGCGCAGGTCGTCGGGGACGAGGTTGATCGCGTCCACCTCGGCGTCGGTCAGTGTGCGGGTGCCCTTGGCGACCTCCAGGGAGATGGCGGCGGCCTGGGCGTAGGGGGCACGCATCGCTGCGCATCGCGGCCCTGGTGTCCATCAGGCGGTAGCACGGGATATTGTTGCGCTTGGCGACGCCGTAGTCGTTGAAATCATGCGCGCCGGTGATCTTCACCGCGCCCGAGCCGAAGGTCGGGTCGGGGTAGTCGTCGGTGATGATCGGGATCAGGCGGCGGTGTTCCTTCGGCCCCACGGGGATTTCGCACAGCATGCCGACGATGGGCTTGTAGCGGTCGTCCGAAGGATGGACCGCGACCGCGCCGTCGCCGAGCATGGTTTCGGGCCGCGTGGTGGCGATGGAGATATAGTCGCGGGTCTCGCGGAGTGTGACGGTGCCGTCTTCGTCCTTTTCCACATATTCATAGGTGGCGCCGCCCGCGAGCGGGTATTTGAAGTGCCACATCTGGCCCTGGACCTCGACCTGTTCGACCTCGAGATCGGAGATCGCGGTCTCGAAGTGCGGGTCCCAGTTCACCAGCCGCTTGCCGCGTAGATCATGCCCTTGTTGTAAAGATCGACGAAGACCTTGATGACGGCATCGTAGAAGTTGCCTTCTCGCTCCTGGCGCGCCGGGGGGCGCCCGACATGGTGAAGGCCTGCGGTCCCAGCAGGAGGCGCCGAGCCGTTCGAGCTGGCCGCGATATTGCCGCGCGATTGGCGCTTTTGTTCCCAGACGAGTTTGGTGAAGTCCTCGCGGGTGAAGTCGGTGCGGCGGCGGTTGGTTTTCGCGAGTTCACGCTCGACGACCATCTGGGTTGCGATGCCCGTGGTCGGTGCCGGGTTGCCAGAGCGTGTCATGGCCCCGCATCCGGTGCCAGCGGATGAGGATATCCTGCAGCGTGTTGTTGAAGGCGTGCCCCATGTGGAGCGAGCCGGTGACGTTGGGCGGCGGGATGACGATGGAGAAGGCTTCCGTGCCCCGGCTTGGCATTTGCGCTACTCGCGAAGGCCTTTTTTCGTGACATCCATCTCGGCCGAGATGCGGGCCTCGGCCTCGGCGGGGGTGAAGGTCTTTTCCATCGGCATGTCAGTGATCCCTTGCTTACGCCTCCTCTAGCGGGAGAGAGGCGAAAGGCCAAGGGGAAGGGCGTCTGTGGTACCGCTGCCGGTGGGGTGGCCTGTCAGGCGGTGGCTTCGAAGATCGGCACGAAGCCGCCATAGACCAGCCGCTTGCCGTCGAAGGGCATCTGGACCTGGCTCATGTCGGTGTCCGACATGGCGGCGAAGGCCCGGTCATGGGTCGCCTTGTCCGGCCAGGTCATCCAGGCGAAGACAACGGTCTCGCCCTCCCGCAGGTCGACGGCACGGCGGAAGTCGGTCTGCTTGCCGAGCGGCACGTCCTCGCCCCAGCAGACGACAAGGCCGGTCGCGCCATGGTCGCGGAACCAGGGCCACCAATGTGCCTCGTGGGCGCGGTATTCCTCCTTGCGGGCATCGGAGACCGGGATCAGGAATCCGTTGACGTAGGTCATCTGCTTTCCTCCTCGGCGGTTATTTCGGGCCGACGAGCGCGAAGAACGCACCCTGCGGATCCTGCGCGACGCAGATGAAGGCGCCGCCGGGAACCTCCATAGGGCCCATGACCTTCTGGCCACTGTTCGCATGGATGCGGTCGATGGCTGCGTCAATGCCGTCGATGCCGAAATAGGGCAGCCAGCAGGGCACGGGCGAATTGCCAAGGCCCATCATGCCGCCGATGTCCTGGCCCCGATGGGAAAAGAGCTGGTAGGTGCCCATCGGCCCCATGTCCATCGCGGTCGAGGCCTGCCAGCCGAAGAGTTTCGCATAGAAGGCAAGTCCGGCCTTGGGGTCGGTGGACATCAGTTCGTGCCAGTTGCCGTGGCGGTCCTTCTTCTGGTCGAAGGCATCGCTGGCCCCGTCCATCGCGAGGATCGAGAAGGCCGCGCCCTGCGGGTCCGCCAGCGCGGCAAAGCGGCCGACGCCGGGGATGTCGGTCGGTTCCATATGGACCGTGGCGCCAGCGGCCTTGGCGGCCTTGGTCGCGGCGTCGCAGTCGTCGACGGCGAAATAGACCCCCCAGTTGGGCGGGATACCGGGGGCGGGCGGCAGCATCATGCCAGCGACCATCGCCTCGCCGGCCCTGGCGATGCGGTAGTCCATGCCCTCCATGCCGCTGTCGCCGACCGTCCAGCCGATGACCTTGGCATAGAAGCCCTGGGCGGCGTCGAGGTCGGTGGTCGTGAGTTCATACCAGCAGGGCGTGCCTTGTGCGGGTCGTGTCATGGCGGTTCCTTTCAGTCGGGGTCAGGCGACGGCGGCGCGGGCGGCGTCCGCCGCCTGCCAGTGGGCCATCTGGTCGGCATGGGCCTTGAGGAAGGCGGGCCGGGCGGTCGCGGTGGCAAGATAGGAGGAGAGCGCGGGATAGTTCGCCAGCGCGTCACGGCGCGCGGCGGGGCGCAAAGCCTCGGTCATCGCGATGTCGGCGACCGAGAAGTCGCCCAGAAGCCAGCTGCGCCCCGAGAGGACCTTTTCCATCGCCTCAAGCCGCGTGTGCATCCGCTGGGCGGCGCGCTCGATCACCTCGGGTGGCGGCGCGGTGCCGAAGATCTGTGGCGCGGCCTCGGCGGCCTTCATGAAGACCCAGGGCTGGGCGACCATCTCGACCGTGTTCAGCGCGGCGAAGATCCATTGCAAGGCCTCGCCCGCGCGGTCGGCGGGCATGAGGGCGGGGGAAGACTGGGCGATGGTGAAGAGGATCGCGCCGGTTTCGAACAACGTCTGGCCGCCCATGCGCAGGACCGGGACCTGGCCGAAAGGCTGCATGGCGAGATGGTCGGGGGTCTTGGGCTGGAAAGGCACGGTCTCGACCCTGTAGGACAGGCCTGCTTCCTCGAAGGCCCAGCGGGGGCGGATGTCGCGCACCAGGCCGCGCGGAAAGTCGGGAACCCAGTCATAGGTCACGACAACCGGAAGATCGTCGGTCGGCATCGGTTCCTCCTGTCAGGCGAGTCGTTTTCGGGAAGGGTAGGCGGCAATGCTTGCAAAAAGCAACCGACAACTTTAGTTCTGAAAGCGAAGTAGGGGACGCGCGGACATTGGCCAGGACCTACGGTGAAGGATGTATTGCCGCCCATGCGCTCGATCTGATCGGCGACCGCTGGACGCTGCTTATCGCGCGCGAGCTGATGCTGGGGGCAAAGCGGTTCGGGGCGATCCGGGCCGGGGTGCCCGGGATCGCGACCAACATGCTTGCCCAGCGGCTGGAGGAGATGGCGGCAGCGGGTCTCGTGACCCGCGAAACCCTGCCGCCGCCGGCGTCGGTCATGGTCTACGGGCTGACGGAGGCGGGCGGGGGGCTGTGGCCGATCCTGAAGGCGCTCTGCGACTGGGGCGTGCGCCAGCCGGGGCATGACCCGCGGCTGTTCATCAGCCCGACGGCGCTGATGCTGTCGATGAGAGCGATGGCGGATCGGAGCGGCATGCCGATGACGGCGGGGTTTGCAATGGAGGAAGAGCGGTTCGACGTGCGGCTCGGCGGCGGCGACTATTCGGTCCGCCGGGTGGTGAGGCCGGACGGAGACCTGCGATTTCACGGCACCGCCAATGGGCTTGCGGCGATCGTCTACGGGCGGGCGGGCGTGGGCGAGGCCGTCGCGGCGGGCCTGGGCCGCGTTGAGGGCGACCTGGGGATGGCACAGCAGTTCGTGGACCGGTTCCGCCTGCCGCGCTGAGCCTTCCGCGTGACCCGAAAGGCCGCCGTCAGACCGCGCGGTCGATCTTGGTCGAGAGGTGGATCAGGCTTTCGGACGATTTCACGCCGGTCATCTCGCCGATCTGGTCGAGGATGCCGTCGAGCACCGCCGTCGTGGTCGCCGAGACCTGCAGCAGAAAATCGACGCGGCCCGAGGTGGTATGCACGCGCTCGACCTCGGGGATCGACTTCAGCCGCGTCAGGATCGAGGCCTGGGCGCGCGGCTCGATCGCCAGAAGCACTGTGGCGCGGATGCGGCCCTGGCGGGCGGCCTCGCCAAGCTTGACCGTATAGCCCGCGATCACGCCGTTCGTCTCGAGCCGTTCCAGCCGGGCCTGAATCGTCGATCGGGCGACCTTGAGACGCCGCGCCAGCGTTGCGACCGATATCCGCGCATCGGCGCCAAGCAGCGCCAGAAGCGAGCGATCGAGGTCATCCATGGGGTTCTCCGTCGGATTAACCGGAATTTTCGGCGTTATAACGAGTTTCACAGACAAATCTACTCTTTTGATCGGTGAAAATGTGCCCCATATCGCGACCATTCGTTCAGGTGAAAGGGCGACTCATTCGCACCTGGCCTGGTTGGTGGACCGCGTAAGCGTCTTCTGACCCGTAAAGCCGGGGAAAAAGGTGGCTGCGCCTTGTTGGCAGAGGATGCGCCGATGGGGCTCTCGAAAACGATATGGACGAATCCGTCCGAATTCCTGCGTTCGCAACAGCCGGACAATCCTGTGATGTTCTTCGCGCCCGCGGTGCTGCAGGCGACAGCGCGCCGTTTCATCGACGGCTTTCCGGGAATGGTCACCTATGCGGTGAAATCGAACCCCGACGAGATGGTGATCCAGAATCTGGTCGCCGCGGGGGTGAAGGGCTTTGATGTGGCCTCGCCCGCCGAAATCGCGCTGATCCGGCGTTTGGCGCCGGGGGCGGCGATGCACTACAACAATCCTGTCCGCGCGCGTCACGAGATCGCTTTCGCGGTGGAGCAGGGCGTGGTGTCCTATTCGGTCGACAGCGCGAGCGAGCTGGACAAGCTGATCGCGATCGTGCCGGCCGATGGCACCGAGATCACCGTGCGCTTCAAGCTGCCGGTGAAGGGCGCGGCCTACAATTTCGGCGCCAAGTTCGGCGCGACGGTCGAGGTGGCGGCGGAGCTTCTGAAGCGGGTCGCGGCGGCGGGCTTCATCCCCTCGCTCACCTTCCATCCGGGCACGCAATGCATCCGGCCGATGACCTGGGATGCCTACCTGCGGGCGGCGGCGGAGATCTGCCAGCTTGCGGGCGTGAAGGCGCGGCGGCTGAACACCGGCGGCGGTTTCCCCTCCTACCGCGTGTCGGGCGAGCTGCCGGACCTCGAGGCGATCTTCGAGACGATCGACCGGGTGACGGGCGAGGTCTTCGGCGACGACCGCCCGGCGCTGGTGTGCGAGCCGGGGCGCGGCATGGTGGCCGAAAGCATCACCAGTGCCGCGCGGGTGAAGGGCGTGCGCGACGGGGCGCATGTGTTCCTGAACGACGGCGTTTATGGCTGCATGGACGAACTGCCGCTGACCGGCATGATCGACCGGGTATCGGTCGTGACGTCAGAGGGGAAAAAGCGGCAAGGCGCGCGGGAAGGCCGGATCGTCTTTGGCCCCACCTGCGATTCCGTCGACCAGTTGCCGGGCGAGGTGATGCTGCCGGGCGATATCGCCGAGGGCGACTATCTGCTGATCGAGGGGATGGGCGCCTATTCGATCGCGACCAACACGCTTTTCAACGGGTTTGGTGCGGTCTCGCTGGTTACCGTTCTCAGCCCGGCGCCCTGAGCCCGCCGCCCTGAGCCCGCCGCTTTTCGCGCGAATGTGACGGCGGGGGCCGATTGTTGATCGCCCCCTGCCTTTGCGATGCCGCAACCTTCTGTAAAATTCCCCAAGGCATTATGGTCTACCGGAAGGCAGAGGGACCGGCACCGTGCGGGAGTGGCTGACAGACCGTCTCATGAAGATGCTGCGCATCGGCCGAAGGGTCGAGGTGCAGAACCCCCGGCCCGCGCCTGCGAGCGCCCCGCCCGAGCGGCACAGGACCGATCATGTGATCCTGCTCGACGGCACGCTCGGCGACCTGACCCCGGGGCGGGAGACGAATGTCGGCCGCATCTACCGCCTTCTGCGCGCCGCCCCCGCCCCGGCGCGGCTGTCGCTTTACTATGAGGCTGGCGTGCAATGGCACATGTGGTCCGATACGCCCGGCGTGGCCATGGGGCGCGGCATCAACCGCCAGATCCGCCGCGCCTATGGCTGGCTGGCCAACCGCTACCGGCCGGGCGACCGGATTTTCCTGATCGGCTATTCGCGCGGTGCCTATGCGGTGCGCTCGCTCGCGGGGATGCTGGACCAGGTCGGACTTCTGCGCGCCGACAGCGCGACCGAGCGCAATGTGCAACTGGCCTACCGCCATTATCGGACAAGGGATCGGAGCGCGGCGGAGGCGGACTTTTCCCGCATCCATTGCCATCCGTCGGTCGAGGTCGAGATGATCGGCGTCTTCGACACGGTCAAGGCGCTGGGCGTGCGGCTGCCGTTCCTGTGGATGTGGACCGAGCCGCAGCACGAGTTCCACAATCATGCCCTGTCGGCGGTGGTGCGGCACGGCTATCAGGCGCTGGCGCTCGACGAGACGCGGGCGGCCTTCGATCCGATCCTGTGGGAAACCCACGGCGGCGACTGGCAGGGGCGGGTGCAGCAGGTCTGGTTCCGCGGCACCCATGGCGATGTTGGCGGGCACCTGTCGGGGTTCGAGGCGGCGCGGCCCCTGTCGAACATCCCGCTTTACTGGATGCTGGAGCGGATCGAGGGCTGCGGCCTTCCGCTGCCGGACGGCTGGCGGGCGCACTTGAAATGCGATGCGTCTGCCCCCTCGGTCGGCACGACGCGCGGCTGGGGCAAGGCATTCCTTCTGCGCGCGCGGCGCCAGGTCGGCGGCGATCCGTCCGAAAGCATCCACCCCAGCGCGCGCGACAGCCGCCGTGCGCGATTCTGGCTGAAACGGGCGCCGCAATTGGCGGGCGAGGGCTGAGAGGCCGGGCGGAAACCTTCGAAGTGCGACGATGAGCCCGCGTCATAAAAAAACGCGCCCCGGGGGGCGCGTTGACCCGACAAGCGGGCAGGGAGATTTCTTCAGGCGACCTTTTCCAGCGTGACCTGCGGTGTGATGCCCAAGGCGTGGCAGACATCGCGGGTCATGTGCGGGCGGTTGAGCGTGTAGAAATGCAGCTCTTCCACCCCTTCCGTCACCAGCCGGTCGCAAAGGACGGTGCATTGGGTCAGCGCCAGAAGTTCCTCGCGCCCGTCGCGGATCGCATGGGCAAAGCCTTCTTCCAGCGTCGGCGGCACATGGGCGCCGCAGCGGGCGGCGAAGCGTTTTGCACCCTCCCAGGAGACGATCGGCAGGATGCCGGGCACGATCGGCGCCGTGATGCCGGCGGCTGCGCAGGCATCGCGGAAGCGCAGGAAGGTCTCGGCCTCGAAGAAGAACTGGGTGATGGCGCGGCTCGCGCCCGCGTCGATCTTGCGCTTCAGCCAGTCGATGTCGGCCTGCGGGCTCGCGGCCTCGGGGTGCGGCTCGGGATAGGCGCCGACAGCGATGTTGAACTTGCCGGTGCGGGCCAGCGCCTCGACCAGTTCGACCGTGCTGGCGAAACCCTCGGGATGGGGCGTGAACCGCTCCGCGCCCTTTGGCGCGTCGCCGCGAAGTGCCACGATGTCGGTCACACCGGCGGCGGCATAGCTTTCGGCGATGGCGAGCGTTTCCTCGCGTGTCGCGTCCACGCAGGTCAGATGCGCCGCGACCCGAAGGCCATAATGCTGGCCGATGGTCCTGACCGCGTCATGGGTCAGCGCCCGCGTGGTGCCGCCCGCGCCGTAGGTGACCGAGACATATTCGGGCGAGAGCGGCGCCAGCATCTGCACCGTCTCCCACAGTCGGAAGGACGCGTCGAGCGTCTGGGGCGGGAAGAATTCGAACGAGATGCGGGGAGCGTTGGTCATGATCGGGCCTTTCCTTTGCATCCTTGTCTCACGCGTCGCGATGTGAGACAAATTCATAATCTTCAAGATCAACATGAATTCCTCTTGTGGAAACCTGCCATGCATCTCGACTTCCGTCACCTGCGCACGATCAAGGCAATCCATGAGGCGGGCGGGATGGCGCGCGCGGCCGAGGTCTTGAACATCACCCAGTCGGCGCTCAGCCATCAGATGAAGGGGCTGGAGGATCAGGCGGGGGTAGAGCTGTTCGTGCGGCGTTCCAAGCCGCTGAAACTGTCACCGGCCGGCCAGCGGCTTCTGCGCGCGGCCGAGCGGATATTGCCGGAAGTCGAGGCGCTGGCCGAGGAGTTCCGGGCGCTCAGGATGGGGCGGACCGGGCGGCTGCACATAACGCTCGAATGCCATGCCTGCTATGACTGGCTGTTCCCGGTGCTGGAACGGTTCCGCCATGCCTGGCCGGAGGTCGATGTCGATATCCGCCCGGGCCTTGCGTTCGACGCGATGCCGGCCCTTCGGCGCGAGGAGGTGGATCTGGTGATTACCTCCGATCCCGAAAAGCTCGACGATGTGATCTTCCACCCGTTGTTCGACTATCACCCGACGCTCGTCGCCGCCGCCCAGAACCCGATCGCGGCGAAGACCTATGTCGAGGCCGAGGATTTTCGCGACCAGGTGCTGATCACCTACCCGGTCGACCGGTCGCGCCTCGATGTCTTCACCACGCTTCTCACGCCCGCGCGGGTCGAGCCGCGGGCGCACCGGCAGGTGGAACTGACGGCGGTGATCCTGATGCTTGTGGCCTCCGACCGCGGCGTGTCGGTCCTGCCGGACTGGGTGCTGCGCGAGGTGAAGTACCAGCCCGATTATGTGACGCGGCCGATCACCGAGCATGGCATCACCAAGCGCATGTATGCCGCGACCCGGGGCGCGGATGCGACCCAGCCCTATATGGCCCATTTCCTGCGCCTCGCGCGGTCGGAGCCGGTGAAGCTGCAAAGGGGGTAGGGATGGCGGGATGGCTCCGCCGCGCTGACTCCTCTGGCTTGCCGCACCGGGATGCCGGGCGTCTGCCTTACAGCACCGCGTCGAGGGCGCGGGACACGCGTGCGACGGTGCCGTCGACGTCGTAGAGCTTGTCGAGCCCGAAGAGGCCGAGGCGGAAGGTGCGGAACGCCGCCCCCTCGCCGACCTGCAGCGGTACACCCGCTGCGATCTGGACCCCCTGGGCGAGGAATTTCTTGCCGGTCTGGATGTCGGGATCGTCGGTATAGCTGACCACGACCCCCGGCGCCTGGAACCCTTCGGCCGCCACCGAGCGGATGCCGCGCCGCGAAAGCTCTGCGCGCACCGTGTTGCCCAGCCGCCATTGTGCCTCGCGCAGCCGTTCGAACCCGTACTCGCGTGTCTCGCGCATCGTGTCGCGGAAGGCCTTCAGCGCGTCGGTCGGCATGGTCAGGTGATAGGCATGCCCGCCGCCTTCGTAGGCCGCCATGATCGCCCGCCATTTCCTGAGATCGAGCGCGAAGGAAGTGGACGCGGTTTCCTCCAGCCGCTTCAGCGCGGCCTCCGAAAACATCACCAACCCTGCCGAGGGCGAGGCCGACCAGCCCTTCTGCGGGGCCGAGATCAGCACATCGACGCCCACGGCCTTCATGTCGACCCAGATGCAGCCCGAGGCGATGCAGTCCAGCACGAAGAGCGCCCCGACCTCGTGCGCGACTGCCGCGACCGCCTTCAGATAATCGTCGGGCAGGATCAGGCCCGCCGCCGTCTCGACATGGGGCGCGAAGACGACATCGGGCCGCACCTTGCGGATCGTATCGGTCACCTCGTCGATCGGCGCGGGGGCAAAGGGCGACTGTGCCGCATTACCCGCTTGCCGCGCCAGCGCGACCGCGACCTCTGCCGCAAAGCCGCCCGTCTCGAAAATCTGGCTCCAGCGGTAGGAAAACCAGCCGTTGCGGATCACCAGCGCCTTCTTCCCGGTTGCGAACTGCCGCGCCACGGCTTCCATCGCGCAGGTGCCGCCGCCGGGGACCAGCGCCACCGCCTGGGCAGTGTAGACCTCGCGCAGCATCGCGGAGATATCGCGCATCACGCCCTGGAACTGCTGGCTCATGTGATTGAGCGAGCGGTCGGTGAACACCACCGAGAATTCCTCAAGCCCGTCGGGGTCGATGGTCGGCAAGAGTGCGGGCATGAGTTCCTCCATTGTGACGCGCCTTGGCCTAGCGGGTCTGCGCAAGCAATACAAAGACACCAGCGACATTGCGCAACAAAATTGCGCCAACGATCGGGCCCCGCCCTCGTTGTGACTAGCCGAGCGGACCGGGGCGGCGTTCTTCCGACAGAAGCACATTCGCTTCGACATTGCCAACACCTGGCAGCGTCATGATCCGCCGCCTCAGGACGCGCTCGAAATCCGCGAGGTCGCGGGCGGTGACGCGCAGGCGGTAATCGTAAAGGCCGAGGACATGCTGCACCGTCTGCACCTCGGGGATCGCGGTCGCGGCGCGTTCGAAATCCTCAAGGCTGACCCGTCCCTTGGTGGCGAGTTTCACGCCGAGAAAGACGGTGACGCCGAACCCCAGCGCTGCGCTGTCCAGGTCGATCCGCCGCCCGGCGATCACGCCCGCCGCCTCCAGCCGCCTTATGCGCCGCCAGGCGGCGGGTTGGCTGAGACCCAAAGCCCGCCCCACCGCCCCCGCGCTTTGCGTGGCGTCACGTGTCAGCGCCCTGAGGATTGCGCGGTCGGTATCGTCAAGCTCGATCACAGTGGCAGGCTCCCGCTGTCCTTGATGGTCGAAACCAGCATCAGGCTTTCGATATCGGCGATATGCGGCAGCGTCAGGATACGGTCGCGATACACCTCCTGATAATGGCCCATGTCGCGGGCGATGACGTTCAGGCGGATGTCGACCCGGCCCAGGAAGGTCTGGATCTCGATCACTTCGGGCACGGCGCGGGCGGCATCGACGAATTCGTCGAAGGCGCGGGGGTTCGTCTTGTCGAGCGTGAAGCGCAATGAAACCTCGACCGCCCAGCCGAGGCGCCGCCAGTCGATCACCGCATGCTGACCCTTCAGGACCCCGGTCTCGGCCAGCTTCTCCAACCGCCGCCAGCAGGTCGCCGCCGTCACGCCCGCCCGTTCCGCCAGTTCGGCGGTGGCAAGGCCCGGCTCGGCCAGAAGCTGGCGCAGGATGCGGCGGTCGGTATCGTCGATTTGCATGAAGCTTTCACACATGTGGAAATTTGCGAATGACTTATCCTATATCTTGCAAAATTCGTCAAATTTTGCACGGGAATTTCCACGGTGCACCCTATGCTCGCCCCATCAAGCAAAGGAGAACGCCATGCGCGTCTATTACGATCGCGACTGCGACATCAACCTGATCAAGGACAAGAAGGTCGCCATCCTCGGTTATGGCAGCCAGGGCCATGCCCACGCGCTGAACCTGCGTGACTCGGGCGCCAAGAACGTCGTCATCGCGCTGCGTGAAGGCTCGCCCTCGGCCGCCAAATGCGAAAAGGAAGGCCTGAAGGTCATGGGCATCGCCGAAGCGGCGGCCTGGTGCGACCTGATCATGTTCACCATGCCGGACGAATTGCAGGCCGCGACCTACAAGAAATACGTCCATGACAACCTCAAGGAAGGCGCGGCCATCGCCTTCGCCCACGGGCTCAACGTCCATTTCGGCCTGATCGAGCCGAAGAAGGGCGTCGATGTCATCATGATGGCCCCGAAAGGCCCGGGCCACACGGTGCGCGGCGAATATGTCAAGGGCGGCGGCGTGCCCTGCCTCGTCGCCGTCCACCAAGACGCGACCGGCCGCGCGATGGAAATCGGCCTCTCCTACTGCTCCGCCATCGGTGGCGGGCGTTCGGGCATCATCGAGACCAACTTCCGCCAGGAATGCGAAACCGACCTCTTCGGCGAACAGGCGGTGCTGTGCGGCGGTCTGGTCGAGCTGATCCGCATGGGGTTCGAGACGCTGGTCGAGGCCTACTACGAGCCGGAAATGGCTTATTTCGAGTGCCTGCACGAGGTGAAGCTGATCGTGGACCTGATCTACGAAGGCGGCATCGCCAACATGAACTATTCGATCTCTAACACTGCCGAATACGGCGAATATGTCTCGGGCCCGCGCATCCTGCCCTATGACGAGACCAAGGCGCGGATGAAGGCGGTCCTGACCGACATCCAGACCGGCAAGTTCGTCCGCGACTTCATGCAGGAAAACGCCGTCGGCCAGCCCTTCTTCAAGGCCACCCGCCGCATCAACGACGAACACCAGATCGAGAAAGTGGGCGAGAAGCTCCGCGCGATGATGCCCTGGATTTCCAAGGGCAAGATGGTCGACAAGTCGCGGAACTGACGGTTCGTTCGCGACCGAAGCATAAGGGAAGGGGGCGGCGCTATGCTGCCCCCATTCATTTTGGAGAGATCATGCCGAAACCGACCCTTGCGAACTGGCTTTCCGTCGGCCTTCTCGGCCTCATCTGGGGGGCGACCTTCATGGTGGTCGCACTGGCGCTGAAGGGTTACGGGCCGGTCACGGTGGCGGCGGCGCGCACCGGGCTGGGCGCGGTGGCGCTGGTTGCCGCCGTCGCGATCGGTCGCCGTCCGCTGCCCGTGGTCAGTCGCCGCTTCGCCGCGCATGTGCTGGTGATCGGGCTTTTCTCGACGGCGCTGCCCTTCTTCCTGCTGTCCTGGGGTCAGCAATCCGTGCCCTCGGCCTTCGCGGGCCTGTCGATGGCGGCGGTTCCGCTCTTCGTGATCCCGCTCGCCCATATCTTCGTCCCCGGCGAGCGGCTGACGGTGGCAAAGCTGATGGGCTTCGTGCTTGGGTTCGCGGGCGTCCTCGTCCTTGTTGGCAACGAGGCCTTCGCCGCCGACGGCGCGCTTCTGCCGCGGCTGGCCTGTGTCGCGGCGGCGCTCTGCTATGCCATCGCCTCGATCACGACCCGCCGCTGCCCACCGGTCGATGCGGTGGTGCTGACGGCACTGGCGCTTGTGGTCGGCAGTGTCGCCCTGGTTCCGATCATGCTCCTGACCGAGGGCATACCCGCCGCCGCCGCACCGCAGGCGATGCTGGCCATCGTCATCCTCGGCCTCGTGCCGACCGCGCTCGCCACGCTTCTGCGTGTCGCCACGATCCGCAGCGCCGGGCCGAGCTTCACGACGCTGACCAGCTATCAGGTACCGCTCTGGTCGGCCTTCTTCGGCGCGACCGTCCTGGGCGAGCAGCTCTCGCCCCGCTTCCTCGCGGCGCTGATCCTGATCCTTGCCGGTCTCGCGCTCAGCCAGCATCAGGCCTTGCGCCGGGCGCCGCGCAGCAGCTAGGGCTGACCGTTCTTCACTCGACGCCTTCAGGGCCCGGACGGCGCCGGGCGACCAGTTTTCCAGCCCCTTAACGCAGGAACCGCAGCAGAAGCCGTGTCAGCGCCCGTACCCGACCGTTGTAGGGCGGAAAGACCAGGGGCAGCGTCGAAAGGCGGTTGGTGAGGAGGGGTTTCGGATGGCTGAAGGTCTCGAACCCCGCCCGGCCATGACCGGCGCCAAGGCCGGAAGCGCCGATACCGCCGAAGGGAAGGTTCGGATGGATGAACTGCGCAACGGTCAGGTTCACGCCGAGGCCGCCGGACCTGGTCTCGGCCTGGACGCGTCGGATGAAGGAGCGGTCGCGCGCGAAGACGTAAAGCGCAAGTGGCTTTGGCCGGCCATTGATCCGGCCGATCGCCTCGGCCAGATCGTCATAGGGGATGACGGGCAGGATGGGCCCGAAAATCTCCTCGTCCGAGATGCGCATGGTGGGCGTGGTGCCGGTCAGGATCGTCGGAGCGAGAAAGCATCGGTCGGCCGCGCGCGCCCCGCCATGGGCGATGGTCGCGCCCTGTGCGACCGCATCGTCGAGGAGGCCCGCGAGGCGCCCGAAATGGCGGCTGTTCACAACGCGGCCATAGTCGGGCGAACGTGCCGGGTCCGGCCCGTAAAATCGCTCCAGCTCGGCCTTCAGCGCGGACAGAAGCCGCGCCTCTAGCGCGCGCGGCACGAAGACATGATCGGGCGCGACGCAGGTCTGGCCAGTGTTGGCGAACCGTCCCCAGGCGATCCAGCGCGCGGCCTTGGCAAGATCGGCGCCGGGCCCGACGATGAACGGGCTCTTGCCGCCAAGCTCCAGCGTGACCGGCGTCAGATGCCTTGCCGCGCGCTCCATCACGATGCGGCCGACCGCGGTCGAGCCGGTGAAGAAGATGTGGTCGAAGGGCATGTCGAGCAGCGCCTCGGCGACCTCCGGCCCGCCTTCGGCAACTGCGACGAGGTCGTCGGGAAAGGTGTCGGCAAGCATCATCTTAAGCGCTGCCGAGGTTGCGGGCGTGAGTTCGGACGGTTTCAGGATCACCGAATTGCCCGCGGCGATGGCCGAAACGACGGGACCGAGGGCGAGAAGAACCGGGAAGTTCCAGGGGGCGATGATCAGCGCCACACCTTTCGCCTCCGGCTTCACGCGCGCCGACGTTCCGAGCATGGTCAACGATGGCAGCGCCTTGCGCGGCCGCATCCAGCGGCGCAGATGGCGGCGGGCATGGCCGATCTCGGTCTGGACCGGCAGGATCTCCCATAGCGTCGCCTCGGTTTCGTTCTTCCCGTAATCGGCCTTCATCGCGGCAAGAAGGCTTGCCCTGTGCCGGTCGAGCGCCGCCAGCAGGGCTGCCAGTGCCGCCCGGCGCTCCCGGAGGCCGAAACTGGTGCGGCGGGCGGCCGTGGCCGCAGCCTGACGGTCGAAAACGGCGCGGAGGACGGCATGATCCATCATGGGCGGAGCTTGCGCGGGCCGAGGGCCAAGGGCAAGCGCAACGCTGGGTTACGGCTGCGGCACGGGCCGCTCATCGGGCCTTTCAGCCCTTTGTGCGGGGAGCGGCCGGGCCCAAAAGCCACCGGGCCGACGACCGGTCAGACCGCCGCCTCGACTGCGCCGACAATCTCGTCCACGATCGCGTCCAAAAGCGCCTCGTCCTCGCATTCGGCCATCACCCGGATCAGGGGTTCGGTGCCCGACTTGCGGATCAGAAGCCGCCCCAGCCCCTCAAGCCGCGCCTCCGCCGCCCTGATCGCGGACTGGACCGGCGCCGCCTTCAGCGGCTCCTGTCCCGCCTGGAAGCGCACGTTCTTCAGCTTCTGCGGCACCGTCTCGAACTGGCGGGCCAGTTCCGACACCGGCTGGCCCGTTTCGGCCATGGCGGCAAGGAATTGCAGGGCCGCGATCAGCCCGTCGCCGGTGGTGGAATAGTCCGTCATCACGATATGGCCGGACTGTTCGCCGCCAAGGTTGAAGCCGCCCTCGCGCATCCGCTCGACCACATAGCGGTCGCCCACCGGCGCGCGTTCCAGCCTCAGCCCCCGCCCGGTCAGGAACCGCTCCAGCCCGAGGTTCGACATGACCGAGGCCACCAGCGTTCCATGGTTCAGCCGACCGGCATCCGCCCAGCGGGCCGCGAGAAGCGCCATGAACTGGTCGCCGTCGGCGATCTGGCCCTTTTCGTCGATGATGATCACCCGGTCGGCGTCGCCATCCAGGCAGATGCCGATATCGGCGCCGTGCGCCACCACCATCTCAGCCGCCGTCTCTGGATGGGTCGAGCCGCAACTGTCGTTGATGTTGAGCCCGTTCGGGCTCACCCCCACGGGAACGACCTCCACGCCCAGTTCCCACAGGGCCTGCGGTGCCGCCTTGTAGGCCGCGCCGTTCGCGCAATCGACCACCACTTTCAGGCCCGGCAGCTGGCCCCGGAACGGGAAGGTGGTCTTGGCATATTCGACATAGCGCCCGACGCCGTCGTCGATATGGGTGGTGCGGCCGATCTCCTCCGGCGACGCCAGATCGACCACGCTGTCCAGAAGCGCCTCGATTTCCAGCTCGGCCGCATCGTCGAGCTTGAACCCGTCGGGGCCGAAGAACTTTATGCCATTGTCAGAGGCCGGATTGTGCGAGGCCGAGATCATGATGCCGAGGTCGGCCCGCATCGAGCGGGTCAGGAAACCTACGCCGGGCGTCGGCACCGGGCCAAGGCGCAGAACGTTCATCCCGGTCGAATTGAGTCCGGCGGTCAGGGCGTTTTCTATCATGTAGCACGACAGCCGCGTGTCCTTGCCGATCACGACGCGATGGCCGTTGCGGCCATCCTTGCGGAAATAGCGCCCTGCCGCCGCACCGAGCCTCAACGCCAGTTCCGCCGTCATCGGATGGCTGTTGGCGCGTCCGCGAACCCCGTCGGTGCCGAAATATTTCCTCGTCATCGCTTCAGCCTTTCGTGGCGGCCATCCAGAGCCGGACGGCCTGTCGCGCCTCAGCGCTATCATGGACACGGTGAATCTGCACGCCCTGCGCGATCCCTGCCAATGTCACGGCGAGTGTCCCGGGGCCGCGCCGGTCGGTGTCGGGCGCCTGACCGATCTCTCCGATAAAGCGCTTGCGCGACGCGCCCAAGAGGATCGGGCAGCCGAGCCCGTGGAACAGCGACAATCCGCGGATCAGCGCCAGATTATGGGCGACCGTCTTGCCGAAGCCTATGCCGGGATCGACGATGACACGCTGCCGCGCGATGCCCGCCGCCTCGGCCGCCGCGACCCGTTCTTCGAGATAGTTATAGACATCAAGAAGAACATCGTCATAGCGCGGATCTGCCTGCATGGTGGCGGGTGTGCCCTGCGCATGCATCAGGCAGACCGGCAAGTGCGAGGCTGCAACCAGCGGCCCGAGTGCCGGATCATGGGTCAGCGCCGCCACGTCGTTGATCATCGAGGCGCCCGCCGCGATGGCCGCCTGCGCCACGGGCGACTTGCGCGTGTCGATCGAGATCGGCATCTGCAGTCCCTGCTGGCGCAGGGCCGCGATCAGCGGCGCGGTGCGCGCGCATTCCTCGGCCAAGTCAACTTCGGCCGCGCCGGGACGGGTACTTTCGCCGCCGATGTCGAGAATATCCGAATGGTCGGCGAGGTGCCGCGCCTGTGCCAGCGCCGCCTCGCCACCCGCGAAACGCCCGCCATCCGAAAAACTGTCGGGCGTCACATTGAGGATGCCCATGAGGCGCGGCGCATCCAGCGTCAGCCCCGCAACGGGCGCACGCGCGGCCGTCAGCCGGTCGGCGACATCGGACGGCAGCTCACGGGCGGGCAGAAGCCCCCGCGACCCCGCGCGGCCAAGCACTTCCACACGGTCGAACCAGCACCAGCCGCCTGCAAGCGGCAGGGCGTCCTTTGGCCGCGCAAGATCTGTCTGGGCAATCGGGCGATAGCGGATCATGCGGTTTCATCACCGCTCGCCCCCGCTTTGGCAAGAGCCAAGCGTCAGAGCACCTCGACGGGAATGCGGCTTTCCGCCGGGGGCGCAACAGCCGCGTGAGTGACGATCTTCAGCGCATCGAGCTCGTGCGCCAGCCAGTCGGCCAGCGGCAGCCCGTCGCCCACATCCATCGGTGCGCCCGGCGTGTCGCTGATCATCTTTGTGGGCGCCCAGACGATGATCCGGCCCTGACGGACCGCCCAGTCGATCTCGGTGCGCGTCGCCACGACCGACAACCTTTCGTCGCGCGAGGCAAGCGCCCAGGCGGCCTGTTCGATGGCAAGAAGGTCGATCCGGCGCTGGGTTTCCGGCGAAAGTGCCCTCGGGCGCGGCAGATCGGGCGGGCCAAGGGTGATGATCACGGGCTTGCCAAGGGCCACAAGGCCCTCCATCCGTACCGCCAGATTCACGACCGAGCCACCAAGCCAGGCCACGACCGGACGCGGCGCGGCGGCGGGTGCCACGGCAGGAGCCGACGCGCGATCCCGTGCCATCTCGACACCCAGTATCCAGGGGCCGCGGTCAAGCTTCTCGATCCTGAGATAGACTTTCGCCGCCTGCGGTTCGGCCAGAACGCGCGCGGCGATCCGCTCGGCCAAGGTTTCGAGGAGATCGAGCCTTTCGGCGCCGAGTTCCACATCGACCGCCTCGATCAACCGGTCGTAGGAAAGGATCCGGTCGACATCGTCTTCGGCCGGACCGTCATGCGACGCAAGGTCGACGACGATGGAGAACCGAAGGCGCTGAACTTGCCCCCGCTCGTGCTGGAAGGCGCCGATCTCGGCGCTGACCACATAGTCGCGCAGGATCAGACGATCCGCCGACATGTCGGTCGAACCCTCAAGCGGCCCGAAGGCCACACCGATATTCTCAGCCGATTGCAAGAGACCCACACACACTTATTGATCGCATCTCGTCAACGATGATCGCGGATCGCGTGCGCAGATTAAAGTCACCAAATTGGCAACAATCAGTTTGACGCGGTGACGATCGGTTGACGATAGAAGAAATGCGCCCCGATCCGGACCGTCATCGGAAAGCGGTTCGCCCAAGAGGGCTTCGCGGCGGGCGTATGGAAATAGGTCGCGCCGTCTGTCAGTTCGCGCGGCGTGCCGGCGATATAGGCGGCTGCGATCTTTTCGGCGACATACCAGGCCCGGCGATCCCCGATCACATCCTTGCGGCCATCGCAGACGAAGGAGAACTGGCATCCGCCGCCGCCCGCCTGATTGACCACGCCGCAGACGGTGCGGGGGAAATAGGGGCTGTCGGTGCGATTCAGCACCACTTCGGCAACCGCCGCCTGGCCCTTGATCGATTCGCCGCGCGCCTCGAAATAGACCGCCCGCGCCAGGCAATCGAGTTCGGCCGTCTCTGACACTGCGGGCAAGGCCTCGATCCAGGCTGCATCATAGGTCGCGGCGACCGCATCGGCCGTCTTGGCCTTGGTGGTCCTGCTCACGACCGGCGGCGTGACGATCTCGGAAAACCGACCTTCATCCACCTGTTCCAGCGCAGCATTCTCCTGCACGAAAAGACCCGCGAGATTGATGCTCAGCGGCGCGGACGGATCGTTTGACTGGCTCACCGTCATTTCGGCATGCGCAGCAGGAGCAAGGGCGAGAAGCATGACCATGCTTCTGGTCCAGCACTTCAGCGATGACATTTGGAAGTCCCGAATGGTTTCGACGAGCCACAGCCCCCAGGCAATGACAGCCGAGGGCATAGGGGGCCGTGCCCGGCGCGTCCAGCATCAAGGACAAACGCAGGCTTTCTGAGCGGATTTCTGCCGATCAGAGCGAATCAGTCAGGCCCATTTGGGTGGGTTATGGACCCATAATTATGGGGAAATTTCGCAACTGAAAAGCGAAATCTAGAGAGATTTTGGCTCTGTCAACGCAAGATGTGCTGCGGCCAGACGGGCGACCGGAACCCGGAAGGGCGAGCAGGACACATAATCCACCCCGGCCTTGCGGCAGAAGGCGATCGACTCCGGATTTCCGCCATGTTCACCGCAAACCGAGAGAGTCAGGTCGGCGCGCGCGCCGCGGGCACGTTCGCATCCGATGAGGAGAAGCTCGCCCACCCCTTCGGCATCAAGCACATGGAACGGGTCCTCGGCGAACACGCCCTGGTTGACGTATGTCGACATGAACCGGCCCGCATCGTCACGCGACAGGCCATAGGTCATCTGGGTCAGGTCGTTGGTGCCGAACGACAGGAAGGCTGCATGTTCGGCGATGTCGCCGGCGCGCAGGGCGGCGCGCGGCGTCTCGACCATGACCCCGAGCTTGAAGTCGAAGTCGCATTTCTGCTCGTTCCTGACCGCGGCCGCAACCGCATCGATCCGGTTCTTCACCAGCTCGACCTCGCGCATGGCCGAGACCAGCGGGATCATCACCTCCGGTACCACCTCGGCGCCCCGGCGGCGGGCCTCGACTGTCGCCTCGAAGATGGCGCGGGCCTGCATTTCGTAGATTTCCGGGACGGTGATGCCCAGGCGCACGCCCCGCATCCCGAGCATCGGGTTGAATTCCGACAGCGCCTCGACCCGGCGGGTCACGTCCGACAGGGGCTTGTCCAGCGCCTCGGCCAGCTCGCGCATCCCCTCGCGGTCCTGCGGCAGGAATTCGTGCAGTGGCGGGTCGAACAGGCGGATACAGACGGGCAGGCCGGCCATGATGTCGAACAGCGCGATGAAGTCGGCGCGCTGCATCGGCAAGAGCCGGTCGAGCGCCACTTTGCGGTCCTTGGCCGTGTCGGCGAAGATCATCTCGCGCATCACCGTCAGCCGGTCTTCGTCGAAGAACATATGTTCGGTGCGGCAAAGGCCGATCCCTTCGGCCTCGAACATGCGGGCGGTGCGGGCATCGTCGGGCGTGTCGGCATTGGCGCGCACGCCGATGTCGCGGACATTGTCGGCCCAGTGCAGGAGCGTGGTGAAATATTCGTCGAGCGCGGGTTCCAGCATCGCCGCCTCGCCGGCCAGTACCTCGCCCGAGGTGCCATCAACGGTGATCTTGTCGCCCTCGCGCAGGGTGCGGCCATCCGGCGTGACGATTGTCTTGTCGCGCAGGTTCAGCTTGAGGTCGGAGGCCCCGACGATGCAGGGAAGCCCGAGGCCGCGCGCGATCACGGCCGCATGGCTGGTGATCCCGCCGCGTTCGGTCAGCACGGCGACGGCGGCATGCATGCCGCGGATATCCTCGGGCGCGGTCTCGCGGCGCACCAGGATGCAGGCCTCGCCCTGTGAGGCAGCGGTCTGGGCATCGGCGGCGGTGAAGACGATGCGGCCCGAGGCGCCGCCGGGGCTTGCCGGAATGCCGCGCGCCAGCCGGTCACGCGCGACCCGGGGGTCGACCTGATAGTGCAACAGTTCCGACAGCGCCCGCGGCTGGACGCGCAGAAGCGCCTCCTCGCGGCCGATGATCCCGTCGCGGGCGAGGCCCACGGCGATCCTGACCGCGGCGCGGGAGGAGCGCGCGACCTTCACCGCGTCGATGATCTTCAGGGCGCCGTTCTCCAGCGCGAATTCGATCTGCATCTCCTCGCGCAGCTTGATCCGCGCGGCGGCGCAATGGCGTTGAAGATCGGCAAAAATCTCAGGCTTCGCCTCCTCGAGCGAGGCGCCGCGCTTGTCGCGGACGAGATAGAGCGTTTCCTCGGCCTTGCGGTCGGCGGGCTTCTGGCCCCTGAAACGGCCGGTGACCTGCGGCGCGCCGGTCACGGCATCGACAAGCTGGATCGTGCCGAAACCCGCAAGGCCGGGGCCGACCATCTGCACCATCTCCTGCACCAGAAGGCCAAGCGCCGCGTCCGCCGGCGCCCCCTTGGCCTGCCGGAGAAGCCGCGCGGTCGTGCCTTCCCAGGCGCGCGCCATGGACCGGAGCACTTCGGACAGCTGCTGGGCGGCGGACTGGGGGAATTCCTCGTCCATCTCCGCCTCGTAGGCGGCAAGCGCCGCGGCGAGCGCGGTTGGCGAGGCTTCGTCCGAGAACATGTCGGGGTCGAGGCGCGCGACATTGATCGCATAGCTCTGCACGAAGCCGAGATAGACAGCATCGGCGAAGGCGGCCCCATGGCTCGCGGCCAGCTCGGCATGGCGGTCGGCATTCATGCCGACGTTCAGGACGGTGTTCGGCCCACCCCATTCGGGATTCGCCGGGCTTGACCGTACCGCCATCAGCGGCGCGGGTCCGAAAAGGGCCGCGAGCTTTCTCGTGTCGGGCGGGGTGCCGGCCGCGATGGCCCGCACCGCCTCGACCGGCAGCGCCACGGTCTTGGGCACCGGCAGCTCCATCCGGATCAGGCGCTGCAGACATTTCGCCCGCCAACCATGGCGCGCGGCCTCGATCCCCGAGGCGGGGGTGATCTCGGTCTGCTCGGCGAAGTCCTGATGTTTCTGCACTGCAGCGATTCCTTTCGCGCGCAGAATACGCCGGTTCTGATTCGGGGCAAGGCGAAGATTCGGGGCAAGGTGAAAGGTTTCGTCCCGCGCGTCGCGCGGGCCGACCCGCCGGGAGGGCTCTGCCCTCCCGGACCCTCCCGGGATATTTTGACCACAATGAAGGAGAGGTCTTCATTGGGGCAGAAATATCCTCGGGGGTCGGCCACTGGTGCGCCATTGGTCCGGGACCCATTGGACGACGGGGGCAGACTGCCCCCGCTTCAGCCTTCGAGCTTCGTCAGATCGGCGACGGACAGGCAGATCGTGCGGATGCGCGAGAGGAGGTTCAGGCGGTTGCGGCGGACGACGGGGTTGTCGGCATTGACCTGAACGGCGGTGAAGAAGGCGTCGATCGGGGCGCGGAGGTTGGCCATGGCGGACATGGCTTCTCCGAACTCCTCGGCCTTCATCGCGGGGGCGATGGCGGCCTCTGCCGCGTCGAGGGCGGCGAAGAGGGCGCGTTCCTCGGCGGTTTCCGCGAATTTCACATCGGCGCCGTAGCTGTATTCGACGCCGTCCTTCGCCTCGGCCTGGGTCAGGATATTGTTCGCCCGCTTGAAGCCTTGCAGCAGGTTTTCCCCGTCGTCGGTTTTCAGGAACGCCGCAAGTGCCTCGGCGCGTTTGACGAGCAGGGTGAGGTCGTCACTGCCCGGCCCCGCGGCGCTTGTCGCCGCAAGCGGCGACGGGGCGAGGCAGGCGTCGATCACATCGTGGCGGATGCCCTGGTCCTTGAGGAAAACCTTCAGGCGGTCGTGGAAGAAGGAGAGGAGGTCGGCACCGGGATGAGGAATGTTGTTCCAGTCGATGTTCAGATCGATGAGGCTGGTGTTTACGCGACCAAGCCGCTTTCGTTCCTCATATACTGCGCTGTTTATCCTATCGGCCTCGTGCGGAGCCACTCCAAGCCAACGCGCGGCCGCCGCACGCGCATCCATTTCTTCCAACTGCAACTCTCGATTTAGTGCGCTTTCATGCGGATCATACGCGTCCAAGAACAGGTCAAGCAGTGAGAGCCGAGAGCTATTTTGGAGAATCACACGGACGACACCAAGTGCAGCTCTGCGAAGCGCGAAAGGGTCTTTCGAGCCAGTCGGCTTTTCATTGATCCACCAGAAGGAAGCTAGAAGGTCGATCTTGTCGGCGAGTGCCACGGCGACCGACACCGGCTCGGTCGGCACGACGTCGGACGGCCCGAGCGGCGCATAATGGTCGCGGGCGGCATTGGCGACCTCGGGGGCTTCGCCAGCCTCCAGCGCATAATAGCGGCCCATGATCCCCTGCAGTTCGGGGAATTCGCCGACCATCCCCGACCTCAGGTCGGCTTTCGCCAGCCGCGCCGCGCGTTCGGCCTTGTCGGCGTCCGCGCCCACAAGCGGGGCGATCTCGCGGGCGAGGGCGGCGATGCGCCCGATCCGTTCGGCCTGTGAGCCCAGCTTGTTGTGGAAGGTGACGGACTTGAGGCCGTCGAGCCACTTCCCCATCCCCGCCTTCGCCTCGCGCAGGTCGTTTTCCCAGAAGAAGCGGGCATCCGACAGGCGGGCCGACAGGACCTTCTGGTTGCCCTTCAGGATCGTCGCGCCCTGATCGGCGGTCTCGGTATTGGCCACCGTCACGAAGCCCTCGATCCGCCCGGTCTTCGGATTGCGGACCGAGAAGAACTTCTGATGTTCGCGCATGCTGGTCTGCAGGACCTCGGGCGGCAGGCCAAGGAAGTCCTCGCCGATCCGGCCCATCAGCACCACGGGCCATTCGACCAGCCCCGCGACCTCGGCCAGAAGGCCCTTGTCCTCGACCACCTCGAGCCCCGCCGCGAAGGCCATGTTGGTGGCGTCGGCCCAGATCCGCGCCTCGCGCTCGGCGGGGTCGAGGATCACATGCGCGCGCTTCAGCTTGGCCGCATAGTCGTCGAAGGAGGTGACTGTCAGCGCGCCTTTCGACAGGAAGCGATGACCCCAGGTGCGGTTGCCCGACTGAATGCCGTCGATGTCCAGCGGCACGACCTCGGCCCCGGCTTCGGTCGTGAGGAGGCAGAGGATCGCATGCAGCGGGCGGACCCAGCGGAGCGACCCAGTGCCCCAGCGCATCGACTTCGGCCAGGGGAAATTGCGGATCGTCGCTTCCAGCACCTCGGCCACGATCGCGGGCGCGGCGCGGCCGGGTTTCGTGACCACGGCGAAATAGACCTGGCCCTTCTTGTCGTCGCGCACCTCGAGCTGGTCGCGGGTGAGGCCGGTCGAGCGCAGGAAGCCTTCAATCGCCGCTTCGGGCGCCGCCGTCGACGGCCCCTTGCGTTCCTCGCGCACGGCGGCGCTTTCCGCCGTCAGCCCCTCGATCGCCAGCGTCAGGCGGCGCGGCGTCGAAAAGGCGGCGGCACCGGCGTAGGTGAGCCCCGCCTCCACCAGCCCGTCGGTGAAAAGCTTCTTCAGATCCTCGCGCGCGCGGGCCTGCATGCGGGCGGGGATTTCCTCGGAGAAGAGTTCGATCAGCAGGTCGGGCATTACTTGTCCGCGCTTTCATTCAGTTGCTGCCAGGCATAGGCCCGGCCATCGGGATAGACCGCCACCACCCGGTCGACGCCGGGGGCGATGTTTTCCTCGGACAGGAAGGCAACGGCCTTGCCGTCTTCCAGATCGGTGCCGATCCGGTCTGCGTCGAAACAGTCAAACCAGGACGGCGCGTTGAGCGGCGTCGGCTTTTCGTACAGCCTGAAATTCTCGGTCAGCAGTCCAAGCGTCATCGGCGTGACGAAGCAGCCGCGGAAGCGCAGGGGCGACGAATCCGCGTCGATCCCCTCGAAATCCGAGGCCATGAGCATAGGCTCGGCCGCCGCCCCGTCCAGGGGCTGGAGATGGATCACCGCCCTGGCGGAGGCCGGGTCGACCGGTCCGTAATAGGCGTATTCCTGCAGATAATAGATGGCCGCCCCCGCGACCAAGGCCGTCAGCACGATGAACCCCGCTACAAGTTTGCCGTTCACGCGTCCGCACCCGCCGGTGTCTGGCGGAAGGCATCCGCGCAGTGCTTGGCCAGCGTCCGGACCCGGCCGATATAGGCCTGCCTTTCGGTGACGGAGATCACGCCGCGCGCATCGAGAAGGTTGAAGAGGTGACTGGCCTTGATGCACTGGTCGTAAGCGGGGTGCGCCATGACGATGCGGCGCCCGGCCTTGTCGGTCTCGTCCGCGGCAAGGATACGCTCGCATTCCGCTTCGGCATCCTTGAAATGCTGGAACAGCATCTCGGTGTCGGCCTGATCGAAATTGTGGCGGGAGTATTCCTGCTCGGTCTGGCGGAAGATGTCGCCATAGGTCAGCGGAATGGGTGACTGCGGGTCGTTGAAGGGCATGTCCATCACATGGTCCACGCCGAGGACATACATCGCCAGCCGTTCCAGCCCGTAGGTCAGCTCGCCCGAGACCGGCTTGCAGTCATGTCCGCCGACCTGCTGGAAATAGGTGAACTGGCTCACCTCCATCCCGTCGCACCAGACCTCCCACCCCAGGCCCCAGGCGCCGAGCGTGGGGCTTTCCCAGTCGTCCTCGACAAAGCGGATATCATGCAGCGCGGGATCAAGGCCAATCGCGGCCAGCGAGCCGAGATAGAGGTCCTGCAGGTCGGGCGGCGAAGGTTTGATGATGACCTGGTACTGGTAGTAATGCTGAAGCCGGTTGGGATTCTCGCCATAACGTCCGTCGGTCGGGCGACGCGAGGGCTGGACATAGGCGGCCGCCCAGGGGCGCGATCCCAGCGAGCGAAGCGTGGTCGCCGGATGAAAGGTGCCCGCGCCCACTTCCATGTCATAGGGCTGCAGCACGGCGCAGCCCTTGCCCGCCCAGTAGGCCTGCAAGCGGAGGATGATTTCCTGAAAGGACTGGGGCCGGGTGATGGACATTCGCGCGCCTGTGGTGGAAAAGCCGGTTCTCATTAGGCAACAGCCGGTCCGGGGTCAATCGGCGGGCGCTTGCGGCACACGGGTTTTTGGGGTGACGCGGCGCTGAAACCTGTTACGTTGCGGCCCGGATTCGCAGGCGAAAGACCCGACCGAGAGGCATTTGAGCATGAAACGCGCGCTTTGGACCGCAACCTTTCTGGGGGCGGCGTTCGCCGCAACCCTGGTGCACGGACAGGACACCTGGGTCCAGATCGAGGCCCAGCCCTCGCTGACCGAGGCCGAGGGCCGCGCCCGCGCCTATGCGGGTGCCTTCCCGAACGTCCAGGGCTATCGCCTGTCGAGCGGCTGGTACGCGATCGTCCTTGGCCCCTTCACGCCGGAAGAGGCGGCGCGTCAACTGACGCTGCTGACCAGCGAGCGGCTGATCCCGGCCGACAGTTTCATCGCCACCGAGGGCGCGCTTGGCCGCAGGTTCTGGCCCGCGGGCCTCGACGCGACCGCCCCGGCAGAGACGGTTTCGACGCCGGAGGCGGCGCCAGTTGACCCTTCCACCGCCGACCCCTCCGCCACCGAACCCGCCGCCACCGACCCGTCGTCGCCCCGGCGCCCGCGCTGCCGGAAGAGACGGTGGAAGAGGCGCGCCGGTCGGAATCGGCTCTGTCGGCGGACGAAAGGATGGATCTGCAGCGCGCCATGCAGTGGTTCGGCGTCTATCAGGGCGCGATCGACGGATCGTTCGGCAAGGGGACGCGCGCGGCGATGGCCCGCTGGCAGGCCGGGATCGGCGCGCCCGAGACCGGTATCCTCACGACCGCCCAACGCGGCGATCTTGTCGGTCGCTGGACGGGCGAACGCGCTGCCATGGGCATCGAGCGCGTGAGCGAGACGGAAGCGGGGATCGATATCGACCTGCCGCTCGGCCTGGTGACATTCGACGGCTACCAGCCGCCCTTCGCCGCCTTCGGCGAGAAGGACGGCTCGGGCTATCAGGTTCTGCTGATCTCGCGCCGCGGCGACCAGAAGGATCTTGTGGCGCTTTATGAACGCCTTCAGGCCATGGCGATCATGCCGATGGAAGGCGCGCGGTCGATCGGCCGCGCCTCCTTCACGATCGATGGCGAGGGCGCGGGCAAGACCGCGCATGCGGAAGCGGCGCTTGAGGGCGGCTTCATCAAGGGGTTTGCGCTGATCGCCCCCACCGCCGACAGCGCCCGCCGCGCCCGTGTACTGGAGGCGATGCAGGCGAGCTTCCGGCCGGTAGGCTCCGTCGCGCTCGACGAAAACCTGGGCGAGCCATCGTCGACCTCCGCCGCAGACCTCACCAGCGGCCTCGACATCCGCCGCCCGGCGATCTCGCGCACCGGCACTTTCATCGATGGAGCGGGAACGGTGCTCACCACCGGCGAAGTTCTCGCAGGCTGCACGCGCGTGACGCTCGACGGTCGCACCGATGCGACGGTCGCCTTCGAAGACCCGACGCTCGGCTTTGCCGTCCTGAAGCCGGTCGCGCCGCTCGCGCCGCGCGCCTTCGCAGCGCTTGCGCAGACTGCCCCGAGGCTTGATTCCGACGTGGCTCTGGCGGGCTATTCCTATGAGGACAAGCTGTCGGCACCGGTTGTCACGACCGGCACCTTCTCGGAAGGGCAGGGGCTGAACGGCGAGGCGGACCTCGACCGTCTGACGCTGACGACGCTTGCGGGCGACGCGGGCGGCGCGATCCTGAACGGTTCCGGCGCGATGATCGGGATGCTTCTGCCGAAGAAGGACGAGGCGGGGCGCGCGCTTCCCAGGGACGTGAGCTTCGCGCTGAAGGCCGAGGTGATCGGCAAGGCGCTGGAAGCGCAGGGCCTGGCCTTCGCTGCCGCGGACCGGACCGGAACGCTCGCCGCCGAGGACCTTGCGAAACTGGCGCGCGACATGACGGTTCTGGTCAGCTGCTGGAAATGAAAACGGGGGCCGATGGCCCCCGTTCTTTCTGTCAGGCGCCGATCACGCCCGCGACGGCCGGGCTGACATCGTGCCAGCCCTCCCAGATCATCTTCAGCGCGACATAGAGAATGATCGCGAGGCCCACATAGGCGATCCAGCGATGCTTGTTCAGCAGACGCGCCACGAAACTCGCGGCAAGGCCCATCAGCGCGATCGACAGGACCAGGCCGATCACCAGCACGGTCGGATGTTCCCGCGCCGCACCCGCGACGGCCAGCACATTGTCGAGCGACATGGAAATATCGGCGATCACGATCTGCCAGGCGGCCTGCGCGAAGGTCTTCCGCGGCCCGCCTGCGGCGATCTGGCCGTCGGTATTGATGTCTTCGCCGGTCAGCGCTTCTTCCGCGCGCATCTCGTCGGCATGCGTCGCCTGCAGTTCGCGCCACATTTTCCAGCAGACCCACAGAAGCAGGATGCCGCCGACCAGCACGAGGCCGATGATGTTCATCAGATGCGTGGTGATCAGCGCGAAGCCGATCCTGAGCACGGTCGCGGCAAGGATGCCGACGAGGATTGCCCTTGCCCTTTGTTCGCGCGGAAGGCCCGCGGCGGCCATGCCGATCACGATCGCATTGTCGCCGGCAAGCACCAGGTCGATCGCGATCACCTGCATGAGGGCCGAGAAGCCCTCAGGCGTAAAGATTTCCATCATTCGAGACTGTCCCCAATATCTGAAGGATAGTTAGTGGACAGCGGCAGCGCTTTCAACCGGACGGTGCCTGCCCGGGCTTCTCGCCGCCGGTCAGGAGGGCTATAGCGGTTTCATGGTCAGTCGTTTCCTTCAGTCGCTGTTTGCGCCCATACCCGCGCCGATATCCGGTGAGGATGCAGCGCTCGCGCTCGCGGCGCTTCTTGTCCGGGTGGCGCGCGCGGATGGTTCCTACGACGCGGTGGAGCGGGACCGCATCGACCGGATCCTCGCCGCGCGCCATGGCCTTGGCCCGTTCGAGACGGTCGCGCTTCGACAGCGGGCCGAGGCGCTCGAGACCGAGGCACCCGATACGGTACGCTTCACCCGCGCGCTGAAGGAGGCCGTTCCGCATGAGGACAGGTTGCGGCTGATCGAGGCGCTCTGGTCGGTGGCGCTTGCCGACAGGGCGCGGGACGCGGAAGAGGAAGCGCTGATCCGGCTGGTTGCCAATCTTCTGGGCATCAACGACCGCGACAGCGCGCTGGCCCGCCAGAAGGTGGCAGGTCGATGATCGCCAGCCTGCCGATGTATGACTGGCCCGAGGTGCAGGCGGCGAACGACCGGCTTTGGGTCGGCATCCGTGACCGATTGCGCGCCGAGGGGCTGGCGGCGCCCGAAGGCCTTTGCCGGGACGCGCGCGCGCATGACTGGACCGCGCCCGATCTTCTTCTCTCGCAGACCTGCGGATTTCCGTACCGGACCGCGCTGCATGGCAAGGTCGCGCTGGTCGGCACCCCGGATTACGGGCTCGATGGCGCTTCGGCAGGCCATTATTATTCCGTTCTCGTGGTCCGGGTGGAACGCCGGGGCGACTGGCAGGATTTCATCGGCGGAACGCTTGCCATCAATGGCTATGACAGCCAGTCGGGCTGGGCCGCACCGCAAAATCACGCGGCCGGGATCGGCTGCCGGTTCGAGCGGATCCTGGTGACGGGCGCCCATCGCGACAGCGCCCTCGCCGTCGCCGAGGGGCGCGCCGACATCGCCGCCATCGACGCGATGACCTGGCGCCTGGTCGAGGCTCATCGGCCGGACGTCGCCCGCCAGCTCAGAATTTGCGCGCGGACCGATCCGACGCCCGGCCTCCCGCTCATCTCTGCCTTCGGGGACAGGGCAGACCGTCTGTGCGCGGCCTTCGCCGAAACGGTGGCCGGCTTGTCTGCCGATGACCGGAAGTTGCTTCACCTGAAGGGTGTCGTTCGGATTCCGTCCGATGCCTATCTTGCGGTCCCGACACCGCCCGGCACTTAGCAGATTGGACGATCGTTCCGTTCAAATCGCACAACGTCGCGTCAAACCCGACAAATTTCACGTTGCAAAGCGAACATGATTCCGCCCTATTCGAAGAAACGGGGAAGGGATTTCACAAAAGTGTCAACGGCAGAGACTCCGGTCATCCAGATCACCGACCTGCACAAAGCCTATGGTCAGCTTGAAGTCCTGAAGGGCGTAGCGATCACCGCGCACAAGGGCGAGGTCATCTCGCTCATCGGTTCGTCCGGTTCGGGCAAGTCGACGCTCCTGCGCTGCTGCAACCTGCTGGAAGAAAGCCAGCAGGGCGAGATCCTCTTCGACGGCGAGCCGATCCGCTGGAAGGGCGATGGGCATAACCGTCACCCCGCCGACCGCGCGCAGGTGATCCGGGTTCGCACCAACCTGTCGATGGTCTTCCAGCAGTTCAATCTCTGGGCCCATATGACGATCCTGCAGAATGTGATGGAGGCGCCCGTCACCGTCCTTGGCCGCGACAGGGCCGAGGTCGAGGCATCGGCCCGCAAATATCTCGACAAGGTCGGCATCGGCGACAAATGCGACGTCTATCCCGCGCAGCTGTCGGGCGGCCAGCAGCAGCGTGCGGCCATCGCGCGCGCGCTGTGCATGGAACCGAAGGCGCTTCTGTTCGACGAACCCACCTCCGCGCTCGACCCCGAGCTTGAACAGGAAGTGGTGAAGGTCATCAAGGCGCTGGCCGAGGAAGGCCGCACGATGCTGCTTGTGACCCACGACATGAAACTTGCCGCCGACGTCTCCGATCACGTGGTCTTCCTCCACAAGGGCCTGATCGAGGAGGAAGGCGCGCCGGATCAGCTTTTCGGCAATCCGCAGACCGAACGGCTGCGCGGTTTCCTGTCTGCGACGGCCGCCTGATGCGCCTCATCGGCGCCACGCCAGTATCGACGCCGGAGCGCGGCGACCACGAAGATCCCTTGTCTGCGCAACGTGATCGCGCGAACACTGACGGGGTGGAGGACGGCCTGCGCGGTAGGCGGCCCGTCTGACAATTCGAGGGCGACGACCGCCCCTGACAAGCAAAAGTCCAACAAAGGAGCCTGATAATGAAGAAACTGATCCTTACCACCGCGATCGTCGCGCTGACCGCGGGCGTCAGCCTCGCGCAGGACGTGATCCGCATGGGCACGGAGGGTGCCTATCCTCCCGCGAACTTCATCAACGACAAGGGTGAGGTCGACGGGTTCGAGCGTGAGCTGGGCGACGAGCTGTGCAAGCGCGCCGAACTCAAGTGCGAATGGGTGACGAACGAATGGGATTCGATCATCCCGAACCTCGTGTCGGGCAACTACGACACGATCATCGCCGCCATGTCGATCACCGACGAGCGCAAGGAAGTCATCGACTTCTCCGAGCCCTATCAGCCGCCGACTCCGTCCGTCTTTGTCGGCAAAACCGCTGATGCCGACCTGAAGGGCGGCGTGATCGCGGCGCAGACCTCGACCATTCAAGCTGGCTACATCGCCGAGCAGGGCATGACGCTGGCAGAATATGCCACCGGCGACGAGACCATCGCCGCGGTACGCAACGGCGAGGCCGACGCGGTCTTCGCCGACCGTGACTACCTGGCGCCGGTCGTGGCGGAATCGAATGGCGAACTGATGGTCGTCGGCGAGCCGGTTCCGCTGGGCGGCGGCGTCGGGATCGGCCTGCGCAAGAGCGACACCGAACTCAAGGCCAAGTTCGACGCGGCGATCGCTTCGATGAAAGACGATGGCTCGCTCAATGCGATGATCGTCAAGTGGTTCGGCGAGAACGCGGTCACCTGGTAAGCTGCATCGGTCGGGGCGCGTGCGTGACGCGCGCCCCTTCCCCCCATCCGGGCCATTCCCATGTTCGACAGTTGCGCCGATCCCAAGACCCTTGAAGGTCTGAGCTGGTTTCTCTGCTACCTGACCTCGGGCAAGCAGCTGCTCTTCTACCGCTCGTTCTTCATCGTCCTGATCCTTCTGGCCGTCACCGCGCCGGTCGCGCTGGCCTTCGGCTTTGGCGGCGCCATGGCGGCCCGGTCGCGCTTCACGCCCCTGAGCCTTTTCGGCAAGGGCTATTCCGCCATGACGCGGGGCGTGCCGGATATCGTCTTCTTCCTCTTCGTGCCGATCGCGATGGACCAGGCGCTGGAAATGATCCGCCACAAGGTCAAATGCCCCCAATGGACCGAACCGATCTTTCGCGGCAGCGATTTCGTCGTCTGCCCAGAGGCGAAGTTCCCGCTGTCGACCAGCCCGCAGATCTACCATGACCTCTATGCCTTCGCGCTTGCCGTCATTGCCTTCGCCGTCGTCTTCGGCGCCTTCGCGGCCAGCGTGATCTATGGTGCCATGCAGGCGGTGCCCCGGTCGCAGATGGAAACTGCCGAGGCTTACGGAATGAGCGACCGGCAGTCTTTCTGGCGCATCATGGTGCCGCAGATGTGGACCTACGCGCTGCCGGGCCTGTCGAACCTGTGGATGATCCTCATCAAGGCGACACCCCTGCTCTTCATCCTGGGCATCCAGGACGTGGTCTACTGGGCGCGCGAGATCGGCGGCTACAAGACCGAACATTTCGACTATCCGCACGCGGACTGGCGGGTCTATTACTTCCTGATCCTTCTGGTCTTCTACCTTCTGATGACCAAGGGGTCAGAGATGATCCTGGGTCGGCTGACCAGCAAACTGAGCCGCGGGCAGGCCACGCTTGCAGGTGAACGGCAGCGGAGGGCCGGGCGATGAGCTGTTACCAGACCCTTCTCGACTACGGCCTGCGTTCGGTCGGCATCGGCGAGCGGCTTCTGCCCAAGTCGGACTTCACGCTCTGCGAACATTTCGTGCTCATCGGCTCCGGCTTCATCTGGAACTTCTACTTCGGCATCCTCGCGCTCTTCTTCGGCTTCTTCATCGCCAACGCCGTCGCGGTCGCCAAGGCCAGCCACAATGTCTGGGTCCGCAAGCCCGCCGAATGGTTCATCTTCGTCTTCCGGGGCTCGCCGCTCTTCATCCAGTTCTTCCTGGCCTATGAAAGTTTCGTCCTTCTGCCGCGCGTTGGCTTCGACCTGCCGCTCGGCTTCACCACGATCACGGTCGAGACTTCGTGGCTGACCAAGGCCTGGCTCGGCGCGCTCATCGTCCTGACGCTCAACACCGCCGCCTATGCCGGCGAGATCTTCTACGGCGCGCTGAATTCGATCCCGAAAGGCGATATCGAGGCGGCCGATGCCTACGGCATGTCGGGGTGGCCGCGCTTTCGCCGGGTGATGTGGCCCACGATGATGCGGCTGGCCTGGCCCAGTTATACGAACGAGGCGATCTTCCTCTTCCAGGCCACGACACTCGTCTTCTTCTCGGGCTTTCCGGCCTTCCGCCAGCAGGGCGACGCGCTCTATTACGCCTCCTACTTCTCGGCCAAGACCTTCAACCCGTTCATGGCCTATCCGGTCATCGCCCTCTACTTCATCCTGATCACCCTGGCCCTCACCTGGGTCTTTGGCCGGGTGAACAGCCGGCTGAACCGCCACCTGCCCCAGAACCTGAAAGCAAGAATCCGCTTGCGTCCGCAGCTGATCCGGTAGTATCTGTTATTTGATCAAATTCACCGGGCATCCGCCCGGACTGCGATAGCGGCGTTCGGCACCTGACTTCCGGGACGGATGGGATTGGTCGTAACGGGAGAAAGGACCAAGGGCATGGTCCCCATCCCCGCTTCCGGGCCCCATGGGTCCGGCGGGCGGCGCGGATGGAACCGGGCCCTGGCTGCGACAGATGATGAAAGACTGGCTCAGAAAGCACCCTCAGGTGCGCACGATCCGTGTAGCTGCAGCGGATCTGAACGGGCAGGCGCGCGGCAAGCGCATTCCTGCCCGCTTTGCAGAGAAAGTGGCGACGGAGGGAACGCGTTTCCCGATGTCGGTCCTGAACCTCGACATCTGGGGCGAGGATATCGAGGACAGCCCGCTCTTGTTCGAAAGCGGCGACGCCGACGGCATTCTCAAGCCGACCGAGCGCGGCTACATGCCGATGCCCTGGCTCGAGGCGCCGACCGCGCTTCTGCCGATCTGGATGTACCGCGAGGACGGCCGCCCCTACGAGGGCGACCCGCGCCATGCCCTGCGCGCCGTCGTCGACCGCTACAAGGCGCGGGGCCTGACGCCGGTCTGCGCGATGGAGCTGGAATTCTTCCTGATCGACGACAGCGGCAAGACGCTGCAGGTTCCGCCCTCGCCCCGGTCGGGCAAGCGCCGCAAGGCGGCCGAGATCCTGTCGATCCGGGCGCTCGATGCTTTCGACACTTTCTTCACCGACCTCTACGACGCCTGCGGGGATGGATATTCCGGCCGACACGGCCATCTCGGAATCCGGCCTCGGCCAGTTCGAGATCAACCTGATGCACCAGGACGACGCGCTGCGCGCGGCCGACGATGCCTGGTTCTTCAAGATGCTGGTGAAGGGCCTCGCCCGCCGCCACGGCTTTGCGGCAAGCTTCATGGCCAAGCCCTATCCGGAATATTCCGGCAACGGCCTGCACACCCATTTCTCGGTGATTGACTCGGCCGGAAACAACGTCTTCTCGAACGGCGGGCCGGAAGGCTCTGACCTTCTGAAGAATGCCGTCGCGGGATGCCTCTGGGCGATGAACGATTCCGCGCTGCTTTTCGCGCCCCATGCCAACAGCTACGAACGTCTGGTGCCCGAGGCGCACGCCCCGAACGCGGTCTGCTGGGCCTATGAGAACCGCACCTCGGCGATCCGCATCCCTTCGGGCAGTGCGGCCGCGCGGCGGATCGAACATCGGACGGCAGGCGGTGACGTGAACCCCTACCTCATGCTGGCCGCGATCCTCGGCGCCGCACTCATTGGCATCGAGGAAAAGATGCAGCCGCCGCCGCCGATCACCGGCAACGCCTATGCGCTCGACCTGCCGCTGATCCCCGACACCTGGGAAGAGGCGATCAATGTCTTCGAGAAAAGCGAGAAGATGGCCCGCATCTTTCCGAAGGAACTGATCACCAACCTCGTTCTGACCAAGCGGCAGGAACTGCATTATATGGCGGAGCTGTCGCCGACCGAACAGACCGAGATCTACCTCGATACCGTCTGATGCGCGGCGGGACGGGCGGCCTGCCCGTCCCGCTTTCCGGCCCGTCCCGCCTTGCCAGACAGCGGGCGCGGGTTTACCTAAGTCAGAGACCCTGAAACCAAGAGATTTTCATGCTGATCGGCATTCTGCAGACCGGACAGGCGCCCGATACGTTGCGCGACGACATGGGCGATTATCCGGATTTCTTCCGCGAGCTGCTGGCCAACCGCGGCCTGCAGTTTCGCAGCTATCATGTCGAAGCGATGCAGTTTCCGGTTTCCGTCCATGATTGCGACGGCTGGCTGATCACCGGATCGCGCCATGGCGCCTACGAGGACCACCCGTTCATCCGGCCGCTGGAAGACTTCATCCGCAAGTCCATCGCCGAAAAGGTGCCGATGGTCGGCATCTGCTTTGGCCACCAGATCATCGCCCAGGCGATGGGCGGCAAGGTCGAACGCTATGGCGAGGGTTGGGCGGTCGGCCCCACGGAATATGATTTCGACGGCCAGACGATCAAGCTGAACGCCTGGCACCGCGACCAGGTGACCAAGATTCCCGATGGCGCGACGGTCTGCGCCTCGAACGACTTTTGTGAAAACGCGGCGCTTGTCTACGGCGACCTCGCTTTCACGGTCCAGGCCCATCCCGAATTCAAGGATGAATTCGTCGACGGGCTTCTTCGGACCCGCGCGCCGGGAGTTGTGCCCCCCGACGTGATGGCGGCGGCCGCCGCGAAGCTCGGGCATGACAACGACGCTGCCGCGGTTGCGGACCGGATCGCGGACTTCTTCAAGCAAAACCGCAACAAATAGTGTGATTCATGTCCGACTGGACCCAGAAACTGCCGCAAGCAGCCCGCGACTATATTGGCGGGCGCCGTGTCGACGAAGTGGAATGCATCGTCTCCGACATTGCCGGTGTGGCGCGCGGCAAGGCGATGCCTGCCTCGAAATTCGCCAAGCAGAAGTCGTTCTTCCTGCCGAATTCGATCTTCCTGCAGACGATCACCGGCGAATGGGCCGACAATCCCCTGGGCGATTTCACCGAGCCCGACATGGTGCTCGTGCCCGACTATTCTACCGCGACCGCAGCCCCCTGGGCGAGCGATCCGACCCTGCAGGTCATCCATGACGTGATCGACGACGAAGGCAACATGGTGCCCACCGCACCCCGCAACGTCCTCAAGCGTGTCGTCGCATTGTTCGAGGCCGAAGGTCTGACCCCGGTCATCGCGCCCGAGATGGAATTCTTCCTCGTCGCCCGCAACATCGACCCCAACCTGCCGGTCATCCCGCCCATGGGCCGCTCGGGCCGCCGCGCCGCCGCCAAACAGGCCTATTCGCTGTCGGCGGTCGATGAATATGGCCAGGTGATCGACGACATCTACGATTTTGCCGAGGCCCAGGGCTTCGAGATCGACGGCATCCTGCAGGAAGGCGGCTCGGGCCAGATCGAGATCAACCTCGCCCACGGCGACCCGGTGAAACTTGCCGACGAGATCTTCTTCTTCAAGCGGCTGATCCGCGAAGCGGCGCTGCGCCACGACTGCTATGCCACGTTCATGGCCAAGCCGATCGAGGGCGAACCGGGCAGCGCCATGCATATCCACCATTCGGTGGTGTCGAAGGAGACAGGCAAGAACATCTTCTCCGACGGGAAGAAGGAAACCCAGGCCTTCCACCATTTCATCGGCGGCCTGCAGAAATACCTGCCTGCGGCGATCGCGCTCCTTGCCCCGTACGTCAACAGCTACCGCCGTTACGTTCCGGGCTTCGCCGCACCGATCAACGTCGAATGGGGTCGCGACAACCGCACCACCGGCCTGCGCGTGCCGGTCTCTACCCCTTCCGCCAGGCGGGTGGAAAACCGCCTCGCCGGCATGGACTGCAATCCCTACATCGGCATCGCGGCATCGCTCGCCTGTGGCTATCTCGGCCTGAAGGAAAAGATCGACCCCAAGCCCGAGCGCAATATCGAGTTCAACGATTTCGACGATGACATCCCGTTGACGCTCGGCCAGGCGCTCGACCTCTTGGCAGAGGCACAGCCCTTGCGCGATGTGATGAGCGAGGATTTCTGCCTTGTCTACGAAAGCGTGAAGCGCAACGAATACAAGGAATTCCTGGAAGTCATCAGCCCGTGGGAACGGGAGCATCTGCTCCTCAACGTCTGAGGCGCCCATGGACCTTCTCTTCGCTAACGACAAGGCGGGGGCCTACCCCGCCTCCTACTATGCCGCCACACGCGCAGACCTTGCGCCTTTCCCTGCGCTGACAGGCGAGGTCCGCGCCGATGTCTGCATCGTCGGCGGCGGCTATACCGGCCTGTCGGCGGCGCTGCATCTGGCGGACCGCGGCCTGAATGTCGTGCTGCTGGAGGCCCACCGCGTAGGCTTCGGCGCCTCTGGCCGCAACGGCGGACAGGTCGGCACCGGCCAGCGCCAGGATCAGGACTGGCTGGAAAAGACCGTGGGCAAGGATCACGCCCGCCAGCTGTGGGATCTGTCGCTGGAATCGGTCGACATGGTGCGGACCCTCATCCGCGACCATGACATGCCCTGCACCTTCCACGAGGGGATCGCCCACGCCTGTTTCACGCAAGGCGAAGTCGACCATGCCCGGCAGTATGCCGAGAAGATGGCCCGCGACTATGGGTATGACCGTATCACGCCTCTCGACAACGCGGGCCTGCAGACAATCCTGCCCGCGCCGATCTACAAGGGCGGCGACATCGACCGTGGCGCGGGCCATGTTCACCCGCTGAACTATGCGGTGGGTCTTGCACGTGCCGCGCATAAGGCAGGCGCGCATCTTCACGAAAATTCCGTGGTCCAGCGCATCGACCACGGGACGAGACCCACCATCCATACGTCGCAAGGCCGGGTCACCTGCGACCATGTGATTCTCGCCTGCAACGGCTATCTCGGCGGGCTTGAACCCCATGTCGCCGCCCGCGTGATGCCGATCAACAATTTCGTCGTCGCGACCGAACCCCTGGGCGACCGGGCGTCCGAGGTGCTGCGCGAGAATGTCGCCGTCGCCGACACCAAGTTCGTGGTGAACTACTGGCGCCTCAGCGACGACAACCGCCTTCTCTTCGGCGGCGGCGAGAGCTACGGCTACCGCTTCCCCGATGTGGTGAAGACGGTGCGCAAGCCGATGCTCGAAGTCTATCCGGGCCTCAAGGACGTGAAGATCGATTATGCCTGGGGCGGCACGCTCGCCATCACCATGAACCGCATGCCCTGCTTCGCGCGGGTGAGGCCGAACGTCCTGTCCGCCTCCGGCTATTCCGGCCACGGGGTCGCCATGGCCACGCTGGCCGGCCGGCTTCTGGCCGAGGCGGTCGCGGGCCAGGCCGAACGGTTCGACGTGATGGCATCCGTCCCCATCCACCGCTTTCCGGGCGGCCCGGCGATGCGCTGGCCGCTCCTGGTCCTGGCGATGACCTGGTTCTCGATGCGCGACCGGTTGGGGATTTAAGCCGATCCGTCACAAATCCTTTGGACGCCTGCGCCAACTTCAGCTACAGGAAAGCTGAAGAAGACCTTCAGGAAAGGTGACGCATGGCTCCCGACAGTCTGGCCCAGATGGCCGCGCCGAATGTCTATGACGCCGAACCCATCCCCGAGGCTGCACGCGCCGAGATCGAGCGGCTCCTGACTTCGGGCGACCTCTTCCGCTATACCGCGCCCGAAGGCGCGCCGGTCGCGCTCCTGGAACAGGAGTTCGCCGAACTCCTCGGCGCTCGCTATGCGCTCGCTGTCTCTTCCTGTTCGGCCGCGCTCTTTCTCTCGCTCAAGGCGCTCGACCTGCCGAAGGGCGCGCGCGTCCTCATCCCCGCCTTCACCTTCGCCGCCGTCCCTTCGGCGGTGGTCCACGCCGACTGCGTTCCGGTCCTGGCCGAGGTCGGCCCGAATTTCCGCGTCGACATGGCGGATTTCGAGGCGCGGCTCGAAGACGATATCTCCTGCGTCCTCATCAGCCACATGCGAGGCCATACCTCCGACATGGACCGGATCATGGCGCTCTGCGACGCGCGCGGCATTCCGGTTGTCGAGGATGCCGCCCATTCGCTCGGCACCAAATGGAACGGGAGGAACATTGGCACGATCGGCAAGATCGGCTGTTTCTCCTTCCAGTCCTACAAGCTCGTGAACGCGGGCGAAGGCGGGATACTCATCACCGACGATCCCGAGATCGCGGCGAAATGCGTGATCATGTCGGGCGCCTACGAGCAGAACTGGAAGAAGCACCCCGGCCTGCAGAACAGCTACATGCACTGGCAAAACCGCCTGCCGCTCTACAACATGCGCATGCAGAACCTGTCGGCCGCCGTGATCCGCCCGCAACTGCCGTTGGTCTGGAACCGGGTGAACGCGGGTCGCACGAACCATGATCATGTCGCGGATCGGCTGAACCGGTCGGACTGGCTCGACGTGCCCCCGGCCCTGCCGCAGGAAGAACGCGCGCCCGACAGCCTGCAGTTCAACCTTCTCGGCCAATGGACCGACGCCGAGGCCCGCGCCTTCCAGGATGCAGCCAGGAAGCGCGGCATCTCGGTGCAGATCTTCGGCCTGTCGGAAGACAATGCCCGCGCCTTCTGGAACTGGCAGTTCCTTGGCGATCTCCCCGACATGCCGAAGACCCGCGCCATGCTGATGCGCGCCTGCGACCTCAGGCTCCCCGCGCGGCTGAAGCGGCATGAGCTCGATTTCATCGCCGACGCGCTTCTGGCCGCTGTCGGCCAGGTCAAGGCCGCCCGACCCGACGCCGCCTGACGGCATCCCGCCACCGGCAAGCGGCCTTGCAACTTTCTGTCTGAAAATACTCGCGGGGGAGTGCGAGGGGGCAGCCAGCCCCCTCGCCCCCCGGGGCCCTTCACCCCGAGCGAGAACGGGCGAAGCCCGACGAAAGGTGTCCTCAGGCGGCAATCACCCCGAGGCCGCCCGCCATCCAGGGATGCTCTGCCAGAACCGGCGCGACGATTGTCTCCTGCAGCAACAGCCGAAGCCGCGCCGCAATCTCGGCGGGCATCACCCCCAGCACGTCGCGCGGCGCCGTCAGCGCGATGCGGCGGGACAGTGGCGGAATGGGCAGCGGCTTCAGTTCGACATTGTCGCGGAAGCGCGCCGCATGCAGGACGGCCAGCGGTGTCAGGATCGTCCAGCCGGTACCGGCCGCGACCATGGCCAGGATCGAATGGTAGCTGTCCAGCTCGAACCGGTGCGCGGACCGCGCGGGCTGGCCCGCAAGCGCGTCGGCGATGAGCCGCCCCATGAAATGGCGCGCGCTGTACAGGATCAGCGGCAGGTCCGGGTCGAAGGGCTGGTGCCCCTGTCCCCTGGGCAGGACGGCGACGAACGGTTCCTCCAGCAGCCGGTGCACCTCGTGCCGCTCGGTCGCGCGCCCCAGGTCCGCCGCGACGATCAGGTCAAGTGTCCGCGCCTCCAGCCCTTCCTGCAACCGGTGGCTCGGGCCGGTCTCCAGCACGAACTGGCAGCCCGGCCATTCGCGGCCAAGGTCGGACAGAAGCCGCGGCGTCAGTTCCGCCTCGAAATCCTCGATGAAACCCAGCCGGAAGCTCGACAGGCCCGACAGGCCCGAAAGTCCGATCGCCGCCCGCGCGGCAGCGAGTTCATTGACGATCGCCTGCGCATGCCGCCGAAAGGTCGCCCCCGCCGGTGTCAGCCGCAAGGGCCGTTGCGCCCGGTCGAAAAGCACCGCCCCAAGGGCGGCCTCCAGGGCCGAGACCTGCTGGCTGATCGCCGAAGAAGAGGCCCCGAGCCGCCGTGCGGCGCCCTGCACGGTGCCCTCTTCGGCAGCCGCCAGGAAGGCCTCGATCGCCCAGAGCGTGATGCGGCCCGGCTGGTCGGTCATCGCGGTGCCCGGCCTTTCGACGTCAGAGCTTGGACAGTTTTGCCTGCAGATCGGCAAGCTGCTTCTTGATCGCGGCAAGGTCCTCGTCGGACGCCGCCTTGGCCTTCGGCTGCTCTTCCTCGGCCTCCGGCGCGGGGCCGGACGAGGCGGCGAAACCGCCCATGATCGATTTCAGGAAGGCCTGCTGCTGACGTTGCAGCGCGTCGAACCCGGGCATCGAGGCCATGGGGTTCGGCAGGTGAGACCATTGTTCCATCAGCTTGGACTGGCCGTCGCGCAGCATCTCGAACGAGGCCGCCAGGAACTGCGGCACCACGCTTTGCGCGCTCGTCGCATAGGATCGCACCAGATCGGTCAGCACATCAACCGGCAGCACATTCTCGCCCCGGCTTTCATGTTCGGCAATGATCTGCAGAAGATACTGCCGGGTCAGGTCGTCGCCGGTCTTCAGATCGACGATCTGCACCTCGCGCCCGTCTCGGATGAAGGCGGCGATGTCCTCGAGCGTCACATAATCGCTCGTTTCGGTGTTGTAGAGCCGCCGACTGGCATAGCGCTTGATCAGGAGCGGCTTCTTGTCGTCCGCCATCATATCCTCCCCAGGACTCTTTTTGGCACTGCGGCAAGATAAGCTGCACTTGCAAAAAAAGACAACAAAAAGAAAGGGCGGCTCCGCAAGGGAACCGCCCGGATCAACCTGTCCTCAGGGAGGGCAGGACAGGGATTACTTCGCAGCCGCAGCGGCTTTCTTGGCGACGTTGGTCACATCGGCGGTCGCTTTCTGCACCGCAGCAGCCGCATCTTCCGAAGCGGTCTTGCCGGCGGCGAGCATCAGCTCGACCGTGTCCATCTGCACTTTCTTCGCGATCTCGGCGAAGGCGGCCATGTTCTCGGCAGCCATTTCAGCCGCGGCCGAAGCGAAATCGCTCACGGCTTTGGTGTAGTCGGCCGGCTCTTCCTTGACCTTGGCGAGAACGCCAACCTTGGCGATCGTCTCTTTCGCCCATTTGGACGAGATTTCGTTCGATTTCTCGGCGGCTTCGAGAGCAACCTTGGTCAGCTTCTCGCCGAACGCGGCCGAGGTCTTGAACGCGCCCTGGGCAGCGGTCGCGTCGAACGGGAAAGCCTGCATCATGTCCTGCATGACTTTGGTGAAGTCCTGGGTCTTAGCCATTTCAATTCTCCTGATAAGCGGGCCGCGCCCGTTTCGCATCTGCAACCCATATACATTCTGCAGTGCAGCATTACAAGAGGAATTGCTGCACTGCAGAAAAATTTTATCCGCAGGCTGTATCAGGCGTTTGGCACTTCCGTGACATAAATGCCCGGCGCGGCGGCCAGTGCAGGGTGCCTGGCGTCCCCCGGCGTGCGGGCGGCGATCTTCTTGCCCGACCGTTCCTCCAGCCACGCGCCCCAGCGCGGCCACCAGCTGCCCCGGTGTTTCTCGGCCCCGGCTTTCCAGTCGCCCGCCGTCTCCATCGGGCCATCACTGGTGTAATGACCGTACTTGTCCTTGCCGGGCGGGCTGATGATTCCGGCGATGTGGCCACTTTCGGCCAGGATGAAGGTCTTGTCCTTCGCCCCCATCTGCCGCACCCCCGCGAAGGAGGATTTCCAGGGCGCGATATGATCGGTCTCGCAGGCGATGGCGCAAAGCGGCACCTTCACATCCTTGAGCGAGACTTTCTCGCCGCAGATCTTGAACGTGCCCTGCGCCAGCCCGTCGGACTGGCAAAGGCCGCGCAGATATTCGATTGCCATCTTCGCGGGCAGGTTGGTACCATCGCCGTTCCAGTAGAGAAGATCAAAGGCCGGCGGCGCCTCGCCCATCATGTAGCTCTTGATCGCGGGTCCGTAGATCAGGTCATTCGCCCGCAGGAAGGAAAAGGTGCGCGACATGAAATATTTGTCGAGATAACCCGCGCGCTGGCATTCCGCCTCGATCCCGTCGACGAAATCATCGTCCAGGAAGACACCCACCTCGCCCGGATCGGAAAAGTCGGTGAGCGTGGTGAAGAAGGTCGCCGAATTCACCGACTTGTCGCCGCGCTTCTTCATCAGCGCGAGCGTGAGGGAAAGCGTGGTGCCCGCGATGCAATAGCCGATCGCATTGACCTTTTCCTCGCCGGTGATGGCCTTTGCCTCGCGGATCGCGGCAAGGAACCCGTCCTCGACATAATCATCCATGCCCACGTCGGCATAGGACGCATCCGGGTTCTTCCAGCTTACGACAAACAGCGTGAAGCCCTGATCGACGATCCATTTGATCAGCGAATTCTGCGGCTTCAGATCCATGATGTAGAATTTGTTGATCCAGGGCGGGAAGATCACGATCGGGATTTCCCTGACCTTCTCGGTCGTCGGCTCGTACTGGATCAGCTCGATCAGCCGGTTGCGATAGACGACCTTGCCCGGCGTCGTGGCGATGTTGCCGCCGACCCTGAACGCCTCGCGGTCGGCCAGCGTCACCACGAGATCGCCATGGTTCGCCTCGATATCGCGCACGAGGTTTTCCAGCCCCTGCACCAGGCTCTCGCCGTCCGTTGCCACAGCCTTTTCCAGCGCGTCGGGGTTGGTTGCGAGGAAATTGGTGGGCGCCATCAGATCGAGGATCTGCTTGGAGAAATATTCGACCCGCGCCTTGTCGCGCGCGTCGAGCCCGTCAAGACTGCCGATCGCCTCCTGCATCGCCGCGGCATTGCGCAGATACTGCTGCTTGATGAAGTTGAAATAGGGATGGGTCTTCCACAGCGGGTTGGAAAAGCGCCGGTCGTTCGGCGTCGGATCCTCGGGCGCCTTCAGCTCGCCTGCCGCCAGCGCCTTCTGCGCCTCGACATAATGCTGCAAGGCCTGCCCCCAGTAACTGACCTGCTGCTCCATCACTTTCGCCGGGTTCTGCAGCGCCTCTGCCCACCAGGCGCCCGCCGCCTTGGCGTAAAGCTCGATCCCCGGCGCCTCCAGCGCCGGATTGGGCGCGCGCTTTTGTGCAATTGCAGCAATCAGCCGCTGCGACAGCGTTTCAATCCGCGCCACATTGGCGTTCAATTTCTCAAGATCAACCGGAGAGTTCGCAACTTTTGTTGTCATGGTAACAAATCCCCCCTACTCTCCTGCACTGCAGCATAACGCTGCCCGGGCTTTGGGGGAAGCTTGGATTGGCGAAGGGCAAAGGGTGTGTGATGAAGGACATGGCGACCTACGACTGGATGGAAAGCGTCCGCAACACCAATGAATGGTTGGGCGCCTCGGCCCGTGCCATGGCCTCCTACCCGGTCTGGGGTCTGGTGCCGCACCCGATGTTCAAGGTCATGTCGGCCTGGGGCCGAATCACGGAACGCAGTTTTGCCCGCATGGTGATCAAGCCCGACTGGGGCATCCGCACCATGGTGGGCGAGGATGGCCGCGACCATATCGTCGAGGTCGACACGCTCGTCTCCCGCCCCTTCGGCGACCTCATCCATTTCCGCGCTGTCGGTCGCCCCGCCCGCGCGCGCCGCATCCTTCTTGTGGCGCCGATGTCGGGCCATTACGCGACGCTGCTGCGCTCGACCGTCGCCTCGCTCCTGCCTGACTGCGAGGTCTATGTGACCGACTGGAAGAATGCCCGCGACATTCCGGTGAGCGAAGGCAAGTTCGACATAGAGGATTACACGCTCTACCTCGTCGATTTCATGCGCCATCTCGGCCCCGACATCAATGTGGTGGCCGTCTGCCAGCCCGCGCCGCTGACCCTTGCCGCGACCGCGTATCTGGCCGGGGAAGATCCTGCCGCCCAGCCCCGTACGCTGACGCTGATCGGCGGCCCGATCGACCCCGATGCGGCACCGACCGAGGTCACCGATTTCGGCCGCCGCCTGACCATGGGCCAGCTTGAACATCTGGCGATCCAGCAGGTCGGCTTCAAATATGCGGGTGCGGGCCGCAAGGTCTATCCGGGCCTGCTGCAACTGGCCTCCTTCATCTCCATGAACCTGCCGACCCATACCAAGGCCTTCCAGGACCAGATCGTCCGGGCCGCGCGCGGCGAGGCCAGCGAGCGCGACAAGCACAACCGATTCTATGACGAATACCTGTCGGTCATGGACATGACGGCGGAATTCTACCTTTCGACGGTCGAGCGCATCTTCAAACGGCGCGAAATCGCGACGAACAGCTTCACCGTCGCGGGCAAGCCTGTCGATATCGGCAAGATCACCCAGGTGGCGGTCAAGGTCGTCGAGGGCGAGAATGACGATATCTCCGCCCCCGGCCAGTGTCTTGCCGCGCTCGACCTGCTGACCGGTCTGCCCGACGACAAGAAGGCCAGCCATCTGGAGCCCGAGGCCGGGCACTATGGCATCTTCGCGGGCAGGAGCTGGCGCACCAATATCCGCCCGCTGGTTCTTGATTTCATCGATCGCAATTCCAGCACGCCGAAGGTCCGGCGTGCGAAAATCCGCGCCGTCTGATCAGAGCCCCTTCGCCCAGGCAATGATCGCGTCGGCGACGGGCCGCGTCATCGACGGGCTGAGCGCATCGCCCGCTATGACATGGGAATAGGGATCGTCACTCGCCTTCACGACTTGCGGCAGAACCGTCGCCTTCGCCCCCCAGCGCGCCGCGACCGCCTTGGTGGCCCCGGGCGATACGACCTGATCAGCCTCGGCAAAAAGAATGAGTGCTGGCGTCGTCACGCTCGCATAGTCCGCCGCCCCGGCATGTTCGGCAAGCGCCGCCATCGGCAGAAGCGCGACGGTCGGATAGCAGGTCGTCCAGAACCGCGCATGCCGTTCGTTCACCGGTTCGAAACACCGCTCGCGACCCGCGATCAGCGGCGCCCACCAGCGCGCGCCCGGCCAGGTCAGGATCACCGACGCCCGCGCCTGAATGCCGAAATTCGGTGAAATGAATGCGATCCCGGCCACATCCTGCATCATCGCGGGCCGCAACGCCGCTTCCGCCGCCAGCGTGCCGCCGGTCGAGGTCGCGATCACCACCACGCGCCTGCCGATCCGCCGCCCGATAGCCAGCGCCTCGGCCGTATCGTCGATCCAGTCCTGCGCGCGTGGGCCTGCAAACCGCTCCGGCCCGAGCCCGTGGCCCGAGAGCCGCGCATAATAAAGATTGGCGCCGAGCGCCTTGGCGACCAGATCGGGCACAGGTCGAATTTCCTCTGCCGTCGCGGAGAAGCCGTGCAGATAGACGACCGCAATATCGGTCTCGGCCCCCGGCGCCCCCGACCAGACGATGCGCTTTTCCGCGCCGGGCAGGATGCCACCGACTTCAGCCTCGCTCCTGGCCAGATAGCTGTCGAGATCGGCGGGCAGGGTCGCCTCGTCGAACCGCGGCTCCAGATCCAGCGCCTCGCGCGGCCCGAAGGTCAGGAGCACTGCGAGGAGAAAGGCAAGCGTTCCGAACAGGAACGCGGCAGCCACTGCGAACCTATGCACCGGCCTGTTCCACGCGCTGCAGGACCTTCTCGACCGATCGTTCGACAAGCCTCAGGCAGTCCGGGCTGGAAAAGCGGTGGTCGGCCCCCTTCACGAGCGTCAGCCTGATATCCGGTCCGGTCACGTGATCCAACAGCCGCAACGCGACCGCCATCGGCACGTCGAGGTCGGCCGTCCCTTGCAGGAACCGCACCGGAAACGGCAGGTCGAGCGGTCGGCGCAGCACCAGATGGTCACGCCCGTCCTCGATCAGCCGCCGCGTGATGACATAGCCTTCCTCGGCATAGTCCGAGGGCAATACCAGCCGCCCCCGTTCCATCACCTCCCCCCGCTGCGCTTCGGAAAAATCCGCCCACATCATGTCTTCGGTGAAATCCGGGGCGGCCGCGACGGTGACAAGGCCCGCGACCTTCTCAGGACAGTCCCGGGCCAGCAGCAGAGAAATCCAGCCGCCCATGGACGATCCGACCAGCACTTGCGGCCCCTCGGTCAACCCCGTCAGCGCCGCCCGCGCGTCCCGAAACCAGTCGCCAATGGAGCCATCGGTGAACGCCCCCGACGAAGACCCATGTCCTGAATAGTCGAACCGCAGGTAGGCCCGGCCACGCCGCCTGGCCCAGTCTTCCAGCGCCACGGCCTTCGTGCCTTCCTTGTCCGACACGAAGCCGCCGAGGAACACGACCCCCGGTCCCGCGCCCTCGGTCCGGTCATAAGCGATCCGCCGTCCGTCCGCCGTGTCCAGATAGTCGCTCATCCCGATCCTCCTCTTCACGGGGGTACAAATATCCCCGAGGTCCCGGGGGTGGAACCCCCGGCGATTGACAAGGGCGTCCAAACCCGCAAAGAAGCCTCGACATACCCGCAACCGGGCGCACCCGTAGGCGCCAAACCGACGAGGAGGCAGGCCATGAGCCAGATTTCCCTGACATTTCCCGATGGCAACAAGCGCGATTTCGCGGCTGGCGTCACGCCTGCAGAGGTCGCGGCATCCATCGCGCCGTCGCTCGGCAAGGCCGCGATTTCCGCGACCGTCGATGGCAAGCATTTCGACCTGCAATGGCCGATCCATCACGATGCGACCATCGCCATACATACGATGAAGGACGACGCCCCGGCGCTTGAACTCATCCGTCACGACCTTGCCCATGTGATGGCCCGCGCGGTTCAGGAACTTTGGCCCGAGGTCAAGGTCACCATCGGGCCGGTGGTCGAGAACGGCTGGTATTACGATTTCGACCGCGAGGAACCGTTCACGCCCGAAGACCTTGGCGCCATCGAGCGCGCGATGAAGGCGATCATCAACGCCCGCGACCCGGTCCGCACCGAAGTCTGGTCCCGCGCGGACGCGATCGCCTATTACAAATCGAAAAACGAACCCTTCAAGGTCGAACTGGTCGAGGCGATCCCCGACGATGGCCAGCCGATCCGCATGTACTGGCACGGGAACTGGCAGGATCTCTGCCGCGGCCCGCACTTGCAGCATACGGGGCAACTCCCGGCCGACGCCTTCAAGCTGATGTCGGTCGCGGGCGCCTACTGGCGCGGCGATCACCGCAACAAGCAGCTTCAGCGCATCTATGGCGTCGCCTTCAAGAACCGCGACGACCTGAAAGCCCATCTCACGATGCTGGAGGAAGCCGCCAAGCGCGATCACCGCAAGCTTGGTCGCGAGATGGAGCTGTTCCACTTGCAGGAAGAAGCGCCTGGCATGGTCTTCTGGCATCCGAACGGCTGGACGATCTATCGCACGCTGATGGATTACATGGGCCGCCGCCTGCGTGGCGCCGACTATCGCGAGATCAAGACTCCTCAGGTCGTGGACCGGGTGCTGTGGGAAAAGTCAGGCCATTGGGAAGCCTATCGCGAGAACATGTTCATCGTCGAGGTGGACGAGGAAGGCGCCAAGGAAAAACGAATCAACGCGCTTAAGCCGATGAACTGCCCCTGCCATGTGCAGGTCTATAACCAGGGCCTGAAAAGCTACCGCGACCTGCCGCTCAGGCTCGCCGAATTCGGTTCCTGCCACCGCTACGAATCCTCAGGCTCCATGCACGGCCTGATGCGGGTGCGCGGCTTCACGCAGGACGACGCCCATATCTTCTGCACCGAGGACCAGATCGAGGCCGAATGCGCGAGCTTCATCGCGCTTCTCTCGTCGGTCTACCGCGACCTCGGCTTCGAGAAGTTCGACATCAAGCTGTCCACCCGTCCCGAGGTGCGCATCGGCTCGGACGAAACCTGGGACAAGGTCGAGGGCGCGCTGACCGGCGCGATCGAAAAGCTGGGTCTGCCGTACGAGATCAATCCCGGCGATGGCGCCTTCTACGGCCCGAAGCTCGATTTCAAGCTGACCGACGCGATCGGCCGCGAATGGCAGTGCGGCACCTTCCAGGTCGACCCGAACCTGCCCGACCGGCTTGGTGCGGAATATGTGGGCGAGGACGGCGCCAAGCATCGGCCCTACATGCTGCACCGCGCGATCCTCGGCTCGTTCGAGCGGTTCATCGGCATCCTGATCGAGAACTATGCGGGCAAGCTGCCCTTCTGGCTTGCGCCGCGGCAGGTGGTCGTCGCCTCGATCGTCTCGGACGCCGATTCTTACGTGCATGAAGTCGTGAATGCGCTGAAGGCTAGGGGCCTGCGCGCCGAGGCCGATACGCGCAACGAGAAGATCAACTACAAGGTCCGCGAGCATTCGGTCGGCAAAGTGCCTGTAATATTGGCCATCGGCATGAAGGAGGTCGAGGAGCGGACTGTTTCAATCCGCCGCCTGGGCGAGACCCGGACTGAAACGCTTGCGCTGGATGCGGCACTTTCGACGTTGACGGCGGAAGCCACGCCTCCGGATTTGGCATCCTCGTAACACGCTGAAAACACTTACAGAAGGCGCACTCCTTTCAAGCAGGCGGTGCGCCTTTTCTTTTGTGCGCTCGCCCGCTTCGCGATAAACTTCGCTCACGCACGCGTGTTCCACGGGTTCGTGAGTGGATCGGACCGGCGCTGACCATCTAGGCTTTCCTCGTCGAAGCAAACGACAGTGAAACGCACATTGTAGGGAATGACCATGTCCAACACCATCAAGACGCTTGCCGTCGCCGGATCGCTCGCTGCCGCGCTTTCTGCCCATTTCGCCACGACCGCCTCGGCGGACGAAGCCAAGGAAAAGTGCTTCGGCGTGGCGCTTGCCGGTCAGAACGACTGTGCGGCAGGCCCCGGCACCACCTGCGCGGGCACGTCGAAAGTCGACTACCAGGGCAACTCCTGGAAGCTCGTCCCGGCGGGCACCTGCGCCACGATGGAACTGCCCGACGGTCGCATGGGCGCGCTCGAGGCGCTGGACCGCGATCTGCCGCAGGGCTGATCCGTCCCGTCGGCTTCCCCGGCGGCCGCCGGGGAGGCCGCTCCTCCAGACCTCACGGAGTTTCCGGAAATGCTTGACGCCAGCGACCGTTCCCATCTGCCTGCCCGTCCGGGCATCGGTTACAAGCCCCAGCATTTTTCCGAAATCCTGTCCGATACCGGTGCCGTCCGCTGGCTTGAGGTCCATGCCGAGAATTACATGGGCGAAGGCGGCCGCCCCCTTGCCCAGCTGCGCCATCTGGCCGAGCGCTTCCCGATGTCGGTCCATGGTGTCGGCCTGTCGATCGGCGGCGAAGGGCGGCTTGACCGCGACCACCTCGCCCGGTTGAGGCATCTCTGCGGCTGGCTGGAACCGGCGAGCTTTTCCGAACATCTCGCCTGGTCGACCCATGACATGGACTTCCTGAACGACCTCTTGCCGCTGCCCTATACCGAGGAAACCCTCACCCGCGTCGCTTCCCATATCGACGAGGTGCAGGATGTGGTCGGGCGCCGGATGCTTCTGGAAAACCCCTCCGTCTATGTCGCGTTCACCGAGACCAACATGGGCGAGATCGAGTTCCTGACCGAGGTCGCGCGCCGGACCGGCTGCGGGCTCCTCCTCGATGTGAACAATGTCCATGTGAGCTGCACCAACCGCAAGACCGACGCCTACGACTATATTGCCCGCTTCCCGCATCATCTGGTCGGCGAGATCCACCTCGGCGGCCATGACGAGGATGAGGATGAGACGGGCGCGCCCCTTCTGATCGACAGCCACGGGCGCGAAGTGGTCGATCCGGTATGGAAGCTCTATACTGAGACGATCCGCACCGGCGGGCCGAAGCCCACGCTGATCGAATGGGACAATGACGTGCCGGACTGGCCGGTTCTGGTGGAAGAGGCCGCGCGCGCCGCCGATATCCTCGACCGGGTCCTCGCATGAACCAGTCCGCTTTTCGCGCCGCGATCCTCGATCCGCGCCTGCCCGTCCCGCCCGGCATCACCGACCCCGAGGGCCGGGTGGACGCACGCCGTTTCGGCGTCTATCGCAACAATGTCACCGTCAGCCTGACCGAAGCGCTGCGGCAGGCCTTTCCGGCGATCCTGAAACTGGTGGGCGAGGATTTCTTCGCGCCGATGGCGCGCGAACATCTGCGCGCCCATCCGCCGACATCGCCCATCCTGATGTTCTACGGCGAGGCGATGCCTGCCTTTCTGGAAGGCTTTCCGCCGGTCGCGCATCTGGGCTATCTGCCTGACATGGCGCGTCTGGAACTGGCGCTCCGCCGCTCCTACCATGCGGCTGATGCCGCGCCGGTTGCGCCCGAGACCTTGCAGGCCCTGCCGCCCGACAGGCTGATGGCATCGCGCCTGACTTTCGCGCCCCCCGTCCGCCTGATCCGCTCGCGCTGGCCTGTCCATGCGATCTGGTCCGCGAACATGCGCGGCACGCCTGCGCCTGTGCAGGCCGAGGCGCAGGATGTGTTGATCGTCCGCCCGGACTTCGACCCCGAGCCGATGCTCCTGCCGAAAGGCGCGGGGGATTTCATCGCCGCACTGATCGCGGGCGAACCCTTCGGCGCCGCACTGGAACGCGGCGATACATTCGATCTGACCGCCACTTTCGCCATCCTCCTGGCCGGTGGCGCCATCACCGCAATCGACGAACCGGAGGCCCCATGAAAGCCCTTCTTGCCCAGTATGACCGCGCCGCCGCTCGTGCTGCGCGGTTCGCACCCGAAGCTTTGCCGCTTTTTGCCCGCTTCACCTTTGCGGCGGTGCTTCTGGTCTATTTCTGGAACTCCGCCCGCACCAAGCTGGGCGAGGGTCTCTTCGGCTTTCTCTTCCCCTCCGACGGTGCCTATATCCAGATCTTTCCCAAGGCGGTCGAGGCGGTCGGCTATGACACCTCTCAACTGACCGTCTTTCATTGGGCGGTCGTCACGGCGGGGACGCTGGCAGAGCTTGTCCTGCCGCTGCTCCTTCTCATTGGCCTCTTCACGCGGCTGGCAAGCGTCGGGATGATCGGCTTCATCCTCGTGCAGAGCCTCACCGATATCTGGGGCCATGGCGTGGGCGGCGACGATCTGGGCCGCTGGTTCGATGCGGCCTCCGGCGCGCTCATCCTCGATCAACGGCTGATGTGGGTCGCGGTCCTTCTGGTTCTCACTTTCCTCGGTGCCGGTCGCTTTTCGCTTGACAGCCTTCTGGCCGGGCGCCGGATTCCGCAAATTTCTTGATTTTTTCAGGGAATCGGCGATCATCGCCCCCGCGTGACCGCAGACTTTCCTACCGCCTCCCTCTTACTGGGGCAGCCGGAAGATCCGAAAGACCTGGCTGCACGGCCCCTGGCAATCGCGCGAGGGGAGACCAAAGAGGGAGACTACGGGATGGCCACCGGCACCGTAAAATGGTTCAACACGACGAAGGGCTATGGCTTCATTGCCCCCGATGACGGCGGGAAGGACGTGTTCGTCCATATCTCGGCGGTCGAACGGGCGGGGCTGAAAAGCCTCAACGACAATCAGAAGATCGCCTATGAACTGCAGGCGGGCCGGGACGGCCGTTCCTCGGCAAGCGATCTGAAACTTCTCTGACCCAGCATCAGGGCACTGTATCGGCGGCCCCTTCGGGGGCCGCTTTGTTCTTGAACCTCACCCCAGCAGGGCGGCCTGAACATCGTCGTCCCAACCCAGGTGCCAGCTGTCGCCATCGCGGATGACCGGGCGCTTCATCACCGTGGGCTGCGCCGCGATCTGCGCCTCGGGTTCCGACAATTTCAGGAAATCGGAAAAGCCGCGATAGGTCGTCGATTGCCTGTTGATCACCCGGTCGCCGAACTCCCGCACGATTTCCGCGATTTCCGTCTCCGACAGGGGCGCCGCGCGCACATCGCGGAACGTCACCTCCCGGCCCGAGGCCTCAAGCGCCTTCAGGGCCTTCTTGCAACTGTCGCAGGTAGGAATGCCAAACAGGATCATGTCGCGCCTCGCTGTGTCATCCGCTTCGGTCTAGCAGCCGGAGCCACCGTGCGGAAGGGTCGACGCCCGACCGTCCGCCGCGTCCCGGCACGATGCGAGTGCCATCCACGATTCTTGGTGCCCGCGGCCGGACTTGAACCGGCACGACCTTCCGGCCTGGGGATTTTAAGTCCCCTGTGTCTACCATTTCACCACGCGGGCGGCCGGGCGCGACCATACTGAAGGCCGTGCGCGGATGAAAGGCGCCCTGACGGCCAAGTGGCAGAAGGGCGCGCGTATCCCGCGCCTCGGAGAGTCCGGCTTGGCCCCGCATCGCCCCGCCGGGCCGCTTCGCTCAGTCTGAAGGCCTGTTGGGGCGGCCCTAGAGCCCCGTCTCCTTCACCGCCTCCATCGCCACGAAGGTCGAGGTCGAGGCGACATGCGGCAGGGTCGAGATGCGCTCGCCAAGGATGCGGCGATAGTCCTGGATGTCGCCGGTCCGGACCTTCAGCAGGTAATCGAAGGAGGATGCCATCATATGGCATTCCTCGATCTCGGGCACCGCACGAACCGCGCGGTTGAAAGCCTGCAACGCGGCCTCGCGCGTGTCCGAAAGCCGCACCTCGACGAAGGCCACATGGGCCAGGCCCATGCGGATCGGGCTGAGGACAGCGCGATAGCCCGCAATGACCCCCATCTCCTCCAGCCGCTTCACGCGTGCCTGGGCGGGCGTCTTGGTCAGACCGATCTTGCGGGCAAGCTCGGTCATCGTCATCCTGCCCTCGCCCGAAAGCGCCCGCAGGATCGCCTGATCGAACCGGTCGAGGTCAGGAACCTGTGTCGGACTGCTCATTGCCCCTCGAATGGACGAATTACCTTCATTCTCCAGAAATATGGGTGAAACGACTTCGTGACAACCTGTATCATGGGCCAAATCAGGAGATTTCCCCATGCCCGCCGACCAATCCGCCCAAATCGACCATACCGAGCGCCTCTGGCAGTCCATCGAGGCCGGAACCCTTCAGAACGAAGCCGCCCTGCTGACCCGGCTGATCGCCGCAGTCGGGCTTGACGCGGGCGACCGGGCGCGGATTGCCGCCGCCGGCGCCGATCTCGTCACGAAGATCCGCGCCGATGTTCGGCCGGGGCTCATGGAAGTTTTCCTCGCCGAATACGGCCTTTCGACCGAGGAGGGCATCGCGCTCATGTGTCTTGCCGAGGCGCTCCTGCGCGTGCCGGACGCCGACACGATGGATGCGCTGATCGAGGACAAGATCGCGCCGTCGGACTGGGGCAAGCATCTCGGCCAGTCGTCCTCGCCACTCGTCAATGCGTCGACCTGGGCGCTTCTCCTGACCGGCAAGGTGCTGGAGGAGAAGGAACCGGGCGTCGCGGGCCATCTGCGCGCCGCGATCCGGCGCCTGGGCGAGCCGGTGATCCGCAAGGCGGTGCAGCGGGCGATGAAGGAGATGGGCAAGCAATTCGTGCTGGGCGAGACGATCAAGTCGGCGATGATCCGCGCCGAGGAGATGGAGACACAAGGCTATACCTATTCCTACGACATGCTGGGCGAGGCAGCGAAGACCGCCAATGACGCCCAACGTTACGCGACGGCCTACGGGCTCGCCATCGACGCCATCGCCTCGGCCTGCGACCGCGAGGATATCGGCACCAACCCCGGCATATCGGTGAAGCTTTCGGCGCTTCACCCCCGCTATGAAGTGGCGCAGGAAGCCCGCGTGATGGCCGAACTGGTGCCGGTCGTGCGCGAGCTTGCCCGCAAGGCCGCTGGCGCCCGCATGGGCTTCAACATCGACGCGGAAGAGGCCGACCGGCTGACCCTGTCGCTGAAGGTCATCGAGGCGGTCCTCTCCGACCCGGCGCTGAAGGGCTGGGACGGGTTCGGCATCGTCGTGCAGGCTTACGGCCGCCGCGCGGGCGCGGTGATCGACTGGCTTCACGATCTTGCCGTCAGGCTCGACCGCAAGATCATGATCCGCCTGGTGAAGGGTGCCTATTGGGATGCCGAGGTGAAGCGCGCCCAGGTCCTGGGCCTGACCGATTTCCCGGTCTTCACCCGGAAAGAGGCGACGGATGTGTCCTACATCGCCAATGCCAGGAAACTCCTCGGCATGACCGACCGGATCTACCCGCAGTTCGCCACGCACAACGCTCATACGGTCGCCGCGATCCTCGACATGGTGAAACCCGGCCAGGCCTTCGAGTTCCAGCGCCTGCATGGCATGGGCGAGCGGCTGCATGACATCGTCCACCGCGCCAATGGCACCCGCTGCCGCATCTATGCGCCCGTGGGCGCGCACCGCGACCTGCTGGCCTATCTGGTGCGCAGGCTTCTGGAAAACGGCGCCAACTCCTCGTTCGTTCACAAGATTGTCGATCTCGACGTGGCGCCCGAAATCGTTGCACAATGCCCGGTCACCCAGATCGAAACGGCACTGCCGAACATCGCCAACAAGGCGATCCGCAAGGGGCCGGAGCTTTTCGCACCCGAACGCACCAACTCCAGGGGTTTCGACCTGACCGATGCTGGAACGCTCGCACTCATCGACCAGGCGCGGGACCAGCACGCAGCGGAGGAATTCATCGCCGACCCGATCATCGCGGGCCACGTCATCGGCCTGCCGGTCCGCCGTGTCGCCGACCCGGCGACGGGCAAGCATATCGGCAAGGTCACCGATGCAGGCCCCGCGGATGTGCAGACCGCCCTTGGCGCCGCGAAAGTCTGGTCCGCACCGGTCGCCCAGCGCGCCCGGATCCTGAACCGCGCCGCCGACCTTTATGAGGAGAATTTCGGCCTCCTCTTCACGCTTCTGGCACGGGAGGCGGGCAAGACGCTCGCTGACGCGGTCAGCGAACTGCGAGAGGCGGTGGACTTCCTGCGCTACTATGCTGCCCGCTCGCTCACCGAGGCGAAGGACCCGGCGGGCATCTTCACCTGCATCAGCCCCTGGAACTTTCCGCTGGCGATCTTCACCGGCCAGATCGCGGCCGCGCTGGCGATGGGCAATGGCGTCTTGGCGAAACCGGCAGAACAGACCCCGCTCATCGCCGCCTATGCCGTCTCGCTTCTCCACAAGGCGGGCGTACCGGTCGCCGCGCTTCAGCTCCTGCCCGGCGACGGTGCGACCGTTGGCGCGGCGCTCACGTCCGATCCGCGCGTCGCGGGTGTCTGCTTTACCGGCTCGACCGAAACCGCGCTTCTGATCCGCAAGGCGATGGCCAGACACCTCGCGCCGGGTGCGCCGCTCATCGCCGAAACCGGCGGACTGAACGCGATGATCGTCGACTCGACCGCGCTCCCCGAACAGGCGGTGCGCGATGTCATCGCCTCCGCCTTCCAGTCGGCGGGCCAGCGCTGTTCCGCGCTCCGCTGCCTCTATGTGCAGGAAGATATCGCCCCGCATTTCCTGGAAATGCTCTACGGCGCGATGGAGGAACTGAAACTCGGCGATCCCTGGCTGCTTTCGACCGACGTCGGCCCGGTGATCGACAGCGAGGCCGAGGCGGGCATCCGCGCCCATGTGGAAACCGCGCGGCGCGAGGGGCGGCTTTTGCGCCAGTTGTCCCGCCCGAAGGACGGCCATTTCATCGCGCCCGCGGTGATCAGGGTGAAAGGCATCGCCGACCTGAAGCGCGAGATCTTCGGGCCTGTCCTGCATGTCGCGACCTTCCGGTCGGAGGAATTGCCGAAGATCGTCGATGCGATCAACGCCACCGGCTACGGCCTGACCTTTGGCCTGCATACCCGGATCGACAACCGCGTGCAGGAAGTGTGCGAGGCGCTGCGCGTCGGCAATATCTACGTCAACCGCAACCAGATCGGCGCGGTCGTCGGCTCCCAGCCTTTCGGCGGCGAGGGACTGTCGGGCACCGGGCCAAAGGCAGGTGGGCCGGATTATCTCGCCCGTTTCGCCGCGAACCGCGCCCTGACCGCGACCGAGGCCACCGGCGCGGCGGTCAATCCAGACGGGCTCAGCAAGTCGCTCCATGCCGCCGCGAGGCACGCCACGCTTTCCGAAGAGGCGCTGCCTGGCCCGACCGGCGAATCGAACCGCCTTTCGCTTCATCCCCGCGCGCCTCTGCTTTGTCTCGGGCCGGGGTCAGACGCGGCCCGCGATCAGGCGGCGAAGGTCCGCGCCCTCGGCGGCATCGCGGTGGAAGCCGCCGGTCGCCTCCCGGCCGAGGTCCTGACCACGCTCGACGGCTTCTCCGGCGTGCTCTGGTGGGGGCCTGAGGCCGAGGCGCGGGCGCTTGTCCAGGCGCTTGCCGCCCGCAAGGGGCCGATCCTGCCCCTGATCACCGGTCTGCCCGACCGGGGCCATGTGACGGAAGCGCGGCATCTCTGCATCGACACCACCGCCTCGGGCGGCAACGCCGCCCTTCTGGCCGAAGCCGGCGAGGCTTGACGAACCTCCGCGGATCGGGAACGGTCGCCCCATGTTCCCGATCCGCGACCATAATCCGTCCGAACGAACGCCCCTCGTCACCTACGCGATCATCCTCGCGAACGTGCTGGTGTATCTCTATCAGCTGTCGTTTGCCGACAGTCAGGTCGCCAGCAACCTCTTCCTGCGGAACTGGGCGCTCTTCCCGGCGGCAGTGACGGAAGGGGGCGAGTTCCATGCGCTCTTCTCCCATATGTTCCTGCATGCGGGATTCATGCATCTGGCAGGGAACATGCTGTTCCTGTGGATCTTCGGCGACAATCTCGAAGATCAGATGGGGCATTTGGGCTTTGCGGCATTCTACCTTGCCTGCGGCACCGCCGCGGCCTTCGGCCAGATCCTGCCCGACCCGGGTTCGACCGTGCCGATGGTCGGCGCCTCGGGCGCCATCGCCGGGGTGATGGGCGGCTATCTCCTGCTCTTCCCGCGCGCCCGCGTCGATATCCTCATCATCTTCATCATCTTCTTCCGGGTCTTCTCGATCCCGGCCTTCGTGATGCTCGGCCTGTGGTTCGCCTTCCAGATCGCGGGCGGCCTCGGCCATTCGACCGAGGCAGGCGGCGTCGCCTATTGGGCGCATGCGGCGGGCTTCGCTGCCGGTCTCGCGCTGACGCTGCCCCTATGGGCGCGGCGGGGCGCAGGCGGCTGGTGGCGTGAAACCCGAGGGCGCCCGCCGCATGCCGAACTTCAGTACAATCCCGCCAACATCCCGCTCGTGAGGCGCCGCAAATGACCCTGCCAAAGATCGCACGCCCCCATCGCGCGACCTGCCATTGCGGCGCAGTGGAGCTTGAGGTGACGCTTGCCGACGCGGGCCTTGATACCGCGCGCCGCTGCGACTGCAGCTTCTGCCGCCGCCGGGGCGCGGTCGCTGTCACGGCGCCGCTGGGCGGGCTGCGCGTCATCCGGGGTGCCGACAAGCTCACGCTTTACCAATGGGGTACGAAGACCGCGAAACATTATTTCTGCTCGGTCTGCGGCATCTATACTCATCATCAGCGCCGCTCGAACCCGAACGAATACGGGGTGAACGCCGCTTGCCTCGAGGGGCTGAACCCGCGCGATCTGGGCGAGGTGAAGTGGAGCGACGGCGTCAACCATCCCTCCGACCGGACCTGAGGCCGGACCAGAGGCCGACCGCTCCCATTCTTCCGTTCGGAAATATCCCACGGGGGTGCGGGGGGTTTGAAACCCCTCGCTTGCCGCTCAGGCCGGTTCGCGCAACAGGGCCGCCAGGGGCTCGAACAGTTCGCTGTTCGCCGCGATCACCGAACCGCTTTCGAAAATCTCGCGCCCCTCGCGCACGGCCGAGGTAAAGCCCCCCGCCTCGCGCACCAGCAAGAGCCCGGCCGCCATGTCCCAGGCGCCAAGCTCGCGTTCCCAGTAGCCGTCATAGCGCCCCGCCGCGACATAGGCGAGGTCCAGGGCCGCCGATCCCCAGCGCCGCACGCCCGCACAGGCGGGCATCAGGCGGGCCAGGTCGCGCAGGGTCGCGGGCAGGGTCTTCTTCGTGCCGAACGGCACGCCGGTGGCAAAGACCGCCTCCGGCATCGACCGCCGACCCGAGACACGGATGCGCGCCTCGTTCATCCAGGCGCCCTGGCCCTTCTCGGCCCAGTACATCTCGTCCTTCGCCGGATCGAACACCACGGCCGAGGTGATTTCGCCCTTGTGCTCCAGCGCGATCGACACGGCCCAGTGGGGCAAGCCGTGCAGGAAATTCGTGGTCCCGTCGAGCGGATCGACGATCCAGCGCCGCGTTGGGTCCTGGCCGTCGGTCTCGCCGGTTTCTTCCCCCAGCCAGCCATAGGTCGGCCGGGCGCCCATCAGCTCGTCCTTGATGACCTTCTCGGCGGCCACATCGGCACGGCTGACGAAGTCGCCCGCACCCTTCAGCGAGACCTGCAGGTTCTCGACCTCGCGAAAATCCTTCACGAGGCTCCGGCCTGCCTTGCGGGCGGCCTTGATCATCAGGTTGAGGTTGGCGCTGCCTTGCATCTCACGGGCTCCATCGGGTCAAGTGGCCCCTATAGTCAAGCGCGCGCGGGATGTGAAGGGCCGCAGGCCCCGGTCGCAGGGTGCAGGCCCCGGACCCTCAGCCCGCCATCCGCAGCCGCCGGGCGCTGGCAAAGGACAGAAGCCGTCGGCCCTTCTCGTCCCACAGGTGCAGGCGCGTGCAGCGAAAGCTTTGCCAAAGCGTCATGCGCTGGCTCTCCGCCAGCACCGGATGATCGCGCAGCACCTCCGGCAGCCGGTAGAAGGGGATGCGGCTATAAAGGTGGTGGACATGGTGGATGCCGATATTCGCCGTGATCCAGCGCAGCGGCGCGGGCAGGACGTAGTGGGACGAGCCTTCAAGCGCGGCATCATGCAGCTGCCAATCCTCGCCCTGTTTCCAGTGGGTCTCCTCGAACTGGTGCTGGACATAGAAGAGCCAGACGCCAAGCGTCGCGGCGATCAGCGCGGTCGGCAGCCAGACCAGCAACAGGGGCATGAACCCGCCCCACCAGATCATCAGCCCGAGGCCAAGCGCGATTGCGGCATTGGTGGCCATCGCGCTTGTCCAGTAGCTCCAGCCCGCGCGCATGAAGCCGATCGGCAAACGGTTCTGCAGGATGAAAAGGTAGGCCGGTCCGAGCCCGAACAGCACCAGCGGGTTGCGGTAGAGCCGGTAGCGCAGCCGCCCCCATTTCGACAGGGCGTAATATTCCTCGACCGTCAGCGTCATCACATCGCCAATGCCGCGTTTGTCGAGATTGCCGGAGGAGGCATGGTGGATGGAATGCGACCGCCGCCAGACATCGTAGGGCGTCAGCGTCAGCACCCCCAGCCCGCGCCCCACCCAGTCGGACAGCCCGCGACTGCGGAAGAAAGAGGCATGCCCGCAATCATGCTGGATCGCGAAGGCACGCAAGAGGAAACCCGCATTCACCACCGCAACCGCCGCCGCCAGCAGATAGCTGACCGACAGGAGCCACCAGGCAATGGCGAAAAGCACCACCAGCGGCACCAGCGTCAGTCCCAGCTCCAGCGCGCTGCGGCCATGGTGCGGCTCGCGGTAGCGCGCCAGTATCTGCACCCAGTCGCGCCCCGATCGGTGCGCGGATCTGTGGGCAGGCTCCGCACCCGACGGCAGATTGGCTTCGTTCATCGCTGGCTGCATCCCCGTGTTCTGGTTGCGATGCTCCGGCTCTTTGCTCTGGCACCGCTCTCCTTTTTTCTTGCGCATAGGCCATGCGCGGCTCGCGCGCAATCTTGCTGTCGGGTTGCAGGTGAAAATGCCGCAAGGTTCATCCAGCGGCGCGGGCCGCATCGAAGAACGGTTCGGGGTCGTCCACCTCGATCAGGCGCTTGCGTTCGATCTGCCAGAAGCGGGTTCCGACATTGCGCACGAATTGCCGGTCGTGACTGACCAGAAGGCACGTCGCGCCCTGCGCCAGCAGTTCGCTCTCCAGCGCCTCCTGCCCCTCGATGTCGAGATGGTTCGTGGGTTCGTCGAGCAGATAGAAGTTCGGCCGCGTGAGGCGCAGGACCAGCATGGCAAGCCGTGCCTTCTGGCCGCCCGAGAGTGTGCTGACCTTTGCGCCCTGCCGGTCCGGCCGGATTCCCGCACCCGCAAGCAGGGTTCGGGCCGCCTGATCGCCCACATCGAAGCGGGTGATCAGGTCGAAAGGCGTAGCGCCGTCGGGCAGATGCGCCAGGCTCTGGTCGCTGTGGCCAAGGATCAGCGTCGCGGCCGCGCGGATCGGGCTTTCCGCGCCGAGACAGGCCGCGCGCACCGCCTCGATCATCCTTGTCTTGCCCGCGCCGTTCGGCCCCAGCAGCACGACCCGGTCGCCACGTTCGATCCACTTTTCGCCCGCCCGGAACAGCTCGCGCCCGTCGGGCGTGCCAATCGCCGCATCGTTCAGCGCGATCAGCGCCTTGGCGTGGGTGCCGGCATTCGCCAGCCGGATCGCCCCCGCCGACCGTTCCTGATGGGCAGGTCGCGCCGCTTCCTCGATCCGTTCCGCACGTTCGTTCAATTGCTTGGTCTTCACCACCAGAAGGTCGCTGCCGGAGTTGATGCCGATATTCTTCAGCTTCGCCGCCTGTCGGCGCAACTGCCCGGCCTCCTTCATCCGGTTCTCGTAAGCTCGGGCATCGGCCTCATCCGCTTCGGACAGCGCCGCGCGGGCTGGCCCGTAGGGCAAGGCGAAGTACCGGCTTGGTCCCGCGCGCAGAAACAGCGTTCGCCCCGTCGCCTCATCCAGAAACGCCCGGTCGTGGCTGGCCGCGATCACCGCGACCGCGCGCGGCAGCCCGGCCAGCCAGTCGGTCAGCTTGCCGATCCGGCCAAGATCCAGATGGTTCGTCGGCTCGTCCAGCAGATAGAGATCAGGCTCGCCGACCGCCGCCCGCGCCAGCAGCGCCGTGCGCTGCCAGCCGCCGGACAGATCGCCCAGCGGCAGGTCGCGGAAAGGCTCTGGCACCGCCAGATCGTCCAGCAGCACGTCGGCCCGCCAGCTTTCATACTCCCGCGCCTCCGGGTCCAGCGCGTCCAGCACCGCGTCGCGAAGGGTCAGCGGTAGCAGCCCCGTCGGCACATCCTGCGCGACATGGCCAATCTTCAGGCCACGCGCGCGGGTGATGTCGCCGGCACTCGGCTCAAGCGTCCCCGCGATCAGCTTCAGAAGCGAGGATTTGCCGCGCCCGTTCGCGGCGACAAGCCCCAGCCGGTCGCCGGGGTGAAGGGTGAAGGAAAGGTCGGTGAAGAGAGGTTCGCCAAGGGTCAGCGACAGGTCTTTGAGGGCAAGAAGGCTCATGGGTCAGGTCCGCAGATCAGGAAATGGCGCACGGAGCGCCGGGAAGGGCGGACCTTCGGGGAAAATGCCTCTGGTCAGCCCTGCTTCAACAGCAGGGCGCAGACAGGGCCAGGACGGCGTTCGCGGCTGAAGATGGTTTTCATGTGCCACTCATCAATGATGGTTGTCCCGGATTGCCTGTCCGGTTCCGGCATCAGGCGGATGCAGCGAGGATGAATCGATCCGATCCGGAAGTCCAGACCTTGCAGATGTGCCCGCCGGGCGTTGTTGCGGGTCGTCTGAAGACCGCCGACCGCAGCGCAGAATGCCGTAGAAGGTCCATGCGAGTGGGCGAGGGGGCGGATGCCCCCACTGTCAATCTCTGCCCCCCGGCCCGCTGTTGCGTCGGCTCCCGGTTTCCGGGCGGGGGCAGTGCCGCGCGGGGGTGGCGCGGCTGTCGGGTCAGTGGCAGTGAACCCTGCCGACGCTGTTGTCCATATGGCAGCACTGGCCGGGCGGCGAGCTTTTGCGGCAACCGCCCCCATGTGCCGCCGCGACATCGGGAGCGACCTGGAACGACAGGGCCAGAATGACGAACAGGATTCGCATGATGCACCCCACAGGAGAACTGAATTTACGAAGGTAAACGAAGGTTCATGTTGATGTCCATCCCGTCTCACCCCTTGGCGCTGCCTTGCGCCAGCACCAATCAGACCGGCCAACGCGCCACCGGTGCGTTGGCGTTCGGTCCTCTGGGGGGACGGGGCGCCGAAGCGCAAGTTGCGAGACACTACCCGCTTGTGTAACCCCTGCGGCGGTTGATCACCGGGCCACCGCCGCGCCATACTGCGTATGCTGGCTACCCCCTCCGCCGCTTCCCACCCCTCTGCCCAGCCCGTCCCGCTGTACTCCTCCCCCGTGCCTTCACCGCCTCGTCCACGGCCTCCTCGACGGCTGACTGGCGCGCCAGAGGATCGTCGGCGACGGTCAGTTCCACCGCCTCCAGCCGCTTGACCTCGTCCCTCAGCCGCGCGGCTTCCTCGAATTCGAGGTTCTCGGCGGCCTTCCGCATCTGCAACCGCAAAGCGTCGAGATGGGCGGCGAGGTTCTGGCCGACCATCGCCTTGTCGACCTTGGCCGTGACGCGCGACATGTCGGTGTCGCCCTGCCAGAGGCCCGCGAGCACATCCTCGACATTCTTCCTGACCGTCGTGGGCGTGATGCCATGGGTGATATTGTAGGCCTGCTGCTTTTCCCTGCGGCGGTTGGTCTCGGCAATCGCGCGTTCCATGCTGCCGGTGATGCGGTCGGCGTACATGATGACGCGGCCGTCGGCGTTGCGGGCGGCGCGGCCGATGGTCTGGATGAGCGAGGTTTCCGAGCGCAGAAAACCCTCCTTGTCGGCGTCGAGGATGGCCACGAGCCCGCATTCGGGGATGTCGAGCCCTTCGCGCAACAGGTTGATGCCCACCAGCACGTCGAAGGCGCCAAGCCGGAGGTCGCGCAATATTTCGATCCGTTCGATCGTGTCGATGTCGGAATGCATGTAGCGCACGCGGATGCCCTGTTCGTGCAGATATTCGGTCAGATCCTCGGCCATGCGTTTGGTGAGCGTTGTGACAAGGGTGCGGTAGCCCGCTGCGGCGACGCGGCGCACCTCGTCCAGTAGGTCGTCGACCTGCATCTCGACGGGGCGGATCTCGATCGGCGGGTCGATGAGGCCGGTGGGGCGGATGACCTGTTCGGTAAAGACGCCGCCGGCCTGCTCCATCTCCCATGCGGCCGGCGTCGCCGAGACGAAGACGGATTGCGGGCGCATCGCGTCCCATTCCTCGAACTTCAGGGGCCGGTTGTCCATGCAGGAGGGGAGGCGGAAGCCGTGTTCGGCGAGCGTGAACTTGCGGCGGAAGTCGCCGCGGTACATGCCGCCGATCTGGGGAACGCTCACATGCGATTCATCGGCGAAGACGATGGCATTGTCGGGGATGAATTCGAAGAGGGTAGGTGGGGGCTCGCCGGGCGCGCGGCCGGTGAGGTAGCGGGAATAATTCTCGATCCCCGCGCAGGAGCCGGTGGCCTCCAGCATCTCGAGATCGAAGTTGCAGCGCTGTTCGAGGCGCTGGGCCTCCAGCAGCTTGCCTTCGTCCTGCAGCTGTTTCAGGCGCTGGGCGAGTTCGACCCGGATGCCCTTGATCGCCTGCTGGAGCGTTGGTCGGGGGGTGACGTAGTGGGAGTTTGCGTAAATTCTGATCTTTTCGAAAGAGTCTGTTTTTGAACCGGTTAGCGGATCGAATTCGGTGATCCCCTCCAGTTCTTCGCCGAAGAAACTGAACCGCCAGGCGCGGTCTTCGAGGTGGGCAGGCCAGAGGTCGATCGTATCGCCCTTCACCCGAAACGACCCGCGCTGGAAGGCGGCATCCTGACGGCGGTATTGCTGGGCGACGAGCTCGGAGAGGAACTTGCGCTGGTCGTAGAGCTTGCCTGCCTCCATGTCCTGGGTCATGGCCGAATAGGTCTCGACCGAGCCGATACCATAGATGCAGGAAACGGAGGCCACGATGATCACGTCGTCGCGTTCCAGAAGCGCCCGGGTGGCCGAGTGGCGCATCCGGTCGATCTGTTCGTTGATCTGGCTCTCCTTTTCTATGTAGGTGTCGGTGCGGGCGACATAGGCCTCGGGCTGGTAATAATCGTAGTAGCTGACGAAATATTCGACGGCATTGTCGGGGAAGAAGCCCTTGAACTCGCCGTAAAGCTGGGCCGCGAGGGTCTTGTTGGGGGCCAGGATGATGGCCGGGCGCTGGGTTTCCTCGATCACGCGCGCCATGGTGAAGGTCTTGCCGGTGCCGGTGGCGCCGAGAAGGACCTGATCGCGCTCGCCGGCCATGACGCCCGCCGCCAGTTCGGCGATGGCCGTGGGCTGGTCGCCCGCCGCCTGGAACTCGGTCTTCATCACGAACCGCCGCCCGCCTTCGAGCTTGGGACGGGTCAGAACCTCGGGACGCGGGGCAGGGGCGTTGGTATTGTTATGCGGCATCTGGCGATTCCCTCCGGGCCCCCCAGATTTGATCCGTTTTTGTTCCGGTGCAAGGTCGCCTTGCCCCGGGGTAGCCCGGAAGGCGGATCAAAGTAGAAATTTTCGACCTTACTCAATTTTAGGTTGAATTTCGCGCAATGCCATCATAAGCTGAATCCGCAAGCAGCAAGAGACTGTCGGTCACTGCCGCACCACCCTTTGCTCCCCCACCCGCAATGACCGACAGTCGCCTTCCTCCCCAGGGCGAAAAATCCCCGATCAGCGGCCCGGCTGGCCTTGCGCGAGCGCGTCAGTTTTTCGATAAGGGGGCAACGTTCCCAGAGGTGATCCATGCGCGCACGTATCTACCAGCCGGCCAGGACCGCGATGCAGTCCGGCACCGCGAAGACCCATCAATGGGTTCTGGAATTCGCCCCGGGCGAGGCGCGCGAGGTCGATCCGCTGATGGGCTGGACCGGGTCGGGCGATACACAGGCCCAGGTGCGGCTGCGCTTCGAAAGCCGCGAGGCGGCGGAGGCCTATGCCCAGGCGAACGGGATCGACTACAGCGTCACGCTGCCTCATGCCCGCAGGCCCAATGTTCGGCCGCGCGGCTATGGCGAGAACTTCGCGACCGACCGCAAGGAAGTCTGGACCCACTGACCCCTCCCTTTGACCCGCCGTCAGGCGGGCCCTGTTTTCCGAAAGGCATTCGATGCGGGTCTTCCGTACTTTTCTTCTCACCAGCGCGCTTTTCACTCCGGCTCTTGCCTTCGCCGGACCCGCGACCCAGGCGGGCGCGGATGAGTTGACAGCGCTCTTTCAAGCCTATCTCGGCACCACGGCCGGTGTTGTCACCGTCGCGCCCGAGGGCGAAAGCTACGGCGTGAAGCTCGATCTCGCGCTGCTTCTGGCGAAGGCTCCGCTCGACAAACTCGAGGCGTCGGTTTCGCCGTTGCGGCTGCAACTGACTGATCAGGGCGACGGCACCTGGTCCTATCAGCTGAATCAGCCGGTGTCGCTGGACTACACCTTGCCAAACGGAGAAGGCGGGCAGGCCAAGACGGAGACCAATTACGGGTCGGTGAAACTGTCTGGCCTATTCGATGAGGCGCTCGGCGCGTCGCGGACCATGCACATGGAAATGGCGGATGTTGCCAAGTCCCAGTCCCAGGTTGGCGGGCCACTTGGCGAGATGGTCGGCACCAGCAGGGTCAAATCCATAGTGATGAATGGTGGTGCGACGAGCGGCTCGGCAGGCGTTGACGGCCGATACACCCAGACGATAAGCGAGGGAAGCTTTTCCCTGACGATACCGGGCGCCCCGCAGGGGCCGATCACCATCACGGGCACGATCGCTGACGGCAAGTTCGACATTGCGACCACCGACTATCAGCCTGCCGCGCTCCTCGGGCTGTCGTCCTGGTTCGTCGCTCACCCGAGCGAGGAACTGATCAAGGCCGATCGCGCCTCGCTGAAACCCTTGATCGAGAAGGCTTTGCCGCTTTTCGGCAACGTGACCATGGACGGCGCCTACCGGACGGTGGCGGTGGACACGCCGGTGGGGCCGTTCTCGGCCGATGAGCTTGGTGTCGCTCTCGACATGAATGGCCTCGTCGCCGACGGCAAGGTCCGCGAGGCGCTGACGGTGAAGGGCCTCGCCCTCCCCGAAGGGTTGGTGCCGCCTTTCGCCGCCACTTTGGTGCCGACCGAGGCGAGCCTCGATTTCGCGGCGAGCGGTTTCGACGCGGCGGCGGGCGCGGCGCTGGGGCTGGGGCTTCTCGACCTGCCCGACGGTGCCGCGCCGCCGGAGGGGTTCGAGGGGCAGCTTCTGTCCGCCCTGCTTCCGGACGGGACGGTCGATATCACGCTCGCGCCGGGCGCTGTCGTGGCGCCCGACTACAGGCTGACCTATCAGGCGGCGCTGGCGGCGGGCCCCGGGCAACCCGCACCGGTCGGGACGGCGAAGCTGACGCTCGTCGGGATCGAGGCGATCCAGAAGGCCCTGCAATCGGCGCCGCCGGAACTGGGCGGACAGGCGATGATGGCTGTCGGAATGGCGGGCGGCATGGCCAGGCCCGGCGCCGATGGTGAACTGGTCTGGGAGATCGAGATGACCGAAGCGGGCGCGCTTCTGGTCAACGGCGTGGACATGGCGGCGATGATGGGTGGCCAATGAGCGACGCAGGCGTTGTCATCCTCCGCGAAAGCCCTGCCCAGCCCGAGCTTTCGCTGCTGTTTCAACGCCATACCGCCGCAATGCATGAAGAAACCCCGCCCGAGAGCATCCATATGATGGATGCGTCCGAACTCGACCGGCCCGACATTTCCTTCTTCGTGATGCGCGATGCGGGCCGCGCCATCGGCATGGGCGCCTTCAAGCGGATTGATGCGACCCATGCCGAGATCAAGTCGATGCATATCCTGGCCGAGGAGCGCGGCCGGGGGCTGGCACGTAGGATGCTGGTTCATCTGATGACAGAGGCGCGTGCGGCGGGTTTTCGCCGCCTCAGCCTGGAAACCGGCGTGCAGCCGGGGTTTCAGGCGGCGCGGGTGCTTTATGAAAAGGCCGGGTTCAACGTCTGCCCGCCGTTCGAAGGCTATCGGGACGATCCCAACAGCCTTTTCATGACCCGCGCCCTTGATTGAAGCCGCCGCGAGCCTTCACGGCAAGGCAACGGTCCCCTCGGGTCAGCACCCGCAGATGTCGCAACGCACGGCTGCGTACGTAGCCCCGTCTGCTACCTTCGGGCATTGACAGACAAGGCAGAGCTGGCGGGTCGTTTGCCGAACTCTGGCCGGATGCCTCGCTCTCTGATCTGTCCCGCGATCGCGCGACCGAGCTTAGCTGGTGGTTGCCCGGGTTTGTGGCGGCGGCGGACTGGATCGGCTCGGACGCCGAGTGGTTTCCGGCACAGCCGGGCGGACCGGAACCGGAGCATTACATCGCAGGCGCCCGTGCGCGGGCCATGGCAGCTGTCAAGGCAGCCGGCCTCGATACGCCGCCGCCGTCGGCAGAACCACCCTTCGACGTCCGGCTTCGACCGATGCAGGCAGTGGCGACGCAGGTCGCCCTGGCGGACGGGCCGATGCTTGCGATCATCGAGGATGAGACGGGGGCGGGAAAAACCGAGGCGGCGCTGATCCTCGCGCAGAGGATGATGTGCGCAGGCAAGGGCCGCGGTCTTTACTTCGCTCTGCCCACCACGGCGACGGCGGATGCAATGTTTGCCCGCGTCCGTTCGACCATCTCCAGGCTCTTCGCGGGACCGCCCAGCCTTTCGCTCGCCCACGGGCGCGCCGCGCTTTCGCAAAGCTTCCGCGATCTGATCGCCACGCGGGGCACTGCAACGGACGGGCCGGTCTGTACCGATCGGCTCGCCGACAACCGGCGCCGGGCGCTTCTTGCCACCATTGGCGTCGGGACAAGTCTCCCGGCGCAGGATGCGCTCGCGTTTGCTCCCGGCGTGGACCGTGACACCGGTTTTTCGGCCAGACGGTCAGCCTTCAGCGCCGAATAGCCGACATCCGCATGAACGACGATCCGATCCCTTGGCGCCGACGATCAGCGCTTGCCATGATCCGCGCCCGCACGCCGTGCACCTTCTGCTCACCTCGGAAGCAAACAGCGCGGGATCGCCGCCCTGCCTGCCGTGCCTACGCCGACGGTTCCGCGCCCACCGGCGATGGATGGGCGCCCATCAGCTCGCGGGTGTAGGCTTCCTTCGGGGCCGCCATGACCTCGTCGGTCGAACCGCCTTCGATGACATTGCCGCGCCGCATGACGAGCAGGCTGTCCGAGATATGAGCCACGACCTTCAGGTTGTGGGTCACGAACAGCATCGACAGGCCAAGGCTGCGCTTCAGATCGTCGAGCAGATTGAGGATCTGCGCCTGGACCGACACATCCAGCGCCGAGGTCGGCTCGTCGAGGATCAAGAGCTTTGGACCAAGCGCCAGTGCGCGTGCAATGGCCACCCGCTGCGCCTGACCGCCTGACAGCTCCTTGGCCTTGCGGTCGAGGAAATCGGCGGGCAGGCCGCATTGCCCAAGCAGGTTCGCCGCGCGTTCGCGGATTTCGCTGCCCCTGGCCACCGCCTGCGCCACCAGAGGTTCGGCGATGATCTCGGCGATGGTCAGACGCGGGCTGAGCGACAGGAACGGGTTCTGCGCCACCACGCCGATATCGCGCCGTGCCTCCTGCAACGCTGCTCCCGACAGCGACAGCCAGTCCTTGGCGTTGAGGCGTATCGTGCCGCTCTCGGCGGGAACCAGCCGAAGGATTGCCCTGAGCAGACTGCTCTTGCCCGATCCGGACTCACCCACGATGCCAAGCGTCTGGCCGCGCGGCAAGGTGAAGCTTGCGCCGTTGACGGCCGGTGGCAGCGGGGCGGCGAACAGTCCGCGCTTGCGGTAGCGCACCACAAGATCGCGCACCTCGAGCAAAGGTTCAGCCAATCGTCCCCTCCTCCAGATGGCATAGCCAGCGGCGTTGCCCCACTTGCCGGTCCGGTGGACTGACCGTTGCACAAACTGGCATGACCTTCGGGCATCTCGGGGCAAAGGCGCAGCCCTTGATCTCATCTTGCGGCGGCGGAATGCGGCCTTCGATCGCTGCCAGACGCTGGCCCTTGCGGGCGCCGTCCGGCAGGGCCGCCAGAAGCGCCTGAGTATAGGGGTGGCGCGGGCTGGCCAGCACGGCCTCGGTCGGGCCCTCCTCGACCGTCAGCCCTGCGTATAGCACTGTGGCTCGGTCACAAACCTCGGCCACCACATCCATATCGTGGGTGATCATCAGGACCGTCAAGCCGCGCTCGGCCACCAGCCGCTTCAGAAGCGCCAGCACCTGCGCACCGACGGTCACGTCAAGCGCTGTCGTGGGTTCGTCGGCGATCAGGAATTCGGCCCCGGTCGCCAGCGCCTGTGCGATGACGACACGCTGCTGCATCCCGCCGGAAAGCTGGTGGGGATAGCTTTTCAGCACCCGCTCCGGGTCCGGCAGGCCCGTCGCGGCCAGAAGTTCCACCGCCTCGGCACGGCGTTCATGACGCGGTGCGGAGCGGTGGCTGCGCAAGACATCGTCCATCTGGCGACCGATGCTGAGCACCGGATTGAGCGCCGCCGCCGGGTCTTGCGATATGAGGGCGATACGCCTTCCCCGAAGGCTTGCGGCGACGTCACGCAGCTCCATCCCGTCGAACCGGAAGCGCTTTGCCCCGATCCGGGCGCCTTCCGGCAGCAGACCCAGAAGGGACATCCCGGTCATGGTCTTTCCGCAGCCGGATTCACCGATCAGCCCGTGGATGGCTCCGCGGGAAATTTGCAGATCGACCTCGCGCACTGCCCGGACCTGTCCGGTGCTGTGCCCGAAAGTGACGGACAGCCCTTCGATCTCAAGCATCGGCATGGGATCGCCCCTCGCTCTTGTCACGTAGTGCGTCGCCCAGCACGCTGAACGCCAGCGCCACGATGAAGATCGCAAGACCGGGTGCCGTCGAATACCACCAGCGGTCCGGAAAGAAGCCACGCCCGGCGTTGACCATCTGTCCCCAGTCTGCGGTCGGCGGCAGGATGCCAAGGCCAAGAAACGACAGCGCGGAGGCCGTCAGAAGTGCGGGCCCGACGTCAAGCGCGGCCTGCACGCCAAGCGGTCGGACGGCACCGGGCAGGATATGCCGGACAATGATCCGGGCGTGCGAGACGCCCATCAGCCGCGCCGCCTCGACATAGGGCTGGCCGCGCAGGACCAGAACCTCGGCCCGCGCCATCCGTGCGTACCAGGGCCACCATGTCACGGCGACGGCGATGATACAGTTGAGCATCCCCGCGCCCAGAGCGGCGGCCAGAAGAACGGCGAGGAGCAGGGCCGGAAATGCAAGAAAAATGTCGGTGACGCGCATCAGGATCTCGCCCACCCAGCCGCCGAAGTAGCCGGCGGCAAGGCCCACCGGCAGGCCGATCAGGAGCGACAGCGCAACGATCAGAAAGCCCGTGGTCAGCGACACGCGCGCGCCAAAGATGACCCGGCTCAGCATGTCGCGGCCCAGATGGTCGGCGCCCAGCCAGAAGTCTGCCGACGGCGCGCGGAACTTTGCCGCGATGTTCGGCGACCCGGCCCCCTGCCCCGGATAGGGCGAAACGAGGGGCGCGAACATCGCGACGAATACGAACAGCAAGATGATTGCCAGAGAGAGGCTGCCCGCTGGACCCAGACGGTTGAAAAGCGCCTTCATGACAGAGCCACCCGGGGATCGACCATTGCCTGCGCAAGGTCGATGATCAGGTTCATCACCACATAGCACAGCGTCACCACAAGGGTCGCCGCCGCGATGACGGGAAAGTCTTTCGACAAGATTGCCTCCGACACATAGCGGCCAAGTCCGGGCCAGGCGAAGATGATCTCGACCAGGACGGCGCCCGTCAGCGCATAGGCGAAGGAAAGGCCGATGACGGTCAGTGCCGGGCCGACCGCGTTTGGCAGGGCATGACCGAACAGGATGCGCGGCTCGGACAGGCCAAGGGCTCGCGCGGCAACGATATGGCGCCGTTGCAGGATTTCGATCATCGCAGATCGCGTCAACCGCATTGCCACGCCAGCGGGATAAGACGCCAGTGTCAGGGCAGGCAGGATCAGATGCAGGAAAGCATCCCAGAACGCCGCCGGACGCCCGGCGAGCACGGCGTCGATCAGGTTGAAGCCGGTCACGGGCCGAAGCGGATCAATCACCGAAAACTCGCGCGACATGCGGCCCGACAGGGGTAGGATGTCGAGCCATTGCGCGAAGACCACCTGAAGCAGCATCGCAAGGAAGAAGGTCGGCATCGCCACCGCCGCGATCGAGCCGAGCCCTCCGAACCGGTCGAGAAAGCTGCCCCGGCGTGCCGCCGCAACGACACCGCTTGGAATACCGAGCAAGAGCGCCAGCCCGGTTGAAAAGACCGCAAGCTCCAGCGTGGCGGGCAGGTACACGCCCAGATCCTCGGAAATCAGTCGGCGGGATTTATAGGACACGCCGAAATCACCCGTTGCCATGGCATGGGCGAAATGGGCGAAACGTTCCGGCAAGGGCGCGTCGAGGTTCAACGCCTCGCGCGCCTTTGCGATCTGTTCGGCATTGGGTCGCGGCCCGGCGTAAAGCGCCGCCGGATCGGATGGCACCACTTGCGCCACCACGAACACCATTGCGGTCACGCCCAGCACCACGAGGGCCGACAGGACCAGGCGGCGGAGGAAGTAGCGTATCAGATCCATCGCCCGGTTCCCCCTTGGCCTCAGCGGCTCAGTTCGTTGACAAAAGTCACGTGACCATAAGCCGGATTGTCAACGTAGCCCTTGATGTCGGAGCGGATGACATGGATGTTCGGCCGGTCGAGGATGAATACGGCCGCGGCCTCCTCGATGATCTTGCGTTGCGCGTCCTTGAACATCTGTTCCGCCTTGACGCGGTCGGTGCCGGACAGCCCGTTGGCCTCGTCGATCATCCTGTCGAAGTCGGCGTTGGCGTAATAGCCAAGGTTGTAGTTTGGCGACGGCTCCGAATGGAAGAGGTTGAACAGATAGTCATAGGGCGTCACGTAGGTCGGCCACCAGTACATCACGAAAATGTCCTGCGCGGCTGCCGGATCGGCCTTGGCCAGTTGCCACTGAGCCTCCCAGTTCATCGGCTGAAGCGTCAGGGTAATGCCCAGCGTCTCGAGATTGGCTTTCCAGAGTTCTGCCGCCACCGACTCGAGCGCGTCACCCGTCGCATAGGTCATGACGAGTTCCAGCCCGGTGTCCGCCACGCCTTCCTCGGTCAGCAGGGCGCGTGCGCCTTCGAGGTCGGTCTGCGGAACCGGGGCGGCATCGTCATGACCCCAGATACCTGCGGGGATAACCCCCATCGCACGGCTGCCCAGCCCGGCCGTTCCCGCCGAGATCACATCGTCGTAAGGGAAGGCCATCGACAGCGCCTGACGCACCTTGGGCCGGTCAAGCGGTGCCTTGCGGGTGTTGTAAAGACCGACAAGCGTTTCAAAGGAGGGGTTGGAAACGACCGTCAGATCGGGATTGGCATTAAGCGCATCCAGATTTTCGTAGGGCAGGCTGTAGGTCCAGTCGGCCTCGCCGCTTTCGATCATGCTTTGCGCCAGGACCGCATCTTCGACGATCTCGAAGACGGCCTTGTCAAAGCTGCCGTCGGCGAACGTGCCCCAGTAATTCGGGTTTCGCGTCAGGATCGCCCGTTGGCCGGGCTCGAACCGTTCGACCATGTAGGGGCCCGTCCCCGCGCCGTTGCCGGCGTTGAACCAGGCATTGTCCTTGTCGAGTGCGCCGGGGCTGAGGATCCACGCGGCGAAGCCCGCTGCCGTCGTCATATCCATCGGCTGCGGTGCGGAGAGTTTCATGACGATGGTCAGTGGGTCCGGCGTCTCCATCGAGGCGACCGACGACCAGATGAAAGCCGCACCGCCACCGATCCTGACGGTCCGTTCGATCGAACCCTTTACCGCTTCCGAGGTAAGCTCGGCGCCATCATGGAATTTCACGCCTGACCGCAGATGGAAGGTCCAGGTCAGGCCGTCTTCCGAAACGTCCCAGCTTTCGGCCAGTACCGGCTCGACCCTGGCTTCCTGACCGTCGCGCGCCGGGATGTAGCGCGTCAGTGTCTCATAGACGTTGGCCAGCACCGCGCCATCGTTCGAGAACGAGGTGGCAGGATCGAGGTCGGGAAACCCGGCCGGATGCGCCAGGGTGATGATCTTGCCGCCCTCCTGGGCCAAGGCAAGGCTCCAGCGCGCGCTGGTGGCGTAGGCTGCTGTGGCAAGGGCGGTCACGGCAGCAGTTTTCAGAAGATCGCGGCGATTCATGACAGTGCTCCCGAATGGACAAGGGGGGGTGGGTTGGTATCGGCAGGGCGGATGTCTTGATAGGCAGCAACCGGTAGCGCCTCTGTCGGCGCACCAATCGGCAAGAAGTCGAAGTCATAGCCGAACGCGCGCGGGCCGACCGATTTCAGCGCGATGTCCGAGCGCAGAAGCGCGTGCGAGGGAATGGCAATGACGCTGACGCGCAGCCCATAGCGTTGTTCCTCGGTGGTGATCGGGCGGCCGGTCTCGCTGTCGACGATACAGATCAGATCCGGCACCATCGCCTGGATCCTGTCGCCCTCGCGGGCGACGAGATATTCGTTCTGGATCTCGATCAGCATGCTGCGGCCGGAGAAGCTCTCCAGGCCTGTTACCGTCAGGCTGCCACGGACGAACCCGGCAGCGATCCGGCGGCCGATGTCCGTGACCTTGCCGCGCATCAGCAGGACGCCCCCTGACCGGGCCATCAGCGCCTCGACCGGATCGGTCTTGGCGGCACGCGCCGCAAGGACGGTATCGCCAAGCTCCCAGCACTGGCTCACCGTGTGCGGCACGCCATAGTCGCGGATGAATTGGCCATCCATCGGCGCCGTGGTCATGTGCGCCGTGCAGCCCATCGCGACCGTTCCGGCGCGCATCAGTTTTTCCAGCATTTCCGGCGTGGTGGCGTTCGTCACCAGCATGATGTTGCCCAATGCGTCGGCAAGTGCCGCCGGATGCGTGGCCTGTCCGTGAATGAAAAAGGTCGTCATCTGCACTTCCGGGAACGCGCGGCCCATGCCGTCGGCGTCGACCACAGGCAGACCGAGCTTGGCCGCCGTAATCATTGGCGCGAGCCCGTTCGATCCGCCGATCTCGTCGGCGATCACCGCATCGACCTTCCGGCCGGTGTGCATTTCGATGGCCCGCAGGCAGCGGATACCCTCGTCACCCTCTTCCATCTTCTCCACGCTCACGGTGGGTGCACCGATGTTGCCAAGGGCAAGCACATGCGCGTCCGGAGCGAGGTCGCAGGGCCTGATGACCTTGATCGTACGGCCAAGCTTGAGCTGCGCCTTGGTCATAAGCATGCCAAGATAGGGATTGCCGCCGCCGCCGGTCCCCAGGATGCCGGCGCCCAGGGCGATGCGGTCGATGTCCGACTCGGTGATGGTCCAGATTTTCATGCTGCAAGATCTCCGACCACCTTGGCCGCGATACGGATCGCGTTGCCCGGCAGGTAAGACAGGGGTGTTTCCTCGACTTCGGCGAGTGTCACCGTTGCCGGGGCAGCGCCCGCCTCGACAGCGCGGCTCCGGGCCTCGGCTACGACCCTCTCCAGGGCCGATTCGCGTGTCGTGCCTTCCAGCGACACAACGCTGTCGACCTCGCCAGAGACCTGGGCGATGGCGGCGCCGATGGCGTTGGCGGAACCGAAGTGCGGTGGTTTGAGCGACTGGCTGGTGCCCTCCAGCAACCCATCCATCAGCACCGACCCGCCACCGACGAGCACTGCGGGAATGGCCTCGGGGCCGGGCTTCATCTGGTCGAGCACGTTTTCGACGTCTGTCTTCATCTTGGCCAAGGCGGCACGCACCAGTCCCGCATCGAGATGCCTGAGGCGTGATTTGTCCCCGAGATCGGCGAGACCTGCCGCAACGGCAATATCCGTCGCGGTCAGCGTATCGCCCCCGAAACAAAGCGCCTTTTGTGGCAACCGGAAGCCGACGGAGTCCGGCCCGATGGCCAGCATGCCGTCCGGGCGAACGATGCTGCCGCCACCAAGACCAAAGGAAAACACGTCCGGCACGCGGAAGTTGGTGCGCACGCCGGCGATCACCGCGCCTTCGCTGCGGCTTCTCGGGAAACCGCCGACCAGCATCCCGATATCTGTGGTGGTTCCACCGATGTCGATCACGGCCGCATCGGTAAGGCCGGTGAGGAATGCAGCGCCTCGCATCGAGTTGGTGGGGCCAGATGCAATGGTGAAGACCGGGAAGCGTTCTGCATAGTCCGCCGACATCAGCGTTCCGTCATTCTGGGTCAGATAGAGCGGGCAGGTCAGGCCGAGGCTCGCGAAGGCCGCGCGGAAGGCTGCGACGGTCTCCTTGCCGATCCGGTGCAGGCTCGCGTTCAGGATTGCCGCACTCTCGCGCTGCAAGAGGCCCGTCCGACCGATCCGGTGCGACAGGCTGATCGCCACGTCCGGCATCTCGTTCGCGACGATCTCGGCCGCGGCCAGTTCCATCCGCGCATCGACAAGCGCAAAGACCGAACAGATCGCCACGGTGCCCACGCCCATCCTGCGCCAATCTGCGCAGGCGGCGCGAATGGCCATGCCGTCGAGCGGCGCGATCTCGGCTCCGTCGAAATGGACGCCGCCGCCGACCAACGCGACACCGCCATCGACCAGCGCCCTGAGGTCATCGGGCCAGTCGATCATCGGAGGCAGCGCGCGGGTGGCCGCACCGCACAAGCGCAGCACGCCGGTCATTTCCAGATGACGCCCCTCGACGACGGCATTGAGAAAATGCGTCGTGCCGATCATCACGCCGCCAATTTCCGATCCGGCAACGCCCGCAGCCGTCAGAGCCGACCGGATCGCGTTCGATACGCCGCTCGTCACATCTGCGGTGGTTGCTGTCTTGATGGTCGCCAGCACTTCGTTGCCACGCAAGAGCGCGGCATCGGTATTGGTGCCGCCAACGTCGACACCGATCCGCAACATTCCGGTCATTTCGATGTTCCCGATTTTGTCCCCGGACCGCGGTTGAGCGCGGTAGTCCGCGTGCCGAAGACCTTGTACATGCGCAGGATCATGCAGGGCACGACGCGTTCGACGCCCGGTATCTTGCCAACTACATTCTCCGTGAAGTCCAGCAGTTCGGAGTGCGTGGTCACGAAAACCGCTGCCGTTAGATTAAATTCTCCTGTAACTGCAGCAAGATAGCCGACTTCATCATATTCGCCGAGCTCGATCGCTACCCGGTCGAGCTTGCCGGGTTCGACCCGGATCATCACATCGGCCTGCACATCGCGACCGAGCGCGGTCGGGTCCGGGATGGCGCCGATGACGATTTGGCGGTTCTGCAGGAGCGCCGAGATGCGATTGCGCACCGTGCGCTCCGACACGCCGCCGATGCGAGAGGAAATCTCGGATGCGGACAGGCGGCCATCATTCGCAAGGAGCGCAATAATGGCCCGGTCCAGATCGTCCAGATCGTTTGTCTGTGCCAAAACTGTCTCCCGAATTCCAGAGCGGACGGCCATCATTTCTTATGGCGATACTTATCCCGATTCGGCATCAAGTCAAGAAAAACGTGCCGAAACGGAAACTACCGATGCAAAATATGACCCATTGGGAAAAATAGCGGCCGCATGTCATTGCCCTGCGAAGAGGGGGCTGATTTTTACATAGCTATTTCAAATTGTTGGATGTTCAGTCCCGACATCTGGACATCAGGGCGGGGTCGGGTCCTCCTTGACCCGGTCCACCAGCTGCCGGGACTGACAGTGGCGATGGCCTGCCGGTGCCGGAAGTCCCGAAGCCATTGGTCGAACTTGATCGAGATGTCGGCAGTGTTCCGCGTGCAGTTGACCAACGTCAATTTGCCGCCCGAGCATGCCGAATGGTGCACCCGACAATTGGTCCCGCCTTGCCCAGGCTGCGCTCGTCGTTTAAACGTCAGGGCCGTGGCCCCGTAGCTCAGCTGGATAGAGCAGCCGCCTTCTAAGCGGCCGGCCGGGGGTTCGAGTCCTCCCGGGGTCGCCAGTTCCACCGTAATTTCATGGCGAAATGACGCGATCAAAACCGCTTGCGTTACAAGCGGTTGGGAACTTGAACCAGCGACCTTCTTTGCGGCGGGTCGAGGGTTCGGGCCCTCCCGGGGGCGCGCCCCATCAATGTCGGATCGATGCGCAGCGCCGCGGATGAACCGCTTGACGCGGCGAGCCTGGTCTGATCTGGTACGATCGTACTATAATCGGGCTGGCGATGCAGCTCATCCATTTCCTCAACAGCCACCTCCTCGATCCGAAGATCGGGGCGGGCAGGCATTATTCCCAGGTGCTGGAACAGGCGGTCGCGGCCGACCGGCTCGGGTATCGGGGGGTGGGCATTCCGGAACATCATCTGGTCAACCTGCTGCTCATCCCGTCACCCCTGCAGATGGCGGTGGCGATCGCGGCGCGGACGCGGCGGGTGGAACTGGTGACTTCGATCTGCCAGCTGCCGATCCGCGACATGCGCATCTTCGCAGGCGAAGTGGTGCAGGCGCAGGCCTTGTGCGAGGGCCGCCTGATGCTGGGCGTCGGCAAGGGGGCCTTCGGGTATGAGACCGGGCGGCTCGGCGTGCCGATGGAGGAGACGAGGGCGCGATTCGAGGAATCGCTTGCAGTACTGGAAGCCCTGCTGACGCGGGAAGAGGTGAGCTGGGACGGGCGCTGGTACAGGTTCGATGCGCTGACGGTGATGCCCAGGCCCGACCGGCCGGTGCCGTTGCAGCTGGCCTCCATGGCGCCCGAGGGGATCGAGGCGGCGGCGCGGCGTGGATATCATGTGCAGACGACGCCCCTCGGCGCGAGCGAGGATATCCTTGCAGCGCAGGTCGGCGCCTTCCATCGCGGCCGCGCCGCGGCGCCGGACGGTGGTACCAACCGGCTGTCGCTGCAGCGCGGGCTTTACCTGGCGAAGGACGCCGCCGACGCGCGCGAAAAGCTCGACCGGGCCTATGCCTATTATGAGCGTTTCGACAATGTCTTCGGCGGGCCGGGACTTGTCGACCATGGCATCGTGAGGCCCCTGCCGCGCAAGCAGACGATCGAGGAACTGGGCAGCAACCTCCTGATCTGTGAGCGCCAGGAGATGATCGACAAGCTGTCGCATTATGCCGAACTGGGCATCGACGACGTGATCAGTTCGTCGAACTTCGGCCAGCCGCAGGCTGAGACGCTGGAGATGATGGAACGGTTCGCGGCAGAGGTCATGCCGCATGTGACCGGCCTTGGGGCAGAAATCGGGGAGTAAGGCGGGACATGCCAGTCATCAGGATCGAGATGTTCGAGGGCCGCACGGCCGATCAGAAACGCGCCTGCGCGAAGGCCGTCACCGAGGCATGGGTCGCGACCTGCGGGGGCACGCCCGAATCGGTCACCATCATCTTCGCCGACGTGGCGAAGGCGGACTGGGCTGTTGCCGGGCGCCTTGCCTCCGACCCCAAACCCGGATCGTGACATGGTGATCGACTGTTCCCATTCAGTCACCGGAGAAGGCCCGGCGCTGTTCCTCATCCACGGGATCGGCGCCCGCCGGGCCACTTTTGCCGGGCTGGTCGAGGGGCTGAAGGACCGGTTCACCTGCGTGACCTACGATCTGCGCGGCCACGGCCTGTCGCCCCTGCCGGAGGGGCGGTTCGGGCTGGATGATCTGGTGGATGATCTGGAGGCATTGCGGGCGCGTCTTGGCATAGAGCGGGCGCATTTCGCCGGTCATTCGCTGGGCGGCATGATCGCGCCCGCCTATGCGCGGCGCTTTCCCCACAGGGTCCTGTCGCTGGGGCTTTATTCCACGGCCGCCTTTCGGACGGAGGATGACAGCCAGAAGGTCCGCGCCGTCGTTCAGGCGATGCGCGACAGGGGGATCGGGCCGGTCCTGGATACGCTTGCCGCGCGCTGGTTCACCGACGCGTTCGCCGCCGCGCGGCCGGATGTGATCGACTGGCGCAAGAAACAGGTGATGGACACGAACGCCGAGGTTTTCCTCAATGTCTTCGACATCTATGCCGAAACCGAGATGGGGCCATGGCTGCACGAGATCGCCGCGCCCGCGCTTGTGCTGACCGGCGAAAATGATGGTGGCTGCAATCCACGCCTGAACCGGGAAATCGCGGCGTCGATGCCGAATGCGGAACTCGTGATCCTGGATGGGTTGAAGCACGCGATCTTCATCGAGGCGACGGAGCGGGCACTTCTGCCGATCCGGGAGTTCCTGCTTCGGCACCGGGGCTAGTTCAGCGGCGTCTCTCGGTGCGCATCAGGGTTTGGTCAGCGCCCGCGCCAGGTCCAGCGCCGTCGACAGGCCATTCTCCAGCGCCCTCTCATTGCCCCGGCGGATCCAGTCCAGCCAGAGACCGTCGAGCAGCGCCATGATCGTGTCTGTCGCGGCACAGATGCGGGCCGCCTGCGCCTGCCGGTCGTGGGCAAGATCGCCGAGAAGGGCAGCAAGCTCTTCGCGGTAGCCTTCGTACAGCGCCGCTTCGGTCTCGGCGAGGGTCGGATGATCGACGGCCGCCGACCAGAGATCGAGCCTCAGCCGCAGATAGCCGCGCGACAGGAAATCGGCCTTGAACCCGGCCCGGACGAAGGCGTCGAGCCGATCCAGCGGGTCGCCGGATGCGCTTGCGCGCAGATCCTCGGCAGTCGCCTGCCGCAGGCGGGCCGAGGCGAGCCGATAGGCCTCGCACAATATCTCGTCCATATCGCGGAAGTGATAGGTGATATGGCCGAGCGAAAGACCCGCTTCCCTGGCCACCGCACGGGCGGTGAGCTTTGCATGCCCGTCACGCACCAGACAGGCTATGGCTGCTTCCGCGATCTCGTGCCGCCGGTCTTCGTTACGGCGATAGGGTTGGCGTTTGCCGGGTTCGGTTGTCATCCACGGTTCTTGTCAGAGATCAGACCTCGCCACCTTAACAGGGTGAGACAGCTTGAGAAGCGAAAAACGCCCGCACCGCGGTCTAGTCTTTTTCCTGCGCCTGCAAGAAGCTGATGAGCGACCGGCTGGCGCCGAGGATATGGGCGCGGGTGAGGGCGGCGGCCTCGTCGGCATCGCGCGCCATCGCGGCTTTCAGGATCCCCTCATGTTCGATGCGCGCCCGCGCGATGCCATGGGTCAGCACGAGCTGGGCACGCAGATAGCGCGCAATCTTGTCCAGCGCCTTCGAGACGATCTGCAAGTGATAGGGCCGTCCGCAATCCTTGTAGAGCGTGTAGTGGAAAAGCCGGTTGAGCTGCGCCCATTTGCCGCTGTCGGTCTCGGCGGCGAACGCCTCGGCAAAGGCCTTTGCCTCCGCAAGCGTCCTGTCGCTGATCACACGCACGGCATGGCGGATCACCTCGCCTTCGATCAGCGCGCGAAACTCGAACATCTCGGCGATCTCTTCGTGCGAAAGCGAGGAGACGACCGCGCCCTTGTGGCGCTGGGTGGTGACGAGCCCCTGTTCCTCTAGCCGCGCAAGAGCTTCGCGCACCGGGATGCGACTGACGTTGAACATGCTCGCGATATGATCCTGTCGCAGGGTCTCGCCATCCTTCAGCTCGCCCTCGACGATCGCTTCGCGGAGTGCGTCGAAGATAACGTCGGCCGGGGATGGCATGCTGCCCAGATTGGTGGCCTTGAGCTTCAGTGCCATCATCATTCGCCTGCGAAAAACTGCCTTGGCAGCATCGTTAGATTCTCTGGATACGGAATGCATCCACTTTCTTGCGGATAAAGTCTATTGTAAATTGGATCCAATATCCAGTAGAAGCGACGCATCGCGATTCCCCGGGGGGAGCGCGTTTCCGACAGGAGGGAACACAATGAAAAAGACATATCTTGCCACCGTCAGCCTGGCCGCACTGCTAGCCGCGGGCACGGCCCAGGCCGACAAGCTTGACGACATCATCGCCTCGGGCACGCTGCGTTGCGCCGTGGTACTGGACTTTCCGCCCATGGGGTCGCGCGACGCCGACAACAATCCGGTGGGCTTCGACGTCGATTATTGCAACGACCTCGCTGCCGCGCTGGGTGTCACGCCCGAATATGTCGAAACGCCCTTCCCGGACCGGATCCCCGCGCTTGTCTCGGGTCGCGCGGACGTGGGCGTCGCCTCGACCTCGGACACGCTGGAACGCGCAAAGACCATCGGCTTTTCCATCCCCTATTTCGCCTTCACCAATGTCGTCCTGACGCGCGAAGGCGCGGGCGTCGACAATTTCGAAGGCATGTCGGGCCATGTGGTGGGTTCGGTCGCGGGGACCTTCGAAGGCATCAAGCTTGAGGAAAACATCAAGGCCTGGGGTGCGGGCGAATTCCGGCCCTACCAGTCGCAGGCCGATGTGTTCCTTGCCCTCAGCCAGGGTCAGATCGACGCGACCGTCGTGACATCGACCGTGGCTTCGTCGATCGTGGCGTCGGGCCAGTATCCGGGGTTGAAGATCGCGGGCGACGCGCCCTATCCGATCGACTATGTCAGCCTGATTGCGCTGCGCGAGGAACAGGGGCTGATCAACTACCTCAACCTCTTCGTGAACCAGCAGGTCCGTTCGGGCCGCTATCAGGAACTTTATGACAAATGGGTCGGCGGCACCGCGCCGGGCCTGACGATCGACGGCGTCTATCGCTGAGCCGTCCCGGGGGTGCGTGCCTCCTCCCTGAGTGCACGCCCCCTCTTTCGTCCTTCACCGGCCCGGAGGGGCAATGTTCAACTATACGTTCCATTGGCATCAGGCCTTCCGCGCGCTGCCCGACATGATGTGGGGCGCGCTGGTCACGGTCGAGGTTGCCGTCCTGTCGATGGTCCTGGGGATCGCGTTCGCTGTTTTGCTGGCGGTTGCGCGGATGTCCTCGAACCGTCTGGCCCATGGTGCCGCGACCACCTGGATCGAGGTGGCGCGCAATACGCCCGCGCTCTTCCAGATCTATATGGCGCATTTCGGCCTCGGGTCCTTCGGCATCCATCTCAGTCCCTGGTGGGCGCTTATGGCCGGGATCACCTTCAACAATGCGGGCTATCTGGCCGAGACCTTCCGTGGTGCGCTTAGGGCCATTCCGCCGACGCAGACGCGGGCGGCGCGGTCGCTGGGCATGGGCCCCCTCAGGGCCTTCTGGTCGGTTGTGATGCCGCAGATGTTTCGCATTTCCTTCCCGCCAATGACGAACCAGATGGTCTGGGCGATCCTGATGACCTCGCTCGGACTGACCGTCGGCCTTGCGACCGATCTGGCAGGCGTGACGCAAGAGCTGAATGTGCGTACCTTCCGCACCTTCGAATTCTTCGCGCTGGCAGCGGTGCTATACTATCTGATCGCCAAGGCGGTGATGCTGGGCGCAAGGCTGATCGCCTGGCGTCTGTTCCGGTACTGAGGGTTGGACATGTTCGATACGGCTCTCACCCTCAAGGACCTGATGTTCCTGGCGAAAGGCGCCGGGATCACCCTGTCGATCACGGTCGTCGCGGTCCTCTTCGGCACGCTTCTTGGCACCATCTTCGGCGCCTTCAAGGCGCAGGCCTCGGCGCTGGCGGCGGCGCCCCTGACCTTTGTCCTTGATGTGCTGCGCTCGGTGCCGCTGCTGATCCAGCTGATCCTGGCCAATGCCTTCCAGTCGATTGCCGGTTTCGGCTGGTCGCCTTTCATGGTCGCCTGCGTGATGCTGTCGCTTTACACTTCGGCCTATTGCGCCGAGATCGTCCGGGGCGGCATCGAGGCCGTGCCCGCCGTCACCCGGCGCGCGGCGCGCTCGCTGGGCATGACCTGGGCACAGGACATGGCGAACGTGACCCTGCCCATGGCGCTGCGAGTGGCGCTGCCGGGCTGGATCGGTCTGACGCTCGGTGTGATGAAGGACACGGCCCTTGTCCTGTGGCTCGGGATCATCGAGCTTCTGCGCTCGTCCCAGATTCTGGTCACGCGCCTGCAGGAGCCTTTGTTCATCCTGCTGATCACCGGCGCGATCTATTTCCTGATTTCCTTCCCGATCGCCCGTCTGGGCGGTCGGCTTGAGGCACGGTGGCGCGAGAATGATTGAGATTGAAAATGTCCGGAAAGCCTTTGGCGCCCTTGAGGTGCTGAAAGGTGTGTCGTTGAAGGTCGAGAAGGGCGAGGTGGTCACGGTCATCGGTGGTTCCGGCTCGGGCAAGTCGACGCTTCTGACCTGCATCAACGGGCTGGAGCCGATCCAGGGCGGCAAGATCACGGTGGACGGAACCGTCGTGCATGACCCGAAGACCGATCTCAACAAGCTGCGCCAGAAGATCGGGATCGTTTTCCAGCAGTTCAACGCCTTCCCGCATCTGACGGTCCTGGAAAATGTGACCCTTGCACCCCGCAAGGTCCTGGGAATGAGCCGGGCCGAGGCCGACGAGATCGCGGTGAAGCAGCTGTCACATGTGGGGCTGGCGGACAAGCTGTCGGTCTATCCCTCGCGCCTGTCGGGTGGCCAGCAGCAGCGGATGGCGATCGCGCGGGCACTGGCCATGTCGCCCGACTACATGCTGTTTGACGAGGTGACATCGGCCCTTGATCCGCAGCTGGTGGGCGAGGTGCTGGACACGCTGCGCCTTCTGGCCAGCGAAGGCATGACGATGATCTGCGTGACACACGAGATGCGGTTCGCGCGCGAGGTCTCGGACCGCGTTGCCTTCTTCCGCGAGGGGCTTATTCATGAGATCGGCACGCCCGCCCAGATTTTCGAGGCGCCCGAGAAACCGGAAACGGCGGCTTTCCTGAAAGTCGCCCACTGAGATGAAACCAAGGAGTTCTGAGAGAATGTGGACGGGAATGATGCCGGCCGTGACCACCAAGTTCACGGCCGAAGGGGAACTGGACCGCGCCGAGATGGAGCGCTGCTTCGGCCTGCAGATGGATGCGGGCAATGCGGGCCTGATTACCTGCGGGACGCTCGGCGAGGGCAACATGCTGTCGCCCGACGAACGGCTGGAGGTCCTGAAGGCCGCGAAATCGGTTGCGGGCAAGAAGCCGGTTCTTCTGACGATTTCCGAGGCCGGGACGCGCGAAGCCTGTGCGCTGGCCGCGCGTGCGGCCAAGGCGGGTGCCGATGGCCTGATGATCGTGCCTTCGCCGATCTATCATACGAACCGCGCCGAGACGATCGCGAACCTCAATGCCATCGCCAATGCAGGCGGGCTGCCGGTGATGATCTATTCCAACCGCGTGGGCTACCGCGTCGATGTGACACCCGAGATGATGGTCGAGCTGGCCGAAAACCCGCTGATGGTGGCGATCAAGGAAAGCTCGGACGATATCCGCCGCTGCACGGAAATCTTCAACACCGTGGGCGACCGGTTCAAGGTTCTGACCGGGGTCGACAACCTTGGGCTTGAGGCGATCCTGATGGGTTGCGATGGCTGGGTGTCGGGCGTTTCCATCGCTTTCTCGAAGGAAAACCAGGCGATCTACGATCTGGCGAAGGCAGGTCGCATCGCCGAGGCGCGCGAGATCTACCGCTGGTTCCGTCCGCTTCTGGACCTCGACGTCTCGACCTTCCTCGTCCAGCAGATCAAGCTGGCGGAAGCGATTGCGATCGGTTCGACCGAACATGTCCGCGCGCCGCGCCAGCCTCTGGTCGGCGAGCATCGTGCGCGGGTCGAGACGCTGGTGCGCGAGCGCATCGCCTGCCGTCCGGCGCTGCCGAAACTGGCAGCTTGATTTCAGCATGATGCCTCTGCGGCCGCAGAGGCACGGCCCGCGCCTTTGCGGCGGCGACGAGCGCGGGCCGCACCAATTTCTACCACGCACTGCGGGCAGTTGAATGTTTGACGTGATCGTCATCGGCGGCGGGATCATCGGCCTGACGGCCGCCTTTCGCCTTTCGGAGGCGGGCAGGAAGGTTCTGATCCTCGACCGCAAGGGCATGGCAGAGGAGACGAGCCGCGGCAACGCCGGGGCTTTTGCCTTCGCCGACGTGGAGCCGCTCGCCTCGCCCGGGGTGATCTGGAAAGCGCCGTTCTGGCTGATGGACCCGTTGGGTCCGCTATCCATGCCGCTTGGCCATGCGCCGAAGATGCTGCCCTGGATGTGGCGCTTCTGGCGGGCGAGCCGCCCGGCGCGGCATGAGGCATCGACTGCGGCGCAGGCACGGCTGATGGAACTGGCCAAGGCCGAGACGGACGATCTGTTCGGGGCGACCGGCCTCGCCCATCATCTCAGGCGGGACGGGGCGATCTATCTTTACGAGGGCGAGCGGGCGCTCAAGGCGTCGCGCGGACTTTGGGATTTGCGCGCGCGCCATGGGGTGGAGTTCGAAACCGTCACCGGCGCGCGGCTGGCAGAGCTGCAACCCGGGCTTCACCCGAAATACACCCATGGCGTCTTCATCCCGGCCTGGATGACGCTTTCCGACCCCTACGAGGTCGCCTGTGCCATCGGTCGGGCGGCGCTGGCGCGCGGCGCCGCGTTCGAGAGGGGCGAGGTCGCGGACCTGTCTCCAAACGGGCAGGGCGTGTCGCTGAAGCTGACCGACGGACGGCGGATGACGGCGCCGAAGGTGATTCTGGCCTGTGGTGCCTGGTCGCATCATCTGGCGGCGAAGCTTGGCGACAAGGTGCCCCTGGAGACCGAGCGGGGCTACAACACCACACTCCCGCCGGGGGCGTTCGATCTGAAACGGCAGCTGGTCCTGCCGCAGGACGGCTATGTCGTCACGCCCTTGTCCACCGGCATCAGGGTCGGCGGCGCGGTGGAGCTGGCGGGCCTGACGCGGCCGCCGGATTTCCGCCGGGCGGAAATATTGCTGAAGAAGGCCGAAGGGGTGATGCCGGGGCTGAAGACTGAGGGTGGCACGCAGTGGATGGGCTTCCGCCCCTCGCTGCCCGATACGCTGCCGATCATCGGCCGGGCGCCCAGGGCGGCGAATGTTGTCTACGCCTTCGGCCATGGCCATCTGGGCCTGACACAGGCCGCCGCCACCGCGCGGCTGCTGACCGATCTTGTGCTGGGGCGGACCCCGGCGATTGACCTGACCCCCTACAGACCGGAAAGATTCTGACCATGGCGAGCCATACATTCTTCTGCATCGACGGCCATACCTGTGGGAACCCTGTGCGGGTCGTGGCCGGCGGCGGTCCGAACCTGAAAGGCGCGACGATGCTGGAAAAGCGCGCGCATTTCCTGGCCGAATATGACTGGATCCGCCACGGTCTGATGTTCGAGCCGCGGGGTCATGACATGATGTCGGGCTCGATCCTTTACCCCCCGACGCGCGAGGATTGCGACGTGGCGATCCTGTTCATCGAAACCTCGGGCTGCCTGCCGATGTGCGGGCATGGCACGATCGGCACGGTGACGACGGCGATCGAGCGCGGGCTGGTGACGCCGAAAGTGCCGGGGGTGCTGCGGCTGGATACCCCTGCCGGGCTGGTCGTCGCCGAATACCGGCAGGAAGGGCAGTTCGTCGAGGAAGTGAAGCTGACGAACGTGCCGGCCTTCCTGCATTCGGAAGGGCTGACGGCCGATGTCGAGGGGCTGGGCGAGGTCACGGTCGATGTGGCCTATGGCGGCAATTTCTATGCGATCGTCGACCCCCAACCGGCCTTCCGTGACATGGCGGACCATTCGGCAGGCGACCTTCTGCGCTGGTCGTCGCTACTGAGGAAGGCGCTGAACGAGAAATATACGTTCCAGCATCCCGAAAAGCCCGAGATCAGGGGGCTGAGCCATATCCTGTGGACCGGCAGGCCGACCCAGCCCGAAGCCACGGCGCGGAACGCCGTCTTCTATGGCGACAAGGCCATCGACCGGTCGCCCTGCGGCACCGGAACCTCCGCGCGCATCGCGCAATGGGCGGCGAAAGGGAAGTTGAAGGAAGGGGAGACCTTCGTTCACGAAAGCATCATCGGGTCGATGTTCAAGGGGCAGGTCGTGGGGCGTGCCGAAGTGGGCGGCAAGCCTGCGGTCATCCCCTCGATCGCCGGCTGGGCGCGGGTGACCGGCTACAACACGATCTTCATCGACGACCGCGACCCGTTCGCGCACGGGTTCCAGCTGTTGTGAGGACAGGACGCAGGATGGGCAATAATGCCGATCCCACAGCTTAGGGAGGACGATCATGAAAATCACCGGGATCAAGGCCTATCAGGTCGACCTGCCCTTGAAAGAGGGCCGCTACAGCTGGTCGAACGGCAATTATGTCGAGGTCTTCGATGCGACCGTCGTCGCGGTCGAGACGGACGCAGGCATTACCGGCTGGGGCGAATGCTGCCCGCTCGGCTCGGCCTATCTGCCCGCCTATGCGCTGGGCGTTCGCTCGGGGCTGGCCGAGATCGCGCCGAAGGTCATCGGACTGGACCCGCGCGACCTTGGCGTGCTGAACCGGCATATGGATGCGGTCCTGCGCGGGCATCCCTATGTGAAGGCGGCGATCGACGTGGCCTGCTGGGATATCCTTGGCAAGGCCTCGGGCCTGCCCTGCTACCAGCTTCTGGGGGGACGCGCGCAGGACGAGATCAGGCTCTACCGCGCCATTTCGCAGATCGAGCCCGAGGCGATGGCCAGGAATGTCGCGGGCTACCGGGCGGAAGGGTACACCAAGTTCCAGCTGAAGGTCGGGGCGGATGCCGACAGCGATATCGCCCGCATCCGCGCCTGCCGGTCGATTCTTGAACCCGGCGACATCCTTGTCGCCGATGCGAACACCGGCTGGACCATGCACGAGGCCGCGCGCGTGGTGAATGCGGTCCGTGATGTCGATGTCTATATCGAACAGCCTTCGCCCACCTACGAGGAATGCCTGGCCACCCGGCGCCGGTCGCCCTTGCCTTTCGTACTCGACGAGGTGATCGGCGGGGTGGGCGACCTGATGCGCGGGATCGCGGACGGGGCGATGGACGTCATCAATCTGAAGATTTCCAAGGTCGGCGGCCTGACAAAGGCGCGCCAGATGCGCGATCTGTGCATCGCGGCGGGCATCCCGATGACGATCGAGGATACCTGGGGCGGCGATATCGTCACCGCGACGATCGCCCATCTGGCGCAATCGACGCCCGCGGACTTCTGCTTCTCGGCCACCGATTTCAATTCCTACGGCACGAAGGATATCGCGACCGGCGCGCCGAAGCGGGTCAAGGGCTCCATGACGGCGTCCGACAGGCCGGGCCTTGGGGTCGAGCCGATCATGGCGGCACTTGGCACGCCGGTCCTGGAGGTCTGAGATGCGCACGACCGGCGTGATCCATGTGGTCGGCTGCCATGCCGAGGGCGAGGTGGGCGATGTGATCGTGGGCGGCGTCGCGCCCCCGCCCGGCGACACGATCTGGGACCAGGCGCGCTGGATTGCCCGAGACAACCGCCTGCGTGACTTTGTCCTGAACGAGCCGCGCGGCGGCGTTTTCCGCCATGTGAACCTACTGGTGCCGGCGAAGGACCCGCGCGCCGCGACCGGCTGGATCATCATGGAGCCGGTCCATACGCCGCCCATGTCGGGGTCGAACTCGATCTGCGTCGCGACGGTTCTGCTGGACACCGGCATCGTGCCGATGGTCGAGCCTGAAACCCGCTTCTTCATGGAGGCGCCAGGGGGGTTGGTCGCGGTTGTCGCCACATGCCGGGACGGCAAGGCCGAGAGCATCCGCGTGACGAACGTGCCGAGTTTTGCCGCGAAGCTGGGGGCAGGGCTGGAGGTCGAGGGGATTGGAACGCTGAAGGTCGACACCGCTTATGGTGGCGACAGTTTCGTCATCGTCGATGCTGCCGCCTGCGGCTTTGCGCTCGATCCGTCCGAGGCGCGGGACCTGGCCGAGACGGGAATGAGGATCCGCCAGGCCGCGACAGAGCAGCTGGGCTTCAACCATCCGACCAATCCTGACTGGCGGCACATTTCCTTCTGCCAGTTCACCCAACCTGTCACGGTGGTGAACGGCGTGAAGACCGGCCGAAATACGGTGGCGATCGAGCCGGGCAAGCTCGACCGCTCGCCGACCGGCACCGGCTGTTCGGCGCGGATGGCGGTGCTGCATGCGAAGGGCGAACTCGCGGTCGGCGAGGCCTTTACCGGCATCTCGATCATCGGCAGCGCGTTTCATTGCCGGCTGGAGCGGGAGACCGAACTGAATGGCACGCCGGCCATCGTGCCATCGATCTCGGGCAGGGCCTGGATCACCGAAATCAAGCAACTGGTCTGCGACCCCGCAGACCCCTGGCCGCGCGGGACGAGGGTCGGCGACACCTGGCCGATGCGGTGAATTCTGAAGGAGACTGACATGCTGACCGGACGCCATCTGATTGCCGGGGACTGGGTCATGGGCGAGGCGACCTTTGCCTCGCAGCCCGCCAGCGGAACGCCGCACGATTTCTCGATGGGCACGCCTGCCCATGTGGATCGGGCCTGCCGGGCGGCCGAAGAGGCCTTCTGGTCCTTCTCGGCGCTGTCGCGCGAGGCCCGCGCCCGGTTTCTTGAGCGCATTGCCGACGAGATCGAGGCGCGGGGAAGCGAGATCACCGAGGTCGGCCATCAGGAAACCGGACTGCCGACGGCGCGGCTGGAAGGCGAGCGGGGGCGCACGACCGGCCAGCTGCGGCTTTTCGCCAGTCACATCCGCAAGGGCGATTACCTCGACCGCCGTCATGACGCGGCACTTCCCGACCGAAAGCCGCTCCCGCGCCCGGACCTGAGGCTGGTCCAGCGCCCGATCGGGCCGGTGGCGGTCTTTGGTGCGTCGAATTTCCCGCTCGCCTTTTCGGTCGCGGGCGGCGACACGGCATCGGCCCTGGCCGCCGGTTGCCCGGTGGTGGTGAAGGGCCATTCGGCGCATCCCGGCACCGGCGAACTGGTTGCCCAGGCGATCCATGCGGCGATCGTGGCCGAGGGGCTGCATCCCGGGGTCTTCTCGCTGATCCAGGGCGGGCGGCGCGATGTGGGCGAGGCTTTGGTCAAACATCCGCTGATCCGGGCGGTGGGCTTCACCGGTTCGCTGATGGGGGGCAGGGCGCTCTTCGATCTGTGCGCGCAGCGTCCCGACCCGATCCCGTTCTTCGGGGAACTCGGATCGGTCAATCCGATGTTCCTGCTGCCTGCCGCGCTGAAGGCGCGCGGCGGCGATCTGGCCAAGGGCTGGGCCGGATCGCTGACCATGGGGGCGGGGCAGTTCTGCACCAACCCCGGCATTGCCGTGGTGATCGACGGGCCGGACGCGGATGCCTTCGTCGCGGCAGCGCGCGAGGCCGTGGGTGCGGTCGGGGCGCAGGTCATGCTGACCGACGGGATCGCCAGCGCCTACCGCGACGGCCAGCGGCGGATCGCTGCGGGGCGGGGCGTGCGTGAGGTGCTGGTGACCTCCTGCGACCTGCGCGCGGCCACGCCCTATCTGTATGAAGTTTCGGCGGCCGATTGGCTGGCCGATCATGCGCTGGCCGAAGAGGTGTTCGGCCCGCTCGGCCTGATCGTCCGGGCGCGGGATGCGGACGAGATGGAGCGGATGGCGCGGAGCCTCGAGGGCCAGCTGACCTGTACCCTTCATATGGACGGCTCCGATACCGGCCATGCCCGCCGCCTTTTGCCGATCCTCGAGCGAAAGGCCGGGCGTATCCTAGCCAACGGCTTTCCGACCGGGGTCGAGGTGGCCGACGCGATGGTCCATGGCGGGCCCTATCCGGCCTCGACCAATTTCGGGCACACATCCGTGGGTACGATGGCAATCCGCCGCTGGCTCAGGCCGGTCTGCTATCAGAACTTCGCGGCAGACCTGATCCCGGACGGTGCCTGAGGCTGGCGGCGGGGGCGGCGCTGCCTCCCCCGATCTCGCTCAGCAGAAACCCGGTGCGAGGCGCAATTCGCCGGTCGTGAAGCCGCGCCAGTTCTTTTGCGGCCCGGTCAGATAGCGCGCCACGACCGGATCGGCGGCGTCCAGCGCGCCGAGGCGGACGAGGATCGCGGTGATCGCGGCCTCGGCCGCGCGGGTGCCGCCGTCCATGATCTTCAACGCGACGCCGCGCTTCTGCTCGGGCAGGATCGCGATGAACACCGCCTCCGCCCCGGTCTTGACCGAGACGCGGCCCCCCATGGCGCGCATGAGGTTGGTGCAGGCGCGGCCTTCGCCGGCGACCAGTTCGGGATGCCTTGCCATGGCGCGGGTCAGGCGGAAGGCGGCCCGGGCGCGGGCATCGCCCGCCTCGCGTGCCGCCGCGAAGAAGGACATCGAGCGTGCGAGCGCATGGACGGAGGTGGCGAAGTTCGGCGCCGAACAGCCGTCGATGCCCCAGCCGGGGCTTTCCATGCCGGTCACCTCCTCGAAGGCGGTGCGAACTGCCTTCTGCACCGGATGGTCGACCTCGACATATTCCGATCCGCCGCCCAGATGCTGGTTCAGCGTCAGAAAGCCCGCGTGCTTGCCCGAGCAATTGTTATGAATCTGGCAAGGCCTGTCGCCCGTGCGGATCATTGCCTCGCGGTCGGGGTCGCCCATGGGCATATGGCTGCCGCAGCGCAGATCGGCCTCATGCAGGCCCCGGTCGGAAAGCCAGGCCGCGACCCGATCGGTATGGATCGACGCGCCATTGTGGCTGGCGCAGGCCAAAGCCAGATGTTCGTCGCCAAGCCCCGCCGCATCCGCCGCGCCGCTTTCCAGAAGTGGCAGCGCCTGCAGCATCTTGCAGGAGGACCGCGGAAAAATGATCGCGTCCGGGTCGCCCCAGGCCTCGACGATTTCGCCCTTCTCGTCGGTGATGACCGCATGGCCGCGGTGCGTGCTTTCCAGAAGCCCGCCGCGCCAAAGCTCGATCAGTTCCGCCGCCGCCATCGGTCCACCTTCCGTTCCTGCGCTTTTCAGCGATTTTTCGCCACCAACGGTGACCGCGGGTCTTTCCCTGTCCGGCTCCCTTGGGGTAAGAGTTCAATATCGAGTTGAAATGGCCCCCGCCACCCAAAAAACATGCGTGACCCGGCACCAGATCGGCGCGCCAGAACCGGGGCGGGGCAGAGGCCGGAGGGCGGACAATGAGGACTTGGCTGAAATGGGGCGCAACCGCGGCTTTGCTGGCGGCGGGGCCGGGAACGGCGCTGGCGCAGGTTTCGACCAATCGCGTGGCCGCCAACACCGACTGGAGCGTCTTTGTCGAGGGCACCGACTGCTGGGGCGTCTCGGCGCCGAAAGAGACGGTGAACACCAAGGATGGCAAGTCGGTCGCCGTCCGACGCGGCGATATCCTTCTCTTCATCACCTACCGGCAAGGCACGAAGGGCGAGATTTCCTTCACCGGCGGTTATCCGTTCGCACCCGGATCGACGGTCGGCCTCGATGTGGGCGGCACCAAGTTCGATCTCTTCGTCGACGGCGAATGGGCCTGGGCCGGGTCGCCCGACGATGATGCGAAGATCATCGGGGCGCTGAAGGCCGGGTCCAGCGCGATCCTGACCGCCCGCTCGGCGCGCGGCACCCAGACGCAGGATACATTCTCGCTCCTCGGCTTTTCGGCTGCCGTGGACGAAGCCGCCAAGCGTTGTGGCGGCTGATGGATGCGCGACGCACGGCTTGACGATGCCCTCGAAATCGCAGGTGCCGCCGCCGAGGCGGCACTTGGTTTTTTCCGGGGCCGTCTCGGGATCGAGTTCAAGGCCGATGAAAGTCCGGTAACCCAGGCCGACCGTGCGGTCGAGGCAGAGGTGCGCCGCCTGATTGCCGACCGCTTCCCCGGCCACGGCATCTATGGCGAGGAACATGGGATCGAGGACGGGGACGCGCGCGCCCTTTGGGTGATCGACCCGATCGACGGCACCCGGAGCTTCATCTCCGGCCATCCTCTGTTCGGTTTCCTGCTGGCCCACCTGGTCGATGGCGAGGTGGAACTGGCCGCCGTCGGCATGCCGGCACTGGGCGAGGTCTTTGCCGCGAGACGGGGCGGCGGCGCCTGGAAGGAAGGCACGCGGCTTCACTCCTCGGGCCGAACCGAACTGGGCGGGGCCACGATCTATGTGAACGAGGGCGAGAAGATCTGGCGCGCCCATCCCGAGACGTTCGCGCGCCTGATGAACGCGGGCACGACCCGTCGCTTTTCCTACGATTGCTACCCTTATGCACTTCTGGCGATGGGTCATGTCGATGTCGTGGTGGATTTCGACCTGCAACCCTATGATTACCTGACCGTCTCGCTTCTGGTCGAGGAAGCAGGCGGGCGGATGACCGACTGGGCGGGCGGGCGGCTGCATATGGGCGAAAGCGTCTCGACCGTGGCTGCCGCGACGCCGGACCTGCACGCGGCAGCGCTGCGCCTGCTGCGGGGCTGACGGGGTTATCCTGGCCCGGCGACGTTTACGGCAGTGCCCCAGTCGGTGCATTTCCGGGCAAGCGCCTGGGGCAGTGGCCGGTCGGTGAAGATCGCCGCAAGGTCGCGCAACGACCCGATCCGCACCGGCGCGGCGCGCGTCAGCTTGGAATGATCGGCGACAAGGTAGGCCTGCCGTGCCCGGCCGATGATCGCGCGGCTGACATGAACCTCCTGGCTGTCGAAATCCAGAAGCTCGCCTTCAGCATCCAGTGCGGACGTGCCGATGATCGCATGATCCACCTTGAAGGCGGCAATCGCCTCGCGCGTCAGGTCGCCCACCAGACCGCCGTCAGACCTGCGCAGCACGCCGCCGGCCACGATCACCTCGCAGCTTTCGCTTTCGGCGAGGATATTCGCGATATTGAGGTTGTTGGTGACCACCGTCAGGTTCCGGTGCCTGAGAAGAGCGCGCGCCACCGCCTCGGTCGTGGTGCCGATGTTGAGAAAGAGCGACGAGTTGTCGGGGATCGCCGCCGCGCAGGCCCGGCCGATCGCTGCCTTCGCGGCGGCATTCAGGCTGCGCCGCTCCGCATAGCCGATATTGGCGACGCCCGAACGCAGGACGGCGCCGCCATGCACGCGCGCCAGCCGCCCGGCATCGGCAAGATCGCACAAGTCGCGCCGGATGGTCTGCAAGGTCACGCCGAAGCGCGCGGCAAGCTCCTCGACCAGGACCTTGCCCTCTGCCCGCGCCAGTTCCACGATCTCGATCTGCCTCAGGCTCAGCACTATGGGGGCTCCCTTCCGGCGCATCTTACGAAAACTGTGAGCGTTGCAAAGAAAAAACGAATAAAAACGAAAGCAATATTTGACAAACCGCGCGCTGGCGCCTTCAATTCCTCAGCTTCCCAAGGTGCGGCATGGATTCGGACAGGCTCTACGATATTTTCATCATCGGCGGTGGCATCAACGGCTGCGGCATTGCCCGTGACGCAGCGGGGCGTGGCCTGTCGGTCTCGCTCGCCGAGATGAATGATCTGGCGTCCGCCACCTCGTCAGCCTCGACCAAGCTTTTCCACGGCGGCCTGCGCTATCTGGAATATTTCGAAATCGGGCTTGTCCGTAAGGCATTGAAAGAACGTGAAGTGCTTTTGAGTGCGATGCCCCATATCTCCTGGCCGATGCGCTTCGTCCTGCCCTACCATCCCGACATGCGGTTCGAAGGCGAAACCCCGACCTCGCACCTCCTGAACCTTTTCATGCCCTGGATGCGCGGCCGTCGCCCGGCCTGGCTGATCCGTCTTGGCCTATTCCTCTACGATCATCTCGGTGGTCGGAAAATCCTGCCGGGCACCCGCACGCTTGACCTGCGGAAAGATCCGGCAGGCGCGCCCCTGAAACGAAAATTCGCGAAAGCATACGAATATTCCGATTGCTGGGTCGAGGACGCGCGGCTTGTCGTGCTGAACGCCCGCGACGCGGCGGAGCGGGGTGCAGAAATCCTCACCCGTGCCCGCGTCACCGGCGCGGAGCGGACCGGCGATCACTGGACAGTCACGCTGGAACGCAACGGGCAGGTGGAGAGGCGCCGCGCCAGGGTCCTCGTCAATGCAGGCGGGCCCTGGGTCGAGAAGGTCGTGCGCGGCATCGCCCATATAGACACGAAGGAAACGATCCGCCTGGTGCGGGGCAGCCATATCGTGGTTCGCAAGCTCTTCGACCATGACCGCTGTTATTTCTTCCAGGGCGAGGATGGGCGCATCATCTTTGCCATTCCCTACGAGGAAGATTTCACCCTGATCGGCACCACCGATGTCGACCATGGCGACGATCCGGCCGGCCCCATCTGCACCGAGGCGGAGCAGGACTATCTTTGCGCCTTCGCCTCGAACTATTTCGAAAGGCCGGTGACCCGCGATCAGGTGGTCTGGACCTATTCGGGCGTCCGGCCGCTTTACAATGATGGTGCGAAATCGGCGCAGGCGGCGACGCGAGACTATGTCCTGTCGCTGGACCAGAACGGGCCGCCGATGCTGTCCGTGTTCGGCGGCAAGATCACCACCTATCGCAAATTGTCCGAGGCGGCTCTGGCGAAAATCGTGCCGTTCCTGGCACCCAAGCGCGGCGACTGGACCGCCGGGGTGGCGCTCGCCGGGGGCGATTTCTCTGTCGGGGCAACGCCGAGCCTCGCGGCCATGCTGAAGATCGACCATCCGGTCCTCAGCGACTACACCTGCCGCCGCCTCGCGCGCGCCTATGGGACCGAGGCCGTGAAGATTGTCGCCGGGGCGGCCCGCGCCGAGGATCTCGGTCGCGCCTTCGGTGCGGGCTTGACGGAGCGGGAAGTCGACTGGCTCATGTCGAAGGAGTTTGCACGCACCGCGGAGGATGTGGTCTGGCGGCGATCCAAGCTCGGGCTCAGGATGACGGCAGAGGAGATCGCCGCGCTGGACGACTGGATGAAGGAGAAGGCCGGAGCATGAGCCATATCGTTGCCATCGACCAGGGCACGACCTCGTCGCGCGCCATCGTCTTCGACCGCGAGATGCGGGTGAAGGCATCCGCCCAGCAGGAATTCACCCAGCATTTCCCGGCCTCGGGCTGGGTCGAACATGATGCCGAGGAAATCTGGTCCACCGTCACCGCCACCGTCCGCGGCGCCATCGACCGGGCCGGTCTGACTGCCGCCGACATCACCGCGATCGGCATCACCAACCAGCGCGAGACGACCGTCGTCTGGGACAAGGCGACTGGCGAGCCCATCCACCGTGCCATCGTCTGGCAGGACCGCCGCACCGCCGAGACCTGCGCGCGGCTGAAGGCGGCGGGCCACGAACCGCAGGTCACCCGGAAGACCGGTCTCCTGCTCGACCCCTATTTCTCGGGGACCAAGCTTGCCTGGATCCTCGATAATGTCGCGGGCGCGCGGGCAAGGGCGGAGAGGGGCGATCTCCTCTTCGGCACCATCGACAGCTTCCTGATCTGGCGCCTCACCGGCGGCAAGGTCCATGCGACCGACGCCACGAATGCCGCACGGACCCTCCTCTTCAACATCCGCGAGAACCATTGGGACCAGGACATCCTGCGGCTTCTGAACATTCCCCGCGCCATGCTGCCGGAGGTCCGCGATTGCGCCGCCGAGTTTGGCACGACGCGGCCTGACCTCTTCGGCCGGGCAATCCCGATCCTCGGCGTCGCGGGCGATCAGCAGGCGGCCACCATCGGTCAGGCCTGCTTCGCCCCCGGCATGATGAAATCGACCTATGGGACGGGGTGTTTCGCGCTTCTCAACACCGGCGACACGCTGGTCGAAAGCCACTCGCGGCTTCTGGGCACCATCGCCTATAGGATGGGCGGCAAGACCGCCTATGCGCTGGAAGGCTCGATCTTCATCGCGGGCGCCGTGGTGCAATGGCTGCGCGACGGGCTGAAGATCATCCGCGAGGCGAAGGAGACCCAACCCCTCGCAGAAGCCGCAGACCCCGGGCAGGATGTGATCCTCGTTCCGGCCTTCACCGGCCTCGGCGCGCCCTACTGGAACGCCGACTGCCGGGGCGCGGTTTACGGGCTCACGCGCGGCTCGGGTCCGGCAGAGCTGGCAAGGGCGGCGCTGGAAAGCGTGGGTTTCCAGACCCGCGACCTTCTGGAGGCGATGCGCGCCGACTGGCAGGGCGCGGCTGGCGGTGTCCTGCGCGTCGATGGTGGCATGGTCGCGTCCGACTGGACGATGCAGTTCCTGGCCGACATCATCGGGGCGCCGGTCGACCGGCCGGTCATCACCGAAACCACCGCCCTTGGCGCCGCCTGGCTCGCGGGCATGCAGGCCGGGCTCTACCCCGATGCCGAGGGGTTCGCCCGCACATGGGCGCTTGACCGGCAGTTCAGGCCAGGGATGGACGAGGCGACCCGCGACGCCAGGTATCGGCGCTGGCAACGGGCTGTCCAGGCGACACTCTCTGTCTGACCAGTCACTTTCTGTCCCGAAGAACGCCTGCGCGCGTCGCTCGGGCTTGGGGGCAGAGCCCCCGCGAGCCTCAGGCTGCCTGCACCGGCCGGATCTTCGCCGCGGCTTCGATCACCAGCGGCTTCAGCCCCTGACCGCCTGCCGCGATATGATCGAAAAGCTGCTTGCGCATGCGCGGTTCCCAGAAATCGCTGATATGGGCGGCGGTGCCGGCGACCGCCTCGTCATGCTTCCTTGTTTCAAAGAAGGTCGCGATCTGGTTGGCCATGCGGATCATTTTCTCAGGCGACATCGGCAGCCTCGTTTCCGTCAAATCTTTCGGGATGGGTGAACAGTTCGAATTCGCTGCCACGCAGGACGGCGATCAGGGTCAGGCCCGCGGCATCGGCTTGGTCGATGGCGAGCGCGGTGGGCGCCGAAGCCGCCATCAGCACCGGCGCGCCGATCATTGCGGCCTTCTGCACCATATCGACCGAGACGCGGCTGGTGATGACCAGGGCACCGTCCGCGGCCCTCAGACCCGCGCGCGCCATGGCGCCTGCGAGCTTGTCGAGCGCATTGTGGCGGCCCACATCCTCGCGGGCGAGGATCACGCCCTGGCCGGGGATGTAGAAACCCGCCGCATGGGCGGCGCGGGTCGTGTCGTTCAGCGCCTGGTGGCGCATGAGGCCCTTCATCGCCGCTTCGCAATCGGCGGGTGTGAGGCGCGCGGCGCCTGAGACTGGCGGAAGGGCCCGCATCGCCTCGGCGATCGAATCGATCCCACACAGGCCGCAGCCCACGGGCCCCACCTGGGCGCGACGGCGGGCCTGAAATCGGGCCTCGGCCTCGGGCGCCAGCCACATGCGGATCTCGATACCTTGCGGCAGTTCGACGATCTCGGTTTCGCGGATGTCCGACCGGTCGGCGACGATGCCTTCGGTCAGCGAAAATCCCAGTCCGAAATCGTCAAGCGCGGCAGGTGTCGCCATCATCACGGCCTGCGTCGTGCCGTTATAGACCAGCGCGACCGGCACTTCTTCCGGCACGGCGCGGTTCCCGCGCTCCCACCGCCCCGCCCGGAAGGCGAGGCGGCCTATGGCGCGGTGGGTCTGCATCACTCGGCCGCGGGCAGGATGCGGCGGGCCATGTCGGCCTGCGCCTCATATTCGACCTGCCATTCGGATGGGCCGTTCGACGGGCTCACCTGCACCGCCGTGACCTTGTATTCCGGACAGTTGGTGGCCCAGTCCGAGAAGTCGGTGGTGACGACGTTCGCCTGTGTCGTCGGATGGTGGAAGGTCGTGTAGACGACACCCGGCGAGACGCGGTCGGTGATTTCCGCGCGCAGCGTGGTTTCGCCGGACCGCGAGGAGAGGCGCACGAAATCGCCATCCTTGACGCCGCGGTTCTCGGCGTCGTGGGGGTGGATCTCCAGGATGTCCTGATCGTGCCAGACATTGTTTTCCGTTCGCCGGGTCTGGGCGCCGACATTGTACTGGCTGAGGATCCTGCCCGTGGTCAGCAGAAGCGGGAACCGAGGCCCGGTCTTTTCGTCGGTGGCCACGTAATCGGTGCGGATGAACTTGCCCTTGCCGCGCACGAATCCGTCCACATGGACCAGGGGCGTTCCGTCCGGAGCCTTGTCGTTGCAGGGCCACTGGACCGAGCCGCGTTCGTCCAGAAGCTCATAGGTGACGTTCGCGAAGGACGGAGTCGTTGCCGCGATTTCGGCCATGATTTCCGAGGGATGCGCATAGGTCCAGTTCGCACCCATGGCATTGGCGAGCATCTGGGTGATCTCCCAGTCCGCATAACCGTTCTTCGGTGCCATCACCTTGCGCACACGGTTGATGCGGCGTTCGGCGTTGGTGAAAGTGCCGTCCTTCTCCAGGAACGAGGAGCCGGGGAAAAAGACATGGGCGTAGTTCGCGGTTTCGTTCAGGAAAAGGTCATGGACGATCACGCAGTCCATCGCCGCGAGGCCCGAGGCGACATGGTGGGTGTCGGGGTCGGATTGCAGGATGTCCTCGCCCTGGCAGTAGAGCCCCTTGAAGGTGCCCTCGACGGCTGCATCCAGCATGTTGGGGATGCGGAGCCCCGGTTCGGAGGAAATCGTTACGCCCCAGAGACGCTCGAAGATGTCGCGCACCTCGGGGTTCTTCACATGGCGGTAGCCCGGCAGTTCGTGCGGGAAGGACCCCATGTCGCAGGAGCCCTGCACGTTGTTCTGACCGCGCAGCGGATTCACGCCCACGCCGGGGCGGCCGATGTTGCCGGTCAGCATCGCAAGGTTCGCGATGCCGATGACGGTCGTGGAGCCCTGGCTGTGTTCGGTCACGCCGAGGCCGTAGTAGATCGACCCATTGCGCGCGCCTGCATAGAGCCGCGCGGCGGCGCGGACTTCTGCCGCCGGGACGCCGGTGAAACTTTCGATCCGCTCGGGGCTGTGGCGTTCGTCGGCGGCGAATTCCATATAGTCCTGGAATTCGTCCCAGTCGCAGCGCTCGCGGATGAAGGCCTCGTCATAAAGCTTTTCGGTCACGATCACATGGGCGAGCGCGGTGACGACCGCCACGTTCGTGCCGGGGCGCAGCGCCAGATGATGCGCGGCCTTGATATGGTTCGACTGCACCATTTCCGTCCGGCGCGGGTCGATGACGATCAGTTGCGCGCCCTGACGCAGGCGCTTCTTCAGGCGCGAGGCAAACACCGGATGGCCGGCGGCCGGGTTCGCGCCGATGACGATGGCGACATCGGTTTCCTCGACCGAGTCAAAGTCCTGTGTGCCGGCCGAGGTGCCGAAGGTCTGGCCAAGGCCGTAACCCGTGGGCGAGTGGCAGACGCGGGCGCAGGTGTCGGTGTTGTTGTTGCCGAAGACCGCGCGGGTCAGTTTCTGCACCAGATAGGTTTCTTCATTGGTGCAGCGGCTGGACGTGATGACCCCGACCGATTCCTTGCCGTGTTTGGCCTGAATGGCCTTCATCCGCGCGGCGGCGAAGTCCATCGCCTCGGCCCAGGTCACTTCCTTCCAGGGGTCGGTGATCTTGTCGCGGATCATCGGGTTCAGGATCCGGTCCTTGTGGCTGGCATAGCCATAGGCGAAACGGCCCTTCACGCAACTGTGGCCGCGGTTGGCCTTGCCCTGCTTGTAGGGGACCATGCGGACCAGCTCGTCGCCCCGCATCTCGGCCTTGAAGGAGCAGCCCACACCGCAATAGGCGCAGGTGGTGATGACCGACCGTTCCGGGGTGCCGATCTCGTACATCGATTTTTCGGCAAGCGTCCCGGTCGGGCAGGCCTGCACACAGGCGCCGCAGGAGACGCAGTCGGACGTCAGGAACGTGTCCGACTTCATCCCCGCCTTCACCCGGCTGTCCCAGCCACGCCCCTCGATCGTCAGGGCGAAGGTGCCCTGCACTTCCTCGCAGGCCCTCACGCAGCGCGAGCAGACGATGCATTTCGACGGATCGTAGGAGAAATAGGGGTTCGATTCGTCCTTGGGGATGAACTGCGGGTTGGCTTCGCCGCTGGTGTTCTTGGCGCGGAAATGGGTCGACAGGTCAGATTGGGGAGGCGCCTCGTAGCGCACATCGCGCAGGCCGACCACGCCTGCCATGTCCTGCAATTCGCAATCGCCGTTCGACACGCAGGTCAGGCAGTCGAGCGGGTGGTCGGAGATGTAAAGTTCCATCACGCCGCGGCGGATGTCCTTCAGGCGGCCGGTCTGAGTATGAACCTTGATGCCGGGGGCGACGGGGGTGGTGCAGCTGGCGGGCGTGCCCGCGCGGCCTTCGATTTCCACCAGGCACAGACGGCAAGAGCCGAAGGCGTCAACCATGTCGGTGGCGCAGAGTTTGGGGACGGAAATCCCCACTTCCTTCGCCGCGCGCATGATCGAGGTGCCTGCGGGCACGGTGACGTCGAACCCGTCGATGGTCAGCGTGACCATCTCTTTCGCTTTCGAGGCGGGGGTGCCGAAATCCTGATCGGGAAGGATGAAGTCTTTCATTTTGACGCACCTTTCATCTTGGCGAGCTGATGCGCGACGATGGCATTTGCATGTCCATGGCCCATCTTGTGCGCGTCCTTCAGGTATTGGACGATCTGCATGTGCGGCTGGTCCAGCAGCGGCGCGATCAGGGCGAACCAATGGTCCATAGGCTGATTGTACGCCTTTTCGATGGAGGGGAAATAGGATGCGGGTCCTTTGACTTTCTCGGTCATTCCGCAGCCTCCTTCGAACGGGCGAAGTCATCGGGGAAATGGGTCACGGCGCTCATCACCGGATAGGGGGTGAAGCCCCCAAGGGCGCAGAGTGACCCCAGTTTCATAGTATTGCACAAATCCTTGAGGATCGGCATGGCGGCAGGGTCGCCTGCCGCGATCCGGTCGACGGTTTCCACGCCGCGCACCGCCCCGATCCGGCAGGGGGTGCACTTGCCGCAGGACTCAATCGCGCAGAACTCCATCGCGAAGCGCGCCATCTTCAGCATGTCGGTCCGGTCGTCGAAGACGGTCAGGCCCGCATGGCCGATCAGACCGTCCTTGCCTGCGAACTCCTCATAGCCGAACGGCGTGTCGAAAAGCGCGGGCGGGAAATAGGCGCCCAGGGGGCCGCCCACCTGCACCGCCTTGACCGGGCGGCCGGAGAAGGTGCCGCCGCCGATATCGTTCACGATCTGGCCGAGCGTCAGGCCGAAAGCCGTCTCGTACAGCCCGCCATATTTCACGTTGCCCGCGATCTGCAGGGGGATCGTGCCGCGCGACCGGCCGAGGCCGAAGTCACGGTAGAAGGCGGCGCCCCTGTCCAGGATCACCGGGACCGTGGCCAGAGAGATGACGTTGTTGACAACCGTGGGCTTGCCCATGAAGCCCTGCAGCGCGGGCAGCGGCGGCTTCGCCCGGACGATGCCGCGCTTGCCTTCGAGCGAGTTCAGAAGCGAGGTTTCCTCGCCGCAGACATAGGCGCCCGCGCCGACGCGGATTTCCATGTCGAAGGCCTTGCCCGAGCCGAGGAGCGAGGCGCCGAGCAGGCCGCTCGCCCGGGCGATCCTCACGGCCTCGTCCATCACTTCGATGGCGTCGGGATATTCCGACCGGATGTAGACATAGCCCTTGGTGGCGCCCACCGCGACACCGGCAATCGCCATGCCTTCGATCAGGACGAACGGGTCGCCCTCCATGATCATCCGGTCGGCGAAAGTGGCGCTGTCGCCCTCGTCGGCATTGCAGACGATGTATTTCTGATCTGCTTGCGCTTCGTGGACGGTCTTCCACTTGATGCCGGTCGGGAAACCCGCGCCACCGCGCCCGCGCAAGCCGCTGTCGGTAACTTCCCTCACGATATCGGCGCCGGTCAGTTGAAGCGCCTTGCGCAGGCCATTGAGGCCGCCCTCCGCTTCATATTCGGCCATCGACAGGGGATCGGTCCGACCGCAGCGCGCGAAGGTGAGGCGGGTCTGGTTCTTGAAGAAGGGGATCTCCTCGACAAGACCGACGGCCTTTGGGTGATCGCCGAAATTTGCGTCGAAAAGCGCGGGCACGTCATCGGCGCCGACCATGCCAAAGCCGGTCCGGCCCGAAGGCGTGGCGACTTCCAGGAGCGGTTCCAGCCAGACCATGCCGCGCGAGCCGTTCCGAACGATGGTCACGTCCTGGCCGCGCTTCGCGGCCTCGGCGCGGACCGCCGCGACCAGCTCCTCGGCCCCGCAGGCCTTGGCGGCCGCATCGCGGGAAATGTAGACCCTGAGGCTCATGCGTCGATCTCCGCAATGATCTTGTCGAAGCGTTTCTTCGTCACGAGGCCCACGACCTTGCCGTCGACCATCGCCGCCGGTCCGCAGGCGCAAAGCCCCAGGCAGAAGACCGGTTCCAGCGTCACCGCGCCGTCCCTCGTGGTTTCGTGCCAGTCGACGCCCAGCTTCTCGCGCGCATGATCCGCCACCCGCTCGGAGCCGGCGGCCTGGCAGGCCTCGGCCCGGCAAAGTTTCACGACATGGCGGCCGGCCGGTTCTTCGCGGAAATCATGGTAGAAGGACATGGTGCCATGCACTTCTGCCCGGCCGATGTTCAGCACCTCGGCAATCACCGGGATCGCCAGCTGCGGCACATGGCCATATTCGGCCATCAGCGCATGGAAGATCGGCAACAGCGGCCCTTCAAGTGCCGAATGGTCCGCGATGATCTCGCGCACGCGCTCCTCTGACGGGGTGACTGGCATGGGTTCTCCGGGGCTGGCTCTCGGTCAGGCTTCGAAAATACCGCTCAATGATTGACGTATCAATATATATATGCCGTTGATTGATAGCTTGTGCCTATTGATAGCGTCAGACGACCGCTATCCGCCGCGCCTCGTCCAGAAGCGACGCAATGACCGGCGTATGCGGCTCGCGCCAGGCCGCGATCAGGCCGACAAGGTGGTGGGCATCGCCGTCGTGGATCGGCACGGCGACAAGGCCGGAGCCCTTGCCGAACATCTCGGCGATGGTCTGCGTCACGATCGAGGCCCACCGGCCGGTCGCGACATGGGCGACGAGCGCGATCGAGGAGTTCGATTCGACATTCGGTTCAACCGATGCGCCCGCTTCAGCCAGATGCCGGTTGATGATCCGGCGGTTCTGCATGTCCGAGGTCAGAAAACACATGGGCTGCGCCGCCGCCTCCTTCCAGCTCACCGACGAGCGTTCGGCGAGCGGCGAGGCGGAGGCGACCAGAAGCCGGTAGGTTTCCTCATACAGGGGCTGCGTCGTCATCCGGCCCAGTGGCTCGTTCTCCAGATAGGTGATGCCCGCATCCAGCTCCAGCCGCTCGATCTCTTCGAGGATCTCGTAAGAGGTGCGCGAGAGGATCGTGACCCGCACATTCGGGTTGCGCGCCAGATAGGGCACCGTCAGCCGCCCGACCATCGGCAGTGCCGTGGGGATGACCCCCAGACGCAGGTTGCCCGAGACACCCGACCTGAGCGCCCGCATTTCCTCGCGCATCGTCCGCGCGTCGCCGACGATCCGAAGCGCCCAGTCGAGCACCCGCTGGCCCTCGGGTGTCAGCCCCTGAAACCGCGCGCCGCGAAAGACGAGTTGCACGCCGAGCATGTCCTCCAGCTGCTTGATCGCCGAAGAGAGCGAGGGCTGCGTCACGCCGACGGCTTCTGCCGCCCGGCCGAAGTGGCGTTCGTTGGCAAGCGCGATGAACATTTCCAGCTTGTCGATCATTCCGGGACCCTACGCGAGGTGGCCGCGTCGGAACAGGGGCTGTCTGCCCCGTCGTCCATTGGTTCCCGGAGCAATGGCGCACCAATGAACGACCCCCGAAGGTATTTCCGCCAAGATGAAACGGCTGAATTCCCTCTTGGGCTAAGGATGGCGGAAAGTGCAAGGGACGGCGCCCCTCGCATCCTTGCCCCGGCGCCGCATCCGGCCTACATCTCGCCCATGCGCCGTTTCATCCCCTTCGTGAAATCCCCGCCGACCGTCTCGGTCATCCGCCTGCAGGGCGCCATTTCGGCCGGCGGCCGCACCGGCGGCGGGCTGAATGATGCAGCCCTTGCACCGGTCATCGAAAAGGCGTTCCGCAAGGGCAAGCCCCGTGCGGTGGCGCTTGTGATCAATTCGCCGGGCGGCTCGCCCGTGCAATCCTCGCTGATCGCCGCGCGCATCCGCCGCCTGGCGGAGGAAAAGAAGATCCCCGTCCATGCCTTCGTCGAGGATGTGGCGGCCTCGGGCGGCTATTGGCTGGCCTGTGCGGCCGATGATATCTGGGTCGATCCGTCATCGGTCGTTGGCTCGATCGGCGTGATCTCGGCCAGTTTCGGCTTCCCGGAATTCCTCGGCCGTCACGGGATCGAGCGGCGCGTCCATACCGCCGGGGCGTCAAAGAGCTTTCTTGACCCGTTCCGCCCCGAGAAGCCGGAAGATGTCGAAAGGCTGCGCCGCGTCCTGGAACCGATCCATGAAGGGTTCAAGGACCATGTGCGCGCGCGGCGGGGGACGCGGCTGGCAGCTGACAGCGATCTGTTCACCGGCGACATCTGGGTGGGTGCGCAGGCGCTGGAGGTCGGGCTGGCTGACGGGATCGGTCATCTGGTGCCGAAGCTGAAGGCGCTTTACGGCGACAAGGTAAGGCTCGTGCCGCATGGCATGAAGAAGCCGTTCCTGCAGCGCTTTTCCGGCCGTCTGCTGGGCGGGGTGGCCGACGAGATCGAGGAGCGCGCCCTCTGGGCGCGCTACGGGCTCTGACATGCTGGCCAAGGTTGTCGTCCTTTTCCTGATCGGCATGGCGGTCCTGGCACTCTGGGGTCGGTTCGCGACGCAGCGGCGGATCGGGCGCTATTGCGCCCATTGCGGCAAGCCACATCCCTGCGGCTGCCCGAAGGCGAAGGCATGAGGCGCGCGCTTGTCACCGGGGCGGCCCGGCGGCTTGGCCGCGAGATGGCGCTTTATCTCGCGCGGCGCGGATATGACGTGGCGATCCATTATGCGACGTCTGCCGAGGAGGCCGCGGCCGCGGCCGAGGAGGTGCGCGCCTTTGGCGTCCGCGCCGTGACCCTCAAGGCCGACCTCCTGGCGGAAGATCAGACCGAAGCGCTTGTCGGACGCGCGGCGGCGGATCTCGGTGGCCCGCTCACCGTTCTGGTGAACAATGCCTCGACCTTCGATTATGACAATATCCGAAGCGCCACCCGGCACAGCTGGGATCGCAACATCGGCAGCAACCTGCGGGCGCCCTTCGTGCTGACCCAGGGTTTCGCGGCGCAGTGCCCCAAGGCAGAGCGGGGCGCGGACGGCGCGCTTGCACAGGGGCTGGTTGTCAACATGCTTGACCAGCGGGTGCGGAAGCTGACGCCCGAGTTCATGAGCTACACGATCGCCAAGATGGGTCTCTGGGCCTTCACCCAGACCGCGGCGCGGGCGCTTGCGCCTGGCATCCGGGTCAATGCCATCGGCCCCGGATCGACGCTCAGAGGCGACCATCAAAGTGAGGCGCAGTTCGATCTGCAGCGGGCGGCCTCACCGCTCGAGCGTGGTGCCAACGCCGCCGACATCGTCGCGGCACTAGGCTATTTCCTCGATGCACCCGCCGTTACCGGCCAGCTTCTGTGCGTGGATGGCGGCCAGCATCTCGCCTGGAAAACCCCGGATATCGTTGGTCATTCTGCGCCCGACTGAGCCGCTGCAGGGCCGGTTTTCGACCTTTCTCTGCGGCAGGTTGCGTTAACTTTTCCACTTTCGGCCGACCGGTCACAAAGGCGTTACAAATCTGCCAATATTTTCAGAGCCTTACATGAGATAACAAAAAATATCTTTTAGAATCAAAGCCTTGAGAAACTGCCTAATTTTTGGGCAAACTGAGGAACCCGCCCCGATTCAACGAAAATTTCGCCCGCGCCAATTCTTGTCACCAGACTTATCCACAAAATCCGTGGACAGGTTTTCACTTGCATGCCTGCGAATAAGATTGCAGCGCTTGAGAAGAATCGCCGCCCGCTTTCAGCTGCCTGCCGGAAGACCATGACGAAGAGCGACAAGCCCCTGACCGGACATGCGGTCATCCAGTCCTACCTGCGGCTCCTGTCGAGCCAGCCGGGCGTCTACCGCATGCTCGATGCCGAGGCGCGCGTGCTCTATGTTGGCAAGGCGCGGAACCTGAAGGCGCGGGTGTCGAACTACGCGCGGCCGGGCGGTCACAGCGCGCGGATCGCGCGGATGATCGAGCAGACCGCCTCGATGATGTTCCTCACGACGCGCACCGAAACCGAGGCGCTGCTGCTTGAACAGAACCTCATCAAGCAGTTGAAGCCGCATTTCAACGTCCTCCTGCGCGACGACAAGTCCTTCCCGAACATCCTCGTCAGCCGCGAAAGCGCCTTTCCGCAAATCAAGAAGCACCGGGGTGCGAAGACCGAGAAGGGGGATTATTACGGCCCCTTCGCCAGCGCGGGCGCGGTGAACCGGACGCTGAACCAGTTGCAGAAAGTGTTCCTGCTGCGCAACTGCTCGGACGCGATGTTCGCCTCGCGCACGCGGCCGTGCCTGCTCTACCAGATCAAGCGCTGTTCGGCGCCCTGCACCGGGCTGATCTCTCAGGCCGAATATGGCGCGCTTGTGGGCGATGCGGAGCGCTTTTTGCAGGGCCGCACCACGGCGGTGCAGGAAAAGCTGGCGGCCGACATGGCGGCGGCGGCCGAGGCCATGGAATATGAACGCGCCGCGGCATTGCGCGACCGGATCAGGGCGCTGACGCAGGTCCAGCAGACGCAGGGCATCAACCCGCGCGGCGTGACCGAGGCCGATGTGATCGCGCTTCATTTGGACGGGGGGCAGGCCTGCGTGCAGGTCTTCTTCATCCGCGCCAACCAGAGCTGGGGCAACCGCGACTTCTATCCCAGGACCGGCGCCGGGGCGGACGAGGCCGAGGTGCTGGAGGCCTTCCTCGGCCAGTTCTACGACAACAAGGAACCGCCGCGCCTGATCCTTCTGTCGCATCCGATCGAGGATGCGGACCTGATGACCCAGCTGCTGTCCGACCGGGCAGGGCGGAAGGTCGAGATCGCGGTGCCGCAGCGGGGCGAGAAGGCGGAGCTCGTGGAAAACGCTGCCCGCAACGCCCGTGAAAGCCTTGGCCGCAAGATGAGCGAGACGGCGGCGCAATCGAAACTGCTGGAGGCGCTGGCCGAAGCCTTCGATCTGGAGGGGCCACCGCAACGGATTGAGATCTATGACAATTCCCATATCCAGGGCACCAATGCCGTGGGCGGCATGGTGGTGGCGGGGCCGGAGGGATTTGTCAAAAGCCAGTACCGCAAGTTCAATATTCGGTCAGAAGCGGGGGCGAACAGCGACGATTTCGGCATGATGCGCGAGGTGCTGACGCGGCGGTTCGGGCGGCTGCTGAAGGAAGACCCCGACCGGCAGTCGGACGCCTGGCCGGATCTGTTGCTGATCGACGGCGGCGCCGGGCAGGTCTCGGCGGTGGCGGGGATACTGGCGGATCTGGGCGTCGAGGATGTGCCCTTCATCGGCGTGGCCAAGGGCATCGACCGCGATCTTGGGAAGGAGGAGTTCCACCGGCCGGGCGAACGGCCCTTCGCCCTGCCGCGCAATTCGCCGGTTCTCTATTTCATTCAACGGCTCAGGGACGAGGCGCACCGCTGGGCGATCGGCGCCCACCGGGCGAAACGCGCCAAGGCGGTCGGCGCCACGCCGCTGGACGAAATCCCCGGCATCGGCGCCACGCGCAAGCGCGCGCTGCTTGCCCATTTCGGCTCGGCCAAGGCGGTCAGCCGGGCGGGGCTCCAAGACCTGAAGGCGGTCGAGGGCATATCGGAGACGATGGCGCAGACCGTCCATGACTTCTTCCATGCCGACGGCTGAGGGCGGGCCGGGGGCGGCCGATGGGCCGAATTCCGCGTCCCGCATCCGTCCCGACAGCGTATGGCATCCGTCCCGACAGGGGCGGGCCATCCGCGCCACCCCGCCCCAAGCGCCTGCCTTCCCCGGTCCGGCGTCTGTCGCGGGGACGCCGGGAGGGCTCTACTTGATCTTCTTGCCGCCGATGACCGTATCGGCCTTGTCTGTGCCGGTGTTGGCGGTGGCCGACACCTTGGGCTTGTCCTTCTTCGGTTTCTTGGCCTCGCGGTTGCCGCGGTTCTTGTCCTTGGACATGGTCTTCCCTTTCGCGAAGAGGTCCGCCCGGCGGATGCCGACCGGATCGATGCTCAGGGGGGTGTCAGAGGGCCGGGCCAGAGGGCCCGGGCGGTGATCCCGATGGGCAGCAGGCGGGGGGCGGGGCGATGGCCCGGGCCTTTCGGCCTGTGCGGCGGAGTCTAGGCCTGTGCGGGCCGGGGGGCAAGGCGGGTGTGGTCGTGGCGCTCCCGTGGCGACCTCGTCCCATCGTGCTGCCGTCCATTCCAGCGAAGGAATCGCACCATCGAACCATGGGACCAACACCTGGCATTCCTCCGGGAACACGAACTGATCGACACGCAACGGCGTGGCGCAGCATGCGAGCCCTGGTCCGCAGGATGGTAGTAAGCGGCGCCGGGGGTCAGGACCGTGTCAGGAGATAGCGGCTGGCACCTGCGTCAAAGCCGGTGATCCGGTATCCCTGCGCAAACGCGGAGGTCAGAGCCTGGCGGACCCGCAGCCGCTCGGAAAGCGCCGTGCCCAGGTCGGTGGACAAGAGCCTGTCCAGATCTTTCGGAATATCCACCGTCACCACATCGCCGCCCGATGCGGGCGGTGCGGGTTCCGCACCCTGCGCCAGCGCCTCGGTGCGAGGTGCCGAAAGGTCCCAATCGACCAGAAGCCGATCCGAGGGAATGCCGGCATTGATCCCCTCCATCGGGCCGTAGTAGCTCTCGTGATAGGTGCCAGCCGTCGCGCCGAGCCCGGCGATGTTCAAAGCCGCATTGATGCGGCGCAGGGGGTCATAGGTCCACCGGACAAGGGTGATGCCGCGCGCAAGACACCAGTCGCGCTGAAACCACTTGAGCCGTGCGCCAAGCCCGAGGCCGCGGCTGTCGGGGTGAACGGCAAGGCGGTGGGAATGCTGCACGCAGGCCCTGGCGGTCGGGAAACCGAAGAGGAACCCGAGCATCCGCCCGTCCCGAAAGGCGCCCGCCACCAGCCCGCCCTCATGCTGGATCGCCAGCATGAGGTCGGAATTGTCGGCCGGATCGTCCTGCCCCCAGACCTCGCGCTGGAAATCTTCCGAACGTTTGAGTTCGGCAACGCCGTCGAGTTCGCGCAACACGAGGCCGGGAATCTGCACGTTCATGCCCGGATCTCCTCGGCATGTTCGGTGACGGTGCCGAGATAGCCACGGTCGAGCGTGACGCCAATGCCGGGGCCGTTCGCAGGCACCGGCATTTCGCCATTCGAGGCTTCCAGCCTCTCGTTGATGATGTCGCGCCTGAAGTAGCGGCTGGCGCTCGACGTGTCGCCGGGCTTGGTGAAGTTGGCCATCGTGGCGAGGTGAATGTTGTGCGCCCGCCCGATGCCGCTTTCCAGCATACCTCCGCACCAGACCGGGGCACCGAAGGCCGCGCTGACATCGTGGATGGCGCGCGCCGCCATGAAGCCGCCGACGCGGCCGACCTTGATGTTGATGACCCGGGCGGCGCGCATCGCAAGCGCCTTGCGCGCATCGGACGCACTGCGGATGCTTTCATCCAGGCAGATCGCCGTTCGCAAAGCCGCCTGCACCTGGGCATGGTCATGGATGTCGTCGTAGGCCAGCGGCTGCTCGATATAGTCCAGTCCGAACCGGTCGAGGTCTTGAAGGACGGCCATGTCGGCGAGGCCGTAGTCGGTATTGGCATCGACGGTCAGCTTGATGTCGGGATGGTGCGCCCGCACCGCCTCGACGATCTTGACGTCATGGCCGCGCGCGATCTTCAGCTTGGTTCGCTTGTAACCGCTGGCCACCGCCTCGTCGACACGCTCGAGCGTCTTTTCGACCGGCGCAATGCCAAGGCTCACCCCGACCTTGACGCTGTCGCCGACCCCGCCCAGCACGGCCTTGAGCGGCAGGCCGAGGCTCTTGGCCCAGAGGTCCCAGAACGCCATCTCGACCACGGCCTTCGCCATGCGGTTGCCGCGCCAGGGGTCGAGGATGGGCACCAGTTCATAGGGCGAGGCAAAGCGCTTGCCAACGATTGCGGGCAAGAGCTGGTCGCGCAGGAATGCCATCGCGCCGGGCACCGTTTCCTCAAGATAGTCGGGCTGAGGGTCCATCACCCCCTCGGCGATGCCCTCGATCCCCTCGCCCTTGAGAACCAGAAGCGGGAAGGTCTTGCCGGTCATGGTGCCGGTCGAGATGACGAAGGGTGTCAAGAGTGGCAGGCTGACGATGCGAAGCTCGGCTGCTTCAATGCGGATCCCGGCGCGGGTGGCCCCGGCGGGCGCGGGCTGTGGTGTTTCAAGCATTTGCGATGACTTTTCAGGTTGGAACGGCGGATCACTTCACCTTGGCGATGAAGCGCTCGAAGACCTCTGTCTTGGGGTTCGTGAACATCTCCTCGGGCGGCCCCTGCTCGGCGATGCGGCCCTCGTGCAGGAACACAACCTCGGACGACACGTCGCGCGCAAAGCCCATCTCGTGGGTCACGACGATCATCGTACGGCCCTCGGCGGCGAGCGATTGCATGACCTTCAGCACCTCGCCGACCAGTTCGGGATCAAGCGCCGACGTGGGCTCGTCGAAGAGGATCGCGTCCGGCTCCATCGCCAGCGCGCGCGCAATCGCCACCCGCTGCTGCTGCCCGCCGGACAACTGCGAGGGATACATGTGCATCCGTTCCTCCAGCCCGACGCGCCGCAAGAGCGTCTCGGCCTTGTCGCGGGCCTCGGCCCGGGATTCGCGCTTCACCTGGACCGGGCCTTCCATCACGTTTTCCAGCACGGTCCGGTGAGTCCAGAGGTTGAATTGCTGAAACACCATGCCGAGCCGGCTGCGGATATCCTCGATATGGCGCACGTTCTGTGGCTTGCCATCCTTCACGAGGATTTCCTCGCCATGCACGGTCACCTTGCCGGAGGTCGGAATCTCCAGGAAATTGAGGCAACGCAGGAACGTCGACTTGCCGGAGCCCGACGAGCCGAGGATCGAGATCACGTCCTGTTTCCGCGCCTCCAGCGAAATGCCCTTGAGAACCTCGATATTTCCGAACGACTTGTGGATGTCCTCGGCCTTGAGAACGGTTTCCGCCGGGGTCATGCTTGCGGCTCCTTGATGGGTTGCGCCGCGACGCGCGGCTTTCCGGGGGTGTCGATGTGGCGGCTGAGCCGCAGCTCGACCCGCCGCCAGATCACGACGAATGCCGCGGTAATGCAGAGGTAGATCACGGCGGCCCAGAGGTAGACCGAGAAATCGAAGGTCCGCGAGAAGATCTGCCGCGTGCGCCCCATGACATCGAAGACGGTGACGACGCTGGCCAGCGCGCTGGCCTTCATCAGGAGGATGACCTCATTGCCGAGCGCAGGCCAGGCGATGCGATAGGCATGCGGGAACACGACTCGGCGCAGCGTCTTCGGTCGGCTCATCCCGATGGCCTTCGCCGCCTCGATCTCTCCCTGCGGCACGCCCATGATGCCACCGCGCAGGATCTCGGTCTGATAGGCGGTCGAGTTGAGCGCGAATGCCAGAAGCGCGCAGTTGAACGGGTCGCGGAAGAAGGTCCAGAGCCCCCAATCCTCCAGCGTCGGGCGGAACTGACCCGAGCCGTAAAAGATCAGGAAGAGCTGGGCGAGGATCGGTGTGCCGCGCATGAACGACACGTATAGACGAAGCGGTGCCTGCGCCACCTGGCCCGCGTAGGTCCGGAACAGTGCGAGACCGGGCGAGACCAGCGCCGCGATGAACGCGCCGAGAAAGGTCAACTTGAGCGTCATCAGCGTGCCGTCGAGCAGACGGGGCCAGTATTCGATCAGGATCTCGATCGGGTTCATCCGGCCACCCTCCGGATGCCACGATTGGCGCGGCGCTCCATCTTCGCGAGGATGACCTCGGACAAGAGGCACATCGCCCAGTAGATCAGGCAGGCCATGAGATAGAAGGTGAAGGGTTGCTTGGTCACGCCCACGGCCACTTTCGTCATGCGCATCAGGTCGTCGAGCGCGATCACCGACACCAGAGCAGTGTCTTTCAGCAGGTTGATCCAGAGATTGCCCAAGCCGGGCAGCGCGAAGCGCCAGAGCTGCGGCAGCTGGATGCGCCCGAAGATCTGTCGATCGGTCATGCCGATCGCACGGCCAGCCTCCACCTGTCCCTTGTCGAGCGACTGGAAAGCGCCGCGCAGAACTTCGCCCGCGAAGGCGCCGAACACCATGCCAAGCGCGATGACGCCGGCCAGGAAGGGGCTGAAATCGGTCGTTGGCGCCTCCGGGTTCCACCATCGCAGGATCATGGCCAGCAGGAGACCCGCGCCGTTGTAGACGACGAAAAGGGTCAGAATCTCTGGCAGGCCGCGCATGATCGTGGTGTAGCCGAACCCAAGGACCCTAAGCGGTACAAACCGCGACAAGGACGCGAAGGCCGCCAGAAAACCCAGGAGAAGCCCCACGGGAAGCGTGACGACCGCGAGTTGCAGCGTGATCGCCAGCCCCCGAAGGATCTCGTCCCCCCAACCTGCATCGCCATATGAGAAGACCTCAAGCATGGAGTCGCCTTTCGGTTGGAGGGACCTGTCTCATCATTTCATCGTGTAGACGTCGATGTCGAAGTATTTGTCGTTGATCGCCTTGTAGGTGCCGTCTGCGCGGATCTCGTCGAGCGCGGCGTTCAGCTTGTCACGGAGATCCGAATCTTCCTTGCGAACGGCGATGCCGACGCCTTCGCCGACGAAGGCGGGATCGGTGATCGGCTCGCCCGCCAGCTCGCAGCATGCGCCGTCCGCGGTCTTCTTGGTCCAGTCGAGCATCGGCAGCATGTCGCCCACCTGAAGGTCGATACGGCCGCTGGCCATGTCGAGGTTGACCTCATCCTGCGTCGGATAGAGACGGATGTCGGCGTCCGGGTAGGTCGCCTCGACATAATCCGCCTGGGTCGTGCCGGATTGCGCCCCGATCACCTTGCCGGCCATCGCCTCGTTGGTAAATTCCTTGATGTCGGACCCTTTCGGCACAACGTGGGTCATGGCGGCGAGATAGTATGGCTTGGTGAAATCGACCTGCTTCTTGCGTTCCTCGGTGATGAACATCGAGGCGATGATGAAATCATACTTGTTTGCGAGAAGGCCCGGGATGATGCCATCCCAATCCTGCGCCACGACTTCACACTCCACGCCGATCCGCTTGCAAAGCTCGAGCCCGATATCCACGTCGAACCCGGCAATCTTGCCGTCGGATTCGATATAGTTGAACGGCGGGTAGGCGCCCTCCGTCCCGAGCCGCAGGGTCTCGGCCCCGGCCGGCACGACCATCGCAACGGCAAGGGCGGCCGAGACGAGCGCCGTCCCCAACTTCTTCCTGAGTTTCATTTGAGTTCCTCCTTGTGAGTCCAACATTGTTCCGGTTCTCAGTTACTTTTCCACCGGCGCGACCGGGTCGCCGACATGGCCGGTGAAGCGTCCGTAAAGCCTGGCGATCCGGCCCAGACGATCCTCGACGCCGGGCCCGAGCTCCAGGAACACGGCGTTGATGATGAGATTGCCAAGGCTCGCCATCAGCGCCGTGGAATCCCAGAACTGGTTGAACTGGCTCGGCACGGCAAAAACCTCGTCGGCGACGTCGCGGCCCCAGTCGCAGAACAGATCGGTGATGAGCGTGACGGGAATTCCGGCATTCTGGGCTTCGCGAGCGAGCAATTTCGCCATCCGCGAATAGCGGCGGGCCTCGAAGATCACCAGGCAGGCATTCCGGTCCGTCGCGAGCGCTTCGGCGAAGTTTCCCCCGGCCAGGTCGAGCAGGATCACCCGGTCGCGGATGTATTGCATCTGGTTGGCAAAATACTGTGCCAGGCCACGTTCGGTCTGAAACCCCGCCACGAAGACGCACTGCGATCGGGCGAGACGTTCGACCACCCTCTGCCAGTCCGGTGAGCGTGCATATTCGTAGACACGCACCATCGCCGCGATTTCCAGTTCCATGCCTCGCGTGAGATGGGTCTCGTCTTCGCGCGCGTTCTTCTGCAGCTCGTTCAGCCGGTCGCTGATCAGCCAAGGACGGTCACCGAGATCGCCCTTCAGATGCTCCTTGAAATTCTTGAAGCTCGCATAGCCGTTCGAACGGCAGAACCGCCCGACCGTCGCTTCGCTTACTCCGACCTTTGCGGCAAGGCTCGCCGCGGTCTCGAAGGGAACCTCGTCCAGCGCGCTGAGCAGGTAGCCCGCAATGGTCCTGTCGGCCTTCGAGCCGTTCTCGAGCGCGTGCGAAAGTCTGGAGCGGACGGGAGGAGACAAGGGGTCGGTTCGCCTGTGTGCGGAGGGTTGACGCACCGAGAATGCAAGTTTTATGTCATGACGTCAAGATTAGAACAAATCTGTCATTCATGGCAGATTCCTCCCCGATGCGGCGTGTCCGGTCGGCGAGCGGCGTTCGATCACCCGCGCATGCTGAACCAAATCTTCGCGCGTTGAACGATAAAATGCCCAACAAGAACCAATCCGTTGAACATGTCGAGCCCCTCTTCGCCGTAGCGTGAACAGCCCACCCCGACCGCGCCGCCGTCCGGGGGCGCCTGCAACGGTGGCCCCGGACAGGCGGGCAGCCCGATCCGGGTCAGCGACGAGGCCATGGCCGATGCGACCTGGCGTTCACGACAAATCCATTTGCAGAGGCATCAGGTTTCGTCGAGATTGCCCGCATGGGCAATGTCACTCGCGCTCTCTTTTCGCTGGTTTTCGCCGTCGCGCTTGTTGCGACCGCGATTTCTCAGCCTGCGGTCGCCTTGACGACCGGCGTTGCCATCGCTTCGATGCCGTGTTGCAATGATGATTGTCCGCAAGATTCAGCCTGTGACATGGCCTGCCTGGCGATGATGCGCTCTGCGGCCGGAAGCGAGGGGTTGGTCTCGGCGTTGCCGCTCATCAATTTATCCCTTGCCGTTCCGGGCGAGGCACATGGCGCTGATCCGCCATGGTCCGTTCACGAGTTGGACCCGGAAGCCTTGAAGCGACCCCCTCGCATCTGACCCCGCCGCGCGCTGATGCACGCGGGTGATGCCACATGCACCCGTGCCTGAGTGGCACCCCGGTGCTGTTTTGCTGAACCAAACAGGGTCTTTCACGATGTACACCGCCTATTGCCGCTTTCGCGGTGCCGCCTTGGCGCTTTCGCTGACGGCTTCCGCTGCACTGGCAGCCGCAGAGGACTATCGCTTCGATCTGGTCTCCACCGACTATCGTGTCGGGTCAGGCGCGATCCTCGAGGTCCGGCTGACCGACCTTCGTACCGGCGCGCCGGTTGAGGGAGCGATCATCTATGCCACCCGCATGGACATGGCGCCGGACGGGATGGCGACGATGACCACGCCCGTCACGGCAATGCCCTCCGATGTGCCGGGAGCCTATCGCTTTGCCGCCGATCTGACGATGGCCGGGGGTTGGAGGTTCTCGGTCGCGGCCAAGGTGCAGGGCGAGCCGGAAACCGTTTCCGCCGAAATCGAGCTTCGGGCCGAGCCATGAGCAGCGCGACCAGGTTCTTGGCGTTCGGCATCGTGGCGGGTGCCGCCGGCTGGGGCGGGCTGGCCGCGGGGGAGCAGGGCATCACCGTCAGTGCCCTGCGCGAAGCCGCCGTGACGCAAGTCTCTTTTCTGCTGGGTCGCGACGTCGCCGCGATGCCCGCCCCGGAACCGACCGGAGCCGTCATCTACTGGCGGCATCCCGACGGAATTCCGGAATGGTCGGCCACCGAAGCCGTGACAGCGGATGGCCGCGCCTTCCTGCCGGTGCGGGCCAGCGAGGACATCTCGCTGGATCCGTCCGCTAAGCTTGCCGCCGAGCCCGCCCCCGCAGCTGGGGGCGAGCGCACCGTGCTTTACTACCGCAACCCCATGGGGCTGCCCGACACCTCGCCGGTGCCGAAGCAGGACTCGATGGGGATGGATTACATTCCGGTCTATGAGGGAGGCGACAGCGACGACGGGTCGGTCACCGTCGCGCCGGGCAAGTTGCAGCGCACCGGAGTTCGGATCAGTGAGGCCGTGCGGGCGCCGCTGGCTGCGTCTGTGCGCGCCCCGGGGATCGTCACGCTGGACGAGCGGCGGATCAGCGTCATTTCGCTGCGTGCCGACGCTTTCATCGAAACAGTCGCCGATGTGACCACCGGCAGCACGATTGCCGAAGGCGCGCCGCTGGTGACGCTGTATTCGCCCGAGATTGCCGGCGCACTCGCCCAGTTCATCTCCGATGTGCGAGCCGAGGGGCGGCAACGGGAAGGGGCGCGGCAGCGGCTGGAAAACCTTGGCGTGCCGGGTGAAGTCATCGACCGGATTGCCGCCGAGGGTCTGGCCTCCGTCAGCATCCCGATCATGGCCCCGCGCAGTGGTGTGGTGCTGCAGCGGATGGCCGTCGAGGGCATGATGTCGGAGGCGGGCGAACCCCTGTTCCGCATCGCCGATATATCCACTGTCTGGGTGATCGCCGAAGTGCCCGAATCCGCCCTGATGGAGATGACGACCGGCGCAGAGGTCCGCGTCAGCTTTCGCGGCCTGCGCGAAGAACCGATGACGGGCCGAATCGACACCATTTATCCCGAGGTGGACATGATGACCCGGACGGGCAAGCTGCGCATCGAACTGCCTAACCCGGACGGCCGCCTGCGGGCCAATATGTTCGCGGATGTCGAGATCATGCTGGCGGGCGCGCCCGTGATTCAGGTGCCGGAAGGGGCGGTGATCGACACCGGCGACCGGCAGGTGGTGATCCTTGACCTTGGCGACGGCCGCTTCCGGCCCGAACCGGTCAGCGTGGGCCGCCGGGGCGATGGCATGATCGAGATCGTCAGCGGCGTGGAGGCGGGCGACAGGGTGGTTAGCTCTGCCACCTTCCTGCTTGACGCCGAAAGCAACCTGAACGCGGCCCTGGCCGCCCTGGCCGCACCGGAGGCGGACCAATGATCGCCCGCATCATCGCGTGGTCGGCCCGCAACATCCTGCTTGTGCTCTTCGCCACCGCCTTCACGGTGGCGGCGGGTCTCTGGTCGCTGCGGACGCTGCCGATCGACGCCATCCCCGACCTGTCCGACGTGCAGGTGATCGTGCTGACCGAATATCCCGGACAGGCCCCGCAGGTGGTCGAGGATCAGGTGACCTATCCCCTGACCTCGGCCATGCTGACCGTGCCGAAATCGCGCGTGGTGCGGGGGTTCTCGTTCTTCGGCATCTCTTTCGTCTACGTCATTTTCGAGGATGGGGTGGACCCCTATTGGGCGCGGTCCCGCGTTCTGGAATATCTGAACGCCGCCGCGGCGCGGCTGCCCGAAGGCGTAACGCCTGCGCTTGGGCCCGATGCCACGGGCGTGGGCTGGGTCTATCAATACGCGCTGAAGGGCGAGAACCTCAGCCTTGCCGAACTGCGGTCCCTGCAGGACTGGGTGATGCGCTTTGCGATCAGCCGTGCGGACGGCGTGTCGGAAGTGGCCAGCGTCGGCGGGTTCGTCAAACAATACTCGATCACCGTCGATCCGGTGCGGATGCGGGCGCTTGGCATCACATTGTCCGAGATCGGCGCGGCGGTTGCAGCCAGCAACATGGACACTGGCGGGCGCACGGTCGAGCTGTCGGAGTTCGAATTCATGGTGCGCGGGCGCGGCTATCTGGACGGGATCGCCGACCTTGAGATGGTTCCGATCCGCGCCGAAGGGGGCGTGCCGGTCCTCTTGCGCGACGTGGCGCGGGTCGAGATCGTGCCGGACGAACGCCGGGGCATCGCGGAACTGGACGGCGAGGGCGAGGTCGCCAGCGGCATCGTGCTGCAACGGGTGGGGGCCAATGCGCTGGATGTGATCGACAACGCCAAGGCCGAAGTCGAGGCAATCGCGCAAAGCCTGCCCGAGGGGGCGGAGATCGTGACGGTTTACGACCGGTCGAGCCTGATCCAGTCTGCCATAGAGACCCTGCGCAGGACGCTGACCGAGGAAAGTCTGGTCGTCGCCGCGGTCACGTTCCTGTTCCTGCTACACGTCCGCTCTTCGCTGGTGGCAATCATCATGCTGCCCGTTGGCCTCTTGATGGCCTTCACCGCCATGCGCGCCCTTGGCATCGGGGCCAATATCATGTCGCTTGGCGGCATCGCCATTGCCATCGGCGCAATGATCGACGCCGCCATCGTGATGATCGAAAACGCCCACAAGCATCTGGAACGGGCGGAACCCGGCAAGCCAAGGGTCGAAGTGCTGATCGAAGCCGCGTCCGAGGTTGGCCCGGCCCTGTTCTTCAGCCTTCTCATCATCACCGTATCCTTCCTGCCGATCTTCGCGCTGGAAGGGCAGGAGGGGCGGCTCTTCGGCCCCCTGGCCGCGACCAAGACCTTTGCTATGGCGGCGGCGGCGCTGTTGTCGGTGACGCTGGTGCCCGCGCTGATGGTGATCTGCGTGCGTGGACGGATCGTGCCGGAACACAAGAACCCGGTGAACCGCGTCCTGATCGCCCTCTATCGCCCGATCATCGCATGGGTGCTGCGGGCGCGGGTGCTGACGATCCTGCTGGCCTTCGTGGCATTGGTGGCCACCATCTGGCCCGCGCGGCAACTGGGGTCCGAGTTCATGCCCGCGCTGGACGAAGGCACGATGATGTACATGCCGACCACCTTGCCCGGCCTGTCGGTCACCAAGGCAGCGGAGCTCATGCAGATGCAGGACCGCATCATCCGAAGCTTCCCCGAGGTCGAGACGGTCTTTGGCAAGGCGGGCCGCGCGTTGACGGCGACCGACCCGGCGCCGACCGAGATGTTCGAGACGATCATCCAGTTGAAACCGAAAGATGAATGGCGCCCCGGCGTCACGATGGAAAGCCTGCGGGTCGAAATGGATGCCGCGCTGCAATTCCCCGGCGTGTCGAACGCCTGGACCCAGCCGATCCGCGCCCGCATCGACATGCTCGCCACCGGGATCCGCACGCCGGTGGGGGTAAAGGTCTTCGGCACCGACCTGACCGAGATGGAGCGCATTGCGCGCGAGGTCGAGGCGGTGTTGCGCACCGTTCCCGGCACCACCAGCGCCTATGCCGAAAGGGTCATTGGCGGCTACTACCTTGATATCGTGCCCGACCGCGCGCGACTGGCGCGTTACGGCCTGTCGATCCAGGACGTGCAGGAGGTGATCGCCATGGCCTTGGGGGCCGAGGCGATCACCCAGACCGTGGAAGGGCGCGAGCGTTATAATGTGGCGCTGCGCTATCCGGCGGCGCTGCGGCAGGACCCCGACGCCATCGCGCGCGAAGTGCAGGTAGCGCTGCCCGGCGGCGGCGCCGTGCCCCTGGGCGAGGTGGCAAAGGTCGAACGCACCCGGGGTGCCACGTCGATCCGCACCGAGAACGGGCAGTTGGCGGTTTATATCTTCGTCGATATCGCAGGCCGCGATCTGGGCGGCTATGTCGCCGAGGCACAGGCCGCCGTGGCAGGCGAGGTGACATTGCCTCCGGGCTACTCATTGGGCTGGAGCGGGCAGTTCGAATACCTGGAGCGCGCCAAGGCGCGGCTGGCCATCGTGGTGCCGATCACGCTGGCGGTGATCTTCCTGCTTTTGTTCCTCAACTTCCGCAGGCTGACGGAGACGCTGATCGTGATGCTGTCGCTGCCCTTCGCGCTGGTGGGCGGCGTCTGGCTGATGTGGTGGATGGCGTTCAACCTCTCGGTTGCCGTGGCGGTCGGCTTCATCGCCCTGGCCGGGGTCGCGGCGGAAACCGGGGTGATCATGCTGATCTATCTCGACCACGCCCTTGTCGAACGCCGGGCCGAGGTCGCCCGCGCGGGCCGCGCCTTCACGCACGCCGATCTGGACGCTGCGATCATGATCGGCGCGGTGGAACGGGTGCGGCCCAAGATGATGACCGTCGTCGCCATCATGGCAGGCCTGATGCCGATCCTCTGGGCGCATGGCACAGGGTCCGAGGTGATGAGCCGCATTGCCGTGCCGATGATCGGCGGCATGGTGTCGTCCACCATCCTGACGCTGGTCGTGATCCCGGCCGTCTATGCGATGATCAAGGGGCGCAGGTTGCCGAAGGCATAAAAAAATACGGCCGCGCTCGGTCATGTACCGTCGGGCGCCCTGCCAAAATCCACGGTCACGTAGCCCTTCACCATGAGACAGCAAATCCAACAAGATCAACGGCACGGCGTTGCCCTTAGGCACGGCACTGCCCTTAAATGTGATATCTTGCCCTCACATTCGAGATTCTTGCCGACTAAGTGTTCAGTCCCGGCATCTGGTGGATCGGGTCTAAGATGAATCGATCCGGCTCTGAGGTCCAGACCTTGCAGATGTATTCGTAGGGCGTGAGGCCGCCGAGGGTCTTGAGCCTTCGGGCAAAGTTGTAGGCTGCCATGAAGTCGGCGAGGTGCGTCCGAAGCTGGTCGTGGTTCTCGTAGTGGAAGCGCTTGACCGTCGCGTCCTTGATGGTGCGGTTCATCCGCTCGACTTGGCCGTTGGTCCACGGGTGGTTGGGCTTGGTCAGCCGGTGCTCGATCCCGTTGGCCTCGCAGATCATGTCGAAGCGCATCGGCCGGGAGTAGATGGTGTTCCGGTTTCGGGGCTGCTCTGCGAACTGGATTCCGTTGTCGGTCAGGACCGTGTGGACCTGGTAGGGCACGGCCTCGAGCATGTGCTGGAGGAACTCCCAGGCCGTTTTCCTGTCAGCCGTTGCAACGAGTTGGGCGACAGCGAACTTGGCTGTCCGGTCGATGCCCACGAAGAGAAACAGCTTGCCCTCGGCCGTCTGCACCTCGGCAATGTCGATATGAAAGAAGCCGATGGGGTAGCGCTTGAACTTCTGGCGCTTGGGCTTGTCGCCTTCGACATCCGGCAGGCGCGAGATGCCATGACGCTGCAGGCACCTGTGCAAAGCCGACCGTGTCAGGTGCGGGATCGAGGGCTGCAGAGCATAGAGGCAGTCGTCCAGCGGAAGCAGCGTATGGCGCCGGAACGCGACAACCGCCGCTTCCTCGGCCTCGGTCAGAACGGTGGACCGCGGCTCCGACGGTCCGGTCTTCATGTCCTCCACTGTCGCCCGCTTCCGCCACTTCGCCACCGTCTTCGGGTTGATACCCAGCTCCCGGCTCAGCTGCGCGAGCGAAGCTTGCGATCGCTGTATTGCTGCTCTGACAGCGTGCGTGGTCGTGGCGCTCCCGTGACGAACTTGTCCCATAGTGCTTCCTTCCATCCCTGCGAAAGGATCACACCATCAAACCGTGGGATCAAACACATATCGGAGACGATGGCGCAGACCGTCCATGACTTCTTCCATGCCGACGGCTGAGGGCGGGCCGGGGGCGGCCGGCGGGCCGAAACCGCCGTCCCGCATCCGTCCCGCATCCGTCCCGACAGCGTATGGCATCCGTCCCGACAGGGGCGGGCCATCCGCGCCACCCCGCCCCAAGCGCCGGCCTTCCCCGGTCCGGCGGCTGTCGCGGGGACGCCGGGAGGGCTCTACTTGATCTTCTTGCCGCCGATGACCGTATCGGCCTTGTCCGTGCCGGTGTTGGCGGTGGCCGACACCTTGGGCTTGTCCTTCTTCGGTTTCTTGGCCTCGCGGTTGCCGCGGTTCTTGTCCTTGGACATGGTCTTCCCTTTCGCGAAGAGGTCCGCCCGGCGGATGCCGACCGGATCGATGCTCAGGGGGGTGTCAGAGGGCCGGGCCAGAGGGCCCGGGCGGTGATCCCGATGGGCAGCAGGCGGGGGGCGGGGCGATGGCCCGGGCCCTTCGGCCTGTGCGGCGGAGTCTAGGCCTGTGCGGGCCGGGGGCAAGGCGGGTGTGGGGGGCGTGGTTGGGGTGGATAATGGGTGGGGTTCGTGTGCGGACGCACGCTATCCCCACTCCCGGCTGCAGCGTGTGCATTTGGATTGGAGAAAGGTACAAGTAGGTTTGGCTTGAACAACTTTGACGAGAATAATAGTATTTGTAGCAAGTGGAGATATTGATATGCGCATCCTGCCGACATCCATAGCCTTTGCCATTTGTGTTGCGACCGGGGGCATCGCCCAGACCAGTGACCCTTTGGCGTCTGAGTTGGCGACGATTGAACAGCAGATCGCCGACGTTCAGGCGAAAATAGTTCTTTACGACGGCGGGTTAATTAAGGGTCTGGCGGAGGCGCGCCTTGAGGCTCTGCTTCTGTCGAAAACGTTAATCGAGAATCGAATTAATGCTGAAAGCGGTGGCGCGATAGTTGAGGTCACTGTTTCTGCGACCCAGCCAGATGAGGTCCGAGCTCAGCAGCTTCTGGGGGAAATGGCTTCGACGCAACAGCGTATCGACGAGGCAGAAAATGAAGCGGCGCAAGGTGGGGGACTTGTTCAAGCCCTTGCCTTGAGTCGGGCAGAAACCGAGAAGCTGACCCTCGCACAGCTTCAAATGGGCTATTTACAAGCAAAATACGGTATCGCCTTCCCTGTCCCTGCCGCACCTGCTGCCGCCGTTGAACCTGCAGTTTCTGAAAGCCCTGCCGCTACGGCCGAAGAAGGGACATCTGCCGTCAGTGGTGTTCCTTGGGCTGATCCGGAGTTTCCCGACATCGACTATTCCATGGCAGCCTTCGAGCAGGCTCACAAGGAAGGTGATCGGATCTCGGGTTGGTGGGCGATCAAGACGGAACATGCGGCCGTCGACGACAGCCTTCAGATTACCGCTGTGAATTATTCCGCCTACAACCCTTCAGACTACGCTGGGCTGACAGCGCTTGTCGCGCGCTGTGTCGAGGGGGAAACCGCTTTCATTTTCGTGCAGGACGATTTCTTGATACCGGATTTCCGGCGCAACACGTTCGACATCACTCTTAGATTGGATGATGCGACCGCGCAACAAACACGATGGAACGGTCTGACCAGCAACAAGGGCGCAGGGCTGTTCGGTCGAGATGCGGAGGACTTCATTCGCTCAATCTACGAATCAAAACGCCTTTTTGTTCGGCTCACGGAAAAAAATGGTCAGAATCACGACGCTGCTTTTGATCTCTCAGGCGGCAAAGATGCGTTTGAAGAAGTAGCCGAGGCTTGCGGATGGACAACGCTGTCACTGACAAAAGACGACTACCGTGCCATCCAGACTCTGCTGAATGCAGGAGGATTCGACACCGGTACGCCGGATGGTCAATGGGGGGCGGGTTCGAAGGATGCAATGAAGGCGTTTCAAATCTCTGTGGGCATACCAGCGACTGGTGCGCCAGATCGAGTGACGCTTCAGAAACTCGGCTTTGGTGGCTAATCTCTAAAGAGAATAAGTCGGCAGTTGGCTCCAAGAGCGGTTTTCCCTCCAATAGCCGACTTCTCGCTGAAGGTGCGCAAAAAAGATAACCGGCGTTACGGGATCAAACACTTGCCGGGTGAACAGCATCGCACAAGCAGTGAAATCATAACTATCTAACTATGTCCAAGGTCATTCCGCCCCTCACACATCCAGCTCTTCCACGAACCGCGCGTTCTCGCTGATATACTGGAACCTCAGTTCCGGCTTCTTGCCCATCAGCCGCTCGACGAGGTCCGAGGTTTCGCCCGGTTCGTCCTCGTCGATGCTGACGCGGATCAGTTTCCGCGTCTCGGGGTTCATGGTCGTGTCCTTCAGGTCCTTGGCGTCCATCTCTCCCAATCCCTTGAAGCGCTGGACGTCGATCTTGCCGCCGCGGTTCGACCCGAGGCCGGTCTTCAGCCAATATTCCTTCTCTTCATCGTTCGAGACATAGCGGCGGATCGCGCCCTGCGTCAGGCGATAGAGGGGCGGGCAGGCGAGGTAGAGGTGGCCCTTGTCGATCATCGGCCGCATCTGGGTGAAGAAGAAGGTCATCAGAAGCGAGGCGATATGGGCGCCGTCGACATCGGCGTCGGTCATGATGATGATCTTTTCATAGCGCAGGTCGTCGATGTTGAACTTGCTGCCGATGCCGCAGCCCAAGGCCTGGCAGAGATCGTTGATTTCCTGGTTCTGGCCCATCTTCGAGGAGGCCGCGCCAAGGACGTTGAGGATCTTGCCGCGCAAGGGCAGGAGGGCCTGCGTCGTGCGGTCGCGCGCCATCTTGGCCGAGCCGCCCGCGCTGTCGCCCTCGACGATGAAGAGTTCCGTCCCCTCGCGCGTGGCGGACGAGCAATCGACAAGCTTGCCGGGGAGCCGCAGCTTCTTGGTGGCGGACTTGCGGGCGGTTTCCTTTTCCTGACGGCGGCGCAGGCGTTCCTCGGCGCGCAGGATGAGGAAATCGAGGATGGCGCCCGCCGATTTGGTGTCGGACGCCAGCCAGTTGTCGAAATGGTCCTTGACGGCGCCCTCGACCAGACGCGCGGCCTCGGTCGTGGCGAGGCGGTCCTTGGTCTGGCCCACGAATTCCGGTTCGCGGATGAAGCAGGAAACCAGCGCGCAGCCGCCCGCGACCATGTCCTCGCGGGTGATGAGGTCGGCCTTGCGGTTCTTCACCCGTTCGCCATAGGCGCGGATGCCCTTCAGGACCGCTGCCCAGAAGCCTGCCTCGTGCGTGCCACCCTCCGGCGTGGGGACGGTGTTGCAGTAGGAATGGATGAAGCCGTCGACAGAGGGCGTCCAGTTGATCGCCCATTCGACCTGGCCGGGGACGCCGAACTTTTCCTGGAACGAGACCTTTCCGGCGAAGGGCCGGTCGGCGTAGGTCGAGGCTTTCTGCAGCTGTTCGGACAGGTAATCGGCAAGGCCGCCGGGGAAGTGGAACGTGGCTTCCTGCGGGGTTTCGCCGTCGGCGATCGCGGATTTCCAGCGGATTTCCACCCCGGAGAAGAGATAGGCCTTGGAGCGCACCATCTTGAAGATGCGGGCGGGCTTGAAACGGTGGTGGCCGAAGATCTGTTCGTCGGCATGGAAGGTGGTGGTGGTGCCGCGGCGGTTCGGGGCCTGGCCGATTTCCCTGACGGGGCCGAGGGGGACGCCGCGGGAGAACCTCTGCTCGACGATCTTGCGGTCGCGGGCGACCTGCACGACCATCGAATCCGACAGCGCATTGACCACCGAGGCGCCGACGCCATGCAGGCCCCCCGAGGTCTGGTAGGCATCGCCGCCGAACTTGCCGCCGGCATGCAGCGTGCAGAGGATCACTTCCAGTGCCGACTTGCCGGGGAATTTCGGGTGCGGGTCGAAGGGCATGCCGCGGCCGTTGTCGCGGATGGTGATGGCGTGGTCTTCGTGCAGCTCCACCTCGATCCGGTTGGCGTGGCCCGCCACCGCCTCGTCCATCGAATTGTCGAGGATTTCGGCCACCAGGTGATGCAGCGCCCGTTCGTCCGTGCCGCCGATATACATGCCGGGGCGCTTGCGGACCGGTTCCAGCCCTTCCAGCACCTCGATCGAGGAGGCGTCATAGGTGCCGGACCCGCCGGAGAGGAGATCGTTGGACATGGGGGCTCGCTGCTCGGATCTGTTCTTGGTGGGCCAGAGTAGACCCGGGGCGAGCGGGGGGCAAGCGGGGCTCCACGGGTGCGCCGCGCTTCTCGTCGGTCCCGAAGATCACCCGGGGGGGCGAGGAGACTACCGGCCCCGCAGCCACTCCGCCAGCGCGGCTTCGTCCATGAACCCCTGCGCCACGCGGATGATGATCTGGCCGACCTCCTCGGTGTCCCAGATGATCCGCAGGCCGTTCAGCCTCAGCGCGGCATTCATCGTGCGGAAGGCTGTCCGCTTGTTGCCATCGTTGAAGCAATGCCCCTGCGAGACCGCCACGGCATAGGCGGCGGCGAGATCAAAGACGTTGCCCACCAGCCCATAGGCCAGCCGGTTGTCCACGCGTCCGAGCGCCCCTTCGAGCGACTTGTCGCGGGCGCGCCCCGGCAGTTCGCCGGGATTGAGCACTTCGTCATGGATCGCTTCGACGATCTCGACCGACAGGGTCAGCACGGGTCATTTGTCCCGCAGATAGTCGAGAACCGGTTGCACGTCTTCGCGGGTCTCGCGGAGATGTGCCAAGACTTCCTCCATCGTCGCGGGCCGGTGCTCGCCCGCCTGCGCCGCCTCGGCCGGGACAAGATAGCCCACCAGTTGCGAATTCTTCAGGATCGCCACGGGCTTGCCGTTGGCGCGGTCCAGGACCTTCTGCGGTTCGCGCAGTTCGGTGATCGTGGCGATCTGGTTGGTCAGGAGGGTGGTCATGGCAGTCCTCATCTTAATATACATTATAATACACGTTCTGACGTGAAGATCAAGGGATGAGCCTGTGCTTCGCCGGGCTTCGGCCTCTGGCTTGCCTCGCGGCCCTGCAGCGCCGCTGCGTGGCGCCAAAGGAAAGGGCCGCCCCGTTTTCACGAAGCGGCCCTCCGAGTTCCAAGGAGATGGCCCAGTTAGGGTGCCGAATTCGGCGCGTCCCAGCCACGGGTTACAGCCTGCGAGTTTGCCCTCAGGCCACGGCCCCCCCGACTGTCCTGACACCTCTCTCCAATATCACTCTAGACACTGGATCACCTCCTTTCCTGGTTGCCGTTAACCAGAAGCCTGCCACAGATTTTGTGGTTGTCAAAAGAAATCACGCAACCCTTTTGGTAAAATTCGAAACAATGAGTCTGAAAGGTATCAACGCGATAGCGGCGAGCGCGAGTTTCACCAGCCAGTCGCCGAAACCGAGCGAGACCCAGAAGGGCACCGACGGGCCATGGCCGAGCAGCGGTTTCATCTCTGCCGCCCAGGAGACGTCGTTCGACGGCTCGATGAAGGTGAGCACCGAGGCGAAAGCGACCGAGAAGAAGACGGCCGTATCGAGCGAGGCGCCCGCCAGCGTCGAGATGAAGGGCGCGCGCCACCACGATCCATCGCGGAACCGGTTGAAGACATGGATGTCGGTCAGTTGTGCCAGAAGGAAGGCGAGGCCCGAGCCGAGCGCCACGCGGAGCGTCACGAGCGGGCCGAATTCGCCCATGATCTGCGAGCCGACGAGCGAGCAGACGAGACCCGCGACGAAGCCCGCGATCACAACGCGGCGGGCGGCGGCAGCCCCCCGGAAGCGGTTTGTGAGATCGGTCACGAGGAAGGAGAACGGGTAGGTGAAGGCCCCGTAGGTCAGCCAGTCGCCATAGGGAAACTGCACGAGGATGTTGGAGGCCACGACAATGGCGGCCATGGCAAGAATGCCGGGAAGAAGCGAGCGGGTCATGTGTCTTTCCGTTTTTTACAAGGTCGCGGAGACTTGGCTTCCGCGCCCATCGCGGAAACAGCGCGCGCCATACGCCGGGCACGGGCCCCGGTCAAGTCATTCCTCGATCCGGACCTCGACGAACTCGGTCGACATGACGGGCAGGAAATTGTCGTCGGCGACCAGCGTGGCGCGCAGAGCGCCCGCCGCATCCCGCCAGACCGACAGGCCTTCGAGATTGCCGAAGGCGCCCGCGCGGCTTTCCAACAGCACCTCGTCCAGTGCGGGCTGTCCGTCGGCAAGCGTGATCCGCCGCAGGCGGGAGCGGAAACCGACCAGCCCCCAGAGATCGCGTTCGAGGATATAGAGCCGTGCGTCAGGCCCGAAATCCGCGCCGACCGGGCGCCAGTGGCGATCCTCGGGCAAGCGAAAGGCCTCGCTCCAGCCACCATCGGCGTAACGCCAGACAGGAAAGGACCGGACCCCGCGCCCCGGTCCTTCGGGCATGGTGTAAAGCGCACCGTCCGGCGCCATGGCGAGCGCCTCCAGCCCGTCATTCTCGATCGCGTCAAAGGCCGGAAAACCGGGAAGCTCGGCCATGAAATTGCCGTCCCGGTCATAACGGGCCACACGATTGACCAGTTCGAAGGAAATCCACAACTGCCCGTCGGGTCCTAGCGCCATGCCCTCGGAATCGTCCTGCAGGCCGCCGAGGGCCGCGCCACCCGGGCCGGTCAGGTCCGCCCCCGGCCCGTCGAGCGTGATCCCGATGACCGCACCCGCGCCGTCGCGCCGGAAGCGGCCCCGGAACAGCCGCGCCGAATCGGACAGCGCGATGAAGCCTTCGCCATCCGCCGTCACCTCAAGCGCCGAGAGGCCGCCGAACCCTTCGGCCGTTGCCGTCGCCTCATAGGTCCCGACCAGTACGGCACGGGGCGCGGCCAGGGCGCCGGAGGCCGCGGCCAGGACGAGTGCGGCGAGGATCAGTCCGAGCTGAGAACGCCGGTACATGCCTTGGGAAGGTCCGACATGAGATATTCGCGCGGGCCCCGCTTCTTCGGGCCGGGTTCCTTCTTCGGCGGGTTCTTCAACTCCTCCAGATAGGTCGTGACCCACCACAGGAGCGTATCGTCGCAGCCGTCGCCACCATTGGACAGTTCGCTGACCGTCGGGCTTTGCACCTCGCATCGCGTCGAGCCTTTCGGACATTTCAGCCGCACGTGGAAATGGTCGTGATGGCCGTAGATCGGGCGGATTTTCTGCAGCCATTTCTTGTCCGCCGGTTTGGCGCTCTTGCACATCTCGATCTTGATCGCGGCGGCGACGAAGATCCGGTCGACGCGGGGGTCCGACGCCGCCATCTTCAGGACGGCGGCGTGTGACTTCGTCCAGTTGCCGTTGACATTCTTCTGATCCTCGGTGCGCACGATCATCGCGCCGAGCTTTTCGCGTTCGCCCTTCGAGAGGCTCAAGGAGGGCGGCGGCGTGTACCAGATGTCGGCATCGAGCCCGGTCTGGTGGCTGAGATGGCCCGAAGGGCTCGGGCCGCCGCGCGGCTGGGCGAGATCGCCGATGTAAAGGCCCTTCCAGCCGACCTGGGTCGCGGCCTGCGAGAGGTCGATCAGATATTGCACCAGCACCGGATGGCCCCAGTTGCGGTTGCGCGACAGACGCATCGCCTGCCAGGTCGGCCCGCTTTCGGGCAGCTGCACCATGCCCGCGCCGCAGCCCTTGGAATAAAAGCCTATGGCCTCTGCCGTCTGACTCGATGGCCCGGGTATCGCGCTGAACAAGGCCGCCGCGCGTGCTTCCTTCGCCGTGGCCGTCCCTGCCCCCAGAAGAAGGGCTGCCACAAGCGCCAGACCTGCGGTGATCCTCATTGCTCCCGTTCTCCCATCGGCTTGACCCAGACAAGCAGGATAAGCCCTATCAGGAACAGAACGGCTAGTGGTGCGATGCCAAGATTGGTATTGCCCGTCCAGGTTGTCGCGATTGTAATCAGCCCGGGGGCGAGAAATGCGGTCGCCTTCCCCGAGAGGCCGTAGAAGCCGAAATCGCCCGCCGCCTCGTCGGCGGTGGTGTGGAAGACCATCAACGTCCGGCTGGCGGACTGCACGATGCCGCCGGCCGCGCCGATGACGATCCCGCAGCCGTAGAAAATCATGTTGGGCACGGGCGAGCCATCTGCGAACGCCACGCCGAAGAAACTTTCCGGGGTCAGGTTCATCATCACGATGATGATCAGCGTGAGGGCGATGACCGAAATAACGATGACCGGCTTCGGGCCGACCCGCGAATCCAGCCGCCCGCCCGCCCAGGAGGCGACGGTTGCGGCAATCGCGGCGATGATGCCGAATGTCCCGCTCTGGATCACCGACCAGCCCATGACGTTGGACGCGAACGCGCCACCCAGCGCATAGGTCGCATTCAGCGCGTCGCGGTAGAACATGGAGGAAATGAGAAAGCAGAACAGGCTCGGCCTCTTGGCGAGCCTGACGATGGCGCGCCCGAGCGCGACAAAGCCCTGGCCGAGCTTCTGTGTCCCTGCCACGGCGGGCTCTTTGACCCAGAGAAAGAAGGGCACCATGAAGACGATATACCAAAGCGCGGTGAAGGGGCCGACCGACCGGGTGCCCTCGCGCGTCTCGGCATCCAGCCCGAAAGGCGGAGACAGCCCGATCATGGTCTTGCCGGTATTGGCATCCTCGGCAAAGAACAGAAGGAAGATGAAAAGGGCGATCACCCCCCCGAGATAGCCGAAGGCAAAGCCGTTTCCGGACACTTTGCCCATCTCTTCATCGCTCGTCAGCGAGGGCATGAGCGCATTGGTGAAATTCGTCGCGAGTTCCATGCCGATGAACCCGAACGAGAACCAGAATGCCGCCCAGAAGAGCGTCGGCACCTCTGGCGTCATTCGCCAGATCATGAAAGCCCCTGCGACATACATGAAGGAAAAGGCCCATATCCAGGGCATCTTCCGCCCGCGTCCGTCGGCGATGACGCCGAGGACCGGCGCGAGAAACGCGATGATAAAGCCGGTCACGGTCTGGGTGGCCGTCCAGTAGGCTTGCGAACTGGCCTTTGACAGTTCGACGGACTGACCCTGCTCGACGAAATAGGCGCGCGCCACCTCGGCGAAATAGGGTCCGAAAATGAAGGTCAGGAGCAGCGTATTGTAGGGCTGGCTCGCCCAGTCGAAGAACCACCAGCCCCAGATCCGTTTCTTCGCTGCCGCGTCCATCCGTCCCTCCCTCGGGTCATACCTGGCTTTTCGGGCCCGGTTTTTCGGCGGATCAAGCCCGAAAGCCGCCGGGATGGCAAGCGCGCCGTGGCATCGCCCGCGATCCCGTCCTCTGCATTTCATCTTGGCCCAAATACCTCAGGGGGTCCGGGGGACAGCGTCCCCCGGCGGATCGTCCGGGCAAGGCCCGGACGAAACTACCGTTCCGGCGGCCAGGGGCGCAGGCCCTCGGCCGCGATCCAGGCCGCGACCCAGGCGGGCAGCGCGGGGCTTTCGCGGCTCACGCCCATTTCCGCCAGCACCTCCGCCGTCGGCACAATCCCGGTCTTCGAGGTCACGGCAGAGCGGATCACCTGCTGGCTCGTGCAGTCCTCGCCCTTCCACATGCTCTGTTCCATGTAGAAGAACCGCGCGTCCCAGCCGATGCAGCGGGTGCGGATCGTGACCCGGTCGAAGGCGCGCACCCGGCGGCGGTAGCGGATGGCGCTGCCCGCGACCGCGACGCCCCAGCGGCGGCGGCCGGTGGCGCCGCTGAAGCCGGTGCGCATGCCCAGGGGCACGCGGCCAAGGTCGAACAGCGTCAGCGTCCGGCCGTTGTTCAGCTCCAGAAAGAAATCCAGATCCCAGGGCCAGCAGATGTGACGGGTCACATGCGTGTCCAGAAGCCCGATCGCCGGCTGCCGCCGCCCGAGCCAGATTTCCTTCGCCATGCGCACGAACGGATACATTGCCGTCTTCCCATCTTGCCTGTGGGTCTCGTGACGCCGGGTGACGCAAAGGTCAACCGGCGACGTGGCGTTAGAGGGCGTTAGCGGCTTGCGGGCCGGGGCCCGAGCCTTTACCTCTGGCCGAAACCGGCAGGAGAAGCAGATGGTTTCGCTCTATCAGGCATTGGACGTGATCCTTCAGGTCATCTGGTTCGTGATGATCGCCCATATCATCCTGTCTTGGCTTCTGAGCTTTCAGGTGCTGAACCCGCGCCAGCCGCAGGTCGCGCAGATCTGGTTCGGGCTGAACCGGCTTCTCGAACCGATCTATGCGCCGATCCGCCGCTTCCTGCCGCAAACGCCGGGGCTCGACCTCGCGCCGCTCGTCGCCTTCGTGATCCTGATCATCCTGCGCCAGGTGCTCCATAACAACGCGGGCTTCTTCTACGGCGGCTGAGCGATGCCGGCGCCCCAGGAGCTTCTCGCCTCCGTCTTCGGATTTCACTCCTTCCGTCCCGGCCAGGAAGAGATCGTGGCCGAGGTGGCGGCGGGGCGGAATGTGCTCGCCATCATGCCCACGGGCGGCGGCAAGTCGCTGTGCTTTCAGTTGCCCGCGCTGATGCGGCAAGGGGTGACGGTGGTCATCTCGCCCCTCATCGCGCTGATGCGCGATCAGGTGCGCGCCCTTCGCGAAAGCGGGGTCGAGGCGGGGGCGCTGACCTCCGGCAATACCGAAGAAGAGACCGAGGCGGTCTTCCGGGCGCTCGACGACGGGCGGATGAAGCTTCTCTACATGGCGCCGGAACGGCTCGCCTCGGGTGGCACGCTGCAGCTTCTGCGGCGGATCGGCACCACGCTCATCGCCGTCGACGAGGCGCATTGCGTCAGCCAGTGGGGCCATGATTTCCGCCCCGATTACCTGAGGATCGGCGAGCTGCGCCGGGCGCTCGACCTGCCGCTCGCCGCCTTCACCGCGACCGCCGACGAGGAGACGCGGGCCGAGATCGTCGCGCGGCTGTTCGGTGGCGCGGCGCCCCGGACCTTCCTCAGGGGGTTCGATCGCCCGAACATCCATCTGGCCTTCGGCGTGAAGGACCAGCCGCGCCACCAGATCCTGTCCTTCGCCGCCGCACGGCGCGGGCAGTCTGGCATCGTCTATGTGGCGACGCGGGCCAAGACCGAGGTGCTGGCACAGGCGCTGCGCGAGGAAGGCCATTCTGCCTGTCCCTATCACGGCGGGATGGAGGCCGAGGCCCGGCGCGAGGCGGAAGCGCGGTTCCAGCGCGAGGACGGGCTGATCGTGGTCGCGACCGTCGCCTTCGGCATGGGGATCGACAAGCCCGATATCCGCTGGGTGGCCCATGCCGACCTGCCGAAATCGATCGAGGCCTATTATCAGGAGATCGGTCGGGCGGGCCGCGACGGCGCGCCCGCCGAGACGCTTACGCTCTATGGTCCCGAGGATATCCGGCTCCGCCGGGCGCAGATCGACGAGGGGCTGGCACCGCCCGAGCGCAAGGCCGCCGATCACGCGCGGCTCAACCATCTGCTGGGGCTGGCCGAGGCGACCGGCTGCCGCCGCCAGCTGCTGCTGTCTTATTTCGGCGAGGTGTCGGCGCCCTGCGGTGCCTGTGATCTGTGCGACATGCCGCCCGAGACCTTCGATGCGACCGATGCGGTCAGGAAGGCCCTGTCGGCGATGCTGAGGACCGGCGAGAGCTATGGTGCGGGCCATCTGATCGACATCCTGACCGGCACGCTGACCGACAAGGTGCAGGGCCGCGGGCATGACGCGCTGCCGACCTTCGGGGTGGGGCGCGATCTGGGGAAGGCCGAATGGCAGGCCGTCTTCCGCCAGATGACCGGACGTGACCTGATCCGCCCGGACGCCGAACGCGCGGGGGCCTTCCGCATGACCGATGCCGCGCGCCCGATCCTGCGGGGCGAGGAACGGATCACGCTGCGGCGCGACACGATCCGCAAGGCCATGGCGCGGCCCATGGTGAAGGCTTTGGTGTCAGAAGAGGATGCGCCGCTTCTGTCCGCGCTCAAGGCCAAGCGCCGGGCATTGGCCGAGGCGGCGCGGGTCCCCGCCTATGTGATCTTCCCCGACCGGACGCTGATCGAGATGGCCGAGGCGCGGCCCGCGACGCTTGATCAGATGGCGCGGGTCTCGGGCGTGGGGGCGAAGAAGCTGGAAAGTTATGGCGCGGCCTTCCTGGAGGTCATCACCGGCGCGACCGAGCGGCTGCATCCGGTGCGCGCGAAGATCGCCGGGCGGCCCGAAGCCGATCTGTACGACCGGTTGAGCGCGGCGCAGCTACGGCTCGGGCGCGGGGCGGACGGAACCGGCAAGCCCCTGTCCTGCACGCCCTCGGCTCTCCGGCGGATCGCCGAGGCGCGGCCGCGCGATCTGGCGCAGCTTGGCCGGGTGGGCGGGCTGGACGAAGCCAGGCTCGACCGGTTCGGGCAGGCGTTCCTGGAGGAGCTTGCCCAAGGCTGAGAGGCGCCCTGTGAGGGAGGCTTGCCCTCTTCGGGCCGCAATCGCGCCGCGCCGCGACCGGCAAGGGAAGGCCGCACGACATTGCCGGGCAATGGATGGTCGGGGCCGGTGCGCCCGAGGTCGTCGACGGGCTCGTCGCATTGCGGCGGCCCGTGCCGGTCGCCGCCAGGGCCGCGTCGCGGGAGAACCGGCACCCGGAAGACCCGACGGTTCACGTGGGGGCGGGCTCGTCGGGGGCGGGCGGTCGGGCGCCCTTGGGGCAGCTTGTGATGATCTGCCTGCCTATCTCGACCTTCCTGAGGGGCTTGGTCAGATAGTGATCGACACCGGCGGCGATGATGCTGTCGCTGTCGCCCTCCATCGCGTGGGCGGTCAGGACGACGATCGGCACATGTTCGCCAAGCCCGGCCTCTGCCTCGGCGGTGCGAATGGCGCGCGAGGCCTCGCGCCCGTCCATGCCGGGCATCGAAATGTCCATGAAGATCAGATCGGGCCGGAAGGTCCGCCATTTCTCGACGGCCTCGCGGCCGTTTTCGGCAAAGGCCAGATCAATGTCGAACGCCTGCACCATCTTGCGGAACACGAGCTGGTTGGTGCGGTTGTCCTCGGCCGCGAGGACACGCATCTGCCTGAGGCTTGCCGGGTCCACCCGGGTGGCGGGGGGCGGCGCCGGCAACGCCGACAGCGCAGGGCTGGCGGTTTCCGACAGGTCCTGAAGCCTGCGGAAAAGGTCGGACCTAAGGATCGGTTTCTGCATCAGCCCCTGCACCAGACCGGCGGAGCTGCGGATGTTCATGGGCGCGGTGCTGTAGAGAAGGATCGGTCCGAGATAGCCCGCGCCGCGCAGTTGGGCGGAAATCTCGACACCCCGGCCCTGGCCGGATGCGCCGTCGCCCAGGTCCTGATCGATCATCACCAGATCGACACCCGGTTCGCGGCCAAGCGCCAGTTGGGCTTCCGGGGCGCTGCGGCAGCCATCGACGGCAAGACCCATGCCCGAAAGCTGCCGGGACAGGATTTCGCGGCCGACGATCGCGGCGTCGATCACCAGCGCGCGCTTGAGCGTGATCGGGCGGTTCTCGGGTTCCTCGGGCAGAGGTTCGGCGGCCGTGACGGCGATGCGGAAGCCGAAACAGGATCCGCGCCCCGGTTCGCTGTCCACCCAGATCTCGCCACCCATGAGGTCCACGAGCTGGCGGGTGATGGCGAGACCGAGGCCGGTGCCTTCGAATCTGCGGTTGGACTGGTCGTCGACCTGGTTGAACTCGCCGAAGATGTGATCGACATGTTCGGGCGCGATGCCGATGCCGGTATCCTCGATCGAGACATGCAGATCGTAGCGGCGGTCGTCGAGCGGCATGCCCACCACCCGGGCGAGCACATGGCCTTCCTGGGTGAACTTCACCGCATTGCCGATAAGGTTGGTCAGGATCTGGCGGATGCGGCCCGGGTCCGCGACATAGCGGGTGGGCAGGAAAAGATCGAAGTCGAGATTGAGGCTCACGCCCTTCTCGCGCGCGGAGGGTTGCAGAAGCAGCATCACCTCGTGCAGGCAATGTTCGAGGTCGAAAGGTTCGGGGTAAAGACGCAGCCTGTCGGCCTCTGCCTTCGAATAGTCGAGCACATCGTTGATGATCTGCAAAAGCGCCTCGCCCGAGGATCTGATCGTCTCGGCGAACAGCCTTTGTTCGTCGCTGAGGTTCGTTTCGCACAGAAGGTCGGCCATGCCGACCACACCGTTCATTGGCGTGCGGATCTCATGGCTCATGTTGGCGAGGAAGGTCGATTTGGCGCGGCTGGCCGTTTCGGCCCTGGCGCGCGCCTCTTCCAGCTCCGCCTCGCGGCGCATCACGTCGGTGATGTCGGAGATGAGGCAGACGAGGTCCCCCGCCTCGCCGCGCCGGTCGATGAATTTCACGAACCTGCCATCGGTCAGTTTCACGGTCCTGGGCGGTATCTCGTCGCGCATCAGGCGCGCGATCATCTCGTTGTGCCAGTCATGTTCGTCGCCGCCGTCGGGATCGACGATCTCTTTCGCGGCGAGCATGCGGATCAGGTGATCGTAGCTTTGCCCCGCCTCAAGCTCGCACCGGCCGCGGAACAGCGCGACGAAGGCGCCGTTGGCGATGATCAGCCGGAGGTCGGCGTCGAAGACCGCGAAACCATCGCGGATGGTTTCGAGCGCTTCCCAGAGGCGGCGCTGCGCCTGCTTGAGGGCTGCATGCGCGCGCTCAAGTTCCGATTCCGCCTGTGCGGTGCGGTCTTTCAGAACCTCGCGTTCCGTCTCCGCCTCGGCAAGGCCGTGGCGCTGCTCAAGCACCGTGTCCGACAGGGTGCGCGCGTGATCGGACAGCCGCGCATTCGCTTCCTGCAACTCGCGCGCCTTCTGGTCCAGCAGCCGTTCGGCCGCCAGCCGCGCCCGCCTTTCCCGCACCAGTTTCTCGGCGATGTTCACCGTCCGCCCCCGACTTTCATCACAGGTCCGGGCGCAGTCTGGCCGAGCAAGGTAAAAAGGCGCTAAACGCGCGGCAGGTATGGAATTCCGCCAAGGGGGTCGCATTGCCTTCGCGCGCCGCGCGTGGCACGCTTCTGGCGCTGGCAGTGGAGGGTTCGATGCGCGTTTCTGGTCTTCTTACGGTTGTGGCCGCGGCATTCCTGGCGACAGGCGCGCCGGCGCAGGACCGGACCCTGATCCCCGAGAAGCGTCTGGTCCTGACCGAGAACACCGATTTCTACGGATCGGACCTGAAATCCCTGTTCGACACTTCGCTGGACGCCTGCGCCGCAGCCTGTTTCGCGACCGACGGCTGCACGGCGCTGACATTCAACACCAATGCCAATGCCTGCTTCCTGAAGACCGACATCAGCGACATGAAACCCTATCAAGGCGCGCTCTCGGGCTGGGTGAAGCTGGCGGACGACAAGGCCGTGATCGTGGCGCCGAAGCGTGCGGGGGAGCTTTCGTTTCTGCAGGACACCGATTTCGATCAGGCGCTCGCGCAGGCGCGCGATCTGGCGACGACCCATATCAGCGGCGCGTGGCCTGCCGAGGAACTGCTCAAGGCTGCCGCCCAGGCGCGCGTTGAAGGCGATTTCCTGGGCGCCTCGCGCTTTGTGGGGGCGGCGCTCAATCTGACCGACGCCGCCAACCAATGGGTCGAATATGCCGATCTCCTCCTGTCGATCCAGACCAACGATTGGAACGAGCGGCAGTCGTATGGCTGGCGAGCGCTTTCGGCGTCGGTGAACGGCTACCTGCGTTCCGACGGGCCGGCGCTGCAGGCGACCGCGCTGATGGTGATGGCGCGGTCCCTTGAGGTGGTGGAGCGCGGGCGCGACATGATCCCGGCGCTGCGCCTCGCCCAGGAAATTGCGCCGCGTGACGATGCGGGGGCGCTTCTGGAGGAGGCGATCGGCAAATATGGCTTCCGGATCGAGGAGCACAGGGTCGACAATGATGGCGCCGATGCCCGCATCTGCGCGACCTTCAATGCGCCGCTCGCACTGTCGGGCGTCGACTACGCGCCCTTCGTGGCGCTGCCCGAGGCGGGCCTTGCGGTCGAGAATACCGACAACCAGATCTGCGTGACCGGGGTCGAGCATGGCAAGCGCTACCAGCTGACTTTCCGCGAAGGGTTGCCCGCGGCCGATGGCGAGGCGCTGGCCAGGGACATTACCATCAGCGCCTATGTCCGCGACCGCGCCGCCGCCGTGCGGTTCCCCGGACGCGCCTATATCCTGCCGCGCGCGCAGGGCTCGGGCATTCCCGTCGAGACGGTGAATGCGCCGAAGCTCGATCTGAAGCTCAGCCGGGTGTCGGACCGCAATCTGGTGGCGGCCTTTCGGGAGGATCTGATCGCCCGCCCGCTCGACTATTGGTCGGCGGACTATTTCAACAGCCAGTATTCCGAAGAGGTCTGGACCGGCGAGGCCGACACCGCGCAGGCCGAGGCCAACCGCGACGTGACGACGCGCCTGCCGCTTGACGCGGTGCTGAAGGACCTCGGCCCCGGCATCTATGCGCTGCAGGCGACGGTGCGCGACAGCGACCCCGAACAGGTGCCGCCCGCGACCCAGTGGTTCGTGATCTCCGACCTCGGCTTCACCACGATGCAGGGCACCGACGGGCTGCATGTCTTCGCGCGCAAGCTTGGCGATGCCTCGGCGGCCGAGGGCGCGACCGTGACGCTTGTCTCGCGTGCCAATGCGGTGATCGGGCAGGCCAAGACCGACAAGGACGGATATGCGCATTTCGCCGCCGGTCTCGTGGCGGGAACTGGCGGGTCGGCGCCCGCGGTGGTGACGGTCGAGGAGGGCGAGGATTTCTCGTTCCTGTCGCTGACCGAGCCGGAATTCGACCTGTCCGACCGGGGTGTGGCGGGTAGGCCCGCCGCGCCTGCGGTCGATGTGTTCCTCTCGACCGACCGCGGCGCCTATCGCGCGGGCGAGACGGTGAATGCGACGATCCTGGCGCGCGACGCCAATATGGTGGCGATCGAGGGCCTGCCGCTGACCGTGCGGATCATGCGCCCCGATGGCGTCGAATACAGCCGCCAGCTTGCGCCGGATGCGGGTGCGGGCGGGCGCGCCGTCAGCTTCGCGATCGCGGGCGCCGCGCCGCGCGGGACCTGGCGGATCGAGACCTTTGCCGAGGATGAGAACAGCCTTCTGGCGTCCCAGACCTTCCTCGTCGAGGATTTCCTGCCCGAGCGGATTGATTTCGACCTGACGGCGGCAGAGGGTCCGCAACGGCAGGGACAGGAGGCCGAGATAGGCATCGATGCGCGGTATCTCTTCGGGGCGCCGGGGGCCGATCTGCCGGTTGAGGGCGATTACCGGATCAGCGCGGTTTCCGAACTGCCGGATTTCCCCGGCTACCGGTTCGGCCAGTATGATGTGCCCTTCTCGACCACCTATGACACGCTCTATGACACCGGCACGACGGATGCGGACGGCAAGGGCACGGTCTATGTCTCGCTGCCCGATCTCGGGGCCGAGGCGAAGCGGCCGCTGTCGGTGCGCTATGCGATTCGGCTGACCGAAGGGTCGGGCCGCCCGGTCGAGCGGACGGTCGAACGGCTGCTTCTGCCCGATGCGCCGGTCATCGGCATCAAGCCTGCCTTCGAGGGCGGCGTCTCGCCGCAGGGCGCGGAGGCCGCGTTCGACCTGATCGCGGTCGGGCCGGACGGCAAGGTGGCGCCGCTGAAGGTGAAGTGGAAGCTCAACCGGCTTGAGACCCGCTATCAATGGTATTCGCTCTACGGACAGTGGAACTGGGATGTGACCACGACCCGCAGCCTGGTCGCCTCGGGCGAGGCGGAACTGGGCGGGAATCCCGTGACGGTCTCGGGTCAGGTCGACTGGGGCGAATATGAACTGGTGGTCGACAGCGCGGACGGATCGCAGGCCGTCTCTTCCCTGACGTTCTATGCGGGCTGGTATGTGCCCGCCGATGCGGCCTCGACGCCCGACACGCTTGAACTCGCGCTCGACAAGCCTGCCTATCTGCCGGGCGAGACCGCAAAGGTGCGGATCGTGCCGCGTTCGGCGGGCGTGGCGCTCGTTTCGGTCATCTCGAACCATCTGATCGCGATGAAGGCGGTGCCGGTTGCCGAGGGCGAGAATACGGTCGATCTGCCGGTGACCGACGACTGGGGCGCGGGCGCCTATGTGACCGCCTCCGTCATCCGGCCGATGGATGAGGCGGCGGGCCGCACGCCGGCGCGGGCGCTGGGCCTTTCCTATGCCAAGGTCGATCCGGGCGCGAAGCGTCTGGCGACCGGGCTTGAGGTGGCGGCCGAGGCAGATCCGCGCGGGCCATTGCCGGTCGCGGTGAAGGTCGAGGGCGTGGCGGCGGGCGAAAAGGCCTGGGTCACCATCGCCGCCGTCGATGTCGGCATCCTGAACCTGACCGCCTTCGACGCGCCGGACCCGGAGGATCATTATTTCAGCCAGCAGCGGCTCGGCATGGCGATCCGCGATGTCTATGGTCGCCTGATCGACGGCCAGAACGGCACGATGGGCGCGGTGCGCTCGGGCGGTGACGCGGGGGGCGTGAAGCTGAAGGCCCCGCCGCCGACCGAGGAACTGGTGGCCTATTTCTCCGGCCCGGTCGAGGTGGGTGCCGATGGCTATGCCCGCACCGAATTCACTCTGCCCTCCTTCAACGGCACGGTGAAGGTGATGGCAGTGGCCTGGTCGAAATCGTCGATCGGACAGGCGAGCCGGGACGTTCTTGTCCGCGATCCGGTGGTGGTGACGGCCTCGGTCCCGCGCTTCCTGGCGCCGGGCGATAGGTCGACGCTGCGGCTCGAGATCGTTCATGCGACCGGCCCGGCGGGGCGGATGGGGCTCGATGTGACCTCCGAAGGCCTGACGCTTGGCGACGGTCCCTCGGGCCTCGACCTTGCGGAAAAGGCCAAGGCCACGCTGTCGATCCCGTTCACAGCGCCTGACGCCGAACAGGATGCAACGATCCGTGTGGCGCTGACGACGCCCGATGGCAAGCAGCTGGTGAAGTCCCTCACCATCCCGGTGCGCGACCTCAGCCCCGAGACGATCCGGCAAAGCCAGTTCACGCTTGCCGTCGGCCAATCCTTCACGCTTGACGCCAATGTCTTCGACGGCTTCCAGCCCGGCAGCGGCAAGGCGACGCTGGCGCTGGGTCCGGTGGCACGGTTCAATGCGCCGGGGATCCTCGCCGCGCTCGACCGCTATCCCTATGGCTGCACCGAGCAGATGACATCGAAGGCGTTGCCACTTCTCTATTTCGAGGAAGTGGCCAGCGCGATGGGCAGCCTGGGCGAGACCGGAGAGATTCATCAGCGCGTGCAGGAGGCGATCGGCGAGATCCTTCTCAACCAATCCTCGAACGGCGCTTTTGGCCTCTGGTATCCGGAATCGGGCGACATGTGGCTTGACGCCTTTGTCACCGATTTCCTCAGCCGGGCCCGCGCGCAAGGCTACGACGTGCCCGACACGGCCTTCCGCAATGCGCTCGACAATCTCAGGAACCAGATCAACTACCAGCCCGATTTCGACGCGAACGGCGGGCCGGTGGCCTATGCGCTGATGGTTCTGGCGCGGGAAGGCGCAGCGGCGATGGGCGACTTGCGCTACTATGCCGATGTGAAGGCCGATGCGTTCGACACGCCGATCGCGGCGGCGCAGCTTGGCGCGGCGCTCGCCTCCTACGGCGATCAGACCCGGGCGGATGACCTGTTCAAGCGTGCGGCCGAGATGGTGACGGTGACGCTGGAAACCCAGGGCACCGCAGCCGAGGCCCAGGTCTGGCGCGCCGACTATGGCACCAACCTGCGCGATGCGACCGCGGTTCTCGCGCTTGCGGCCGAGGCCGGATCGACGGCCGTGCCCGCCGACCGGATCGGCCAGGCGGTGGCCGCGCGGCTTCTGTCGCGGTCGCTCTCGACGCAGGAGGCGACCTGGGCGCTTCTGGCCACCCATGCCTCGCTTTCCGGTCAGGCGGCCGACCAGTTCTCGGTCAATGGCGCGCCCTTCACCGGGCCGCTCGTCCGGGTGATCGAGGATCAGACTTCGGGGGGCGCCGCGCAGGTGATCCGCAACGAAGGCGCAAGCGAGGCGACGCTGACGCTCACCGCCTTCGGGGTTCCGGCCGCGCCGGAACCGGCGGGCGGCAACGGCTACCGGATCGACCGCAGCTGGTTCACAATGGATGGCGCGCCGGTTGATCCCGCGGCGGTCAAGCAGGGCACCCGGCTTGTGGCCGTGGTCGAGGTCACGCCCTTCGGCCCCGGCGAGGCGCGGCTGATGATCAACGATCCCTTGCCCGCGGGCTTCGAGATCGACAATCCGAACCTGATCCGGGGCGGGGACATTGCCGCGCTCGACTGGCTCTCGACCGTCGACTATCCGCGCAATGTCGAGTTCCGGCAGGACCGGTTCCTTGCCGCCGTCGACTGGACCTCGCCCGAGCCGTTCCGGCTGGCCTATATCGTGCGCGCCATCTCTCCGGGCAGCTACGACCTGCCCGCCGCGACGGTCGAGGACATGTACCGGCCGGACTACCGGGCGCGGAGCGCCGAGGGCCGCCTGACGGTGACCGAGTAACATGGGCGTCCGGGCCCTTCGCCCGGCGGCGCACCGGGCGCTCTTTCTCGCGGCGGCGATCCTCTTCCTTGCCGCCGTCGCCCGCGACCGGCTGGATCAGTGGGTCGCGGCAACCGATCTGCCGCCCCTTGCCATCGACACGTCGGTCGAGGTGCGCGACCGCGACGGCGCGCTTTTGCGGGCCTTCACCGTGGCCGACGGCCGCTGGCGGCTCGATCCCGGCCCGGTCGATCCCCTGTTCCTGAAAATGCTCGTGGGGTTCGAGGACCGGCGTTTCTACGACCATTCCGGCGTCGATCCTGTCGCGATCGGCCGTGCAGGCCTGCAGGCGCTGTGGCACGGCCGCGTGGTGTCCGGCGGCTCGACGCTGACCATGCAGGTGGCACGGCTTCTGGAGGACAGCGGCACCGGGCGCTGGCAGGGCAAGCTGCGCCAGATGCGCGTGGCCCTGGCGCTGGAACGGCGGCTGACGAAGGACGAGATCCTCGCGCTTTACCTGCGCATCGCGCCCTATGGCGGCAATCTCGAAGGGGTGCGCGCGGCATCGCTGGCCTATTTCGGCAAGGAACCGCGCCATCTGACCCCGGCAGAAGCCGCGCTTCTGGTGGCGATCCCGCAAAGCCCCGAGGCCCGCCGCCCAGACCGTTATCCGGGCGCCGCGGCCGCGGCGCGATCGCGGGTGCTGGCGCGGATGGCGGGGCAGGGCGTCCTGACCGCCGAACGGGTCGCCGCTGCCGAGACCGAGCCGGTCCCCGGCGCCCGTCGCGCCTTCCCCGACCATGCCGCCCTTCTGGCCGAGGCGCTGCGCCGTGCCGATCCGGTCAAGCGCCTGCATCTGACAACGCTGGACGGCGCGCTGCAGGCCTCGCTCGAAAGGCTCGCCGCCCAGGCGGCCCGCCGCGCGGGCGAACGGCTCTCTGTCGCGATCCTCGTGGCCGATCACCGGACCGGGGAAATCCTCGCCTCGGTTGGCACGGCGGACTGGGGCGACGAGCGCCGACAGGGCTTCGTCGACATGACAGAGGCGCTGCGCTCGCCCGGCTCGACGCTGAAACCGTTCGTCTATGCGCTCGCCTTCGATCAGGGTCTCGCCCATCCCGAAACCCTGATCGACGACAAGCCGGTGGCCTTCGGCACCTACGCGCCGCAGAATTTCGACCGCGCCTTCCGGGGCACGCTGACGGTGCGCGAGGCCCTGCAGGCCTCGCTGAATATCCCGGTCGTCAGCCTCACCGATGCGATCGGCCCCGCGAACCTCCTTGCCGCGCTCCGCCGCGCCGGGGCACGCCCGCAGATCCCGGGCGGCCAGCCGGGCCTTGCCGTGGCCCTCGGGGGCTTGGGCATATCGCTCAAGGATCTCGTGCAATCCTATGCGGCCCTGGCCCGGCTCGGCCGCCCGATCCGGCTTTCGGCGGCGCCGGGCGGTGCGGCCGACCTTCCGCAACGCCTCTTCGCGCCCGAGGCGGCCTGGCTTGTGGATGATATCCTCGCAGGCCTGCCGCCGCCGCCAGGTGCCGCGCCGGGGCGGCTCGCCTACAAGACCGGCACCAGCTACGGTCACCGCGATGCGCTGGCCGTCGGGTTCGACGGCGGCCATGTCGCGGGTGTCTGGATGGGCCGCGCCGACGGCACGCCAGTGCCGGGCGCCTTCGGCGGCGAACTGGCGGCGCCCGTGCTCTTCGAGGTGTTCGGTCGGCTGAAGCCGCGCTTCGATCCGCTGCCGCCCCCCCCGCCCGCGACGCTGATCCTGCCGAACGCCCGCCTGCCGCAACCCCTGCGCAGCTTCCGCCCGCGCGGCGCGGCTTTCGCCGCCGCCGCCCCCGATGCGCCGAAAGTGGCCTTCCCGCCCGATGGCGCCACGCTCGACGCCCCCGACGGCGCGGTCACGGTGAAGGTCCGCGACGGCAGCGCGCCCTTCCTCTGGCTGGTGAACGGCGCCCCCGCCGCCCTTGGGCAGAGCGGCCGCGAAAGCCTTCTGGCGCTTGGCGGGCCGGGTTTCTACCGGCTTTCGGTCATCGACGCCGAAGGCCGCAGCGCCGCGGTCGCTGTCACGGTGAACTGAGGCATCCTCTTCCGTTCGAAACTATCCCCGCCGGAGGCAGACCCGAGTGCCCCGGATCTGATCCGGGGCGCGCGAGACATGTCTTGGCCGCGCCTCAAGGCGCGGCCGCCATCGGATCACGGCTGAACGGTCAAAGCCGCTCGATCGCAAGCGCGATGCCCTGCCCGCCGCCGATGCACATGGTGATGAGCGCGAGGCGCCCGCCCGTCCGCTCCATTTCGTGAAGCGCCTTCACGGTGATGATCGCCCCCGTCGCCCCCACCGGATGGCCAAGCGCGATCGCCCCGCCATTGGGGTTCACCTTCGCCGGATCGAGGCCAAGCTCCTTGGACACGGCAAGCGCCTGGGCCGCGAAAGCCTCGTTCGATTCGATCACGTCGAAATCCTCAGCCTTCATCCCGGTCCGCGCCATGAGCGCCCGGACGGCCGGCACCGGGCCGATCCCCATCACCTCGGGGCGCACGCCCGCGACCGCATAGCCGACGATCCGCGCCCGCGGCCTCAGGCCTGACGCCTGCGCCGCCTCGGCGCGCGCAAGAACAACTGCGCCCGCGCCATCGTTGATGCCGCTCGCATTGCCCGCCGTCACCGTCCCGTCCTTCTGGAAGACCGCCTTCAGCCCGGCGAGCGCCTCCAGGCTCGTGGCCTTGGGATGTTCGTCCCGGTCGAAGATCACCGGCCCCTTGCGCGCGGATATCTCCACGGGCGCGATCTCGGCCGCGAACCGCCCCTCGGCGATGGCCTTCGCCGCCCGCGCCTGGCTTTCCAGCGCGAACACGTCCTGATCGGCGCGGCTGATCCCGTGTTCCCGCGCCACATTCTCTGCCGTCACGCCCATATGGCCGGTGCCGAACGGGCAGGTCAGCGCGCCGGTCATCATGTCGACCGCTTTCGTATCGCCCATCTTCTGGCCCCAGCGCGCGGCCTGGAGCGCGTAGGGCGAGCGGCTCATGCATTCCGCCCCGCCCGCCAGCGCGAAATCGGCGTCGCCCAGCGTCAGCGCCTGCGCGGCCGAGACGATGGCCTGCACGCCCGACCCGCACAGCCGGTTCACATTCATCGCGGGCGTGCCTTCCGGCACGCCGGCAGTCATCGCCACCACGCGGCTCAGATACATGTCGCGCGGCTCGGTGTTGATCACATGGCCCATCACCACGGTCCCGATCCGTTCCGGCGACACACCCGACCGCTCCAGCGCCGCCTTCGCCGCGACCGTGCCGATGTCGATCGGCCCCATCCCCGACAGGGCGCCGCCGAATGTGCCGATGGCGGTGCGGGCGCCGCCCAGAATCACGATATCCGTCATGGGAACCTCCTTGCCGTGTCGCAGAAAGGTTAGGCGCTGCCGGTGACGGTGATAAGCGTAATCTCGGGCGGCTGGAAAAGACGTAGCGGCAGACCGGAATAGCCGATGCCGCCCGAGACGATCAGATGCCGCCCGCCGTCCCGCACATGGCCCCAACCGTAGCGTCCGCCGTACAGCGACGGCGTGAGCGGCCGCCAGCCGAAGAGGTTTGCCTGCCCGCCATGGGTATGGCCGGAGATCTGCAGGAAGGCGCGCGTGTCGCCTTCGGCAAAATAATCGGGTTCGTGGGCGAGCAGGATCGCGGGCAGGCCCGCCTCGACCCCGGCGAAGGCCTCCCCGGGCCGGTGGAAGCCGGGTTGCGGATTGCGGGCGAGCGGGCGCTGGCTGTCGAGCCCGACGAGATGGAACCGGCCGCCGCCATGGTCAAGCGTGACGGCAGCATTTCTCAGAAGCGGGATGCCATGGGTCTCCAGCGCCTCGGCCACCGAATTGCGTTGAAAGCGGGTGGCGCGCGACAAGGCGCAGTCGCGCCAGTCGTGATTGCCCATCACCGCGAAGCGGCCAAGCGGCGCGCGAAGTGCCGCAAGGGCGGGCATGAAATCCGCCGCGGCGATCCGCCGCCCCGGCAACTGGCGCGCGGCGATGAAATCGCCGGCGAGGAGCACGAGATCGGCCCCGAGCGCATTCACCTGCGCGACGATCCGCTCAAGCGCCGGGACCGTGACCCAGGGGGCGCAGACATGCGGATCGGCGATGACCGCGATCGAGAGCGGCGGAAGCGTCCAGCGCGGCGCCGCGACCGCGTGCCGGACGAGGTGGGGGCGCGCACCGATGGCGACGGGCCGCCAACGCGCGAAGCGCGCGCCTTGCGGCCCGTCGCCGGTCACGGCGCGATCCGCACCCGGCCGCGCGGAGTGAGTTGAAAGACCGCGCTGCCCTCGATCGCCACCGCGCTCATCGGATCGCCATAGCCCGCGCCGGTGTCGAGGTTCAGCCGGTTGCCGTAGTGGGTGACGCGATCGACCGGCGTATGGCCGTGAACGATCAGCGCGCCATGGTCGCGGTCATCTTTCAGGAAATCATTGCGGATCCACAGAAGGTCATCCTCGGTCTGGTGGCGCAGGTCCACCCCCGGCCGGACGCCCGCATGGACGAAAAGGCTCGTGTCCCGCAGATGGTAATTCTGCAACTCGTCGAGGAAGGCGACATGCGCGGCAGGAACTGCCTCCCGCGCGTCCGCCTGCAGATCATGCAGGAACCGCGCGCCAGCGCCCGTGATGCCGTAAGAGGCGAGCGTCGCGGCCCCGCCAAGCCTTTCGTGCAGCCAGGAAAGGTCGGTCCGCAGACGCGGGTCCTGGTAATCGGCATCGTCGAGGAAACCGCGGAACATCCGGTCGTGATTGCCGCGCAGGACCACCCAGTCCGCGCCCTGTGCCCGGCCCGCGATCAGAAAGTCGATCACGCCCCTGCTGTCGGGTCCCCGGTCCACCAGATCGCCGATATGAACGACCGGCGCTGCTGTCGGACCCTGCGCCGCGCGGTCCTTCTCGATCAGCCCGTGCAGGTCCTGAAGCTGGGCCAGATGGCCGTGAATGTCGCCGATGGCGTAGGTGAGCATGTGAATCGATGCCTTGCAGGACAGGTCGCGCGGACCCTACGGGCGGCGGCGCGGGGATGCAATCGGATGGCGGCGCTCAGGCGTCCGGATCGGGCAGAATGGCGTAGGAATGGGTGCTGATGTCGCCGCTCCAGCGCCAGAGCGCCAGAAGACCCTCGGGGCCGGTACGAAAGGCATGGGGCATCCGGCTCGGGTGGTGGATCATGTCGCCCGCCGCGCGCGGGCGGCGATCCTCGCCCGCTGTCCAGTCGGCGCACCCGGCGAGGATGACGTAGGTCTCGTCCGCATCATGGTTGTGCAGCGGGTAATAGCTGCCAGGCCGCTGGTAGAAGAGGCCGAGCCGGTAGTCGGCGGACAGGATGGGCCCTTCGGGGCTCATCAGGGTCGCCACCGCGATGATGTCGGCGATGCTGCCGGTGCGGTCGGCGACCGGGTTGGTGCCCCAGGGGATCAGCTTCTGCGCAGCAAGCACCGCGCGGGCGGCGGGCAGGGTGGAGCTGGCGGACGTGCCGCGGATCAGAGCGTCGAGCGCGCAAGGCGGCCGCGGTTCGGCGGCGAGCGTCCCGGCGAGAAATGACGCGGCCGTGCGCGCGGCGTCAGGACGCGCCTCGGTGCGGTAGTGGTCCGCGAGGGTCGTGCGCAAGGCGTCGAGACGATGCTGGTTTGCCATGGGACAGTCCGGGCTGGTGGATCGGCCCGGACTGTTGCTGTGCTTTTACGCCTGCGCTGCGCAGAATGCGACATTGCCTGTCGCCTTCCGCGCGTCCTGCAGGGGTCAGGCGACGTCGAAGACCAGCGGCCGGATCTGGTTGAACTTGCCGGTTGCGGCGAGCGCCTTCAGCACGTTCTCCTTCGGGGCCTCGTCGAGATAGAGCAGCGCGATCGCATCGCCGCCCTGTGTGGCGCGGCCAAGCGTGAAGTTCGCAATGTTCATGCCCGCGTCGCCCAGCGTCTGGCCAAGCGTGCCGATGATGCCCGGCACGTCCTCGTTCGTCGTGTAAAGCATGTGCGCCCCGATCTCGGCGTCGATATTGATGCCCTTGATCTGGATGAAGCGCGGCTTGCCGTCCGAGAACACGGTGCCCGCGATCGAGCGCTCTCGCTTGTCGGTCACGACGGTCAGCTTCATGTAGCCGTCGAAGACGCCGCCCTTTTCCTGCCGGGTCGTGGCGATCTGCACGCCGCGTTCCTTGGCGATGACCGGGGCCGAGACGAGGTTCACGTCGGGGTTCGCCACCTTCATGATCCCCGCGATCGCGGCGCAGTTCAGCGCCGCGAGGTTCATATGGCTGACGGTGCCGTCGTAAAGCACGTTGATCGCCTTGATCGGCTCGTCGGTCAGTTGGCCCGCGAAGGCGCCCAGATGGCCGGCAAGCTTGATCCAGGGGCCCATGACGGCGGCTTCCTCGGCCGTCACCGAGGGCATGTTGAGCGCATTCTGCACCGCGCCGGTCAGCAGATAGTCCGACATCTGCTCGGCGACCTGCAGGGCGACATTTTCCTGCGCTTCGGCGGTCGAGGCGCCGAGATGCGGGGTGCAGACGACGTTCGGCAGGTTGAAGAGCGGGCTTTCGGTGGCGGGCTCTGTCTCGAACACATCAAGCGCTGCACCCGCGACATGGCCGGAAGTGAGTGCGTCGTAAAGTGCGGCTTCGTCGATCAGGCCGCCCCGCGCGCAGTTGATGATGCGGACGCCCTTTTTCATCTTGGCGAGCGCATCGCGGCTGAGGATGTTGCGGGTCTTGTCGGTCAGCGGCACATGGAGCGTGATGAAGTCGGCGCGATGCAGAAGCTCGTCGAGGTCCACCTTGGTCACGCCGAGGGTCCTGGCGCGCTCCTCCGACAGGAACGGGTCAAAGGCCACGACCTTCATGTGCAGGCCAAGCGCCCGGTCGCAGACGATCCCGCCGATATTGCCCGCGCCGATCACGCCGAGGGTCTTGTTGAAAAGCTCGACCCCCATGAAGCGGTTCTTTTCCCACTTGCCGGTCTTGGTCGAGACCGAAGCCTCGGGCAGGTCGCGGGCGACAGCGAACATCATGGCGATGGCATGTTCGGCGGTGGTGACCGAATTGCCAAAGGGCGTGTTCATCACGATCACGCCACGTTTGGAGGCTGCCGGGATATCGACATTATCGACCCCGATGCCGGCGCGGCCGATCACTTTCAGCTTCGTGGCCGCCGCCAGAACCTTGTCGCTGACCTTGGTGGCCGAGCGGATGGCGAGGCCGTCATACTGGCCGATCACTTCGAGGAGGTTGTCCTTGTCCTTGCCGAGGTCGGGCAGATAGTCGACCTCGACGCCACGGTCGCGGAAGATCTGGACGGCGGTTTCGGAAAGCTTGTCGGAAACGAGAACTTTGGGAGCCATTCCTGGAAATCCTTTGGATGGGCGGTGGGGTCGAACCCCACCCTACGGGGTGGCTGTAGGGCGGGGTTCACCCCGCCACACATTCATGCAGTGACAGATTGCGCCGCGATCTCGGCCTGATAGGCCCATTCGACCCAGGGCATCAATGCGGCGACGTCCGAGGTCTCGACCGTTGCCCCGCACCAGATGCGCAAACCCGCGGGCGCGTCGCGATAGGCGCCCGCGTCGAGTGCCACTCCTTCCTTCTCCAGCCGTTTCGCGACCGCCTTGGCGAAGGAAGCGCCGTCCCTGATCCGCGTGTCGGTGAACTTCAGGCAGACCGATGTCGTCGATGCCGTTGCAGGATCTTCGGCCAGATCGGCGATCCAGCCCTTGTCCGCGATGAAGCCCCGCACCGCGCCCGCATTCGCATCACACCGCGCGACCAGAGCCTTCAGCCCGCCGAGGGACCTGGCCCATTTCAGCGTGACGAGATAATCCTCGACCGCCAGCATCGAGGGCGTGTTGATCGTCTCGCCTTCGAAAATCCCCTCGATCAGCTTTCCGCCCTTGGTCAGGCGGAAGATCTTGGGCATCGGCCAGGCGGGCGTGTGGCTTTCCAGACGCTCGACCGCGCGGGGGGACAGGACCAGCATCCCGTGTGCGCCCTCGCCGCCCAGCACTTTCTGCCAGGAAAAGGTCACGACATCGAGCTTGTCCCAGGGCAGGTCCATCGCGAAGGCGGCCGAGGTCGCGTCGCAGATCGTCAGGCCCTTGCGGTCTGCCGGGATGGCGTTGCCGTTCGGCAGGCGCACGCCGGAGGTCGTTCCGTTCCAGGTGAAGACCACGTCGCGGTCGAAATCGACGGTAGAGAAATCGACGATCCGGCCATAGTCGGCCTTCCTGACCGTCGCGTCGATCTTCAGCTGTTTCACGATATCGGTCGCCCAGCCCTCGCCGAAGCTCTCCCAGGCCAGAACCTCGACTCCGCGCGGGCCGAGAAGCGACCAGAGCGCCATTTCGACGGCGCCGGTATCAGAGGCGGGCACGATGCCGATCCGGTGGCCTGCGGGCACGTCAAGCACCTCGCGGGTCAGCTCGATCGCCTCTTTCAGCTTGGCCTTGCCGACGGCAGCACGATGCGACCGCCCAAGGGGCGCGTCTGCAAGCATGTCCAGGGAAAAGCCGGGGATCTTGGCGCAAGGGCCGGATGAGAAGCGCGCGTTGGCCGGGCGCACAGCCGGTTTGGTCAGGTCCGTCATGGTATCCTTCCAGATATATGCCCTTCGTTGGGGAAGGGTGTCCCGCCGCCACGCTTACGGGGCGTCACGGGCGGGCGCAAGCGGAAAGTTTGTCGCATTCCGGCGCTTTATCGCGAGAAAGCGACATCAGCCGTTCCGTTGCGGAAGAATGGGCGCTGGAAACTGGTCGGCGCCCGTGCTTTACCGCGACCGACCGAAAGCCTTTTGGACGCGCGATGTTCACCGCCACGCTTCTTGCCAGCCCCGTCCGCGCCAACCTTGACCGCGCGACGGTCGAATCGCTCCGCGATGCCTGGGGCGGTGGCGCGGCGATCTGGCTGAATCCCGGGATCGCCGCCGAATTCGCGCTGCCCGTGATGCCGGACAACCACTGGCAGGTCTGGGCAGGCTTGCAGGGTCTGGGGATCGACCTCGTGGTGCAACGGACCGAGGGGCGGAGGAAGAAGATGCTGCTGGCCGACATGGATTCGACCATGATCGGGCAGGAATGTATCGACGAGCTGGGTGCCAAGGCCGGTTTTGGCGAACGGATCGCGGCGATCACGGCGCGGGCGATGAATGGCGAACTGAATTTCGAGGAAGCGCTGATCGAGCGGGTGGGTCTGATGAAAGGTCTGCCGGTCTCGGTCATCGCCGGGGTTCTTGCCGAACGCATCACCTACACGCCCGGCGGCGCGACCCTCATCGCCACGATGAAGCGCGATGGCGGCTATGCGGCGCTGGTCTCGGGCGGGTTTACCGCCTTCACCGGCCCGGTTGCGGCGCATCTGGGCTTTGACGAGCACCACGCCAACATTCTTCTGGAAGAGGGGGGGCGCCTGACAGGCGATGTGGCCCGCCCCATCCTTGGGCGCGAGGCCAAGGTCGCGGCGCTGCACGAGATTTCCACGCGTCTTGGTCTTGCCCCGGCCGACGTCATCGCGGTGGGCGACGGGGCGAACGACCTTGGCATGCTGGGGATTGCAGGGTCCGGTGTCGCACTGCATGCCAAGCCTTCGGTCGCGGCCGAGTGCGCGATCCGCATCAACCACGGCGACCTGACGGCACTTCTCTACATTCAGGGCTATGCGGCGAGCGAGTTCGCCTGATCTGCATCAGGTGCCGGAGATATCATGTTCGAAGTCTCGTTGACGCTCGTGCTCCTTCTTCTCGCGGCGGCCTTCTTTGCCGGGCTGATCGATTCGATCGCGGGGGGCGGGGGGCTGATCACCGTGCCCGCCCTCTTGCTGGCCGGAATCCCGCCGGTGCAGGCGCTGGCGACGAACAAGGTGCAGGGTGCTTTCGGGGCGGGGACGGCGGCGCTTGTCTATGCGCGCAAGGGCCATGTCGATCCCGGCGCGCAACTCTTGCCTGCCTGTCTGTCCTTCACCGCTGCCTTCGCGGGCTCGCGCCTCGTTCCTTTCATCCCGACCGAGGCCTTCCGGCTGATCCTGCCGGTCATCCTGATCGGGGTTGCTGCCTTCTTCGCGCTGAAACCCGGGCTGAGTGATGCCGACCGCCACCGGCGGCTGTCGCCCGCCCTCTTCACCGCGTTTTTCGTGCCGCTGATCGCGCTTTACGACGGGCTGGTGGGACCCGGGACCGGATCATTCTTCATGATCGGCTTCGTGCTCCTGGCGGGTCATGGCGTTCTGAAGGGCGCGGCGCATACGAAGTTTCTGAACTTCGCCTCGAACCTCGGCTCCCTTGCCGCCTTCGCGCTTCTTGGCGCGCCGCTCTGGAAGCTTGGGCTGGCGATGGGCCTCGTTCAGATCGCGGGTGCCCAGGTCGGCGCCCACCTGGCGATGAAGAATGGCGCAGGGCTGATCAAGCCGCTTCTGGTCGTCACCTCGACCGCGATGGCGCTGCGGCTCATCTGGCAGATGCTCTGACGCGCCGCCGACGCTCAGGTGACTGACGATTCGGTACAGGATCTCGGGCTTTGGGTGATCGCCGAGCCAATTGCCGGTTCGCTGATCGTCGGCATCATGGCGCGCTACGGATCGAAGGCCATGCGGGGGCAGGGCATTCCCGAAGCGATGGAGCATATCCTTACGAACGAAAGCCGTATTCCAAGACGGATCACTTTCCTGAAGCCGCTCTCGTCCGCGATCGCGATTGGGACCGGCGGCCCATTCGGGGCGGAAGGGCCAATCATCGCCACGGGCGGTGCGCTCGGCTCCTGGCCGGGACAGGTGGTCCATGTGTCGGCACACGAACGCAAGACATTGCGCGCGGCAGGTGCCGCGGCCGGGATGACGGCAATCTTCGGTACGCCTTTCGCGGCAATTCTGCTGGCGATTGAACTGTTGGTTTTCGAATTCCGCCCAAGATCGTTCATTCCGGTGGCCGCTGCGACACTGACGACGATCGCCCTCCGGCCGCTCCTGTTCGGCACGGAGCCCTTGTTCCACGTCGATACCCTGCCACCCGTGAAGCAAGCGGCACTGTTCGCCTATGTCGCGGAGGGCGCGATCATGGGGCTGTTCGCGGTTGCAGTATCAAGGTCGATCTAGCTGATCGAGGATCTCTTCGAAATGGTTCCGGTCCACCGGATGTGGTGGCCGGCGATCGGGGGGCCGCCATGACGCCCGGGCCGCGCAGCGGCGGCCATGACCAGCCCCAGGAGGCAGAGCAAGCACGCCAGAAAGAAACCGATGCGCCGTTCCGGCAGGCTGAGCGACTGGGTCGGGTTGCTTTTCCTTCCCTGTTCACGCCGCCTTGAGTGCCCGCAAAGCAATATCGGCAAGCGTCGAGCGGTTGAGATCGGTCAGAAAGGCGGCCTCCGCAGCGCGCAGGCGGGTCTTGAGGCTGCAGCAGCCATCTATGGAGCAATCGCCGCCGCCGTCGGCGAAACATTCGACGAGTGCCTGCCCCTCCTCGAGTAGCCGAACGACTTCGCCGAGGCGAATGTCGCAGGGGGAAATGGCCAGAGCCGCCCCGCCGCCGCCGCCGCGCCTTGTGGCGACAATGCCGCCGCGGGCGAGCCGTTGCATGATCTTGGTCAGATGGTTGCGCGACAGTCCGAATTCTTCGGCCAGTTCCGCAGTCGAAAAGGCGCGGTCTGGCGCGCTTGCCATCCGCATCAGCATTCGAAGCCCGTAATCCGTGAAAGAGGTAAGGCGCATGGTTTCGCGGGACTCGTTTTAAGTGGTATTTACAATACCTATTAGCAGGATTAGACAGCAATGCAAGCTGAGCCTCTGGAGGCGCGCGATGCAGGATGAGGAAAGCGCGAGGCACGAGGTGCTGTCCGTCCGCCCGAAGATGACCGCGGCCCTGATGGACCGGACAGGGCGCGACGACGGCATCTTGACCACGCTTGTCGTCCGCTTCTATGCGCGGGTGCGCGCCGACGCGGTGCTTTGCCCGATCTTCGAGGCGCGGATTGGCGACTGGGCGCATTCCCTGAAAGCCGTCGAACTGCCGGATGACCGCGAAAGGCGAGATGGCTGATGCCTGAGCGACCGCCCGTTCCTGACGATCCGGCCGCGCGTATCCGCGTCAAGCGGATCTACCGGGCTGCGCGCGTGTCGGACGGCAAGCGGATCCTGGTCGATCGCCTGTGGCCGCGGGGTATCGCGAGGGACCGGGCCCGGCTCTCCTCCTGGTGCCGGGACATCGCGCCGAGCGACGAATTGCGAAACTGGTTCCATGCCCACCCGGAGCAATGGGAGGCGTTCGCGGCCCGCTATCGCGGCGAACTCGGCGCGAAGGACGACCTTGTGCGCGAAATTGTCGGATATGCGGAAGAGGGCGTGGTAACCCTGCTTTACGCCTCCAGGAACGAGAACCAGAACAACGCGGTGGTGCTTGCCGGCCTCTTGCGCCAGCGGATTGAGGAAGGAATGACCAAGGATGTCTGACCCCGACCTTGCAACACCATTGCACACCCCGCTTTGCGATCTCCTCGGATGTGACGTTCCGATCCTTCTCGCCGGCATGGGGGGCGTGTCGCGCTGGGAGCTTGCGGCAGCCGTGGCCACTGCCGGGGGATACGGGATGCTCGGCATGGTCCGTGAAAGCCCGGCGCTTATTGCCGAAGAGGTGAAGGCCTTGAAGGCCGCGACCGACCGCCCCTTTGCCGTCAACGTGATCCCGGCGGCGACGGAACCCCGGCTCCTCGATGCGCAGATCGGTTGCTGCCTCGACCTCGGCGTGTCGGCCTTCGCCTTCTTCTGGGATGTGCTTCCGGAAGTCGTCTCGCGCGTGAAGCGCGCCGGTTGCCTTGTCCTGCATCAGGTCGGCACGGTCGAGGCCGCGCGGATGGCCGAGGATGCCGGGGCCGACGTGATCATCGCACAGGGAGTCGAGGCTGGCGGCCACGTTCACGGCCGCAGCCCGGTCTTCGCGCTGACGCAGGCGATCCTCGACGCAGTCACGGTTCCCGTAGTCGCCTCGGGCGGGCTGGCCACGGGCGCTGACCTCGCGAGCGCCTTGTCGATGGGCGCCGCGGGTATCCAGTGCGGCACGGCCTTCCTTGCGACCGAAGAGAGCTTCGCCCATCCCTATCACAAGGCACGGATCGTGGAGGCCACCGGGAACGACACGGTTCTGACCGACATCTTCGTGCTGAACTGGCCGAAAGGGGCGGCGGTCAGGGTGATTGCCAACAGCGTGACCGAGTCGTTGGGCGGTGCCTATCTCGGTCACGACCCCGACACCCTGCCACGCGAGGCGATCGCCTGGGATGACGATCAGCCACGGCTGCGGTTCAGCACGGATTCGCCGCTGAGGACCACGACCGGCGATCTCGAGGCGATGGCGCTTTATTCCGGGACGGGCGCTGGCGCCATCGACGGAATCGTGCCTGCGGCAGAGCGCATCGCCGCCATCGTGGCGGAGGCGCGCCGCATTCTGGCCCGCCCATTGAAAGCACATCAGAGATGACACCATGAGCGACGATCCCGACGATTTCGACTGTCAGAGCGGCTTTTCCTCGCCGCCCTGCTACGCGGCGGAGGTCGCGCCGGACTATTTCGATCCGCTGGCAGTCGAACCTGGACAGGCCCGCGACGTCGCGCGCTGGCGCAAGGCAGAACGGACCTGGTTGCGCGACGCGCGGCAGGCACTGTCCGTCGCCGACCGGCAGGCGGTGGGCGAGGCTTTGATGACGCATCTTCGCGACATCCTGAGCGACAGGTTTGGTGGCGCGCAGGGTCGCGTTTTCTCGGCCTACTGGCCGATCAAGGGCGAGCCCGACTTGCGCCCGCTGATGGCGGAGCTGCACGCGGCCGGCGTCATTGTCGCGCTGCCGATCGTCGAGACGAGAGCAGCGCCACTCACTTTCCGCCGCTGGACGCCCGAAACGAAAATGGTACGCGGCGACTGGAACATCCCCGTCCCGCCGCCGGACGCGCAGGAACTCCACCCCGACATCGCGCTCGCCCCCTTGGTCGGCTGGACCGTGGAAGGCTATAGGCTCGGTTATGGCGGGGGCTACTTCGACCGTACACTGGCGGCACTCGATCCGCGCCCCTTCGTGATCGGAATAGGCTTCGACTCTGCTCGCCTCGGGACGATCTTTCCGCAACCCCATGACATTCCTCTCGACCTCATCGTGACCGAGACCGGGATCCGATCCGAACGGACAGCAGAATGACCACCACCGCAGAACAGATGCGCGCCTGGCGCGGCCCGGCGATCCTCAGCTTCGGCTTCCGGCCCTTCTTTCTTGGCGCCGCGCTCTGGGCCGCGCTGGCCATGGCGCTGTGGATCGCGTCGCTCACGGGCGCCGTCGACCTGCCGACGCGATTCGATCCGGTCTCCTGGCATTCGCATGAGTTTCTCTTCGGCTATCTCTCGGCCGTCATCGCCGGTTTTCTTCTGACCGCAGTGCCCAACTGGACCGGGCAATTGCCGATCGTCGGATGGCCGCTCGGCGGGCTGTTCGCGCTCTGGATCGTGGGGCGGGCGGCGATACTCCTTTCCGCCGGCCTGCCGCCCCTTGCGGTGGCGCTTGCCGACCTCGCCCTGCCGGTGGCGCTGACGGGGTTCCTTGCGCGCGAGATCATTGCGGGAAAGAACTGGCGCAACCTGATCGTGCTTGTCATGCTCAGCGTCTTCACGCTTTCCAATGCGGTCTTTCATTGGGAAGCGGCCGGGGGCGCCTACGCCGCACAGGGTTACGGGCTGCGGACCGGCCTTGGCGCGGCGTTAATGATGATCGCGGTCATCGGCGGCCGTATCGTGCCATCCTTCACCCGCAACTGGCTCGCACAGAGGGGGCCGGGGCGCTTGCCGGTACCGCCGATGCAGCGCTTCGACAAGATCGCGCTGCTGGCGCTGGTCGCGGCGCTGTCCGGCTGGATCGTTGCGCCCGATGCACCGGCGACGGCGGCGCTACTTCTGGCCGCCGGGGTACTGCATCTGGGGCGGCTCGCGCGGTGGGCGGGGGACCGGACTCTGGCCGAGCCGCTTTTGTGGATCCTTCATCTCGGCTATCTCTTCCTGCCGGTTGGCGCCCTCACGCTCGCCGCCGGACGCCTGGTGCCGGGTTTCTTCGGCGGGGCGCCGGCCCAGCACCTGTGGATGGCGGGTGCCGTGGGGCTGATGACGATGGCGGTGATGACCCGCGCCACGCTCGGCCATACCGGGCAGGCGCTGCATGCCGGACCGGGCACGGTGGCGCTCTACCTTGCCCTTGTCCTTGCCGTCGCCGCGCGCGTGGCTGCCGGGTTCCGGCCCGAGGCAGCCATGGCGCTCTATGCGCTGTCGGGGGTCGCCTGGATATCTGCCTTCGGCGGCTTCGTGCTGATCTACGGCCCGGCCATGCTGCGGCGGCGGGTCCGGGGGTGATCATCCCGGTGTGTCGCGCCGCGGCCGCCAATCCTCCACTGCCCGACGGGCCAGTCGCGCCCCGGCCCTCAGCACCACGATCGAGCTTGCGATCGCCGTGTTGCAGCACGGATGGCGTGCGTGGCCGCGACGTTGGGATGGCGAACTTGTGAGACAGTGCTTCCGTCCATTCCGACGAATGGATCGCACCATGAGACCCCGTGATCAAACACCTGGCCAGGCCGCCAAACGGCCTTAGCAAGCAGATTCAGGCGCGGGCGGTGTAAGCCGGTACTGCGCCGGTCGCCTGGTTGAGGGTCGCCCGCAATGGAAAACCCCCGCCGTTGGGCGGGGGCCTGGTTCTTGCGCAGCGGTGCGGATCGGATCAATCGCGGCTTTCGAGGCTTTCGGCCAAGGCCGCGCTTTCGTCGATCTCGGGCACGTCCTCGATCGGGGCGGCGAGCGCCACGGCCTGTTCGGCTTCGCTCCGGCGCTGTTCGATCACCTCCAGATCGCGGTCATGGGCGATCTTCTTGACGCGGCTCGTCGCCCCGCCGGTGCCCGCCGGGATCAGGCGGCCGACGATGACGTTTTCCTTCAGGCCGACCAGCGTATCACGCTTGCCCTGCACGGCGGCCTCGGTGAGGACGCGCGTGGTTTCCTGGAAGGAGGCCGCCGAGATGAACGAACGGGTCTGCAGGCTCGCCTTGGTGATCCCGAGGAGAACCGGCTCGCCCGTGGCAGCCCGGCCGCCGCGCGCCAGCGCCTTGGCATTCTCTTCGTCGAACTCCTGCTTGTCGACATGTTCGCCCTTCAGAAGCGTCGTCTCGCCGCTGTCGAGGATCTCGATCTTCTGCAGCATCTGGCGAACGATCACCTCGATGTGCTTGTCGTTGATCTTCACGCCCTGCAGACGATAGACGTCCTGAACCTCGTCGATCAGGTAATCGGCGAGGGCTTCGATCCCCATGATCCGCAGGATGTCATGCGGCGCGGGGTTGCCGTCCATGATATAGTCGCCCTTCTGGACATGGTCACCTTCCTGAACGGGAATGTGCTTGCCCTTGGGCACCATATATTCGACGGGCTGCAGGCTTTCGTCCATCGGCTCGATGGTGATGCGGCGCTTGTTCTTGTAGTCCTTGCCGAAGCGCACATAACCGTCGATCTCGGCGATGATCGCGTGATCCTTCGGACGACGGGCCTCGAACAGTTCCGCCACGCGGGGAAGACCCCCGGTGATGTCCTTGGTCCGGGCGCCTTCGCGCGGGATACGCGCCACCACGTCACCGGCCTTGATCTCCTGCCCGTCCTCGACCGAGAGGATCGCGTCGACAGACATGGTATAGGAGACCGGATTGCCGGCATCGTTGCGCATGGGTTCGCCCGTCGCCGGATCCATCACGATGATTTCCGGCTTCAGATCGTTGCCCTTGGGCGCGGTGCGCCAGTCGGTGACGATCTTCTGGGTCATGCCGGTTGCATCGTCGGTCACTTCGCGCACCGCAATGCCCGAGATCAGGTCGACGAACTTCGCCACGCCGGCCTTTTCGGCGATGATCGGCAGGGTGTAGGGGTCCCATTCGAAGAGTTTCGCGCCGCGCTTGACGGTCGCGCCATCCTTCACATGGACCTTGGCCCCATAGCCGACCTTGTAGGACGCACGTTCCTGGCCGGCCTCGTCGATGATCACGATCTGCATCGACCGGCCCATGACGACCTGTTCGCCATTCTCGTTGCCGAGCAGCATGGCATTGCGGAACTCCACGCGGCCTTCCTGGCTTGCTTCCTGGAAGGACTGCTGGCCACCCTGGGCGATCCCGCCGATGTGGAAGGTCCGCATCGTGAGCTGCGTGCCCGGTTCGCCGATCGACTGGGCAGCGATGATCCCCACCGCTTCGCCCTGGTTCACGAGCGTGCCGCGCGCGAGGTCGCGGCCGTAGCACATGGCGCAGACGCCCTCTTCGGCCTCGCAGGTGAGCGCCGAGCGGATGCGTACGGACGCGACGCCAGAGGTCTCGATCCTGTCGGCCCTGCGTTCGTCGATCAGCTCGTTCTTGGCGACGATCACCTCTTCGGTGCCGGGGATGCACACGTCATCGGCCGCGACACGGCCAAGGACACGCTCGCCGAGCGGGGCGACCACTTCACCGTCATTGACCGCGGCCGAGGCCGTGATCGCCCGTTCGGTGCCACAGTCATGCATGCGGATGATGCAATCCTGCGCCACGTCGACGAGGCGGCGGGTCAGGTAGCCCGAGTTCGCGGTCTTCAGCGCGGTGTCGGCCAGACCCTTCCGGGCGCCGTGGGTCGAGTTGAAATATTCAAGAACGGTCAGACCTTCCTTGAAGTTCGAGATGATCGGCGTCTCGATGATCTCGCCCGACGGCTTGGCCATCAGGCCCCGCATGCCGCCAAGCTGCTTCATCTGCGCGGGCGAACCCCGCGCACCGGAGTGCGACATCATGTAGACCGAGTTCGGTTCCTTCTCGGCCCCGGTATCGTCTTTGCGAACTGCCGAGATTTCCGCCATCATCGCATTGGCGACGGCGTCGGAACATTTCGACCAGGCATCGACAACCTTGTTGTACTTTTCGCCCTGGGTGATCAGGCCGTCCATGTACTGCTGTTCGAATTCCTTGACCTGGTCCTGAACGTCGCCGACGATCTTCCACTTCGATTCCGGGATGACCATGTCGTCCTTGCCGAACGAGATGCCCGCGCGGAACGCCTCGCGGAAGCCCAAGCCCATGATCTGGTCGCAGAAGATGACCGACTCTTTCTGGCCGCAGTAGCGGTAGACGGTGTCGATGACGTTCTGCACGTCCTTCTTCCGAAGAAGACGGTTCACCAGTTCGAACGGCGCCTTGGCGTTCTTGGGCAGGAGCGCACCGAGGCGCACCCGGCCGGGCGTCGTCTCATACCGCTTGACCACTTCATTGCCTTCGGCGTCGATCTGGATGACGCGCGCGGTGATCTTGGCGTGCAGGTGCACCTCACCGGCGTTCAGCGCATGTTCGACCTCCTCGACCGAGGCGAACTTCATGCCCTCGCCCTTCATGCCCTCGCGTTGCATCGAGGTATAGTAGAGGCCGAGAACCATATCCTGCGACGGAACGATGATCGGCGCGCCGTTGGCGGGCGACAGAACGTTGTTCGTCGACATCATCAGGACGCGGGCTTCGAGCTGCGCTTCCAGCGAAAGCGGCACGTGCACGGCCATCTGGTCGCCGTCGAAGTCGGCATTGAAGGCCGAACAGACGAGCGGATGCAACTGGATCGCCTTGCCTTCGATCAGGATCGGCTCGAACGCCTGGATGCCCAGACGGTGCAGCGTCGGCGCGCGGTTCAGCAGAACCGGATGCTCGCGGATCACCTCGTCGAGGATGTCCCAGACCTCCGGACGCTCTTTCTCGACCAGCTTCTTCGCCTGCTTGACGGTGGAGGACAGCCCCTTCGCTTCAAGCCGCGAATAGATGAACGGCTTGAAGAGTTCCAAGGCCATCTTCTTCGGCAGGCCGCACTGGTGCAGCTTGAGTTCCGGGCCAGTCACGATGACCGAGCGGCCCGAGAAGTCGACCCGCTTGCCCAAAAGGTTCTGGCGGAAGCGGCCCTGCTTGCCTTTGAGCATGTCGGACAGCGACTTCAACGGGCGCTTGTTCGCCCCCGTGATCACCCGGCCGCGGCGGCCGTTGTCGAAAAGCGCATCGACCGATCCTGCAGCATCCGCTTTTCGTTGCGGACGATGATGTCAGGCGCACGCAGTTCGATCAGCCGCTTCAGGCGGTTGTTCCGGTTGATCACCCGGCGGTAGAGGTCGTTCAGGTCCGACGTCGCGAACCGGCCACCATCGAGAGGCACCAGCGGGCGCAGTTCCGGCGGGATGACCGGAACCACGGTCAGGACCATCCATTCCGGGCGGTTGCCGGATTCGAGGAACGATTCGACGATCTTCAGCCGCTTGATGATCTTCTTGGGCTTCAGCTCGCCCGTGGCTTCCTTCAGCTCCTCGCGCAGCTGCTCGGCGGTCGCCTCGAGGTCGATCGCCGCGAGCATCTCGCGGATCGCTTCCGCGCCGATATTGGCGGTGAAGGCGTCGGCGCCGAACTGGTCCTGCGCGTCCATGAACTCTTCTTCGGTCAGAAGCTGGCCGTAGGAGAGGTCCGTCAGGCCGGGTTCGATAACGACATAGTTCTCGAAATAGAGGATCCGTTCCAGATCGCGCAGCGTCATGTCGAGCATCAGGCCGATGCGCGAGGGCAGCGACTTCAGGAACCAGATGTGGGCGACAGGGGCGGCGAGCTCGATATGGCCCATCCGCTCGCGCCGCACCTTCTGGAGCGTAACCTCAACGCCGCATTTTTCGCAGACGACGCCGCGATATTTCATGCGCTTGTATTTGCCGCAGAGGCATTCGTAATCCTTGATCGGCCCGAAGATGCGGGCGCAGAACAGACCGTCACGTTCCGGCTTGAAGGTCCGGTAGTTGATGGTCTCGGGCTTTTTGATTTCCCCGTAGGACCACGACAGGATGCGCTCGGGCGATGCGAGCGAGATCTTGATCTCGTCGAAGGCCTTCGGCGCGGCCAGCGGGTTGAACGGGTTGGTCGAGAGTTCCTGGTTCATTTTCAAATCCTTGAAAGGGCGCGGGGGAGAGAGGTAGGCGGGGATGAACCCGCCTTATTCCTCGACCTCCGCATCCAGGAGTTCCATGTTGAGGCCGAGGCCCCTGACTTCCTTGACGAGAACGTTGAACGATTCCGGCACGCCGGCTTCGAAATTGTCCTCGCCCTTGACGATCGACTCGTAGACCTTGGTCCGGCCCGCCACGTCGTCCGACTTGACGGTGAGCATTTCCTGCAGCGTGTAGGCGGCGCCGTAGGCCTCGAGTGCCCAGACCTCCATCTCGCCGAAGCGCTGGCCACCGAACTGCGCCTTGCCACCAAGCGGCTGCTGGGTGACGAGCGAGTAGGGACCGGTCGAGCGGGCGTGGATCTTGTCGTCGACGAGGTGGTGAAGCTTCAGCAGATACTTCACGCCAACGGTGACCTTGCGCTGGAACTTCTCGCCCGTGCGGCCGTCGAAGAGATCCGACTGACCGGAGAGGTCGAAGCCCGCGCGCTTCAGCGCATCGTTCACGTCCGCTTCCTTGGCGCCGTCGAAGACCGGGGTCGCGAGCGGCACGCCGCGCTTCACGGTTTCGGCACGATCCACGAGGTCTTCATCGGCAAGCGCGCCGAAGCCTTCCTCGTAAGCCGCATCGCCATAGCCGTGACGGAGCGCGTCCTTCACCGGCGTCAGGTCGCCAGACCGGCGATAGTCCTGCAGCGCGTCGTCGATCCGGAGGCCCAGACCGCGCGAGGCCCAGCCCATGTGGGTTTCCAGGATCTGCCCGACGTTCATCCGCGACGGCACGCCCAACGGGTTCAGCACCATGTCGACGGGGGTGCCGTCGGCGAGGAAGGGCATGTCCTCCATCGGAACGACTTTCGACACGACACCCTTGTTGCCGTGACGGCCGGCCATCTTGTCGCCCGGCTGCAGCTTGCGCTTCACCGCGACGAAGACCTTGACCATCTTCATCACACCCGGAGGCAGGTCGTCGCCACGACGGACTTTCTCGACCTTGTCCTCGAACCGGTGCTCGAGCGCGCGCTTCTGCGCCTCGAACTGGGCATTGAGGGCTTCGACGTTCTGGGCGTCCTGCTCCTCGCCGAGGGCAAGCTGCCACCACTGGCCCCGCGACAGCGATTCCAGCAGTTCCTCGTCGATGACGGCGCCCGACTTGATGCCCTTCGGTCCCTTCACGGCGGTCTTGCCGAGGATCATCGACTTCAGACGCGCGTAGATGTTGCGCTCGAGGATCGCCTGTTCGTCGTCGCGGTCCCGTGCCAAGCGCTCGACTTCCTCACGCTCGATCTGCAGCGCGCGTTCGTCCTTGTCCACGCCATGACGGTTGAAGACGCGGACTTCGACGACGGTGCCGAAGTCGCCCGGCGGCAGGCGCAGCGACGTGTCGCGCACGTCCGAGGCCTTTTCGCCGAAGATGGCGCGCAGAAGCTTTTCTTCCGGCGTCATCGGGCTTTCACCCTTCGGCGTGATCTTGCCCACGAGAATGTCGCCCGGCCCCACTTCGGCGCCGATATAGACGATGCCCGCCTCGTCGAGGTTGCGCAAAGCTTCCTCGCCGACGTTCGGGATGTCGCGGGTGATCTCTTCCGGCCCGAGCTTGGTGTCGCGGGCGGCGACTTCATGTTCCTCGATATGGATCGAGGTGAAGACGTCGTCGCGCACGATGCGCTCGGAGATCAGGATCGAGTCTTCGTAGTTGTAGCCGTTCCAGGGCATGAAGGCGACGATGACGTTCTTGCCGAGCGCCAGTTCCCCCATGTCGGTGGACGGGCCGTCGGCGATCACCTCGTTCTTCGTGACCCGGTCGCCCACCTTCACCAGAGGCTTCTGGTTGATGCAGGTCGACTGGTTCGAGCGCTGGAACTTGCGCAGCCGGTAGATGTCGACACCGGCATCGCCCATTTCCAGATCTTCGGTCGCGCGCACAACGATACGGGTCGCATCGACCTGGTCGATGACGCCGCCACGGCGAGCCATGATCGCGGCGCCCGAATCCTGGGCCACCACGGCCTCGATCCCGGTGCCGACGAAAGGCGCGTCCGCCTGCAGAAGCGGAACCGCCTGACGCTGCATGTTCGACCCCATCAGCGCCCGGTTGGCGTCGTCATTCTCAAGGAACGGGATGAGCGAGGCCGCGACCGAGACGAGCTGTTTCGGCGAAACGTCGATCAGGTCCACCTGTTCGCGGGGCGCAAGCGTATATTCGCCCGACTGGCGGGTGGAGACCAGATCGTTCACGAACTGGCCCTGCGCGTCGAGATCGGCGTTGGCCTGTGCCACGGTATGGCGCATTTCCTCGGTCGCCGACATGTACTGGACGTCATCGGTGACCTTGCCGTCCCGGACTTTCCGGTAGGGGGTTTCGATGAAGCCATACTTGTTCACCCGCGCGAAGGTGGCGAGCGAATTGATCAGACCGATATTCGGGCCTTCCGGCGTCTCGATCGGGCACATCCGGCCATAATGGGTCGGGTGAACGTCGCGCACTTCGAAGCCCGCGCGTTCGCGGGTCAGACCGCCCGGCCCAAGCGCCGAAAGACGCCGCTTGTGCGTCACTTCGGACAGCGGGTTGGTCTGGTCCATGAACTGGCTGAGCTGCGAGGAGCCGAAGAATTCGCGCACCGCCGCTGCCGCCGGTTTGGCGTTGATCAGGTCCTGCGGCATGACCGTGTCGATCTCGACGCTGGACATGCGTTCCTTGATCGCGCGCTCCATGCGCAGAAGGCCGACGCGGTACTGGTTTTCCATCAGTTCGCCGACCGAGCGGACCCGGCGGTTGCCGAGGTGGTCGATATCGTCGATCTCGCCCTTGCCGTCGCGCAGTTCGACCAGCGCCTTGACGCAGGCGATGATGTCGTCGCGGTCGAGCGTGCGCTGGGTGTCGGGCTTGCCGAGGTCCAGCCGCATGTTCATCTTCACCCGGCCGACGGCCGAGAGGTCATAGCGCTCCTTGTCGAAGAACAGCGTGTCGAAGAGCTGGCTTGCCGCTTCGACGGTCGGAGGCTCGCCCGGGCGCATCACACGGTAGATGTCCATGAGCGCGCCATCGCGACCCATGTTCTTGTCCGCCGCCATGGTGTTGCGGATGTAGGGGCCGACGTTCACGTTGTCGATGTCGAGGATCGGGATGGTGGTGATGCCGTTGTCGAGAAGGACCTTCAGCGTGCCGCCCGAAACGTCGCCGTCCTTGTCGAGCGTCTGGGTGATCTCGTCCCCCGCCTCGACATAGATCGCGCCGGTGTCCTCGTTGATGATGTCCTTGGCGACATAGCGGCCAAGGATATGGTCATAGGGCACCAGAAGTTCCGTGATCTTGCCGTCCTCGACCCATTTCTTGACCATGCGCGGGGTGACCTTGTCACCTGCCTTGCAGATCACTTCGCCGGTCGCGGCATCCACGAGGTCGTAGGTCGGACGGGTGCCGCGCACCCGCTCGGGGAAGAAGCGCGTGACCCAGCCCTTGTTCTTCACCAGCTTGAAGTCGACCGTGTTGTAATAGGCATCCATGATGCCTTCCTGGTCGAGCCCGAGCGCATAGAGGAGCGTCGTCACCGGCAGTTTCCGGCGGCGGTCGATGCGGGCGAAGACGATGTCCTTGGCGTCGAATTCGAAATCGAGCCAGGAGCCGCGATAGGGAATGATCCGGCAGGCGAACAGAAGCTTGCCCGAGGAATGGGTCTTGCCCTTGTCATGGTCGAAGAACACGCCGGGCGAGCGGTGCATCTGGGACACGATGACCCGCTCGGTGCCGTTGACGATGAACGTGCCGTTGGGCGTCATCAGGGGCATGTCGCCCATGTAGACGTCCTGTTCCTTGATGTCCTTCACCGACTTGGCGCCGGTGGTTTCGTCCACATCGAACACGATGAGGCGCAGCGTCACCTTGAGCGGTGCCGAATAGGTCATGTCGCGGGTCTGGCATTCCTCGACGTCGTACTTCGGCTTCTCAAGCTCGTATTTCACGAATTCGAGGATCGCATTCTCGTTGAAGTCCTTGATCGGGAAAACCGACTGGAAAACGCCCTGAATCCCTTCGCCGTCCGCCGCCTTCGGGCCTTCGCCCGAACGCAGGAAGAGGTCGTATGAGGATTTCTGAACCTCGATGAGGTTCGGCATTTCCAGAACTTCGCGGATCTTGCCGTAGTAGCGGCGGATACGTTTCTGGCCAACGGTCGCTTGCGACATGCTCGTCGTTACCTTTCGTCTTCTTCGCGGGTGCGCTTCCGTCGGGGTCACGGAGGCGCGCCGCTTGCGAACGGGCGGATCGGTTCAATTCATGCCCCCCGTCCCAAAGGGAGGCTCCCGAACCTTTGATCCGGCCTTGGAAGGGGCGGGCGACGGCACGCCCCTTCCAAGACGGGATCGGCTGGACCCGCATTCCTGCGGGCCCAGCCTGGAAATCGCGGGCGGGGTCCGAAAACCCCGGCCTTGATTACTTGAGCTCGACCTTGGCGCCAGCCGCTTCGAGCTTCTTCTTGATGTCCTCGGCTTCGGCCTTCGGAGCACCTTCCTTGACCTTGCCGCCGGCTTCCACGAGGTCCTTGGCTTCTTTCAGGCCAAGACCGGTGATGCCGCGCACTTCCTTGATCACGTTGATCTTGTTCGCGCCGGCGTCGGTCAGGACGACGTCGAAATCGGTCTTTTCCTCAGCCGCTTCGGCGCCAGCGCCCGCAGCCGGACCAGCCGCCATCATGACAGCGCCGCCAGCGGCGGGCTCGATGCCGTACTTGTCCTTGAGGATGGTTTTCAGTTCTTGCGCCTGAAGAAGGGTCAGACCGACGATTTCTTCGGCGAGTTTGTTCAGATCAGCCATTTCTCTGTTCCGTTCTAAGTTAGGGTTCCAACGTCGGGGTAACAACCCCACGGAGGCAATCAGTTGCTCACGCCGCCTGGCGTTCCTCGATGGTCGAGAGGATGCCCGCGATGTTCGAAGCAGGCGCGCCAATGGCCCCGGCGATGTTCGATGCAGGTGCGCCGATGCAGGCCACGATCTGAGCGATGAGCTCTTCGCGCGACGGCATCGAGGCAACGGCTTTCACACCGGCCTGGTCCAGAGCCGCGTTGCCCATCGCACCACCAAGGATAACGAACTTGTCGTTTGCCTTGGCGTACTTTTCCGCGACCTTGGCAGCTGCCACAGGGTCCTCGGAATAGGCCAACACGGTCATGCCCGTGAGAAGCGTGCCGATGCTTGCGCAGGGCTTGCCTTCCAGGGCGATCTTGGCGAGCTTGTTCTTGGCGACGCGGACGGACCCACCCGCTTCGCGCATGCTTGCGCGCAGGTCCTGCATCTGAGCAACCGTCATGCCTTCGTAGTGGGCAACCACCACAACGCCAGAGCTTTCAAAGATCTGGCCGAGTTCCTCGACCATTTTCTCTTTTTGCGCTCTATCCACGGTTTCACTCCAAGTATGGGGGTTTCCCCCCGGCTCTCATTTGCCCCCGATCGTCTGGGGGCGTTCGGGTCCGTGATGGTCCCGAGGCCATGACCGCCCGAGGCAGATGCCCCGGTAAATCCGTCTCGTTTCCCATCTCAGGAAGGAATTATGGGGTTTCCCCCACCCTCCGTCTCGGACAGGACAGGGCCTTTTCAGGCCCCGCCATTCGCCGGGTTTCGAGGCCCCGGCAAATTCTCATGCGCTCAGTGCGCGGTCGCCGACGTGAGGTCGAGCGAGACGCCCGGACCCATGGTCGAAGACAGCGACACCTTCTTGAGGTAGGTGCCTTTCGCGCCCGAGGGCTTGGCTTTCGACACCGCATCGACGAAGGCGCGGATGTTCTGGGCGAGCTTCGTCTCGTCGAACGACACCTTGCCGACGCCGGCGTGGATCACGCCCGCCTTCTCGACCTTGAACTGCACTTCGCCGCCCTTGGCGCCCTCGACGGCCGCTTTCACGTCCATCGTCACCGTGCCGACCTTGGGGTTCGGCATCAGGTTGCGGGGGCCGAGGATCTTGCCCAGACGGCCGACGAGCGGCATCATGTCGGGGGTGGCGATACAGCGGTCGAACTCGATCTTGCCGGACTGGATCGTTTCCATCAGGTCTTCGGCGCCGACGATGTCGGCACCCGCGGCCTTGGCCTCGTCGGCCTTGCCACCACGGGCAAAGACGGCGACGCGGACGGTCTTGCCGGTGCCGTTCGGCAGGGCGACGACGCCGCGGACCATCTGGTCGGCGTGACGGGGATCGACGCCGAGATTCATCGCGATTTCGACGGTTTCGTCGAACTTCGCCGATGCGGCGCCCTTGATCAGTTTGACGGCATCCTCGACCGAGAGGTTCGACTTGCCTTCGAAGGCGGCATTGGCCGCTTTGATACGCTTACCAAGCTTGGCCATGACTTACCCCTTCACCTCGATGCCGCAGGACTTGGCCGAGCCGAGGATGATCTTCATCGCGGCTTCGACGTCGTTTGCGGACAGGTCCTTCATCTTGGCTTCGGCGATCTGGCGCACCTGGGCGGCCGTCACGGTGCCAGCGACGACGCGGCCCGGCTTTTCCGACCCTTTGGGGCGGTTGCGCTTGCCCACCGGCTTCAGGCCAGCGGCCTTCTTCAGGTAGAAGGAGGCCGGCGCGGTCTTCATCTCGAACGAGAAGGATTTGTCGGCATAGTAGGTGATCACGGTCGGGACCGGCGAGCCCGGTTCCATTTCCTGCGTCTTGGCGTTGAACGCCTTGCAGAATTCCATGATGTTGATGCCGCGCTGACCAAGCGCGGGACCGATCGGCGGCGACGGGTTGGCTTGCCCCGCCTTCACCTGCAGCTTGAGCTGCCCAACGACTTTCTTGGCCATCTGGCCCTCTCCTTTGTCACACGCCCTGTGTCAGGGCCTTGCTTAGTGGTTCGGCCTTGGCGCTGCCTTGGCCTCCCACGACCTCACGTCAGGCGCCTTTCGACACCTGGGTGAATTCCAGTTCCACGGGCGTCGGGCGCCCGAAGATCGAGACGGTGACCTTGAGGCGGCTGTGCGCCTCGTCCACTTCCTCGACCATGCCCGAGAAGCCCTCGAACGGGCCGTCGGACACTTTGACATTCTCGCCGATCTCGAACCGGATCAGGTTCCGCGGCTGTTCGGTGTTTTCCTGGGCGCGCTTCAGGATCCCGTTCACTTCGGCATCGCGCATCGGCATCGGCTTGCCTTGGGGGCCAAGAAAGCCCGTCACGCGATTGATCGAGGTGATCAGGTGATAGCCGCGGTCGGTCATGTCCATATGGACGAGAACGTAGCCGGGCATGAAGCGGCGCTCGGACGTCACCTTTTTCCCACGACGGACCTCGATGACCTCTTCGGTCGGCACGAGAACCTCGTCGATCTCTTCCTCAAGGCCTTTCTCGGCCACGGCATGCTTGATCTGTTCGGCGACTTTCTTCTCGAAGTTCGAGAGTACGCTCACCGAATACCACCGCTTCGCCATCTGCCCCAGACCTCGCTCAACCGACGATCTTCCGCCGGATTATTCAATCAATTCAGCGGGTTAAACCGCTACTGCCCCGAACAAAAACAGCGCGCATGCCGAATCGCTGCGCGCCGGTTCCGGGAAAGTCCTGCTCCTCTAGCGGCTTAGTCGCTGGAATTCAAGCCGCCGAACACCTTTCCGTCGCCGCGCGTCCTATCCGGCCATGCCGAGGATGGACGTCAGACCCAGCCGGATGACCGAATCGACCATGAAGAAGAAGACCGAGGTGATCGCCGCCATGATGAAGACCATGATGGTCGTGGTGACCACTTCGCGACGCGTCGGCCAGACGACCTTGGCCACTTCGGTGCGCACCTGCTGGAGGAACAGAAGGGGATTGGCCATGTCTATCGTCTTTCTCGTGGTTCTTGCGACTGTGGGCAGATACGCCCGCCGCGCGTTGAATTCAAGTCCGGGCTTTATTCGCCGCGCAGCATGTCCCGAAGCTTGCCATTGTCCGGCGAAGCGGATTAGCTCGCCCGGCCAACCCCAATCCCGGGCATTGGCGCTCTCCTCGTGGGTATCTCATGGCGGTTTCCGACAATTTGCGCGGCGCGGCGCTGATGTGCGCGGCGATGGTCGCCTTCACGGTCAATGACACATTCATGAAGGCGGTGACGGTCGACTTGCCGGTCCTGCAGGCAATCGCGATGCGTGGGCTGGTCACGTCGGTCTTTCTCGTGGCGATCGTCTGGCGGGCAGGCGCCTTCGCGGCGCGCGTCGGGCGGGCCGACCGTTTCTGGCTGGCAATGCGGACCGTGGGCGAGGTTCTGGGAACGTTCACCTTTCTCTTCGCGCTGAAGCACATGCCCATCGCCAATCTGTCGGCGATCCTGCAATCCCTGCCGCTGGCGGTGACACTGGCGGCGGCCTTGTTTCTTGGCGCGCCCGTCGGCTGGCGGCGGCTGACGGCGATCCTGATCGGCTTCACGGGGGTTATGTTGATCATCCGGCCCGGGACCGACGCCTTCGACCGCTGGTCGCTTCTCGGGGTCGCTTCGGTCGCCTGTGTGGTCTTGCGCGACATCGCGACACGGAAACTGTCGGCGGCGGTGCCCTCGCCGCTTGTCGCGCTTGCGGCAGCTCTGTCGGTCGGGCTCAGCGCCGGGCTCTTGCTGCCCTTCACCGGCGTTGTTGCGGTTTCGGGCATTCAGGTCCTGCAGGTCGCGGGTGCGGCCGCTTTCCTGATTGTCGGCTACCTGACCGTGGTCATGACGATGCGCGTTGGCGACATCTCGGTCATCGCGCCCTTCCGCTATGTCTCGCTCGTCGCGGCGATCCTGCTTGGCTGGGCTGTCTTCGGCCAGTTCCCCGACCGCTGGACGCTCGTCGGCTCCGCCATCGTTGTCGCGACCGGCATCTATACGTTCCTGCGCGAGCGGCGGCTGGCGCGGCAGGCGGAGGCGCGCCCCTAGACCCGAAGTTCAGGGCGCGCTGCATTTACAATCAAGGGGGGCTCTAGTAGCACGGAGCCGAATTCCCAAGTTGGACCCAGGCCCAATGGTCGCCCTATCAATTGTCATCCCGGCGAAGAACGAGGCAGGAAACCTGCCGACGTTGCTGGATGATATCGCGGCTGCCTGCGCGGGCGTGGAGCATGAGGTGATCGTGGTCGACGACGGCTCGACCGACGACAGTATCGCCATGCTGACGGCGCGGATGGCGGGGCAGGGCAACCTCAGGCTTCTTCGCCACGACCGGTCGGGCGGGCAAAGTGCGGCGGTCCATTCCGGGGTCAGGGCGGCGCGCGGGCCGGTGGTCTGCACGTTAGATGCCGACGGGCAGAACCCGCCGGAGAACCTGCCAAATCTTTTCGCGCCCCTTTTCGCGGATGGATCCGAGACGGTCGGGCTCGTCGCTGGGCAGCGCGTCGGTCGGCGCGATACACTGTCGAAGCGGTGGGCATCGAAATTTGCCAACTGGCTCCGCTCGCGCATGCTGAAGGACGGCACCCGCGATACCGGCTGCGGGCTGAAGGCCTTCCGGCGCGAGGCCTTTCTGGCACTTCCCTATTTCGACCATATGCACCGCTATCTGCCCGCGCTCTTTTCCCGCGACGGCTGGGAGGTGCGCCATGTCGACGTGACCCACCAGGCGCGCGGCGCGGGCCGGTCCAACTACAACAATCTTCAGCGCGGCCTTGTCGGCGCGGTCGATCTTCTCGGCGTGATGTGGCTCATCCGCCGAAAGAAGAAGGCGCAGCCGACCGAGCTGGCCGGAAAGTAGGAGAGCGGCCTTGGACAGACTCATGGCGCTCATGCATGCCGACAGCCGCGCGGAACTTCTTTGGGTGTTCTTCGGCCTCTTCGGGCAGCTGATGTTCACCGGGCGGTTCCTGGTGCAGTGGATCGCGTCCGAGAAGGCCAAGCGATCGGTCGTACCAGTGATGTTCTGGTACTTCTCGCTCGCAGGCGGGGTGATCCTCCTGGCCTATGCGATCTATCGCAAGGATCCGGTCTTCGTGCTCGGCCAGTCGCTCGGCGTCTTCATCTATCTGCGCAACCTCTGGCTGATCCGCAAGGCGGAGGCGCCGGCGTGAGCATGGCGCGCGGCTGGTTCGGACCGGCGCTTGTTGTCGTCGCCGGGATGACGTTCCTGCGACTGGCGCTACTGGCTTTCAACAAGACCGACCTTTTTGTCGATGAGAGCCAGTACTGGCTCTGGGGGCAGAATCTCGATTTCGGCTATTATTCGAAGCCGCCGCTGATCGGCTGGCTGATCCGGGCGGTGACCGACCTCGCAGGCAGCGACAGCCCCTTCTGGGTGCGCCTGCCCGGAGCGGGTCTTCATGGTTTGACTGCGCTTCTTCTGGCGCTGGCGGCAGAACGGCTGGCGGGCGCGCGCGCGGCCTTCTGGGTGGCAGTGAGTTATGCGACGCTGCCGTTTGTTGCCGTCGGTTCGCTCCTCATCTCCACCGATACGGTGATGGCGCCCTTCTATGCCCTCGCCCTTCTCGCCTGGCTGAGGCTGATCGACAGCCGCGCGCCCGGCTGGGCGCTGGTTGCGGGGGCGGCGATCGGCATGGCGTTTCTCGCCAAATATGCGGCAATCTATTTCCTTCTGGGTGCCGCGCTGGCGGCAATGTTCACCCGCGAGGGGAGGATCGGCTGGAGCAACGCGCTGCTGCTGCTTGCGGCGTTCGGGCTGGTGATTTCGCCGAACGTGGTCTGGAACCTCACGCACGATCTGACGACCGTCAGCCATACGATGGACAATGTCGGCTGGGTGCGGAACGATGGCCCCGCCGCGCCGCTGAACCCGACAGGGCTTGCGGAGTTCCTTCTGGGCCAGTTCGCGGTCTTCGGGCCGGTGATGTTCGGGACACTCCTTCTCTCTTATATGGCAGGTTGGCGCGCGGGCGGGGCCGAGCGGGCGCTGGTGCTCGCCTCGCTCCCGCCGCTTCTGGTGGTCTCGGTGCAGGCCTTTGTGGAAAAGGCCTATGCCAACTGGGCGCTTGCCGCCTATTTCGCGGGCTGCCTGCTGGTCGTTCCCTATCTTGTGCGGCGACGGCCCCGGCTGCTGCCGGTATCCCTTGCGGTCAACGGCAGCGTGGCGCTCATCCTGCCGCTCCTGACCCTTGTCGCGCCCTGGCCCGATCGGGATGGCGCGGCGCTGCTGAAACGTTATCTCGGACGGTCGGCCCTGAGCCGCGAGATCATCGCGGTCGCGCGGTCGGAGAGCGTGAGCCTGATCTATGCCGACGATCGCGACATACTCGCCGATCTTTTCTACACCGGCGCCGGACAGGGACTTACCTTCTCCGCGCCGCGTCCGACGGGGCGGCCGCGCAATTACTATGAACAGACCTATCCGCTGCCGCAGGATCATGGACCGATGCTCGCGGTGCTTGCGGCGGCGCCTGTGTGCAAAGGCATCGCGCTGACACCGGTTCACACGTTGGACGTTTCCGGCGGTGCCCATGCGCGTCGAAAGCTCGCGGCCTTTCTCGTGCCGGAGGGATGCCTCTGATGGTCGCCACGCAAAGGGCAAGGTGGCTGTGCCTTCTTGCTGCGCTCGTTCTTGCGGTGCTGATCTTCACGCTCTGGCCGGGGGTGGACCTCTGGTTCACCGGTCTATTCTATGCGCCCGGCGCCGGTTTCCCGCTTGCGCGGGTCGCTGCCCTCGAAGCGGCGCGGAATGTCGTCTGGGACCTGTCGATCGCGCTCTGGCTTCTGTCGGTAATCGGGCTTGGGCTGGCGGTGCTGGGCAGGCAAATCGCCGGGGTCGGGGCGCGGGTCTGGGGGTTCGTCTTCGCCCTTTATCTTCTTGGGCCGGGACTGCTGGTCAACGGGCTCTTGAAACAGCACTGGGGCAGGGCCCGTCCCGCTGACGTGATCGAATTCGGCGGGGCCGCGGATTTCACCCCCGCGCTGATTCCTTCCGATCAGTGCAGCGCCAATTGTTCCTTCGTTTCGGGCGAGGGGTCGGCGGCTGTCGTCCTCGGGATCGTGCTTCTGACGTTGCGTCCGGCGCTCGCCGGAAGGGTGCCGGGCCGGGTACTGCGGATCTGGGACGCGGTGGCCATCCTTGTGCCGCTGGCAACACTCTTGCAGAGAATTGCGACAGGCCGCCATTTTCTGTCGGATTCGGTCTTTGCCGCCCTTTTCATGAGCCTTCTGGCGCTGGTTCTCGGCACGCTCATCCTGAAGCGTGACGCGCCCCGCGGTTAAGCGCCGGAGCCGCCCTGACGGCCCGGGGGGTCTTGTTGACATCCCCCGCGACTCCTCCTATACGGCGCGCACCTGACCGTGGGCGAAGTGTGCCTGCGGGCGGGGATCAAAATTGAAGTGGTCACGATCCGGGCCGAAAGCCTCGATCCTCTGGAATTCCACCGCGTCGCCCCCGCGAAGGGGACGAATGCGGTTTTGGTGTTTTGCGGACGCGCAGGGCACACGCATGACGAAAGCCCCCGGAAAACGGCGTGGACGCGCGCACGTTGAACGGGTTGCAACATAGGGCGAGATTAATGCCGACGATCCAACAGCTGATCCGGAAGCCCCGGGAAGCGAACGCAAGAAAGTCCAAGTCGCAGCACTTGGAAAGCTGCCCGCAGAAGCGCGGTGTCTGCACCCGGGTCTATACCACGACCCCGAAGAAGCCGAACTCCGCTATGCGCAAGGTGGCCAAGGTTCGTCTGACGAACGGCTTCGAAGTCATCAGCTACATCCCCGGTGAAAAGCACAACCTTCAGGAACACTCGGTTGTCCTGATCCGTGGCGGCCGGGTGAAGGACCTTCCCGGTGTCCGTTACCATATCCTGCGCGGTGTCCTCGATACCCAGGGTGTCAAAGATCGTCGTCAGCGTCGTTCGAAGTACGGCGCCAAGCGTCCGAAATAAGGAGTAAAGCGCCATGTCGCGTCGTCACGCCGCTGAAAAGCGCGAAATTCTGCCCGATGCCAAGTACGGCGACCGGGTTCTGACCAAGTTCATGAACAACCTGATGGTCGACGGCAAGAAATCCGTCGCCGAAACCATCGTCTATTCGGCGCTGACCCGCGTCGAGGGCAAGCTGAAGCGCCCGCCGGTGGATGCGTTCCACGAGGCGCTCGAGAATGTGAAGCCCTCGCTCGAGGTCCGCTCGCGCCGTGTCGGCGGTGCGACCTACCAGGTCCCGGTCGAGGTTCGTCCCGAGCGCCGCGAGGCGCTGGCGATCCGCTGGCTGATCACCGCCGCCAAGAACCGCAACGAGAACACGATGGAAGAGCGCCTTGCGGGCGAGCTTCTCGATGCCGTGAACTCGCGCGGTTCGGCCGTGAAGAAACGCGAAGACACCCACAAGATGGCCGACGCCAACAAAGCGTTCAGCCATTACCGCTGGTAATACGGCCAGCCGAGGACAGATAAAATGGCACGCGAATATCCGCTTAACCTCTACCGTAACTTCGGGATCATGGCCCACATCGACGCGGGCAAGACCACGACGACGGAACGGATCCTCTACTACACCGGCAAGTCCCACAAGATCGGCGAGGTGCATGATGGCGCCGCGACGATGGACTGGATGGAGCAGGAGCAGGAGCGTGGCATCACGATCACCTCGGCTGCCACCACCACCTTCTGGGAGCGGACCGAGGACGGCAAGACCCCCCTTTCGCCGAAGCACCGCTTCAACATCATCGACACCCCCGGCCACGTCGACTTCACCATCGAGGTCGAGCGTTCGCTTGCCGTTCTCGACGGCGCCGTCTGCCTTCTGGATGCCAACGCGGGTGTCGAGCCGCAGACCGAAACCGTCTGGCGCCAGGCCGACCGCTACAAGGTTCCGCGCATCGTGTTCGTCAACAAGATGGACAAGATCGGTGCCGACTTCTTCAAATGCGTGAAGATGATCAAGGACCGCACCGGCGCGACCCCCGCTCCGATCGCCCTGCCGATCGGCGCCGAGGACAAGCTGGAAGGCATCATCGATCTCGTGACCATGAAGGAATGGGTCTACCAGGGCGAAGACCTCGGTGCCTCCTGGGTCATCCAGGATATCCGCGACAGCCTGAAGGCGGAAGCCGAGGAATGGCGCGGCAAGCTCATCGAGCTTGCGGTCGAGCAGGACGATGACGCGATGATGGCCTACCTCGAAGGCGAGGAGCCCGATGTCGAGACCCTGCGCAAGCTGATCCGCAAGGGCACGCTCGCCATGGCCTTCGTGCCGGTCACCGCCGGCTCGGCCTTCAAGAACAAGGGCGTGCAGCCGGTTCTGAACTCGGTCATCGACTATCTGCCCTCGCCGCTCGACGTGCCGGCCTATATGGGCTTTGCCCCGGGCGACGAGACCGAGACGCGCAACATTCCGCGTTCGGCCGACGACAAGCAGCCCTTCGCGGGCCTCGCGTTCAAGATCATGAACGACCCGTTCGTCGGCTCTCTCACCTTCACCCGGATCTATTCGGGCGTCCTGAAGAAGGGCGACCAGATGGTCAACTCCACGAAGGGCCGCAAGGAACGCGTGGGCCGGATGATGATGATGCACGCCATCAACCGCGAGGAAATCGACGAAGCCTTCTGCGGGCGACATCATCGCGCCTCGCCGGTCTCAAGGAAACCACCACGGGCGACACGCTCTGCGATCCGTCGAACCAGGTGGTCCTCGAAACCATGACCTTCCCCGAGCCGGTGATCGAGATCGCGGTTGAGCCAAAGTCGAAGGCCGACCAGGATGGGCCTGCTCTTGCGCGTTCATGGCCGAAGACCTGTCCTTCCGCGCCGAGACCGATCTGGAATCGGGCCAGACGATCATGAAGGGCATGGGCGAACTTCACCGACATTCTCGTCGACCGCATGAAGCGCGAATTCAAGGTCGAGGCGAACATCGGTGCGCCGCAGGTGGCCTACCGCGAGACCATCTTCGCGAGGCCGAGATCGACTATACCACAAGAAGTAGACCGGCGTACGGGCCAGTTCGCCCGCGTCAAGCAGCGCTATCACCCCCGGTCGAACCGCGTGGGCTATCTGTTCGAATCGAAGATCGTCGGCGGCGCGGTGCCGAAGGAATATATCCCCGGCGTCGAAAAGGGCATCAAGTCGGCATGGATTCCGGTCCTCTGGCGGGCTTCCCGGTGATCGACTTCAAGGTGGCGCTGATCGACGGTGCGTTCCATGACGTCGACTCCTCGGTCCTGGCCTTTCGAGATCGCCTCAGTGGCCGCGATGCGCGCGAGGGCTCGAAGAAGGCTTTACGCCAAGCTGCTGGAGCCGATCATGAAGGTCGAGGTGGTGACCCCGGAAGAATATACCGGCGGCATCATCGGTGACCTGACCTCGCGTCGGGTATGGTGCAGGGCCAGGATACGCGCGGCAATGCCAACGTGATCAACGCCTGCGCCGCTGGCCAACATGTTCGGCTATATCAACAACCTGCGCTCGATGTCCTCGGGTCGGGCCGTCTTCACCATGATCTTCGATCACTACGAAGCCGTGCCGCAGAACATCTCGGACGAGATCCAGAAGAAGTACGCATGACGTGGTGGGCGGTTAGCCCACCCTACCCGAGTAGGGTGCGTGTCCGGCACGCACCACCACAATCAAGGAGGCCACAATGGCAAAGGCGAAGTTTGAGAGGAATAAACCGCATGTTAACGTTGGCACGATCGGCCACGTTGACCACGGCAAGACGACGCTGACGGCGGCGATCACGAAGTATTACGGCGAGTTCAAGGCCTATGACCAGATCGACGCGGCGCCGGAAGAGCGAGCGCGGGGGATCACGATCTCGACGGCGCACGTTGAATATGAGACGCCCGCCCGTCACTATGCGCATGTCGACTGCCCCGGCCACGCCGACTATGTGGAAGAACATGATCACCGGTGCGGCGCAGATGGACGGCGGGATCCTGCGTGCGGCCTCCGACGGTCCGGATGCCGACGCGCGAGCACGCTCTGGCGCGCCAGGTCGGCGTTCCGGCGCTTGTGGTCTACGAACAAGATCGACCTCGTGGATGACGAGGAGCTGGATCGAGCTTGTCGAGATGGAACTGCGCGAGCTGGCTGTCGTCCTACGAATTCCCCGGCGACGACATTCCGATCATACTGGCGCACAGGCGCTGATCGGCGAGCGTCTCGAGATCGGCGAATCGTCGATCCGCGCGCTGATGGAGGCGGTCGACAGCTACATCCCGACGCCGGACCGTCCGATCGACCAGCTGTTCCTGATGCCGATCGAGGACGTGTTCGATCCGGGCCGCGGCACCGTGGTGACGGGCCGTGTCGAGCGCGGCGATCAACGTCGGCGACGAGGTGGAGATCGTGGGCATCCGCGCCACGCAGAAATCGACCTGCACCGGGGTGGAGATGTTCCGCAAGCTGCCTGACCGTGGGGAAGCGGGCGACAACGTGGGCGTGCTCCTGCGCGGCATCGACCGTGACGGCGTCGAGCGCGGCCAGGTTCTGTGCAAGCCGAAATCGGTCAACCCGCACACCCATTTCGAGGCCGAAGCCTATATCCTGTCTCAAGGAAGAGGGCGGCCGCCAGTACGCCGTTCTTTCGCCAACTACTGTCCGCAGTTCTACTTCCGCACCACGGATGTGACCGGCACGGTGAAGCTGCCGGAAGGCACCGAGATGGTGATGCCGGGCGACAACCTGAAGTTCGAGGTGGAGCTCATCGCCCCGATCGCGATGGAAGAAAAGCTCCGCTTCGCCATCCGCGAAGGCGGCCGCACCGTCGGCGCGGGCGTCGTCTCGAAAATCCTGAAGTAAGTCGGGACGCAGGATGCCGGACGGGGCGCAAGAACCCCGCCTGGACAAGGACTAGACGGTGCGTCTTCGGGCGCGCCGTTCCCTCTTGACAGTGATGGCGCCCACCCTTACCCGGGGCGCCTGATCTCCGAGAGATTTGGTTCGACGCAGGCGCCGCATTCGGCGGTGTCTGCCTCTCAACCTGAAGAAGCCCGCGAGAGGCATGACTGACATGACTGGTCAAAACATCCGCATCCGGCTCAAGGCCTTCGATTACCGCGTTCTGGACGCCAGCACGCAGGAAATCGTCAACACGGCCAAGCGCACGGGTGCCACGGTGCGGGGTCCGATCCCGCTGCCGAACAAGATCGAGAAATTCACGGTTCTGCGTGGTCCGCACATCGACAAGAAGTCGCGCGACCAGTGGGAGATCCGCACGCACAAGCGCCTTCTCGACATCGTTGATCCGACCCCCCAGACCGTGGACGCGCTGATGAAGCTCGACCTCGCCGCTGGCGTGGACGTCGAAATCAAGCTGAACTGAGGGGGGCAGAAAGATGCTGCGCTCCGGCGTTATCGCAAAGAAGCTGGGCATGACCCGGCTGTTCATGGAAGACGGCAAGCAGATTCCCGTGACCGTCCTTCAGCTTGACAATCTTCAGGTCGTGGCTCAGCGCACGGCCGAGAAGGACGGCTACACCGCCGTTCAGCTCGGCGCGGGCACGGCCAAGGCCAAGCGCACCACCGCGGCGATGCGCGGCCATTTCGCCAAGGCGAACGTGGCCCCCAAGCGCAAGATCGCGGAGTTCCGCGTGAGCCCCGAGAACCTGATTGATGTCGGTGCCGAAATCTCGGCGGCCCACTATGCCGAAGGGCAGTTCGTGGACATCGCCGGCACCTCGCTCGGCAAGGGTTTCGCCGGTGCGATGAAGCGTCACAACTTCGGTGGCCTGCGCGCCTCGCACGGTGTGTCGGTTTCCCACCGCTCGCACGGTTCGACCGGCCAGTGCCAGGATCCCGGCAAGGTGTTCAAGGGCAAGAAGATGGCGGGGCACCTCGGTGCCGTCCGCGTCACGACCCAGAACATCCAGGTCGTCCGCACCGATGCCGACCGTGGCCTGATCATGGTCAAGGGCTCGGTTCCCGGTTCCAAGGGCGGCTGGGTCACGATCAAGGACGCGGTGAAGAAGCCGCTGCCCAAGGATCTGCCGATGCCCGCCGCGATCAAATCCGCTGCTTCCGCCGTGGAAGCCGCTCCGGCCGCTGACGTTGCGGTCGAAGGGGGTGAAGCATGAAACTTGATGTGATCAAGCTCGACGGCGGCAAGGCCGGCACGATCGACCTGGACGAAGCGCTCTTCGGCCTGGAACCGCGCGCCGACATCCTGCACCGCGTCGTCCGCTGGCAGCGCGCCAAGGCCCAGGCCGGCACGCACAGCGCCAAGACCCGGTCGGAAGTCAGCTATTCGACCAAGAAGATCTATCGCCAGAAAGGCACCGGTGGCGCCCGCCACGGCGACCGCAAGGCCCCGATCTTCCGTCACGGCGGCAAGTACAAGGTTCCGACCCCGCGCAGCCATGCGCACGACCTGCCCAAGCAGGTTCGCGCGCTTGGCCTGAAGCATGCTTTGTCGGCCAAGGCCGGTTCGGGCAATCTCGTGATCATCGACACGCTGTCGATGGCCGAGGCCAAGACCGCGATCCTCGCCAAGGCGGCCAAGGAGCTCGGCTGGAAGAAGGTGCTGATCATCGACGGCGCCGAGGTGAACGAGAACTTCGCCCGCGCAGCGGCCAACATCGAAGGTATCGATGTGCTGCCGTCGATGGGGGCCAACGTCTATGACATCCTCAAGCGTGAGACGCTGATCCTCACCAAGGCGGGTGTCGAAGCTCTGGAGGCGCGTCTGAAATGAGCGTGAAACCCGAACATTACGACGTGATCAAGCGTCCGGTCATCACCGAGAAATCGACCCTCGCGGGCGAGAACAACGCGGTGGTGTTCAAGGTCGAACGGTCGGCCACCAAGCCCCAGATCAAGGAAGCCGTCGAGGCGGTCTTTGGTGTGAAGGTCAAGGCGGTCAACACCACGATCACCAAAGGCAAGGCCAAGAAGTTCCGCGGCCGTCCCGGCGAGCGGAGCGACGTGAAGAAGGCCTATGTGACCCTTGAAGAGGGGAACACTATCGACGTCCAGTCGGGCCTCTGATAGAAGCCGCGCGAATCTTGCGGCCCCGTCCAACGGGGCCGTGAGTCTTTTCGGACGGGAGCAATCCCGGCCCGGACCGAACCGGGGACCTTCGGGGCCCTTCAAACCAAACGGACCAATGGTCCAAAGCAACGGAAGACAGAGAGCATGGCACTCAAGTCGTATAAGCCGACGACGCCTGGCCAGCGCGGGCTGGTTCTGATCGACCGTTCGGAGCTTTGGAAAGGTCGCCCTGTGAAAGCCCTCGTCGAGGGTCTTCGCAAGAACGGCGGCCGGAACAATACCGGACGGATCACGATGCGCCACCAGGGCGGTGGCGCGAAGCGTCTTTACCGCATCGTCGACTTCAAGCGGAACAAGTTCGATATCGCCGCGACAGTCGAACGGATCGAATATGATCCGAACCGGACCGCCTTCATCGCCCTGGTCAAGTACCAGGACGGCGAGCAGGCCTATATCCTCGCCCCCCAGCGCCTCGCCGTCGGCGACAGCGTGATCTCGGGCGCCAAGACCGACGTGAAGCCCGGCAATGCGATGCCGTTCTCGGGCATGCCGATCGGCACGATCGTTCACAACGTGGAACTGAAGCCCGGCAAGGGCGGCCAGCTTGCACGCGCCGCGGGTACCTATGCCCAGTTTGTCGGCCGGGACGGCGGCTATGCGCAGATCCGCCTCTCGTCGGGCGAACTACGGATGGTGCGCCAGGAGTGCATGGCGACGGTTGGCGCGGTCTCGAACCCCGACAACTCGAACCAGAACCTCGGCAAGGCCGGCCGGCGCCGCCACATGGGCATCCGCCCGACCGTTCGCGGCGTTGCGATGAACCCGATCGACCACCCGCACGGTGGTGGTGAAGGCCGCACCTCCGGTGGCCGCCACCCGGTTACGCCGTGGGGCAAGGGCACCAAGGGCAACCGCACCCGCACGAACAAGGCGACCGACAAATACATCGTTCGCTCGCGCCACGCGAAGAAAGGGCGTTAATCCATGTCTCGTTCCATCTGGAAAGGCCCCTTCGTTGATGCCTATCTGCTGAAGAAAGCGGAAAAGGCTCAAGGTTCGGGCAAGAACGAAGTGATCAAGATCTGGTCGCGCCGTTCCACCATCCTGCCGCAGTTCGTCGGCCTCACCTTCGGCGTCTACAACGGCCAGAAGCATATCCCGGTGAACGTCACCGAAGAGATGATCGGCCAGAAGTTCGGTGAATATTCGCCGACCCGGACCTACTACGGTCACGCCGCCGACAAGAAAGCCAAGAGGAAGTAAGCCATGAGCAAGGAAAAGAATCCGCGCCGCGTGGCCGACAACGAGGCCTTCGCCAAGGCGAAGATGCTTCGCACCTCGCCGCAGAAACTCAATCTCGTCGCCGCACTGATCCGTGGCAAGAAGGTCGAAAAGGCCCTTTCGGACCTGACCTTCTCGAAGAAGCGGATCGCGATCGACGTGAAGAAATGCCTGCAGTCCGCGATCGCCAATGCCGAGAACAACCATGGTCTCGACGTTGATGCGCTGGTGGTGGCCGAGGCCTATGTCGGCAAGAACCTGGTGATGAAGCGTGGCCGTCCGCGGGCGCGTGGCCGTTATGGCAAGATCATGAAGCCGTTCAGCGAACTGACCATCAAGGTGCGTCAAGTTGAGGAGTCTGCATAATGGGTCAGAAGGTCAACCCCATCGGGATGCGCCTCCAGGTCAACCGCACCTGGGACAGCCGCTGGTACGCCGACAACAAGGATTACGGCAATCTGCTGCTTGAAGACCTCAAGATGCGCGACTTCATCCATGAAGAGTGCAAGCAGGCCGGTGTCTCGAAGGTCATCATCGAACGTCCGCACAAGAAGTGCCGCGTGACGGTTCACACCGCGCGTCCGGGCGTTATCATCGGCAAGAAGGGCGCCGATATCGAGACGCTGCGCGGCAAGCTCGCGAACTTCACCAAGTCGGAACTGCACCTCAACATCGTCGAGGTCCGCAAGCCCGAACTGGACGCGATGCTCGTGGCGGAATCGATCGCCCAGCAGCTGGAACGTCGTGTTTCGTTCCGTCGCGCGATGAAGCGTGCGGTGCAGAATGCGATGCGCATGGGGGCCCTCGGCATCCGCGTGAACGTTGCGGGCCGCCTTGGCGGCGCGGAAATCGCCCGGACCGAATGGTACCGCGAAGGCCGCGTGCCGCTGCACACGCTGCGCGCCGACATCGACTATGCTCTGGCGGAAGCCACCACGCCCTACGGGATCATCGGCTGCAAGGTCTGGATCTTCAAGGGCGAGATCATGGAGCATGATCCCCAGGCCCGCGACCGCCGCGCGGCCGAGGCTCAGGACGGTCCGGCCCCGCGCGGCCCGCGCCGCGATGACCGCCGCGACCGGTAAGGAGTAGAAAGATGCTGCAACCCAAACGGACAAAGTTCCGCAAACAGCACAAGGGCCGCATCCACGGTGAAGCCAAGGGCGGTTCGACCCTGAACTTCGGCGGCTTCGGCCTGAAGGCCACCGAGCCCGAGCGCGTCACCGCGCGGCAGATCGAAGCGGCCCGCCGCGCGATCACCCGCCACATGAAGCGTCAGGGCCGTGTCTGGATCCGGATCTTCCCGGATCTGCCGGTCTCGGCCAAACCGACCGAAGTCCGGATGGGCTCGGGCAAGGGTTCGGTCGACTTCTGGGCCGCCCGCGTCCACCCCGGCCGGATCATGTTCGAGATCGACGGCGTCGACGAGGAGATCGCCCGCGAGGCGCTGCGTCTCGGCGCGATGAAGCTGCCGGTCAAGACCCGCGTCGTCGCCCGCGAGGACTGGTAAGGTCGGTGCGCTGAAGCGCACCCTACGGATTGGCCCCCGCCGGAGACGGCGGGGGTTTTCGTTTCTCCCGCCTCGCAATCCGTCACCCGCCGAAATCTTGAAAAGATTTCGGACCGACTTCTTTGTAAGAAGTCGGAGCCCGCCCCCACACTAGCGCCGCCCCTCCCCTTGTGGGACGGGAACGGCTCAGGCGAGGGGTCTGTCGACTTTCGGGCCGCCCGCGTCCACCCCGGCCGGATCATGTTCGAGCTCGACAGCGTCGCCGAGGAGATCGCCCGCGAGGCGCTGCGTCTCGGGGCAATGAAACTCCCGGTCAAGACCCGGGTCGTGGTCCGCGAGGACTGGTAAGAGAGTCGGGGTGAACCCCGACCTACGGATAGACCCCCGCTGGAAACGGCGGGGGTTTTTCTTTGGACCAGGCCGTCGATATGATGGTGGCAGGCTTCGTCGGAGAACAAGAATGGGTCGCTTCAACACAATTCTTCCAGCCGCGCTGTGTTGGTGCATCGCCAACATCGGATGCGCGCAAGAGGCAACGCTCGCTGGGAACTGGGTGGTCGGTGGCGCCGTCTCGACGGGGATTTCGAGCGACGTCGGATGGGACGCAGCCGGTCGGCTTGAAGGCAAGACAATTGTTGTCGCTGACGGTAAGCTGACGCTTCCGGATCAGACCGAGTGCGCGATGGATCGGCCGGTGGCCGAGGTGCGGCACGACGACATGTGGTCGTTTGGCTCGGCCGGCGGGAGTTGGGCAGACCTGGGACTCGTGCCGACAGGAATCGATTACCCGGTAGAGGTCCTTGCGCTCGTTTGCGCGAGAGATGCCGATGCGCCCATCGAACTGATCGTGCAGTCGTCAGATGGCGTGGTGCTTCTCGATGTGGGCGATGGTGTATACGTTCCCCTTCACCTTGCTCCGTCAACATAGATGCTTCACGCACCCTGATCGCCACAAAGGCAAGCGGCCGCGCTGAACTCGGGCCACTTGCACCGCCCCTCCCCTTGTGGGAGGGGATGGGGGAGGGGGCTTCGCCCCGCCAGCCAGCCCGGACCCCGACCCATGCCCGACATCTCCGACCTCTTCGTCACCCGCCTCTACCGCGCCGCGCTGAACGAGCTGGCCAAACCCAAGGTCGACTATGACGAGTTGAACGCATCCTGCCTGACCGTCGCCGAGGATGACGAGGCCGGGCAGGACTGGTGCGAGGCCAATGGCTATCCGGGCTATACGTCCTATGCCTCGCTCAACGACCTGCCCTGGCGGTTTCCGATCTTCGGGGCACTGGAAAAGGCGCTCGACAGGCATGTGGCGGCCTTCTGCGCGGAACTGGGTTTCGACCTTCAGGGCAAGAGGCTCAAATGCAACTCGCTCTGGATCAACATCCTGCCCGAGGGCGGCACGCATGCGAGCCATATTCATCCGCATTCGGTGGTCTCGGGGACGACCTATGTCGCGATGCCAGAGGGGACCTCGGCCCTGAAACTCGAAGACCCGCGCCTGCCGATGATGATGATGGCGCCGGTGGTGAAGAAGGACGCGGCCGAGGCGCTGCAGCGCTTCGTCTATGTCAAACCGTCGGTCGGCGAAGTCCTGATGTGGGAAAGCTGGCTGCGCCACGAGGTGCCGATGAATATGGCCGAGGAGGACCGGATCAGCGTGAGTTTCAATTACGGATGGGCGTGAGGTCCAGAGGACCGCAAGAAAAGGCTCCAGTGGAGCCTTTCCCGGTCCGATTGGCGCTGACGCAAGGAAGCGCCAAGGGGTTTTCCGCGAGAGCCGGGCGATCGAGGCGCGGGAAGTGCCCGCCCCGGTGGGGGCGAATGCCCCCGCCGCCCGGGAGGCGGGGGCTGCCCGAGTGGCTTGGGCAGCCCGGGCTGGACAGCTCGGTCCGGTCGCGGCGCCCGAGCCGATGGCCTCGGGCTTTGGCATTCGTCAGGCCGGTAGAGTTGCTAGGCGGTCGAGCGATCCGGTGTGTGAGCCACTAATGCGGCGCGCGATAAAGCCGAGCTTACTGCCAACGCCGTTTCCAGCCGGCGCCAATTACCCAAAAGACCCCGGCGTAAGCAAAGGATAGAAGCGCACCTTGCGGAAACTCTGCGAGGTGAAAGAGCTTCTTTACCGGAAAGCTTGCAAAAAGCGACAACCCCACAAGGAGGCCGATGGCTGCGCCGGGGCTCTCGATCTTATGGATAGCCATCGGCGCCAAAGCGGCGGCGACTACCCCAAAAAGGACAGACGCCTGCGAATACCTCATCGGAAATGCTACAGCTGCCAGCAAAGCCCCGCCTGCCACTATCGTGATCAATAGATAATATCGGTTCATTCGGGCTCACACTGCAGTTACCAAGCGCGCCTGTTACGATATCTGCCAAGCTTTGGGAGTCAATTGGCCGCCCGGTCCAGGCGCAGCCTGCAGTTGGCCGCTGAGCGGCGGGCAAACATATAGCCACCCGCAAGACAGCTCTTGCCCTCCGCCGCCATCCCCCCTATACGACCGCATCCACGGCTCCGGGGCGACTCGGAATCGGTGGTTTGTCATTGATCCGCCAGGTCCACGGTGACCCTTTTCAAGGGGGCCGTCTGGCGATTGTGAAAAGGAAGAAGCGCATGAAAGCGCAGGAACTGCGTTCGAAGACCCCCGATCAGCTCCGCGAGGAACTGGTCGCCCTCAAGAAGGAAGCGTTCAACCTCCGCTTCCGTCAGGCCACCGGCCAGATTGAGAACACCGCCCGCATGAACGCCGTCCGCAAGGACGCGGCGCGCATCAAGACGGTTCTGAACCAAAAAGCCCAAGAAGCTGCGAAGTAAGAGGACGACGAAATGCCCAAACGTATCCTGCAAGGCGTCGTGACCTCGGACAAGAACGAGCAGACGATCACCGTTCTGGTCGAGCGCCGCTTCAAGCATCCGCTGCTGCAAAAGACGGTGCGGAAATCCAAGAAATACCGCGCCCATGACGCGGAGAACAAGTTCAAGGTCGGCGACAGCGTATGGATCGAAGAATGCGCGCCGATCTCGAAAACCAAACGCTGGACGGTGGTCACCCAGGCCTGAGGCCTGACGCCATCTTCCTTCGTCAATCGAAACCCTGGGGCCTGGCGCTGCAGCCTGGTCCCCAAAGGTCGGGAGAAACCAAATGATCCAGATGCAGACCAATCTGGATGTTGCTGACAACTCCGGCGCTCGCCGGGTTCAGTGCATCAAGGTTCTGGGTGGTTCCCACCGCCGCTACGCCAGCGTCGGCGACATCATCGTGGTGTCGGTCAAGGAAGCCATCCCGCGCGGCCGCGTGAAGAAAGGTGACGTCCGCAAGGCCGTCGTCGTGCGCACCGCCAAGGAAGTCCGTCGCGAAGACGGCACGTCGATCCGCTTCGACCGCAACGCCGCCGTCATCCTGAACAACCAGGGCGAACCGGTCGGCACCCGTATCTTCGGGCCGGTCGTACGCGAACTGCGTGCAAAGAACTTCATGAAGATCATCTCGCTTGCTCCGGAGGTGCTGTGATGGCTGCGAAACTCCGCAAGGGCGACAATGTCGTCGTGCTCACCGGCAAGGACAAGGGCAAGAAGGGCGAGATCCAGTCCGTTGACCCGAAGGCCGGCAAGGCCGTGGTCGATGGCGTGAACGTCGCGATCCGCCACACGCGCCAGACCCAGACGAGCCAGGGCGGCCGCCAGCCGAAGGCGATGCCGATCGACCTGTCGAACCTCGCGCTCATGGACAAGAACGGCAAGGCAACCCGCGTCGGCTTCCGCATGGAAGGTGACAAGAAGGTCCGCTTCGCCAAGACCACCGGGGAGGCGATCTGATGCTGGACGCTCAAACCTATACCCCGCGCCTCAAGGCGCTTTACAAGGGGCAAATCCGCGCCGCGCTCAAGGAAGAGTTCGGCTACAAGAACGACATGCAGATCCCGCGCCTGGACAAGATCGTCCTGAACATGGGCGTTGGCGAAGCGGTGAAGGACACCAAGAAGGTCAAGAACGCGGCTGAGGAACTCTCCGCGATCGCCGGCCAGAAAGCCGTCATCACCAAGGCCAAGAATTCGATCGCGGGCTTCCGCGTCCGTGAAGACATGCCGCTGGGCTGCAAGGTCACGCTGCGTGGCGACCGGATGTACGAATTCCTCGACCGCCTGATCAACGTCGCGCTGCCGCGCGTCCGCGATTTCCGCGGCGTGAAGGGCACGGCGTTCGATGGCCGCGGCAACTACGCGATGGGCCTGAAGGAACATATCGTGTTCCCCGAGATCGACTTCGACAAGGTCGACGAAGTTCTCGGCATGGACATCATCATCTGCACCACCGCGCCGACCGACGCGGAAGCGAAGAGCCTGTTGAAGCATTTCAACATGCCCTTCAACAGCTGATCGCGGAGGAACGACATATGGCTAAGAAATCCATGGTGAACCGCGAAGTGAAGCGCGCCAAGCTCGTGAAACAGCATGCTGCCAAGCGCGCCGCGCTGAAAGCGGTGATCGCAGACCAGACCAAGCCGATGGAGGAGCGCTTCAAGGCGACCCTGAAACTGGCTGAAATGCCCCGTAACTCGTCGGCGACGCGGATCCACAACCGCTGCCAGCTTACTGGCCGTCCGCACGCCTATTATCGCAAACTCAAGCTCTCGCGGATCATGCTGCGCGATCTGGCCTCGTTTGGTCAGATCCCCGGCATGGTCAAGTCGAGCTGGTAAGGAGGTCGAGACATGTCGATGAACGATCCTCTCGGCGATATGCTGACCCGCATCCGCAACGCGCAGATGCGCGGCAAGTCCACCGTCCGCACGCCCGCCTCCAAGCTTCGCGCCTGGGTGCTGGATGTGCTGAAGGACGAGGGCTACATCCGGGGCTATGAAAAGGTCGAGGCTGCCAATGGCATGCCCGAGCTGGACATCAGCCTGAAATACTTCGAAGGCACGCCCGTGATCCGCGAGATCAAGCGCGTCTCGAAGCCGGGCCGTCGCGTTTACGCCTCGGTCAAGGACATTCCGTCTGTGCGCAATGGCCTTGGTCTTTCCATCGTCTCCACGCCGAAAGGCGTGATGTCGGACGCAGCAGCACGCACCGCCAATGTCGGCGGCGAAGTGCTCTGCACCGTGTTCTAAGGAGGGGTCTATGTCTCGTATCGGCAAAAAACCCGTTCCGGTTCCGGCTGGCGTCACCGCCAACGTCAATGGCCAGGTCGTTGAAGTGAAGGGCCCGAAGGGCACCCTTTCCTTCACCGCCACCGACGATGTCACCATCACGCTCGCCGATGGCAGCGTCACCGTTGCGCCGCGCGGCACCTCGAAGCGTGCGCGTCAGCAGTGGGGCATGTCGCGGTCGATGATCGAAAACCTTGTGACCGGCGTCACCAAAGGCTTCAAGAAAGAGCTCGAGATCAACGGCGTGGGTTACCGCGCCGCGATCCAGGGCAACGTCCTGAAGCTGTCGCTGGGCTACAGCCACGAAGTGAATTTCGACGTGCCGAAGGGCGTGACCGTCACGACCCCCAAGCAGACCGAGATCGTCGTGGAAGGGATCGATGCCCAGCTCGTCGGCCAGGTTGCGGCGAACATCCGCGAATGGCGTGGTCCCGAGCCCTACAAGGGCAAGGGGATCAAGTACAAGGGCGAGTTCATCTTCCGCAAGGAAGGCAAGAAGAAGTAAGGACGCGAGAGAAAATGGCTAACAGCAAAAGGGAACTGTTCCTCAAGCGCCGCCTGCGCGTCCGGAACAAGCTTCGCAAGATGGCTGACGGGCGTGCGCGCCTGTCTGTTCACCGCTCTTCGAAGAACATCAGCGTGCAGCTGATCGACGACGTCAAGGGCGTGACCCTTGCCGCCGCCTCGAGCCTCGAGAAGGATCTGGGCGTGATCGGCAAGAACAACCTCGAAGCGGCGGCGAAAGTCGGCGCGGCGATTGCCGAACGGGCGAAGAAGGCCGGTGTCGAAGTATGCTACTTCGACCGTGGCGGCTTCCTCTTCCACGGCAAGATCAAGGCGCTTGCAGACGCGGCCCGCGAGGGCGGTCTGAAGTTCTGACGCCGATGATCTGATTTGGCGGGTGGCGGAAACGCCACCCCGATGATCCGGGCCCCGGACTGATCCGGGGCACCAGGATTGGCCCAACCGGCGCGGCATGTGCCCGCCACCATGAAGGAATGCCTGATGGCAGAGAGAGACAACCGCCGGGAGCGCCGCGAAGATCGTCGTGACCGCGAGGAAACCCCGGAATTCGCCGATCGCCTCGTCGCGATCAACCGCGTGTCGAAGACCGTCAAGGGCGGTAAGCGCTTTGGCTTCGCGGCCCTCGTGGTGGTCGGTGACCAGCGCGGGCGCGTCGGCTTCGGCAAGGGCAAGGCCAAGGAAGTGCCGGAAGCGATCCGCAAGGCGACCGAGCAGGCCAAGCGCTCGCTCGTCCGCATCCCGCTGCGCGACGGCCGTACCGTTCACCATGACGTCGAAGGCCGCCATGGCGCGGGCAAGGTCGTGATCCGCACCGCGGTTGCCGGTACCGGGATCATCGCCGGTGGTCCGATGCGCGCCGTGTTCGAGATGCTGGGTATCCAGGACGTGGTTGCCAAGTCGCTCGGCTCGCAGAACCCCTACAACATGATCCGCGCCACGATGGACGGTCTGAAGAAGGAAGCCAGCCCCCGCATGGTCGCGCAGCGCCGCGGCAAGAAGGTGGCCGACATCCTGAAGAAGCCGGAAGCGGCTGAAGCGGTGGAGGCGTAATCCATGGCCAAGAAGAAAACCATCGTCGTCGAGCAATTTGCCTCGGCCGCCCGCCGCCCGGCGATCCAGACCGCGACCCTGAAAGGTCTTGGCCTGAACAAGATCCGCCGCCAGCGCGAACTGGAAGACACGCCCGCCGTCCGTGGCATGGTCAACAAGATCAGCCATCTGGTGCGCATCGTCGAAGAACGCGGCTAAGTCCGGGTTCGAACGAAGTTGGAAGGGCGGGGCCGCGGTCCCGCCCTTTTGCTTTGGGATCGCGCCTCGGCATGTCGCGGCCCGGTGAGAATTTCGTGATCTGATGGACAAATGTTACGCTGCGTCAGCGACTCGCCCGGCCCGACGGGGGCCCGAGCGCCCGCAGGGAGGAATACCATGCCAACGAAATACGCTGGCGGCTGTGAGCACCATCCGGTGCGCGTCTCCGCCGAACCGATCGACAATCACGAATGCCACTGCAATGTCTGCAAAAAGGTCACGGGCCAGCAGACAACCCATGTCGCCTTCTTCAACCACGGCGACATCAGGACCGACAATGAGGCGGCGATGAAGCGCGTGCCCTTCAATGCCGACAATCCCAACGGGCCCCTGGAAATCTGCCTGTGCGAAAAGTGCAATGCCGTCCTGATGCTCGACGACAAGCAAAAACGCATCCGCGTCGCGGTGCCGAACGTGATGGGCTATGACGACGCGAAATTCCCCAAGGCGAGCTATCACGCCTTCTGGGACGAGACGAAGGGCTACCCGGCACCGAAGGATGGCCGCCCGGTCTATGGCGGGCTGAGGCCGGAGTTTGTGTGGCCGAAGGGGGCGTGATCTCCCCGGCGGACCGAACGGAAAGGCTCCGGTGGAGCCTTTCCCAGTCCGATTGACGCTGACGCAGGGAAGCGCCGCGGGGCTTTCCTCCGAACGGACGGTCGGGGTAAGGGGCACCCGGGCGTTCATTTCAGACTGGTCGCGACGCCCGAGGTGATGGCCACGGGCTTGCCATGAGAGGGGGGAGCGTCTATAGCCCCCGGGTCGGACCGATGGGTGCCGACTCACACCAAGAAACGCCGTGTTCGGCCGCTCCCGTCGCTGGGGGCCGCATCCGGCAAGGAGAAGCGACATGAAACTGAATGAACTCCGGGACAATCCCGGTGCGGCCAAGAAATCCAAGCGCGTTGCGCGCGGTCCGGGTTCGGGCAAGGGCAAGACCGCCGGCCGCGGCATCAAGGGCCAGACCTCTCGTTCGGGCGTGGCACTCGGTGGTTACGAAGGCGGCCAGATGCCGCTTTACCGGCGCCTGCCGAAGCGCGGCTTCAACAAGCCCAACCAGAAGAAATTCGCCGTCATCAACCTCGGCCTGATCCAGAAATTCGTCGATGCGGGCAAGCTCGACGCGAAGTCCGAGATCACCGAGGACGTCCTCGTCGCCGCGGGCCTGACCACGCGCAAGTTCGACGGCATCCGTATCCTCGCCAAGGGCGAGATCAAGGCGAAGCTCAACCTGTCGGTCACCGGTGCCTCCGCCTCGGCGGTCGCGGCGGTCGAGAAAGCGGGCGGCTCGCTGAAAGTTGCGGCGACAGCCGCCGAATAAGCCGTTGCGGGCGGCGGGCTCGCCGCTTACATAGGCTATGGTTTTTCCAGGCGCCGCCGACCGGAGACCGGTTCGGCGGCGCTGACTTGAAAGAGACGGAAATGGCATCTGCTGCAGAGCAAATGGCGGCTAACCTGAGCTGGGGCACCCTCGGCAAGGCGACGGACCTCCGCCAGCGCATCTTCTTCACCATCGGGCTTCTGATCGTCTATCGGCTTGGCACCTATATCCCGGTGCCGGGGATCGACGCGGCGGAACTCGCGAAGTTCATGGACAAGGCGAGCCAGGGCATCGGCGGCATGCTGCAGATGTTCACCGGTGGCGCGCTGGGCCGCATGGGGATCTTCGCGCTGGGCATCATGCCCTACATCTCCGCCTCGATCATCGTGCAGCTGATGACGGCGATGGTGCCGGCGCTCGAGCAGCTGAAGAAGGAAGGCGAGCAGGGCCGCAAGAAGATCAACCAGTACACCCGCTACGGCACGGTGGGGCTGGCGAGCTTCCAGGCCTGGGGCTTGGCCGCCTCGATCGCGAACGGCGGGCTTGCCCATGATCCAAGCCTTTTCTTCTATGTTTCCTGCGTGGTGACGCTGGTTGGCGGCACGATGTTCCTGATGTGGCTGGGCGAACAGATCACCGCGCGCGGTATCGGCAACGGCATCTCGCTCATCATTTTCGTGGGCATCGTCGCGAACATTCCGCAGGCCTTGGCGCATTTCTTCGAACAGGGCCGGATCGGGGCGCTATCCGCGCCTGTCATCGTGGGCGTGATCCTGATGATCGTCGCCGTCATCGCCTTCGTCGTCTTCATGGAGCGGGCGCTGAGGAAGATCCATATCCAGTATCCGCGCCGCCAGGTGGGGATGAAGGTCTATGACGGCTCGTCCAGCCATCTGCCGATCAAGGTCAACCCGGCGGGCGTGATCCCGGCGATCTTCGCTTCCTCGCTCTTGCTGTTGCCCACCACGATCTCGACCTTCTCGGGCAATCAGACCAGCTCGATCCTCTCTACGATCCTTGCCTATCTCGGGCCGGGCCAGCCGCTGCACATGCTGTTCTACGCGGGCATGATCGTATTCTTTGCCTATTTCTACACAGCGAACGTCTCGTTCAAGTCGGACGAGGTCGCGGACAATCTGAAGAACCAGGGCGGCTTCATTCCGGGTATACGGCCGGGCAAGAAGACCGAGGACTACCTCGATTATGTGGTCGCGCGGGTTCTTGTGGTGGGCTCGGCCTATCTTGCCGCTGTCTGCCTGCTGCCTGAAATCCTTCGGGCGCAGCTCGCCATCCCCTTCTATTTCGGCGGCACTTCGGTTCTGATCGTGGTTTCGGTCACTATGGACACGATCAACCAGATCCAGTCGCACCTTCTGGCGCATCAGTACGAGGGTCTGATCGAAAAGTCGCAGCTCCGCGGCAAACGCCGCAATGGCGCAAAGAAAGCTCCTGCACTTCGCTGAGGTCTTAATGAACAACATCATCCTGCTGGGACCGCCGGGCGCGGGCAAGGGAACGCAAGCTCGCAAACTCGTGGAAGAACGCGGAATGGTGCAGCTGTCGACGGGCGACATGCTGCGCGAGGCGCGTACCAGTGGGACGGAGATGGGAAAGAAGGTCGCCGAGGTCATGGACCGCGGCGATCTGGTGACCGACGAGATCGTCATCGGGCTGATCGAGGAGAAGATGCGCGGTGCGGGTGGCAGCGGCTTCATCTTCGACGGCTTTCCCCGCACGCTCGGTCAGGCTGATGCGCTTGGGGCCATGCTGCGTCGTTCGGGGCAGGAACTGAACGCGGTGATCGAGATGCGCGTCGATGATGATGCGCTTGTCCGCCGCATTTCGGGCCGCTTCACCTGCGGCAATTGCGGCGAGGTCTATCACGACGAGACGAGGCCCACGAAGACGGCGGGCGTGTGCGATGTGTGCGGCTCGTCGGACATGAGGCGCCGGGCGGACGATAATGCCGAAAGCCTGAAGGTCCGGCTGATGGAATATTACAAGAAGACCTCGCCGCTCATCGGTTATTACTATGCGCTGGGCGATCTCTTCACCGTCGACGGGCTCGCCGAGATCGACGCGGTTGCCAAGGCTCTGGCCCAGATTCTGGATCAGCAATCGGCGGCTTGACCTTCACCGCCAAACCCACTAGTTCACGGCGTCTCTGACGAGAATCGCCCCGATTTGGCGAATTTCCGCAGCAAGGCGGACAAGCGGGTCCGAAGGTCGCAAACCTCCGGGCCCATGGTTGTGAAAAAAGGTTCTGGCACGACGGAACCGCAACGAAAGGACATACGCGTGGCACGTATTGCTGGCGTCAACATTCCGACGGGGAAACGCGTCCCCATCGCCCTTCAGTATATCCACGGCATCGGCCCGATGTTCGCGGAGAAGATCTGTGAATCGCTCAAGATCGACCGCGCCCGTCGCGTGAACGAGCTTGCCGACGCCGAAGTTCTGGCGATCCGCGAATTTATCGACGCGAACCTGACCGTCGAAGGTGACCTTCGCCGCGAAGTCACGATGAACATCAAGCGTCTGATGGACCTCGGCTGCTACCGCGGTCTTCGTCACCGCAAGAACCTGCCGGTTCGCGGCCAGCGCACCCACACCAACGCCCGCACCCGCAAGGGCCCGGCGAAGCCCATCGCCGGCAAGAAGAAGTAAGGGGAGCGCAACAGAATGGCACGTGATACCAAAGCGACCCGCATGAAGCGGAAAGAGCGCAAGAACATCGCCGCTGGCGTTGCTCATGTGAACTCGTCCTTCAACAACACCAAGATCCTGATCTCGGACGTGCAGGGCAATGCGATCGCCTGGTCGTCGGCCGGCACCATGGGCTTCAAGGGGTCGCGCAAATCGACCCCTTACGCCGCCCAGATGGCCGCCGAAGATGCGGGCAAGAAGGCACAGGAACATGGTCTGAAGACGCTGGAAGTCGAAGTTCAGGGCCCCGGTTCGGGTCGTGAATCGGCGCTCCGCGCGCTGGCCGCCGTGGGCTTCAACATCACGTCGATCCGCGACGTGACGCCGATTGCCCACAATGGCTGCCGTCCGCCGAAGCGGCGCCGCGTCTGACGCATTCGGAAAGAGCCGGGTCGCGGGATTTCTCGCGGCCCGGATTATTTGTTTGATCCCTCGGGCGTCCTTCACCTCTGGACATGGGTGACGGGCAAGAATGGAGGCGAAACGCATGATCCACAAGAATTGGGAAAACCTGATCAAGCCCGCGCAGCTTGATGTGCGGCCGGGCAAGGATCCGGCCCGTCAGGCGACGCTCGTTGCCGAACCGCTGGAGCGTGGCTTCGGCCTGACGCTCGGCAACGCGCTGCGCCGCGTGCTGATGTCGTCGCTGCAGGGCGCGGCGATCACCTCGGTGCAGATTGACAACGTTCTGCACGAATTCTCCTCGGTCGCCGGGGTGCGCGAGGATGTCACCGATATCGTGCTGAACCTCAAAGGCGTCAGCCTGAAGATGGAAGTCGAAGGGCCGAAGCGCCTGTCGATCTCCGCCAAGGGCCCGGGTGTCGTCACCGCCGCGGAAATTTCGGAATCGAACGGGATCGAGGTTCTGAACAAGGACCATGTGATCTGCCACCTCGACGATGGCGCGGACCTGTTCATGGAACTGACCGTCGAGACCGGCAAGGGCTATGTCTCGGCCGACAAGAACCGCCCGGAAGATGCGCCGATCGGCCTTATCCCGATCGACGCGATCTATTCGCCGGTCAAGCGCGTGAGCTACGAGGTTCAGCCGACCCGCGAGGGCCAGGTCCTGGACTATGACAAGCTGACGATGAAGATCGACACCGACGGCTCGCTGACGCCCGAGGATGCCGTGGCCTATGCCGCGCGTATCCTTCAGGACCAGCTGGGTATCTTCGTCAACTTCGACGAGCCGGAAGCGGCCTCGAAGGCGGATGCGGACGACGGGCTGGAGTTCAACCCGCTGCTGCTGAAGAAGGTGGACGAGCTGGAACTTTCGGTGCGTTCGGCCAACTGCCTGAAGAACGACAATATCGTCTATATCGGCGACCTGATCCAGAAGACCGAAGCCGAGATGCTGCGCACCCCGAACTTCGGCCGCAAGTCGCTGAACGAGATCAAGGAAGTGCTCTCGGGCATGGGCCTGCATCTCGGGATGGATGTCGAGGACTGGCCGCCGGAAAATATCGAGGACCTCGCCAAGCGTTTCGAGGACCAGTTCTGAGAGGGCGGGGGAAACCCCGCCTTCCACAATGCCCGGGATTGCCGGGGAAGAGATGGGTCAACCGGCCCCAAGGTGAGCAGGGAGACGAGAGCCCTGCCGGACAAAGCAAACGAAGGTTAGGAGAGAAGAATGAACCATGGTGCTGGCTACCGCCGCCTGAACCGGACCCACGAACACCGCAAGGCGCTGTTCGCGAACATGGCCGGATCGCTCATCGAACATGAGCAGATCAAGACCACGCTGCCGAAGGCGAAAGAACTGAAGCCGATCATCGAAAAGCTGATCACGCTGGCCAAGCGCGGCGACCTGCACGCGCGCCGTCAGGCGGCCTCGCAGCTCAAGCAGGACAAGCATGTCGCGCGTCTGTTCGAAATTCTCGGGCCGCGCTACAAGGACCGCAACGGCGGCTGCGTGCGCGTGCTGAAGGCGGGCTTCCGCTATGGCGACATGGCGCCGATGGCGATCATCGAACTCGTCGACCGGGACACCAGCGCCAAGGGCGCTGCCGACCGCGCACGTGTTGAAACCGAGGAAGCCGCCGAGGGCTGATCGCGCCCATCGAGGATCAAAGGAAACCCGCCTGCCAGGGCGGGTTTTTCATTTCTGAACGATCTCTTGGGGTCGAATCATGGGGGCCGTCCGGGTGCGTGGGCCTGGCTGGGCCATTCAAGGCGCCCATCAGATGGACGCGTGCGGGAAATTGTTGCGATTCCGCCACAGAAACGCCTCCAAACCCCGGTAATTATCCACAGGTGACCACAACAGGAGGGTGCATATTTCTTGCAAAAAGCACAGGATTGCGCGTAACCAGTTGTAAAGTCCTTAAAAATATCGTCAAACTTCGGCAATTACTAGTTGTGTCTGTGCGGGGCAAGTTACCATTTTGGACATGTCGGTAAATACAGGCCTAGACTTCGAGCTGCGAAAACTGGCGCTAATGGCGCCGGCCGGGTATTTTGTTGGCCTGCATATCCGGTTCACCTCGCCGCTTCTGTCGTTCCAGACCTACGATCAGACCTGGCTCGATCACTATACGAACAACGGATATGTCCTGCGCGATCCGATGACCGCGTGGGGATTTTCGACCACCGGTTCGATCCGCTGGAGCGATCCCAAGCTCATGGACCCGTTCGGTCTTTTCAAGGAAGCGGCGACTTACGGCCTGAAGTACGGCTGTACCGTTGCCTGCGGCCCCATCAGTTCCCGTACCATCGCGAGTTTTGCCCGGGCTGACCGGGAGTTCGAAGATCAGGAAATCGAAACGATCGCGGCGATCGTCCTGAGACTTCATGATATTACAGAGCCGCCTGAAAGCCTTTCACGTTCACAGATTGAGGCGCTGAATTGCGTCGCCAAGGGGATGCGCCATGCGAAGGCCGCAGCCACGCTTGGCATATCGGAAAGTGCGTTCAAGGCGCGGCTGAATTCGGCCAGGCAGAAACTTCTTGCCCGGACCACAGCAGAGGCCTTGCAGAGAGCCAAGGAGTACAAACTGCTGTGACCCGGATTCTGGATCAGGAAACCCTGCTGCCGGCAAGTCCCGCCGAAAGCGTCGGTTCGGAGATTCTCACCACGACCCTGTCGTTCGAGAATATCCATGCCCATGGCGAATTGTTCGGCAATTACTTCCGCCAGCGGAAGCAGTCGTTCATCAGCCTCAAGCGCTGGGCCCTGCCCGAAGCGCTGGGGATGGAATATGATCAGTACGATACGCCGGCCAGCCGCTGGGTGGTCGTGCATGACGAATATGGCCGTGTGCTTGCCGGCAACCGGCTGACGCCGACGACGGCGCGCTGCGGGCTTTATTCCTACATGATCCGTGACGCGCAGCGCGGGCTGATCGATTCGATCCCGTTCGATCTGCTGTATGACGAAGCACCGGTATCGGATCATATCTGGGAAAGCTCGCGCCTGTTCGTGTCGCACGACGTGCCCGCCGGCATCCGCCGCAAGGTGCATGCGATCCTGATCGCCGAGATCGGCAAGACCTCGCGCCAGCTGGGTGCTGCGACCTGCCTGACGCTCCTCGCCGCCACCTGGCCGCGCTGGGCGCCGCGCGTCCGGGTCGACATGACGGCGATGGGACGGGTGATGGAGATCGACGGCGAGGACTGTCAGGTCGTCTCGATGGATTTTTCGCGCCAGCTGAATTGAGGAACGGCCACTCGGCCCTTCCGGCCCCGCCGCGCGACGGCTAGAGTCGGCTTATGGCCGATCTGTTCGACATCGCGGGAAAAGACGGCGCACCCGCGCCCGCGCGGCCTTTGGCCGACCGGATCAGGCCGCGCACGCTTGCCGAGGTCATCGGGCAGGAAAAGGTCCTCGGGGCCGAAGGGCCGCTTGGCGCGATGCTCGCGGCGGGCAGCCTGTCGTCGGTGATCTTCTGGGGGCCGCCCGGGGTGGGCAAGACCACGATCGCACGCCTGTTGGCCGACGCGACCGATCGCGACTTCGTGCAGATCAGCGCGATCTTCTCGGGCGTGCCGGAACTGAGGAAGGTCTTTGACGCGGCCAAGCTGCGGGCGCGGCAGGGCAGGGGAACGCTTCTGTTCGTCGATGAGATCCACCGGTTCAACAAGGCTCAGCAGGACAGTTTCCTGCCGCATATGGAGGACGGCACGATCCTTCTGGTCGGCGCCACGACCGAGAATCCCTCGTTCGAGCTGAACGCCGCCGTTCTGAGCCGCGCGCAGGTGATCGTGCTCACGCGCCTGTCGCTTGCCGAGCTTGAGCGGCTGGCGCAACGGGCGGAGAAGGAATTGAACCGTGCCCTGCCGCTTCGGCCCGAGGCGCGCGAGGCGCTGCTGGAAATGGCAGATGGTGACGGGCGGGCGCTTTTGAACCTCGTTGAACAGGTCGCGGCCTGGAAGATAGACGGTCCCCTGGACCGCGATCAGCTGTCGCAACGGCTGATGCGCCGCGCCGCCAAATACGACAAGTCAGGCGACGAGCATTACAACCTGATCTCGGCGCTCCATAAATCCGTGCGCGGCTCGGACCCGGACGCGGCGCTTTACTGGCTCGCACGGATGCTGGAAGGCGGCGAGGACCCCCGTTTCCTCGCTCGCCGCATCACCCGGATGTCGGTCGAGGATATCGGTCTGGCCGATCCCCAGGCGCAGACGATCTGCCTGCATGCCTGGGAGACATACGAGCGGCTGGGCACCCCCGAGGGCGAGCTGGCGCTCGCCCAAGCGGTGATCTATCTGGCGCTGGCGCCAAAGTCCAACGCGGCCTATACGGCCTACAAGGCCGCCCGCGCCGAGGCGCGGCGCACCGGGTCGGAGCCGCCGCCGAAGCACATCCTGAACGCGCCGACGCGGCTGATGAAGGATGAAGGCTATGGCGCGGGCTATGCCTATGATCATGACGCCGAGGACGGGTTTTCGGGGCAGAACTATTTCCCCGAAACCATGCGTCGGCCGGTCCTCTATCAGCCGGTGGAGCGCGGCTTCGAACGCGATCTGAAGAAGCGGGTCGACTGGTTCGCGAAACTGCGCGACAAGCGCCAGACCTGACCTCCTCGGTCGCCGCCGTCTTCTCGCCGCGCCCGCGACGAGCCGCGATACCGACGAGGAGCCCCCGGAGCCTCTGTTGACATCGCGCGCGCGAGCGGAGAGGAAGGCGCCATGTTTACGACCCTTCTCCAGGTGGCCCTCGGCGGCGCCCTCGGCGCCTCGGCCCGCTATCTGTCCGGCGTGGCCGCGATGCGCCTGATCGGCCCCGGCTTTCCCTGGGCCACGCTTTTCGTGAATGTGATGGGGTCATTCCTGATGGGGGTGCTGGTGATCTGGTTCGCGCATCGTGACCTCACGCGCCTCGCGCCCTTGCTGATGACCGGCCTTCTCGGCGGGTTCACCACATTCTCGGCCTTCTCGCTGGACGCGGTCAGCCTCTGGCAGCGCGGCGAGGCTGCGGCTGCCGCGCTCTATGTCGGTGTGTCGGTGGCGCTGTCGCTCGCCGCACTGCTGGCGGGGATGGGCGTGGCCCGGGGGGTGCTGGCATGAGCGGGGTCAGGTTGATGACGGTTGCCGAGGCGGACGGCGAAAGCAGGCTCGATCGCTGGCTGAAGAAACGCCTGCCCGAGGTCACGCAGGGCCAGGTCGAGAAATGGTGCCGCACCGGACAGATCCGGGTCGACGGCGCCCGCGCCAAGGCCTCGACGCGCATTGGTCCGGGGGCCGAGGTCCGCGTGCCGCCGGTGCCGAAGCCGACACGGCCCGAAGAGGCAAGCGCCGTGCCCGGCCTTCCTGACGAAGACGCGCGGATGATCCAGGCGGCGGTCCTGTGGAAGGACGAACATATCATCGCGCTGAACAAGCCGCCCGGCCTGCCGTCGCAGGGCGGGTCGGGGCAGGGGCACCGCCATGTCGACGGGCTGACCGCGGCCCTGATGTTCGGCTTCAAGGACCGGCCGAAGCTCGTGCACCGGTTGGACAAGGACACGTCGGGCATATTGCTCCTGGCCCGCACCGACCGGATCGCGCGGGCGCTGTCAGAAGCCTTCCGCCAGCGGACCACCCGCAAGATCTACTGGGCGGCCGTCGCCGGCGTGCCGAACCCGAAGATGGGCACGATCCGCTTTGGCCTCGTGAAGGCGGCGGGGCGCGGCGCGGCGGGCGAGGGCGAGAAGATGGTCGCCATCCATCCTTCGAAGGTCGATCAGACCGAGGGCGCGAAGCGCGCGACCACCGATTACGCCGTTCTTGACGCCCTTGGCACCCGCGCTTCCTGGGTGGCGATGGTGCCGATCACCGGGCGTACCCACCAGCTGCGTGCCCATATGGCCGAGCTGGGCCATCCGATCGTGGGTGACGGCAAATATGGCGGGTCGGGGCAGGAAAACCTTGGCGACGGCTGGGGCGCGCAACTTGGCGGCGACATCAGCCGCAAGCTGCATCTGCACGCGCGGTCGATCGCCTTCGATCATCCGATCAGCGGCAAGCGCATCACGCTGACAGCGCCGCTGCCGGACCATATGAAACGCACCTGGAAAACGCTCGGCTGGAGCGAGACGGATGTACCCGCCGACCCGTTCAGGGATCCTGAATGACCAGGGCGCGGCTCGTGATCTTCGATGTCGACGGCACGCTCGTCGACAGTCAGGAACATATTCTTGCCGCGATGACCGCAGGATTCGCCGCGATCGACCGGCCGCCGCCGCGCGAACAGGTGCTGGGCATCGTCGGCCTCTCGCTGCCCGAGGCCGTCCGCCAGCTCGTGCCGGAGTATCCTGATGAACAGCGCGACAGGATCGTCGGGGCCTACAAGGCATCGTTCGGCCAGCTGCGGGGGCGATCACATTCGCCGCTCTTCGAGGGGGCGGCGCCTCTTCTGCACCAGCTTGCGGCCGATCCTCATGTCCGGCTCGCGGTCGCGACCGGCAAGTCCCGGCGCGGCCTGCGCCATGTCCTCGCGGCGCATGGGCTCGACGGGGTTTTCGACAGCCTGCAGGTTGCGGACGATCATCCCTCGAAGCCGCATCCGTCGATGGTTCTGGCGGCGCTGGCGGAGACCGGAATTGCATCTGCGGATGCGGTGATGATCGGCGATACAAGTTTCGACATGGAGATGGGACGGGCGGCGCGCGTCGCAACCATCGGCGTCACCTGGGGTTACCATCCGGCGGTGGCACTCGCCGCCGCCGACCGGCTGGTCGGAACGTTCGGGGCGCTGGTGACGGCGCTGGAGGACCTGTGGGAACGGGCATGAGCGGCTGGAAGGCAATGCGGTTCTGGAAGGATGTCACGGTCGCCGCCGTGGACGGCGGGTTCGCGGTGTGCGCCGACGCGCGCGTGCTGAAGACACCGGCGAAGACGGAGTTGCGGCTGCCGACCGTGGCGATGGCAGAAGCCATTGCGGAGGAATGGCGCGCGGTCGAAGGCACGATCGATCCGCTGCGCATGCCGGTGACACGGGCCGCCAATGCCGCCATCGACAAGGTGGCGGTGCAGTTCGACGAAGTGGCAGGGATGATCGCGGCCTACGGCGCCTCAGATCTTCTTTGCTACCGCGCCGTGGCACCCGAGGCTCTCTGCCGTGCGCAGGCAGCGGCCTGGGACCCTATGCTTGACTGGGCCGAGCAGGCGCTGGGCGCGCGGCTGGTGACGACCACGGGTGTCGTGCCGGTTGCGCAGCCGTCCGGCGCGCTCGAAAAGCTCGCCCGGAAAGTGTATGAAGCGACGCCGTTTCAGCTGACGGCGCTGCATGATCTGGTGTCGCTGAGCGGCTCGCTGATCCTTGGGCTGGCCGCGACGACAGAGGAGTTCGATGTCGCCAATCTCTGGGAAATGTCGCGATTCGATGAGGATTGGCAGAGGCGACAATGGGGCGATGATGAAGAAGCGTCCGTCATAGCGGAAAAGAAGCGAACCGATTTCTTCCGGGCACGACATTTCTGGGAACTCTGTCGCTGAACCGCGAAATATTCTGTTAAGTTGCAAGATCAGCGGTGTAGCTTTCTTTCCGACTGCCAAGAAAAGCACTTCGACCGGCGAAATGGCGGAATGTAGCCTTGACGCGCGGGGTCCATCTGTCGAAACTGCCTCCGCTGGGGAGCCCCAACAACTTGCCAGGACAACTGGCGATAACAGACCGCTCGTGGCCCGGGCGGCAACTCAGGAAGAGGTAAAGATGAAAAAATCCGTATTTCTCGGAACGCTGGCAGCGTCGGCCCTGATGGCCGGTTTTGCCTCGGCCGGTACGCTTGATGACGTGAAGGCCCGGGGCGAGCTGATCTGCGGTTCGAACACTGGCCTGACGGGCTTCGGTGCGCCGGATGCCAACAACAACTGGACCGGCTTCGATGTCGATCTCTGCCGTGCGATCGCCGCTGCCGTTCTCGGCGACCCGAACAAGGTCAAGTTCGTTCCGACCACTGGCGAGACCCGCTTCACCGCGCTCGCCTCGGGCGAGGTGGACGTTCTCGTCCGCAACTCGACCTGGACCTATTCACGCGATACCGACCTCAAGCTCGATTTCGTCGGCGTGAACTATTATGACGGTCAGGGCTTCATGGTGAAGAAGGATCTCGGCATCCTCTCGGCCAAGGAACTCGACGGCGCCACCGTCTGCATCCAGACCGGCACCACGACCGAACTGAACCTCGCCGACTTCTTCAAGTCGAACAACATCAGCTACACGCCGGTTACGGTTGCCGACGACGCCGAAGCCCAGCGCCAGTACATGGCGGGCGCGTGCGATGCGTTCACCACCGACGCTTCCGGCCTTGCGGCCACTCGCGCCACGCTGCCCGATCCGGAAAACCACATCATCCTGCCCGAGATCATCTCGAAAGAGCCGCTCGGCCCGGTCGTCCGTCATGGCGACAACCAGTGGGGTGACATCGTTCGCTGGACGCTCAACGCGCTTCTCACGGCTGAAGAGAAGGGCGTCACCAAGGCCAACGTCGAAGAGATGGCTGCTTCCTCGACCGATCCGGAAGTGCGCCGCCTCCTGGGTATCGAAGGCGACATGGGCACCATGACCGGTCTCGACAAGGATGCGTTCAAGCGCGCCATCATGGCGAACGGCAACTACGGCGAAATCTTCGCCGCCAACATCGGTGAATCCACCCCGATCGGTCTGGCCCGCGGCCTGAACGAACTGTGGACCAACGGCGGCCTGCAGTACTCGCCGCCCTTCCGCTGATCGCCCGAGTTTGAGAGCGCGCCCCATCGGCGCGCTCTTTTTCTACCTGTAGCAACGCGACGATCGCCGGGGCGCGAGACCCCATATGACGCCCATTCACGGACGCGCGGTCTGTCGCAGGGGGGAGCCAATGGCCTATGTCGCCGAAGCGCCGAAAGAAAACTTTCGGCTGAGCATGCTTATCTATGACACGCGGTACCGTGCAATCACCATCCAGGTGATCGTGCTGATCCTCGTGCTTCTGTTCGTCGGCTGGCTTGCCGACAACACGATCAAGAACCTTGCCGCCAAGGACAAGGACATCAATTTCAGTTTCCTGTGGAACCGGGCAGGCTATGACATCGGCCAGCAGCTCATCCCCTACACCAACGACAGCACGCATGCACGCGCTGCGGTTATCGGCCTTCTGAACACGCTGGTCGTCGCCTTCTTCGGCTGCATCTTCGCGACGATCCTGGGCGTTTTCGCCGGTGTCCTGCGGCTTTCGAACAACTGGATCGTCGGACGGATCATGACGGTCTATGTGGAGACATTCCGCAACGTTCCCCTCCTGTTGTGGATCATCCTCTCCTACACGATCCTGTCCGAAGTCACGCCGCCCCCGAATGCGTTCCGGGTGACCGACGACATGATCGCCAACGGGCAGGCACCCGCGGCGAGCATGATCCTGAACGATTCGATCGCTATCACCAATCGTGGGTCGGACATCCCCTGGCCCTATCTGGACCACCCGATGCCGGGGCCGGTGATCCTGGGCGTCCCGGTGAACCTTGCCGTCTGGATTTCCCTCGGGTTGATTTTTGCCGGGATCTATGTCGCGCGGATGAACAACCGCCGTGCCCGGCTAATTCAGGAGGAAACCGGCGATAGGCCCACCGTCTGGTGGCAAAATCTCCTCGCCGTGGTGCTGCCGGTCGCGCTGTTCCTGGCGTGGCGGGGCATCCATCTGGACTATCCCGAGCTCAAGGGCTTCAACTTCCAAGGTGGCCTTGCGATCGCCCATTCCTTCACGGCGCTTCTGATTGCGATCTCGCTCTATACCGGGGCCTTCATCGCCGAGGCGGTCCGGGGTGGCATTCTCGCCATCTCGAAAGGACAGACCGAGGCTGCCTATGCCCTGGGTATCCGCCCGGGCAAGACCATGCGCCTCGTCGTTCTGCCGCAGGCGCTCAGGGTGATCATTCCACCGCTGATCAGCCAGTACCTGAACCTGACCAAGAACACGACACTGGGGATCGCGGTCAGCTATCTGGACCTCAAGGGCACGCTGGGCGGCATCTCGCTGAACCAGACCGGGCGGGAGCTTGAGTGCATGATGCTGATGATGGGTATCTACCTGATCCTCAGCCTGATCATCTCGTCTCTCATGAACGCGTTCAACGCGGCCGTGAAGCTGAAGGAGCGTTGAGATGGCGACAGCAACAGATACATTCGTCCGCCGCGAGATGCTGGGTCAGAAAGAGCCGCCGACCTCGCAGCGAGGGATCGTGAAATGGATGCGGGAGAATCTCTTCTCGTCGCTCCTGAACTCGGTCCTGACCATCATTGGTCTGGTCTTCGTCTACATCGTTCTGCGGACGGTGCTACCTTGGGTCTTCTTCGGGGTCTGGCATGCCGGATCGCTCGGTGAATGCCGCCAGATCATCGCCGAGACGCTTGGGCCGGACGGCAGTGCCGCCTGCTGGGCGATGATCGCCGAACGCTGGAAGCAGTTCATCTTCGGCTTCTATCCGCAGGACAGCTACTGGCGCCCGACACTTGCCTTCGCCCTTCTGTTCACGGCTCTGGCGCCGGTGCTTTACTACGGTATCCGCCATATCAATGTGCGGATGGTCGGCGCGGTCGGCGTGCTGCTGATGCTCGCGCTCTGGGGGCTGGGGACGGATGCGGCGCATCTCATGCTCGCCTTCGTGCTGATGGCGGCCCTGACCGCGGTCGCCTGGGCGGCACCGAAGAAACTGGTCTGGCTCACCATCCTCTATCCCGCGATCGGCTTCTTCCTCCTGTGGGGCGGGTCGGTCTGGGGGCCGGTTGGGGCGCTTTTCGGCTTCGTCATCCTCGCGCTCGTCTGGTACGGGCTGCAACGCCAGCTGGGGGTCGTCGTCGCGGGCGGCGCCGCTCTGGTCACCGCCGCCGTCTGGTGGCTTTATGTCCAGACGCATGTCACCGGAGCGCTTCAGTCGGCCCTGCCGCTTGGCTTGCCGCCGGTCCGGTCGGACCTGTTCGGCGGCTTCCTTCTGGCCTTCGTCATCGGGGTGACCGCGATTGCCGCGTCGCTGCCGATGGGCATCCTCCTGGCGCTTGGCCGACGGTCGGACATGCTGCTGATCAAGGCGCTCTCGGTCGGGTTCATCGAATTCATCCGCGGCGTGCCGCTGATCACGATGCTCTTCGTCGCCTCGCTCTTGCTGCAGTACTTCCTGCCGCCGCAGACGAACTTCGACCTGATCCTGCGCGTCATCATCCTCGTCACCCTCTTCTCGGCGGCCTATATCGCCGAGGTGGTCCGGGGTGGCCTCGCGGCCCTGCCGCGCGGTCAGTACGAGGCGGCGGACGCGCTCGGGCTCGACTATTGGCAGGCCCAGCGGCTGATCATCATGCCGCAGGCGCTGAAGATCTCGATCCCCGGGATCGTGTCCTCGTTCATCGGGCTTTTCAAGGATACGACGCTCGTCGCGCTTGTGGGCCTTGCCGACCCGCTGCAGGGCATCACCAAGATCGTCCGGGCCGACATCAACTGGAAGGGCATCTACTGGGAGCCCTATCTCTTCGTCGGTCTCATCTTCTTCGCCTGCTGTTTCAGCATGTCGCGCTATTCGATGTATCTCGAGCGCAAGCTGAAGCGCGATCACCGTTAAGGAGCATTGCAATGTCAGAAGCTATCGTGCGCCAGATCGACCGCAGCCATATGCAGGTCAGTGACGAGATCGCGATCCAGATCACCAGCATGAACAAGTGGTACGGGGCCTTCCATGTGCTCCGCGACATCGACATGACGGTGAACCGGGGCGAGCGGATCGTCATCTGCGGCCCGTCGGGCTCGGGCAAGTCGACGCTGATCCGCTGCATCAACCGGCTGGAGGAACACCAGTCCGGCAAGATCGTGGTGGACGGGACGGAACTGACCTCCGACCTGAAGAACATCGACAAGGTGCGCTCGGAAGTGGGGATGGTGTTCCAGCACTTCAACCTCTTCCCGCATCTCACGATCCTTGAAAACTGCACGCTCGCGCCGATCTGGGTCCGCAAGACCCCCAAGCGCGAGGCCGAGGAAGTGGCGATGCATTTCCTCTCGAAAGTGAAGATCCCCGAACAGGCGCACAAATATCCGGGCCAGCTTTCGGGCGGTCAGCAGCAGCGCGTGGCGATCGCCCGATCGCTGTGCATGAAGCCGCGGATCATGCTCTTCGACGAACCGACCTCGGCCCTTGACCCCGAGATGATCAAGGAAGTTCTCGACACGATGATCGAGCTTGCCGAAGAGGGGATGACGATGCTGTGCGTGACCCATGAGATGGGCTTTGCCCAGGCCGTGGCCAACCGTGTGATCTTCATGGACCAGGGCCAGATCGTCGAACAGAACGAGCCGAAGGAGTTCTTCAACAATCCGCAATCGGACCGGACGAAGCTGTTCCTCAGCCAGATCCTCGGGCACTGAGGGGCCGCTCTTCGTCGCACTGCGTGCGCTCATCGCTGCAAGGGAAGGGGGGCCGTCTGCCCCCCTTCGCGCTCACGCGCGACCCCCCGAGGATATTTGGCAACGGCAGACGCAATGGGGCGGTCAGTCGCGCCCCGACGGGATGAAGAAGTCGAGCACCGACCCCGCGCCGACCCTTGCCCCCTGCCAGCCGTCGATCTGGAAATCGTAGACCGTGGTGGCCGCCGTCGGATAACGGCCGAAATCCGGATGGTTCGGGGGGCGGGCTGCAAGGCGGCGTGCCAGTTCGCCGATGCCGGGGTTGTGGCCGATCATCATCACCGTATCGCCCGATGCGCGCGAAAGCGCCGCGAGCATCACATCGGGCGAGGCATGGTAGAGCGCGTCGAGGAAGTCGACCCGCGGCGTCACTTCCAGCGGCGCGGCGGCCGCGATGCCCCAGGTTTCCCGCGTGCGCGTGGCTGTCGAGCAGAGAACCTCGTCAGGTTCGTAGCCGCGCGAATGCAGCCAGTCGCCGAGTTCGAGCGCCGAGCGGCGCCCCCGGTTGTTCAAAGGTCGGTCGTGATCCTCCATCATCGGATCGTCCCAGGCGGATTTTGCGTGGCGCGTCAGGATCAGGCGGCGGTGTCCGGCTGGGATCATTTGTGAAAGAGCCTCATGTGATAGGCGGATTGCTCCTCCACCCTGCCATAGGCTTTCGAGAGGGGGCAAGCGCGACGAACGCCGCAGCCGCGATTGAGGCAATCTTGCCCCTCTGGCCGGTCGAGAAAGCCATGACAGGCCGGGACGTCATAGCCCTTGTGTCCCAGCGCGTCGACCGGGCAGGCGGTCAGGCACGGCTTGGCCGCGCAGCTGTCGCAAGGGTTTGGCACGGGCGGCGGCAGGTCGACCTCCTCGGATAGCGCGATCGCGCCGCGATAGGAGGCGAAGAGCCCCGCCCGGTCATGTACGAGGATGGCTACCGGCGAAGCGAAAGCACGGCCGGAGCGCAGGGCCCAGCGGAAGAACGGATGGTGCGGCGGGCCGCCGAACGGGAAGAGTGGCAGGCCGCCGAAGGCGTGCGCGATCTGGCCTATGACCCGCGCCGACCAGCGGTCGACCGGATCGGCCTGGCCATCGGCCCATTCCGGCTGGGCGGTCAGATGGGCCCAGAAGCCCGGTTCCTCCGGCCCGAGCAGCACAAGCGTGCGCCAGACGGGCGGCAGCCCGTCTTCCGCCGCAAGGTGGAGCGCGCCGAAGAGGCCCAGCCGATGAGGTGCCGCCCGGGCGGCGATATCCTGAAGGAGCGTCACCGGACGCGCGGCTTGACCCGCGGTTCGGTTGACCGGATCTGGCTGCCCGCGCCATGGTCGGTGAACAGTTCCAGCAGGCAGGCGTTCGGCGTCCGGCCATCCATGATGGTCACCGCGCGGACGCCCGCTTCGAGCGCCATCAGCGCGGTCTCGGTCTTGGGGATCATGCCGCCGGCGATCACGCCGTCCCTCGTCATCTGGCGGATCTCGTCGGGGGTGATCTGGGTCATCACCTCGCCCGCGGCGTTCTTCACCCCCGTCACGTCGGTCAGAAGCAGCAGGCGATCGGCCTGCAGCGCGCCGGCGATCGCACCTGCAGCCGTGTCGCCATTGACGTTGAAAGTTTCATTGTCCGCCATGCCCGTGGCGACCGGGGCGATCACCGGGATGATCCCGGCATTGTAGAGGTCGCGGATGACCTGCACGTTCATCTCGACCGGGCGGCCGACGAAGCCCAGTTCCGGGTCATCGGCGACGCAGACCATCAAGTCGTCGTCCTTGCCGGAAATGCCGACCGCGCGTCCGCCCTGGTCATTGATCGCCTGGACGATCCGCTTGTTCACGAGGCCGGAGAGGATCATCTCGACCACCTCGACGGTCGCCTTGTCGGTCACCCGTTTGCCGCGCACGAATTCGGACTTGATGCCGAGTTTCGTCAGCATCTCGTTGATCATCGGGCCGCCGCCGTGGACGACGACGGGGTTCACCCCGACCTGACGCATCAGCACCACGTCGCGGGCAAACTCGGCCATCGCCGCGTCATCGCCCATCGCATTGCCGCCGAATTTCACCACGACGACCGCGCCGGAAAACCGCTGCAGATAGGGCAGCGCCTCGGAGAGTGTCTTTGCGGTGGCAAACCAGTCACGATCCATCGTCTGCTGTCTCATCATGCCCTCTCACCGTCGTCGATGTGTTAGCCGCAGAGTGCACCCCTGCCAAGGGCCGCCTTGCCAATGGGCGAATTTCGCCTAGGGTGTCGCGGAAAAGGAGCAGGATCATGGGTGATGGGCAGAAAACGCTTCTTTTGACCGGCGCCTCGCGCGGGATCGGCCATGCGACGGTCAAGCGGTTCGGGCGCGAGGGCTGGCGGGTCCTGACCTGTTCGCGACAGCCGTTCGATCCGCGCTGCCCCTGGCCCGGCGGCGAGGAGAACCATGTCCAGCTCGACCTCGCCGACCCGAACGCAACCATGGCGGCGCTCGACGTGATCCGGGGCAAGCTGAACGGTCGGCTGGATGCCCTGGTGAACAATGCGGGGATTTCACCCAAGGGGCCGGCGGGCGGCCGGTTGAACTCGATCGACACCGACCTGCGCGACTGGGGCAAGGTGTTTCACGTCAACTTCTTCGCGCCCATCGTACTGGCGCGCGGCCTTCGGGACGAACTCTCCGCCGCGAAGGGTGCGGTGGTGAATGTCACTTCGATTGCCGGAAGCCGTGTCCATCCTTTCGCGGGCGCCGCCTATGCGACATCGAAAGCAGCGCTCAAGGCGCTGACGCGCGAGATGGCGCATGATTTCGGCCCTCTGGGCGTGCGGGTGAACGCCATTGCGCCGGGGGAAATCGAAACCTCGATCCTGTCGCCCGGCACCGAGAAGATCGTCGAAGGGCTGCCGATGCGTCGCCTTGGCCAGCCGTCCGAAGTGGCGGATGTGATCTGGTTTCTCTGTTCGGACCAGTCGTCCTACGTGACTGGCACGGAAATCGAGGTGAACGCGGGGCAGCACGTCTGAGGCCGAAGCTCTCCCGGCGTCAACCGAGGTCGGCGATGACCGCGCGAAGTGTCTCGATGCCCTCGCCTTTTTCGGACGAGGTCAGGATGATCTCCGGGAAGGCGGCGGGGTGCTTTTGCAGCGCGGCGCGCACCTGGGCGAAGATCGTGTCGCGGTCGGATGCCTTGACCTTGTCGGCCTTGGTCAGCACCGTCTGGAAGGTCACGGCGGACCGGTCGAGCAGGGTCAGGATTTCCTCGTCCACCGACTTGATCCCGTGGCGGCAGTCGACCAGAACGAAGACCCGGCGCAGGGTCGGGCGCCCGGCGAGATAGGCTTTCAGAAGCCGCTGCCATTTCTCGACGATCGGCTTCGGCGCCTCGGCAAAGCCATAGCCGGGCAAGTCGACAAGGTAATGGCTTTCGCCAGCGGTGAAATAGTTGATCTCCTGCGTCCGGCCGGGGGTGTTCGACGCGCGCGCCAGGTTGCGACGGCCGGTCAGGGCGTTGATCAGGCTGGATTTCCCGACATTCGAGCGGCCGGCAAAGCAGATTTCCACCCGGTCGGCGGGGGGAAGATGGCTCATGTCGACCGCGCCTTTCAGGAATTCCACCTGGCCGGTCAAGAGCAACCGGCCGCGTTCGCGCGCCTCTGCGCCCGGCTCTTCCGTGAAGGGAAAGGGCTGGATCATGGCAGGATCGCGATCTGGTCGCCCTCCCGGATCGTGCCGCCCTTGATCACCTTGGCGTAAAGGCCGAAGTTCTTGTGGCCGAAGCGGGCGTTGAGCGCGCCGAGCGTGTCGGCGTCGCGGACGCCGGTTTCGGGATTGGTCGTTGTCGCGAGGCAGCGCTCGATCGGCTCGACGATATCGAGCAGGACTTCGCCCACACGCAGGCGGTGCCCGACGAGATCGGGCTCGCAGAAGGGCTCCAGCCCCTCGGCCCAGATATTCGCGCGCCAGCGCTTGGGCGACAGGTCGGTGCCCATCGCGGCGCCGAGTGCCCGGTTCGAGGCGAGCGAGATCAGTGAGACCGACGGATAATCGGTATCGGTCATGCCGCGCCCCGGAACGGAATAGAGATGGGCTGGCAGCGCGCGGTCGGCAGGCGAAATCGGCAGGACCCAATCCAGAAAGCGCGCAGCCTCGTCCGCCACATCGGGACGGAAACGGATGGTCGGGCGTTCGGGGTGGGTAAGCGTCAACTCTCCGGTCGACTCATCGAGGCGCGCCTCGATCGCCATGAGCTTGGGTGCCTTCGACCCGCGCGAGAAATTCTGGCAGGGCGCCCACGCGCCCTCGGTGATCTTCGCCGCCTCATGCGCCACCGCCCACTGGCGGTCCCAGGGCATGCCATGGCCCGGCGACAGCACGACGGACGCAAGCGCCTCGCGTCCGTGCGATTTCAGCGGATGGCGCTGAAGGGCGGCGACGCTGGCGTTCATTTCGCCGCCGGGTCGTTGCGCTTGAAGCTCGAACGGATATTGCCGAAGATGTCGGGCCGTTTCCCGTGCATCGCCATGATCGTGTACTGCTGGATGAAGGTGATCGTGTTGTTGGTGATCCAGTAGAGGACGAGGCCGGACGCGAACGATCCGAGCATGAACATGAAGATCCAGGGCATCCAGGCGAAGACCGCGGCCTGGGTCGGATCGGTCGGTGCGGGGTTCAGCTTCTGCTGGAACCACATCGAGATACCGAGAAGGATCGGCAGCACGCCGAGCGACAGGATGGCGAGGAACGAGCCATGTTCCGGGGCCGCCCACGGCAGCGCGCCGAAGAGATTGAGGATCGACGATGGATCGGGCGCCGAAAGGTCGCGCAGCCAGCCGACGAACGGCGCCTGCCTGAGTTCGAGCGTGACGTAGATCACCTTGTAGAGCGAATAGAAGATCGGAATCTGGATCAGGATCGGCAGGCAGCCCGAAGCCGGGTTGACCTTTTCCTTCTTGTAAAGCGCCATCATGCCTTGCTGCATCTTCTGGCGGTCATCGCCGGCTTCGGCCTTCAGCTTTTCCATCTCGGGCTGAAGTTCCTTCATCTTCGCCATCGAAATGTAGGATTTGCGCGCCAGCGGGAAGACGAGCGTCTTGATCACGAAGGTCAACGCGATGATCGCAAAGCCCATGTTGCCGATCAGGCCGTGCAGGTGATGCAGAAGCCAGAACATCGGCTTGGTGAGGAAGAAGAACCAGCCCCAGTCGATCGAATCGACGAAACCGGCGATGTTCAGATCCTTTTCGTAGGCGCGGATCGTTTCCCATTCTTTGGCGCCCGCGAAAAGACGGGTCGAGGACGTGCCGGTGGCGCCCGCGGCGATCTCGATCACCGGAAGCTGGGCGGAGGTGATGTAATCGTCCTTGTTCGCCGCATATTTGGCCAGAAGACGGAAGGGCTGGCCCGGCTCGGGGATGAGCGTCGTCATCCAGTATTTGTCAGTCAGGCCGATCCAGCCGCCAGAGGTCACATCGACCACATCCGCCTGTCCGGCGACCGGGTCGGCATCAAGCTTGGTCATCTTCTTGAAGGTCAGGTCGTGCAGCTGGCCGTCGGCCATGCCGATCGAGCCCTGGTGAAGCACGTAGGTCGTGGGCGTCTTGGGCGCGCCCTCGCGCAGCACCAGGCCATAGGGCGCGAGCCGCACGGCGGCTCCGCTATTGTTCTCGACCGATTGCGTGACGGTGAACATGTAATTGGCGTCGATGGCGATCTCACGACGGAAGATCAGGCCCGCGCCATTGTCCCAGGCAAGCGTCACAGGGGTTTCCGGCGTGAGCTTCGTTCCCTTTTCCAGGGTCCAGGTCGCGGCATCGCCGGGCAATGCAACCTGTCCGCTGCCCTCGGCACCCTGCCAGCCCCAGGTCGCATAATAGTTTTCGGCATCGACCACATTCTCGGCGCCCGGGTAGCTCAGAAGCCGGACGATCGGCGAATCCGCGGCCAGCGTTTCGCGGTAATCCTTCAGCGACAGGTCGTCGATCCGGCCGCCGACGAGCGAGATGGTCCCCTGCAGGCGCGGCGTGTCGATCGCGACGCGGGGCGCGGTCCTGGGGTCGATCTGGCCGGTCGAAGCGGCGGGCGCCGTCTCGGCTGGCGCGGTGGCGACCTGATCGGCACTCGTCTGCTGGCTCGCCGCGGGGGGCGGCGCGGTCAGGTCTGTGCCAGGTGGCGGCGCGAAGACCGTGTACCAGACGAGGATCACCACAAAGGAGAGCACCGTCGCCAGAATGAGATTCTTGTTCTGATCGTCCATCAGGACCTACCACCCGTCGAAACCAAGATCAGGCCGGTTCAACAGAAGGGGCGGCGAAAGGTCAAGGTCTTTTGCGGCAATCGGACCCCGGGGCCGCCCCGGAAACGCCGGGGCAGGTGGATTTGCGGTGCTTCTGACCCTGCAATCACGTTCGGTCCCGCGTTCCCGGAGCGCAAGCGCGGCCGCGCACCGCGGCCCGCCTAGCCGGTCCTGCGCCCAAGATGCGGCGTCGCATCGAGTTTTGCCCGGTGCCGCTCAAGCCAGGCGATGGTCTCGTCGAACGGCATCGGCCGGGCGATCGCATAGCCCTGCACATGGCCGCAGCCCAGCTGGGCGAGCATCGCATGTTCGCCCACGGTCTCGACCCCCTCGGCCAGGGTCTCAAGCGACAGCTGCTCGGCCATCGACAGGATCGCCGCGACCATCCGCTGTTGCGTCGGGTCGCAATCGACGCGGGTCACGAACGAGCGGTCGATCTTCAGCCGGCTGACGGTGAACCGGCGGATAGAGGTGATCGAGGCGTGGCCGGTGCCGAAATCGTCAAGGTCGATGCCGCAGCCAAGGCCGGCAAGCGCCGCGATATTGCGCACGACCATGTCGTTTTCCGTCTCGGCCACCACGGTTTCGAGGATCTCTATCGTCAGGCGCCCGGCGTCGAGATCGAACCGGTCGAGTTCCCATTTCAGCTTGTCGACAAGTTTGGGGTTTCTCAGTTCTTCGCGGCAGAAATTGACCGCGACGTTCGGCACCCGGTATCCCGCCCGGTCCCAGGCCCGAAGCGCGTTGAGCGCCTGAAAGAGGATGACCTCGCCCAGCCGCGCGGCAAGCCCGCTGGAGGTGAGGGCAGACAGGAACTCGCCGGGCGGCAGCAGGCCGCGTTCGGGATGTTTCCAGCGCGCGAGCGCCTCGAACCCCGATACCTGGCCCGTATCGGTCGACAACTGCGGTTGGAAATGGGCGACGATCTGGCCGTGATCGAGCGCGAACTCGATCTGGTCGCGCAGCGACTGGCGATGTTCGGCATGCGCGGCGATTTCCTGCGAAAAGGCGCGGATCGCCGACGGGCCGTTGCGCCAGGCGTCATCGGCGGCAAGCTCTGCCGCGGCCAGCAGTGCGGTACCTGTGGGCTCCACGATCCGGCCGGGCAGGCAGAGCCCGATCGAGCAGGAAACATAAAGCGTCATCGCATCGATCGACATCGGCTCCTGCACCGCCGCCTGGGCGCGCGCGGCGATCTGGATCAGGGTTTCGAGGTCCGCCCGCCGCATCGGCCCGAGCGCCAGCGCGAACCGGTCGCCTTCGAGGCGCGCCACCGTATCATGCTGGCGCATGGTCACCCGAAGCCTTTCGGCCACGCGCCGTATCGCCTGATCATGTGCTGCCTGACCGTGACGCTCGACGATCAGGCGGGCGTCATCCAGCACGACGACAAGGCAGGCGGTGCTTTTGCCGGTCGTGGCGGCGTGGGCCAGGACGGTCTGCAACGCCTGTTCGGCGCGGGCGCGCAGGACGAGGCCGCTCAGCGCGTCGCGCGGTTCATGTTCCGGCGGTGCGGGGCTGCGGGTGCCGGATGCCGACTCGGGTCTGGTTGCAAGGGCGATCGGGAGGGCCGCGACAAGGAGTATGGTCGCCCCTTCCGCCCCGAACCACAGCCAGGCCAGCAATGTGGCGGGCGCCAGACCCATGTAGGCGGGGCGCCACAGGCGCTTGAACCCGGCTGCCATCCCATCACGCGTCGGCAGCAACGGTCGCAGCATGGGTTTCCCTTCCTCTGAGGCCGACCCGGCCCTGAGGAGAACCTAAGCAGAACGAAGTGACCACGAAGTTAATCGCTGTCCGAAAGCCTCGGTGGCGCGTCCGGACCCGCGCCTTGCGGCCTGCCGGGCGCCAGGCCCAGGAAGTCGAAGAGTTTCGGGTCGGGCAGGTGCGAGGGCCGGGCGTTCAGGAGCGCGCGGAACATCACCTGACGGCGGCCGGGGCTGCGCGCCTCCCATTCGTTCAGAAGCTTCTTGACCTGCGCGCGCTGCAGGCCTTCCTGACTGCCGCAAAGGTCGCAGGGGATGATCGGATAGTTCATCGCCCTCGCGAAGCGCTCGCAATCCGCCTCGGCCACGAAGGCGAGCGGGCGGTAGACGAAAAGATCGCCATCCTCGTTCAGAAGCTTCGGCGGCATGGTGGCAAGCCGCCCGCCGTGGAAGAGGTTCATGAAGAAGGTTTCCAGGATGTCGTCGCGATGGTGGCCCAGAACCACCGCGCTGCAGCCTTCTTCCCGCGCGATCCGGTAGAGGTTGCCGCGCCTCAGCCGCGAGCAGAGCGAACACATCGTGCCGCCCGGCGCGATCTTCGATGTCACGACCGAATAGGTATCCTGATAGTCGATCCGGTGCGGCACGCCCATCTTTGTCAGGAATTCGGGCAGCACCGTCGCCGGAAAGCCCGGCTGCCCCTGATCGAGGTTGCAGGCCAAGAGATCGACCGGCAGAAGCCCGCGCCATTTCAACTCGGTCAAAGCGGCCAGCAGCGTATAGCTGTCCTTGCCGCCCGACAGGCAGACAAGCCAGCGTGTGCCGCGTTCGATCATCCCGTAGGTCTCGATCGCGTCCCGCACCTCGCGCACGATACGCTTCCGGAGCTTCCTGAACTCGGTCGAGGAAGGCGCGCCGTGGAAGAGCGGATGGATATCGTCGGGATCGTCGAGCATGGCGATGCCTATCGCAGATGCAGGCCCGTTCCGCAATCGTCCCGAAGGGGCAGGCGCCCCTCACTCCTGCCCGGGCGGGACCGGATCGTGCCCCGATCCGCCCCAGGGATGGCAGCGGCCGATCCGGCGGAGCGCGAGCCAGCCGCCCTTCACCGCGCCATATCGTTCCAGCGCCTCCAGAGCGTAGGCCGAACAGGTGGGCTGATAGCGGCAATTGTGCCCGACCCAGGGCGAGAAGAGCAGCCGGTAGGCCCGGACGGGCAGGGCGAGAACGTGGGCAAGCGGGCTCATGGCTTGCGGTGGACCTGCGCGAGCGCGGTCCGCAGGTCGGACAGAAGCAGCGCGAAGTCGCGTTCGGCGGTGACGCCGGGGCGACCGATCAGCACATAGTCCCAGCCGGGGCGTCCGGCTTCCGGCAGGATCGCGCGGGCGACCTCGCGCAGGCGGCGTTTGGCGCGGTTGCGGGCGACGGCGTTGCCGACCTTCTTCGAACAGGTGAAGCCGACGCGGATCAGCGTGCCCGCGACCTCGCCTTCGACCTCATCGGGGCCACGGCGACGGGCCTGCAACAGGAAACTGCCCGCCGATTGCCGCCTGGCCTGTGCCGCCCTGAGGAAGTCGGAGCGGTTTCTCAGAACCTCCAGACGAACGCAAACCGCCGGGGGCTTGGCCGCCTCCGGCCCGTCAGGGCCAGTCGCGGGAGCCTCCGGCGGTGTCATGCACAATACCGGGCCGTGTATCGGTGAACTTACGCCGACAGGACCTTGCGGCCACGGGCGCGGCGGGCGTTCAGCACCTTGCGGCCGCCCTTGGTCGCCATGCGCGCGCGGAAGCCGTGGCGGCGGGCGCGAACCAGGTTCGACGGTTGATAGGTGCGTTTCATTTTTCTTGCTCCGGCTCATCGGGCCCAAACCCGGAAGGGATTCGAAGGCCTTTCATTCGAAGCCCGGTCCATAGATGCATGGTCGGCCCAAGTCAACCGCATTGCCCGTACTTTTCGCAGCGGCGTCGAGAGTAATCGCTGCGTTAGTGCCGCTGGAGCGAGGTCAACTGGTCTGGCGGCGCTTGAAGGCAACGACTTCCGCCTGCGAGTGGTTTGCGTATGTGTCCCAGGTCGGCACATACTCATCCGCCTGATTGCCCCATACAGTCCAGCCGACGCGCGGCCCCCGGGCGAACATCTCCAGTCTTAGGCCGTGGCTGCACCCCTCGATCAGCGCGTACTGCTCGTCGGGTTTCCGACTGTGTTCCCGCTTCTGGGTCGAGATGATGTTTTCCTGCGTGCGACCGAGCTGGAGCGTGCGCGCATTCTTTCCACGGACGCCGAAGATCAGCGAAATGTGTAGTGACCATTGCCAAGGAAGTTCAGGTAGCCGGCGTCGCGGAGAACCTGCAATTGCTGCCGGATTTTCGGGCGAACGTTCTTGTTGTGTGGAAAGAGCGCAGAAAGCTCGCGCTCGAAATCGTAAACATCGGCAAGCGTGAAATCCGGTTGGCCAATTTTCTGAACGCAGCGCATAACTTCCAAGAGCCAACCGCGCGCTTCTCCCCGACGCTCTTCGATGAAGCGCAGGCGGTTCCACTCCGCTAAGACTTCCCTCCTATCCCGAACTAGACCGCTTCGGATGACCGAAATCTGACCTGACACAGGAATACGATCCAGTAGAATGTTCGAACCTACCCAGCCCGCGCGCCTTGCTGTTGGTCGGAGAGGTGGGCGTCGTTCTATGGCCCCTTGCACGAAGAAATAGCGCGGAACGACCGTCAGGTTCTCGACGCGGCGCTGCTCACGGTTGTATTGCATCAGGATCAGGTTGGGCGATGTATCCGAGGTGAGACGTTCAATCTTTGTATGATATGCACCATCTGCTACTTTTCGGCTGAAAGCCGTGCTTTGGCTTTTCAGTTCATATTGGTCACCGCATTCAGCACAGTAGAAGTCGGCTACAGGCTTGTTGGCAGGATAACGCAACAGCGAGGAGCACCCGCAATTCGGGCAGAACATGTTCGACCGAGCCCAATCCTCTGTATCGACCCTGGCAGTCTGACTTGCGCTCACGAAGCGTGCTGCCGGTTCGCTGAAGCCTATCTTCATTTGGCCTTCGCGTTTGTCATGAACTTGAGAGAGCCGGAATTCTTTGGATCCATTCTGCCCACGACCTCATAGAGAGGATACTCTTCGGCTTGCGGTGGCGAATGCCAAATCGTCCAAGAACCATCGCTGTCCGGTTCCACTACAACTGTTAGGTCCACGCTATACACAGGAGATATATTGCGTTCCTCACATTCGGGACATTCGTCGTCGCAACCACAAGACCAGTCGCTGTCCCAGAACGCCTTGCACTCCGGGCAAACATACTGATTGTTGAACCACGCCAAGGAAGCCTCTTTGATGCACGGACCGGCGGGAGATGTCCGCCCATATTCTGCACTATGTCCGACCCGGCGCAGATGCACAACTTTTCCATCTTGACCTGAAACGAGTACAGTAAGCTGACACTTGATGACTGGTTGGTCGATCTCGAGCGCAAAGGCCACCGTGCGCGAACGCAGCATCACTTTTCAGCCCTTTGCTGTCCCACATTGATTGGACCTTTAGATCAGTCCTCCTATCGACAACGCCCTGCCGTGGTCCTCTTGCGCCCGCCGCGCGCGAGGAGGACGGCACGCGCCAGGGTGCGCTCGACCTCTGATTTCAGGCCCGACCCCTTGCGGGTTCGGCCCCTTACCCTATCCTAGCGCCAGCCGGGGCGGCCCGGCGCGGAGCCTTTGATGTTTTTCAAGACCCTGTCCGGGCGCTTCCTGATCCTGACCGCGCTCTTCGTCATGCTGGCGGAGATCCTGATCTTCGTGCCCTCCGTCGCGCGGTTCCGCGAGGATTACATCCGTTCGCGTCTGGAGCGTGCCCAGATCGCCTCTCTGTCGCTTCTGGCGGCGGGCGACATGATCGACGAGAAGGTCGAGAAGGAGCTACTGGCCAATGCCGAGGTCTATAACGTCGTCCTGAGGCGCGACGAGGCGCGCCAGCTTGTCCTCTCCTCACCGATCCGCCAGCCGATCGAGGCGACCTATGACATGCGCGATCCCTCGGCCTGGGAGCTGATCCGCGATGCGATCCACTGCCTGCTTCTGTCGGAAAACCGGGTGATGCGGGTGATCGGCGATCCGGTGAAACAGGCCGGGATGCTGATCGAGGTGACGATGGACACCGACCCCATGCGCGCGGCGATGATCGATTACGGGGTGCGAATTCTCGGCCTGTCGGCGGTGATCTCGATCCTGACCGCGGGCCTTCTGTTCCTGGCCGTCGGGCGGATGCTGGTGGCGCCGATCCGGCGGGTGGTCGGCAATATGTCGGCCTATGCCGAAGCGCCCGAGGATGCGCGACGCTTCATCGAACCGCAATCGACGGTGGTCGAGCTGCGCGAGGCGGAGGAGGCTTTGCAGGGCCTGCAGAAGCAGCTCACCTCGGCCTTGCGCCAGAAGGAGCGGCTGGCGCAGCTTGGCGGGGCGGTGGCGCGGATCAGCCACGACCTGCGCAACATCCTGACCACCGCCCAGCTGATGAGCGACCGGATCGAGATGAGCAAGGATCCGACGGTTGCCCGCGCCGCGCCGAAGCTGATCACGGCGATCGGTCGGGCGGTGTCGCTGTGCGAAGCGACCCTGACCTTCGGCAAGGCCGAGGAACCGCCGCCGACGCTGACGCGTTTCATGCTGTCGGGTCTCGTCGAGGAGATCGTCGAGGGCGAGCGGATCGCGGGCGACGGGCTTGTCGATTACGTCACCGATATCGCGCCGGCGATGACCCTGCGCGCCGACCGCGAGCAGCTTTACCGGGTGCTGTCGAACCTCACCCGCAATGCGCGCCAGGCGATTGAGGCGACCGGTCGGCCCGGCACCATCGAGATCGGCGCGGGCGAGGAGGAGGGCGGCTGGTGGATCCGCGTGGGCGATACCGGTCCCGGCCTGCCGCAGAAGACCCGCGAGCATCTCTTCGAGCCGTTCCATGCAGGCAATCGCAAGGGCGGCACCGGCCTCGGCCTTGCCATCGCGGCCGAACTGATCAAGGGCCATGGCGGGTGGCTCGATCTGGTGAAGTCCGACGAGAACGGCACGGAATTCATGGCCCATCTGCCGCGCGAGCTGAGCTTTTCCGATCCGCAATAGGCTTGCTGCGGGCTGGCTTGCGGTCGGCGAACGGCGGTGCTGTTCAGCGCTTCTTCTTTTTCTTCTTCGGCTTTTCGGAGGGGTCGGCGAGCGCACCAATCCGTTTTGCGAAACCGACCGCGTCGAGCCCCGCGAGGCCCGCCATCGCCGCCGAGGCGGTCGAGAGCGTGTCATGCAGCGCCGCGAGGCGACTGTCGGGCGTGACCGCCTCGGCCTGCATCAGACGGTCGAGGAGCGGCAGGATCAGGCTGCGCTGCCGGTGGGCGGCCAGAAGGCGCAAGAGTTCCCACGGGTCGACGGGGGCAGTGAAATATTCCTTCCGGTCGCCGGGCGTGCGGGCGACGCTGACAAGGCCCGCGCCACGCAGGTCCTTCAGCGCGGTCGAGACGTTGGAGCGCGCAAGACCGAGGCCTGCCACCAGATCATCGGCGCAGGGCGGCTGTGCCGCCCGCCAGATCGCGGCGAAACATTGCCCCGCCGGGCGGGAGAGGCCGAAGGCATCGGCGATGTCGGCGAAGAGGAGGGCGAGCGCCCGGTCGGTCTCTGGCATGGCGGCAGGATCACCAATCGCGCGTCCGGGCGCAACGGCTAGTTTCAAATTGCGATCTCGTGCGCCCCGGGGCGCACGAGGTCAAGCCGTCTCTCGGCGCCGGGCGGGCCCCCCCGGCAGATCGGGCCTGTTTCGTTCTGGCTACTCGTGCGGCGCGATCAGAGGATGACGCACGGCTCCGCCATGCCCTGGGCGACATCGTCGCAGCGGAAGGTCGCACCGTTCAAGGGCTCGGCGGCAAGGATTTCGGATGAGAGATCCTGTCGGGCAGTGGTGGTGAAGAGGGTCCGCAAACCCTTGCCGCCGAATGCGGGACAGGAAGAATGTCGCCCGCCGACCGGGACGGCGCGCAGGAAGCTGCCGTCCTGCGCATAGGCTGCGACACGTGCCGCGCCCCATTCCGCCAGCCAGAAGATGCCGTCGGCATCGAAGACCGCGCCGTCGGGATTGGTCATGCCGCCTTGTCTTGCGCGCAGGAAGGGTTCCGGCTCTCCTCTCGGCCAGCCATGGAGCGGGTCGAGCGCCGTGCGCCAGACCAGGCCTCGGGCGGTGTCGGCAAAGGTGGCGAACCGCCGGTCCGGGGTGAAGGCGATCGCGTTCGATATGGTGATCTTCGGGAAGAGCAGCCGCAACTCACCGCGGTAATAGCGCCAGATCGACCCGGCCTCGGGCTCTTCCCCCTTGCCCATCGTGCCGATCCAGAAGCCGCCCCAGGGATCGGCGCGGCCGTCGTTCGAACGGGTCACGTGATTGTCGGCCTCAAGCGCCGTTACGCGGTCGCGGGCGCCGCTTTCGATGTCGAAGACCCAAAGCCCGGTCTCCGATGCCATCAAAAGCCGGTCATCGTCGATCCAGCCCGCGGCAGAGCACATGTCCGGCAGGCTCCATTCGAGCGGACCTGTCCCGTCGCGCGATAGAAGCCGCCGCCCGGTAATGTCGAACCAGAAAAGCTGGCCGCGGCCGGGATGCCACAGGGGTCCCTCGCCCAGCGCGCAGGGGCGGTCGTCAAAGATTTCGCTCATATGTCTCCCCAATGGTGGCCTTTGCGGCGCCTTTGTCGGGGAAGATATAGCGCTGACGCCTCACCCGCCAGAGGCGAGACAGCCCACGATGGTGGAAGCCAGCGCGCGCATGAGCTGGTCGTAAAGCCCGGCGCCGGGCGCCAGCAGGAGCCCTTCTGGATCAAGCGCCGCACCGAGCCTCATGCCGGTATCGGTGGCGATCTGCCCGGCCGGGGCGGGGTCGTGACCGGCTTCGGGGAAGATGCAGCCGTTCGGGGCTGCGCGCGCGATCTTGGTCACCTCGCTGACATGCTGCGCGCCGGGGCTCGCGGCATCGCCTTCTGCGAGGCTTGCCGCGACGGTCAGGTCGAAGGCGTCGGCAAGATAGCCATAGGCATCATGGCCCATGATCAGAGGCTTGCCGCGCGCGGCCCGAAGCGTCGCCCCGATCTCGTCTTCCAGCGTGATCAGCCGCGCCATCGCATCGGCCGCGTTCCTTTCATAGTCGACGGCATGGGACGGGTCCGCCGCGCTCAGCCGGTCGCGGATCGCCGCGATCCAGGCGCGGGCGTTCGCCGGATCGAGCCAGGCGTGCGGGTCGGTGCCAGCATGGTCGTGGTCATGACCGTCATTCGGATGATCTTCCCCGGCAGCGCCTTTGCCCGGAAAGCCGCGCAATCGGGTGCCCGGCGTGGTCAACAGCGCAAGCGGCGCGTCGGCGCGGGCCGTGGCAAGCGCCCGTTCCAGCCAAGGGGTCATTTCCGGCCCGATCCAGAAGATGACGTCGGCCGTGGCGAGGGCGCGCGCCTCGGACGGGCGGAGTTGATAGTCATGCGGGTCGGCGCCCTGAGCGACAAGAAGCACCGGCGTGCCGGTTTCACCCATCACCTGCGCCACCAGCGACTGGACCGGCGCGATGTCGGTCACCACCGAAGGCGCATCGGCGAGAAGGGGAGAGGCGGCGGAAAGGGCGATGGCGGCCATGGCAATGCGGGCGATGGAAGGGCGGGCGGTAGCAAGGCGCATGATCTGTCCTGTTGTGGTCGGCAGGGCGATATCGTATGTTATAAAGTAACAGTCAAGTTAGATGTGATAGTATAACATGAATGGATCTACAAGGGTCGAAGAGACAGCCCAACCCGCGGCCGATGCAGGGTTGGCGTTCCGTCGGCACGATCACCGCCATTGTTGTGGCGGGCTGATCGCGCGCGCCGACGAGCTTGCGACGGAACGCGGGCTGAAGCTGACGCCTGTCCGGCGGCGGGCGCTGGAGATATTGCTTGAGGAGCACCGGGCGCTCGGGGCCTATGAGGTGCTGGAGCGCCTGGCGGGTGAGGGGTTCGGCAACAAGCCTCCGGTCGCCTACCGCGCGCTCGATTTCCTCGTCGAGAATGGCATGGCCCACCGGATCGCGCGGCTGAATGCCTTCATGGCCTGCATGCACCCGGGCGACGACCATACGCCGATGGTGATGATCTGCCGGGCGTGCCGGTCCGTCGCCGAGACACCCGCCGAGCCGGTGGCGGCTGCCGTCGCAGGCGCGGCAACGGCAGCCGGATTCGCGGTCGAGGGGACGGTGGTGGAGGCACTGGGCCTCTGTTCGGCCTGCCGGGCGCGGGGGGAGGGTTGAGATGCTGATCGCGGCGCGGGGCCTTTCTGTCCGCCACGGCGAACTGCCGGTGTTGAGCGACGTCACGCTCACGGTCTCGAAGGGCGAGATCGTGACGATCGTCGGACCGAACGGGTCGGGAAAGTCGACATTGATCCGGGCCCTGATCGGGCTCGCCCCCGCCTCCTCCGGTCTGGTCGAGCGGGCGGCGGGGCTGAGGATCGGCTATGTGCCGCAGAGGCTGAAGGTCGAGGCGGGCCTGCCACTGACCGTTCGCCGCTTCCTGTCGTTGCCGCGCCGGGTCAGCGACGTCGAGGCGGAGGAGGCGCTAGCCCGCACCGGTGCCGCGGGCCTCGGTGCGCGCCAGCTTCTGGCGCTCTCGGGCGGGCAGTTCCAGAGGGTCCTCCTGGCGCGCGCGCTTCTGGCGGAGCCGGACATCCTCATCCTGGACGAGCCGACCCAGGGCCTTGACCAGCCGGGTATCGCTGCCTTCTACCGGCTGCTGGAGGATTTGCGGCGCGAGACCGGATTGGCGGTGCTTCTGGTCAGCCATGACCTCAATGTGGTGATGCGGGCCTCGGACCGGGTGATCTGCCTCAACGGCCATGTCTGCTGCGAAGGCGCACCGGAGGCAGTCTCTGTCGCGCCCGCCTACCGGGCGCTTTTCGGGTTCGATCAGGATGGGGTCCTGGCGCTTTACCGCCATCACCATGACCATGATCACGATCACCACCACGATCACGGTTCCGATCATCCGCACGACCATGAGCACGGCTACGGCCATCGGCCCGAGGCCCCCGCGACGGAGCAGGCCGATGCTTGACGAATTCCTCCTGCGCGCGCTCCTCGCGGGGCTTGGCCTCACGCTGGCGACCGGGCCGCTCGGCTCGTTCGTGGTCTGGCGGCGGATGGCCTATTTCGGCGATGCGACCTCGCATGCGGCCATACTCGGCGTGGCGCTTTCCTTCGCTTTCCACCTGCCGCTCTATCTCGGCATCCTCGCCGTCGCACTCGCCGTCGCGCTGACCGTCGCGAGCCTCAGCGGGCGCGGGCATCAGGCCGATACGCTTCTGGGGGTAATGGCCCATTCGGCGCTGGCACTCGGCCTTGTCGCGGTGTCCTTCCTGCCCTCGGTCCGGGTGGACCTGTCGGCCTATCTCTTCGGCGATATCCTGACGGTTGGCTGGAGCGATGTCGTCTGGGTCTGGACGGGCAGTGCGGCGGTCCTGGCGTTGTTGCTCTGGCGTTGGGATGGGCTGGTGACGGCGACGGTGAACGAAGAACTGGCCCAGGCCTCGGGCGTCGATCCGGGCCGCGAGCGGCTGGCGCTGACGCTGGCGCTGGGCCTGACCGTCGCGCTGTCGATCAAGATCGTGGGTGCGCTCCTGATCGCGGCCATGCTGATCATCCCGCCTGCCGCCGCACGCGCCTTCGCCACGACGCCGGAGCGGATGGCGGTTGTCGCGACGCTCAGCGGCGCCTTAGCGGTCATCGCAGGTCTTGGCGCGTCGCTTCGCTTCGATACGCCTGCCGGCCCGTCGGTCGTGGTCGCGGCCTTCGGTCTTTTTCTTCTCTCCGTCCTGCGGCGGAACAGGACCTGACCGGGCTGCTCATCGCCGCCTTCGGCGCTCTTCGCTCTGGCACGCCCGCGACGAGCGGCCGAAGGCGGACGGGGCGCATCGCTCTTTACTGTCAGGCCGCTCGCCCGTTATCTCGGGACAGGCCTCAGGGAGCTTTCATGTCCAATCATCTCTATGACGCGCTCTTCGGCCCGCACGAGGGGCGCGAGACGCCCTTCCTGATCCTGCCGGACGGGCGTACGATCACGCACGCCGCCTTTCTGGCGCGTGCCGCGCAGTTGGCCCACGCGCTGCGCGCGGCGGGCCTGCGGCCTGGCGACCGGGTGGCACTGCAGCTCGACAAGAGCGCCGAGATGCTTGCGGTGATCGCCGGGGCAATAGGGGCCGGGGTGATCTTTCTGCCGCTCAACACCGCCTACACGCCTGCCGAGGTTTCCTATTTCATCACCGATGCCGGGGCGCGCCTCCTGCTCGTGGATCCGGCGCGCATTGGCATGCTGGCGGAGATCGCTTCGGCGGCGGGCGTGCCGCTCATGTCGCTTGGCACCGATGGCGGCGGCGAGTTCGGTGCGCTCGCGGCCGCGCAGGAAAGGCGGTTCGCCACGGAACCGCGTGCCGCAAATGATCTTGCGGCCTTCCTTTACACTTCCGGCACCACGGGCCGGTCAAAGGGCGCGATGCTCAGCCATGGCAATCTTCTGTCCAATGCCGAGGTTCTGGCGCGGGAATGGCGGTTCACGGCCGACGATATCCTTCTGCACGCCCTGCCGATCTTTCATACCCATGGGCTCTTCGTGGCCACGAACGTGGCCCTCATCGCCGGGGCAGGGATGATCTTCCTGCCGAAGTTCGATGCGGACGAGGTGATCCGCCTCCTGCCTCAGGCAACCGCGATGATGGGAGTGCCCACCTTCTACACCCGCCTCCTGTCGGACCCGCGCCTCGACCGGGCGCTCACCGGGCATATGCGGCTCTTCATCTCCGGCTCCGCTCCGCTTCTGGCCGAGACGCACCGGGACTGGCAGGCGCGCACCGGGCACAGGGTGCTGGAACGATACGGGATGACCGAGACCAACATGAACACATCGAACCCCTATGAGGGCGACCGCCGGGCGGGCACCGTGGGGAGGGCGCTGCCCGGGGTGGAGGTCAAGGTCTGCGATGCCGCCGGTTCCGAATTGCCACGCGGCGAGGTTGGGGTGATCGAGGTGCGCGGGCCGAACGTCTTCCGGGGTTACTGGCGGATGCCGGACAAGACCCGCGAGGATTTGCGCGAGGACGGGTTCTTCATCACCGGCGACCTCGGCACGATGAGCGAGGACGGCTATGTCACCATCGTCGGCCGGGCGAAGGATCTGGTGATCTCGGGCGGCTTCAACGTCTATCCGAAAGAGGTCGAGGAACTGATCGACGCGCTGCCGGGGGTGGTTGAAAGTGCGGTCGTGGGTGTGCCGCATCCCGATTTCGGCGAGGCAGTGGTGGCGGTGGTGGTGCCCGCGGCGACGGATGGCACTTCGCCAGATGCGATCCGGGCCGCCCTTCAGGGACAGCTGGCGAAGTTCAAGCAGCCCAAACATATCGAGATGCGCGCGGAGTTGCCGCGCAACACGATGGGCAAGGTGCAGAAGGCGCTGCTGCGTTCGGAGCTGAAAGACCTGTTCAGGCTGTGAGCGCCCGCGCCAGCACCGCGCAGAAACGGGCGATCCGCTCCGGCGTCGCGTCTCCAAAGCCCGCGACAAGGCCGGTCAGGTCCGATCCGATGCAGAAAGCCGAGAGCGGCGCGGCAGCGAAACCCGCCCGACTGAGCGCGGCATGGGCGGAGGCCTCGGCCCCGGTTGGCAAGCGGATGGCAAGTTGCACCCCGCCCGACGGATCGGCGACCTCGACCCCGGGTATCGCGCGGAGCGCGCGGGCGAAGGCCCGGCCGCGATCGCCATAGGTTGTAGCGATCCGGGAGAGGTGCGCGCGGTAGCGCCCGTCCTCGATCAGCCTGGCCAGTGCCGCCTGCGCGTGGACATTGGCCGCAAGACCCAGCGTGCGCTGGGCGGCGGCGAGTGCCGTGGCAATCGTCGGCGGTGCCACGATCCACCCGAGCCTCAGTCCCGGCGCCAGCGCCTTTGCGGCGGTGCCGATGGTGATGATCCGTTCGGGCGCGTCGGGCTGGAAGGCGGCGATCGGGCGGCCGTGCCAGAGGAACTCGCTGTCATAGTCATCCTCGATCATGAAGGCGTCGTGACGGCGCGCATGGTCGAGGAAGGCCGCGCGGCGCGCGAGCGAGAGGCGCACACCCAGCGGATACTGGTTTGCGGGGGTGAGATAGATAAGACGTGCTGCGGGTGCCTGCCCGCAATCGGCCCCCTCGGCATCGACGGGCAGGGGACGGGGCCTGAGACCCGCGGCGCAGAACGCCGCCTTCGCGCCGGAATATCCGGGATCTTCGACCAGCGCGGTTTCGCCCGGTTCGCCCAGTGTCAGCGCGAGAAGGGCAAGAGAGGCCTGCGCGCCGGGCGTGACGAGGATCTGATCGGGGTGGAGAACCATGCCGCGATCGGTCGCAAGCCGCCGGGCGAGCGCCTCGCGCAGGGCGGGCAGGCCGGCATAATGGCGATAGCCGAGCGCCTCGCCCGAGGTGAGGCGGGCAGTGTGGCGCAGAAGACCGGCCCAGAGATCGCGCGGGAAGAGCTCCGGGTCGGGCTGGCCCGGCGCCATCAGGCCCGGGCGGTCGCGGTCCTCCCCGAGTGCGGCAATTGCCCGGCCACGCGCCGACAGATGCGGCACGTCGTTTCGCGGCACCGGCGCGGCCCTTGGGGTGGCCAGGCCGACGACCACGGGCGCCGCGCCCCGGCGGATCGCGATGGCGCCCTCGGCGCTCAAGAGATCATAGGCGGCATTGACGGTGTTGCGGGCGACACCGAGCATCCCGGCCGCGGCGCGCGAGGAGGGAAGCCGACCGCTCAGCTCTCCGGCGCGGATGGCCGTCAGCAGGGTGCGATAGAGCTGGACAGTGAGCGTCCGGTCGGAGCTGCGGTCGAGCGGGGCGAGGCGATGAAGAAAAAGTGGTTCCATCAAGACAGCATAAACTGGATCTTTCTGGGAACCAAAAGATTACCTAGAACCGGCGGAAAGCGAAAGGGAAAGTGATGGGCACGCCACAGGATTATGCGAAAATCCGCTATGTGAAGCGCAAGGTCGAGGATGAGGCGGTTGCCCATGCGATCCTCGATCAGGGGCTGGTCGCCCATGTGGGCTTCGTCGCGGACGGACGCCCGATGGTGATCCCCATGGCCTATGCCCGCGATGGCAACCGGATCTATATCCATGGCGCACGCAAGACGCGGGTGATCGCGAAGACGGCGGATATGCCGGTCTGTCTGACGGTGACCCATATCGACGGGCTCGTGGTGGCGAAGTCGGGCTTCAATTCGTCGGTCAACTACCGCTCCTGCGTGGTGCATGGCACGGCGCGGGCGGTGACCGACCGGGCGGAATTCGACAGGGCGCTGTGGCTGATTACCGATCATCTGATGCCGGGTCGGAGCGGCGAGGTGCGCGCATCGAGCCCGCAGGAGGAGAAGGCAACCGGCGTCCTGGCAATCGAGATCGACGCGATGACGGTGAAAGTACGCTCCGGCCCGCCGATCGACGAGCCGGAGGATCAGGCACGGGATATATGGAGCGGCATCCTGCCGATCGGCATGGCCATCGGACGCGGCGTGCCGGACGGGTTCACGCCGGCGTCAAGGCCCGAGCCCGCGAGCCTTGTCGCGGCGCGGCGCAAGTTTTCGGCCTGAGATCTCGTCCCGCCGGCGGCGGGCAGACATGACCCGGGGGGGCTTTGCCCTCCCGGACCTTCCCGGGATATTCGGGAACGGAAGATGGAGGTCGGCATTTTCCGTTCATGAAGATCCTCGGGGGCGGTTCAGTGCTGCGCCATCGGTGCGGAACCAATGGACGGCGGAAGCAGATGGCCCCCGCGTTTGTCAGCGCCCGACACCCGCGTAGGCCTCGAAACCGGCCCTCGTCGCGTCGGCGAATGAATAGACGTTCCGAAGGTCCGCCATGCGCGCATGGGCCATGCCCTTCGCGAGCCGCTTGAGGTCGAGCGCGCGGAACTCGTTCCACTCGGTGAGGATCACCACGATATCCGCCCCTTCCGCCGCCTGATAGGCATCTTCCATCCAGTCGACGCCCGGCAGCAGGTGCTTGCCTTCGCGCTGGCCCTGGGGATCGACGGCGCGCACCCTGGCGCCACCCCCGACGAGGGCCGGGACGATGGTGAGCGACGGCGCGTCGCGCATATCGTCGGTGTTGGGTTTGAAGGTGACGCCGAGGACGGCGACCGTCTTGCCGTTCACCGACCCCTCGCAGAGATCCATGATCTTCGTCACCATGCGGCGCTTGATTTCCTCGTTCACCTTGATGACCGTCTCGACGATCTGCATCGGCGCGGCATATTCCTGCGCGGTGCGGGCCAGCGCCTGGGTATCTTTCGGAAAGCACGACCCGCCATAGCCCGGACCCGCATGCAGGAACTTGTTGCCGATCCGGCCATCAAGGCCGATGCCCTTCGAGACCTGCTTCACATCCGCGCCGACCTTTTCGCACAAGGTCGCGATTTCATTGATGAAGGTGATCTTGGTGGCCAGGAAGGCGTTTGCCGCATATTTGATCATCTCGGCGGTCTCGAGGTCGGTGTAGAGGATCGGGAAGTCGCGCAGGAAAAGCGGGCGGTAGATCTCTCCCATCACCTGTTTCGCGCAGTCGGAGGTGACGCCGACCACCACCCGGTCGGGGCGCATGAAATCGTCGATTGCCGCGCCTTCGCGCAGGAACTCGGGGTTCGAGGCCACGTCGAACCGGGCCTCGGGCGCGGCCTTGCGGATGACGTCGGCGACCGCCGCATTTGTCCCGACCGGTACGGTCGACTTGGTGACGATGACGGCATAGCCCGTCAGCGCGCGGCCGATCTCCTCGGCGGCGGCGAAGACATAGGTGAGGTCGGCATGGCCGTCGCCGCGCCGGGTGGGCGTGCCCACCGCGATGAACACCGCATCCGCCCCCGCAACCGCGGCCGCGAGGTCGCCGGTAAACGCCAGGCGCCCGGCGGCCACGTTCTTGGCCATCAACGCGTCGAGCCCCGGTTCATAGATCGGCACCTGGCCCGCGTTCAGCATCTCGACCTTGCGGGGGTCCTTGTCCACGCACGTGACCTCATGTCCGAAATCGGAAAAACAGACCCCTGACACCAGCCCGACATAGCCCGTGCCGATCATTGCGATCTTCATCAGCGAACCTCTTCAAATCAATGCGACCGACATGCCGCCCGGGGCGGCCGAGTGTCAACGGGTGAGCTGTCCGCCCTTGCCCGGCGGCGGCGATTGTTTGCCTGAGGGGAACAGTCGCGGCGTCGCCCGCGGTACTTGTCCTGCCTCAGAACCGCGCGGGCGAGAGGGACGCAAGGCGCGGGTCGTCGGCATTGGCGACAAGGCAGCACGCAACCAGCTCTGCGGTGATCGGCGCCAGGGTCAGTCCGATATGGCCGTGGCCGTAGGCATGGATCACCCGGTTGCCCATGTGGCCCGGGCCGACGACAGGCAGCGAGTCGGGCATCGAGGGGCGAAAGCCCATCCAGGTACGGGATGGCGCAGGCAGGTCGGGGAAGATCGCGCGGGCACCCTCTTCGAGTTTGGCCAGCCGGTGCGGCGAGGGCGGTGCGGTCAGGCCCCCCAGTTCGACGGTTCCGGCCACGCGCAGGCGGCCTGCCATGGGGCACAGGTAGAAGCCGCGCGCGGTCGGGCAGGTGGGACGGGACAGGCGAGGGGCGTCCATGTCCCATTCCAGATGGTAGCCGCGCTCGGTGTCAAGCGGCACGCGGTCGCCCGCCTGGCGCGCGAGCACGCGGGAATGCGCCCCGGCGGCAAGGATGACATGCCGGGCGTCGAGGCTGAGGCCGTCGCCTTCAAGGCGCACCGCAGGACCGGCTTCCGAGAGCCGCGTGATCCGGACGCGCCGGAAGCTGGCGCCGGCGGATAGGGCGGCCCGGGCGAGGCGCGTGACCATCCGGCCCGGGTCGGTCATGAAGCGGGCGTTCGGGAAGAAGGCCGCGCCACCGCCCGTGACCGGAAGGGTCGGTTCGAGCGACTGCAGTTCGGAGGCGCCGATCAGTTCGACCGAGACGCCAAGGCTCCGGCGGAAGGCGATGTCGGCCTTCGCCGCCCGGTAGGCCGCATCGGTCTGGTACCAGTAGAGGCAGCCGCGATCCTGCAAAAGGTCCGCGCCGCAGATCTCTGCCGCAAGCGCCTGCCAGCGCGGCGTCGCATCGGCAAGAAGCCCCGCGAGCGTCATGGCATTGCGCCGGGCGGCGCCCGGCAGCGACTGGCGGGCGAAGCGCAAAAGCCAGGGGGCGAGCGTCGGCAGGGCCGCGCGGCGGATCGCCAAAGGGGAATTGCGGTCCAGAAGAAGGGCGGGGAGGTTCTTCAAGACGTCGGGCGTACCGACGGGCTGGACCGCATAATCCGCGATCGTACCCGCATTGCCCCAGGAGGCGCCGGAGCCCGGGTCGTTCGGATCAAGAACGACAACCTCGCGCCCCGCCAGCGCCAGTCGGCGGGCGATGGTCAGGCCGATGACGCCTGCGCCGATCACGGCTATGTCGACGGTCTCACTCATCCGGACTCCCCCGCGAAGGGGCGCTGCCCCGCGTCGGCCTGACGGCCAAACTCACCCCCGGGCGTCTTGACCAGGATGAAGGACCATCCGTTTCATCTTGGCACAAATACCTCCGGGGGGTGCGGGGGGCAGGCAGCCCCCCGCTTTGGTCAGAGGCAAGCCTCGAAGAGGGCGCGGGTGTTGCGCCTGGTCATCTTCACCGGATTGCCGCCGCAGGACGGGTCTTCCAGCGCCATCTTCGTCAGCATGTCCAGGTCGGGGTTCGTCACCCCGAGTTTCGTCAGGTTTTCCGGGATGTTCAGCTCAGCCCGCAGGTCCATGATCCGGGCGCGGAAGCCCTTGTAGCCGCCCTTGATGCCGAGATAGGCCGCCGCGGCGGCGATCCGGTCCCTGATGGCCTTGCGGTTGAAGTCCAGCACCATGGGCATGACGACCGCATTCGTGGTGCCGTGATGGGTGTTGTAGACCGCGCCAATCGGGTGGGAGAGCGAATGGATCGCGCCAAGGCCCTTCTGGAAGGCAACCGCGCCCATGGCGGCGGCCGACATCATGTGGGCGCGCGCGTCGAGATTGCCGGGCTCGGCATAGGCCTTGGGCAGGTTCTCGAACACCAGCCGCATGCCTTCCAGCGCGATGCCCTGGCTCATCGGGTGGTAGAAAGGCGAGCAATAGGCCTCAAGGCAATGGGCGAGCGCGTCCATCCCGGTGCCGGCAGTGATGAACTTCGGCATGCCGACCGTCAGCGCCGGGTCGCAGATCGTGACCGCGGGCATGAGTTTCGGATGGAAGATGATCTTCTTCTTGTGGGTGGCAGAATTGGTCAGCACGCCCGCGCGACCCACTTCCGAACCGGTCCCGGCCGTCGTCGGCACCGCGATGATCGGCGCGATCTTCTCCGCGTCGGCGCGGGTCCACCAATCGTCGATATCCTCAAGCTTCCAGACCGACAGGCCTTTCTTCTGATCCGCCATCAGCGCGATCATCTTGCCGAGGTCGAGGGCCGAGCCGCCGCCAAAACAGATGACGCCATCATGGCCGCCGTCCTTGTAGACGGCGATGCCCGCCGCCATGTTGCCTTCGTTCGGGTTCGGATCGACCTCGGAAAAGACCGCGCGGCCGAGGCCTGCGGCCTCCAGCACATCCAGTGCGGCGGCCGTGATCGGCAGGGACGCCAGCGCCTTGTCGGTAACAAGGAGTGGCTTTTTCAGCCCGACGGCGGCGCACTGTTCGGCCAGTTCGGCAATGCGGCCGACGCCGAACTTGATCGCGGTCGGATAGGACCAGTTCCGGTTGGGGACGTTATGGGTCATTTTTGGACCTGCTTGAGGTGATAGGATTTCGGTCGGGTCACCGAATGGAACCCGAGGTAGGAAAGCGAGCCGCCGCGACCGGTGTCCTTGCAGCCGGTCCAGCAGAGCGCGGGGTCGAGATAGTCGGCGCGGTTCATGAAGATCGTGCCGGTTTCGATCCGGGCGCCGATCTCGGCGGCCACATCATAATCCTGGGTCCAGATCGAGGCCGTCAACCCGTAGGGGCTGTCGTTCATCAGCCGGATCGCCTCGTCGTCGCCCGAGACCTTCATGATGCCGACGACGGGGCCGAAGCTTTCCTCCATCATCACCCGCATGGAATGGTCAACGTTCACCAGCACCTGCGGGGCCAGATAGGCGCCGCCATCATCGGCGGGGAAGAGCTTGGGGTCGATGAGGCGTTTCGCGCCTTTCGCCACAGCCTCGGCGATCTGGTCGCGGACGGTCGCGGCGAAGCGCCTGTTGGCCATCGGGCCGATGGTCGTGTCTGCCTCGAACGGATTGCCAAGCTTGAGGCCGGAGGCCCAGGCGACGGCGCCCTCGACGAACCGGTCGTAGTGGCGTTCGTGGACATAGATGCGCTCGATCCCGCAGCAGCACTGGCCGGCGTTGTAAAGGGCGCCGTCCATCAGCGTGTCGATCGCGGCATCGACATTGGCGTCTTCGCGCACGTAGCCGGGATCCTTGCCGCCGAGTTCAAGGCCGAGCGGCGTGAAGGTGCCCGCCGCCGCCCGTTCCATCGCCTGGCCGCCGCCGACCGAGCCGGTGAAGTTCACGAAGCCGAAGGAACGCTCGCGGATCAGCATTTCGGTCGTGGCGTGATCAAGGACGACGTTCTGGAACACGTCCTCGGGGATACCCGCCGCATGGAAGGCTTCGGCCAGCCGTTCACCCACCAGCATCGTCTGGGAAGCGTGCTTCAGGATCACCGTGTTCCCGGCGATCAGCGCGGGCACGAGCGTGTTGATCGTGGTGAGGTAGGGGTAGTTCCAGGGCGCGACGATGAAGACGACCCCCACCGGTTCGCGGGCGAGATAGCGGCGGAAGGCGTTCGAATCCTCGACCATCAGGGGCGCGAGGGTTCTTTCGGCGATCTCGGACATATAGGCGGTGCGGGCATTCACGCCGCCGAATTCGCCGCCGTAGCGGGTCGGGCGGCCCATCTGCCAGGCGATCTCCTCGACGATCGAGTCTTTCATGGCGTTCAGCCGCTCGACGCCCGCATTCACCAGCGCGATGCGTTGCGCCAGGGGGCGGGCGGCCCAGCCCTTCTGCGCCGCCCTGGCGCGGGCGACGGCCGCGAGGGCGGCATCGGGCGCAAGCGGCGTGCGTTCGGCGTAGACGGAGCCGTCCACAGGCGAAATAAGTTGGATGGGTTTCATCGTTCTGTCCTTCGTACGGCGGGGGCCGACCCCGCTTTCTATTCTAGCATTCCATTGCCATCACGTGTCCGTGACGGGCGTAGTCCAGTATCTTGCGGTCGCGCGTCACCACGCGCAGCCCATATTCGCGTGCCGTGGCGACGATGATCCGGTCCGCGGGATCGCGGTGGAGCTCGCCCGGCAATTCCGTCGATGCAACCAGTACTTTCGCGTTGAGGTCCGCCAGCTTCGCGCCCGCACGGAAAATCACATCTTGAAACCATTGCAGCGTCGGGCGGGCCAGGCTGATACGGTTACTTGAGGCGAGGATACCGATTTCCCAAGCGGAAATCGACGACATCCACAACGGCAGTGATTGCTCGTGCGCAGCCCTGAGTTGCGCGCGCAGGCGCGGCGCGGCTTCGACGCCGGTCGCCGACCACAGGATTGCGCATGTATCGAGCAGAAGCGGGGCAGTCGTCATCTGCTCGCCTCCTGCAGCAAGGCAACCTTGCGGTCGGCCCAGGCCTCGACTTCATCGTCTTTAAACAGGGGTTCGGTGAGGTCGAGAGTGCCGGGCAGCACCATCGTTCCGGCCATGCAGCCGAAGATGGGGTGGTCGCCGTGCGGGCGATCCGGCTCGGTGTGTTCCTGCCGCTCGAACACAAGTTTCTCGGCTTCGAGGTCAACTTCGGACGATTCGAATCCAGCTTCCAGCCATGCCCGCGCCTGAACGTGGCCGTGACCGCTGTTGGCCCACCACGGTCGGTAGTGACGCGCGGACTTGGGCAGCGGAAATCCTAGAACCGCCTCGATATCGGCAAAATCCATCTGGACGCGCGCTTCCTTGCGCGCGGCCAGAAATTTGGTGAGGGCTTCGTACTTGCTCATTCAAGCCTCCGCGACAGTGAGTTACTGTCGCGAGTATATGTTACTATAGTAACTAAACCAAGTCACACTTCGGTACTGTCACGCGCGTTCCAGAAGACGCTGGATTTCGAAGTCGGTCACCACGCGGTCGGTTTCCGAAATCTCCCACTGGGCGGCATGGTGGTAATGCTCGACCACCTCATCGCCAAAGGCCTTGCGCAGCATGTCCGAGCCCAGAAGCAGGTCGGCCGCCTCGCGCAAAGTATGGGGAATCTCGCGGATGCCCTTGGTGTGGTACATGTCGCCTCGGAGTTCGGGCTCCAGTTCCAGCTTCTCCTCGATCCCGGCCAGGCCTGCCGCCAGAAGCGCGGCGCAGGCGAGATAGGGGTTCACGTCCGATCCCGGGATGCGGCATTCGACGCGCACGGCCTTGGTATGCTCGCCGCAAACGCGGAAGCCGGCGGTGCGGTTGTCGGCCGACCAGACGGCCTTGGTGGGGGCGAACATGCCGATGGTGAAGCGCTTGTAGCTGTTGACATAGGGCGCCAGGCAGGCCGTGATCTCTCGTGCGTAGGTCAGCTGGCCCGCGACATAATGCTTCATCGTGGCCGACATGCCGTGGGCATCGTCCTTGTCCATGAAGGCGGGCTTGCCGTCCTTGGTCCAGAGCGACTGGTGGATATGGCTCGACGATCCCGCCTTGCGGTGGTCGTACTTGGCCATGAAGGTGACGGACCGGCCCTTGGTCCAGGCGATCTCCTTCACGCCCGCCTTGACGATCGTGTGGTTGTCGGCCGTGTCGAGTGCGTCGGAATAGCGGTAGTTGACCTCTCCCTGTCCGGCGTCGGCCTCGCCCTTGGTATTTTCAATCGGGATGCCCGCACCGTACAGCCCGTTGCGGATGGCGCGCATCACATCCTCTTCCTTGGTCGTCTGGAAGATGTGGTAATCCTCGTTATAGGCGCTGATCGGCTTCAGGCCGGAGAAATTCGAATCCCGGAGCGCCTCGTAGCTGTTCTCGAAGAGGTAGAATTCGAGTTCCGTCGCCATCATCGGCTCGAACCCGAGCGCGCGGGCGCGGGCCACCTGTTTCTTCAGGATGGCGCGCGGCGACTGGGGCACTTCCTCGTGCGAGTGATGATCAAGCAGGTCGCACAGCACCATCGCCGTCGCGGGCAGCCAGGGGATCAGCCTCAGCGTCGCCAGGTCGGGCTTCATCACATAATCGCCATAGCCCTTTTCCCAGCTGGAGGTCTTGTAGCCCGGGACAGTGTTCATCTCCATGTCGACGGCGAGGAGGTAGTTGCAGCAGTGCGTCTCCTCCCAGCCGCCGTCGATGAAGAATTGCGCATGGAAGCGCTTGCCCATCAGGCGGCCCTGCATGTCGATGCCCGCCACCAGAACCGTATCGATCTCGCCCGCCTTGACCGCTTTCTTCAGTGCGTCGAGCGTCAGATTTCCAGCCATATTCCGTCTCTCCCCTTCGTTGGCGAAGCCGCCCTCTGGCGTTGCTTCGTCCGAATGTCCTTTGTCCCGTCGAAGTCTCGGCCCTGATCAGGCGCTTCGATGGCGGCCGCGCTGCAATTCGCCCATGGCGCGCCTGAGGACCGGGACCAGCTTGTCGGCCATCGCCTCCTCGGCGCCGGGTGTGGCGATCAGGTCGTTGCGAATCTCCAGCATCACGTTCCTCAGCCCGTAAGGGGTGGCCTGCAGGCGGAGTGTATGCGTGACCTGATCGGCGGCGGAATAGGGTTCGTTCAGTTCCACGCGCAAATCGGTCAGCGCGCGCGCGGCCTCGACCGTCGCCAGGGCGAGCTCGGGGTCGGCATCGTGGATGACGCCGAATTCGACCGCCCGCGGCGTGCCGAAATAGACCGGGGTGAAGGAATGGATCGTCACGATGACCGGCAGGCGCCCGCCCGCGATTCGCGCCGCGATCTCGGCATGAAGCCGGGCATGGAAGGGCAGGTAGATCGCCTCGGTCCGCCGCAGACGTGCCGCCGCGTCGAGCGCTGCATTCCCAGGGATGTCGAATAGCTCGCTCCTGGCGGGCATCGCGCCGGTCGCATGCGGCGGCCGGTTCAGATCGTAGATCAGCCGTGACACCGTCGCCCGCACCAGGGTGGCGTCCAGCCGCGCCGACAGGGCGCGGGCAAGGCCCAATGCGCCCGGATCCCAGGCGATATGGGCGCTGCGGTCGGCGTCGCTCAGCCCCAGCGTGCCGAACGCGTCCGGGAAATGGTTCGAGGCATGTTCGCAGACGATCAGCACTTCGCTGCTGCCGCCGGGGTTTTCAACCGCGACCGGCGCGTCAAATCTGTTGTGCGAAACGGTCATGTGCGGCAGAAGTCCCCCGGGTCTTGGTCGCCACGGTCATATGTTGGCAATGGACTGTCAATATGTTTCCCGGCAGAAATTTTCTGTTACGATCTTTTCTGAGTTGGGCGATTGAAAGGCGGCGGACGTATGAAGCGGACGATCGAGCAGCAGATCAAGGCAGCCTTCGACGAGCTGACCCGGGCCGAGCGGCAGCTCGCCAGCCATATCATGCGCAATTACCCGGTCGCCGTGCTTGGCTCCATCACCACGCTCGCCCGGGCGGCCGAGGTTTCGACGCCCACGGTGGTGCGTCTGACCCAGAAGCTCGGCTTCAAGGGCTATCCCGATTTTCAGATTACCGTGCGCGCCGAAGTCGAGGAGCGGCTGATCTCTCCGCTGATGAAGCATGACCGGTGGGCGGGCGGCGTGCCGCAGACCCATATGCTGAACCGTTTCGCCGATGCGGTGGTGGCGAACCTTCAGGCGACGCTTGCGCAGATCGACCAGGCGGAGTTCGACGCGATCGCGACGCTGATGGCCGATCCCGGCCGCCGGATCTTTGTGATGGGGGGGCGGATCACCCATGCCTTGGCCGACTATTTCGTGACCCACATGAAGGTCATCCGCCGCGACGTGAGCCTGATCTCCGACCGGGCGAATGCCTGGCTGCCCGCGATCATCGACATGGCACCGGGCGATGTGCTTCTGGCGCTGGATATACGGCGGTACGAGAACAACGTGCTGCAACTGGTCGAGGCCGCCGCCGCACAGGGGGCAGAGGTGGTTCTGATCACCGACCAGTGGGTCTCGCCCGCCGCCGCCCACGCCCGCCACCGGCTGTCGGCCCATGTCGAGGCGCCGTCGGCCTGGGATTCGACCGTGGCGATCCAGCTGCTTCTGGAAACCTTGCTGGCCGCGACCGAGAACCTTACCTGGGACGAGACACAGGCACGGATGCGCAGGCTCGAGGAGCTTTATGCCCGCTCGCGCTTCTTCCGGAGGGGCAAGTAGCGCGGGCGCCGGGCGGCAAGCGTATTCAGCACCAGTGCCGCCAGCAGGACCGCACCGCCGAGCGCGGTATCGCGGCTGACCGTCTCGTTCCAGAACAGCCAGACCCAGACCGGGGCGAGCACCACCTCGACCAGCGCCAGAAGGCCCGCGTCAGCGGCCGGGATGGCGCGGGTTCCGGCCGTGAAGAGGATCATGCCGCCGCAGATCGTAACCGCGCCCATGAGCATCGAGACCGACCAGCCGCGCAACGGCAGCGCAAAACTTTCTGCCCGGAGCGCGACCACCACCCCGGCGACGAGGATCGCGAGACAGGCGCCGGTCAGGACCGCCGGGGTCATCTCGCTCAGCCGCGCCTTGCGGAGCGTGAGGGTGAAGGCGGAAAAACCGGCGGCAGAGCCGAGGGCAGCGATATTGCCCATCCCCTCGCCAAGCGCGAGCCCCTCGCGCACCATCACGAAGACCCCTACCGAGGCAACCGCGATGGCAGCCCAGGTGCCGGGGCCGACCCGCTCGCCCAGCACGGGCCAGGCGAGCGCCGCGGTCAGCAGCGGCGCGGCGGCGAAGAGGAAGACCGCATTGGCGATGGTGGTGGTCTGCATCGAATAGATCGCGCCGGCAAAAGCGAGGACAAGGCCGAACCCGCCAGCGAGGACGGCCGCCCCCCCGGCGCGGATCATGGCGAACGCGCGGCCACCGGATCGCCGATGGATCCACAGGAACAGGATCGGCACCATGCCGAGCGAGCGGTAGAAAAGCACCTGCCAGGTGCCCGCATCGCCCACGATGCGCAAAAGAAGGCCGTTCAAGGACCAGATGAAACCGGCGCCAAGAACCAGCACCACGCCCTGCCGATAGGAAAGCCCCGACACAAGTCCCCCCGGATCACCCTCCCGGTCAGGATCGGCGCCGCCGGGCCGGATATCTGATCTGGCGGCGGCGCGTTCATGTCGCAAACGGGCTCAGTCGCCGATCACCAGAAGATCGTGGCCCGCGACCGACAGCGCAACCTCCTCGCCCACTTTCGGGGGCGTCCGGCCGGTATCGTTGAACATGTCGAAGGAAACGACATCCTTGCCGACCGACGCGCGGCCCCGGATGACCGAGCCGAGGAAATGGACCTCGGTGATCGTGCCTTTCAGCGCGGTTTCCCGGCCCTGACGGGGGCCGAGGCTGATCATCTCGGGCCGCGAGCCGAGCGTGATCCGGCCTGGCGGCACCGGGCGGCCGAGCGTCACCTCCTGCCCGCCGATCTTCACGCGGCCGGTCGAAGGATCGATGACCTCGGCCTCCATCACGTTCAAGGTGCCAACGAAGTTCGCCACGAACCGCGTGGTGGGGCGGTTGTAGATTTCCAGGGGCGTGCCGACCTGATCGGCGATACCCCGATGCATCACCACCACCCGGTCGGACATCGAGAGCGCCTCTTCCTGATCATGGGTGACGAAGATCGTGGTGATCCCCAGCCGCTGCTGGATCGCGCGCATCTCCTCGCGCAAGCTGACCCGGATCTTGGCATCGAGCGCCGAGAGCGGTTCGTCGAGGAGCAGCACGCGCGGGCGCGGCGCGAGCGCCCGAGCCAGGGCCACGCGCTGCTGCTGGCCGCCCGAAAGCTGGAACGGATAGCGGTTGCCAAGCTCGGGAAGGCCGATCAGCGCCAGCATCTCGGCCACGCGCTTGTCGCTTTCCGCCCGGTCCACGCCCGCGACCTTCAGCCCGAATGCCACGTTCTGGGCGACAGTCAGGTTGGGAAACAGCGCATAGGCCTGGAACACCATGCCGATATTGCGCTGGTTGGGCTTGAGGTTCACCACATCCTTGCCGTCGATGCGGATCAGGCCCACGGTCGGGGTTTCAAAGCCCGCCACCATGCGCAGGACCGTGGTCTTGCCGCAGCCCGATGGGCCGAGGAGCGAGATGAATTCTCCCTTCTCGACGGCGAGGTTGAAATCCTTCACGACGCGGGTGGCGCCAAAGCTCTTTTCCAGGTGTTCGATTTCGAGGAAGGCCATCAGCGTGCCGCTTTCGTATGTTTGGAGAACCGGGTGACAAGCTGGATGAGGCCCATGCAGACCCAGGTGATGGCGAAGGCGATCACCGAAAGCGCGAAGGGCTCATAGGGCTTGTTCGCCCCGATGCGTTGCAGGTAGGGGCCGAAGGCCGGACGGTCGAGAAGGGCCGCCAGCGTGAACTCGCCGATCACGATGGCGAAGGTCAGGAAGGCGCCGGAGAGGACCGCGACCAGAACGTTCGGCAGGATGACGCGGCCAAGAATGGTGATCCAGCCCGCGCCGAGCGATTGCGCGGCCTCGGTCAGGGTCGCCACATCAATCGTGCGAAGCCCGGTATCGACGGCCCGGTACATGTAGGGCAGTGCCAGCGTGGTGTAACCGAAGGCCAGCAGAAGGTTCGTGCCCATGGTCGTGCCGGTCAGGGGCAGCCAGCTCGATGTGTTGTAAAGCCGGATATAGCCGAAGACGATGACGATCGCGGGAATGACGAGCGGCAGGAGCGTTATGAATTCCACATACGGCCGCGCCCAGGGCATTTTCAGCCGGACCCAGAAGGCAGTGGGCACGACCAGCAGGACGCCGAGCGCGATGGTCACGAGCGCCATCACGACGGAATAACTGAAGGTCGCCTGAAACTCCCGGTCGCCGATGATCTTCGTATAAGCGTCGAGCGAATAGACCCCGCGGCGCGCCTTCAGCGAAAACTCGAAGAGGCCGAGAAGCGGCAGGAAGAAATAAAGCAGGCCGAACAGCAGGACGATCCAGCCGGTGAGGCGGGCATAAAGGCTCATTTCAGCCACCTCTCGGCGCGGATACGCAGCCAGATGTAAAGGACATTGGCGATGCCGGTCACGACGATCATGCCGAAGGCGAGCGCATAACCGAGGTTCGGGTTGCCAAGGACATCGCCCCTGATCTGCGCGAAGAGCTGGATCGGTACGATATTGAGCGCAGAACCCGTCAGCGCGATGGCAGTGGCGACCGCACCGAAGGCATTGGCGAAGAGCAGCGCGAAAGTGCCCAGAAGCGAGGGAAAGAGAATGGGCAGCGCCACCATGCGCCAATATTGCAGGCTGGTGGCGCCGAGGACCGATGCCGCCTCGCGCCATTCCTTCTTCAGCCCCTCGAGCGCGGGGGTGATGATCAGGATCATCAGCGGGATCTGGAAGAAGAGATAGGTGACCGTCAGGCCCCAGAAGCTGAGGATCGAGAAGCCGAGGTCGCGCTGCAGGACGATACCGAAATTGTTCCGCAGGAACAGCGTGATCAGGCCGACCGGCCCGAAGGTCGCGAGGAAGGCGAAGGCCAGCGGCACACCCGCGAAGTTTGATGCGACGCCGGAAAAGGTCATCAGGGGGCCCCGGATGAAGCGCGGCACCGCGCCAAAGGTCACCGCCGCCGCCATGCCGAAGCCGATCAGGCAGCCAAGCGCCGAGGAAGCGAGCGAGATCTTCACCGAGATCCAGTAGGAGGAAGGGATCGTGCCGGTGCCGAGGTCGCGCAGGTTCTGCAGCGTGAACGACCCGTCGCGTGTCTGGAAGGCGCCGATCACGATATTCATCGTGGGCAGGATCAGAAACAGCAGCGCAAAGATCACGAAGGGCGCAAGGCCTACCCATGTCAGCGGCAGGCGCCGCGGCCGCGCTCGTCTGGCGGGGGCGGTATCGGTCATGAAGGAAACGTCCCGGTGGAGGTGAGGTCCGAGCTGGTCGGAATTCTTGTTATGGCAACCCCGGCCCGGAGTGGTCCGGGCCGGGGCGATCATCAGGTTATGGCCCGTTACTGGACGTTTGCACCGACGACAGAATCCCAGCCGCTGGTGACGGCGGCCTTGTTGGCGTTCACCTCGTCAAGCGTCGGGAAGTAGGCGGCCTCGTAGGACGCGGCCGGCGGCAGTTTTTCCATCGCCGCGGCGTCGAGCTTGCCCGCCGCCGACATCGCGTTGAAGCGCGCCGGGTGGCAATAGCCCTTCAGCCACAGGTTCTGGCCTTCGTCCGAATAGAGGTATTCCATCCAGAGCTTGGCTGCGTTCGGGTGCGGCGCGTAGGCCGAGATGCCCTGCACATAGACCCCCGCGAGGACACCGGTCGAGGGAACGACGATCTCGACGGGCGGGTTGCCAGCCAGTTCGTCGGCCCAGGCGAGCGCGTTATAGTCCCAGGCGACGACGATCGGGGTCGCGCCCTGGGCGATGGTGCCCGCCTTGCCGATGACCGGAACGAAGTTGCCCGCCTTGTTCAGTTCGGCGAAATATTCAAGACCCGCATTGCCGGCCGCTTCACCGGCTGCCGCACCCTTCGACAGGCCCGCGGCGAGCACGCCGAGGATCGCCTGGTTCGAGGCGCGCGGATCGCCTGCAAGCGCAACCTGACCGGCATATTCCGGCTTCATCAGATCGGCCCAGTCGGCGGGCGTGTTGGCGACGAGGTCCTTGTTCACGATGAAGGACATCACGCCATAATAGTCGCCGTACCAATGGCCGTCGGCGTCCTTGACGCTGTCGGGGATCTCGTCCCAGGTCGAGACCTTGTAGGGCTGCAGAAGGCCTTCATCCTTCATTGTCGGTCCGAAGGCGAGGCCCACGTCGACGACGTCGGGCGCCTGCGGGCCGGTGTTGCCCTTGTTGGCCTTGATCGCCTCGACTTCATCGGCCGAACCCGCATCGGGGTTCAGTTCGTTCACGGCGATTTCCGGATATTTGGCCTTGAAGCCGTCGATCACGCCGCCGTAGCCGCACCAGCTGTGCGGCAGGGCGATGACGGTCAGGTTGCCTTCAGCCTTGGCAGCGGCTTCCAGGTCGGCCATCGCATCGGCCTGCACCATCGCCGTCGAGGCGAGAAGTGCGGCGATGCTCGCCGAGAGGACCATCTTCTTGGACATCATTATGTGCTCCCGTTGTGAGGTCTGGGTCCGTTAATCGGACTCCCGTTCGCCTTACCGGTCCCGCATGACAGATTTGCGAAGCCCCGGAGAAAAGCTGACCTACCTAACCCCGGTTTCGGGCGACTTGCAACGGGCCTGTTACATTTCTGTTACAAAACCTTTTCATCCCGCAGCCAGCCCTCCTGAAACCGGAGCGTCGGGCAACCTGTGAACCGGCCGAGCCGTTCAAGCTCGGCCTCGAGCCGTGTCAGGCGACCCTTGCCGAAGCGGATGCCTTTCTCGGGCCAAAGCGCTGAAATAACAAGTAATTCGTCAGAGCGCGCACATTTCATGTCGATCCGCCCGACCAGCTTGTCACCTTCCAGAAGTGGAAAGACATAATAGCCGTAGCGGCGTTTGGCGGCAGGGACGAAGATCTCGATCCGATAATCGAAATCGAAAAGCCGGACCGCCCGCTTGCGGTCGCGAAGCGCCGGATCGAAGGGCGAGAGCACGCGCAGCCGGTCCGGCGGCTCGGGTGCCGTAGCGGCAGATTCGGCAAGGCCGGGAAAGGCGAAGGACCGCCGCGCGGCTCCGTCGGCGCACTCTACGAGCACCTCCTCGATCTCTTTCCGCCTGAGCGCCGCAGCGCACCATTCCTTCGCCTCCTCCGGCGTGACCTTGTTCCAGAAGGCGGCAATCTCGCCGCTTGTCGCAAAGCCAAGGCGGTCGAGCGCCGCGCGGCAGGCCCAATCGACGGTTTCCGCCCGCGACGGTGCATGACAGACGGGGTAGACCCTTTCGGCAAGGTCATAATGCTTGGTGAACCCGTCGCGGTGACAGACGGCGAGTCGCCCCGAATGCCAGAGATATTCCAGCGCGGCCTTGGTCGGGTTCCAGTCCCACCAGCCGCCTGAACTGCGCGCCTCGTCCTCGCCGACGTCGGTGGTCGATACTGCGCCCCGCTCCCGTATGCGGGTCAGGACATCGTCGACCTTCTCGTGGAAGGCCGTTCCCTGCCAATCCTTCCAGCGTTCGGGGATCGTCACGAAATTATGCGCGAAACGGTGGTGCCAGTGGGGCAGGAATTCCGTCGGAATGACCGAGGCATCATGCGTCCAATGTTCGAACAATACCCGGTCGCGTTCGAGAAGCGGCTTGAGGTTCTTGGGTCGGTAGCTCTGCCGCCGGGCCCAGAGGATCATGTGATGGGCGCGCTCGACCGTGTTGACGCTGTCGACCTGCACGAAGCCGAGCCGCTTGATCAGCGCCAGAAGGTCTGCGCCTTTCGCCGGGCCGGTGGGTTGTTCGGCCAGCGCATGGCGATCCAGGAACAGGCGCCGGGCCGCGCGGTTGTCGATCCGCGCCAGCGCCATCAGCTGCCCCAGGTGCGGGTCAGCAGCGCCAGCCAGTTCTCATGCGCGATCTTGCCCAGAAGCGCCTCGCCATAGCCGTGCGCGCGCAGCGCCTCCAGAAGCCGCGGCAGGCCGGCCACATCGCCGAGATCGGCGGGCATCTCTGCCCCGTCGAAATCGGAGCCGAGCCCCACGCGATCCTCGCCAAGCTTGTCCAGTAGATGGTCGAGATGACGCAACACCGGGTCCCAGCCCTTGAAGGGCGTGCGCTTCCCGTCGGGGCTCAGGAAGACAGTGGCATAATTCAGCCCGACCATCCCGTCGCTGTCCGCGATCATCGCCAGTTGCCGGTCGGTGAGGTTGCGGGTCGAAGGGGTCACGGCATGGGCGTTGGAATGGGTGGCGACAAGCGGCGCGTCCGACAGAGCCGCCACATCGTTGAACCCGGCCTCGTTCATGTGGCTGAGGTCGATCATGATCTTCAGCCGGTTGCATTCGCGGACCAGGCGCTTGCCCGCGTCTGTCAGGCCGGGGCCGGTATCGGGCGAGCCGGGGAACTTGAAGGGCACGCCATGGCCGAAGGCGGTGGGGCGCGACCAGACCGGGCCGATCGAGCGCAGCCCCGCCGCATGCCAGAGGTCGAGCGTCAGAAGATCCTCGTCGATCGCCTCGGCGCCTTCCATATGCAGGATCGCGGCGATCCGGCCCGCGGCCATCGCGGCGCGGATGTCGGCGACGGTCCGGCAGATCGCAAGGGTGCCGGTCCGTGCCAGTGCCATCAGATGGCCCGCCATGTCGAGCGCGACGGGTTGCGCGGCGGCGCAGGAAATGGGGGCGGGCAGGGGAAGCGAGAAGGGCGGATTCTCCATCAGCCGGTCCATCGCGGCGAAGTCGACCGCGTCCGCGTCCGCGGGCGAGGGGATATAGATGGCGAAGAAACCGCCCGCAAAACCACCCGCTTTCATTCGGGGCAGGTCGAGGTGACCCTTGCCCTCCGCGCCGGACCAGATCGCCTCGCGCCCGCCGGGGTCGCGATGAAAACGCAGGAGAAGGTCGTTGTGGCCGTCGAAAACCGGGATCATGGGGCACCTGACTGCTGGTTTGGCCAAGGGGTTGCACAAAGCCCGCGCGGCAGCAAGGCGGGTTCTTGCGGTTCCGGCCGGCGGCATGCGGACTAACATGTTAGTTTAAGCTTGTCTCCCCGGTGGCTTGCGGTCAGGCTGCGGGCTGACATGCCAGTTGCCGGAGCCCGATTCCATGCGCCTTCAGAACCGAACCATCCTGATCACCGCTGCGGGGCAGGGGATCGGCCGCGCGAGCGCCATTGCCTGCGCCCGCGAGGGCGCGCGCATCATTGCGACCGACGTGAATGCAGAGACGATCGGCAGCCTTGGCACCGAGGTGCCGGGGATCGAGACCGCCCTCCTCGACGTACGTGACGATGCGCAGGTGCGCGCGCTTGCGGCGCGGCTACCGCCCTTGGACGGGCTTTTCAACTGCGCCGGGTTCGTCCACCACGGCACGGTGATGGACATATCGGATGTGGATTGGGATTTCTCGTTCGACCTGAACGTGACATCCATGTTCCGAATGATCCGCGCATTCCTGCCCGGAATGCTCGACCGCGCCCGCCAGACCGGGGACGCGGCGATCCTCAACATGGCCTCGATGGCCTCTTCGATCAAAGGGTTTCCCAACCGCTGCGTCTATGGCGCGACCAAGGCGGCGGTGATCGGGCTGACGAAATCCATCGCCGCCGATTTCGTGAAACAGGGACTGCGCTGCAACGCGCTCTGCCCCGGTACGGTCGACACGCCGTCCTTGCGCGGCCGGATCGCGCAGGCCGCCGATCCGGTGCAGGCCGAGAAGGATTTCATCGCCCGACAGCCGATGGGACGGCTTGCGACGGTCGGGGATATCACGCCGCTCGTGGTCTTCCTTCTGTCGGCGGAATCGCGTTTTGTCACCGGGCAGGCGTCGCTGGTGGATGGCGGCGTCACGATCTGAGGGAATGACATGAAACTTCTGCGTTACGGCCCGAAGGGGCAGGAAAGACCGGGGATGCTGGATGAAGCGGGCCGGGTGCGCGACCTGTCGGCCCATGTGGCGGATATCGCCGGTCAGGCGCTGCAGCCAGGGACGCTTGCGAAACTGGCCGCGCTGGACACCGATACACTTCCTCTAGTCCCGGGCGCGCCGCAGCAGGACCTGCGCCTTGGCCCCTGCGTGGGCGGGGTGGGCAAGTTCATCTGCATCGGGCTGAACTACGCCGACCATGCCGCCGAAAGCAATCTTCCGGTGCCGCCCGAGCCGGTCATTTTCAACAAATGGACCTCGGCCATCGTCGGGCCGGACGATGATGTGGAAATCCCGCGCGGGTCGGAAAAGACCGACTGGGAGGTCGAACTGGCGGTCGTGATCGGCAGGGGCGGCCGCTATATCGAGGAGCGCGACGCGCTGTCCCATGTCGCGGGCTATTGCATCGCCAATGACGTCAGCGAACGCGACTACCAGATGAACCGCGCCGGCACCTGGGACAAGGGCAAGGGCTGCGATACGTTCGGGCCGCTTGGCCCCTGGCTGGTGACGCCGGACGAGGCGGGCGACATCGATGCGCTGAAGATGTGGCTGGAGGTCGACGGGCGCCGCTTCCAGAACGGCACGACCGCGACCATGGTCTACAAGGTGCCCTTCCTCATCCATTACGTCAGCCAGTTCATGTCGCTGCAGCCGGGCGACGTAATCTCGACCGGTACGCCGCCGGGCGTGGGCATGGGCCAGAAGCCGCCGGTCTATCTGAAAGGCGGCGAGGTCATGCGGCTGGGGATCGAGGGGCTGGGCACTCAGACCCAGAAGGTCGTGCGCGCATGAAAATCACCGGGCTCAGGGTTCTCGACAACCGTTTCCCGACGTCTGCGCATCTGGACGGATCGGACGCGATGAACCCCGACCCGGACTATTCGGCGGCCTATGTGATCCTATCGACGGATGGCCCGCACGAGGGCCATGGGCTGACCTTCACCATCGGGCGCGGCAACGAGATATGCTGTGCCGCCATCAAGGCGATGGAGCATCTGGTGGTGGGCCTCGACATGGGCTGGGTCGCCGAGGATATGGGCCGTTTCTGGCGCCATGTCACCGGCGACAGCCAGCTCAGGTGGATCGGCCCTGACAAGGGCGCGATCCATCTGGCGACGGCGGCGGTGGTGAACGCCGTCTGGGATCTTTGGGCCAGGATCGAGGCGAAGCCGGTCTGGCGCCTGGTCGCCGACATGTCGCCTGCCGAACTCGTCCGCTGCATCGACTTCCGCTACCTGACCGATTGCATCACGCCGGACTGGGCGCTGGATTTCCTGACGAAACAGGCCGAGGGCAAGGCGGAGCGACGCGAGGCGCTGAACCGCGAGGGCTATCCCTGCTACACGACCTCGGCCGGGTGGCTTGGTTATGGCGACGACAAGCTGCGGCGGCTCTGCCGCGAAGCGGTCGATGCGGGCTTTCGCCATATCAAGATGAAGGTCGGCCGCGATCTGGCTGACGATATCCGCCGCCTGACCATCGCCCGCGAGGCGGTCGGACCGGATGTCCGCCTGATGATCGACGCCAATCAGGTCTGGGACGTGGACGAGGCCATCGACTGGGTCCGCAAGCTCGCCTTCGCAAAACCCTGGTTCATCGAGGAGCCGACCAGCCCCGACGATATCGAAGGCCATCGCCGTATCCGCGCGGGCGTGGCACCGGTCGAGGTGGCGACCGGCGAGATGTGCCAGAACCGGGTGATCTTCAAGCAGATGATCATGGGCGGGGCCATCGACGTGGTGCAGATCGACGCCTGCCGTCTGGGCGGCGTGAACGAGGTGCTCGCGGTCCTGCTGATGGCCGCGAAATACGGGCTGAAGGTCTGTCCGCACGCGGGTGGCGTGGGACTATGCGAATATGTCCAGCATCTGGCGATGATCGACTATCTTTGCATTTCGGGCACGCGCGAGGGGCGGGTGATCGAATATGTCGACCATCTGCACGAGCATTTCATCGACCCCTGCGTCATCCGCAATGCCGCCTACATGCCGCCCGAACGGCCCGGCTATTCGATCGAGATGAAGGAAGAAAGCCTCATCGCCTATCGCCACCGCGGCGGCTGAGGCGCGATTTTCAGGCCTTGTCGCGCACCCGCCAGACTTTCCGTTCGTCCTGAAACAGTTCGAAGGCGCCGGTCTTTGCCAGCAGGTCCTTCAGCTTCGCCACCCCGTAGGTGCGGCTGTCGAAATCGGGATAAAGCTGGCTCAGCGCCTGGCCGATCTGGCCCAGCCCGTAATCGTCCTGATCGGGATCGATCTTCTTCATCGCATTGCGGATCAGCGGGATGGCAAGTGCCGGCGATTCCTTCGCGCTGGTCGTGGCTTCGGGCGACTTGTCCGGCCGCGCCCCGGCCTTCGCCGTCACCGCAGGCGCGCTTGAGACGATATTCTCGATCAGCACGAACCGGTTGCAGACCTTGCGCAGGGATTCCGGCGTCTTGCCCTCGCCGATGCCGATCACCTGCAGCCCGTCCTCGCGGATGCGGCTGGCAAGGCGGGTGAAATCACTGTCCGAGGAGACGAGCACGAACCCGTCTACCTTGCCTGCGTGCAGGATGTCCATCGCATCGATCACCAGACCGATGTCGCTGGCGTTCTTGCCCTTCGTGTTGGCCGACTGCTGATGCATGACCAGACCGAGGTCGCGCGCCTGTTCCTTCCATTGCGAGAGCGCCGAACTCGACCAGTCGCCATAGACCCTTCGCAGCGAAGGTTCGCCATAGGAGGCGATCTCGTCGAGGATCGCCGCGGCATGGCGCGCCGGAATATTGTCGGCGTCGATCAGGACGGCAAGGAAGGGCGTGTCGCGTGGGCTTTGCATGGAACTCCGGGGGTGGGTGCGCTTGCGGCAATCGATAAGGATGCTGCCGTGGGCGATTGGTCGCGTGAAGTTCATGCTGACGGATTGTCAGTCGGCGTCAAGCAGGATCGCGGGTTGGCGGCAATCCGGCGGATCTTACTGCGAAGTGCAGCTCATCCTTCGGACCGGGCAGAGGCGCAGTCGGAAATCGACTTTTGAACCGCGCAATGGGTCTTTCGATAAGATACCATGATGCGGTCGCTGTCAGCATTGTCAGCACCGTGACGATAAGAAATGGCAAGAACCCGCGCGTATAGAGCGACGGGACTGCGGTGCCCACAACCCACCAGATCAGCAGATGGTAGACGAAAACCCCATAACTGATCCGGCTGACGAATTGTGCGGCCGGTGAGCCCAACGCCCAGCCCAAGGGGCCACGATAGCCGTTGAAGGCGCCGACGACGACGATCGAAAGGGCAGGCATGCAAAGGAAACGATAGCTCAGGCTTTGGCCAAAATCCTCCCACATGAAAAGGGGTGAGAACAGAACCGCCGCGCTTGACGCCAAGGACCAGCGGGTCAGGACTACAACGCGGGTCGGCTCGTGACCTTGCAAAAGATAGGCAAAAGCTCCAAAGGCGCAGGGAGCGCCAGAAAAAACCATGTTCTTTGCCCAGCCCCCGATTCCCAGGTGATCCGCATTCGCCTGGACAAAGCACAGCGCGACCGTCAGGCTGATCGTCAAAGGATAGATGAGCGGAAGGGGCAACAGCAGGATCACCAATGGCCAGATCAGGTAAAACTGCTCGAGCACATTGAGGCTCCACAGGTGGCTGACGACCCATGGCTTGAACTCCTCAAGCATGGTGAACCGGACATTGGACATCTGGAACAGATGCCAGAAGGCTTCCGACCGCAGCCCGTCTACATCCAGCAGTGCGCCGACAAGAACGAGAACCGCAAGCGCCGGAAACAGCCTCAGAGCCCGGCGAATGTAAAAATTCATAATATTGATGGATTCACCGCGCTCCTTTGCCGTCCAGAGGATATGTGTGATCAGGAAGCCGCTTACCGTGAAGAACAGCGCTACGCGCAGCCCGCCCGTCACTGGCTCATCATTGTAAAGGTGAACATATAGGACGCCGACCATCGCTAGTGCCCTCAGCCCGTCGATCTGCGGGCGTCGCGCCGGTTCGGCGCGAGGCTGCTCCAAGCGGCAGCAATCCTCCGCAGCCTCCATCAATAAACCACGACCGACCGGATCGACTTGCCTGCATGCATGAGGTCGAAGCCCTCGTTGATCGCGTCGAGCGTCAGCGTATGGGTGATCATCGGGTCGATCTCGATCTTGCCGTCCATGTACCAGTCGACGATCTTCGGCACGTCCGTCCGCCCCCGCGCGCCGCCGAAGGCGGTGCCTTTCCAGACCCGCCCGGTGACCAGCTGGAAGGGTCGCGTCTCGATCACCGCGCCCGCCGGGGCGACGCCGATGATGATCGACTGGCCCCAGCCCCGGTGCGTGCATTCCAGCGCGGCGCGCATCACCTTCACATTGCCGGTGCAATCGAAGGAATAATCCGCCCCGCCGATCTGGTCGAACGGCGTCTTGGTCATGTTCACGAGATGGGCGACCAGATCGCCCTCGACCTCCGAAGGGTTGACGAAATGGGTCATGCCGAACCGTTCGGCCATCGGCTTCTTGGCCGGGTTCAGATCGACCCCGATGATCATGTCGGCACCCGCAAGCCGCAGGCCCTGCAGCACGTTCAGACCGATGCCGCCGAGGCCGAACACGACCGCCTTCGCGCCGATCTCCACCTTCGCGGTGTTGATCACCGCGCCGATGCCCGTGGTCACGCCGCAGCCGATATAGCAGATCTTGTCGAACGGCGCGTCCTCTCGGACCTTGGCGACCGCGATCTCCGGCAGGACGGTGTGGTTCGAGAAGGTCGAGCAGCCCATGTAATGCAGGATCGGCGTGCCATCGAGCATGGAAAAGCGCGAGGTGCCGTCGGGCATCAGACCCTGACCCTGGGTGGCGCGGATCGAGGTGCAGAGGTTGGTCTTGCGGCTAAGGCACGAGGGGCAGGTCCGGCATTCCGGCGTGTAGAGCGGGATCACGTGATCGCCCTTCTTCACGCTCGTGACGCCCGCGCCGACCTCGACCACGACGCCCGCGCCCTCATGGCCGAGGATCGCGGGGAACATCCCTTCGGGATCGGCGCCCGACAGCGTGAATTCGTCGGTATGGCAGATGCCGGTGGCCCTGATCTCCACCATCACCTCGCCGGCCTTCGGGCCTTCGAGGTTCACCTCCATGATCTCCAGCGGTTTTCCGGCGGCAACGGCGACCGCGGCACGGGTTCTCATTCTCAGCCTCCCTGTTATTCTGTCGGCCGCGACTCTCCCGCAAACCGGGGGGCCGTGCAAGGAAAGGAACGACAGATGCGCGCCATTTTCGCCGCCGCACTCGTGATACCGATGGGGGCCTGCATGGCAGAAGAGCCGAAAAAGCATACCGATCCGATGCCGGGCCGGGCCGAAACGGCGATGTGCGGCGCCGACGGGCTGCAGCATCTGGTGGGCCAGCCCGAAAAAGCGCTTGCCGCGATGACCTTCCCGGCGGGAACGCGGTTTCTGAAGCCCGGTACGGCGGTGACGATGGATTTCAGCCCGACCCGGCTCAATATCGCCATCGACGGCAACGGGCTGATCCGGGCGGTCGAATGCGGCTGACACTGCGGCCGGAAAAATTGAGACCCCGCCGAAGCGGGGTCTGGGCGAGGACGGTTCCGACGGGGCGAACTGGGTGGGGGCTGTTGGCCGCTCCGCCGGAACCTAGCGTTTCTCGCTGATCACAAGGTCGAGCGCGAACGCGGCGATTCGCGGGAGGGAAAGCGGCCACGGTCAGGTCATTTCATGGCCGAAATCGGGCGGCTTGCCGCAGGTCCGGAACTCGCAGCGCCTCGTCGGGCTTGATTTGCGCGCCAAGTCGGGTAGCATTTCCCCATGACGGTTCAGGAACCGACGCCTTTCCCTTTTTCCTCGGCCTTGCCCGCGCAAGTCGCTTTCGACAGGGCGGAGCTTTGCGCGATCCTGTCGCTTTACGGGCGCATGGTTGCGGCGGGGGAATGGCGCGACTACGCCATGTCCTTCCTGCGCGAGCGCGCGGTCTTTTCGGTCTTCCGACACACGGCCGAAACGCCGCTCTACCGGATCGAGAAACATCCAAGGCTCAGGAACCGGCAGGGGATGTATGCGCTGATCGGCATGACCGGTCAGGTGCTGAAGCGCGGCCACGACCTGGCCGGCGTGCTGAGCCCGCTGGAAAGGAAACTCATTCGTCCGGTCTGACCGGGGCGGCCCGTCAAAGGCGGCGGACGCCGAGCCAGCTGTCGCCCTCGGCCACGCGGATTCTTTCCCTGGCCGCACCGATCGGCTCCAGCGTGACCGCCATGGCATGGGCATTGGCATGGATCATGGTCTCGCCGTCGATCGCCATGGCGACATGACCCCGCCAGAACAGCAGGTCGCCGCGCCGAAGCGGTGTGCCTTCGCCCAGCGGTCGGCCGACGCTTTGCCATTGCAGGTCGCTGTCGCCCGGGCAGTCATGGCCACAGGCGAGAAGCGCCGCCTGTACCAGGCCGGAACAATCGATCCCGCCGCGCGAATTGCCACCCCAGAGATAGGGCGTGCCGAGGAAGAGCAGGGCGACCGCTGCGGGGTCGTCGAGCGGCGCGCCGATCTCTCTCAGATGGACGCGCGGCACATGATGTCCGTCGGCTGTGCGGGCAAAGCGGCCCTCTTCCCCCGCGATGTCGAGACGTGCGCCGAAAGAGAGGCTCGCAATCTCGGGCCGCTTGATGTCCGCTGCCGGGTAGAGATGTGTCGCGGGCGCGCTGACCCAGTGGGTAACCGCGTGATCGGGGCCGAGTGCCGTCTCGGCCACATAGCCGCAATATCCATCCCTGGCGGCCTGAACGAAGGCGTGCCCTTCGGTCCGCTCCAGCACCATCAGACGGTCGCCGCGCAGGACCTGCCGGTCGCGCGGCCCGCCGGGGCGGGCCAGAAGGTCGGCAACAGGCGCCATGACCCGCGCCCATTCGCCCTCGACGAAGGTCGCGGCCTCGACCTGGCCGCGCAGCGAGACATGGGCGACCCGGCCATTGGCGGGAAGAATCCGTCGGTCGGTCATAGCCCGAACACCCCCGGCAGCGCGCCCAGAAGTGCGCGTGCGCCCTGGCCCGCGCCGCCCTTGGGGCGCGCGGGGGCCGCCGTCGGTTGCCAGCCGTAGATGTCGAAATGCACGTAGCGCGGGCAGTCGGTCACGAACCGGCGCAGGAAAAGCGCGGCCGTGATCGAACCGGCGAAGCCGAAGCCCGGCGCATTGTCGAGATCGGCGATATCGGGCTCGATCACGCTTTCATAGGGCGTCCAGAAGGGCATGCGCCAGACCGGGTCGGCCACGCGTGTGCCTGCCGCGGAAAGGGCTGCGGCAAGCGGTTCGTCATCGGCATAGAAGGGTGCGAGGTCGGGGCCGACCGCCACCCGCGCCGCGCCGGTGAGCGTGGCCATCGAGACGATGAGATCCGGCCTTTCCTCGTCGGCAAGCGCCAGCGCATCGGCCAGGACCAGCCGCCCTTCGGCGTCGGTGTCGTTCACCTCGACTGTCAGGCCCTTGCGGCTTTTCAGAATATCCTTCGGTTTCAGCGCATTGCCGGCGATCACATTCTCGACCGCTGGGACCAGCACGCGCAGGCGCAGCTTCAGCCCGAGCGCCATGATCATCGAGGCAAGTCCCAGGACGGTCGCGGCCCCGCCCATGTCCTTCTTCATCAGGCTCATGTAGCCGCCGGTCTTGATGTTGAGCCCGCCGGTGTCGAAACAGACGCCCTTGCCGACGAGCGTCAGCGCCGGGCCATCGCTGCCCCAGCGCAGGTCGATCAGGCGCGGTGCGCGCGGGCTGGCGCGACCCACGGCATGGATCATCGGGAAATTCGCGGTCTGAAGATCATCGCCCGTGATCACAGCAACCGCGGCGCCGTGGCGCGCTGCCAAGGTCCTGACTTCTGCCTCAAGTTCCGCCGGGCCCATGTCGGCGGCAGGCGTGTTGATCAGGTCGCGGGTAAGGAATTCGCCCGCGGCGATGGCATCGAGCCGTGCGGCATCGACCGGCGGGGGCGTGACAAGCCGCGCGCGCGGCGGCTTTGATGCCTTGTAGCGGTCGAACCGGTACCGGGCCAGCCGAAAGCCGAGCGCCTCTTCCTCGAGGGCGCGCGCGTCGGTCAGGCCCTCCAGCCTCCACGTGCCCTCGGGCAGGGCGGTCGCCGCCCCCGCCAGATGAAAACGCCCGCGCGCCCGCGCCGCCGGGCTGCCATAGCCCGCAGCCGCAGCTACCGGCAGGCCGGAAGCGTCCGGCAGCACAAGCACCTGCCCGAGCGCGCCGGTGAATCGGTTTGCCGCCGCCCAGGCACGCTGCGCGGGCGCCAGCCCATCCATGAAGGCGGCGAGGGCGGTTTCCTCGATCACATAAAGGGGCAGGGACGGAGTTTCGGGGCGGGCAGGATCTGTCATCGGGGTTCCGTTGCTGGTCGCGGCCACCCTAAGGCCTGGCGCAGCGCCCGCAAGACCCTCGATCACCCTCTCTGACCCATCGGCGCGCCCGATCCGGGTGGCCCCGTGGCGCCGGGCCGCTCATCGAGCGTGACCGCACTCTTTGCGACGACGGCGCGGACCGCACCGGATGAGCGGCTTGTCCCGCCAGGATGCCTCAGCCGCCCGCTTCGCCCAGATCCCAGAGCGCGGCGAGCGATCGTTGCCCGATGCGGCCAAGCCGGGCGACCGTTGCCGCCTGCGCATTCACGTCCGCCGCCTCGCTGGTCCGGACGACATCGCGCGCCACGCGCGCGAGCGTCGCCATCCCCACCTGCTCGGCGACCTTCGCGAGCATCCGCGCGCCGCGCATCAACTCGTCCGTCCGGTCCTCCGCGAAATGGGTCGCGAGGTCGGACAGCTGTTCGGAAAGTTCCAGCAGCGCCCGCCGTACCACACGCTCCGCCCCGCCCTCTCCAAGCTCCGCGAACAGCGCCACGAGCGGATCAGGGTCCAGCCGAACCCCCTCCTCATGGCGCAAGATTGCCAGAACCGGCATCTTGACCCTCCTTCGACCGCACCCCAAATGCGGTCATGAGCCTTACCCGCGCCGTTCAAGAAAAGGTTGATGGTGGTCGCGAAAAACGCTCGAATTCGAACGAACGGCACCGTAAGGAAGGCCGGGCCGTCCAAGCGGACGGCGACAGATCAGGGAGAAGTGATGACGAGCCACGCCAAACCGCTGCCCTCCTACCTCGTCCAGCGCTATCACGGCTGGAAAGCCACCACCTGGGAAGAGAACAAGGCCTGGTACAAGCGCCTCGCCCAGGGTGGCCAGCATCCGCGTGCCATGGTGATCTCCTGCTGCGACAGCCGCGTCCATGTCACCTCGATCTTCGGTGCCGATCAGGGCGAGTTCTTCATCCACCGCAACATCGCCAACCTCGTGCCACCGCACAAGCCGGACGGCGAGCATCACGGAACCTCGGCGGCGCTGGAATATGGCGTGACCGCGCTGAAGGTCGCGCATCTCGTGGTGATGGGCCATTCGGGCTGCGGCGGTGCGCGCGGCTGTCACGACATGTGCTGCGGTGACGCCCCGCAGCTTGAGGACAAGGCAAGCTATGTCGGCCGCTGGATGGATATCCTGCGCCCGGGCTACGAACGGATCAAGGATATCGCCGACGAGGCAGAACGGGTGACAGCGCTTGAAAAGCAGGCGGTGGTGGTGAGCCTTGAAAATCTCATGACCTTCCCCTTCGTCCGTTCCGCGGTCGAAGCGGGGGAACTGTCGATCCACGGGCTCTGGAACGACATAGGCGCCGGGGGCCTGGAGCAATACGACGGGGCGAGCGCGTCTTTTCTGCCGCTCTGATCCCGCTGTCGCTAACCCGGAATTAACCAGGCGGGGCGCAGGCTTCGCCCATGGCCGAGCATGCGCGCATCTATGTCGATCTGCCGAAGGAGCTGCTGCTCCGTTGCGGCCAGTCGGCGCGGCGCGCGGGGCTTGGGGCGGCGGAATATGTGGCTTCGGTCCTTGCCGAGGCGAACGGAATGGCGGGCGGAGGCGATCTTCCTGCCGGTGCGCGCATCCGCCTTGCGGCGCGCCAGGCAAGCGACTGGTTCGATCTGCAGCACCGGCTGCGCGCGACCGGCTTCGTGCTCAGGCTATCGTCCGACGACCGGCTCATCCTGTGCCTCTGGCCAGAGGACCGGCCGCTGATGCCCGCAGCGGCGGTCGGACTCGATTTCGCTGATCTGGCACTCAGGTTCCGCGCCGATTTTCCGGGCCATCTCTCTGCGCAGCTTTCCCCCGCAGCCGCGATGGCAGCGCAGCGATCCGGGCCGTCGCGCGCGGCGTGACGTCTATTCTCCGCATCCAACTGGTTCCCGATGAACGCGCAACGCAGCGGCAGTGCGCCGAAAGCGACGGCCTCTGTCGTTTTGCGAGCGGACCCATATGCGCTGTTGCCCGAGAAAGGCCATTGGAGCAGGTAGGGTCATGCAGGCAGGAACGTTCGATTTCATCATCGTCGGGGCGGGATCCGCCGGATGCGTGCTGGCGGAGCGGCTGTCGGCGAGCGGGCGGCATTCGGTTCTGGTTCTGGAGGCGGGCGGCAGCGACCGGCGCTTCTACGTTCAGCTGCCGCTTGGCTATGGGAAATTGTTCTACGACCCGGCGGTCAACTGGCTCTATGCAACCGAACCCGACCCGGGGCTCGCGGGCAATCGCGACCACTGGCCGAGGGGAAAGATCCTGGGCGGCTCCTCCTCGATCAACGCGATGGTCTGGATCCGCGGCCATGCCAGCGACTATGACGACTGGCAGGCGGTGGGCGGTGCAGGCTGGGGCTGGGAAGCGGTGCGCGCGGCCTATCGCGCGATCGAGGATAACGAGGCGGGCGGCGACGAGTGGCGCGGCAGCGGAGGACCGCTTTTCATCTCGGCCAACCGGCATGACCTGCATCCGCTGGTCGAAACCTTCATCGCCTCGGCCGCGGCGACGGGGTTGAAGCGCAATTCCGATTTCAACGGGGCGGAGCAGGACGGCATCGGTATCTATCAGATGACGATCAGGGGCGCGCGGCGCAATTCGGCGGCGCGGGCTTTCCTGCGTCCGGCGATGAAGCGGCCGAATGTGACGGTCGTGACCCATGCCCATGTCACGCGGGTTCTTTTCGAGGGCAGCCGCGCCGTGGGCGTCGAATATGACCGCGGCGGGCGGCGCGAAACGGTGCGGGCCGGGCGTGAGGTGATCCTGTCGGGCGGGGCGATCAACAGCCCCCAGATTCTGATGCTGTCGGGTGTCGGTCCGGCGGCGCATCTGCGCGATCGCGGGATCGCCGTGGTCCGCGACAATGCCAATGTCGGCCAGCATCTGAACGACCATCAGGGCATCAACTACACCTGGCGGATGACGGTTCCGACCTACAATGACATCCTGCGCCCCTGGTGGGGCAAGCTCCTGGCCGGGATGCAGTATTTCCTGGGCGGCAGGGGGCCGCTGGCGAAGTCGATCAACCATGCGGGGGGCTTTTTCCGCACGTCGCCCGACCTTGCCCGCCCGAACATGCAGCTTTACTTCCAGGCCTTCTCGACCCTTCTGCCGCGCCCGGGCGAACGGCCGCTTCTGACGCCCGATCCGTTTTCGGGCCTGTCGATCGGCCTGTCGAACTGCCGCCCGACCAGCCGGGGCGAGATCGCACTCGCCTCGGCCGACCCTTTCGCGCATCCCAGGATCACGGCGAACGCCTTTTCGACCGAACATGACGTGGCCGAGATGCTGCTGGCGGTCAAATACCTCCGCCAGATCGCCGCGCAGGAACCGATCCGCTCGCTGATCGCCGAGGAACTGCGCCCCGGCCCGCAGGTGCAAAGCGACGACGATCTGATCGCCGATTTCCGCGCCCGATCGGGCACCGTCTATCACCCGTCCTGCACCGCGCGCATGGGGCCTGACCCCGCGACCTCGGTCGTGGATGCCGACCTCAAGGTCCATGGGCTCACGGGGCTCAGGGTCTGCGACGCTTCGGTCTTCCCAACGCTGATCGGGGGAAATACCAATGCTCCGTCCGTCCTTGTGGGCTGGATGGGCGCTGAAAGGATCCTCAAGCGGGCGTAAGACCTCTAGGGATCGGAAGGGAATTGGAATGGCCTATCTTCTCGGCGTCGATACCGGCGGCACCTACACGGACGCGGTGGTACTGGACGAGGGCGCCGACCGGGTGGTGGCCTCGGCAAAATCGCTGACCACGCGACCCGATCTGGCGCTGGGTGTCGGCCGGGCGATCGACGCGGCGGTGGAAAGGGCAGGCGTGGCGCCCGCAGAGATCGCAATGGTCTCTCTTTCGACGACGCTGGCCACGAATGCGCTGGTCGAAGGGCAGGGCGGGCGCGTCGCGCTGATCTTCATCGGGTTCGACGAGGCGGAGCTTGGCCGCGCCGGCCTCACCGAGGCGATGAAGGGCGATCCGGTTCTGATGGTGGCGGGCGGCCATAATCATGGCGGGGGAGAATTGCGTCCGCTTGATCTGGAGCGGGTCGAGGCAGAGGTGGCGCGCCTCGCACCCGAAGTGACGGGGTTTGCGGTCGCGGCCGCCTTCGCCACCCGCAACCCCGCCCACGAAAACGCCGCACGCGAGGCGATCCGGCGCATCGCCCATCTGCCGGTGACCTGTTCGCACGAGCTTTCCGCCGGGCTGAACGGTCCGCGTCGGGCGCTGACGGCGGTCCTGAATGCCCGCCTGATCGGCATGATCGACCGGCTGATCAGTGCCTGCGAACATCATATGGCGGTCATCGGAATCCATGCACCGCTGATGGTCGTGCGAGGCGACGGGGCACTGGTGTCCGCGAATCTTGCGCGCGAACGACCGATCGAAACCATCCTGTCCGGCCCGGCCGCCTCCATCGCGGGGGCAAGCTGGCTGACCGGCGAGCGTGACGCGCTCGTCTCCGATATCGGCGGCACCACGACAGACGTTTGCCTGCTGAAGGACGGCAAGCCCGCCATCGATCCCGAAGGCGCCCGCGTCGGCGCCTTCCGCACCATGGTCGAGGCGGTGGCAATGCGCACCACCGGTCTTGGCGGCGACAGCGAGGTGCATCTTCTGGAGGGTCTGGAAACCGGGTTACGCCTCGGACCCCGTCGGCTGATGCCGGTGGCACTGGCTGCGCGGGACTATCCGGACCTGGTCCATGGCGCGCTCGACCAGTGGCTCTCGATGGATGCGGTCGGCGAACATGACGGGCGTTTCGCAATCCCGCTCTGGCAGGTGGCGCCCCCGCCAGGGCTGGGCGTGCGCGAAGAGGCGGTGGCTGTGCGCCTCATGTCCGGCCCGCTCCGGGTCGCGGATGCGGTCCGGACGCGGCTGGAACTGCCCGCGCTGATGAAACTCGTCGCGCGTGGCGCCGTGATGATCGCGGGCGTCACGCCTTCGGATGCCAGCCATGTGCTCGGCCGCCTCGACAGTTGGGATGCGGACGCCGCGCGCAAGGCCGTGACGCTGATGGCGCTGCGCCGGAACGGGCGCGGCGACCGGATCGCTGCGGGGCCGGAGGCACTTGCGGCGCGGATCGTTTCGCAACTGGAACGCCAGACCGAAGAGTGCCTTCTGGAGTCGGCCTTCGGCGAAGACAGCCGCGACTGGGGCCGCGACACGCCCGAGGCGCTGGCGCGGCACAGGCTGACTCTCTCGGGCCTCGACCGACATCAGGGCGTGGTACGGGTGAGCCTGTCGCTGGGCGTGCCGGTCATCGGGCTTGGCGCCTCGGCCCCGAGCTACTACCCGCCGCTCGGCCCCCGGCTCGGCACGCGGATGATCCTGCCCGAACATGCGGGCGTGGCGAATGCGATCGGCGCGGTGGTGGGCCAGGTCGCCATGCATGCCGAGGGGATCGTCACGGCACCCGGCCCGGGCGTCTTCGCGGCCCATCTGCCGGAAGGGCCGAAGCGGTTCAATGACCGCGACAAGGCGCTTCAGGCACTTGAACGCGCCCTGTCCGCCGATGCCGAGGCGAGGGCGCGCGCGGCGGGTGTCGAAGAGGTCCGCCTGTCGGTGGTGCGCGATCTGTCCGAGATCGAGATCGAGGGCCATCCGATGTTCATCGAGGCGCGCCTGCGTGTGACCGCGCAGGGTCGCCCCCGCATCGCCACCGGCTGATATCCCGCGCGCGGGTGCCGCCCAATTCGCTCGCGAAGGAATTTGGCGGCGCCGTCCCGCTCAGCGCCAGTCGAGCACGACCTTGCCTGAAAGACCGGATTTCATCGCGGCGAACCCGTCGGTGAACTCATCGACCTTGAAGCGGTGGGTGATCACCTTGCGGATATCGAGGCCGTTCTGCAGCATCGCGATCATCTTGTACCAGGTCTCGAAAATCTCGCGGCCATAGACACCCTTGATCGTGATCGCCTTGAAGACGATGCGGCTCCAGTCCACGGGCGACTTGCCCGGCGGAATGCCCAGCATCGCGATCCGGCCCCCCATCACCATATTCTCGACCATCTGGTCGAGTGCCGCCTGATTGCCAGACATTTCCATGCCCACGTCGAAGCCCTGCTGCATCTTCAGGGCACCCTCGACCTCTTTCAGATCCTGCCTGGCGACATTCACCGGCACGACATCCGTGACTTCGGCCGCCAGATCCAGCCGCGCCTGATTGACGTCGGTGATGACCACATGGCGCGCGCCGACATGCCGCGCGACCGCCGCCGCCATGATCCCGATCGGCCCCGCGCCGGTGATCAGCACATCCTCGCCGATGAGGTCGAAGGACAAGGCCGTGTGGACGGCATTGCCCAGGGGATCGAGGATCGCCCCGATCTCGTCGTCGATCTCGTCGGGCAGCGGTACGACGTTGAAGGCCGGCAGCCGCAGATATTCGGCGAATGCCCCCTGTTCATTCACGCCAATCCCCCGCGTCTCGGGGTCGAGGTGAAACTTGCCCGACCGCGACTGGCGGCTCTGATGGCCGATCAGATGGCCCTCGCCCGAACAGCGCTGCCCGATCTTCAGGTCCCGGACATCGCGGCCCAGCTCCACGATCTCGCCCGCGAATTCATGGCCGGTGACAAGCGGAACGGGCACCGTGCGCCGGGCCCAGTCGTCCCAGTTCCAGATATGGATGTCGGTGCCGCAGATCCCGGTCTTGTTGATGCGGATCAGCACATCGTCAGGCCCGATCTCCGGCACCGGACGGCGCTCCATCCACAAGCCTTCCTCGGGTTTGGCCTTTACCAGCGCCTTCATTTCGTTCGACATCAGATCGCCCCCACCGCCTTGCCCGCCGCCTTGAAGGCATCGAGCGCGAAATCAAGATCGGCGCGCGTCAGCCGCGCGTTCATCTGGGTGCGGATGCGGGCCTGGCCCTTCGGCACCACAGGAAAGAAGAAGCCCGCGACATAGACGCCCCGGTCATAAAGTTCCGTCGCCATGCGCTGCGACAGGGCCGCATCGCCCAGCATCACCGGGATGATCGGATGTTCTCCCGGCAGAAGCCGGAAGCCCGCATCCGTGAGGCCCGCGCGCCAGTAGCGCGCATTGTCGAAGAGCGAGGCGCGCAGGTCATCCGCCGTCTCGACGATATCGAGCGCGGCGAGCCCGGCCGCCACCACCGCAGGCGGCAGCGCGTTCGAGAAGAGATAGGGTCGCGCCCGCTGGCGCAGAAGGTCGATGACCGGCTGCGCCCCGGCGATATAGCCGCCAAGCGCGCCGCCCAAAGCCTTGCCGAGGGTCCCCGTCATCACATCGGCCTTCACGCCGGCATGCGCAGGCGTGCCCCGGCCCTGCGGCCCCATGAAACCGGTTGCGTGGCAGTCGTCCACCATCACCAGCGCGCCGTAGCGATCGGCCAACGCCCGGATCTCGCCCAGCTTCGCCAGATAGCCGTCCATCGAGAAGACGCCGTCGGTCGCAATCATGATGAAACGCGCACCTTTCGACCGCGCTTCCTTCAGCCGCTCTTCCAGCTCGTCCATGTCTGAATTGGCATAGCGATAGCGCTGTGCCTTGCACAGGCGAATGCCGTCGATGATCGAGGCATGGTTCAAGGCATCCGAGATGATCGCATCTTCCGGCCCGAGCAAAGGTTCGAACAAACCGCCGTTCGCATCGAAACAGGCGGCAAACAGGATGGAATCCTCATGGCCCAGGAAATCCGCGATCCGCTTTTCCAGCACACGGTGCAGGTCTTGCGTGCCGCAGATGAAACGGACCGAGGCCATGCCGTAGCCGTGATCATCCATTGCCGCCTTCGCTGCCGCCACCAGCCGCGGGTCGTCCGCCAGGCCGAGGTAATTGTTGGCGCAGAAGTTCAGCATGTCGCGGCCCGCGACCGTCACATGCGCGCTTTGGGCCGAGGTGATCAGCCGCTCGCGCTTCAGAAGGCCCTCGGCCCCGATGCTGGCGAGCGTGTCGCGAAGGTGGGACAGGAAATCGGGTGCGTCCGGCATGGTAGATGATCCTCCAGTATGACGGAATAATGCACTTTCCGGGCTCATGTGTCAAGATGGCGGATACCATTCCGTGATGATGGAATATCCTCCTCGTGCGCTTCGCTTCTTGTCGGGAATGCGAAGAGCGCACGCGTACGACGATGAGCAGCCCTCAACTGTTCTGGACGATCAGAATGGCGCGCGCCGCGCCGTCCGCGGCGGAAATACTGTGCGGACGGTCGGCGAAATAACGGGCCGTATCGCCTTCGCCCAGCGTCTGCTCCTCTTCACCCGACATGACCTGGACCATGCCTTCCAGCACGGTCACATGTTCACGGCATCCCGGGCTGTGCGGGTCGGAGACCAGTGTGCCGCCTGTCGCGAAATGCAGCTCGTAGACTTCATGCTCGCCCGCCGATTCGGCCGGCGACAGGATGCGAATCTTCACCCCATCGCCCCGGCCGCTGATCGTGGGGGCGGCACTGGCGCGGATCACCTCGATGCCAGGCGCGGTCTTGCCTTCCAGCAGTCCGGCGAAATCAACCTGCAGGGCCTGCGTCAGGTTCCACAGCGTCGCGACCGTCGGGCTCGATTCGCCCCGTTCGATCTGGCTGACCATTGATCGGCTGACGCCCGAAAGACGGGCAACGGCGTCAAGGCTCAGGCCCTTGGATTTGCGCGCTGCCTTCAGAGAGGCCGCAAGACGGTCGTGGATATCGGGACGCGGGTTCATGATGGCGCGAGCTTGCGTGTTCCTGACGTGCCAGTCAACAGGGCGCGGGCGGCCCTTGTCGGTCAGCCGGGCAGGTAAGCGGTTCCGTCAGGGTCGGCAGCCTCGTTCCCCAGCCAGGCGCGGAAGGCCTGCAAGGGCGGATACCACTCGCCCACGCGCGGCCAGACGAGATAATAGCTTCCCTCGGCCGGTGTCGGCCCGCCCCAGGCGGCGGCGAGCCGGCCTTCCACAAGTTCGGTCCGGGCCAGGAACTCTGGCAGAAGCGCAATGCCAAGCCCGTAGATCGCCGACTGGATCATCGTCGCGAACTGGTCGAAGAGCATGCCGGAAGGTGCGGCGGCCTCCACCCCCTGCGCCTGAAACCAGCCCGCCCAGGCGGTCGGGCGGGTCTCCAGCTGCAGAAGCGGCAGGCGCAGAAGGTCCTGCGGCGCCGTGACCGGATGATCGTGCAAAAGATCAGGTGACGCGCAGGCCAGCAGCCGTTCGTCGAAAAGCTTCAGGAACCCCGCGTTCGGCCAAACCGGATCGCCGAAATGGATGGCGGCGTCAAAGCCCTCTTCCTCGAAATCGAAGGGCCGAAGGCGCGTGCCGAGGTTGATCGTGATGCCGGGATGGGCGGCCAGGAAGCGCGGCAGGCGCGGCGCGAGCCAGCGGGTCCCGAAGGTCGGCAGGATCGCGAGCGACAGCGTCCCGCCCCCTGTGTTTGACCTGACCCGCATCGCGCCTCGCGAAATGAGATCAAGCGCCTTGACCACATCGCGGGCATAGGCCAGCGCGGCATCGGTCGGCACCAGCCGTCGCCCCTCGCGCAGGAAAAGCGCCTGGCCAAGCTGCGCCTCCAGATTCTGGATCAGGCGGCTGACCGCCCCTTGCGTCAGGTCGAGGTCGCGCGCCGCGGCGAGCGTCGATCCGGTGCGGCAGACGGCTTCGAAGGCAGAAAGCAGGCTGATCGAGGGCAGGAACCGGCGGGGAATGGCCACATATGTGCTCCATACATATATTGTCGCCAGAATAGGGTTGTTTTGGCGAATAACAATGGCTCATAAGCATATGTGATCCGCCCATGCCAGAGGCTCAGATGTCCGACCCGTTCCGCCGCGCCGCCCGCATCGCCACTGTCGAACTGTCGGAAATCCTGCAGATTTCCGAAGCCGCAGCCGCCCTGAAGAAGGCCGGGCGCGACGTGATCTCGCTCGGTACGGGTGAGCCCGACTTCCCGACGCCCGCGCCGGTCATCGACGCCGCACACCGGGCGGCACAGGCCGGCCAGACCACCTATACCGCTACAGCGGGCACGGCGGAACTCCGCGCCGCCATCGCCGCCGACCGCGAGCGGGTGAACGGCTACCGGCCCGCGACATCCGAGATCATCGTCTGCACCGGTGCCAAGCAGGTCATCTTCAACGCCTTCTTCGCCACGCTGGAACCTGGCGAGGAAGTGATCATCGGCGCGCCCTACTGGACCTCCTACCCCGACATGGTGGGCGTCTGCGGCGGCAAGCCCGTCATCATACCGACGACGGCCGAGAACGGCTTTGCCATCACCGCCGAACAGCTCGCGGCCGCGATCACCCCGCGCACCCGCTGGCTTCTCCTCAATTCGCCCGGCAATCCCTCCGGCGCGGTCTACACCGCCGACCAGCTTCAGGCGCTGGCCGAGGTGCTGCGCGACCACCCCCAAGTCGGCGTGATCGCCGACGAGATCTACCAGCATATCTGCTATGTCCCCTATACGTCGTTCCGCGCCATCGCCCCCGACCTTGCCGATCGCATGCTGATCGTGAATGGCGTCTCGAAAAGCTATGCCATGACCGGCTGGCGGATCGGCTGGGGCATCGCGCCGAAGCGCCTCATCGACGCGATGATCGCGGTCCAGGGCCAGATCACCTCGGGTGCCTCGTCCGTCAGCCAGGCTGCGGCACTCTCCGCCCTCACCGGCGACCAGCAGATGCTGGCAGAACGCAATGACGATTTCCGCGCCCGCCGCGACATGGTGCAGGATGCGCTGAATGCGACCGGCATCATCAAGTGCGGTTCGGCCGACGGCGCCTTCTACCTCTTCCCCGACTGCACGGCGACCTTCGGCAAGACCACCCCCTCCGGCGTGAGGATCGAAAAGGACGCCGACTTCTGCCGCGCGCTTCTCGAAGGCGAGGGCGTCGCCCTTGTCCCCGGCCGGGCCTTCGGCGTGCCCGGCCATTTCCGCCTGTCCTACGCCTATTCCCGCGCCTCGCTGACCGAGGCCTGCAAACGTATCACGCGCTTCTGCGCCAGCCTGACCTGAGGTTCCCATGGCCCTGAAACCCAAAGACGCCCCCGACCTGAACCGCTTCGACTGGGAAGACGCCTTCCGCATGGAAGCGCAGCTGACCGAGGAAGAGCGCATGCTGCGCGACGGCGCCCGCGCCTACGCCCAGGAAAAGCTCCTGCCGCGCGTGACCGAGGCCTACCGCGAGGAAAAGACCGACCCCGCGATCTTCCGCGAGATGGGCGAAATGGGGCTTCTGGGCGTCACCGTGCCCGAGGAATATGGCGGGCTCGGCGCCTCCTACGTCGCTTACGGCCTGATCGCGCGCGAGGTCGAGCGGGTGGACTCGGGCTATCGTTCGATGATGTCGGTCCAGTCCTCGCTCGTCATGTATCCGATCTATGCCTATGGGTCCGAGGCGCAGCGCAAGAAATACCTGCCGAAGCTCGCAAGCGGCGAATTCATCGGCTGCTTCGGCCTCACGGAGCCCGACGCGGGTTCCGACCCCGCCGGCATGAAGACCCGGGCCACGAAATCGGCAAGCGGCTACGTGCTGAACGGCTCCAAGATGTGGATTTCGAACGCGCCCATTGCCGATGTTTTCGTTGTCTGGGCCAAGTCCGAGGCGCATGGCGGCAAGATCCGCGGCTTCGTGCTCGACAAGGGCATGAAGGGCCTGTCGGCGCCGAAGATCGGGGGCAAGCTTTCCTTGCGCGCCTCGATCACCGGCGAGATCGTGATGGACAATGTCGAGGTCGGCGAGGACGCGCTTCTGCCGAATGTCGAGGGGCTCAAGGGGCCATTCGGCTGCCTCAACCGTGCCCGCTACGGCATTTCCTGGGGCGTGATGGGTGCGGCCGAGGCCTGCTTCCACGCCGCCCGCCAGTACGGGCTCGACCGCAAGCAGTTCAACAGGCCGCTGGCGCAGACCCAGATTTTCCAGTTGAAGCTCGCCAACATGCTGACCGAGATCAACCTCGGCCTGCAGGCCTCGCTCCGCGTCGGCCGCCTGATGGACGAGGCCAATGCCGCGCCCGAGATGATCTCGATCATCAAGCGCAACAACTGCGGCAAGGCACTGGAAATCGCCCGCCACGCCCGCGACATGCACGGCGGCAACGGCATCCAGGAGGATTTCCACGTGATGCGCCATATGGTGAATCTGGAAACCGTGAACACCTATGAGGGCACGCATGACGTCCATGCGCTGATCCTCGGCCGCGCCATCACCGGGCTGCAGGCGTTCTTCTGAGCTGCTCATCGCTCTCTGAAGGTCGCTCTTCGCAGAAGCAGGGACCGACCTTCAGGGAGGGAGGAGCAGCCCCTTTTCAGGACTGACCATGGACCGCGCCGACATCGTTCACGAAAATTTCCTGCGCCGCGTCGCCGCCCGCGACCTGCCGCCCGGCGCGTCGCCGTCCGGTCCCCTGACCGGGCCGGAAGCGGTTGCCATCTTCCGCGCCGGATGCCTGACGCGCGCGCTCGACCGGCAGAGCCGGGTGATGCAGCGAGCAGGGCAGGGGTTCTACACCATCGGCTCCTCGGGGCACGAGGGGCTTGCGGCGATCGCCGCCGCGCTCCGCCCGACCGACATGGCCTTCCTGCATTACCGCGACGCGGCCTTCCAGATCGCGCGGGCGGGTCAGGTCGACGGACAGTCGATCACCTGGGACATGCTCCTGTCCTTTGCCTCCTCCTCGGAGGACCCGATCTCGGGCGGACGCCACAAGGTGCTGGGCTCCAAGGCGCTCTACATCCCGCCCCAGACCTCGACCATAGCCTCGCACCTGCCCAAAGCCGTGGGCGCGGCCTATTCCATCGGCGCCGCCCGCCGCCACCGGCCGGAACACCAGGAACTCCCCGAAGACGCCATCGTCTATTGCTCCTTCGGCGACGCTTCCGCCAATCACTCCACCTCGCAAGGCGCCTTCAACACCGCCCAGTGGACCTCCTACCAGTCGATCCCGCTGCCCCTCCTTTTTGTCTGCGAGGACAACGGCATCGGCATCTCGACGAAAACCCCAACCGGCTGGATCGCCGCGAGCTTCCACAACCGCCCGGGGCTGAAATATTTCCACTGCAACGGGCTCGACATCTTCGAGACGTTCCGCGTTGCCGAGGAAGCCGCCCATTACGTCCGCACCCGCAAGAAGCCCGCCTTCCTGCATGTGAAGACCATCCGCCTCTACGGCCATGCAGGCGCCGATGTGCCCACCACCTACCTGCCCCGCGACGAGGTCGAGGCCGAGGAGGCGAATGATCCGCTGCTGCATTCCGTCCGCCTTCTCGCCCAGTCGGGGGCGCTGACCCCCGATCAGGCGCTGGCGATCTACAACGAGACGAATGCCCGCGTGGCGCGCGTCGCGGCCGAGGCGGTCACGCGGCCCCGCCTGAAAACCGCAAGCGACGTGATGGCCGCGCTCATCCCGCCGAAACGCTCCTGCAAGCCCACGAACGGCCCGACGCCCGAGGCGCGCGCGGCGGTCTTCGGCGCCGACCTCAAGGCGATGGACGAACCGCAGATCATGTCGCGCCTCATCAACTGGGCGCTGACCGACCTGATGCTGACCCACAATGAAATCGTCATGATGGGCGAGGATGTCGGCCGCAAGGGCGGCGTCTATGGCGTCACGCAGAAGCTCCACGCCCGCTTCGGCCCCGACCGGATGATCGACACGCTTCTGGACGAGCAATCCATCCTCGGCCTCGCCATCGGCATGGCCCAGAATGGCTTCGTGCCGATGCCGGAAATCCAGTTCCTTGCCTACCTCCACAATGCCGAGGACCAGTTGAGGGGCGAGGCCGCGACGCTGCCCTTCTTCTCGAACGGCCAGTACACGAACCCGATGGTGCTGCGCATCGCGGGGCTTGGCTACCAGAAGGGCTTCGGCGGCCATTTCCACAATGACAATTCGGTCGCCGTCCTGCGCGATATTCCGGGCGTGATCCTCGCCGTCCCCTCGAACGGCGCCGATGCGGCGAAGATGGTCCGCGAATGCGTGCGGCTGGCGCGCGAGGAACAGCGCGTCGTCGTCTTCCTGGAACCGATCGCGCTTTACCCGATGCGCGACCTCCATGCCGACAAGGACGGCGGCTGGATGTGCCGCTACCCCGACCCGTCCGAAACCATCCGCCTGGGCGAAGTGGGCACCCATGGCGAGGGCAAGGATCTCGCCATCGTCACCTTCGGCAACGGGGTCTACCTTTCCCGCCAGGCCGAGGCGCAGCTTGCGGCCGAGGGTGTGAAGGCCCGGATCATCGACATGCGCTGGCTGTCGCCCCTGCCGTCGGAGGCGCTCGTCACGGCCGTCCAGGGCTGCGAACGCATCCTGATCGTGGACGAAACGCGCCGTTCCGGCGGGGTCGCCGAGGCGCTGATGGCGCTTTTCGCGGAACGCACCGACCTGCCCCTCGCCCGCATCACGGCGCAGGACTCATTCATCGCCACTGGCCCGGCCTATGCCGCGACCATGCCCTCCGCAGAGAGCATCTATTCCGCCGCTAAGCGGCTGCTGGAGGGCGTGAGATGACCCGCAAGACCGCCGTCGTCATCTGCCCCGGCCGGGGCACCTATACGAAAACCGAACTCGGCTATCTCAGCCGCTTCTTCCCCGACCGGGCGCTCCTCGCGCGCTTCGATGAGGCGCGCTCCTCGCTTGGGCAAGAGACGCTGAGCGCGCTTGACAGCGCCGCCAGCTATTCCGTCGCCAAGCACACGCGCGGCGACAATGCCTCCGGCCTGATCTTCGCCGCCACCTACGGCGATTTCCTCTCGATCAACCGCGACAAGATCGACGTGGTCGCCGTCACCGGCAATTCCATGGGCTGGTATTCGACCCTCGCCTGCGGCGGCGCGCTTGCCCCCGAAGCGGGCTTCGAGGTGGTCAACACCATGGGCACCTTGATGCAGGAGGCGCTGATCGGCGGTCAGACGCTTTACCCGTTCGTGGGCGAGGACTGGCAGAACGACCCCGCGCAAAAGGCAGGCCTCCTGGCGCTTGTGGCCGAGATCGGCGCGCGCCCCGGGCATGCGCTCACCCTCTCGATCGACCTCGGCGGCATGCTGGTGCTTGCCGGCAATGACGAGGGGCTCAATGCCTTCGAGGCCTCGGTTCCGCCCGTACAGGGCCGCTTTCCGATGCGGCTGCAAAACCACGCGGCCTTTCACTCCGCCCTTCAGGCCCCCGTCGCCGAGAAGGGCCGCGCGCGCTTGTCGCCCGCGCTCTTCGGTCAGCCGACGCTGCCGATGGTCGACGGACGCGGCACCATCTGGTGGCCGGGCGCGACCGATACGACAAGGCTCTGGGACTATACCCTCGGCCATCAGGTGACCGAATCCTACGACTTCACCCATGCGATCCGCGTGGCCGCCCGCGAATTCGCCCCCGACCTCTTCATCATCACCGGTCCCGGCACCACATTGGGGGGCGCCGTTGCCCAGTCGCTGATCCTCGCGAACTGGCGTAACATGGGATCCAAGACCGACTTCCAGTCGCTGCAACACTCCGCGCCGCTCCTTGCCTCGATGGGCATGGAAGGGCAGCGCGCCACCGTCCTTTAAGGGAGACAGACATGACCCACGATCAGATCCTCAAGGCCGCGGGCCTCACGCAAGCCGAACTGACCGGCGGCACGCTCGCCGTCCGCTCGCCCATCGACGGGGTCGAGATCGCGCGTGTGCACGAGACGAACCCTGCCGACATGGCTGCCATCATCGCCAGATCGCAGGCCGCCTTCCGGAAATGGCGCGACATCCCCGCCCCCCGCCGCGGCGAGCTTGTCCGCCTTCTGGGCGAGGAGCTTCGCGCCGCCAAGGCCGAACTCGGCGCCCTCGTGACGCTGGAAGTTGGCAAGATCACCTCGGAAGGCCTGGGCGAAGTGCAGGAGATGATCGACATCTGCGATTTCGCCGTCGGCCTTTCGCGCCAAATCTACGGCCTCACCATCGCCTCCGAACGCCCCGGCCACCGGATGATGGAAACCTGGCACCCGCTCGGGCCTTGCGCCATCATCTCCGCCTTCAACTTCCCCGTGGCCGTCTGGTCCTGGAACGCCGCGCTCGCGCTCGTCTGCGGCGACCCGGTCATCTGGAAACCCTCGGAAAAGACCCCGCTCACCGCGATCGCCACGCAAAAGATCATGGAACGCGCGCTGAAGCGTTTCGGCGACGATGCGCCCGAGGGCCTGTGCCAGCTGGTGATCGGCGGCCCCGCGATCGGCGAGGCGCTGGTGAATTCCAAGGATGTCCCCATCGTCTCGGCGACCGGCTCGACCCGCATGGGCGGCATTGTCGGCCCGCGCGTCTCGGCCCGCTGGGGCCGACCGATCCTGGAACTCGGCGGCAACAATGCGATGATCGTGGCGCCCTCGGCCGACATGGACATGGCCGTCCGCGCCATCGTCTTTTCCGCCGTCGGCACCGCCGGCCAGCGCTGCACCTCGCTTCGCCGCCTGATCGCCCATAATTCGATCAAGGACGACCTCGTCGCGAAACTCGCGAAAGCCTATGCATCGCTCCCGATCGGCGACCCGCGCGAAGCGGGCAAACTTATCGGCCCGCTCATCGACACGGGCGCCCGCGACAGGATGCTGAAGATGCTCGACCGCGCCCGCGCCGAAGGCGGCAAGGTTCACGGCGGCCAGGCCGTGACGCAGGGTGTTCCCGGTGGCGCCTATGTCAGCCCGGCCATCGTCGAGATGCCTGCGCAGACCGAAACCGTGCGCGAGGAAACCTTCGCCCCGATTCTCTACGTTCTGGGCTATGACACGCTCGAAGAGGCGATCGCGCTGCAAAACGACGTGCCGCAGGGCCTTTCCTCCTGCATCTTCACGCTCAACATGCGCGAGGCCGAAACCTTCCTCTCCGCCTCCGGCTCCGACTGCGGGATCGCCAATGTGAACATCGGCCCTTCGGGCGCCGAGATCGGCGGCGCCTTCGGCGGCGAGAAGGAAACCGGCGGCGGGCGTGAAAGCGGGTCGGACGCCTGGAAGGGCTACATGCGCCGCCAGACCAACACGCTCAACTATTCGTCCAAGCTGCCGCTTGCCCAGGGTGTGCAGTTCGACATCTGATCCCCTTCGTTTGCAAATATCCCGGAGGGGTGATGAGGGAAGGGCCAAGGTCCGGTTGACGTTGGCCACGAAGAACACCCGCGCGCGTCGCGCGGGGCGGGGGGGAGGCGGCCCCTCCCCCGGGCGGGTCGCCGGGCGCGGCCCGGACAAAAACCGTAAGCCGGAGCCCACGGGGCTCCGGCTTTTTCAGTGGCGAAACGCCTCCGCGTCACCCGCCAATCCGCCGATTGACCTGACATAATTCATGCTTTCTTCGTCATTTCTGACGATGTGCCGGAAGAATCCGCCAGCCCCGTGCGGCAGATTGTCGGCAAGCCGGACTCGCGCCTGCGCAAGGCCCAGGGGCCGCAAGAAAGAAAAGGAAAGAACATGTCATTCAGGAAAGTGGCCGTCCTCGGCCTCGGCAAGGTCGGTCATCTGGCGGCGGAACTTCTCGCCGAGGCTGGCTTCGACGTCACCGGCATCGACGCGCGCAAGGTCGATGCGCCCTTCGCGACGCGCACCGCCGATCTCAACGACACGGCCGGGCTCAGCCAAGTGCTGGCCGGGCAGGAGGCGATCCTCTCCTGCCTGCCCTATCATCTCAATATCGGCGTCTCGACCGTGGCCCACGCGCTCGGGCTCCACTATTTCGACCTGACCGAGGATGTGCCGACGACCAAGCACATCCGCGAACTGGCGAAAACCTCCAAGGGCATCATGGCCCCGCAATGCGGCCTTGCGCCGGGCTTCGTCGGCATCGTCGGCGCCCATCTGGCCGAGCAGTTCGACAAGGTACGCTCGATCCGCCTCCGTGTCGGCGCCCTGCCGCAGAACCCGACGGGCCTTCTGGGTTACGCCTTCAACTGGTCGCCCGAGGGCGTGGTGAACGAATATCTCAATGATTGCGAGGTGATCGAGGAAGGCGTGCTGAAGAGTGTCTCCGCGATGGAATGGCTGGAAACCATCTATATCGACGGCATGCAGCTTGAGGCCTTCACGACCTCTGGCGGCCTCGGCACCATGTGCGAAACCTACGCCGACCGGATCGAGAATCTCGACTACAAGACCATGCGCTATCCCGGCCATGTCAAGCTCATGAACTTCTTCTTCCACGAGCTGCTGATGCGCGAGAACCGGGCCGAGGCGGGACGCATCCTGACGAACGCCAAACCCCCCGTGGACGAAGACGTGGTCTATGTCCATGTCGCCGCCGAAGGCTGGCAGAACGGCCAGCTTCGCCGCAAGGAGTTCGTGCGGTCCTATTACCCGATCGAGATCGGCGCCAAACACCGCACCGCGATCGCCTGGACGACCTCGGCCTCGGTCGTCGCGGTGATCGAGATGGTGCGCGAGGGGCAGCTGCCGCAGAAGGGCTTCCTCAAGCAGGAAGAGATCCCGCTGGAGCCCTATCTCAAGACCCGGACCGGCAATTACTACAACATCGGCCACCGCAGCCGCCACGCGTGACCGGCCAGCCGGTTTTCTCACGCCAGTTCGGGCCGGGGCGGTGCGCGCCCCGGCCCTTTCGTTTCCGCTATCGTCCGCGCCAGTCGGCGGGACGGCGTTCTTCCCAGGCCATCAGGCCTTCGGGCAGGTCCTCGGTCGGCACCATGCGGGCGAACTGCATGGCTTCCACTTGCAGGCCCTCCGCGATCGGCTGGTTCAGGCCGCGGGTGATGGCGGTCATCACGGTGGCAATGGCCAGGGGGGAATGGCGCAGGATCCGGCGGGCGAGGTCTTCTGCCGCCGCCAATAGGGTCTCGTCCGGCACGACGGCATTCACCAGTCCAAGCTCCAGTGCCCGGTCGGCGCTGAAGGGCTCGCCCGTCAAAAGAAGCTCCATCGCCCGCTTGCGGCCTGCAAGGCGCGGCAGGCGCTGGGTGCCGCCGAAGGTCGGCGGCATGCCGAGCCTTATCTCGGGCTTAGCAAACACGGCCGACGCGGCGGCTATGGACAGGGGGGCCGCCTCGGTGATTTCGCAGCCGCCGCCATAGGCCAACCCGTTCACCGCGACGATGATCGGTTTGGCGAAGGCCTCGATCCGGGCCGTCAGCCTCTGGCCGCGCGCGACGAACTCCTGCAGCGCGGCGTCCGTTCCGCGTCGGACGCTCCGCGCGAATTCGGGAATATCGCCGCCGGCCGAAAAGGCACGGCCCGTCCCGGTCAGGATCACGGCGCCGACCGAAGGCCCGGTCTCGATCCGGTCGAGCGCGGCGAGCAGCTCGTCGATCAGCGCGTAGCTCAGCGCATTCAGCTTTTCGGGCCGGTTGAGCGTGATCGTCGCGATCCGGTCCTGTTCGGAGACGAGGATATGGGTCCACATGGCGCATCCTTTCGGTTGTTCATGCGCCAAGCCTGCTGCAGGGAAGGAATTGTTTATACTCACTAGACGGTATACATTGCGGCCATGGACGACCCACCCGACACCAGAAGCCGCATCATCTCTGCCGCGGCCGACCTCTTTTACGGCGAGGGCATCCGCGCGGTCAGCGTCGATGCGATTGCCGACCGCGCCGGGGTGACGAAGCGCACGCTGTACTATCATTTCGACAGCAAGGACCAGCTAGTCGCCGCCTATCTGACCGAGCGAGACCAACCGAACCTGAAGCTGTTCCAGACCTGGTTTCACCGGGCCGGGGGCGATGCCGAGGAGGGCGTCCGCGTCCTTTTTTCCCAGCTTGCGAAGGCGGCGAAGAACCGCAAATGGAACGGCTGCGGCTTCCTGCGGACCGCGGCAGAGCTTGCCAACATGCCCGGCCACCCGGCCATTGCGGTGGCGCGTACCCATAAGAAGCGGGTAGAGGCCTGGCTGTCGGAGGTGTTCGCCGCCTCCGGGCACTCAGCAGCGGATGACCTGGCCCGACAGGTGATGCTGCTTCTCGACGGGGCCTTCGCGCTTGTGCTCCTGCACCGCGATCCGGCCTATATGCTGGCGGCGGGCGAGGCGGCTGGGGCGCTGCTGCGCGCGGCCGCGCCGCCGCAATCCTGACCGGGGTCACTCTTTCCAGACAGCCACCCCGGCCGCGGGCAAAAGGCGTTTGCCGATCAGCAACTGTGCCTCCGGTGGTGCGGGCAATTCCGCCGCATCCGGCCCGTAGTTGAAGGCGAAGGTCAATCCACCGCGCCGCGTCAGGCGCAAGTCGCCCAGATCGGGCATATGGGGGACGCCCGCCCAGTCAAGCACATCGGCCACGATCTCGCGCAGCGCCTCGGGGGCGGGCAGGGTGGCCAGATAGCGCGCACGGTCATTGCCGATCAGCGCCGGCGCGCCGTCGCGATAGTCGCCCGAGAAAGTCGCCACCACTTTTTCGCGCGTCTCGATCGTCTCGCGCCAGCGCCGCGCGGCCAGACGGCGATTGCCGATCTGCAGCTCTTCGCGGTGATAGTCGGGCAGGCTCTCGACACGCGTGACCCGCATGTCGATGAGCCGCGCCAGACATCCCGGCGCAAGGTTCGCGGGCGTCTGCATCGCTTCGGTTTTCGAGCCCGAACGCGGTCCGAACAGCACCCTGGCGCCCGAACCTGCGATCCGGTCGATGAAGGCAGGATCGGGGATCATCAGGTCCGGCGCGACGATCAGCTGGTAGCCGGTCAGGTCCGAATGCTGGCCGATCACGTCCACATCGACGCCAAGCCGCCTCAGCGCCGCATACCAGTCGAGCGCAACATGCGCCGCGCGGTAATTCTGGCCCTGCGGCAGCGTCTCGGCCCCCCAGCGCGACGGATAGTCGAAGACAAAGGCGACCGGCGCCTGCACGCGCGGGCCACAGGGTGGCAGGGCGGCGGCCTCTGCCACGACCTGGGCGATCTCGTGAAAGGCCTGATCGGGGCTGCTGTCGGGGTGAAGAAGCGCCGCATGGAACTGTTCCTGCGCGAAGGGCGCCTGCCGCCAGCGGAAATAGCTGACCATCTCGCAGCCATGGGCATAGGCAAGCCAGGTCCAGAGCCGCACCATCCCGTCGGCGGGCGCCTGATTGTTCGTGGCCCAGTTCACCGGGCCGGGCTGCTGTTCCATCACCCACATCCGCCCCCGGCCCACGGCACGGTAAAGATCATGGTTGAAGCTCGTCTGGTCGGGGTCGCCCACCCTGAGGTAGCGCGCCTTCTCCGCCTCGCTCAGGCGGCCATGGACAAGGCCACCCAGGGGATAGACGTCCCATGAGGCGATATCGAGATCCTCGCCCACCGCGAAATGGTCGAAGGCGGTATGCTGGTTCATGTAATTGTGGGTGACCGGGCGGCCGGGCGACAGGGCCCGGATGATCTCGACCTGGGCCAGGTTGAAGCTTTTCACCTGATCGGAGGAAAAGCGCATGAAATCGACCCGGTGGGTCGGGCTCGGCTCCTCGACCAGATTGTTGGGCAGTTCGATCTGGTCGAAGCCCTGATAGGTCATCGACCAGAAGCTGGTGCCCCAGGCCTGGTTCAGCGCCTCGATCGTGCCGTAGCGGTCCTCGAGCCACAGCCGGAAGGCGCGCTCGGCCGAGGGCGAGTAGGAATGGATCGTGTCATGATCGCCATATTCATTGTCGGTCTGCCACGCGTGGACATGGGGATTGTTCCCATAGCGCCCGGCGATCTCGCCGGTGATGCGCGCCGCCTCTTCCCGATAGCGGATCGAGGAAAAGCAATAGTGCCGCCGTGCGCCGAACTTCCTGACCGTGCCGTCCTCGGCCACCGGCAGGATCTCGGGATAAAGGTCCACCAGCCATTTGGGCGGCGCGGCCGTAGGGGTGCAGAGGATGACCTTCAGCCCCGCCGATCCCAGCGTCTCGACCGCGCGGTCAAGCCAGGCCCAGTCGAAATGACCGGGCCGGGGTTCGATCTTGGCCCAGGCGAATTCGGCGATCCGCACCCATTTGAGACCGAGCCCCACCATGCGCGCTGCATCCTCGGCCCATTTCGCCTCGGGCCATTGCTCGGGATAATAGCAGACCCCAAGGTCGGGACCCTGCGTCAGGTCGGTCATTTCAGTCTTCCTTGCCCGAGTGCGGTCAGCGCGGCTTCGGTCGCGGCAACTAGCCGGTCGGCCTCGGCGCGGCCGAAGACCATGGGCGGCTTGAATTTCAGCACATTGTCCAGCGGGCCGTCGGTCGAGGCGAGAATGCCCATCTGGCGCATGCGGTTGACGATCAGTCCGGCTTCCTCGGTCGCGGGGTCAAGCGTCGTGCGGTCGCGCACCAGTTCCACGCCAAGGAAGAGGCCCGCGCCGCGCACATCGCCGATGATCGGGAACCGGGCCTGCATGGCGATGAACCGGTCGAGCAGATCGTGCCCGGTCTCCAGCGCCCTGGCCTGAAGTCCTTCGCCCTCGATCACGTCCAGAACGGCGTGGCCCACCGCCATCGACACCGGGTTGCCGCCGAACGAATTGAAATATTCCATGCCATTGGCGAAGCGCCGGGCAAGCTCCGGCGTGGTGACGACACAGGCCAGCGGGTGACCGTTGCCGATCGGCTTGCCCATGACCACGATGTCGGGCGTGACCCCCTGCAGTTCGAATCCCCAGAAGTGGGAGCCTACACGCCCGAAGCCGCATTGTACCTCGTCGGCGATGACGATCCCGCCCGCGCGGCGCACTTGTTCATAGACCGATTTCAGATAGCCGGGCGGATAGATGACCTGACCGCCGACGCCCGAGATCGATTCCGCGATGAAGGCCGCGGCCGGGCTGCCGGTCTTGGCGCGAACCCTTTCCAGCGCATGGCCCACATCCTCGGCATAGGCGCGGCCCACGCCTTCGGTCATGCCCTTGTACCTGCCGCGATAGGGATCGGGGAAGGTGGCGATCTCCACGAACTCCGGCTGGGGGAAGCCACCCTTGCGCTTGAACTTGTAGGGGCTGATCTCGACCATCCCGCCGGAATTGCCGTGATATGCCCAGTCGAGCACGATCGTGTTCTTCCTGGCCAGGGCGGTGCGCGCGATGCGCAGTGCCAGTTCGTTCGCCTCGGTGCCGGAATTGACGAAATAGGCGACCTTCAGATCGCCGGGCAGTCTTGCGGTGATCCGGTCGGCGAGGTCCAGCATCAACCCGTTCAGATAGCGCGAATTGGTGTTGAGCGTCGCGGCCTGCCGGGCGATCGCCTCGGTCACATGCGGATGGCAATGGCCGACATGGGTGATGTTGTTGACCGCATCCAGATATTCGCGGCCGGTATAGTCGATGAGGTACGCCCCCCGCCCGCGCACGATCTTCAGCTTCTCGCGATAGGACACCGACAGCGAAGGCCCGATCCTTTCCGCACGACGACCAAGCAATGCCTCCGGCGGTTCGGGATCGACGGTGAAACTTTCTGGCTGAAGCCGCAGGATCAGGTTCGGGTCGACGCAGATGCCCGACCAGACGTCCCACAGGCTGTCGTGACCGACGCCGAAGAAATTGCCCTCGGTCTGCGCCAGCAGGTCGGTCATGATCTGGAAATGGATGTGCGGTGCCCAGCCGCCGTTCTCGTGCCAGTCGCCCAGATGGGCGACAAGCTGCCCCGCCTCGATCTGCTGGCCGACCCTGCACAGGCCCGGCAGTGTGCCCCCGAGGTGGCCGTAAAGCGTCCAGAACGGCGTGCCGTCCTGCGTCTCATGCCTGAGGATCAGCGTATGGCCATAGTCGAGCGGGTCGGCATTGTAGGTGACGAAGGCGACCGTGCCGGGAAGCGGCGCATGGATCGGCGTTCCCGCGGGGGCGAAGACGTCGATCCCCAGATGTCTTGTGCGCCGCTCGGGGCTGGCCGCATCGGCGAACTGGTCGGTGGCATAGACAGACCGTTTCTCGCCATAGGCGCCGAAGCCGTAGAAAGCCTCGCCCTCGGGCAGGGTTGCGGGACGCTGGCCTGCGAACCAGCCATCAAAGGCGCGATCGGAAAAGGCGGGCATGTCGGGGTGCTCGCCCTTCGTCAGAAGCGCTATCCGGGCCGAGGTGCGCAGGCCCGGCCGGAAAGGAGACAGCGGCTCCGCCTCGGCCAGAAACGCCCGGACGGACGCCTCGGCCCGCGTTGCCGCGAACCCGGCGGCGCGGCGGAAGAGCGCCACCATGAATTCCGGGTCGATCTTCTCCAGCCGCTCCAGCAACGCGAAGGCGGGCTGCTGCGAGATGAGGAGATAATCGTTGTCCGGGTAAAGCCGCGACTGGCGGGACGAGATGCAGACCGAGCAGACAAGCCGCATGCGCATCAGGTCGTAAAGCACATCGGCCTCGCCCGCGGTCAGCGGAAATTCCGAGACATAGCCTTCGATCAGCGCGCGCGCGGCGGAATAGAGGTCCGGTGCTTCCAGAAGTGCGTAGGCGAGCGTGATCGCAAGCTCGTTCACCGTGCGACCGAAACACATGTCGCCGAAGTCGATCAGCCCGGCGATCCGGTCGGGGTCACCCGCATCGACGATCACGTTATTGTCGTTCGCATCCTGATGCAGGACCGACGCACGCAAGCCGACAAGCGCGGGGGCGACGCGCGCGCGATAGCGCGCGAAGAGCCGTCCGACCAGCGCGCGGCGCGCCGGGTCGGCGATATCCTCCGCCCAGGGCTCCAGCTTTGCCACATGGTCAAGTGACCAGGGAAAGTCGGGCCGGAAGGCGGCGGGATGGCCGAAGCCCTGCAGGCCCCGGCTGAGGCGTCCCATGAAGGCGCCGAGGGCGGAGATCTGGCCAAGGCCGCGCCGCGCCTCTGACATCGGCCGCCCGTCGATCCAGGTCACGAGCCGCATTCGGTGTTCCTGCCCCTCATGGGCGATCAGGGCATATTCTGCGCCGCCTCGTGCGCGCACGAGGCGTGGCAACCCTGCCACGCCCGCATGTTCCAGATGCAGCATCGTCGCATTCTGCAGCGCGATCTGGTCTGGGTCCTCGCCCGCATTGGCGACCTTCAGGACGAACTTTTCCTCGCCTGTCGTCAGGCGCGCGTTCTGGTCGCGCTCCGACACCAGCGGGCGGATCGTGCCGCGCTTGCCGAAATGGGTCTCGGCAAGCGTCGCGAGCGCGTCGGAGGTCAGGGCAGGGGGCGCGGAGGCGAAGGCGGACATTACGGGACTTTCGGTTCGGAGGGGGTCAGCACGCACTGCCGCGCAGCCGGTCGTCGCTGCGCTCGATCAGTTCGGGCATCAAGAGGGTCTGCAGGCTTTCGGGGGCCGAACCATCAATGGCGTTCAGGATATGATGGCCCAGAAGCTCGGCGGGGCGGGTGATCGGCAGATAGAAGGTGGTGAGCGGCGGGGTGAAATAGGCCGAGACGTTCAGATCGTCTGTGGCATTGATCACCGCGTCGCGGCCATGGACGAGGCCCGAGGCCGAGAAACCGGACAAAGCGCCAAGCGCCGACGCCTCGTTGGCGCAGATATAGGCGGTCGGCGGATCGGGCAGGGAGTGCATCACCATCACCTGCGCCCGCCCGAACCCCGGCGTCAGCCGGTCATGCGCGACAAGGCGCGGGTCATAATCAATGCCGGCGCCCGACAGCATCTGGCGGTAGGTCTCAAGCCGCGTCTGGCCATAGCTCAGATGCGCGGGCGGGTTGATCAGCGCGATCCGCCGGTGGCCACGGTCGAAAAGCCGTGCCATCGCGGTACGGATGATCCCGTCGTTGTCGGTATCGACGAAGGCATGCGCGCCGTGATCGGTCGTGGTGCCGTAGGTGACGAAGGGAAAGCCCGCATCCTGCAGAAGGGCGACCCGCTCGTCATAGGGCCGGGTGCCCGACAGGATCACCCCGTCGGCCTGGCTGTCGCGGATGATCTGGCGGAGCGTTTCCTGCGCCTCGGCATGGTCGCGGACCGCGTAAAGCGCCACGCGGTAGCGGGTCTCCTCCATCGCGTGCGAGATGCCTGACAGAAGCTGGGCATATTCGACACCCTCCCATTCGGTCGCATCGCTCGTGGGTGCGGTCATCAGGACGGCGATCTGATAGGTCTTGCCGGTCCTCAGACGCACGCCATGCAGGTTCGTCGAATAGCCGACCTTTTCCGCCGCCGCCTCGACGATGGCGCGCGTCTCGGGCCGGACCTCGGGCGAGCGGCGCAGCGCCTTCGAGACGGTCGCCGTCGACAGGCCCGTCATCGCGCAGATGGTCTTGATCGTCGGCCGTTGCGCCCTGGTGTTCATTCCGTCCCCCCGTGCGCCTCTTCTAGCGAGGCCGAGAGCCACAGGTAAACCGCAGATGTCCAGGCAAAGGCCCGGTCGCGCAGGCCAGCGCCCGATGATGCGTCGAAATTCTCGGCCATGCCGGATTTTTCACACAGGGCGCAGAAGCGGCGGGCGATGTCGCGGGCCAGTCTCACCTCGCCCTGCTGAATGAGCCCGTCCCACAGAAGTAGCGTGGTCGGCGCCCAGATCGGGCCCCGCCAATAGCCGTCCGCCTCGTAATGCGGGCTTGCCGGGTTTTCCGTCGCAGGGCCCCAGCCGGTGATCCAGCCACCCGATGTCAGGCGGCCGACAAGTTGCGCCACCATCTCGCGCGGCAGGCGCGGGCCAAGCAGAAGCGGCATGAAGCCGATCAGGCTTTGATCGGTCCTGAGCCGCGCCGGGTCGGCGGCGAGGCGTGTGCCGAAGGTCTCGCCGGTCCAGAGACTGGCGATCAGCTGGCTGTAAAGCTGCCCGGCTTCGGCCTGCCAGGCGGCGGAGCGTTCACGGTCGAGCCGCGCCAGGCAGTCGCAGGCGAGGATCAGGAAGGTCGGCAGGTCGGGCGTGACGACCGGCCCGCCATCGGCGAAGAAGGTCGCATTGTCCCAGCCGGAATCATTGCCGTGGAAATAGACCGGCAGGCTTGAGCCCCCCTTTCGCGCATGGGTCAGCCAGTAGCCGACCTGTGCCGAAAGCCATCCGACCAGCGCCTGCCGCCGGTCCCCGGTCAGCCAGTCGGGATGGCGCTCGATCAGCCGCAGCACCGCCCAGCCATGGACCGGCGGCTTGGTGAAGGCAAAGCTCACATCGCGGTCGTTCACGAAGTCGGGCAGAAGGCCCGAAGGATGCTGATGATCGAAGATGGCGCCGAACTGGTCAAAGGCCAGCGCGCCGTCCATCGCCGCAACCCCGAGCGCCGAGAAGGCATTGTCCCAGGACCAGATGTTGATCATGTCGTTCTTCGACATGTAGATCGCGGGCCGGGTCAGGGCGCCCTCGGCCGGAACGGTATTGGCCCAGAGAAGATAGGCCGCAAGCCTGCGCGCCTCGTCCTTGCAGCCTGGGGGGGCAAGCGACAGCCAGTCGGCGAAATCGCGCGCTGCCTCGGCGTGGGCGGTGTGGAAATCCTGCGTGGCCACGGCCGGCGGGATCGCGGGGAACAGATCGACCGTGCCTTCGAAACCGGTCGCGCCCGAGAAGATCATCGCCACATTGTCCGCCCGGTCGCGGCGCCAGTCGCCGGTGACCTTCACCTCGCCTTTCGTCACGCGTGGCAGAAGGCGCGTGTTCTCATAGGCCGCGACCAGGCAATGGTCGCCCGCAGGCGTGCGGTAGGCATAATCGTAGCGCGATCCTTCCAGATCGAAGGCAACGCCCAAGCCCTGTCCCCTCAGGTGCAGCCGCTCGCCTTCGCCGATACAGAATTCGACCCGGCCGCCGTCGGCCTCGGCGATCAGCAGCCCGGGCGCAAGCCGCCATTTGACCGCGCGCCCCGTGCCGTCCGGTCCGAAGACCGACATCCGGCACAGACGGCCAAGGGACGGCTTCAGATCGCCCCCTCTGACCGACCTGAGCCAGACCGCGCCGTCCATCAGGGACAGCGTCAGGAACCGCCCCCGGCGGCTGAAGGGCACATGGGCGAAATCGAACAGCATCTAACCCTTCACCGACGAGCCGAGCGCATTGTCCATGATGTAACGCTGGGCATAGAAGAAAAGGGCGAGCGGCGGCAGGCAGAGGATCACGGTGATCGCCGCGATCGAGATGTAATCGACCTCGTGCAGACCCTTGAAGAGCGCCAGGCCCAGCGGCAGCGTATAGGTCGACTGGTCGTTCAGGTAGATCAGCGGCCCGAGATAGTCGTTCCAGGCGTTCATGAAATGGAAGGTTCCCACCAGCACCAGCGCGGGCGCCATCAGGGGCAGGTGGATGCGCCAGTAAATCTGCCAGGCATTGGCCCCGTCCATCCGCGCGGCCTCGTCGATCTCCATCGGGATGGTCATGATGTACTGGCGCAGAAGGAAGATGAAGAAGGCCTCGCCGAACCAGGCGGGCACGATCAAGGGCTTCAGCGTATTGATCCAGCCCAGCCAGTTGAACTCCATGTACAAGGGGATCATCTTCACGTCCCAGGGGATCATCATCGTGGCCAGCAGCAGCACGAACAGGGGATCGCGGCCGCGGAACTGGAAGCGGGCAAAGCCATAGGCCACCAGCGAGGAGGAGGCGAGCTGGCCGATGGTCGACAGGACCACGACGATCACCGAGTTCTTCAGGAAGGTGGTGAAGGGCAGCGACGTCCAGGCGTTGGTGAAATTCTCCCATTTCCAGTCGGTGGGCCAGAAGACAGGCGGATAGGCGTAAAGCTCTGCCTCGGTCTTCAGGGCGGTGATCAGCGTCCAGAGGAAGGGTGCGGCGAAGAGAGCGGTCAGGAAGATCAGCGCGGAATAGCCAAGCGTCTTACGCATCTGCGTCATCCTTTCTGGCCTGACCTTCGTAATAGACCCAGGCCGCCGACCAGCGCATGACCAGCATCGACAGCGCCAGGATGATCAGGAACATCACCCAGCTCATCGCCGCCGCATAGCCCATGTCGTGAAAGCGGAAGGCGGTCTTGTAGATGTACATGGCGAAGAAATAGGTCGAATTGACCGGCCCGCCGTCTGTCAGGAGAAGCGCGATGGTCAGCTGCTGGAAGGCCGAGATGATCGAGGTGATCAGCGTGAACAGGATCATCGGCGACAGCATCGGCAAGGTGATGAAGATGACCTGTGCCCAGGCGGGCACGCCCGACACGCGCGCGGCCTCGTAAAGCTCTTTCGGGATCGACTGCAAACCGGCCAGGAAGATCAGCATCGACCCGCCCAGCCCCCACAGGCTCGCGATGGTGATGGCGACGATCGCCCAGGTGCGGTCGCCCAGCCAGTTCGGCCCGTCGATGCCCGCGAACGACAGAAGATAGTTCAGCAGCCCGTATTCCTTGGAATAGATCCAGGCCCAGATCGTCACCAGCGCGACGCCCGAGATGACCGAGGGCAGGTAGAAGGCGGTCCGGAAGATCGCCGTGCCCTTGAGGTTCAGGTTCAACAGAACGGCCAGAAGGAACGACAGCACGATGTTCAAGGGCACGAAGAGGCCCGCAAACTTCACCGTGATCCAGAGGCTTTTCCAGAACTGCGGGTCGTCGCGCAGCATCGTGCTGTAATTCTCGAACCCGACGAACTCCCGCGTGCCCACCACCGGCCAGTCGTGCAGGCTCATCACGAAGGAAAAGATCAAGGGCCCGAGGGTGAAGAACAGAAAACCGAGTATCCACGGAGAGATGAACAGCCAAGGCGTTATACCTGCGCCACGCGCCTTGCGCCGGGAGGGACGCGGGGTTGCGGGGGCGGTGGCCATGGTACCCATCTCTCCGTGAATTCCGGGGTTACTTGAGGAAGCGGGCCGAGGCCGCCACCGCTTCGTCCAGATGCGCCTGCGCATTGCCCTGATCGATCATCGTCGCCTCGATCGCCTGCGCGAGGTTTTCCTGGATGCGGCCCCATTCGGGGTTCTTCAGGAAGGCGTTCGTTTCGCGGTTCGACACGGCCAGCATGTCGAAGAAGGGCTTGAAGATCGGGTCCGTGGTCATGCCGTTCGCCTCGGCGACCGAGGTGCGGATCGGCAGGTCATTCTTGCGCATGGCGACCGCTTCGGGCGAGGAGAAGAACTTCACGAATTCCCAGGCCAGTTCGGGATCGGTCGCATCCTTGGCGATCGACACGGCCGAGGCGCCGATCACCGAATGAACCGGTTTCGATCCGAAGGCGGGCAATCCGACCACGCCGTAGCTGATGCCGGATTCGTCGATCCCGGCCTTGGACCACATCGCCGACTGGAACATCGCGATCTTGCCCGCCTTGAAGAGCGACGAGCCCGACGTTTCGTCGCCGATGTTCAGGGCAACCGCTTCCTCTGACTTGATCATGTCGGCGAACATGGTCAGCACCTCGACCGCCTCGGGGCTGTTCATATAGCCATCGAGGGTCTTGCCGTCGTCCGAGATGTACTTGGTCCCGTTCGACCAGAAGAATTCCTCGAAATCGTAAGGATCGGGTTTGGCGTCGACGGCAAAGCCATAGACCTTGTTTTCCTTGTCGCGGAACTTGGCGGCATCGGCGCGCAGATCGGCCCAGGTCCAGCCCTCCTGCGGTTCGGCGACGCCTGCCTTCGCGAACATGTCCTTGTTGTAAAAGACGACCTGGGTCGTGAAGCCCGCGGGCATGCCGTAGATGTTCCCCTCGATCTTCGAGATGTTCAGCAAGCCTTCGGGAATGTCCTTGATATTCATCGCTTCGCCATCACGAGCGATGAAATCGTTCAAGGGCATCAGCGCTTCCTTGTAGGCGGGGAAGTTCCACATATACATCACGTCGGGTGGGCTTCCCGCGCCCATTGCGGCGGTCAGCTTGTCGTCAAACCCGTCGCCATAGGCCTCGACCTGGACCTTCACGCCGGGGTTGGCCTCTTCGAATTTCCGCGCGATGGCCTCCTCGATCGCGAGGCTTTCGTCGCTGTCCCAGGTGGCAAAGCGCAGCACCTTGTCCTGCGCATGGCCCACGCCGCCCCAGAAGACGGCCGTCAGGATGGCCGGGGCGATGATCAGGTGGCGTCTCTTCATCGGTTCTCCTCCCAGAGAATGGGCCTCTCGGGCCCGGTTAGATGTGAAGCAGTCGTTCGGTGTCGGGGTCGAGCTTGCGCGGCAGCGCCTCGCCCGCAGGTGTGAAAAGATGGGCAGCCTCGCCCGGGATCGTCAGGCCGATCCGGTCATGGGCACGGGCGGGATGCGTGCCGTCGGTGATGACGACCAGCGCCGTGCCGTCATCCAGCGCCAGATGGACGTGGCTTTCGGTGCCCAGCCGCTCCATCAGCCGCACGGTGCCGGTGAAATGGCCCTGGTCGGGCGCGCCGATCCGCAGTTGGTCGGGCCGGATGCCCAATGTCAGTTCGCCCGGCACTGCCGCGGGCGCGGCCAGATCAACGGCCAGCGGGTGGGCGAAGCCAGGCGCGGTGACCGTGACATGCGTGCCGTCGGAGCCAGCCGTGCGCACGGCCATGAAATTCATCTTCGGGCTGCCGATGAAGCCCGCGACAAACAGGTTCGCCGGGCGGTGGAACAGCTCCAGCGGGCTGCCGAACTGGCTGACCTTGCCCTTGTCCAGAACGACGACCCGGCCTGAAAGCGTCATCGCCTCTACCTGATCGTGGGTGACATAGACCATCGTCACGCCCAGCCTTTCGTGCAACCCTGCCAGCTCCGCCCGCATCGTCACGCGCAGGCCCGCGTCAAGGTTCGACAGGGGCTCGTCCAGCAGGAACAGCCGCGGCTTGCGCACGATCGCCCGTCCGATCGCCACCCGCTGGCGCTGCCCGCCCGACAATTGCTTGGGCTTGCGCTCGAGAAGCTCGGTGATGCGCAGGATATCGGCGGCCTCGCTGACGCGCCGCTCGATCTCGTCGGCCTTCATCCCGTTCAAGGACAGGCCGAAGGACATGTTCTTGCGCACGTTCATATGCGGATAAAGCGCGTAATTCTGGAAGACCATCGCGATATCACGCTTGGCCGAGGGCAGGTCGGTGATCTCGCGCCCGTCCAGATGGATCGCGCCGTCGGTCAGTTCCTCCAATCCCGCGATCGAACGCAGCAGCGTCGATTTCCCGCAGCCCGAGGGGCCGAGGAAGCTGACGAATTCCCCGTCCCGAATGTCGAGGTCGATGCCCTTCAGCACATCCACGGCGCCGAACGACTTGCGCAGGTTTTCTATCCTGAGGCCAGCCAAAGGTCGCAATCCCCCTTATGGTCGCGGCGGCATGATTCGCGCGCTTTTGGTAAATGTAATCGTTTATATTTTCGATAACTAGCTTTTTCTTCGACGCCCGAACAATATTAGCCGGGCGCCGTGCGATCCGTGCCGGGCAGGGCGCCGTCGCGAAGGGAAAAGATATAAAGACACCTGCACACCTCCGGCCCCGCGCGCAAACAGGCATGCGGCATCGCCCCGTCGAAATGCACCGTATCGCCGGGGGAAAGGATCGCGGTCTCATAGCCTTCGGTATGCAGCGCCAACCGCCCCGACAGCACATGCAGCATGTCGTCGGTTTCATGCCGGTTCCAGGGGCCGAAGGCGGCGATGTCGGTCTCGGTGAACTCCACCAGCAGCGCCTGAAACCCCCGCCCCTTGATCTGGGCGCCGAGCGGCCAGAGCCGGTTCTTCGCATCCTCGACCGCCTCACCGGGCGTGCCCCGCTCGATCACCATCCGCCCGGCAAGGCGTGGGCTTTCGGGCCGCACCAGATCGGACAGGTCGCAGGCGAAGCCCCGCGCGATCTTCAGGAGGATCTCGAACGTGGGCGACAGGAGCCCGTTCTCGATCTTCGAGAGCGTCGAGCGGGCAAAACCCGCCCGGTCCGCCAGATCCTGCTGGTTCCAGCCCCGCATCTCGCGCCAGCGACGGATGCGCCCCGCGAGCGCTTCATGCGCCTCGGCCTGCCTGGGTCTCTCGGTCACTGGCGCCATGTTTGACTCCTTGATGTTCCTATAATAACATCGTGTTCCGATAGATGACAAGGCAGGAGGCGCAAATGGCCGGTCCCAACTCCGAATCCCTCTTCGAACGCGGGCGCAAAGTGCTGGTCGAAGGCGTCTCCTCCGCCTCGCGCGGGCCAGCCGCTTTTGGCACCACGCCGCGCTACATGTCCCACGGCCGGGGCGCGCGGCTCTATGACGTGGACGGCAAGGAATATATCGACTGGATGATGGCCTTCGGCGCGCTGCCCCTGGGCCATGCCCATCCGAAGATCGCCGAGGTTCTCGCCCGCGAGGGCGCGCGCGGCAGCCATTTCGCCACCGCGCTCGAGGTCGAGGTCGAGGTGGCAGAGATGCTGGTGAAGCTTCTGCCGCACGTCGACAAGGTGCGCTTCGCCAACACCGGGACCGAGGCGGCGATGGGGGCCTTCCGCCTTGCGCGCGGCCATACCGGGCGGCGCAAGATCATCAAGTTCGAAGGCCATTACCACGGCTGGTGGGACGCGGTCCTGCTCAACACCAACCCCTATCCGCCCACGCTCCTCGGTCACCCGAACGACCCGATCCGCATCCCGGATTCATCCGGCATTCCCGAAGAGGCCTGGAAGGATACGATCGTCGTGCGCTGGAACGACATCGAGGCCCTGGAACGCGCCATGGCGCTCCATGGCCGCGAGGCCGCCTGCGTCGTCACCGAAGGGGTGATGTCGAACATGGGGGTGATCCCGCCCAGACCCGGCTACCTCAACCGCATGCAGGATCTCTGCCACCAGTATGGCGCGCTCTTCTACCTCGACGAGACCGTCACCGGCTTCCGCCTCGCGGCCGGAGGCTGCGCCGAGCTTTACGGCCTTTCCCCCGACATCGTCACCTATGGCAAGGCGCTGGGCGGTGGTCTGCCGATGGCGATGATCGGCGGGCGGGACGAGGTCATGGCGGGCCTCGAATGGGGCAAGGTCCTGCATTTCGGCACCCACAACGCCGGGCGCCTCGCGCTCCATGTGACCAAGGTCATGCTCGAGACGATGCTGGAGGATGGTCAGTCCGGCTTCCGCCGCATCAAGAACCTCGGCAAGGCGATGGCGGACGAGATCCGCAAGGTGGCGAAACATTCAAACCGCCATGGGGTGATCTGCCAGGGGGTCAATTCCATGTTCCAGATCTTCTTCACCGATGTCGAAGAGATCGCCGATTACCGCGATTTCTGCCGCCATGTGGACCGCGTGAAATTCCGCGACTTCGCCGTCCGGCTGATGGACAAGGGCATCTACATGAACCCGTCGGCGACGCTGCATTCGCTGTCCTCGATCGTCCATACCGAGGATGACATTGCCCGGACCAGCCAGGCCATCGCCGAAGTTCTGGAGGAAATGCCATGACGACCGTGGGCTTTCTCGGCGTCGGCGGTCTGGCAGGCCTCATGCTGCGCGGGCTTCAGGGCGCGCCCTACCGGTTCCTTCTGTCGCCGCGCGGGGCCGACACTGCCGCGCAGCTCGCGGCGGAGTTTGGGTGCGAGATTGCGGACAGCAATCAGGACCTCGTCGACCGTTCCGACGCGCTCTTCGTCTCGCTCCCCGCCGCGACCGGAGCCGAGGAACTCTCGCGCCTGACCTTCCGGCCCGACCAGCCGGTCCTGTCGGCGATGGCCGGGACGGGACTCAGGCGATTGCAGGCGGTGATCGCTCCTGCGCGGGGGGCCATAGGCATGATGCCGGGCTATGCGAATGCCTACCGGATGGGCCCCTCGATCCTCCATCCGCGGGACGATTTCTGGCAGGAACTCCTGGCCCATGTCGGCCCGGTCCATGTGCTGGAGACTGAGGCGCAATTCACCGCCGCCGCCACTTTCGGCGCGCTCTCCGGCGCCACGGTCTGGTGGATGGCGCATCTTGCCGACTGGTTTGCGGCGAACGGCCTGCCGCCCGAAACCGCCCGCGCCCTCGTCGCAGGCACCCTGCGCGGCAATGCCGAGGTGCTGCTTCAAGAACACCGCCCGCTCGCGGAAATTGCCAAGGGCGTCACCACCCCGGGCGGCATCACATTGCAGCTTCTCGACATACTGAACAGCCACGGTGCCCTCGATGCCTGGGACGCGGGCCTCGACGCGGTCCTGAAGCGGATTTCATCCTGATCCCGCTTTCTGTCCCGAAATACTCCGGACGACATATCTTCAGCCGATCAGGCCATTCGGCCCGAAATGTCGCGGAAAGAAAGCCGCGGCGCAGGCATAGGCGGTGCTCAGCGCTTCCTCGAGGCTGTAGGGCGTGTTCATCGTCATCATTTCCAGCCACACGCCCTCGAGCGTCACCCTCAGGACCCGCGCCGCAAGCTTGAAGTCGCAATCATAGGCCCCTTCGGCATGAATCGCCGAACAGAGCGCGACGAGCTGCGCGAAATAGGCCTCGTCATTGGCGCCGCAATGTTCCTGATACATCGGCCGGCATTGCGCCTCGCCCCAGAAGGCGCACCAGGCCGATAGACGGGCCGTCGTGCAGATCGCAGGATTGAAATCGGCGCGGATCATCGCGTCGAGCTGTTCGGCCGGCGCCTTGCCCGCTGCCGCAAGCGCCGTCTTCCAGTTCTGGCTATATTCCTCGGCCAGATAGTTCAGCGTCTCCGTCAGCAGCTTTTCCTTGGTCTCGAAATGGAAATTCACCAGACCGTGCGACAGGCCAGCCTGATTGGCGACCTCGGTCAGCGTGGTGCGGGCGTAACCCCTTACGGCGATCGTTTCGATCGTCGCCTCGATCAGCTGCAGGCGTCGCGCCTCGCGGCTTGCCTTGCGCGGCTGATGTGGCGGTTCCGGTTTGGTGAGGCTCTGTTCCATCCTGTCTCCGGGCCGGTTGGGCCCTTTGGGTTCCGACCGTTCTGGGCGCATAGATAAGGGCTCAGGCGCACAGCGCAAGCAGATTGCGGGATTTTGGATGGTCAGTCAATATTCTGATTGACAGGCCAGTCAAACTGGTGCGACCCTTGGCCAACGTCAATCAAGCCGGGACTTTCATGCGCGCCGCTCCCAAGCGAAATCTCACCCGTTCCAACGCCCAGTTCCAGCGCGCCGTGAAACGCCTGCCACTCGGCGTTTCCTCGACTTTCCGCTACTGGGGCGATGACCGGACGATCTATGTCAGCCACGGCAAGGGCGGGCGGACCTGGGACATCGACGGCAATGCTTATGTTGACTACCGGCTTGGCTATGGCCCGGCGATCCTCGGCTATGCCGACGACCGCGTGGATGCCGCCGCCCGCAAGGGGATGGAGGTCGGCGGGGTCTTTGCGCTGTCGACCGAGAAGGAACTGATCGTCGCAGACCGGATCGCGAAAATGGTTCCCGCTGCTGAACTCGTCCGCTTTTCGAATTCTGGGACCGAGGCGGTGATGGCGGCGCTCCGCCTCGCCCGTGCCTACACGGGGCGCGAAAGCTATCTTCTCGTCGAAGGCGGCTATCATGGCCTCTTCGACGCCGCCATGTGGATGGCCGACATGGATGAATGGGATATCGGCTCGAACGAGGACCCGGAACTTGTGCCCTATGGCAAGGGTATTCCGCCGACCGTGAAGAAACTCGCCCACATCACGCCGATGAACGATTTCCAGCGGCTGGAAGACATGTTCAAGCGACACGGCGACAAGCTCGCCGCCATGCTGATCGAACCGATCCAGGGCAACTGCTGCTCGATCATGGCCGAGCCTGCCTATGTCAAACTCGCCCGAGAGCTTTGCAGCAGATACGGCGTGATGCTGATTATCGACGAGGTGAAATCGGGCTTCCGCGTCGGAAAGTCGGGCATCCAGGGCCTGATGGGCGTGACACCCGACATCACCACCTTCGCCAAGGCGGTGGCCAACGGCTATCCGATCTCGGTCGTGGCCGGGCGCGAGGAGGTGATGCGCACCTTCCGCTATGGCGGCGCCAGCCACGGCGGCACCTACACCGCCCATTCCGTCTCGCTCGCCGCAGCCGAGGAAACCCTGCGCATCCTCGATGAAACGCCCGCCCTGGAAACCCTCGCCAGCTACGGCGAACGGCTGAAGAAGGGCATCTCCGAAATCCTCGACGCCCGCAAGATCACCCACAGCTACACCGGCCATCCGTCGATGTTCGGCCTCTTCTTCGCCGAAACCCCGCCCGACAATTACCGCGCCTGGAAGACGTCGGATTATTCCTTCTACGACCAGATGGCCCATTACCTGCACGACCTCGGCGTGATCTGCGAACCGGACAGTCGCGAGCCCTGGTTCATGTGCGAGGCGCACGGTCTGGACGAGACCTGCCTGACCGACACGCTCAAGGCCGTCGAGACGGCCGTCGATCTCACGCTCGAACAGTTCGAGGAAGAAGCGAAGCGCGCATGATCTACGATGCTGTCATCGTCGGTGCGGGCCATAACGGACTCGTCGCCGCCTCCTACCTCGCCCGGGCGGGCCTCAAGGTGATGGTGGTCGAGAAGAACGACTGGGTCGGTGGTGCCGCCGTCAGCCGCGAACTTTACCCCGGCTTCACCTATTCGAACTGCTCCTATGTCTCCTCGCTCTTCCGGCCCGAGATCATGCGCGACCTCGAGCTGCCGAAGCACGGGCTGCAAATCCTGCCCTACGAAGGCGGCGCGGTCTTTACCGAAGGTGGCGGCTATCTCGGCATGTTCCGCGATCACGAGGCCAACCGGCGCGAGATCGCCCGTCACTCGCCCCGCGATGCCGAAGCCTATGACCGTTATGCCCGCGATGTCCTGCGCCACTGCCGCTTCATCCGCCCGATGCTGCTGCGCACCGCCGCCGATCCGGCAAGCTTCCGCCCGCGCGACATGGCGGAACTCGCGTGGCTCGGCAAACAGATGTTCGGGCTTTCAGAAATGGCGATGTATGACATGATCCGCTTCTGGACCATGTCGATCGCCGATTTCCTTGACGAATATTTCGAAAATGGCGCGGTCAAGGCCTATCAGGCGGTCGCCTCGATCATCGGCACCGCGCTCGGGCCGATGTCGCCCGGCACGGCCTATGTTCTCCTCCATCATGCGATGGGCGATGTCGACGGCAATGTCGGCGCCTGGGGTTTCGCACGCGGCGGCATGGGCTCGATCACCAGGGCGCTGACCGCCTCGCTGAAGGCTGCGGGCGGCGAGGTCCGCACCGGATCGGGCGTCGCGAAGATCCTCGTGAAGAACGGGCGCGCCACCGGCGTGGTGCTGGAAAACGGCGACGAGATTCTCGGTCGCCGGGTCGTGTCGAACATGGATGTGAAGCGCACCTTCCTCAAACATGTCGACGAGGCGGAGCTTCCGGGCGCCTTCCTGAAGCGCGTCCGCAACTTCAAGATCCGTGGCTCCTCGGGCAAGCTCAACATCGCGCTCGACCGCTCGCCGAAGTTCACCGCGCTGCCCGAAGGCTCTCCTTTCATGAAGGGGGACATGCATTTCACCGATTCCATCGAGAAGATGGAACGCGCCTACGACGACTGGAAGGCCGGCCATTTCAGCCGCGACCCGTTCCAGGACATGATGATCCCCACCATCCTCGACCCGACGATGACGCCACCGGGCAAGCATTTCATGTCCTGCTTCATCCAGTACGCCCCCCCGAAGATCGAGGGGAACGACTGGACCGATCAGGACCGCGATGCCTTTGCCGAAACCGTCCTGAACCAGATCGAGGCCCATGCGCCCGGCTTCAGGTCGTCGGTCCTGCATTACGAGGTGCGCACCCCGCGCGAACTGGAAAAGGAAGTCGGCCTGACCGAGGGCAATATCTTCCAGGGCGAACTCACCTTCGACCAGCTTCTCTTCAACCGTCCGGTGCCGGGCTATGCCCAATACCGCTCACCCATCCGCGATCTGTGGATCTGTGGGTCCTCCACCCATCCCGGCGGCGGCGTGATGGGCGCGCCCGGCCGCAATGCGGCGTCCGAAATCCTGCGCGACATGGCCAAACCTTCCAAAGACATGAGCGATGCCTATGCCGTCCTTTGACGCCATCATCATCGGCGGCGGCACCAACGGGCTCGCCTGCGCCGCGCGGTTGCAGACCTCGGGCCGCAAGGTCCTGGTGCTGGAAAGCGGCGGCGCACCGGGTGGCGGCGCGCTGGGGGCGGAGTTCGCGCCGGGCTACCGGGCGCCCGGTCTCGCGCATCTGGTGAACATGCTCGACGCGCGGGTCGAGACGGGCATGGACCTTTCCCGCCATGGGCTGACCTGGGCCGCGACCGATCTCTCCTCGACCGCGCTCAGCGCCACGGGCGACCATCTGGTGCTGGAAGGCGCGGCGGGCGAGTGGCTGACCGGCGCGGTCAGCGCCGAGGAGCGGCAGGCCTGGGCGGCCTTGCGCACCGAACTGATGGACTTCGCGGACGTGCTTGCACCCTTCAAGGCACTGACGCCACCGCGTCTTGCCAGGGGCGTGGGCAACAATGTCTGGCAGTTGGGCAAGCTAGGCCTCAGGACAAGGATGATGGGCAAGGACCGCTTCCGCGAGTTCCTGCGGATGCTTCTGATCAATGTCCATGATGTGCTGAACGACGAACTGACCGACCCGCGTCTCAAGGGCCTTCTCGCCCATGACGCGGTGCTTGGCACCTGGCTCGGCCCCCGCTCGCCCAATTCGCTCATCCATCTTCTGAACCGCTTCGCGGGCCAGGTCGCGGGCAAGCGCGCATCGCTCGCCGTACCGGCAGGCGGCATGGGCGCGGTTGCCGCCGCGATGGCGGCATCGGTGACCGCCTCGGGCGTGACCATCCGTACCGGCGCGGCCGTTGCCGGGCTGATCGTCGAGGGCGACCGCGCCGTGGGTGTGACACTCGCCTCGGGCGAGGCGTTGCGCGCCGCCACCATCATTTCGGCCATCTCGCCCAAGGCCACTTTCCTGTCGCTTCTCGGCCCCCGCCACCTCGACACCGGTTTCGTGAACCGCATCCGCCACATGAAATCGCGCGGCGGGGCGGCCAAGCTGCATCTGGCGTTGAAGGGCAGGCCGGATTTCCGCGGCGCCGACCTGCGCTCTCGCTTGGTGATCGCGCCCGACGAACAGGCGGTCGAACTGGCCTTCAACGCTGTCAAGTACGGCGAGGCGCCCGACCGGCCGGTGATGGAAATCCTCCTGCCCTCGGCCTTCGAGGGCGGCCATGCGCCGGACGGCCATCACGTGCTGTCGGCGATCGTCCAGTTCGCACCCTGTCGGGACGCTGTCGGGACGGATGCCATACGCAAGCGGTACAGGAACCAGACGCTTGCTGTACTGGAAGACCATGCGCCCGGCATCACCGGTCTGATCGTCGGCGAAGAGCTTTTGCTGCCCGCCGATATCGAGGCGCGCTATGGCATGGTCGGCGGCAACTGGCACCATGGCGAACTGTCGGTCGAACAGATGTTCTTCCTGCGCCCCGTGCCGGGAATCGCGCAATATCAAGGGCCTGTACCCGGCCTCTGGCTCGCCGGTGCGGGCTGCCATCCCGGCGGCGGCATCTCTGGTGCTGCGGGCTGGAACGCTGCCGAACGGATCGTACGGGAGGTCAGGTCATGAGGGCAAAGACCGCGATGAAACCCGATCCCCGCCTGCATTTCCGGACGCCGCTATTGGAAACGCCCTTCCACCCCCGCACCTCCGCCGCAAGCCGGTTGAACAGCTGGGGCCCCTGGGGTGGCTATACCACGGTTCTCGAATATGACGACCTGGCGATGGAACATTCGGCGATCCGCAATGCCGCGACCGTCTATGACCTGTGTCCGATGGTGAAATACCGGGTCAGGGGGCGGGAAGCGGCCGCCTACCTGAACCGGCTGACGGTTCGCAATGTCACAAAATTGCAAGTCGGATCAGTGCATTACACGGTCTGGTGCGATGACGCGGGCAAGATCGTCGATGACGGCACGCTCTTCCGTCTGGCCGAGGACGACTATCGCATCTGCTGCCAGGAACGGCATCTGCCGTGGCTTCTGGACAGCGCACATGGCTTCGACGTGGACGTCGAGGAGGTGACCGACGACGTCGCCGCCCTGTCGCTTCAGGGACCCTGCTCCTATGCTGTCCTCAAGGCGGCGGGCTTCGACGTCGCAGGCCTCAAGCCCTTCCGCATGACGGCCTTCCCGTTCGACGGGGGCGAGGTGACGATCTCCCGCACCGGCTTTACCGGCGATCTCGGCTACGAGCTCTGGACGACACCCGACCAAGCGCTGGCGCTCTGGGATCACCTCTTCGCGGCGGGGGGGGCCTGGGGCATCCGTCCGATCGGCTCGGCGGCGCTCGACATGGCGCGGACGGAGGCGGGGTTCATCATCACCAACCTCGATTTCATTCCCGCCCACCAGGCGCTGCGCGAAGACCGCGTGCGCTCGCCCTTCGATATGTCGCTCGACTGGATGATCGACTGGGAAAAGGGCCATTTCAACGGCCGCTGGGCGCTTCTCGCCGAACGTGAGAAAGGCTCTGAATGGGCCTTCGTCGGGCTCGATATCGACGGCAACGTCTCGGCCGAACATGCGATCATCTATCACGACAAGAAGCATGAGGTGGGCCAGATCACGGCCGCCTGCTGGTCGCCGACGGTGAAGCGCAATATTGCGCTGGCGCATGTGAAACGGCCCTATCATGCTGAAAAATCGGAAAATCTCTGGGTTGAAATCTATGCGATGAGAGAGCTTCAATATGTGAAGCTGATGCTGAAGGCGCGAGTCTGCGAGCGGCCGTTCTTCAAGCCCGCGCGGCGCACCGCGACCCCGCCCGGGCTTTTCTGAGGAGCATGGACATGAGCCTCCATCACCATCCCGCCTCGCCGATCATGGATCACTGCCCCGAAACGCTGCCCGCGCGCGCCTACTACAGCGCGGGCTGGTACGCGCGCGAACAGCGCACGATCTGGGCGCGGAACTGGGTGGTTGCGGGCCGCCTGAACGATCTGAAGCCCGGTACGATGAAGCGCCTGCAGGTCGGCGTGGCGAGTGTGATCCTCTGCCGTGCGCCCGATGGCACGCTTTCAGCCTTTCACAATGTCTGCCGCCACCGCGGCGCGGAACTCTGCAGCCAGGACGAGCAGCCGATGGGCAAGATCGTCACCTGTCGCTACCACGCCTTCGCCTATGCGGCGAAGGACGGGCGGCTTGTGGCAACCGGTCAAGCCCATCCGAGCGACGATTTCCGCAAGGAGGATCACGGGCTTCTCAAGGTTGCGGTCCGGGTCTGGGCAGGGTTCGTATTCGTCAACCTGTCGGAGACGCCCGGCGAGATCGAGCCGGACATGGGGTGCGACTATCTGAAGAACTGGCCGATGGACGATCTGGTCACCGGCCACCGGATGGTCAGGGACCTCGCCTGCAACTGGAAGGTCTTCTGGGAGAACTACAACGAATGCCTGCACTGCCCGGGCGTTCATCCGGAACTGTGCGATCTGGTGCCGATTTACGGAACCGGCATCATGGGCCGCAACGAAGCGCCGGACTGGACGCCCGACGAGGCACTGCAGCCAGCGCTGAAGGAAGGCGCCGCGACCTGGACCGCGTCTGGCCAGCCGTGCGGGCCGGAGTTTGCCAATCTCACCCCGACCGAACGGCAGAACGGTTACAATTTCGTGACCGTCTACCCGTCGATGTTCGTGGTCGCCCATGTCGATTATGTGCGCGCCGTCTTGCTGCAACCGACCGGCCCGGAAACCACGCGGCTGACCGCGGAATGGTATTTCCTGCCCGAGACGCTCGCCCGACCGGGCTTCGACGCAGGCGAAGTCGCGGCCTTCGCCAAGATCGTGATGGCGCAGGATTGCGAGGTGGCAGAGCTCAACCAGCGCGGCTTGCGCTCGCCTGCCTATGAACGGGGGCGGCTGATGCCCGAGGAATATGCGATCCGCGATTTCCATGAATGGGTTCTCCAACAGATGAAAGAGGAGGGGGCATGAACCAGATCGCACCCGGAAGCCTGAACATTCCCAAGAACTGGGACCGGCGGGGCCTGCCTGGCTGGACCTACCATTCCAAGGCCCTGTTCGAGCTGGAGCGATCCGAACTGTTCCTGACCCATTGGCAACTTGTGGGCCATGTCGGCGATCTGCCTGCGCCAGGCGACTGGATAACCTTCGACCTTCTCGGCGAGCGCGCCGTGATCATGCGGGGCCGCGACGGTATCGTGAGAGCGTTCCACAATCTCTGCCGCCATCGCGGCGCGCGGGTGGTGGATGGCGCATCTGGCCATTGCAAGGGGGCGATGGTCTGCCCCTTCCACGGCTGGGTCTACAATCTCGACGGCTCGCTGCGCGGTGCCGCGCGGCCAGAGACTTTCGGCGAGATGGATCGCAGCCAGTTCGGCCTGAAGCCGGTCGAGATGGAACTCTGGCACGGGTTCATCTTCCTGCGTTTTCATCCCGGCCCCCAACCCTCGGTCGCCAATTGGCTCGCGCCCTATGAGGCGGATTTCGCGGCCTATCGCGCCGAAGAGCTTTTGCCCGCCGATGCGGCCTTCTGGGACAGCGAGCTTGCCGTCAACTGGAAATCGGTGCGCGACGTCGACAACGAGGGCTATCACGTGCCCATGGCCCATCCGGCCCTGCAGGACCTCTATGGCCGCAGCTATGCCGACCGGGTCCATCCGGGCAATCTTGTCAGCTCCTATGCAGAATTCGGCGATCAGCCCGGGCGACTCTGGTCGGTGCGGGCCTATGTCGGTCTTTCGCCGGAACAGGAATGGCTGCCCGACCGGCTGCGCAAGGCCTGGACCTACTACGGGCTCTTCCCGAATTCGGTGATCGCCTTCACGCCCGAAGGCGCGCAATTCTATCAGGATATTCCCCTCGGTCCCGGCAAGACACGGCTGACCGGGCGGATGTACCGCCGCGCGAACGAGACGCGGGCCATGCGGATCGCGCGTCACCTCGCCTACCGGATCGACAGGGAAACCTCGAAGGAAGATCAACAGCTTGCGATCTGGTCGAATGAATCCATGAAATCGACGGCGTTCGAGGATTTCCACCTCTCAGACCTCGAATACGGCGTCCGGGTCTATCATGATGGGCTGCGCAAGATTCTTCCGGTGACCCGGTTGCCGGAACCTCCCGCAGAAGATCAACTGGCCAGCGTCAACGAGAATTTGCTTCTAACCATGAACGAATCGCAGTCAAACTAGACCAACCAAAGCCGCGTACGACCGGGCGCGGCGCACAAACCAACGGGGATGACCATGATCAGACTGAACCGCCGTCAGACTTTCGCCGCCCTTGGTGCCACGCTCGCCATGCCTTACGTCCGGCCCTCCTGGGCCCAGGCGGCCACCGTGAACGTCTATAACTGGGCCGATTATATCGGCGAGACGACGTTGGAGGATTTCGAGGCCGCGACCGGTATCGGCGTCGTCTACGATACCTATTCCTCGGCCGAAGAGGCGCAGGCCAAGATGATGGCCGGCTCTACCGGATATGATGTGGTCGACCATTCTGGCCTCGACATGCCGCGCGCGATCGCGGCGGGGATCTATCAGCAACTCGACAAGTCTAAGCTGCCGAACTGGAAGAACCTCGACCCGGTGATCCTGAAGATCCTCGCGGGTTGGGACGCCGACAATCTGCATGCGATGCCCTATATGTGGGGCTCGGTCGGCTTCACCTACAATCTCGACATGGTGAAGGAACGGCTGCCGGATGCCGATCTCGAAAGCATGGACACGATCTTCAAGCCCGAGAATGCCGAGAAGCTGGCCGATTGCGGCATCTCGATCCTCGACAGCCCGACCGACATCATGCTGATGGTACTGACCTATCTCGGGCTGGACGGCAATACGACCGATCCGGCGGACTATGACAAGGTGATAGAGGCGTTCAAGCCGATCCGGCCCTATATCCGCACCTTCGACAATGCGAACTACCTCAACGCCATCCCGAACGGCGAGCTTTGCGCGATCAACAACTGGTCGGGCGACTATAGCGTGGCCTCCTCGCGCGCCGCCGAGGCCGGCATCGAGATGAACCTCGCCTATTTTGTGCCGAAGACGGGCGCGCCGATCTGGGTCGACTGCATGGCAATACCGTCGGATGCGCCGCACACCGAGAATGCCTACAAGTTCCTTGATTTCCTCATGCAGCCCGAAGTGATTGCGGCCTGCACCAACTATACCGGCTATGCGAACGCCAACGTTCCCGCGCTTGAGTTCGTGGAGGATTGGGTGCGCGACGATCCGGCCGTCTATCCCGACGAAGCGGTGAAGTCGCGGCTCTGGGCGCCGAAGCCCTTCAGCGAAGAGCAGGACCGCGCAATCACGCGGGCCTGGGCAGCGATCAAGACGGGTTGACGGGCCGGGACGTGGTCAGCACCATGCAGGCAGGTGTGCAAGCGGAACCCGTCCGCGCTACAGGCTGCCCTCGATCCGGCGCCTTTCATCCGGATCGACGGCGTTTCCAAATATTTCGGTACGTTCCGGGCCGTCGAGAACGTGTCGCTCACGATACGGAAGGGCGGGGATCTTCGCCCTTCTCGGCAGATCGAGTACGGCAAGACCACGCTTCTGCGGTGCTTGCGGGCTTCGAGGAGGCCCACCAAGGGTCGCGCGTCTTCGTGACGGGCAGGACATGACCGGCGTGCCGGCCTATGACCGGCCGGTGTGAACATGATGTTTCAGAGTTACGCCCTGTTCCCGCATATGACTGTGAGAAGAACGTGGGCTACGGGCTGAAGCACGAACGCATGACTGACGCCCAGCGAAAGGGACCGCGTGCGCGAAATGCTGGACCTGGTGCAGCTGTGCCATTCGCCCACCGCAAGCCGCATCAGATTTCCGGCGGCCAGCGCAGCGTGGCGCTGGCGCAGGCGCTGGCACCCCGGCAATGAAGCTTCTGCTGCTGGACGAACCGCTGGCGGCGCTGGACGAAGCTGCGCGAACATACCCAGTTCGAGGCTGATGGATATCCAGCACAAGACCGGCACGACCTTCACATCGTCGTCACCCACGACCAGGAAGAGGCGATGATCCTGTCGGACCGGATGGCGGTGATGGACAAGGGCGAGTCAAGCGGGTCGGTTTCGCCGACCGAGGTCTATGGGCTATCCGACCAACCGGTTCGTCGCGGGCTTCATCGGGTCGATCAACTTCGCCGAGGCGACCGTTCTGTCGGTCTCGGTGATCTGGCGCAGTCGACGTCCCGGCCCTTGGCGGACGCGTGTCGGCGCGTGCCGTGCCGGGCATTGCCGCCGGGCGAGCGCCTGACGCTTGCCGTCCGGCCCGAGAAGCACGATCAGCCGTGATCGCCCCGATGTGCCGAACGCGGTGCGGGGCGTGGTCAGCGATCATCGGCTATTTCGGCAGGGATTCGCTTTTACAAGGTGCGCCTGCCGTCCGGCACGGTCCTGTCGGCCCCATTCGGCAACGCCGCCGCGCTGCCGAGGCTGAACGTATCGCCACCTGGGAGGATGAGGTCTGGCTCAATGGCTTCGATCCTTCCGCCGCCATCCTGCTGACGGGCTGAGATGCGCGATGTCGAAAGTGTCGAAGCCGAAAACCTTCACGCAGCGCAGTGCACGCATCCGGCGCTGGTTCAACCGCCGGGGCTGGGCCGACCTGACCATTGCCACGCCCTATGTCTGGCTGACGATCTTCTTCCTGTTGCCTTCATGATCGTGACGGCGATGAGCTTCGCCTCGCGCACGCCGACCTCGCCGCCCTTTTCCTTCGGGGTACACGACAGTTTCCTCAATTTCGAGAATTTCGCCCGGCTGTTCCAGGACGACCTCTATCGTCGCACCGCTGCCGATCTCTGATCCGCAGCGCAGCGCTTGCGACGCTTCTGTGCCTGCTGATCGGCTATCCGATGGCGCTGGGCCTCACCAGTTTCCAGGTCGGCGCGCAACATCCTCCTGATGCTGAGTGATCCTGCCGTTCTGGACCTCGTTCGCTCAGTCTATGCCTGGATGGGGCTGATGGGCACCAACAGGTTGGTTCAGCGGCTACTGACCTCGATCTACAACGGCCTCGTGCCGGACGACTAGGCGATCCGGTCGATCCAGATGATGCATACCAATTTCGCGGTCGTTCTGGTGACAGTCTATTCCTATCTGCCCTTCATGATCCTGCCGCTGTATGCGAACCTCGAAAAACTGGACCTGACGCTTGACGAGGCGGCGATGGACCTCGGCTCGCGCCCCTACCGGGTCTTTCTCGACGTGACCCCCTTTGCCGCTCTCGATCCCGGGGATCATCGCCGGGGCCATGCTGGTCTTCATCCCCGCCTGTGGCGAACTGATCATTCCGGGCCTTGTCGGGAACCCGTCTCAACCGATGATCGGGCAGGTGATCTCGGACGAGTTCGCCTCGGCACGCGACTGGCCGATGGCCTCTGCCGTGTCGGTGGCGCTTCTCTTCCTCATGGTCGGGCCGATGATGCTTTACACCCATTTCGAGGCGAAGGCGCAGGAGAAGAAGGCGATGGAGCCATGAAGCGCCGTCCGGTCTTTCTGATGTCGGTCCTCGCCTTCGGCTTTTGCCTTCTTCTATGTGCCGATCCGTATGATGATCGTCTTTTCCCTTCAACAGCGCCCGCCTCGCGACCGTCTGGGGCGGGTTCTCGACCAAATGGTATGACAGCTCTCGATCAGGTGCTTGAGGCTGCCTGGCTTTCTGTCGGATCGCGCTGACGAGCGCTACGGTCGCCACCATCCTTGGCACGATGGCCGGCATCGCGCTTGCGCGCTAAGCGCTTTCGCGGCACCATCTTTTCCGGTCTGGTGACGGCGCCGTTGATCATGCCGGAGGTTATACCAGCATTTCCACGCTGATCTTCTTCATTCTCATCTCCAACCTGCTGGAGGCGACTTTCGGCTGAAGACGCAGCGCGGCACTTCACCACGATCACGCTGGCTATCCACCTTCTCGCTTACCTTCGTGACGGCATCATCCAGTCGCGGCTGCGCGACGCCGATATCGCGGGTCGAGGAGGCGGCGATGGACCTCGGTTCGCGGCCCTGGCAGGTGATGAAGGACATCACCCTGCCGATCATCTCTCCCGCAATCCTGTCGGGCTGGCTTCTGGCTTTCACCATCTCGCTTGACGATGTGGTGATCACCAGTTTCACCACCGGCCCGGGATCGACGACGCTGCCGATCCTCATCTGGTCGAAGGTCAAGCTCGGCGGCGTGACGCGATATCAACGCGCTTGCCACGATGCGGTCATGTCGTCGGCCTTGGCGTGATCCATCGCGGGCATTCTCTCCTCAACCGGGCGGGCGGCGGCGGGATGTATCGACGCACAGATGGCTTATCGGGCGAACGAGTGACGATGACCGGGATGGCAGGCAGGATGAAGATCAGCGGCGGTGCTGCATCTGACGGCGACACTGGGGGAGCCGGGGTCGGGCCGTCGCCGCTATGCTGCCGCCATGCATTTCAACCGGCGCGGCCTGTCGGATGAAGCACTGGAAGTCTATCGCATCTGCTCGGCGCGCGATGGCGAGATCCCGGCGCGCTTCTCTGGACGCGCGGGCTCCAGGACGAGGTTCCCGCGTTTGGCGTCTCGGCGGCGCTTGGGCAATCCGGAATCTGATCGCCGAGTCGGTCATTATCTTGCGGGGGCTCGATGGTCCGGGCTTGGCGGAGGTGCGACAAAGAAGGGCTTGCCCGGTGGGGGGAGCAAGGAGTACTCTGGTGAAGCCGGGACCCACGAACGGGATCATGGATCTTCGTGGACGCGGCGCTCGGTGGTGTGCTACAGGTTCCCGGCTTCGCGGCGATAACCGCCTTACGCTCTCGCTGGACTACCTACGACATATACGATCCCGGCAGATCGGCGCCAGCCTGCGGGGCCGTACTTCGCCTCGCTGGTGGGCGAGGCGGCGCGCCGGTTCGAACGGATGAGCTGGGACATGGGTCTCTTCCTGATCGCGCCGCATGTGCTTTACCGACCATCGGCACAAGGCGCCCGAGCTATATGTGCCGCTGACTGGCCCGCATGGCTGGCGCTTCGGTGTGGATCGGCCCCTGACGATCCTGCCCGCTCACCGGCCGATCTGGATGGAGCCCTTTCAGCCGCATCTGACCAAGGGTCGGGCCAGGCCGTTCCTCTGCCTCTTCGTCTGGGCCTGCGATGTGAATGATCCGGCAGAGGTGCTGGCCCTGAAGCAGCCCGGCGCTGGAGGCACTGCGGATCGGAGCGTGATCGAAGGGGATCGGCATCGGCGCGTGGGGCAGGCGGAGGAAGCGATGGAAGCGGAAGGCGGCGAACTTTACCACGCGCGCATGATCGGCATGCTCGGGGCGGGTCTGGGAGCGAAGGGTTCCTGTCGCCGGGCAGGCGGATGAGGTGGCGCGGGTTCTGGAGAGGGTGCCGATATCGGGGCTCTCGGTTCTCGATATCGGTTGCGGGGCAGGGGGATCGATCTCGCGCTCGTGCGTACGCACGGCGCAGGCCCTGTCACCGGCATCGATGTCGAGGACAGCGTTCTGGCCCGCGCGCGGTCTCTGGTCGTGGCGGCGGGGCTTGAGGATCGGATCGGCTGCGTGAAGGTCGTGCCCGGCCCCTTGCCCTTCCCGCCCGGCACGTTCGACCTGGTCTTTTCAAGGATTCCATCCCGTTCATATTCCCGACAAACATGCCCTGATGCGCGAGGTCTTCCGCGTGCTGAAACCCGGCGGCCTGTTCATGGCCTCCGACTGGCTGATCGGCCGGGAGGGGCCGGCGTCACCGGAAATGGCCGCCTATATCGCCGCCGAGCGGCCGGTTTCGGCATGGCCTCGCCCACCCCGCTATCGCGACGCGATGGCGGACGCGGGCTTCACCGGCATATCGGTGAAAAGTCGCAACGACTGGTATCGGCAGGTAGCGCGGACCGAGCTGGCGTCTCTGCAAGGGAGAGGTGGGCGCACAGGCCGCCCGGATCGTCCGGTCAGGCGTTCGTCGACGGAGAATATCGGCATCTGGTCGCGGATGATCCCGGTTCTGGACAGCGGCGAACATTGCCCCTCGCATCTCAGGGCGCGCAAGCCGGGAGTGACCGTTCGCAAGTTGCTGCGATCAGTCATAGGTCAGTGACGCCCTTAGGGTCGGGGCGCATCCCGCTGCCCGAACCTGCCACGGGATTTACTGCACCACGAATTCGGCATGCAGCGCGCCTGCGGCGTGATGCTTTTCAATATGTCGATCATGTCGCGCGGCGAGACGCCGAGCGCGTTCAGCCCGGCCACGACTTCCGACAAGGAGGCACCGTCCCTGATCTCAGCCATCGATCCCCGGTTCTTCGGTGATCGAGGCCGAGGTGCGCGGCACGACCACGGTTTCGCCTTCGGCAAACGGATTGAGCTGGACGGCGTTCGGTTCCTCTTCGACCCGCAGTGTCAGGTTGCCCTGGCTGACCGCCACGCGGCTGATCCGTACCTCCTGGCCCATCACGATCATGCCGGATCGCTGGTCGATCACCACCCAGGCGCGCGCTGTTCGGGCTCGACCACGATATTCTCGATCTTTCCCAGCACATGTGCGGGCGAACAGATACCCGTTGCCGTGATGGAAAGCGCGACGGTTCCAGGGTCGGTCATCACCGCCACCGGCTTGCAGGCTACCTTGTTGATCGCCTCCTCGATCCGCGCGGCTGTGGGCGAGGAGTCGGGGGTGCGCAGCGCCAGCCTGACCGTATCGAGGCTGCGCAGATCGAAGGCGATCTCGCGCTCCACCGGGCGCCCGACGGGATCGTGCCCGCGGTGGGCACGCCCTGTGCTCACGCTCGCTGCGTCGCCCTGTGCCGACACCGCACGATGATCGTGCCCTGTGCGACCGCATAGATCGCCGTCGGCTGCGTTGAGCGGCGTCATCAGCATTACGCCCAGAAGCTCTTCGCGTCGCCGATGCAGACACGGTCGTCGATCTGGCTGCCTGAGCGGGCGGCGGCAGAGTCGCGGTGACGAAAACCGCCGCCTTCTTCGGCCGGAGAGGTTTCGCCCGTGACGTTCACGCCCAGACGTTCCAGAAGGTTCGCAGTTTCCTCGGTGAAGGGCGCGTCCTGATGCCGTCGCCGGTGCCGTTCAGCGACGACCCAAGGCCCTTCCCAGATCGTTGCCACGCACCCGTCGATTCGATAGGTCCTTGATGCAGGATCGGTCCGGCGGCGGCGCTGCCGCCCAAAGCGCGCAGGTAAGCGTTCCGACATATCTCATCTGAGGTAATCCGCGAGCGACAGGCGCGAGAGCCGCTTTTACAGTGATGGCGTAAAGCGTCTCCGGCTAGGTCTGCACCTCCTGCAGGCTCGTTTGCCGTCTCCGTAGGTCAGCAGCGACGATCCAGTTGCGGGCAAGTTCGAGTGCCGCGGCCTCGTTATGGTCCTGGTCGGGCGGTGGCGATCTGCGCTTCGACCAGGCCGGGACCCGCGCGGAGCGTAACGGCAAGATCATGCCGTGCCTGGCCTTTGCCCGGCGGTCTTCATCAGGACCGACTGACCGACCAGATCGCCCGGCAGCGCGCCCTCGGCGACAAGGGCGGCGTGGCGAGCCCTTCAGCGTGCCGCGCAGCCTGTCGTCGGTGGCGGTGGAAGGCGTGAGTTCGCCTCCCTCCCCTCGCCGATCCGCAAGGGCTGGGCTGTGCGGACCGCCGTAGATCGTATCGACGCAGCCGCCGCCGCCCGGGGGCGCCGATGAGGCGGGCGTGACCGCCCCGATCACGCCGGTCGCCATCACCTGGCCGGTGATAGCAGCAGCCAGCCCGTCGAGCATCTCCGCGCCGGGATCGGCTTCTGATCTGACTCGCGGTGCCGGACAGGAGACAGCGGTCACTCGGCCCGGACATTGAGGCCGGACCGGCAGAGAAGAGTTCTGGCGCGTCATAGGCGGCGGTCGAAATTTGCGTCAACCCCGCCGGTTGTGCGGCATCGTTGAGCGAAGGGCGCGAGATCGCTGATGATCGTCTGCACCGTCTCGAACGCCGTCTGAGGCCTGATCAGCGTTCCCGCCTCGCTCGCCGCCGTGCGGAAGGAGGCGAGGACCGAGAGGCTGTGTTCCGGGCGGCGGCACCTTGAAGTCGCCGCGCACGGCTTTCGGCAAAGATCCTGCTGCCTGCCCGAACTCATCTCGAAGGTGAGGCGGTTCAGGGTTGTTTTCCAGATCGGCATTCACAGCGGCGGAGCAGGAGGTCTGCGCCATGTCGCCCTGGCTGATGCTGGTCATGGCTCAAAGTCCGATCAGTTTGTTGATGAGGTCGTCGACGGTCTGGATCACGCGGGCATTGGCGGAAAAAGGCCTGCTCGATCAGAAGAAGGTTCTGCAGTTCGGCATCGGTATCGACCCCGTCCCTCAATTGCAGGTCGGTGAGGCTCGTCTGGCGCGCGCGGTCGTGTAGGCTTCGCGTGATTCCGCCGTCTGGCGGTTGGCCGCGACCTGCGACGGGACGTCGGCCGCGAGGCCACTGGCCGAGCGACCAGCGCCGATGAAGGGGCCCGAGGCGGGACGCTTGCGCCGGGCCGCCAGCGCGTCGCGCAGGCTGTTGAGCAGCGTGGCATCGCCCACCTGGCCGGGGCGCGGTGGCGCTGGTAATCGCGCAGGTGCCAACTTGAGCCGCCCCGGACCGGATCGACGAGCGCATTGAGGCGGATGCGCCCGGCGAGGCCTTCTCGATCAGGGGATCGAAGGGCTGGCCCGCATCGGTGAAGAAAGCGCGGGCTGGCCCGGTGCCGGGGTCGGATCGACACCCAGCGCCTCGAACCGTTCCATCAGGTCGCGGGCGAGCGCGTCGATCTGCATCTGGATTTCGGGCGCAAGCTCGTCGCGGACAAGAGAATTCGGCGCCGAGCGATCCGCCGCCGAGGACACCGGCCGGACCCGATGGCACCGGCTGGCCGGTGATCGTCAGGCCCGAAAGCGCGCCCGAGGCGAGTGTCATGTCGGCGGTGATGACGCCCACCGGCGAGAAAGCCCACGGTGGCCGGATTGCCCTCCAGCAGGATGGCGCCGCCTGTGGTGTAGAGCGCGATCTGGTCGTGATCACGCGCGACCGCACTGGCACGATCAGGAAATCCGGTCAACAAGGCCCTGACGCTGGTCCATCAGCGCCGTCGCATCGCGCCCGGAGGCGCGCGCGGAGAAAGGATGTCGGCGTCAGCGCGTCGGTCTGGATCCAGCAGCTTGTTCAGCGTCACCTCGGTCGCGATCGCGTCGTCGGCATCCATCCGCGCCTGTTGCAATATATCGGTGAGACCGTTGAATTTCGCGGCCAGATCGTTTGCGGCACCGGCGACCGCCTGCAGCCGCGCCCGTACGAATCCGGGCGGCTCGCCGCCTGAACGATGGCCGCATCGAAGTCGGCATAAAGCCCGCCGAGCGATCCGGCATCGCCTGGTTGCCCAAGCGCCTGTTCGGCGGCGGTCAGGAAGGCGGTGCGTGCCCGCAGCCGCCACATCGGCGTCGGCGAGGCGCCGGTCGGTCAGAGCGACTGGTTGAGCGCGCGGGTGACGCCATCGACCCAGACGCCCGCCTGACCGCCAGCGAGAGGGCCGAGAGGTTCAGGCTCGCGCCGCGCATAGCCAGGGGTTCGCGCGTTCGAGATGTTCTGCGACACGACATCAGCGCCGCGCGAGGCGTTAGCGAGGCCGGTGAGGGCGTTGGCAAGCGTGGTCGTCGGAGGCCCATTTTAAGCCTTTCCGCGGGGTCAGCCCGCTCGATATGAGGGTCAGCGTTTGATGTTGGTCGTTTCCTGCGACATCTCGTCCACGGTCTGGATCACCTTGGCATTCGAGGAATAGGCGCGCTGGGTCTGAATGAGTGCGGTCAGTTCCGCTGCCACATCAGTCGCGGACCCTTCTCGCCCATAGCCCTGGATCGGGCCGGTCCGGCCCATGCCCGCATTCAAGGAAGAAGGAACCGGAATCGGGCGAGACCTGGAATGTCTGGTTGTTGAGCGAGATCAGCCCGTTGGGGTTCGGCACGTCCACCACGGGGATCTGGTAGATGCGGCAGGTGAAACCCGTGTCGTATGTCGCGGTGATATAGCCGTTGTCATCGACCTCGACGGCGGTCAGATTGCCCACCAGTGAGCCGTCCTTGGTCGATGTCCCGGCGCGAAACTGTCGGAAAGCTGTGTCAGGCGTTGGATGCCCGACTGCCGATATGCATCGTGATCGGGCCGCCTGCGACGGTCAGGTCGAGATTGCCGTCGTCGCATTATAGGCGCCGCCCGACACGACGGTCACCGAGGCGAGCGTGCCGCCATTAACAGGTGTTGTCGAAAACCAGCGTATACTCGCCGATCAAAGCCCCACCTTGCGCCGGATCTACGTTCTCTGTCGTCAGTGTTCGAGACCAGTCGCGGATGGACGGCGTGAAATCGATCTCGGACGTGCCGAAGGTGCCGAAGCCTGATCGACGGCGGCGCGCCACGCGGTGCCACTCTCCGCTCGACCCGGCGACCGGGATTCGACGCCGAGGTTCATCACGTCGTCGGATCGCCCGCGGTCCGGACTGGCGTGATCACCACGGGCTGAAGACCGGCGATGGTGTCGCGCGGCAGGATCGGGATCGAACCGTCGGCGTTGGCGGGCCAGCCGAGCAGGACGAGACCGGATTCGGTGGTCAGAACACCATCGGCATCCGGCCGGAAGGCGCCGGTCGTCGTCATCATCAGCAGCCTTAGCCGTTCGCCGGTGGTCGCGTTCAGGAGGATACGGCTTCGGGCGTCTACGGCAGCATGCCGCGCCCGGCGACCGCGAGGTCGAGCGCGTTGCCGGTACCGACCAGCGGCCCATGTTCGTCAATAAGGCGCGAGGTCAGGCTCCGGACGCCGCCAGCCTGAACCCGGACGCCTGCCGAGCCGCGGCTGGTTGATCACGAAATTCTCGAAATCGGCCGCGACGCGCTTGTAGCCGCTAAAGGCACCGGGTTGGCGATATTGTCGGAAATGGTCGTAAGCTTCCGGGTCGCGTTTGCGCTGAGCCCGGCCACCCCTGCGTTGAGGGAGGAAGAGATGGACATGGAAGTGCCGCCTTTCTGCTGCTCAGTCCGTCGATCGGCATGAGTGCAGCACGGCGGCTTAACATCGCCCTAACGGATAGTCTCAGCGCTTTGCCGTGGTGCGATCACTTACTTGCCCTTGCGCAGAAGGATGATCTCCAGCCGGCTGTTGCGGATCGCGAGCGGGTTCTTCAGCGCGGGCTTGCGGTCAGCGAAACCGGTCACGCGCTGGACGCGGGACGGCGCGAAACCCGCAGCCTCGATCAGCTTGCGCATCTGCATGGCCCGTTCCGCCGATAGATCCCATGCGGGGTTGTTCTTCAGGACCGCGGGCTGGGCGCGGATATGGCCGTTGATCGCGATCTGGTTGGCCACCAGGCCGAAGACGCGGTCAGGGCGCCTGCAAGCTCGGTCACGACAGGGCGGGGGATGGCGGTTCTTCCTCGAACAGCGGATCGTTCTGCATCGAAGAATTCGATGATCAGACCTTCGTCGGTGACGCGGGTGGTGATGTGGCGCATGACTTCGTCGCTGACCATGCTCTGCCGATCCCCATCAGTGCCTCTTCGATCTTGCGTGCCTCTTCGTCGAACTTGCCTGTCGGGCGGATCGTCGAGCGTCTCCGTGCCGGTCTGGCCGAGCGCCTGATCCTCGGTCGTGGAGTTTCGAGCTCGAGGCGCCGGTGTTCGTTCTGAGCGATCTGATCTTCGGAAAGACGCTCGCCGCCGAAGGAGCCATCGCCGCCGCCGGAGATGCGGGACAGGGGAACCATCGGGCTGAAATAGTCCGCGATGCCTTTGCCTTTGCTTCTCTGTCGTCGCGTTCGACAGCCACATCAACATGAAGAAGGCCATCATCGCGGTCACGGGAGCCCGCGTAGGCGACCTTCAGGCGCCGCCATGGTGCCAAGCTCTCCGCCGCTGATCTTCTTGCGTTTGATGATGACGGCGCGGCATTCAGGCCGCTGACGATACCACCTGATCCTTTGAAACCGTCCTAGCAGGCGGCTTAACGGACGTGGCCGATCAGACGACGACTTCGCTGGCCTGCTGCGCCCCGACCTCGAAGACCCGCATGTAACGCGCGACCTCGTCCTTCGGGCCCATTGCCTTGTTGGGATTGTCGGACAGCTTTGACTGTGGGCCGACCGTTCGCGGCGACCGCCTTGCAGACGAGGCTGAAGGGCGCGACTGTCAGCGCGCACCAGCCCGCGGAAATGTTGGTCAGAAGCGTGCCCCAGCCGAAGCCGACCTTGACGCGGCCCTTCGAAGCGGGCATGCAGTTCCTCGATCATTTCCACATCGAGACCGTCGGAGAAGATCACGAGCTTGTCCCGCGGATCCTCGCCGCGCTCCTTCCACCAGGCGATGGCGATCTCGGCGCCTGCTGCCGGGTCGCTGGACCGATGCGGATCCCGGTCCATTTCGCCAGCCAGTCGGGCGCGCGCTTGAGAAACCCGGCCAGGCCGAATGTGTCGGGCAGGATGATGCAGGTTGCCGTCATGCTCCTCGTGCCAGTCGGCCACAGGACCCGGTAAGGCGCCTCCTGAGTTCATCGTCGCTGTCGGCCAGTGCGGAATAGACCATCGGCAGTTCATGGGCATTCGTACCGATTGCCTGGATGTCGCGGCGCATGGCGATGCGGCAGTTCGAGGTGCCGATGAAGGCGGGGCCAGCTCTCGATCATCGCTTGCACGCACCCAGTCCCTGCCACAGGAAGCTGAATGCTGCCGACGGTGCCGAAATCGGCGATCTTGAGCCCGTCGATCTTTTTCAGCCGTTCGATCTTTTTCACAGCCGCGCCATGGCGCGGGCACAGAGAACCTGCAGTTCGAACTTGCCCATTTCCTGCAGGACGGCGCGCGAGCGCAGTTCCATCAGCACGGCGAGCGCGGGAATTTCCCCATCATGACCGGGCCATGGCCCTCGAAGGTCAGCTCATACCGGCCGTCGCGCTTTTCCAGATGGTAGGCGGGCAGCTTCAGCCCTCGAACCATTCCATGAAGTCCGAGCGGAACATCTGGCGCTGTCAGAAGGTGTTGCCGCGCGTTGCGGTGCTTTCGCCGCGCGACAGCGAAAGCGACCGCACATGGTCGAGCTGTTCCCTGAGCTCGCCCTCAGTCGATCAGCCGCTCGGCAAGGCGCACCTTGAGGAACGGTTGATCAGGCTGAAGGTGACGGTCGTGTCCGGGCGGTTCCGGAAAATCGACTGACACATCAGCAGCTTGTAGAAATCGTCGTCCAGAAGCGATCGGACGATCGGGGTCGATCTTCCAGTTGTGATTGTGAACGCGGGTGGCGATATCGACCATGTCAGCCATCCAGTTGCACGCCGGCCGCGCGCATCTTGGTCCGCGCGTCCGCGAGCGAGCCGTTGAGGTCGATGGCCTGGTAGGCGCCGTCCAGCACCGTGACCTTGAAGCCAAGGCCCGCCGCGTCGATGGCCGAATAGGCGACGCAGAAATCGGTGGCGAGGCCGACGAGGGTCAGGTCGGTGACGCCGCGGGTCCTGAGGTATCCCTCAAGGCCGGTCGGTGTCTTGTGGTCATTCTCGAAGAAGGCTGAATAGCTGTCGATGGAAGCGCGGAAGCCCTTGCAGGATCACAAGGTCAGCCGGGTTGGTGCGGAGCGCCTTTGTGGAAGGCAGCGCCCCTGCTCCCTTGCACGCAATGGACGGGCCACAGGACCTGCGGGCCGTAGGGCATTTCGGTCAGGCTGAACGGTTCGGCGCCGGGATGGTTGCGGCGAAGGAGGAATGACTGGCCGGGTGCCAGTCCCGGGTCAGGACCTGACGGCGAACTCATCCATAAGCGCGTTCACCCTCGATGATCGTATCGCCGTCGGTGACCGCGAGCGCCCGCCCGGGCAGAAATTCATTCACGTCGATGACGATCAGGCATGGGTGTCTGGGCGCATGGGTCACCTCCGGGTCACGCCCATGTGTAAGGACCGGGGCAGGCGTGGCCAATGGGGCCGGGTTGCGACGGGGCGGGCATCTGCTGGCCTGCGGCGCCTTTCGACGAGCGGGGAACCCCATGGTATCGGCAGCGATCGGCATCGATTTTGGCACGTCCAACTCCGGCGGCTGCGTTCAGCGAGGGGGCAGGCGGTTATGATCCCGCTTGAACCGGGGCGCGAGACGCTGCCAACTGCGATCTTCCTTGACTACGCCGCGCGTTCGACCTTGATCGGCAGCGCGGCTGTCGCTGCGATACCCGACGGCCGACGGCCGGTTCATGCGCGCGCTGAAGTCGATCCTCGGCGCCGCTTGCCCGCGAACGGCGGCAGTTCCTGAACCGTCGCCTGACACTTCTGGAGATCGTCGACCGCCGAGGTTCGACTGCGGGCGGAAGCGGCGGCTGGGTAGGCCGGCTGGCAGTGTGGTGGTGGTCGCCCTGTGCGATTTCACAGCGGATCCCGGGCGGAACGCACGCGTTGGCCGAAGACCTTGCCGAAGCCTACGCGATGGCAGGGTTCCGGGAAGTCCGGTTTCTGGCCGAGCGGAAGCCGCTGCGCGGGCGACCGGTGCGGGCGCGGGATTAGCCTGATCGTCGATATCGGCGGCGGCACGCTACCACGCTCTTCGAGGCCGGGGGGCCAGGGGAGCCGCATCCTCGCGAGCCACGGCATCCGCCTTGGCGGCAGCCTGACGACCTGGATGCTCAGCTCTCGCGCGGATCATGCCACTGCTTGGCTCGGGCGGCCAGCTGCGCAATGAGCTGGGGCTGGCCTGCATGACGTGCTGGTGGCCCGTTTCACGAGCTGGCGAGCTGGGAAAAGATCGCGTTTCTCTACAGTCTTCGGCCACGCTCCGCGAGGTGCGCCTCTGGGCGCGGCAAGCGGTCGAACCACGCCGACTGGGGCGGCTCGCCGGGGTGCGATCGAGGACGAGCTTGGCTATGACGTCGCCTTCGCGGTCGAGGCGGCGAAGCTTGCTGCGAATGACACCGGGCCGGGGTGTCGTCGGGATCTTTCGATGATCGCGCAAGGGCTGCAGCCGGCGCTGGCCGCCGCCGACCTCGCCGAAGTGCTGGCGCCGCCCGCCTGGCAGATCGGCCTTGCGATCGGCGAGACGCTTGACCGGGCAGTGGGGCGCACCGAAGGATGTCGCGCGGGTGATCTTCGTGGGCGGGCCGAGCCTGCTCGGCGTCGACCGGCAGGTTAGGGCGCTCCTCCCGGCGGCATCCTTCTGAACGGTCGGACGTTTTCACTGCCGTCGTGCGCGGGCTGGCGCTGGCGGCCGGTGAGACATGACTGCCTTGCGAGCGCGCACCGGCTTTTCTATGAGCGGTTCATGATCACCGTGGTCGCGCTCTATCAATTCACGTCCTCGCCGATCCCGCATCGCCGGGCGCCTCTCCTGGCTGTTTCTGCGAGGCAGGCGGCGGCCAGGCACGCTTCTTCTTGCGCGTGAGGGGATCAACGGCACCATTGCCGGACCGCGCGAGGGGATTGACAGGGTTCTTGACCATGTCAGGACCTTGCCGGGGTGCGCGGGGATCGAACGGGCCGAAAGCAGCGCCGACACGATGCCCCTTCGGCCGGATGAAGGTGCGGCTGAAGCGCGAGATCGTGACAATGGCCAGCTGGATGTCGATCCGCGGACCCGGTCGGGAACTATGTCGCGGCGGAAGACTGGAAACGCTGATCACGGCGCCGGATGTGGTGGGTGATTCACGCAACGATTACGAAGTGGCGATCGGCACGTTCGGAGGGCGCGGTCGATCCCGGTATCCGGACGTTCCGGGATTTTCCTGACTGGTGGCGCACGCATGCGTCGGAGTTCGCGTGGGCAAGCGTCGCGATGTTCTGCACCGGTGGCATCCGCTGCGAGAAATCGACGAACTTCCTTCTGGGAGAAGGGGTTGCCGATGTCTTCCACCTGAAGGGTGGTATCCTGAAATATCTCGGAAGAGGTGCCCGAGGCAGAGAGCCTTGTGAACGGTGCCTGTTTCGTCTTCGATCAACGGGTATCCAACGTCGGGCACGGGGCTTGGTTCCTGGCGATCATGCGATGTGTTACGCCTCGCCGCCGCCCGCTTGCGCCGGAAGACCGTGCGCGGCCGGAGAGTGAGGAAGGCGCGGCTCCGTCGCGGCTGCGCGGGCGATCGACCGGACGCGCAGCGGGGCGGTTCGCGAGCGGCACAGGCAGATGACAGATGGCGGCGGCGCGCGCCGGGCGCACCCATTCGAAAGTCTCGCCAGATGGCCGCGCCGAACGTGTCCCTGAGGCTTTCGAAGCGGCGCTGCGCAACCCGGTCCAGCCATAGGACTGCACGGCCGCGAAAGCGCATTCGCCCCAATGGCGGCGCAGGTCGACATCGGCGGCAGGCGATGCGGTCGCGCAACTGCGCGATGTCGCGGGTGTCGAAGGTCACGACCGCACCGGTGTCCGCGCCACGCGACCTGCCCCGAAGGGCGAGGCAAGGATGGGCAGCTCAAGGCAGCGGCCTCGTATGTCACCAGAGGATCGCCCTCCTCGAGCGAAGGCAGGACGCCATTATCGGCTGCCGCAGGTATTCCCAGCCATGTCGGCCGTAAACCCCGTTGCGCTGACGTTCGGCATCCGCAGGACATCCTGTACAGGCGTCGAAGCTCGCGTTCTCGCAGGCCGACGACCCGCAGGCGTTCTGCGCACATCGCGCCGCGGCTTCGAGCAGGTCCTGCAGGCCCTTGCGGACGCAGGAGAGACCCGCAAACAGGAAGCGGACAGGTGCGCTCGCGGGCTGTTCGGCAGAGCTACCGGTCTGGGGCAGGTTTCCAGTGCCGTAGCTTGCCGGAAGAACGCGCGCAGCGCCCGCCGAACGCCGAGAGGCTCCGGTCGGTTGCCGGGCTTGGGCTGAAGATCGCATCGGCGCATGCGAGGCGCGTCTCTTCGTCGGCGATGCGTGCATCGGTGATCTTGTGGCGCGGCGGCATGCCGAGACGGTCATATTCGGCATCGAGGATCGGCTTGGCGTGACGCATCAGCGTATTGATCGCCTCGGTCACGATGATGATGTCACGGGCGCGCAGTTCGGCGAATATGCGCCAGGGGACCGAAGGCCAGAGGTAAGCAATGTCGCCGGGCCTCAGGGCCGCAAGATAGGCACGATGTGCACGCGGCACGCTGTAGCGGCGGGTGATCCGGTGCGGCAGGCGCGCAAGGGGGCCATTGATGAAACTGTGCAGCGGGAAGCCCGCCTCTGACGTTCCATCAGATCGGCTGGTGTGAAGATCGACGTCTTGGCCGAGCAGCGCTGCCGCGCGCATGATCGAGCGGCAGGTATTGCCGACGCCTACATCCGCGCAGGGCATGCTCATCAGCGCCCGGACCGGTCGGGTGCGGGACAGGCCCAAGGCTGATGTGTCGGAAACGGGTGGAGGCTGGATCAGCATGCTGGCGCCAAATCTCCGTATCGACGCCAGCGCTTGCCGGTCGGGGGCACCGCCAGATCATCTGCCGACCGGTCGCGGGTCATTCCTTGTCCGCCTCGCGCCGGTAGCGCGGTTTCGCATCTGGTTGTCCGGCGCCGAAGCGGGAATAGACCGGCTTGCTGCCGCCTCTGGACAGGCCCGGATCGCTCGCCTTGCTCTCGCGGGCATAGGCGGGTCCGGCGCGCTGCGGCTCTGCTGTGGGGGCGTCATGTGCCCGGTTGTAGGCAAGTCCGCGTCGCGCCGATTGTGGTTCGGGCGTCGCCGCCGCCTCTGATCCGAAATCTTCGGGTCGCCAGCCGATCATGCAGATGCCGGCACCGAAGATGAAGAACACGAACGAATACATTGCCGTCCAGACATGGACAGTGGTGAGCGTGAAGCTGAGGCCGCAGAAGGTGATCACCCAGGCAAGCCGCAGGCGCGTGGCCCGCGCCGAGAAATCCAGACTGGCAAGGCCAACCTTGAAGAGACCATGGAAATAGCCGATCGCCAGAAGGAGGAAGCCGGGGATGCCGAACTTCATCGCGATCACCAGCCAGAAATCGTCGACGCTGCCTTTCTGCATGTAGGCGGGGCGAATCCAGTTTCTGAGACCGAGGCCGAAGATCGGGTTCTGGCGGACATTGAACATGCCCCATTCGTTGATATTGGCGCGGTAATAGGCCGTCTGGGCGGAGAAGGTCGCGTAGCTCATGATCACCTTCATCGGCGTGCGGTTCGACAGGAGGTCGATGGTGACATAGGCCAGCGCCATGAGCCCCAGGAGGATCAGCCATTTGTTCGGGACGCGCCAGAGCGCCAGCGCCCAGATCAGAAGGCCGACCTGCAACAATACGGCAAGAAGCGCGCCGCTGGACAGCGAGATGAAGACACCCGCGAAGATGATCAGGCAGCCGGCGATGCGTTTGAAAAGACTCAGCCGTTCGTGCAGACCAAGCAGGAGCAGCGTGAAGGCGACCGAGCAGAAAAGCCCGTAGTGGATCGGATGGGCGAAGACGTTCTGCACCCGCTCCATTCCCAGACGCTTGGGATTGTCGATATCCTCGACCGAGGAAAGACCGGGCAGGCTTTCGATGAAAGTGGGTATGACCGGTTTGCCGGTCTTGAGTTCCGGCAGGCCAAAGGGGAGCAGCAAGATGATGATGATGACGAGCGCCTTGATCAGCTTCTCGAACTGGTCCGGAGTCCGGATATAGGCACGTGCGACGAGATAGCCGCCAAGAAACTCGACGGCGGTCGAGCCGACGTTCTCGACGACCCGAGAAGGGTTGTTCACCGCGATCGCGACCGTCGCCCACATGATATGCAGGAAGAAGAAGATATCGACCGCCAGCACCCGCCCGTATTCACCCGAGAACAGGCGCGCGCTGAGCGGCAGGACCATGATCAGCAGAAGAAGGCGCAACGGCGTCAGCGCGACGCTGCCGATGTTGAAGGTGATCGGCGTGATGACGCAGAGCAGATAAAGCCAGACAACAGGCGACATGCCCGCCGCGAAGGCGCCGATCCGCGCCCCTGCGCTTGCCGGTCCGGCGGGCGCTTGGCGCGCATATGTGGTCGTCGATGACAACAGGCAGTCCCGTCTGGCGTGCGTCAGCTCTTTCCCGGCACGATAGTGGAAATCCCTAGCGCAGGCGAGACTTGCCAGCACGGATGAACCGATCATTGTTTCACATTGGCGTTTACTGCCCCTCATTGACGGCGATTGCAGCCGAACCGCGCCCCCCGGGGTCGCCTGCGCCTGAAAGTCTTGATGCGGCGTGAGCGTGGCGTTCGCCTCTTCGGCGGCTAGCGCAACGGCATCACCAATCGTGATACTTCCGAAAGCACGATTGTCGCGATGCGCGGGACCGGTATTGCGCCCGATCGCCATGGCGGCGCGAGTCATCCGGGCAGGCGCCGCGAACCGCTCCGGACCGGTCGGAGCGAATGTGGGTTCCTGCCTCCAAGAGCGGGATCCTGAATGTTCAACCTTTCCCTGTCCTTCCAGATGAACGGTCACCGGCAGAATGCCGGACCGCCAAGCGGTTTCGTGACCATGAGTGCATTCACACGTGACAAGACTCTGTTCGACAGCGGTTTCGCGTTCGGCAGGTCGAGCGCGACGGTGCCGCTCAGCGGTACCGGCACGGCGGGCGAACCCGTGCAGGCGCGCGCGGTGTCGCTTGACGATGGCGGTGCTACCACCACCGCATGGGCCGACGTCGGCACGATCTCGGCCGTTGGAACCTGGTCTGGCCAGATCACCGCGCCGCGCAGCGCCTCCTGGTTCCGGCCGGAAGTCAGGCTGAAGAACCAGCCCGGCGTGATCGGCCAGGGCGCGAACCGGTTCGGTGTCGGCCATGTGATCGCGCTCTGGGGCCAGTCGGAGCCGGAGCGGATCATCAACAGCTTCTACAACGGCACGCCGGCACCCGCGGTCAGCGATCCCGAGGCCGTTCAGATCATCATCGGCGCGATCTCGACGCCGCAGCGCATGCTGATCTCCGACAGCCAGCCCCATACGGCCGCTGTCGCGGCAATGGCCGCGACGCTGATCACTGCCCGCCCGGGCGAGAAATTCGCTGTGATCTTCCAGACGGTCGCGGGCACCGATCCGCGAGCGCTGGTGAACGATGCGGACCCGAGCCGCCTTTGGTCGGCCGACAAGGCGCTGCATGATTTCGCCACCGCCGACGGCCAGACGGTCGGGATTGCCGCCATGTCCTGGTATGCCTCGCCAGGCAATCTGGCGGCGAGCTACGGCCAGGCGCTTTACCCGCTCTTCTCCGGCAAGGATACGGCGGGGGCGACCGTCACCTTCCCGGCCACGATCAATTACGGATCCGGCCAGTCCTATCATGCCGATCACTGGTTCGGCGAACTCTATGACTATTCGAAGACCAGATGGGTGATCTACGGCCCCCACCGGTTCGATATCGACGCCGACATGCAGGATGCGACGCACTATGCCGGTGGCGCGCCCAACACCAACCTCGTGAACAAGCAACTCGTCCGCGACAGCGTGCGCGCGATGCTCGCGCTGCCCTCCGCGACGATGTTCCTGCCGCTCGGGATCGAGCCCACCACCTATGTGAACGGCTATGATGACGGCGCGGGCGGCTGGACCGACCTCGCCCATCCCGCGGGCAATACCCCTGACGGTGTGCAGGCGCTGGCACGGCTGACGGCCCATGCGGTCTTGCGGGCGGCGGGACTTTCCGGATGGCCGGTGCCGGTCTTCGACAATTGCCTGTGGGAACCGGCCGGGGCCTATGTCGAGGCCTGGTCCTCGGCCGGGCCGATTACCACCACAAGGCTCGCGCGCGCCGAGGCGGCCTTGCCCGCGACCTTCCCGCACTGGACCACTGTCATGGGCTTTCAGGTGAACGGTGCGCCTGCCCAGAATGCCCAGATCGTGGCGGGCCGAGTGCGGATCTTCAAGAACGGCGGCGGGAACTTTACCGCAGCGGACACGATCCAGTTCGGCGAAGGCGGTGCAAGCGGCCAGATCCAGTTCCCGGAAGATCACGCCAACAACAGCTGGAAGAACCTGCCCGTCGTCGATGTCGGCGCGGCGGGCGTGGCCGGGATTCCGGTCCGGCCGCTGCCTGCGGTCTCGGTCTTCGCCAACACCCTGCCGGTCGGGACGCCGAAGTTCACCACCGCGGCAACCGGACCCTATTATGTCTCGCCGACCAATGTTCCGGCCGGGACGACGGCGATCACCTTTTCCGGCCGTTTCCGGCTGCCGTCCCTGCCATCGACCACCCAGATCATCTTCTCGCAGGACAATCAGGGCTTCGACATAGAGATCATGAACAACGGGAACCTGCGCGCGAATGCGCGCGACGGGCTCGCGGTGAAGGTGATCAACAACGTCGTGGTTGCGGCGGGGATCCAGGCCAATGTCTGGTACGACCTGATCTGCGCGATGGACCAGGTTGCGCAGAACATGAAGATCTCGCTGAACGGTACGGTTATTTCTACGCTCAGTTTCTCGGTGACGGGCAACGGGTTCTATATGAGCAACCGTGCGGCGGGTTTCCTCGCGCGGAAGTCGGTGACGCTGCAGTTCATCGGCGATGTCGAGTATCTGAAGATGTGGCATTCCGTGACGGGCAGCGCGACCGAGCCGACAACGACGCCGATCAAACATGTCACCGGGCCAGCGGCGGTTGCGAACGCCGACAGCTGGAAACTCGGCGCGAACGCGACCTGACCCTATCGTCGGGAGGCTTTGCGCAGGCGCAAACAGAAAAGCGCGGGACCGGCTCACGGTTCCGCGCTTTTGTCTACTTGTCGCTGCGGCGCTACCAGAGGGCGACGATACCGGTCGCGGTGGTGCCGGTGGCGTTGATCCCAAGCGCACGCACGGGCAGGAAGCTGCCGCCCTGAGTATTGGCGAAGACCACGGTCCCGCCGCCCGGCATCCGCAGCGAAACATTGCCGCCCTGACCGATGTAGAGCGCGCGCGGCAACTGCGCCAGATCGTTGGCGTCATGCGGAACGACCGTCGAGGCATCGCGCGCGGGTGCCGTGAGCGTCGTGGGATATTCGGAAAACTTGTCCATCTCGGATCCTGTCATATTGGCGGTGAAGATGCCGTCCGAGGCGGGCGCCGCGACGGGCCTCGACGACCGTAACAGCGGCATGATTTTCGACCCGTCTTAAGATCGGCGGAATCCGGCGCGCGCTGGTACTGTTTACAACTTTTAGATAGTGTTCATTGGCGCGAACGGGACAATGCTTAACGATTCATGGGATATTAGCGGCGAATTTCGCCGAACGGACATAACCAAACTCCATTTGCGCCGCATCTTTGCCACGTTCGGAGTCATTGTTGATGGCGGGGATACACTCGCGACCGGAAGGACAATTAGATGAAGTTGCTTGGTTCCATGCTGATCGCCAGCCTGGCCCTTGGGGTCAGCGCGACCGCATTGTCAGCCGCCGACTATTACATCATGCCGGTGCGGCCCGGCCCGGTTGCCGGAACGACTCTCGCCGCCATTTCGCTCAGGGCAGAAAAGCGGGTGAGCCGTCTGAGGCTGAACGTGAACGAGCGCGGGAATACCGCGGGCAAGTGGGTGAGCGTCGGTGAAACGACGACAACGACCGCGCCAGCCAAGACCACGACATCGACGAGTGCCGAGGTGCCAGTCGGCACCACGACCGGAACGGCGCCGACAACGGGCACCGGCACGGCGACCACGACCAGCCCGCCGCCCGCTCCTGGCACGCCGCCCGCGACCAGCCCGCCGCCCGCACCGTCGGCTGGGGCTACCTATGCTACCGTTGGGGCGCTTCTCAAGTCGGGCAAGCTGCAGGGTGGCGATCGGGTCTTCCTGATGGATGGCTATCACGGGCCGATCAATATCAGCGGTTACCGTTTCTCGGGGCCTGTCACTTTCGAGCCCGTGCCAGGGCAGACCGCTCAGGTCGAATCGATCCTGATCGGCAATTCGTCGAACGTCACAATGCGGAACCTTAAGGTTTGGGCGACCTCGCCCAACGCCGGTTCCGGTCCGCTGATCCGGACCTATACCAACACGAGCGACATTGCCTTCTACGATATGGATGTCCGCTCCGTGCCGGATGCAACGAACTACCTCTCCTGGGACATTACCGCCTGGAGGACCAACAAGCGTTCGGGCTTCCTGCTGCAGGGCGCCCGCAACATCGCGGTCGGGAACCGGGTCACCGGTCTTTATCACGGCATCCATATCGAGGGGCCCCAGGACCAGATGATCAACAATATCGTCGACGGGTTCTCGGGCGACGCGATGCGGGCGCTCGGCGACGATTCCCTCGTGCGCGGCAACAAGGTGCAAAACTGCTTCCAGATCGACGGCAACCACGCGGATGGCTTTCAGTCCTTCTCGCGCGGGCCGACCGGCACGCCTGGTGCGGGTACGGTGCGTAACCTTGTGATCGAGAACAACAAGATCTTCGAATGGACTGCCTCCAGCACGAATTCGCTGAAATGCAAGCTGCAGGGAATCGGCATGTTCGACGGCATGTTCGACGGCACGCAGATCCGCAACAACGTGATCGCTGTAACCGCCTATCACGGGATCACCATAGCGGGCGCGCTGAACAGCACGATCACCCAGAACACGGTGATCAATGCGCTCGGGCAGGGAACCAACTATCCCTGGATCGCGGTGAACAAGCACAAGAATGGAACGATGTCGCAAAACGTCTTGATCGCCAACAACGCGGCGAACCAGATCCAGAGCACGTCCAAGGCGGCCAACAACATCGTCGTGGCGAACAATGTCGTGGTCCGGAATGCGGCGTCCGAATTCACGGCCTATCGCAGCCAGGATTTCACGCTTGTCCCCTCGGCCCTGTCCGCGAACGCCGGCAGCCCGGCCTATCAGACACCCTCAGACATCGTCGGCGCCCCACGGCCCAAGGGCAAGGCGCCCGACGCCGGGGCCTACGAAAGCCAATAGAGCGCTCCCGACAGAACTCCACTTACCCCGCCGGCCTCGTGCCGGCGGGTTTGTGTTTGAAATGTGGCAAAACGGGCAGGCATCGATTCGCCGCGTCTCCCATCCGACGGCTCTAGGGGGCGCTTCTGCCCGTCTTTAGGCGGCCCCTTGGCAGTTCCCCACGGATCGCCATCCACGGCGGCGCAGCGAGAGCGCTGCTAATCGCTCCCCATTTGTTGGCACACCGGAAACTGTGCGGCCGAAACCCGGTTATGGTTTCCTGTTCCCCCCATTATTGCTGTGCGGAGCTATGTTTCGAGGCTCATTGGCATATTTTGTCGAAATCTGGGCGAAACATCGTTCCAATCCTGATGAAATGTGGTAAAACTTTGTCAAAGGGTGCGGATTTTGGACGTGGGGTTTACAGGATGTACTTGAAGTCTTTGGTTCGTGGGCTGTGTGCCGGTGCCGTGATGGCGCTCGGCGCGGTCGGTGCGAACGCAGCAGTTATCGACTTTACCGCCGCGTCGACCGGTACGTCCGGTTCGATCATGGGGGGGGCGGTCACCTGGACGATGACCGGCAGCGGCTATCTGAACAATTCGCAACTGTTCGACGGCAACAGCAAGCCGACCGGCACCGGTCTCGCGTTCGAGCGTGACGGGTACGGCGTCGGCCTGAACGATGACGAGATCACCACCACGCCGATGCGTCAGGAGTGGATCGAGATTGCCTTCAGCTCCCCGGTCATGGTCAGCGCTTTTTACTTCCTTGACCTGTTCCGCTCCAGAACCGGTGGAACGTTCGAAGTCGGCCAGGCTTCGATCGATGGTGGCGCGCCCGTCTCTCTGGTTGCGGTCGACCTGGCCGGAAGCGGTGCCGCAGGCTTCGTAGCGGCGGCCTTCCAGCCGATCTACGCTTCGGTCATCCGCTTCACGGTTCTGAACAGCAACGATAACCTCGGCTATGCCGACGGTGCGCTTGCCGGGATCGAACTCGCGCCGGTGCCGGTGCCTGCGGCGGGTCTGATGCTGCTTGGTGGCCTCGGTGGTCTGGCGCTGTTCCGTCGGCGCGCACGGGCCTGACGCCACCAACAGGGTACGAGATCGTGAAAAGGCCGGGCGAAAGCCCGGCCTTGCTTTTTTCGCGGCCGCGTTGCGGCGAAAAGGCGCACGGCTCTATTCGTAGGCCTCGTAACCGTACCCCGCCGATGGATCTTCATAGCGGCACTTGTTCAGAACCACGCCAAGCACGTTGGTCAGTTGCGCCAGCTCTTTTTCACAGATGTCGATGTTCGGCAGGGTCGTGCTTTCTGCCGCAACCACCAGAAGCGAGCAATCGACATTGCCGAGAAAGCCGACATTGTCGTCGCTCGCCAGCATCGGCGACATGTCGAAGATCATGATGTCGGGCTGCCAGGCGGCCTCGACCGCCTTCAACACCTCGCGGCTGCCGTCGCTGTGCAGGACTTCGGCGGGATGACGCGACGGCGTCGCATTCATCGCAATGATCAGATTGTCGCCGACCCGGACGCAGGCCTCGGCCATCTTGGCCTTGTCCTGCAGGACTTCGTGGAAGGATCGTCCGGGCTGGTAGCCGATCAGCTTGTGAAGCGCGGGGCGACGCAGGTCGAGGTCAATCAGCAGCACCCGCGTGTCCCTTTGCCGCGCCAATGTCAGCGCAAGGTTCAGGGCGACGGTCGTCTTGCCGCAGGCGGCATTCGGCGAGGTAATGGCCAGCCGCTTCCAGCCAGCGTCCCTCATCAACCGGATGGTGCGCGAGCGCAGCATGTCATAGGGCGTCGCGTCCTTGCCCCCCAGAAGTGAGGCCAGGCGGACACTGCGGGCCTGTTCGGCCGTGATCGCCAGTTCCGGCAACGCGAGCCAGTCGGCGCCACCGCGCGGTGGCGCTTCGGCGCTGCGCGCGGGCGTGAGTGGGCCTTCACTGCCAAGCGACGCCATCCGCGCCTCGCGGGCTTTTGCCAGAGCTGCTTCAAGCTTTTCCATCTTCGGTCTCGCTACGTTCTGCCGATCCGCCCTGCACTGTCAGAGACGGATACCAAATTGACGCGCCACTCGGTCGAGTAGGATGTCGAGCGGCTGGTAGAAAACATGCACCGCGTAGATCATCGCAGGAATGCCGACCACGGCCATGAACATCATGCCGATGAACACCGAACGGCGCTGCAAGGTTTCGGCCGGGGTGCGCATGTAGGGGATCGTCACCAGCGGCGTTATGCCGAACGCCGAAACGATGTCCTTGGGGCGCCGAACGGCGCGATTGAGAAGTTCGGTGAGAAAGATGGTGCCAAGCCCGAGGAACATGCCCAGAGCCATGCCGCCGACAGCAATCAGCGGCCGGTTCGGTTTTGCAGGGCTGTTCGGCACGGTCGCGGCATCGAGAACAGAAAGCTTCTCGCCCTTCGACAGGATCTCGATCCGTTCCCCGGCCGAGGCTTTCGAGAGGTTGCCCACAGCCGCGTTGTACTGCTGCTGGATATTCGAATAATCGCGGTTCAACGCATCAAGCGCGATCTGGTTGGCGGGCGTCCGGTCGATCGTGTCCTGCAGCGCCTTCATCTGCTCGGCGATCTGATCGCGGTTCTGGGTTTCCAGCGCGATCTTGGAATCGATATCGGCAAGCTGCACATCGAACATCGTGGCCGTAGGGTTGGCAGCGTCTGCGGGCGGCGCCGTCTGGTTCTTCACGATTTCCTCGAGTTGAACGATCTGCACCTGCAGAAGCTTGACCTTCGGGTGATCCGGCGCCAGCACCGCAAGCGTCTGGCGAAGCTGATCGTTCAGCGTGGCAAGCTGCTTTGCCTCTGGCGTTTGCGGCGGCACAGCAGTTCCGACCTGGCCGGTCGATTCATAAAGCGCCTTCAGGCGCTCCCGCTGGTCCTGCAGCTGACGGATGTTCTGTTCCGTCGTGTCGAGCTTGCCTTGCAAGGTCGTCTGCTGGCTGAGCCGGAAGGCGAGCGTCGACGGCAGGGCATCGGAATTCTTGTTCTGGAAATCAAGGATCTTGGCGCTCAGCTGGTCAAGCTCGGCACTCAGCCGCTTTACTTCCTGTTCGAAGAAATCGACGGTCGCTTCCGCGCTCTTGGTGCGCTGGTCGACATCTTCCTTCAGGATCTGCGTGACATATTCGTTGACCACCGCCGCGGCGATCTTGCCGGTATCGGCGGTGAAGGTCAGGTTCATGATCGTCGCCTCGCCCTTGTTGGCGCTTTTCTTGATCGTGGTCGCCTGACGCATCGCCTTCACCACCTCGTCCGGCGTCATCTTCTTGATGTCCTTGAAGACATTGAGGCGGTTGGCGATATCGATCAGGTTCTGGCGCGTCATCAGCTTGTTCTCGATCAGCTGCAGCTTTTCGAGCGCGGCCGCCTGAACGGTGGGCGCCGCCAGCGCACCGGGGATGGTCGAAGATTCAAGCACCAGAAGCGACGTCGCCTGATAGACCGACGGCAAGAGGAACGCCGCGGCAATTGCAGCGGCAGACACCAGGGCGGTGATGATGATGAAATAGTGGATCCGGCGGAGGAATACCGCAAAATAGAAGGACAGATCGAAGTTCATTTCCGTTTCTCTTCCTCAGCCGCGATCTGCGCGGCGAAAAACACGCCATCATCGAGTACAGACTGCACAACCTGCGCATCGACATGATGATGGTCCGTGCTCCAGGCGTAAAGCAATGCCATGTCGCACAATTGATTGATCAGCCGTGGCACGCCATGCGTCGCCTTGTGGATCATCGCCGCAGCCTCGGGCGTGATCTCCGCCCCGGTCCCGCCCGCGGCGCGCAGCCGGTAGGAGATCAGCTCGCCCACCGCCTTTTCATCGAGCGGCATCAGGTGGAAGCTCGCCGCGATGCGCTGCGCCAGCTGGCGCAGCGACGGGTCTAGCACCATGTCGCGCAATTCCGGTTGACCGACCAGCACCAGCTGGATCACTTCGTCCTTGCCGGAGTTGATGTTGGTCAGCATCCTCAGCTCTTCGAGGCTCTCGGGCGAGAGGTTCTGCGCCTCGTCGAAGATCAGGACGACGCGCCGCCCGGCGGCATATTCATCGATCAGGAAATCCTGCAGTTGCTGGAACAGCTGCACATATCCAATCGCCGGGTTGAACCGCACTCCCAGCGCATTCAGAACCCATTGGATCAGTTCGCCACGGCCACCCTGCGCGTTCGAGATCAGGCCGACCGTGACCTTGGCGCCGAACTGGCGCAGAAGCTCGCGCAGAAGCGTGGTCTTGCCGCAACCGACACCGCCCGTCACCAGCGTGATGGGCGCGCGCGAGAGGATGCCGAATTCCAGAACCGAGTAGGCACGCCGATGCTGAGCCGACCAGAAAAGGAAATCCGGGTCGGGGACGAGCGTGAACGGCCTCTCCCGGAATCCGAAGAAATCCATATAGAAGCCGATGTTGCCCGCGTCTTCTGCTCTGGTCTCCACGACCTTGTTCATCCGATCTTCCACCGTCGCCGCATCTACCCTGCGCGCTGTAACCCTGCAAGGCAAGGCCACAGAAGGGCTTGCGCCTTCCTGCTCACATCAGTTCGTCAACTTGATGGCGATCCTATGCAAGCCTGCCCGGACATATGGCGAGCCGCTCTTGATTCGGCCATGTTTGCCGACTTTCCGGACCTTCCCCGCGCATGAAGTCACATTGATGCCTTCATTGTTTCCAATCTGCGGCCTATCCATGCTGCGCGTTGGCGTTTTGCGCCCTGGCGTTGGCAAAGTCCATCGGAATTGGCGGGATTCCCCTGGGGCCTGCTAAACATGGCCAAATCTTCTTTTGTCGTTGGCAGCGAAGGTGTATCAGAAGGATGGGAGGGGGCGCTCCCGTCAGATTTCAACTTTCCACGGCCTTCGGGCCGCCAAAGATATTGTTTCGATCAAGCTGGGAACCAGTGCGACTTATGACCATGCAGTTTAATGATATGACCGACGAAATTCATTCGGCCTCGGCGCCGCTGGGGCAGGTCGCTCTCCCGGTGCGACAGGGGGCCTATCGCAAGTTCTTCAAACGGTTTCTGGATATGGCGATCGTGCTGGCCGCCGCCATCGTCGTGGTGCCGCTGATCGCGCTTCTGGCGCTGATCGTGATGATGGACGGCGAGAACCCGTTCTATACCAGCGACCGCGTCGGGAAGGGCGGGCGCAGCTTCCGGATGATCAAGCTCCGGACCATGGTCGCAGGCGCCGACAAGCGCCTGGAGGGCTATCTGGCGGCAAACCCGGAAGCTCGGCGCGAATGGGACGCGACGCAAAAGCTCAAATACGATCCGCGCGTCACGATGCTTGGTCGCTTCCTCCGCAAGTCCTCGCTCGATGAACTGCCGCAGCTGTGGAACGTGCTCATGGGGCACATGTCCCTGGTCGGGCCACGGCCGATGATGCCGGAACAGCGCGAGCTCTATCCCGGGCTGGCCTATTATGGTCTGCGTCCGGGCATCTCCGGTCTCTGGCAGATTTCTGACCGCAACAGCTGTACGTTCGCCAAGCGCGCGGAATTCGACAATGATTACGACCGCGTCTTGTCCTTCCGCACCGATCTGGTCATCCTTCTGAAGACTTTCGGTGCGGTTGCGAAGGGGACTGGGTACTAGTTCAATCTTGTTATCGTGAAGCAGTGCGCGCTATGTCCTTGCGTACTACTGCTGAGTGTGTTTTCGGCGTGGCTGATCGCGCTGGCAAGGTGAGCTGAACCCGTGATGAGACGACGCCTGTCCCTTACCCTCGCCATTGTTGCCACAGTGGCGCTTCTGGCCGCGTGTGATACCGCAGAACAGCGGGCGGAGCGTCATTTCAACGCCGGGCTCGACTATCTGCAGGCGGGCGACATAGACCGCGCGCTTGTCGAGTTTCGGAATGTCTTCAAGCTCAACGGTGAACATCACGATGCGCGTCTCGCCTATGCCGAAGCCGAGCGCGGCAGGGGCAATTTGCGCGAGGCCTACAGCCAGTATCTGCGGCTGATCGAACAATATCCCAACGATCTGGCAGGGCTGAAGGCGCTTTCCGAGATGGCCGCCGACAGCGGCGAATGGGCCGATGCAGAGGCCTTCGTCACCCGGGCGCTGGCGGTGGCCCCCGATGATCTCTCGCTAAAGGCAACCCGGATTCTCGTGACTTATGGCAAGGCCGTCGAACGAAGCGACAGCGCCGCCATCCTCAGGGCCGTCGACGCCGCCCGCGCGCTGCGTGAAAAGGAGCCTGACAATCAGACGCTCTACAAGGTCATCATCGACGATCTGATCCGCGGCCAGTCGCTGTCGCAGGCACTGGACGAGCTGAACAAGGTGATCGCGGTCGCGCCGAAGGAAAAGCTGTTCTACGCCCAACGGCTGTCGGTGAACGCGGCGCTTCAGGACAATGCGGCGGTGGAGCGCGGTCTGATCGAGATGATCCAGGTCTTTCCCGACGCGCCAGAGATGCCGGAGGCGCTTCTGCGCTGGTATCTTTCACGCAAGGATTACGACAAGGCCGAAGCCTTTCTGCGCAAGCGCGCGACCGAGGTGCCCGACGACATGCAAAACCTCACCTCGCTGGTGCGGTTCCTTGGCGAATATCGCGGCGCAGACGCGGCACTTGCCGAGCTTGACCGGCTGATCGAAAGCGGCCAGCAGGCCACCGTCTTCCGCTCTGCCCGCGCCGGTTTCCATTTTGACCAGGGCGACCGCGATGGCGCCATCGCCGAGATGGAGGCGCTGCTCGATGACGTGAAAGACGCTGACGAGGCGCGCTCGGTCAGGGTCGCTTTGGCCCGCATGAAGCTCGCCGTCGGCGACAGCGATGGTGCGCGGGCGCTCGTTGACGATGTCCTTGCCGAAGACTCCGGCAATGTCGAGGCGATCAAGCTGAAAGCCACCTGGCAGATCATGGATGATGATGCGAGCGATGCGGTCGCCATTCTCAGGGATGCGGTCGATCAGAACCCGCGTGACGCATCGCTCCTGACGCTGATGGCGCAGGCCTATGAACGCGATGGCCAGCGTGACCTCATGCGCGACACGCTCGCACAGGCCGTCGAGGCGTCGGGCCGCGCTCCGGCGGAATCGCTGCGCTACGCCCAGCTCCTTGCGTCCGAGAACAAGCTTCTGCCGGCCGAGGGGGTTCTGGTCGAGGCCCTGCGCCTGTCGCCCGGCAATGCGGCACTTCTGGTGCCGCTCGGGCAGCTCTATGTCGCACTGCAGGACTGGCCGCGCGCCGAAGGCGTTGTGCGTGAGTTGGAGAACCTGAAGGATCCGCGACTGGCCAATGACATCGGCGCAATTCGCGCCGCCGTACTCGAAGGCCAGCAGAAGACGGGCGATGCCCTAGACTTTCTGGAGCGTCTGGCCAGCAACGAAGGCAAGCGCACTGACGCCAAGGTAGCGGTTCTGCGCAACCATCTGGCCAATGGCCGAAATTCCGAGGCGCTGGCCTATGCTGCGAAGATCCTGGCAGAGGATCCGGACAACAAGGACGTGCAATTCATCCACGCCACCGTGCTTGCGCTGACCGGTGATCAGAAAGGCGCAGAGGGCGAATATCGTGCTTTGCTTGTTCAGTCCCCGGACCGTACCGACATCTGGATGGCCCTGGTTCGCGCCGTGGCGCTTGACCCGGCTCGTCGACGGGAGGCGCTGACACTTCTCGATCAGGCTTTGACCATCAATCCGACTTCGGGTGAGTTGCGCTGGGCCAAGGCGGGCATTCTGGAAGGCGAGGGCGATATCGAGGGTGCGATCGCCATCTACGAGGTGCTCTACCAGGAAAATTCCGCGAACCCGATCGTCGCCAACAACCTTGCGAGCCTGCTGTCCAGCTATCGCAAGGACGCCGACAGCCTGCGGCGCGCCGAGATCATCGCGCGGCGCCTGAGGGCGAGCGGAGTGCCGGCCTATCAGGACACCTACGGCTGGATCGCCTATCTCAACGGCAATTATGGCGACGCGCTCAACGAGCTGGAAAAAGCCGCCGCCGGGCTGCCGAAGGACCCGATGGTGCAATATCATCTCGCGATGGCCTACAAGGCTTCGGGGGCCGACGCGGACGCCGCGAAGAGATTCGCCGCTGCGCTGGCACTTGTTCCCGATGGCGATTCGCGGGACTTCGTGATTTCGGCGAAAGAAGAGCTGGAAAGGCTCAAAGCCGCCGGATTTGCCCCGGATACGCCATAAAGGTGTTGCCGCACGGGCACGAACGTCGTGATCGAGTTTACGAACCGTTTCGAGTCCTGTTAATGTTTTGAAAAAGAACGGCCCGCTTCTAATCTGGGTCCGATCAAAAGCTAGGGTGCCAAAATGCTCAGAACCCTCTTCGGCCTTCTTCTGGCCCTCATGCTGGCGCCGATGGCGCTTGCCCAGACCTACAAGATCCAGTCCGGCGATGTGCTGAACATGGAAATCCTCGAGGACCCGAGTCTCAACCGGAACCTCCTCGTTCTTCCCGACGGCACGGTCAGCCTGCCGCTGGTCGGCGCCATCAAGGCCAGCGGCCAGACGATCGACAGCATGCGTTCCTCGATCTCGGCAGCGCTCGCCTCGAAATTCGCGGCGCCGCCCACGGTCTTCCTGTCGGTGGGACAGCTCAATCCGACGACGCAGGCGGTTGCCAATGCGGCAGCGGGCCTTGCCGCGCAGAACGTCACGCAATCGGGCATGATGTCGGTCTATGCGATGGGTGAATTCAACAAACCCGGGCGTCTGGACGTTGTGCCCGGCACCACGCTGCTGCAGTTCCTGGCCGAAAACGGCGGCCTGACGCGCTTTGCGGCAACAAAGCGCATTCAGTTGCGTCGGGCGGATTCCAAAACCGGCAGGGAAACGGTATACAACTATAACTACAAGGCAGTGCAGCAGGGGGCGAATGCGCCGGTCATCGTTCTGCATCAGGGCGATGTGATCGTGGTACCGGAGCGTCGCCTCTTCGAATAACAGGCAGGATATCGGGTGGGATCAACGACGAGCAGACTGGCGGTCATCGCCGCACTCGCAACACTCTGGCCGACCTACGCCTCCCCGCAACAGGGAGGCGCAGGTGCGTCCGGAGGGCTTCAGGTCGACATCGGCGTCAGCACGACGCTGAAATATGACGACAATTTCGCCCTGACCCCTGGCGGGGCGACGGGCGATACGTTCATTTCCGACACGAAGCTTTCCTTCGGAATAACCAGCCGGACATCCGCCTACGACCTCTCGGTGCTTGCGACGGGTGTCGTGCGCTTTGCCGACATTCCCGGCCGCTCGGTCTCGGGTTTCGAGGACCCCGAGCTGAAGCTGCGCTTCATGACCGACAGCGTGAACAGCCGCCTGACGCTGACCGGCGCTTACCGCAATGTCGACCGGGAGTTTCTCAACCCGTTCCAGGTCGAGCGCGAAGAACAGCAGTTCGGCACGCTCGTCGGCAACGGCGGGACCTTGCGCGACACGAACCTCGGCCTGAAATACGAGGTCGGCCTGAATGCACCACTGGGCTTCACGCTCGATCTGAAACATGCGCAGAAAGATTACAGCAACGTCGTCAACCCGCGCATCTTCGACACGCGAACCGACAGCGCGACCGGGACGCTCAGCTTCCGCCTGAGCCCGGTGGCCACCGGCAGGCTTTCGGCCGGTCTCAGCCGCTATGACGCGGACGACGCTTTCCAGACCGTGCGGACCACCACCGACTACGCGGTGGGCCTGTCCTATGATATCAATCCGGTTCTCACGCTCGATGGCCAGATCGGCGTGACCGAGGTCGAAACGGTGCGCAACACAGGCACGACCAACCGCAATGGCCTGTCCAGCAACATCCGGTTGACCAAATCCCTGCCGAATGGTTCGGTCTTCGGCGCGCTAACCAGCGGCGTTAACCAGAACGGCCGCCGGACCTCGCTGACCTTCGGGCGCGATCTGCAGCTGCCGCTCGGCAACCTGCGCGTTTCGGCGGGCGTTACCGATGCCGCTATCGGCTCGACCGGGTGGATTGCCTCGATCGCCTACAGCCGTCAGATGAAGGCCGACACGTTCAACCTTACGTTCGACCGATCGGCCTCGACCAACAACAACGACCAGGAAGTCACCGACACCCGCCTCGGCGTCGATTACACCCATCCGATCGATACGCTGTCGCGCGTCCGTCTCAGCCTCGACTGGGGCCAGCAGGATGCGGGTTCAAGCGTCTTTGCACCCGCCAACACGATCGAGCTGACGACCCTGCAGGCGAGCTACATCCGCGATCTGACGGCCGACTGGAACCTGACGGGCGGCGTCCAGTACCGGCTGCGCAAGGAAACCGGGGTCGCCGATGCCGATTCGACGGCGCTTTTCGTGACCCTCGGGCGTAATTTCAGCTTCCGGCCCTGAAACGACGGCAGCGGCAGCATCCCATTGTTGAGGCGTGCCGAACTGAACATGACGCTATGCCACTGCGTGCCGATTTGAATCCCCATCGGGCAGCGCTTGCCCTATGATCTTCAGGTCTTTGAGCGGATCGCGATGACGGAAAGTTCGCAAACACCAGATATGGCGCGGGAACGTGCCTTGCCACTTGCCGTGCACCCTGCGGGCTTCGGCCTGTTCCTGCTTCTGCTCGCTGCGGCATTGCCGATTTTCTGGATCGGTTTCGCGTCGCTTGCGGCCGCCTGGTCGACCGCCGAATACAGCCACGGCCCGCTCATTCCGCTGATCTCGCTCTATCTGTTCCTGCGCGAGATGCGGCGCGAGCCCTGGCCGGTGGCGCAGGCGCGCGACGGCTGGCCGGGGCTTGCGGTCATGGCGGCGGCACTTCTTTTGGCGCTTCTGGGCAATTTCATGCGCGTGCCCGATATCGTGACCTATGCCTTCATCTTCTGGGTTTCGGGCGTGGTCCTGTCGGTCTTCGGCTGGCGGCGCGGGCGGCGCCATCAGTTGCCGGTCTTCCATCTGGTCTTCATGTTGCCGCTGCCGCAGATCCTCTACTGGAAGCTCACGATCTTCCTGCAATGGATATCCTCGGCGATCGGTGTCTGGTTTGTCAGCCTCGCAGGCGTCGCCGTCTATCTGGAAGGCAATGTGATCGACCTCGGGGTCTACAAGCTCCAGGTGGCCGAGGCCTGTTCCGGCCTGCGCTACCTCTTCCCGATCCTCAGCTTCTCCTATCTCTTCTCGATCCTCTATCGCGGGCCGTTCTGGCACAAGATCGTGCTTCTGCTGTCGGCCGCACCGATCACCGTCCTGATGAACTCCTTCCGGATCGGCGTGATCGGCATCCTCGTCGACCGCTATGGGATCGAACAGGCCGAGGGCTTCCTGCATTTCTTCGAAGGCTGGGTGGTTTTTCTTCTTTGCGTGTTCATCCTCTTCGCGATGGCCATCGCGCTGCAGCGGCTGACGCCCAATCCGAAACCATTGGCAGAGGCGATCGACCTGGATTTCGAAGGGTTCGGCCGCATCCTTGCCCGGGTGCTGACGCTTCGCCCCACGCTGTTCCTTCTGGGCGCGGTGATGATTACCGGCGCGGTTTCCGCTGCCTGGCACTATGCGCCCGCCAAGACGATGATCGAGCCGGCCCGAACCAACCTTTCGCTCTATCCGCGCGAGATCGCGGGCTGGTCGGGCTACAGCCAGCGGCTTGAGCCGGAAATCGAAAAGGTGCTGGCGGCCGACGATTACGTGAACAGTGTCTACAAGGCGCCGTCGGAAAAGGATGTGGTGGCGTTTTTCGTCGCCTACTACCGCAAGCAGACCGAAGGGCAGGGTATCCATTCGCCCGAGGTCTGCCTGCCCTCCGGTGGGTGGGAAGTTTTCAGCCTGCAATCCGTGCCGGTCGACATGAGCGCAGCGGGCTATGGCACCTTCGCCGCCAACCGCGCGATCATCCAGAAGGGGCTGATGCGGCAACTGGTCTACTACTGGTTCGAGGGGCGCGGCGAGCGTGAGACCAATGATTTCCGCGCCAAGCTGAACGTTCTTTATGACAGTCTCGCCAAGGGCCGCACCGATGGCGCGCTGGTGCGTTATGTCACGCCGATCAATCCGGGCGAGACAGAGGCGGACGCCGAGGCGCGCCTCCTGCGCTTCATGGCCGAGAGTTTGAAGCCTCTGCCCAAGTACGTGCCGTTCTGATTTGGTCCGGGTTCCGGTGACCGGGCAGGACAGCAGGCCACACGGCAGGCCGGGTCAGGGCGTCCTTTGGCTGATCCTCATCTTCTGCCTCTTGCCGGAGCTGGCGTCGAGCGCGTCGGACTTCGGCCTCCTGCCCGTACGCCACCTGCGCCTGATCCTCGCCGACCGGCTCGCCTTCTGGCCAACGCCGCCGCAATGGGCGGCCTATCCCGGTCAGACCGCGCTGATGTATCTCAGCTACGCCTTCCTGCATGCCAACCCGATGCATCTTCTGATGAACATGCTGGCGCTTTTTCCGCTCGGCCGCTGGCCTGCCGCGCGGCTTGGGCCATGGCGCTTTCTCGCCGTCTACCTAGCCCTCGCCGTTGCCGGAGGGCTCGGCTATGCGATCCTGCAAAGGGACGGCCAGCCGATGGTCGGCGCCTCGGGCGCGCTGTTCGGTCTTTACGCGCTTGTCCTCGGATGGCGCTTCCGCCTCTTCCCCGACCGGCGCCGCGCGCTGCGCTGGGTGGGGCAGCAAATTGCGCTGCTGGTTCTTCTGAACGGCGCGCTCATGCTGGCGATCCCGGAGACCATAGCCTGGCAGACCCATCTTGGGGGCCTCCTCGGCGGGCTTTTCTTCGCCTGGACGGTGCCGCCTCAGCGCCCGAGCTTGGCAAAGATCCGGTCATAGGCGGCCAGCAGTTTCGGCGCGGAATGGGCCCAGCTCAGTTCGCGCAACACCCTTTCCCGCCCGATCCGTCCCATTTCGCGCCGCCGCTCGGGCGCGTCCATCAGTTCGGCGATCTTCGCGGCGAAATCGGCGGGATCGTTCGCGCGGGCATAGACCGACGCCTCGCCCGCGGACGCGCGTCCCTCTTTCAGGTCGAACTGCACCACGGGTTTCTCAAGCGTCATGTATTCCATGACCTTGTTCATGGTGGAGATGTCGTTCATCGCATTCTTGGGATCGGGGCTGACGCCGATGTCGCAGGAATTCAGCGCCCGCAAGAGATCGTCGCCATAGAGCGGCCCGGTGAAGGTGAAATGATCCGACAGGCCGCGCGCCGCCACATCGGCCTCGACGTTGGGCAGTTCCGGCCCGAAGCCGACGATCAGGAAATGCACATCCGCGCGTCCCATCGCCCGGATCAGATGATCTGCCGCTGCCACCAGAAGGTCCATCCCCTCCTGCTGGCCGATCACCCCCACATATCCCAGCACCGTGCCCGCCCCCTTGCGCATCGCGGGGTCGGCGGGGCGGATGTCGAACTTCTCGATCTTCGGGGCCGAGCGGACGACGAACACATCCTCCGCCGCCATCCGGCCCCGCCCAAGCGCGATTGCGCGGAAGCTTTCGTTGGTGGCGATCGAGACGGAGGCGGTCCGGAATGTCATCCGCTCCCAGATCAGCATGATCTTGTATAGAAGCCCCTTCCGGCCGAACTTGGCTTCGAACAGCTCCGGGCAGACATCGTGATGGTCGAAAAGGTAACGCACGCCGCGCATCCGGTACCACAGGGCAAGCAGGAAGATCAGATCGGGCGGGTTGCAGCCCTGGATCACGTCGAACCCGCGTTCGCGCCGAACCGTGCGGGCAAGCCGGAACCAGTGGATCAGCGAATGCAGATATTCCCGCGCATAGGCCGCGGCACCGGAATGGGCCTCGACCGGCTCAGGGTGGCGGTAGATATGGATGCCTTCGATTTCCTCGTAATGCTTGTCCCAGCCGCGCCCGGTGGGGCAGATCACGCTGACCTCATAGCCCGCCGCCTTCAGTGTCGTGGCTTCCAGCCAGACGCGGCGATCAAGCGGCACGGGCAGGTTTTCGACGACGATCAGGATGCGCCGCCCGTTCGGTGAAGTCATCTCGAGGGCTCCGGTTTCACTCGTCCAACGCAGTAACTCAAGGGCGCAGCCTCCGCAAAGCCTCGACAGGCAATTCGAACTCCGCGATGACGGTCGGGATCAAAGAGACGAAATTGTTGTCTGAAATCAGCGTGGCGACCGTTCGCCCCGCCGGATCGCGCCAGACATCCATGCCTTCGAAATCACCGAAGGCGCCCGCCTCGGTCTGCAGCAGCACCTCGGGGACCCCGAACCGCTCGCCCTCCGCCGGATAGGCGGAAATGCGGGCCTGATAGCCCGACAGGATCGAATAGGCCCGCTCCAGCACATAGAGCCTTCCATCGGGGCCATAGTCGGCATCCACAGCATCGAAATTGCCGTCGGTGGCGAGGTTCGGACCAGCCACCCAGGTTCGCCCGCCGCGATGGAGGAACGTCGCATAGCCGTCGGCGGTGGGCGCTTCCAGAATTGTCATCACCCGGCCATCGTCACTACGGGCGAGCGATTCCATTCCCACATTGCCCCAGATCGCCCGAAACCGGTCCCAGTCCTGCAAGGGCTCGGGCTGCATCGCGGGCGGGCGGAAGCGTGCGACACGCGCATAGCTTTCGAAAGCCACGAGGATTGCGCCGTCCGGCTCCACCCTTACCGCTTCGGCGTCGCCCTGAAAGCCGCGGGCAGGCTTGCCCTTGTTGTCGATGAAGCGCGCCGCGGAAGTCGCCTCGACGCCAGAGATCACGCCTGCCGCGTCGCGCAGGATCCGGCCGCTGACCAGCACGCCGTGATCGCTGACGGCGTAAAAGGCCCGCCCCGGGTCCGTGTAGGCAAATCCCGACAGGCCGCCGAATTCGGGCGATTGATCCTCCCAGTTGACAGACCCGAGCAGGCGCGCGCCCACGGGGGCATCGGCCCCGGCGGCGCCAGCCGCTGCGGCCGTCGCGAGCAAGGCGAACAGGCCGCCCCTAGCGCCCGTGCTTGCCAAAGGCGATCTCCTGCGCGTCGGGCGACAGCCGGTCGCGCACCATGCGGGGTGCAGGCAGCCCGTAGACTGCCGCGAGGATGGTCAGTGCCTGCGGCCATGCGCCTTTCAGAAGCAGCTGCAAGGCCTTCGCCGTCGCATGCGCCATCGCCACCGGCCAGGACACAGGCAGGAAGCGCCGCACGAACTTCATCCGTCCCCGGTACTTGAACCAGATCGAGAAGGGCGAGGCGAGGCGGTTCAGCGTCGGCGATCCGATTGCGGTTCCCGCATGATGGTGAACCAGAAAGCCTGGCGCCACAACCAGCGCCAGGTCGCCACGCCGCAGCGCCCAGTCCACCTCTTCGTAATAGAGGAAGTAATCCTCCCGCATCGGCCCGACCGTCTCGTAGAAGCGCCGCGACACCACGAGATTGGCGCCGGTCACGAAATCCACCTCCCGCGCCTCCGGCTGCGGCGCGCTTGCCGGGCGGCCGAGGTTGATATTTCCGGTGACGCCGGTCCAGCGGTTGATCGTGCCGCCGTCGATCTGGATGTTGCAGGGCGGCTCGGCATATTGCACCCGCCCGCCCATCATGCCGTAGTCCGGCCAGCGCGCGGCAGCGGCGAGGATCGCACCCGTTGCGCCGGGATCGGCGAAGGCATCGGGGTTGAGGATCCAGAAATGCCCAATCCCGGGCCGCGCAGCGAGATGGGCGAGCCCGATATTCACCCCGCCCGCGAACCCCCGGTTGGCGCCGGAATGGATCAGGCAGACGCCCTCCACCTCATCCGTGGCCCCCGGCCAGTGCAGTTCGCTTAGGCCGGGCCGCCCCGGCGCCGCCGCCCAGTCGCGGATCGCCGCGACCGTGCCGTCGGTCGAGCTGTTGTCGACGACGACGATGTGCGGCCGCCCGCCCGCCTGCATCATCAGGCTTGTGAGACATTCGCCGATCACATCGGCCGCGTTGAAGGTGACGATCACCACGCCGATCGTCGGGGCCTCCTGCCGGTTCTGGTCCTCGGACAGGCTCACCGACGCCCCCGCCACCATTCGACCGCGAAATGCCGCAGCCCCGTCATGGTCAGAAGTGAAACAAGGCCAAGCGCGAAGGTCACCAGAAGCCCCCAGTGCAGATGCTCCAGCATAGACTTCACCGGCGGATGGGCAAAGCAGTCATAGACGGCAAATGCGGTCAGAGCGGCACTCAGGCCCACCGGAAGGATCAACGGGCTGAGCCGTATGCCCGCCCATTTCTTCGCCAGGACCATCGAAAGCGCGAAAGCCAGAATCTCGGCGACGCAGACGATCCAGATGATGGTGAAGACATCGCCGCTGCGGACCGCGACCCACCAGGACAGGGGCAGAGAGGCGACACGGATGAGATTGCACCACATCGAGCTGCTGGACTTGCCGATGGCCAAAGCCACGATATTCGCGCCGTTCTTGGCGATGCGGATGGCTTGCAGTGCCGCGACGGGCACCAGCACACCGAGGATCGACAGATATTTCGGCCCCAGAAGCAGATAGGCGAGCGGCCCCCCGACGATCGCCGTACCCATCATCAAGAGGACCGCGACCGCCAGATTGGATTCGATTGCGGCAATAGACAGGCGCTGGAACGCGGGCCCGTCCTCCCGCGCTGCCGTCAGGGGCGGCAGGAAGAGCGACTGGAACGAATTGGCCAGAACGATGGTCGGGGTGAGCGTCAGGGTGAAAGCCATCGAGAAGAAGGCGAACTGGGTGACGCCAAGTTCCCTCAGCACGATCAGCCGCTCGCCGTTGAAGGCGCCGAAGATCAACGCGCCGTCCAGAAGCAGCGGCCAGCCGAACCGCGCCGCATGTTTCATCAGCCCGAAATCGAGCATCAGCCGATAGGGCCGCTTTGCGGTCAGGTGCGTGGTCGCCACCATGCTGATCGCCTGGGCGAACAGCGCAAACAGCATGATCCGGTAGTCACCGAACATTAGCGCCAGCGGCCAGAGCGACAGGACCGAGACGAAGGCCGGGATCGAGTTTACCAGCACCGTCGGCGTGAAGTTCATGTGCCGCCGTTCGCGATGCACATCGTAGTGCTGAAAGCCATTGATGAACGGAATGAGCGCCAGAATCTCATAGCTCCAGGCCACACGCTCGACGCCGAGGAACTGGGCGTAGGGGTAGGCGATGAGAAAGAGCACGATGGCCGAAAACGTGCCACGCAAGACCTGAAAGCCCTGCATCGCCGCCTGGAAACGCGGATTGTCGCCATCCTTGTCGACGACCATCAGCTGGTTGAGGCCGAGGTAGGACAGCATCTCGACCACCGACATCGAGATCGCGTAGGTCGAGGCGATGCCGTAATTCTCCGGGCTCATCAGCCGCGCAACGATCAGGTTGCGCAAGAGGAGGAAGATCGAGGCAAAGGCGTTGCCCGACACCACCAGGATTGCTTTCTTCAGCATGATCGGGGGTGGGGCCTTTGTATCATCGGAGGTCGCCTAAGGTTTTCAACGCATTCGGCCCGGATCGCAAGCGGGGATCACGGGCGCGCGCGAGACCTTTTCGGTTTTGTGCAAAGACTTGCCGAAATGGCACGCTTCAGCCCGTACTGGCGAACAATCGTCAGGCCCAGCCCGGAGCGCCGCGCTCGACCAGACGGGCGAGCCGGACGGCGCGCTGCACATAGAGGCTCTGGCGCGGATCGTCCGGCGCGGCCCGGCTCTGGATCCAGCCGCAGGAGGCAAGCGCGCGGAGCAGGACGCCAATTCTCAGATCGTCCCCGCTGAAAGGGGCGGGCCGCGTGCGCCCGCCATTGTATCCGTCGAGCAAAGCAGCGGCCAGATCGGGCAGCGCGTCCTCCTCAAGACTTTGAACGAGCGCCGTGCCAAGGTCATAGATACGGTAGCCGTAGCCACTGTCATCGAAATCGATCAGCGCGAGGCGACGATCGGCGGCAAGCAGGTTCTCGCGCAGGACATCGGCATGGACCAGGCCGAAATCACCGGCGAATCCTTCGCCCCTCGTCAGCCTGTCGCGAAGGTTCGCACGCACCCGGCCGAGCAGCGCGCCCGCCGCGCCTTCAAGATGCGGATGCTGCCAGAACGGCCCCCAGAGCGGCGCGGCGCCCAGCAGGCCCTCCGCGTCCCAACGGGGGCGCGGAAGGGCGGAGGGCAGATCCAGATCGTCCGTCAGATTGTGCAGCCGTGCGATCAGCCGACCGATCCGATGATGCAGGTCGGCCAATTCGGTGCGGGTTCCCCCGAGCGGCAGCGCGGCGCGGCCGACCGGTTCCCCCATGATCCATTCGGTCGCGCTGACCACTCGCCCGCCGACCTCGGCCGTCAGCCCGCCGCCGGGCAAGGTAACCGGTCCCGGTGTCGGAAAGCCGCGTGCAGCCAAGGCGCCGGTCCACAGCAACTCCGCCTCGATCGCCTCGCGGCTCTGATACCCCACCCGATGCAGTCTGAGCGCCGCGCGGCGCCCCCCGGCGAGTTCCATCCGGTAGACCACATTCTCGCGTGCCACGATCAGCCTCGGCGCACCTGTCGCGTCCCAAAGCCGTGCGGCTTCCGTCGCAATGCGCGCGGTGTCGTGATCGCTCACGCTGCGATTTCCTTCAGGCTGGCGGCAAGCGCCTCGGCCGCGAGGTCGGCCTCGGCCGTCCCGAACGGCATCGGGGGGCGCAGTTTCAGGATATGCTGGGCGCGCCCGATCCGCCCGATCAGGACGCCGCGCGCCTTCATCTTCTCTACCACCGCCTCGGCCGCCTCGGGCGCGGGCGTGCCGTCGCGCGCCAGTTCGACCGCGAAGAAGAGACCGCGCGCCCGGACGCCCGCGATCAGCGGATGCGAGAGTGCCGCGAGATGCCCCGCCATCCGGTCGCTCACCCCTGCCGCATGGGCCATCAGGCCCTCTTCCTCGATCACATCGAGCACCGCCATCGCGGCGGCGCAAGCCACCGGATTGCCACCGAACGTGTTGAAATAGCCGAAGGCCTCGCGGAAAGCCGCCATCACATCGGGCCGCGCCACCACGCCCGCGACCGGATAGCCGTTGCCCATCGGCTTGCCCATCGTCGCCACATCCGGTGCGAACGCCTGCCAGTCGTGCCCCCACCACTGCCGCCCGAGCCGCCCGAACCCTGGCTGCACCTCGTCCGATATGATCAGCCCGCCCGCCTTGCGCACCGCCGCCACCGCCTGGTCGAGGAACCCCGGCGCTACATCCGGCAGACCTTCGTTGGCGAAGATCGGACAGAGGATCAGGGCGGCACAGCCGTAGCCCGCTTCCTCCAGCTCGCGGATCGCGCGGGCGACATGGGCGGCGAAGACTGCCCCGTCGCAGCCGCCCGGTACAAGCCCGTCCGGCGCCGGCACGCGCCGGATATGGGGCGGCCAGCCGCCGATCGGCGGACGGCGGGTATTGAGCGCCGACACCGCCGCCGTATTGCCGTGATAGGTATTGTCGGTCGCGATCAGCCCGGTCCTGCCGGTTGCCGCCTGCGCCATGCGAAGCGCAATATCGTTCGCCTCCGACCCGGTGCAGACCATGATCGCCTGCGTAAGGCCGTGGCCGAAGGTCGCCGTCAGCCGTTCCACATAGTCGAGAATGCCCGCGTGCAGATAGCGGGTGTGGGTGTTGAGCAACCCGGACTGCCGGGCGATCGCCTCCACCACTTTCGGGTGGCAATGGCCGACATGGGCGACGTTGTTGTAGCAATCGAGATAGCGTCGGCCAGCGGCATCAAAGAGCCAGACACCTTCGCCCCGCACGATATGCACCGGCTCGCGGTAGAAGGTCGGAACATTCGGTCCGAGGAAAGCCGCCCGCCGCGCCAGAAGATCAGTCATCGTCTATCTTCCCCCTCATGGCCTTCACCTCCGACCGTTCGGCCTTGGCCTTCAGGCGGCGCTGCTTGCTGCCGAAGGTCGGCCTGGTCGCCACGCGCCGCTTTGGTGCGACAAGAGCGGCGCGGATCAGTTCCGCCAGCCGTTCGCGCGCGATCTCGCGGTTCTGCGCCTGGCTGCGCGTCTCTTCTGCCCGGATCAGGATCGCCCCGTCCGCCGTCCAGCGCCGCCCGGCCAGCCGTTTGAGCCGCGCCTTGACCGGTGCGGGCAGATGCGGGCTGCGGTCCGCCTCGAACCGCAGATCGACTGCGGTTGACACCTTGTTCACATTCTGCCCGCCCGGCCCGGAAGAGCGGGAAAAGCTTTCCGAAAGCTCCCAGTCGGCGATCGAGAGTGTGTCGGTGATCCAGAGCATGAACCGGGTTCTCGCCCGGCGCTCGGGCGCGGTCAAGGACCGGGTGATCCGGCCGGGGCCGGGCAAATTCTTTCGCGAAGCATTTTGGTCGCAAGCGGGGTCAGCGCCTGCGCTTTTCCGTCGCTGCCCAAAGATCGGGCCGGCGTTCGCGGGTGATCCGCTCCGCCTCCGCCCGCCGCCATCTGGCGATCTCTCCATGATGACCGGACATGAGGACCGGCGGGATTTCCCGGCCTTGCCAGACTTGCGGCCTGGTATATTGCGGATATTCCAGAAGGCCCGCCGAAAAGCTTTCCTCCTCGGTCGAGGCGGCATTGCCGAGAACGCCGGGCAGAAGCCGGACCGTGGCGTCGATCAAAGCCTGCGCTGCGATCTCGCCGCCGGTCAGGACGAAATCGCCGAGGCTGATTTCCTCGATCCCGTAGGCCTCGATCACCCGCTCGTCCACGCCCTCGAACCGACCGCAGAGGAGCGTCACGCCCTCTGCAGCCGCGAAACGGCGTGCTGCGGTCTGGTCGAAGGGCCGCCCGCGCGGGGACAGATAGAGAAGCGGCCAGCGCGCGCGGTCGTCCGGAGTACCCCGCGCCGCCTCGTCGAGCGCCCGCGAGACGACATCGGGGCGCAGGACCATGCCTGCACCGCCGCCCGCCGGCGTATCGTCGACATTGCGGTGGCGCCCTTCGCCGAAGGGACGCAGGTCGATGGTCTCAAGCGCCCACCTGCCCTCGGCGAGCGCCTTGCCGGTCAGGCTGAGGCCGAGCGTGCCGGGAAAGGCCTCGGGAAAGAGCGTGACGATCCGCGCGGTCCAGGCGCCTTTCAGGCGCGGGCTGTCGGTCATCAGTTCGCGCGGGCGCAGCGCCTCGGAAATGGCGATGCGACCGTGGGATTTCGGCTTTTCCTCACTCATCCCCCTGATCCTCTGGCCCCTGGTCTTCCGGAGGGTCGGCGATGATGCGGCGGGCTGTCAGGTCGACGGTCGGGACGGCGGCTTTGGTGAAGGGCAGCAAAAGCCCGCCACCCGGCGCGATGATTTCCAGAAAGTCGCCCGCGCCATGGTTGTGGACCGCCTTCACCCGGCCAAGCGGGCGGCCGGAGGTGTCCAGAACCTCAAGTCCGATGAGGTCGGCGTGATAGAATTCGTCGTCGGGAAGATTGGGCAGCTTGTCGCGGTCGGCATAAAGCTCGAACCCTCTCAGCGCATCCGCCTCTTCCTTGGTGTTGATGCCGGAAAGCCGGGCCGTCAGCCCGCCGCCGGAGCCGCGGGTGAGACGCAGGGTGAAGCTGCGGCCGCCGTCCCTGGACCACAGCGGCGCATAGGCGGCGATGGCTTCGGGCTGGGCGCAGAAGCTTTTCAGCCGGACCTCGCCCTTGACGCCGAATGCGCCCGCGATGGCGCCGACGCAGATACGGTCCGTCATGTCAGCCCCCCGCGCAGTCGGCCGCCGGGGCAGGGGCCCCGGCGAACAGGTTGTCGGCCTTCACGCCCGCCCAGAAGGCCGTCGCGCACAGCAGGACGGTCACGATGCGGCGCAGGAAAAAGCCAACGAACATAGCGGCTTACTCGGCCGCTGCTTCGGTCTTCGCGGCCTTTTCCTCGGCGCGTTTCTTCGCCTTGTCGCCCGGCTCGGCCTTCTTCATGTTGGCGCGGGTGGTCTTGGGCTTCGCGCCCGAGGCTTCGAGGAAACGGGCGACGCGGTCGGTCGGCTGGGCGCCTTGCGACAGCCAGTGGTTCACGCGCTCCATGTTCATCACCACGCGCTTCTCGTCATCCTTGGCCAGAAGCGGGTTGTAGGTGCCGAGCTTCTCGATGAAGCGGCCGTCGCGCGGCATGCGCGAGTCGGAAGCGACGATCGAATAGAACGGGCGCTTCTTGGAACCGCCGCGCGCCAGACGGATTTTCATAGCCATGTGAGTTACTCCTTTTGGATGGCTGTGGAACAGCGGCAAGCCGCTGTTATTTCTGTAGTTTCTCGTGATGCCTGATGACTTCGGAGATGATGAAGGTCAGGAATTTCTTGGCCAGTTCGGGGTCGAGGTCGGCCGCCCCGGCCAGCTCTTCAAGCCGCGCCATCTGGCGCGCCTCGCGCACCGGATCGGCCGGCGGCAGGTCATGCGCCGCCTTCAGGCGCCCCACGGCCTGGGTCTGCTTGAACCGCTCGGCCAGCGTATAGACGAGGATCGCGTCAAGCCGGTCGATGGCGTCGCGATGTTCCTTGAGCAGTTCCGCCGCGCGGGTTGTCGTGTCCATCAATGGCCCCTTCCCATAAGGCTGACAGGCGTCGGTCTTGCGTCCCGCACCCGTCCCGCATCCGTCCCGACATGTGTCACGACTTTCATGGCCGTTCCTCCGGTTCGGGGTGGCGCCAGCGGTTCACGATATGTGCAGCGTCAGTACGATGCGGACCCTCGTTCGACGCGCCCAGCCGCATCGCCACACGTTCGGACGCGGAATTTTCCGGGTCGATGAGGCTCATGAGCGGGCCGAGCCGCAGGGCCTCGTAGGCCCAATGGCGCGCCGCCAGCGCTGCTTCCGTCGCATAACCGCGTCGCTGATAGGCGGGATAGATCACCCAGCTCAGTTCCGGTTCATCCCGCCAGCCGGGGTGAAAGATGCCGACCCGGCCGACCGGCATGCCCGTCGCCGTTTCGCTGACCCAGAAGGTGCCATAGCCCCGCATCGTCCATTGCCCGGCCTGCATGGCGACGCCCACCCAGGCATCTTCCCGGTCGGTCGGGCCGCCGAGGAAGCGCGCGGCGTCAGTGGTGCAGAAGTCGATGAAGGCCGCGGCATGGGCGTCATCGACCGGCCCGAGGGTCAGCCGGTCGCTGTGCAGGGTCGGCGCGCCGGTGTGGAACATCATGCGTGCCCCCTCAGGTCATGGCGGATGACCACATCGCCGGGATCGACGCCGGGCAGCGTGGGGTCGATCACGCCGCCGAGCCGCAGGCCGAGGGCGATGGACCGGTCGTTCGCCGGGTCGATGATGTTGGTGATGTAGGGCCAGTCGAACGTCGCGCGAATCCAATCGAGCACGGCGCGGGCGGCCTCGGACGCATAGCCCTTGCCCTCGACCCCGGGCACCACAAACCAGCCAAGCTCCGGCCCGGGAAAATCGTCGCCGTGATAGATGCCCACTTCGCCCACATAGGCGCCGGTCGCGCGGTCATCGACGCCGAAGGGGCCGTAACCCTTCAGCTGCCAGATCGCCACATCGGCAGCCCAGGTGCGCCAGGCGTCGATACGGCCCATCATGCCGCGCTCGTGGACCGAGCGGGGCGAGGCGAAGAAATCGGCCCAATGTTCGAAATCCGCGAGTTTCGGGGCACGCAGGACAAGGCGTTCGGTCTGCAGCGTGGGGATCGTCATGCGCGGCCTCCCGCGTGATGGCGGTAGGTCAGCGTCGGTTCGTCGCCATAGGGGTGGGCGGCATCGGGATCGACGGTTGCGCCCATCCGTTCGCACAGGCGGTGCGAGCGCGTGTTGGCCGGGTCGGTATAGCTGACGGCGGTCGCGTGGCCGCTTGTGGCGAAGAACCAGTCGCGGGCGGCGGTGGCGGCCTCATAGGCAAGGCCCTTGCCCTCATGGTCGGCCGACCAAAGGCTCCAGCCAAGCTCGGGTTCGGGGTGGGTTTCGGGGAAGTAGGGGCCGATGCCGCCGATTGCCTCGCCCGTGTCGTGGAGCGTCACGGTGAAGAGGCTGAAGCCGTGGCGGTTCCACTGGTCGAGGATGTCCGCATAGCCGTCGCGGGTCTTCTCATAGGTCCAGGGGCCGCCCATCATGCGTGACCGCTCCGAGGCCCAGAAGCGGGCCGAAGGTTCCACATCGCCGTCCGCAGGCACGCGCAGGCAAAGCCGCTCGGTCCGGAGGACCGGCTTGCCGTGAATATCCTGGGTCAGGCGGTAAGTCATTTCTTCTTGCCGAACCCCAGACCGCCAAGGCCGGACAGCCCGCCCGGCAGTTTCAGCCCGCCGAGGCCCGGCAGCTTGCCGCCCATGCCTTCCTGCATGCCCTTGGCCATGGCTTCCATTTCGGCGGGGCTCATCGAGGACAGGTCCTTGGGCATCTCGGCACCGCCCCCGATACCCTTGCCGCCCATCATCTGCATCGCGGCCTTCATCATGCCGCCTTTGCCCATCTTGCCCATCTTCTTCATCATGTCGGCCATCTGCCGGTGCTGCTTCAGCAGCCGGTTCAGTTCGGCCACGTCGAGGCCCGCGCCCGCCGCGACGCGACGCTTGCGCGAGGCGGCCATCAGGTCGGGGTTGGCGCGTTCCTTCTTCGTCATCGAGTTGATCAGCGCGATCTGGCGGCGCAGCATCCGGTCGTCGAAGCCCGCGGCCTCGGCCTGCTTGGCCATCTTGCCCATGCCGGGCATCATGCCCATCAGCCCCTGCATGCCACCCATCTTCAGCATCTGCTCAAGCTGGCCCTTGAGGTCGTTCATGTTGAACAGGCCCTTGGCAAAGCGCTTGGCCATGCGCTCGGCCTCGGCCAGTTCCATCGTCTCGCGGGCCTTTTCGACCAGCGCCACGATGTCGCCCATGCCCAGGATGCGGCCGGCGATCCGTTCGGCGTCGAACGCGTCGATCGCATCCATCTTCTCGCCCAGACCGACGAAGCGGATCGGCTTGCCGGTCACTGCGCGCATCGACAGGGCGGCGCCACCGCGCCCGTCGCCGTCCATCCGGGTGAGGACGACGCCGGTGATGCCGACTTTCGCCTCGAATTCCGTGGCGACGTTCACCGCGTCCTGCCCCGTGAGGCCATCGACGACGAGAAGGGTTTCGCGGGGCGAGGTCGCGTCGCGGACCGCCTGAACCTCGGCCATCAGCGCTTCGTCGATATGCAGTCGCCCTGCGGTGTCGAGCATGTAGACGTCATAGCCGCCGAGTGTGGCCTGCTGCTTGGCGCGTTTGGCAATCTGGACGGCGCTTTCGCCCTTGACGATCGGCAGCGTGTCGACGCCGATCTGCTGGCCGAGAATCTGCAGCTGTTCCATCGCTGCCGGGCGATTGGTGTCGAGAGAGGCCATCAGAACGCGCTTGCCGTTCTTTTCGGACAGGCGCTTGGCAAGCTTGGCGGTGGTGGTGGTCTTGCCCGAGCCCTGAAGACCGACCATCAGGACGGGGGCGGGCGGATTGTCGATCTTCAGCGCTTCCGGCTCGCCGTCACCGGCAAGGACACGGACCAGCTCGTCATGAACGATCTTCACGACCTGCTGGCCCGGGGTCACGGATTTGGTCACCGCCTGGCCGGTCGCGCCCGCCTCGACCCGTTTGACGAAATCCTGGACGACCGTCAGCGAAACGTCGGCTTCCAGAAGCGCCACGCGCACCTCGCGCAGCGCGGCCTTCACATCGGCGTCCGAGAGCGCGCCCTGTTTGGTCAGGCGGTCGAAAACACCGCCAAGGCGTTCTGACAGGCTCTCGAACATTCTCTCTCTCCTTCACCGGTTGCCCGGGGATATGGCCCAGCGTCGCCCTCGCCCAAACCAAAGCAGAATGGCACCTGTGGGCGCAACGCGCTGACAGGTGGCGATCCCGGCCTGTGGCCTCAGGACCGGAAGCGGCTAACTTCCGGGTAATTCGGAGGAGCGCCTAAATCAAAAGGCGGGAGGAGTCAAGGAATGCGCGGTCGGACGCAGACATGCACCGGCCGCGAAAGCAGTTTCAGGCGGCGATCCGTTCGATTGCCGCTTCGGCGCGAGCTACGGCTGCGCTCTCGTCGCGTGCCACGCCCTCGGCCGCAACGAAGGTGACATTGGTCAGGCCGATGAAGGCAAGAACCTGCCTGAGATAGGCCGAGGCGAAATCAACCGCCGACCCCATCGGCACGCCGCCCGAGGCATAGGCGACGTAGACCGGCTTGTCGGCAACGAGGCCCTCGGGCCCGTTCTCGCCGTAGCGGAAGGTTTCGCCGACGCGGCAGACGAGGTCGATCCAGGCCTTCAAGGGGCCCGTGACACCGAAATTGTAGACCGGGGCGCCGATGATGATCGCGTCGGCGGCCTTCAGTTCGGCGATGAGTGCGTCGGAAAGTGCCAGCGTCTCGGCCTGTCCGGCGCTGCGATCTGCGGCGGGCGTATAGGCAGCGCCGATCCAGGCGCCGTCGATCGCGGGCAGGCCCTGCGCGTCACGTTCTGTCACCTCGCCGCCGATGCGGGCGACAAGCCGGTCTGTCAGCCGGTCGGTCAGGCGCCGCGTGATGGAGGCGCCGCCCTTGATGGAGGAGTCGATACGAAGAATGCGGGTCATTTCATCACCTGTGTGTGAATGTGCGGATGACGTGAAATGTAGGGCTTGCACTCTTTTAGAAAACTGCACATTCATAACAGGCAATGTTTGTGAGCGCACATAATGAGCTTTGAAACCTGGGATGAAATCCGCACCGCCTATCAGGTCGCGCGCCTTGGAACGGTATCGGGCGCCGCCGATGTGCTGGGTGTCCATCATGCGACCGTGATCCGCCATATCGACGCGCTGGAGGGCAGGCTCGGCTCGAAGCTCTTTCAGCGCCACGCGCGCGGCTACACGCCCACCGATGCGGGGCGCGAACTTCTGGAGGTTGCGCAGGGCGCCGCCGATCGGTTCGACCAGCTCGCCGCCCGCATCAAGGGCCAGAGCGAGACAGTCTCGGGCGAGCTGATCATCACCGCGATCTCGGGCATTCCGCGTCTGCTCGCCCCCTCGATCGCGGCCTTTCAGAAAGACCACCCCGGTCTTCATATCCGCTTCCTGACCGACATGCGGCTGTTCCGGCTGAATTCCGGCGAGGCGCATGTGGCGATCCGGGCGGGGGCGCGGCCCGAGGATCCGGACTATGTCGTGCAGAAATTCATCCAGCTCCGGAACGGGATGTATGCGGCCAAATGCTATGCCGACCGCCATGGCCTGCCCAAGACCGAAGCAGATCTGGCGCGCCACTGGTTCGTGGGTGCGGATGACCCGCAGGCGCGGGCGCCGTTCTATCAATGGCTGCGTGGCGCGGTCCCGGCGGAACGTGTGGTCTTTCGTACCTCCGAGGCGGCGGCGACCGAGGCGGCGGTCCGAGCAGGCGCGGGCATCGGCTTCATGACGGTGCGCGAGGCAGCGCGCGACCCCGACCTGATCGAGGTGATGGCACCCCGGCCGGAATGGACCTCGCCGCTCTGGCTTGTCACCCATGTCGATCTGCACCGGACATTGAAAGTCCAGAAGTTCCTCGCCCATATCAAGAAGGCAGCAGAGGGCTGGACCGACATATGACGGGCGCCACTGCCGCCGGATTGTCACCAGCACTGAAGGGACATCTGGCGATGCTGTCCTTCTCGGCGCTGATCGCGGGATCCTTCTCGCTTGGCGGCCAGATGGCCAATCTCGTCTCGCCGGTCGCCTTTTCGGCCGTCCGGTTCCTGCTTGCGGCGCTGTTTGTCGGCGCGGCCGCGCTGGCCACCGGCGCCTTCCGGGCGGGCGACGGGCAGGCGCCCTGGCGCTATCTCCTGCTGGGCCTATGCCTCTCGGCCTATTTCGTGCTGATGTTCGAAGGGCTGAAGACCGCGCCGCCGGTTTCGACGGCGGCGGTCTTTACCCTGACCCCCTTGATGGCGGCGGGGTTCGGCTGGCTGCTGCTGCGACAGATCACGACCCCGCGGATCGCTGCCGCCCTTCTGGTCGGCGGTTTCGGGGCGGTCTGGGTGATCTTCCGCGCTGACTGGGGCGCTCTCGCGCGCTTCGAGGTCGGCAAGGGCGAGGTGATCTATTTCTGGGGTTGCCTGGCGCATGCGCTTTATACGCCCCTGGTCCGCAAGCTGAACCGGGGCGAAAGCCCGATGGTCTTTTCCTTCGGCGTGCTCGTGACGGGTTTCCTGGTGCTGACGGTCTGGGGGTGGGGTGACATCCGCGCCACAAACTGGTCAGCCCTGCCCGCCATTGTCTGGATCACGCTTCTCTACACCGCTTTCTTCGCCAGTGCCGTGACCTTCGTCCTCTTGCAATATGCGGCGCTCAGGCTGCCCTCGTCGAAAGTGATGGCCTACACATACCTCACGCCTTGCTGGGTGATCCTGTGGGAGATCGGCTTCGGTCAACCCGCGCCGCCAGTACAGGTGCTGGCGGGTGTCGGAGCGACCGTCCTCGCGCTGCTGCTGCTGATCAGGGATTGACGCGGCGGCCTCATCGCCCGGCCTGGCCACCCGATCGGATGCCGCGCAACGGAGACGAGCGGCGATGGCGCGGAAACAACAAAAAACGGCAGATCTCTCCGCCGCTTCTTGCTCCGGCTGGGGCAAATGATCGCGGCCGGAACGCGCACAACGAGTCAAATGTATCTGTCGAATTCTCTCGGTCTAATGTCTCGTGAAATCGGTTTTTCCAGGGTGATGCCGGAAAGGCCCTGCAAATTCATCTGTCTTTTGCGACGGCGCGCGTCAGCGGGATGCCCACCACCGGCAACGTGCCATTCCCGAGCCTTTCGAAGAATTCGCGCCAGCTGAGCCCGGTTGGCCATTTCGTGGCCGCGGCCGAGGTCTGCGGTGCGAACTTGGGAAGTGGTGCGGCTGTCCGTCTATCCTGCCCGGCGGGCCACTGGCCCGCCATCGCTCGCCCTGTTTCAGGGCGATCAGCGGTCACTTTGACTGACCGCTCGGATGTTTGGTGTCGACGGTCTTCGACCCGTCTCCCATCTGACCGGGCTTCGGGGCGCTCTGGCCAGCCTGCTCGTTTGCCGGCTTGTCGGTACCAGGATGCGTTTTCTCGGAAAGATTGATGGTCGTGTCAGTGTTCTTGTTGTCGGTTCCCATAATCGGACCCTCCATATTGGGCGCAGGACATTCCTGCATCCGAAATATAGATATGGGGCCGCGGGCGCCTGATTGCGACGGGGCGGCGTCAACTATCGCTGAAGCCGCTGGAAAGGAACGGTTGTTTTATCGACGCGCAAGAGATGAAATCTTGCTTCGCGGGACGTTTGCGCGCCTTGCCGCGCAGTCATGACGCGTCGGCAGGGATCAGCCTCGCGTTCCGGCGAAATGCCCGGACCATTCCTCGCGTTCTTCGTCGGCGATCTTGCGGAAAAGGACCTCGGGCACCGCGAAGGCATGTCCGGGCGGCAATGCCTCTAGCGCTTCGGCGACCGGTCCGGGCCAGGCGCGGTTGTCGGTGCCCATGTCCTTCAGCATCGTCGCGGCGGCGTCGGGGATGAAGGGTTCCGACAGGACCGCATAGAGACGGACAAGGTTCAGCGAAAGGCGCACGATGGCGGCGGCGGCGTCCGGGTCGGTCTTGAAGACGGTCCAGGGTGCGGCGGATTGCAGATATTCGTTGCCCGCGACCCAGATGGCGCGGAGTTCGGCGGCGGCCTTGCGGACCTCCATCTCGCCCATGAAGGCCTCATAGGCGCGGACGCGGGCCTCGATGTCCGCGATCAGCGCCAGGGCGCGATCGTCGTAGCTGCCGCCCGGGGGGATGGCGGGGCCGTATTTGGCGTTGCAGAACTTGGTGATGCGGCTGACGAAATTGCCCAGCACATCGGCGAGGTCCTTGTTTACGGAACCTTGGAAATTCTCCCAGGTGAATTCGCTGTCCGAGGATTCCGGCGCGTGGGAGAGGAGCCACCAGCGCCAGTAGTCCGACGGCAGGATCGAGAGGGCCTGATCCATGAAGACGCCGCGCCCGCGCGAGGTGGAGAACTGGCCGCCGTCGTAGTTCAGGTAGTTGAACGATTTCAGATAGTCCACGAGTTTCCAGGATTCGCCCGAGCCAAGGATCGTTGCGGGGAAGGAGAGCGTGTGGAAGGGGACGTTGTCCTTGCCCATGAACTGGTAGTAGGCGACGTCCGCCGCGCCCTTGTCGGTGCGCCACCAGCGTTCCCAGTCGGCCTCGCCAAGGCCGTTGGCGTCGGCCCATTCGGCGGTCGCGGCGATATATTCGATGGGCGCGTCGAACCAGACATAGAAGACCTTGCCCTCCATCCCCGGCCAGGGCGCGTCCCCCCTGCGGACCGGAATGCCCCAGTGAAGGTCGCGGGTGATGCCGCGATCCTGCAGACCGTCGCCGTCGTTCAGCCATTTCTTGGCGATCGAGGTGGTCAGGACCGGCCAGTCGGTCTTTGAATCGATCCAGGCTTCCAGCTTGTCCTTCAGCGACCGCTGCATGAGGTAGAGGTGCTTGGTTTCCCGCACCTCAAGGTTCGTGGACCCAGAGATGGTTGAGTGCGGGTTGATGAGGTCGGTCGGGTCCAACTGCTTGGTGCAATTGTCGCACTGATCGCCGCGCGCGCTGTCATAGCCGCAGTTGGGGCAGGTGCCCTCGATATAGCGATCCGGCAGGAAGCGGTTGTCGTCGATGGAGAAGACCATCTTTTCCGTGACTTCGCGAATGAGGCCATTGTCGGCGAGGCGCCCGGCGAAATGCTGGGTCAGGCGGTGGTTGCGCTCGGACGACGACCGGCCGAAATGGTCGAAGGACAGGCGGAAGCCCTTCGCGAGGTCCTTCTGCACCTCGTGCATTTCGGCGCAATAGTCGGCCACCGGCTTTCCCGCCTTGGCGGCGGCCAGTTCGGCGGGCGTGCCATGTTCGTCGGTCGCGCAGATGAACATGACCTCATGGCCGCGGGCGCGCATGTAGCGGGCGAAGAGGTCGGCGGGCAACTGGGAGCCGACGAGGTTTCCCAGATGCTTGATACCGTTGATATAGGGGATCGCCGAAGTGATGAGGATGCGCGCCATTCGTCCCGTCCCAAGAAGTCCGGCGCCTCGTTTAGCGCCATCGCGGCGCGAGGGCCAGAGGTCTGTGGCCTCCGCTCAGTCGCGGCGCGACCGGCCGAAGAGCCGCCCGATGGTGAAGGAGGTGCGCGGCACCACGACATAGGCGGTGCGCTCTGCCGGTGCGGGGCGGGCGCGCATGCGGATAAGGCTGAAGAGCACAAGTGCCGCATGGGTCGTGCCGATGAAGAGGAACATGGCAGAGGCGCCATAGGCCTCGATCAGGTGCGAGGCGATGAGCGGCGAGGCGATGGCACCGACCGCATAGAGGAACATGAAGGCGGCCGACAGTTCCACCCGCTCGCTGTCATCGGCGAAATCATGGCCATGAGCGGTAGAGACCGAATAGATCGGCATGGTGGCCGCGCCGAAGAGCGCGGCCGACAGGTAAGCGGGCCAGGGGCCGAGGTCGGAAAGACCGATGGTCATCAGGCAGGAGAGGCTTGCAAGGACCGACAGCCCGATCAGCACATGGCGCCGGTCGAACCGGTCGGCGAGCCAGCCGAGCGGAAACTGCGCGAGCCCGCCGCCGATCACATAGGCCGCCAGAAAGATCGCGATCCGGTCGGCCGACAGCCCGACCTCGATCCCGTAGACCGGGCCGACCATGCGGAAGGCGGCGCCGGTGACGCCCGAGGTGACAACGCCAAGCGCGGCGAGTGGCGAGCGCGCCCAGGCGAGCCCGGGCCTCAGGCGCGGGGCGGCGGGGGTGGGCGGCTCTTCCGCCTTCGATACCACCACCGGCAGGAGGGCGGCGCAGCAGAGGATGGCGAGAAGGTTATAGGAAAAATACTGGGCCGGTTCGAGGAAACCGATGACAAGCTGCGCGGCGAGCGAGCCGCCGATATCGACGATCCGGTAGACGCCCATCGCCCGGCCGCGGGATTCGTTTGTCAGTTTGGCCTGCAGCCAGGCCTCGATGATCGTATAGCAGCCTGCGACGCACATGCCCGACAGAAGCCGCAGAAGCGCCCAGGCCAGGGGGCTCACGATCATCATATGGGCGATGATGCCAATAGTGCCGGCGGCAGTGAAAGCCGCGAAGGCGCGGGAATGGCCGACCGTGCCCAGAAGTCGCGGCGCCCACCAGCAGCCGATGAAGAACCCGAGGAAATGCGAGGAGCCGAGCGTCCCGATCTCGGTCTTGGTAAACTCGAGCGAGACCCCCGACAGGGCGTCGAGCGGCGCCACGCCGCCGGTGCCGAGCTGCAGGAAGATGACCGACAGGAAGAGGGCGGCGAAGGAAATCAGGAGGCGCATGACAGGAGGCTTTGTGGAACAGGGCCACCATGGTGCCGCGGGACGGGAAAGCCCAGAGCAAAAAAGCCGCCGCCCGTCAGTTCTGCAAAAGGATCCGCGCGGAAATGTTCAGCTCGACCCGGTCTCCGACCATGTCGGCGAACCCGCTGGCGCCGAAATCAGACCGGTTCACCACGCCCGACAGCTTGACGGTCAGCGCCTCGCGCGTGCCCTCGGGGCTGCCCGGCGGGCGGAAGAGCCGCGCCTGCAAGGTGATCGGACGGGTCACATCGCGGATCGTGATCCGGCCCTCGACATCGGCGCCGGCATCGGTGGGACGGACGCGCGTGCTTTCGAAGCGGATCGCCGGAAAGCGGCCCGTATCAAGCACTTCTGGGCTTTTCATCGCGTTCGTGGCGAAGGGCAGAGCCATCTGCGCGCCGCCTGGGCTGAGCGTCACGCGGATGCGGCTGGCCGCCGCCTTGTCGAAATCGAGGATCAGGTCGGCGCTTGCCACCGGCATGTGGCCCTTCAGCGGCGATTGCCCGACGTTGACCGAAAAGCCGACATCGGACTGGGTTGGGTCGAGCAGATAGTGCAGCGGTTTCGCGGCCACGGGGGCGGCGCCGATCAGCAGGCAGACGAAGGCGGTCAGGGCCCAGCGCGGCATGTGCAATCCCCATTTCCCGGCATGCTAGCACAAGCTCCCGGTGCGCTGTGTCATTTTGCCGTGACCTGGCTCTGAAGCCCCCGGGCAGAAGCTGTATCTGGCCCGGGCGCGGGAGGGCGTGCTCTGGCGGCGTGCCGGGGCGGCGTGCGACGGATCTGTCGATCTCTGCGCACGGCACCCGCCGAACCGCGCTGTCCGTCATTTCCGCGCGGGCCAGCATTTCGATCCGCCCTGAGCAGAAGGCCGCGACCTTGGCCCAGACGGCAGACGTGCCTCGGGCGCTCCGCCGGGGGAGGCGCTGCCTCCCCCGGACCCCCTCCGAGGTATTTTCGCCAAGATGAAAGGGAAACGGATCCGGGACTAGGGGCGGCGGAGCGATGAGGCGGTGGCGCCGAAGCGGGTCCGGAAGGCGCGGGCGAAGGCGGTCTGGCTGGCAAAGCCGGTGCGCAGCGCGATTTCCTGCAGGGAAAGGCCGGTATCGACGGTCAGGCGCCGCGCCTCGTCAAGCCTCAGGTCGAGGAAGAAGCGCCCCGGGCTGATCGAGAGCCGTTCGGCGAAAAGCATTTCCAGCCGTCGTTGCGAGAGCCCGATGCGGCGGGCGATCTCGGCGATAGGCAGGGGATCGTCGACATGATCCTCCATCAGCGCGATGGCGCGGGCGAGCGCGGGGTCGGCGCGGGCGATGCGCGCGGCGGGCATCGCCATTTGCGGCACCGAGCCCGCGTGCAAGGGCTCGTACAGGAAGGCGCCCGCCACACGCAGCGCGAGATCGGCGCCCCAACGGCTGCCGATGAGGGCGAGCATCATGTCAAGGCAGGGCGCGGCGCCGCCGGTGGTGACCATCGGCCCCGAGATCACATAGCGGTCGCGCCGGACATCAACCGCCGGGAAGCGCGAGGCGAATGTTTCGAGGTCCTCCCAATGGGTGGTCGCCGCGCGCCCGTCCAGCAGCCCCGCGCGCGCCAGAAACCAGCTGCCGCCATCGACACCCGCCATGGCCCGGACCTGCGGCGCGAGGCGGCGCAGACGGGAGAGGAGGTCGGGGCTCGCCTGTTCCTCAAGCCGGAAGCCCGCGACAATGACGAGAAGGTCGAAATCGGCCTGATCGGGCAGGGGGCTTGCGGCGATCTCGAACCCGGCGGTCAGGGGCACCGGGGCGGCGGTGGGCGACAGGAAGGTCCAGCGGAACAGCGCGCGGCCCGCCCGCCGGTTTGCCGCGCGCATCGGGTCGACGCAGGCGGCAAGCGAGAAGGCGTTGGTCTCCGGCATGACGAGGATGCCGACCGAGAGGGCGGAGGGGTCGCGGACAAAGAGGGGCGCTTCGGTTTTCATCGAGTGTTTCGTATTGTGTCTGCCCGGTTCGGGCAATCGTGATCGTGGCCCCTTGCCTTCCGGCGACGAACCGGGGAGGGTCACGCGCGGCGGGAAAGCGAGGGCACATGCGGCTGGGTCTGGGAGTTGCAGCACTGTTGGGATTGGTCCTGTTGGCCGGCTGCAAGATCGGCGGAGCCGACAAGGACGCGTTGCCGCCGGTGGGCGAGGCCGCCACTGATGTGGTCCATGCCCAGTGCATCCGCTCGGGCGGAGAATTCGTCCATGCGAACGGCGGGTTTCTGTGTCAGAGCGTGCCGCGCGATGCGGGCAAGGCCTGTTCCAGCGGACGGGATTGCGAAAGCGCCTGCCTGGCGCGGTCGCGCAGCTGCGCGCCGGTCACGCCGCTTCTCGGCTGCAACGAGATCCTGAATGACGGCGGCGTCGCGGTGACCCAATGTATCGAGTGACGCTGGCGGCGCTCTGTGCGCTTGCCGCTTGCATGCCCGCCCCCCGACAGACGGGTTTCCGCAATCCCTCTGTGCCGATTTCCTCCTCGACCGCCTTCGATCCGGCGCGCTTTCAGGGCGCCTGGCAGGTTGTCGCTGCCTTTGGCGCCGATGCGCGCTGCGGCACGCTGGACGAGGATTGGCGGATCGGGGCGGGGGCTTTCGTCGTCCGCGGCACGCGCTGTGGATCCGCGGGCCGCACGGGCTTTCAGACCGAGGCGCGGCTTTCGGGGCCGGGGCGGGTCTTGCGTGACGGTCCTGGCGGCGCCGAAGAGATATGGTTTCTCTGGATCGATGCCGATTACCGGGTGGCGGCCTTCGGCACGCCGGACGGCCGCTTTGGCGGCATCCTCGCCCGGCCGGGACAGGCGCGCGCCGATCTCATGACCGCGGCGCGCGAGGTGCTCGACTTCAACGGATACGATATTTCGCAGCTGCGAATGCCGCGCTGAAGCGCCAGTTCTTGTCCTTATTCAATCTCTGCCCTGAGACGCGCCAGAAGGGTCGGGAAGTCCCGCGCGCCGAGGTCGGCCTCGCGTACCAGCCCGTCGAAATGCGCCGAGATCGCGTCGATCCGCTCGCGGTCACGGAAGACGATATAATTGCGGCCGAGATAGAGCACCGCGAGCAGTGGGCCAAAGATGGTGACCGGCGATGAAAAGACCCGTCGCGCATCATAGATATAGATGCGCAGCGTCGGGTAGAGCTGATCATAGAGCGCGGCGAGCCGGTCGAGCTGTTCAAGCCGCAGGGCGCGGTCGAGACCGCGGTAATAGCCTTCGGCATGTGCCATCGCCTCGATTTCATGGCAGGGAATCGCGATCTCGTAGTCCGAGCGCGCTGCGCGCATCCAGGCCAACCGGTCTTCCGACGCGCCGATCGCCTGATCGGCGGTGCGGCCGAGCTGCGGCTCATATTCCCAGCGCATCAGCGCGCGAGACTTCAACATGTCGGGCAGGGTCGCGGGGACATGGCGGATCTTGTATCCGGCAGCTTCGCGGTGCCAGCCGAAAATCCGCTCGTCGATCAGCGCGCGCGGCGCTTCGGTTATGGTGAGCGACGCCGCAAGCAGATCGGCAAGCCGCTCCGGCCGGTCGGTAAGGCCGAGCAGCCAATCAACGGAGACGCCGAGCGCCGTGGCGCATTCCGCCACGACCTGAGCATTCGGCAGTCGCGCACCTGCATCGCCCAGCAGCTGCGAGACCGTCGACCGGTCCACGCCGACCGCGCGCGCCAGCCCGCTTTGCGTCACGTCCCTTTCCGCCATGGCGAGCGACAAACGTTGTCGGAACAGGCTCGCGCGATCACGTTTGTCGATATTTTCTGCCATATGATGATAAATATCATGAGTGATGAATTTTGTTAATCAAATTCCGGATGTTCACCAACGGTCTGCGGGTGCGAAATGCTCGTGGGAAGGTGCTGACGGTTCTCGGTGGCAGGTTGCGATTGATACTGTGAGGGTCTCCGCCGGGTTCGCGCGGCGCCTTCCTGCAAGTGACTGATGATTTCGCTCGTGAGGAGCGTTGGGTGCGGGACGGTTATGGAATCGCGTGAACGGACCTTGGTGAAAGCACTGCTGTGGAGCCTGCTCGGGCTCGGGTCAATGGCGCTGGTTGGTGCCCTGCTGACCGGATCGGCGTCTCTGGGCGGTGCGATGGCAGTCCTCAACACATTGATCGGCCTTTGCTGTTACGTCATCTACGAGCGGATCTGGGCGCGTGTGCGCTGGGGCCGGACGGGGGGCAGCCATGACTGACCGGACGGCCCTTCAGGGGGCCGGTATCGAATGGCCGACACTTGCGCTGATCGCTGGCTGCTACTTTGTCTGGTGGCTGGGCGTAGGCTGGGCGACCACAGTATGGCTGCCCTTCGGCATGGCGATGACGATCCTCGCGATAACACTGCATTCGTCATTGCAGCATGAGGTTCTGCACGGGCACCCGACGCGCGTGAGGGCCGTCAACGAGGCGCTTGTCTCGCTACCGCTCGGGCTGCTCTTTCCCTATGGCCGGTTCCGCGACATGCATCTGGCGCACCATCGCGACGAACATCTGACCGATCCTTATGATGACCCGGAAAGCAACTTTCGCGATCCGCTGGTCTGGGCGCGTCTGCCGGGGCCGCTGAAGGCGCTGCTGCGGTTCAACAATACGCTCTTCGGCCGGATGCTGATCGGTCCGGCGATTGCCTGTGCGACATTCGTGCCCGCCGACCTGCGCGCGATCCTCAAGGGGGACCGCGCCATCGCCCGCGACTGGCTATTGCATCTGGCCGGGCTGGCGGTGCTGGTCCTGATCCTGCGGGTCGCCCCGATGCCCTGGTGGGCCTATCTGGCCTCGGCCTATGCCGGCCTCTCGATCCTGAAGATCCGCACCTATCTGGAACATCGCGCGCATGAGATCGCGCGCTGCAGATCGGTCATCGTCGAGGGCGGGCGGGTTCTGCCATTCCTCTTTCTGAACAACAACCTGCACGTCGTTCATCACACGAAACCCGGCCTTGCCTGGTACCGCCTGCCGTCCCACTACCGCACCCACCGCGCGGATTATCTCAGGCGCAACGACAGCTACCTCTACCGGAACTATGGCGAGATCTTCCGCGCGCATTTCTTCCGCGCCAAGGATCCCGTGCCGCATCCGCTGCGCCCAGAAAAGGGCTGAGGCGCGCCTGCGGGTCAGGCCACGATCCGGCGGAAGGCCGGTACGGGGCCGGAATTGTCGAAGAAGGGCACGGAGGGAGGCGCAGGCAGCGGCGCGCCGGCCGCGAGCCCGCCAAGCAGGGCCGAAAGCTCCGCCAGCACCACTTCGGTAATGAAGGGCAGGTTCAGGCGGCGCGCCTCGGCGACCGGCACCCAGTGCAGATGCGAGAGTTCATCCGAAGCCCGGCCGAAATCGTCCGGGTCGGCATGCAGTGCGGCCGCATCGGCAAGGAAGAAGCGCGCATCGAACCGGCGCGGTCTGCCCGGTGGGGTGATCGCGCGGAAGAAGAAGCGCAGCGCCGCGGCAGAGGGTGCGAGGCCTGTCGTGTCGAACCCGTGCCAGCCTGCGGGTGCCGCGCCCGGCTCGCCCAAGGCGAGGCCCGTCTCTTCCCAAAGCTCGCGCACGGCTGCGGCCGCGAGTGCGGTTTCGAGGCCGGGGTCGGACTGCCAGGCGAGCCGCGCGGCACAGAGGGGGCCGAGGCCCGTCGCAAGCGGCACGGCGGCATCGGTGGCATCGACGGCGCCGCCCGGGAAGACATATTTCGATGGCATGAAGGCCGCGCCCGCGCCGCGTTGGCCCATGAGGACTGTCGGCTCCGGCCCATCGCGGCGGACAAGGATGACGGTCGCCGCCGGGCGCGGCGCCATATGCTGCGCGTCAGTTCCGCCCATCGCCTGTCCCGAACCCGTGCATCCGCTTGGCCCATTGCAGCGCGACGAGCGCACCCTTGAAGCGTGGCAAGAGGAAGAGCGACAGCCCGACGCAGCCCGCCGTGAAGATCGCGACCAGAACCCAGGGTGCGGGCCGGAACTCGATGAAGGCCCACATCAGGAGGGGCGCCATCAGATGGCCGACGACGAGGATGGTCAAATAGGCCGGCCCGTCATCGGCGCGGTGATGGCTGAAGACCTCGCCGCAAGTGGGGCAGGCGGGCCGTACCTTCAGATAACCCTCAAGCATCCGCCCTTCGCCGCAGGACGGGCAGCGCCCGCGCCAGCCGCGCCAGAGCGCGGGCTTGACCGGTCGGTCGGAGGCCCCGGTATCCGTGGAAGAACTGAGCGGGAGGTCGGTCATGAGGCTCCCTTAGCAGGGTTGACGGCCAAGGGAAATGCCGCCGCTTCGCGCACCGTGTGGAAAAAATGTCAGTCCTTGCGACGGAACGTCTCGGCACCGCCGTTCTACCAATAGGGGGCCGGGCGGTCCGGCCCGCTCGGCAAGGAGAATAAAGATGAAGAGAACCGGATTTTCGCTGGCGCTTGCGGCTGGTGCCCTGATCGCAGCCCCTGCATTTGCCTTTGGCGGCGGCAGCGACATGGGCATGGGTGGCCCGGGCATGATGGGCGGGCCTGAGGCGCTATTCGATCAGGCCGACGCCAACGGCGACGGCAAGGTGACGAAGGAAGAGGCAGAGGCGCTGAAGGCGGCGCGTATCGCGGGCCTCGATGCCGACGGCGACGGGTTTGTCACCGCCGAAGAGATGGCCGCCCAGATGATGGCGCGGATGCAGGATCAGATGACGAAGATGGCGCGCCACCGCATCGTCGATCTCGACACCGATGGCGACGGCAAGGTCAGTACGGCGGAATTTGCCGCCGAGGACCGGATGGCGCGGATCTTCGACCGGCTCGACGGGGACGGCGATGGCGCGGTCAGCAGGGAAGAGCTTCAGGCGATGCGTGACAAGCGCGGCGACCGCCGGGGCGAGGGTCGCGGCTGGTTCGGGCGCGGTGGCCATGACCATGGCTGGGGCGACGGCGACGGCCCGCACGGCATGCCGTTCTGGCCCTGGGGCGATGACGGTCGGGAGTGACGGGTGACATCGGCCGCGCGCGGGCCTGGCCTGCGCGCGGCCGCAAGATTGCGGTCCTTGGGGCAGGGGTCTAAGACGAAGGCATGGTGCGGGCCACTGACACCGATGGAACGGCCGAGGCACCGGGGAAACCCGATGAAGCCTTGCTCGGCGCCTATGCGGCGGGCGATCCCGCCGCCGCGCGCACCATGGCAGAGCGGTTCGGCCCTGCGGCCTTCCGGTTCGCCTTGCGCCTTACCGGCTCGCGCGCCGATGCCGAGGATGTCGCGCAAGAGGCGATGATCCGGCTTTATCGCGCGGCGCCGGGGTGGCGACCGGGCACAGCGCGGGTGACGAGCTGGCTTTACCGGGTGATCGCCAACCTCGCCACCGATCTGGCGCGTCGCCGCCCGACCGAGGCGATCGAGGCGGCGCTCGATCTGGCGGATGGCGCGCCCGGCGCCGAGGCGCGGCTTATCGCCCGCGACCGCGCGGATGCCCTGTCGCGTGCGCTTGGCACGCTGCCGGACCGCCAGCGGATTGCCGTGGTTCTGCGCCATATCGAGGGGCTGACGAACCCCGAGATCGCAGCGATCATGGAGATTGGCACCGAAGCGGCCGAAAGCCTGACGGCGCGCGGCAAAAGGGCCTTGACAGAGGCTTTGGCAAAGGACCGGCAGGCCCTGGGACATGCGGAAGGGTGAGAAGATGAGCGACGACCGCGAATTCGATCTGCTGCTGGCGCGGGCACGCGGCGACGAAAGCCCGCCCCCGGGGTTTCTGGCGCGCGTCGCCGCCGCGGGCGAAGCGATGCAGCCAGCGCCGGAAGGGGCCGCCCCTGTCGCGCAACCGTCCCGGCCTGCGCCCGGCATCTGGGCCGAACTCGCCCGGGCGATCGGCGGCTGGCGCGGCGCGGGCGGGCTTCTGACCGCGACCCTCGCCGGGGCCTGGATCGGTATCGCCGATCCGGGCGGACTTCTGATGTCCGCCGCTGCGGCGGGAACGGTTGAGCTGATGCCCGGCGCGGGCGATATGTTCGGAACCGGCGACGGAACCGAGGCGGGAGGCTGAGATGGCAGAACAAACCGAAGGCAAACAGGGCGGCAAGCTGCGTCTGGCGCTATATATCTCGCTTGCGCTCAACCTGCTCTTCGTGGGGCTGGTCGCGGGCCGGATGGCGGGGGGCCATCCGTTCGGGCGCGCTGGCATGATGGCGCCGGATGTGGGTTTCGGCCCCATCACCGAGAGCCTCAGCCGCGCCGACCGGCACGAGCTGTTCCGCCGCTTCCGCGCGGTTGCGCCCGACTACCGGGCGATGCGCGATGCGGTCACGGAAGATTTCCTTGCCCTTGCGGCCGTCCTTCAGGCCGAAAGCTGGGATCCCGCCGCCGCCGCCGCGATCCTCGACCGGCAGGCCGAGCGGAGCCGCGACCGGATGGCGCAGGGGCGACAGGTCTTTCTCGACTATCTCGGCAGCCTGTCGGCCGAGGACCGGCGCGACCTTGGGGCGCGGATCGCGGCCGGGATCGGGAAACGGCCGTAAAAGGCGACGGTTCCGGTGCAGCGCTCAGGCGGCCGTGCGGTTCACCGTGACCTGATTGCGGCCCTCCGTCTTCGCCGCCAGCAGCGCCTGATCGGCGCGGTCCAGGAGCATTGCCGTGGTCTCCTCGCTGTCGGGGCGCGAACAGCCCATGGCCAGGCCGATCGACAGGGTCATCGCCACCTGCCCGCCGCCCGGCAGCCGGAACGGATGGTCGCCGATCACCCGGCGGATGCGTTCTGCGACCGTATGCGCCTTCCTGAACCCGATGTCGGGTAGCGCGATCAGGAACTCCTCGCCGCCGATGCGGGCGAGAAGGTCGCCCGCCGCCAGATTGTCCCTGAGCCGCCGCGCGACCTCGATCAGCACCGCGTCGCCCGCGGCATGGCCCCAGGTATCGTTCACAGTCTTGAACCGGTCGAGGTCGAGAATGAGTGCCGCGAAGGATCGCCCGCCATGGCGGGCATGTTCGGCGATGCGCTGAAGGTGCGACAGGCCATAGCGGCGATTGTGAAGACCGGTGAGCGGATCGGTCATGGCGAGCCTCAGCCCGTCCGCTACATTGGACCGCAGCCGGTCGGCCTGGCGCTTGGCGCGCAGCTGGGCGCGGATGCGCAAGGCCATCTCCTCGGGCTCGGCGGCGCTGTCGATCAGATCACCCGCGCCGAGGTCAAGCGCGGTTGCCGAAACGTCGCGTGCGGTCGCAGGCAGAACCAGACAGACCCGGGAGTGCCGCGTCGCCTGACGCGAGCGGAGTTCCGACAGAAAGCGCAACCCGTCGCCCGGACGGCCGAGATCGGCCGCGACCACGAACAGGTCGGGCGCCTCGCCCTCGGCGATTTCGCCAAGCGCTGCGTCCCGGTCGAGAACCAGCAGACGGTCGCTGAGATGGGGCTGCAACTCGCGCTTCCAGCGCAATGCGGTTTCTACCCGCGCCGCGACCAGGCCGACGAGGCCGGGCCCGAAATAGTCTGGCGAAGGTTCGGCGAAACCGAACTCGCGATAAGTCCCGTCGCGCAGGCCCAGTTGCTCGCGCGCCTCGCAGGCGCGCAGGAGGCTGCGGATGCGCGCCATCAGGATGAGCTCGTCGAGCGGCTTCCAATAGACGTCCTCGGCGCCCGCGCGCAGCGCCTCGATCCGTCGGTCGCTGTCCTGGAAGGCGCTGATCATCACCACCGGAATGTCGCGGGTCGCCGGATCGGCCTTCAGCCAGCGGCAGACCTCGATCCCGGAGACATCCGGAAGCTGCATGTCGAGAAGGATGAGATCGGGGCGGCATTCCGCGGCGATCCGCAGCGCTTCGGCGCCGGAAGCGGCCTGCAGCGCGTCGTAATAGGCGGAGGCGAGCTTGACGCGCAGGACGATCCTGTTGGTCGCGACATCGTCCACGATGAGTATCTTGCCTGTCACAACCCCGCTCCATAGGAATACTGGCACCCGGTGCGGTCATCATTCGTTCGCAATGGTTAAGAAATGCTTTCCACAATTGGGTAAGATTTGGGGAAAACTTGCAGGATCGGAACATAGGATGGCCCTTCAGAGGGAAAGCGCCGAACTGATCGCGGCGGAAGCGCTCGCCTGGCTCGCGGGCCGGGACGAGCTTTTCCCGGTCTTCATGGGCGCGAGCGGCATCACGATTGACGAGATGCGGCGCCGTGCGGCGGAACCGGAGTTTCTGGGGGCGGTTCTCGACTTTCTGTTGATGGACGATGCCTGGATCACCGGTTTCTGCGACGACGCGGGCCTCGGCTATGACCGGCCGCGTGCGGCGCGCGCCGCCCTGCCCGGCGCGGCCGCCGAAGATTGGACCTGAGAGCCCGTGTCCCCATTGCGCCCGGCGCCGGAATCGGAAATGGTCCGCCCGGATCGCATGCGGAGGGTGGAATGGCCGAAATCCGGGGGCTGCTGTTTGACAAGGATGGAACGCTTTTCGACTTCCATTCGACCTGGGGCGGCTGGACCGCGCGGGTGATCGAACGGCTGGCCGGACCGTCCGCCGAGACCCGCCGCGCCGTGGCCGAGGTTCTGGGCTTCGATCTCGAAGCAAGGCGTTTCGACGAGGGCAGCGTGGTGATTGGCCATACGGTCGCCGAGATCGCCACCCTTCTTGCCGGTTTCGCGCCGGACCGTTCGGTCGAGGCGCTGGTTTCGGACCTGAATGCGCTTGCGGTGAAGAACGATATGGTGCCTGCCGTGCCGCTCGTGCCGCTTTTCCAGCGGTTGCGCGAGATGGGGCTGAAGCTCGGCCTGGCCACCAATGATGCCGAGGAACCGGCGCGCGTGCATCTGGAGAACTCCGGCCTGACGTCCTATTTCGATTTCGTCGCCGGCTTCGACAGTGGCTGGGGCGGCAAGCCCGCCACCGGCCAGATGCGTGCCTTCCTCGACCGGACCGGTCTTGAAGCGCATGAAACCGCGATGGTCGGCGACAGCCTGCACGATCTGCACGCTGGCCGCGCGGCGGGCATGAAGACGGTGGCCGTCCTGACCGGCATCGCGGGTCGGGACGAGCTTGCCCCGCATGCCGACATCGTTCTGCCGACCATCGGCGACCTGCCGGGCTGGATCGGCTCCAGCACCGCGGCCTGAGGGCAAATCCGTCAAATGCGACGTCTTTAGGTCGCAAAGTGCGGCGAAGCCGCGCGATCCTGCGCCCATTCCTTGAACATCAAGGGGAGGTTCGCGCATGGTGGCGGAGCTGAGACGTAAACGGGCGGGCGGGCGTACCGGCCATGCCGAGCGCGCGGGCAAGCGTGCGATCGACCAGATGAGCTGGCGTATCCCCCAGAACCACGACCGGCCGGTCGAACCGCTCGGTCCCGAAGGGGTCGAGGCGATCCACAAGGGCGCGATGCGCATCCTGAAGGACATCGGCATACGCTTCCTGAATGACGAGGCGCTGGAGATCTTCCGCGAGGCGGGTTGCCGCGTCGATGGCCAGACCGTCCGCATGGACGAGGATTTCGTGATGGAGATGGTGCGCAAGGCGCCATCCGAATTCACCGTCACGCCGCGCAACCCCGATCGCGCGCTGCCATTCGGCGGCAAGGCGATGCTTTTCGGCAATGTCTCGTCGCCGCCCAACTACTGGGATCTGGAGCGCGGCAAGGTCTCGGGCTTCATGGATGGGTTCAAGACCTTCATCAAGCTGACCCAATATTTCAACTGCATCCATTTCGCCGGCGGCTACCCGGTCGAGCCGGTGGAGATACATGCCTCGGTCCGCCATCTCGATTGCCTTTATGAAAAGCTCACGCTCACCGACAAGGTCTGCCATGCCTATTCGCTGGGCAAGGAGCGGGTTGAAGATGCGATGGAGATGGTGCGGATCGCGGGCGGGCTCAGCCATGAGGAGTTCCGTGCCAAGCCGCGGATGTTCACCAACATCAATTCGGTCTCGCCGCTGAAGCACGATTTCCCGATGATCGACGGCGCGCTGAGGCTGGCGCGCGCCGGTCAGGCAGTGGTGGTCACGCCCTTCACGCTGGCGGGGGCCATGGCGCCGGTGACCATGGCGGGGGCGGTGACCCTGTCGATCGCCGAGGCTTTGTCTGCCATCGCCTTGCTGCAATATGTCGCGCCGGGGTCGCCCTCGATGATCGGCACCTTCACCTCGAACGTCGACATGAAGTCGGGCGCGCCCGCGTTCGGCACGCCGGAATATATGCGCGCGACCCAGATGACCGGGCAGATGGCGCGGTTCTACGGACTTCCCTTGCGTTCTTCCGGCGTCTGCGCCGCGAACGTGCCGGACGGTCAGGCGATGTGGGAGACGTCAAACTCGCTCTGGGCCGCTGTCCAGTCGGGGTCCAACCTCGTCTATCACGCGGCGGGCTGGCTGGAGGGCGGGCTGATCGCCAGCCCGGAGAAATTCGTGATGGACTGCGAAGTCCTGCAGATGATCCAGCGCTATATGGAACCCCAGGTCTGGGCAACCGGACCGGAGGAGATCGCGGTCGAGACGATCGCCGAGGTGGGGCCGGATGGCCATTATTTCGGCTGCCAGCACACGCAGGACCGCTATGCGACGGCCTTCTACCAGCCCTTTGCCAGCGATTGGCGAAATTTCGAGGCCTGGCAGCTGGACGGCGGGGCCTGGTCGGCCGAGAGGGCGCACCGGATCTTCAAGGATATCCTGGCCGATTTCACTGCGCCGCCGATGGAGGAGGGGATCCGCGAGGAACTGACCGAATTCGTCGCCCGCCGCAAGGCCGAGGGCGGGGCGCCGACCGACTTCTGAACCTCAAGCCCGGTTCCCGGCGCGGGCTGTGATCCGGCGGAGCGCGGGCCATTGGTCCCGCGCATGTCTTTCTCTCACCCGCGCCTGCGGTGCGGAGCCGGGGTCGGTCCTGCGCGGCCCGCCTGCCTTTCGCTCTTTCTTAACATGCGGTCCCTAGGGTTGTGGCATGTGACGAGAGGTGCGCATGCACGGGCTGATCAATCGATCCTTGCAGAGTTTCCTGCGCGACACCTACGGACCCGCGCTCTGGTCGCGCATTGCCGATGCCGCGGGCGTGGGCGCCGAAGGGTTCGAGGCGATGCTGACCTATGAAGACGGCGTGACCGACCGGGTGATCGGGGCCGCGGCGCAGGCGCTCGCCAAACCCCGCGAGGCATTGCTGGAGGATCTGGGCATCTATCTCGTCTCGCTCGAACCCCTTCGGCGGCTCTTGCGTTTCGGCGGGGTGGATTATGTCGATTTCCTGCAGACCGTCGACGAACTGCCAGAACGGGCGCGGCTGGCGGTCGCCGACATCGGCCTGCCGGACCTGACGCTCGACGCGCCGGAGCCTGACCAGTTCACGCTGCATTTCGACGAGGGCCATCCCGGCTTCGCCCCGGTCTTTGTCGGCATTCTCCGGGCGATGGCGGACGATTACGGCGCGTTCGCGCTGGTCGATCTTGATGGCGAACGACAGGTCAAGGTGGAACTGCTGCAGACCGCCTATGCCTCGGGGCGCGCCTTCGATCTCGCCCGGCCGGAGGAAGCATGATGGACGCACAGGCGATCCGGGATGCGGCGCTCGTCGGAGCCGATGCGCTCGGCAGGCTGATGCCGATGTATCTCTGGATCACGCCAAACGGTCTTGTCCGTGCTGCCGGGCCGACGCTGCAGAAACTCAGCGGCACGGGTCCGCTGATCGGGACACGGTTTCTCGACCTGTTCGAGGTGGAGAAACCGCGCGCGCTTCTCAGCATGGCCGATGTCGAGGCTTTCTCCGGCCAGCGTATCCTCGTGACGCTGAAGCGCGGGCAGGCGACAACGCTGCGCGGTCAGGTCCAGCCGCTCGATGGCGGGCAGGGCTGGATCCTCAACCTGTCGTTCGGCATCTCGGTCGCCGAGGCGGTGCGCGACTATCGCTTGACGAATGCCGATTTCGCGCCGACCGATCTGACGGTCGAACTCCTGTATCGACCGAGGTGAAAGCGGCGGTGATGGGCGAGCTGGCCGCGCTCAACCGGCGGCTGGAGGCCGCGCGCGCGGTCTCCGAGGCGCAGGCCCTGACCGATGCGCTGACCGGGCTGGCCAACCGCCGCGCGCTGGATGCGGACCTGGTGCGCGCCTGCCATCTGGCCGCCCGCGGCGAGGGGCAGTTCGCGCTTCTGCATCTCGACCTCGATTTCTTCAAGGCGGTGAACGATACGCTCGGCCATGCCGCGGGCGATCTGGTGCTGACCGAGGTGGCGGGCGTCCTGCGCGAGGAAACCCGCAAGTCCGACATGATCGCGCGGGTGGGCGGCGATGAATTCGTGGTCCTCCTGCACGGCGAGACCGACCCCGACCGGGTGGCGCGGATCGGGGCGCGGATCATCTCGGAACTTGAACGGCCGATCCTTTACGAAGGGCAGCCCTGCCGCATCTCGGGCTCGATCGGCGTCACGCTGTCGCGCTTCTACACGCGCCCCGATCCCGAGGTGATGCACGCCGATGCCGACGAGGCAACCTATGCGTCGAAGCGCAACGGACGGGGGCGGTGCACGGTGTGGGATGGCCAAAGAGAGTGAGGCGTGTTGGGAGACTCGCTTGAAACCAGGATAGACACCGACCTACGCACGTTGGTCAAATCTATTCACAGTTTTGAGAGCTCTGCGCGAAAACGTGCTCGATAGGCCTTGCGTTCGTCGTCAGAAAGATCTCGCCCCAAGACAAACCGCAAACGTCCAAGTGTCGGCCGGTCCAATTCTGGGGGCACACTACTTGTATTGGATTTGAACGCCTTGATTGACCTGTCCAGAGCCGTTTGCTCCATCGAGTCAAGCGTATCATCAATCGATTTTTGCACATTCTCGTCAAATGGTGTAATACCGTCAGGCTGGTCAGAAATCGCAACACTAGTGGCTATCCCTGTCAGCGCAGGTGAAAGCTCTTCTGGCAAGAAAGACATAATTTTTTCAAGGACTTGTTCTGTCCATTCGTGGTGGGAATCAGATTCCTGGATAAGGTCTGGCGACTGAGACCCGCGGGCGGGCTTGATCCCAAGCAGGTGGATGCGGACGCCAAATGTCTGCGCTATCTGAACGCCTATCCGAATATCTTCATCGCCAGAGACCAAGACTGCGTCTGTAATTGCGCGATTTCGAGCAAGGTCGATTAGGTCCGTTACAATAAGAGAATCCACGCCTTTTTGCTCTCCGCGGCTGTTAACGGTGCCAAGTCGGAGCTTTGTGAAGGGTGCGTTTGCAATTTGCTCCTGCTCTGAACTGAGTCGACCAGTTCTGGTCAGGCCGTCGTACCAATACATGCGCAACAAACGCGCGCCCAGTGCACAGGATTCGGACAGGTCTCGCAACTTCTGCAGCGCCAACGGTACATCAAGTATTATCTGTGTTCGAAGTTTCTTTTGTCCCGCCAAGAGCGCTGAGCCTTGAGCATGGAGGTAACCCGCGTCGACAAAGACAGCAATCTGCTGCACAATTAGCTCTCCAACGAAAAGGGCACCCGAAGGTGCCCCTAAATAGATGAAGCGAGGCTTATGCTCTCGCCACAGCGCATAGATAGCACTCCAAGCTTAATGATTCAATACCTTTCGCTACGCGGGGCCTCTCACCCCTGAAGCGTCCGCACCCCGTAGCCCTCGTCCCGCGCCTTCATCGCGGCAACTGCGGCGATGGCGGCGGCGGCCGTGGTGAAATAGGGGATCTTGTCCATCAGCGCCACGCGGCGGATGCCGCGGCTGTCAGAGATCGCCTGGCTGCTGTCGGTGGTGTTGAAGACGAGGGACACCTCGCCGTTCTTCATCATGTCGACGATGTTCGGGCGACCTTCGTAGACCTTCAGCACGGGCAGGGTGCGGATGCCCTTTTCGTACAGCCAGGTCGCGGTGCCGCGGGTTGCCACGATCTCGAAACCCAGGCGCTGCAGGTCGAGGATCGCCTGGGCCAGCGCCTCGGACTTGTCCTGATCCTTGACGGAGACGAAGGCGCGCCCGGCCTCGGGCAGTTGCGTGCCCGCCCCCATCTGCGCCTTGAGGAAGGCGAGCGCGAAGGTCCGGTCCCAGCCCATGACCTCGCCGGTCGAGCGCATCTCGGGGCCCAGCAGCGGATCGACGCCCGGGAAGCGGGCGAAGGGCAGGACGGCCTCCTTCACGCTGAACCAGGGCGTCTTCGGATCGGCGAGCGTCATTGCGTCGGCCAGCGGCAGCGGGCTGTCTGGGCCGACGCCTTCGGGGTAGGGCGCGCGCATCGGGAAGGTCGAGAGCGGCTCGCCCGCCATCAGGCGCGCGGCGATCGAAGCGATGGCGCTGTCGGTGGCCTTGGCCACGAAGGGCACGGTGCGGCTGGCGCGGGGGTTCACCTCCAGAACATAGATCGTGCCGTCCTTGATCGCGAACTGGATGTTCATCAGGCCCACGACCTTGAGCGCCAGCGCCATCTGCACGGTCTGGCGCTTCAGCTCCTCGACCGTCTCGGAGGTGAGGTTGTGGGGCGGCAGGCAGCAGGCGCTGTCGCCGGAATGGACGCCCGCCTCCTCGATATGTTCCATGATGCCCGCGACATGGACGTTCTTGCCATCGGAGAGCGCGTCGACATCGACCTCGATCGCGCCGGAGAGGTAGCTGTCCAGGAGCACCGGGTTCTTGCCCGAGACATTCACGGCGCTGGTGATGTAGCGCCTGAGCTGATCCATGTCGCGCACGATTTCCATCGCCCGGCCACCCAGCACATAAGAGGGGCGGATGACCAGCGGGAAACCGACTCGTTCCGCGATTTCAAGGGCTTGCGCGTCGGACGAGGCGATGCCGTTCACCGGCTGCTTCAGGCCGAGGTCGTTCAGCAGCTTCTGGAACCGTTCGCGGTCTTCGGCGAGGTCGATTGCGTCGGGCGTGGTCCCGAGGATCGGGATGCCTTCGTCGTGAAGCGCATTGGCGAGCTTCAAGGGTGTCTGCCCGCCGAACTGGACGATCACGCCGTGGAGCGTGCCCTTTTCCTGCTCGACCGCCAGGATTTCCATCACATGCTCGAAGGTCAGAGGTTCGAAATAGAGCCGGTCGGAGGTGTCATAGTCGGTCGAGACGGTCTCGGGGTTGCAGTTGACCATGATCGTCTCGTAACCCGCCGCCGTCAGCGCAAAACAGGCGTGGCAGCAGCAATAGTCGAACTCGATGCCCTGGCCGATCCGGTTCGGGCCGCCGCCGAGGATGACGACTTTTCTTGCCTCCGACGGGCGCGCCTCGCATTCGACATCGCCCATCGCCGGGACTTCATAGGTCGAATACATGTAAGGTGTCTGCGCCTCGAACTCCGCCGCACAGGTGTCGATCCGCTTGAAGACGGCACGGACGCCCCTGGCGAGGCGCGCCTTGCGGATTTGCGGTTCGGTCTTCCCCGTCAGCCTGGCAATCCGGGCGTCGGTGAAGCCCATCATCTTGAGCTTGCGCAGACCGGTTTCTCCCTCGGGCAGGCCCCCGGCGCGGACCATTTCCTCGGCGTCGATGATCTCGCGGATGCGGGCGAGGAACCAGGGGTCGAAGGCGGTGGCCTGCTGGATATCGTCATCGGTCAGGCCGTGGCGCATGGCCTGGGCGATGAGGCGCAGGCGGTCCGGCGTCTGGGCAGAGATGGCCTTGATGATGGCGGCGCGGCCAGAGGCCGGATCGGTCGCCCCGGCAATCTCGATCTCGTCGAAACCGGTGAGGCCGGTTTCGAGCGACGCCAGCGCCTTCTGCAGCGATTCATGGATGGTGCGGCCGATGGCCATCGCCTCGCCCACCGATTTCATCGCGGTGGTCAGCGTGGCCTCGGAGCCGGGGAATTTCTCGAAGGCGAAACGGGGGATCTTGGTCACGACATAGTCGATCGTCGGCTCGAACGACGCGGGCGTGACCTTGGTGATGTCGTTGTCCAGCTCGTCCAGCGTATAGCCCACGGCAAGTTTCGCCGCGATCTTGGCGATGGGAAAGCCCGTGGCCTTGGACGCAAGCGCGGATGAGCGCGACACGCGCGGGTTCATCTCGATCACCACCATGCGGCCGTCCTTGGGGTTGATCGCCCACTGGACGTTCGAGCCGCCGGTTTCGACCCCGATCTCGCGCAGGACGGCGATCGAGCCGTTGCGCATGATCTGATATTCCTTGTCGGTGAGCGTCAGTGCCGGGGCGACGGTGATGCTGTCGCCCGTATGCACGCCCATCGGATCGACGTTTTCGATCGAACAGACGATGATGGCATTGTCCGCCTTGTCGCGGACGACCTCCATCTCATATTCCTTCCAGCCCAGAAGGCTTTCGTCGACGAGGATCTGCGCGACGGGCGAGGCGTCGAGGCCCGAGCGGCAGATGGCCTCGTAATCGTCGCGGTTATAGGCGACGCCGCCGCCAGTGCCGCCAAGGGTGAAGGCGGGGCGGATGATCGCGGGCAGACCGACATATTCGATGGCCGCCATCGCCTCGGCCACGCCGGCATTGATGTCATATTTGCCGTCGGCCTTCTTCGGCGCGGCGATGATCGTGGCCTTGGGATTTTCCAGGCCGATCCGGTCCATCGCCTCGCGGAACAGTTTCCGGTCCTCGGCCATCTCGATGGCTTCGCGGTTGGCGCCGATCAGCTCGACGCCGAATTTTTCCAGCACGCCCATGTCGGCGAGTGCGAGCGAGGTGTTCAGGCCGGTCTGCCCGCCCATCGTGGGCAAAAGCGCGTCGGGCCGTTCCTTTTCGATGATCTTGGCGACGACTTCGGGGGTGATCGGCTCGATATAGGTGGCGTCCGCGAGGCCGGGGTCGGTCATGATCGTCGCGGGGTTCGAGTTCACCAGGATCACCCGGTAGCCCTCCTCGCGCAGCGCCTTGCAGGCCTGGGCGCCGGAATAGTCGAACTCGCAGGCCTGTCCGATGACGATGGGGCCGGCTCCGATGATCATGATCGACTTGATATCGGTTCTCTTCGGCATGTCAGCCCCCTTCAGCGCAAAACTTCGCGGGTTATAGTCAAGCGCGCCCCGGGCGCAAGGCCCGACCGGCGCGGGATCGAAGAAAATGCGCACCGATCCGGGGGCGCCGCAGCGCGGCCTTGCCAGCGTCGGGCTATGCGGTCAATCTATGCTGTGCATGGAACCGGAGAGCGGACTGTACAAGCAGCTTTGGGTCGAGTTCCTGCTGCTTTTCCTGGCGGTGCCGCTTGCTGTCGCGGTCTTTCTGCCGCCTCGCCTGCTTTTTCCGGCACTCTTCGCATTCTCCGTTATCGGTCTTTTGCTTCTTGCCAGAACATCGGGGTTTCGTTGGCGCGAACTCGTAACCGGTCGGCTGCCCTGGCGACCAATCATTCTCTTTACGCTCGTCACAGCGCTGGCAAGCGGGGCGGTCATCGCGGCGACCCGGCCCGAGGCTGCATTCCTGCTGCCGCTGGAACGTCCGCTCGTCTTCCTGATGATCGTCTGCCTCTATCCGATCCTGTCCGCCCTGCCGCAGGAACTGATCTTCCGCCCCCTCTTCTTCCGCCGCTACGGCGCGCTTCTGCCCGAGGGGCGGGGGGCGCTTCTTCTGAATGCGGCCATCTTTTCCTTCGCCCATCTGATGTACTGGAGCGTCACGGTCGCGGTCATGACCTTCGCGGGCGGGGTTTTTTTCGCGCAAGCCTACCTGCGCCACGGTTTTCCGCTGGCGTTTGTCCTCCATGCGGTCGCGGGCTGGATCATCTTCGGCTTCGGCCTCGGGGTCTATTTCTATTCCGGCAATGTCGTGCGGCCGTTCTGATCGTCGCGCGCGAAAGGGATGAGGCCGAGAACCACCAGCCAGCCAGCTGTCGCGATCCAGACATATCCCATCGTGGGCCAGGGCATCAGCGCTGTCAGAAGCAGCGTGAAGAGCGCCGAAGAAACCAGGACGGCGGTGATGGCAAGCCAGCGCAACCCCGCGGGAAGCCGGGTGATCAGGCAGGGCAGAAGGAAAAGCGGCAGAAGGTAATAATGCTGCCAGCCGAGCGGCCCGAAGAGCGGGACAATGAGAGCGATGGTCAGCCAGGAAAGCGGCAGCCGCGCGGCCTCGTGGAGCCGGCGCAAGCGCAGGAGCCAGCCTGCCGCGATCATTGCCGCACCCATGGCCAGGGCGAGGCCGACCCATCCCGGCAGGCCCCCGATAGTGACATTCCGGCCCTCGATATCGAACGCGGGGACGGCGTCGAAAAGCGCCTCGATCCCGTAAAGCGCTGTGCGCAGCGAGAGATTGACCGCCGATATCAGGCCATTGTCCGAAATGCGGCCAACCGCGTCACGGAACTGCCAGTGCGCCTCGATCCCGCACAGAAGCAGGCTGAGCCCAGCGAGAAGACCGCCAGCAACCGCGAAGGCAGCCACCGCGCGGAACCGCCGCTCCAGGATCAGGATGACGACGAAGAGCGCGGGCGTCACCTTCAAGGCGGCCGCGAGAGCGAGGCAGAGGCCCGCTGCGCGATCCTTTCCGGACAACAGCCGGTCGAGGCAGAACAGCAGGAGAAACGTCGTCGTGATGGTCGGCTGGTTCTGGTCGAGCGCGCTTTTCGCCGACGTCGAAAGCATTAGGGCCGCGACCGCGAGCAGGGCCCAGCTCCAATAGGGCATCTGCCGCGGGCGGGCGAGATGCGCGGCGACGAACACCGACGCAATGATGAGCGCGAGATGGAGGATATAGACAGCGCGCGAGAATTCGAGCGCATCCATCCAGCCGGTCACCGGTGCCACCAGCGCCGCCCATAGCGGCGGATAGATATAGGGAAAGGCCGTCGCCTCCGGCCCGCCAATCCGTTCCACGAGCCCGATCCACAGCGGCGGGGTGCCGCCGAAGAAGTGCGGGGGCGCATCGTAGATCAGGCCCGGCTCGCCGTTCTGCCAGAACCAACCCGCCACATAGATCGCCGACAGGTCGGGCGGCAGTTCGTTCCAGTAGGACCAGAGCGTCCAAAGCGCCCAAAGGCCGAGGATGGCCAATGCCAAAGCCAGGTCGGTGCGGCCCCCGGGGCCGACCCCCCAAGCGGTTGCCTCTTGTCTCCGGTCCACGATGTCTGCCATGCCCGTCCCGATCGCTTCCGACCCGTTGTTCGCCGGATCGCCACACTGACCTCGGTGTGCGGCTTTGCCAAGCCTGCCGGTGCACAAGCTCCCGGCGCTGTGGCCTCTGTGCCTGCCCTTCGCCTGCCGCCCCTTGACTTCATCCCTCTGCGCATGTGTATCGGCGCGAACCGAAGAATGCCTCTCGAAGGGGATGACCATGCACGCCTACCGCAGCCATACCTGCGCCGACCTGAACAAATCGCATGCGGGCGACACTGTCCGCCTGTCGGGCTGGGTGCATCGGGTGCGCGACCATGGCGGGGTCCTCTTCATCGACCTGCGCGACCATTACGGCATGACCCAGGTATTGGCCGACAGCGACAGCCCGGCCTTCGCGGCGATCGAGAGGCTGAAGGCCGAAACCGTGATCCGCGTGGATGGCCGTGTGAAGGCGCGCGATGCCTCGCTCGTGAACCCCAAGATCCCGACCGGCGAGATCGAGGTCTATGCTATGGCGGTCGAGGTCCTCGGCCCGGCAGAGGAGTTGCCCTTGCCGGTCTTCGGCGATCAGGACTATCCGGAGGAAACGCGGCTGACCTACCGCTTCCTCGACCTGCGCCGCGAAAGCCTGCACCGCAACATGATGCTGCGTTCGAACGTGGTGCGTTCGATCCGCAACCGCATGTGGGATGCGGGCTTCAACGAGTTCCAGACGCCGATCATCACGGCATCTAGCCCCGAAGGCGCGCGCGACTTCCTCGTGCCCTCGCGCCTGCACCCCGGCAAGTTCTACGCCCTGCCGCAGGCGCCGCAGCAGTTCAAGCAGCTGATCATGGTGGCGGGCTTTGACCGCTATTTCCAGATCGCGCCCTGTTTCCGCGACGAGGATCCGCGCGCCGACCGCAGCCCGACCGATTTCTACCAGCTCGACATCGAAATGTCCTTCGTCGAGCAGGAGGATGTGTTCGCCGCCGTCCAACCGGTGATCCAGGGCCTCTTCGAGGAGTTCGGCGGCGGCCGGAAAGTCTATGCCGACTGGGAACGGATCGCCTATCGCGATGCGCTGAAATGGTATGGCTCGGACAAGCCGGACCTGCGCAACCCGATCAGGATGGCCGATGTGAGCGAACATTTCCGCGGCTCGGGCTTCGCGATCTTCGCCAAGCTTCTGGAACAGCCGGGCAACGAGGTCCGCGCCATTCCCGCGCCGACCGGCGGCAGCCGCAAGTTCGCAGACCGGATGAATGCCTTCGCCCAGAAGGAAGGCTTACCGGGCATGGGCTACATCTTCTGGCGGAAGGCCGAGGATGGCTCGACCGAAGCCGCGGGCCCGATCGCCAAGGCCTTGGGCGAGGAAAAGACCGAAGCGATCCGCGTCGAGCTGGGCCTGAAAGAGGGCGACGCCGTCTTCTTCCTCGGCGGCAAGCCCGAAACGTTCGAGGCGGTCGCGGGCCGCGCCCGCAACGAGATCGGCCGCGAGCTGGGCCTGACCGAGGAGAACTGCTTCAAATTCGCCTGGATCGTCGATTTCCCGATGTACGAGAAGACCGACGAGGGCAAGATCGACTTCAGCCACAACCCGTTCTCGATGCCGCAAGGGGGCCTTGAGGCGCTGATGGGCGACCCGCTGAAGGTTCACGCCTATCAGTATGACCTCGCCTGCAACGGCTATGAGCTGATCTCGGGCGGCATCCGCAACCACAAGCCCGAGATCATGTTCAAGGCCTTCGAACTGGCGGGTTATCCGAAGGAAGAGGTGGAAAAGCGTTTTGGCGGCATGGTCAAGGCGTTCAAATATGGCGCCCCTCCGCACGGCGGCTGCGCGGCCGGGATCGACCGGATCGTGATGCTTCTGGCCGACGAGGCGAACATCCGACAGGTCATCATGTTCCCGATGAACCAGAGGGCGGAAGATCTGATGATGGGCGCGCCGTCGGAGCCCACGAACGAACAGCTCCGCGACCTGCGCCTCAGGGTCATTCCCAAGGAATAGGGCCGCGCGGTCCAGGAAAAGACAAAGGCCCGGGGGCGAACCCCGGGCCTTTTGCTGCCTGCCGGCGTCACCGTGAGTATGGCGGCGAAAATGCCGCCCGTTCGCGGTACAGGCGAAAAATCTGACTCAGAGGGCCGAAGCGGCGGTCGCCGCGATCGAGAAGACCAGCGATGCGGCACCAAGCGTGAACACGGTCCAGTGTGCGGCGCGGGTCAGCCGTTCGTTCAGGGCAATGCGCAGAATGCGGTCCGTCATGTCATCAACCTCATGTCCGGCGGCGGCCGGGAAAAACACATGGGGTAAAGATCGTCGCCAATTGGGGCTGAAATGCGGAATGGGGATGACGGGGCGGGGGCGATTTCCGCCAAATCTCGTGGCGGTCGAAAAGCCGTGGCGCTTTGCGCCTCTCGCGGCGGCATGGCAACCTGCGCCGCGCGAAGGCCCCCCGAATCGGCATGGAAAAGGAAATGTCGCGATGAGCAAGACCGCCCCGGTAGGGCCGGACGTGGCAGGCTGGCGTCCCGCCCGCTGGCCGGATGAAAGCCAGATCGCAGGCCGTCTTGTCCGTCTGGAACGACTGCGCGCCGACGATCATGCGGCAGAACTGCACGCCGCCTTCGCCGGTCGGCCCGATCTGTGGACCTATTTGGGCTACGGCCCCTTCACGACGGCGGCGGAGTATCGGCGGTGGGTCGAAGGGATGGAGAGCCAGCGCGATCCCTGCTTCTACGCGATCCGCGATCTGGCGACCGGCCAGGCGGCAGGGGTCGCCGCTTTCCTGAGGATCACGCCCGAGCATGGCACGATCGAGGTCGGCCATATCTGCCTGTCGCCCGCGCTTCAGGGCACGCGCGCCGCGACCGAGGCGATGATGCTGATGATGCGCTGGACCTTCGCCAGCGGCTATCGCCGCTATGAATGGAAATGCGATGCGCTGAACCGTCCCTCGCGCCGCGCCGCCGAACGGTTCGGCTTTTCCTACGAAGGCACCTTCCGCCAGCACATGATCTACAAGGGCCGCAACCGCGATACAGCCTGGTTCGCGATGACCGATGGCGACTGGGCGCGGCTGCGACCCTGCTACGAACGCTGGCTGTCCGATGAAAATTTCGATGGCGCAGGTCGGCAGCGCGAAAGCCTCTCCGCCCTCACCCGCCCGTTTCTCGTGACCACCGACCCCGACCGTGTGGCGGGCTGAGGCCGCAGGTGCGTCGCGGTCGCGGTCGTTGCCCATGTCAGAAGGCCGATCCTGCCGCCAGCCGGTCGCGGACCAGCGCGGAAACCTTGTCCGGCGCGCGGTCATGGTCGCCCGCCATCGCCTCGGCTGCCCGGGCGAGCGCCCCGTCATGGGCGATGCGCGCGACACCCACAAGAAAACGCGACAGGTAATCGAGCCGTCGCCCGTCCGGCGCATGGTCCAGAATGTCGGCCGCATGCAGCAGGTCGTCGCGCAGCGCCATCCGGTCAGGCTCGATCCGGTCGCCCGGTTGTACCTGCGGCCGGTCGCTGCAGACTGCCGGAAGGGCCGCGAGAATCGTCCGCTGGAAGGCGGCAAGGCTTTCGATCGGCTTTACCAGGAACCCGTCTGCGCCGCGCGCCCGTGCCTCCGCCTCCATCTCCGGATCGCCGCTTGCCCCGAGGATCGCGGCGATGCGCGGCCGCGCCGCCGCCAGTTCGGCGATCAGGTCGAGGCCGGAGCCATCCGGCAGGCCGGGATCGACGATCACCACCGTCGGCCGGTAGGTCATCAGATGCCTGCGGGCGGAGGCCAGACAATCCGCCCGCCTTATGCGCGCGCCGGACCTCAGGCACAGAAGCCGCATCGCCTCGCAGGCGAAACGGCTGTCCTCGACCACCAGGACGGTCAGACCCCAGAGCGGGCGGCCCGGCTGCGGCGCCTGTGTCACCAGAAGTTCGGTCAGATCATCGGTCATCTCGTCCCCCATGCAATCCAGTCGGGTCGGTCGTCGGGCAAAGCTTAGAAGCGCTGTGGCTAACGGGGGGTAAACGCCCGACGGGCGCGTGCGACAGTCTTTCGCTTGCGCGGGCCGCCCCGCCGCCGCATAACTCGCCGCAACCAAGACGGGGGAAAGAATGATCGGCCGCCTGAACCATGTCGCCATCGCCGTGCCGGACCTCGAGGCCGCCGCCGCGCAATATCGCACCACGCTCGGCGCCGCCGTCCGGGCGCCGCAGGACGAGCCCGACCATGGCGTGACCGTCGTCTTCATCGACCTGCCGAACACCAAGATCGAACTTCTGTATCCGCTGGGCGAAAACTCACCCATCCGGGGCTTTCTCGACAAGAACCCCTCGGGCGGTATCCATCACCTGTGCTACGAGGTCGGGGACATCATCGCGGCCCGCGACCGGCTGAAGGCCGAAGGCGCGCGAGTTCTGGGCACCGGAGAACCCAAGATCGGCGCCCATGGCAAGCCCGTCCTTTTCCTGCACCCGAAGGATTTCAACGGCTGCCTGATCGAGCTGGAGCAGGTCTGATGAACCTCACCGGCGGCATCGTCCTTTTCGCGGTCATCTGGTTCCTGGTCTTCTTCGTCGTCCTGCAGGCCACGCCCGGCAGTCAGGCCGACGCGGGCGAGGTGGTGCCGGGCACGCCCGCGTCGGCGCCCTCGGACGCGCGTATCCTGTGGAAGGCGAAAATCACCACGATCATCACGATCTTGATCTGGGCAGCGATCGCCGCCGTGATCTTCTCCGGCCTTATCGACATCTACGATCTTGATTTCTTCGGCAGGCTCGGCCCCCGCCCGGCGAACTGAGGGCCTCAGCGGCCGGTCAGCCGGTGGAAGATATGGGTGAAGGTCGCCACCCCCAGGACCGGGATGACCAGATTGACGAAGGGGAAGGAAAGCGGCGCCGCCATCAGCGCACCCGCGAGCCAGACCGTGCCACCATGGGCCTTGCGCAGCGCCTTCGCATCGGCCGGCCCCAGCCGCCGCGCGGCGACGGTTTCGAAATATTCGCGCCCCAGAAGATAGCCGTTCACTGCCCAGAACATCAAAGGCGCGAAAGGACCGACGAAAAGATAGAGGATCAGCGCCAGAAGGTTCACGGCGATCAGCACGCCGAAGAAATTCACCGACCGGACGAGGCCCTGGTAGAAGCTCTGGCCGCGCACCGGTGCAAGGCGCGGATAGTGGCGGTCCTCGACCGCATCGGCAACGTCTTCAAGGAAGAGGCCCGAAAAGAGCGCCGCGACCGGCACCATCAGGAAGACCGACAGCCCGATCATCAGAAGAAGCGAGCCCCAACCCAGAAGATCCTTGACCCAGCGGACCTCGCCGATGAAGGGCAGGGTAAGGGTGTCCGGCGTGAACCAGCCGATCAGCTGCAGGAACAAAGCATAGACCGCGAAGAGGAGCGCGAGCGCGAGGCCCACCCCCAGCGCGAAGACCTTCAGGAACCGCCGGTCGCCGAGCTGGCCAATGGCGGCAAGGAAGGACGACAGGATCATGCGGGCGCCCAGGTGACGATCTTGTCGAGGTCCGGGCGTGGCCGGTCGGGGGGCACGGCGGTCTCGGTGCCGATATGAATGAGGCCAGCCACCCATTCGCCGGGCTGCAGGCCAAGCCCGTCGCGGCAGATCCCCTCGTCCGAGGCGACCCAGCCGGTCAGCCAGTTCGCGCCGTAGCCTTCCGCCGCCGCCGCGTTCAGAAGGGTGACGCAGACGGCGCCTGCCGACAGCACTTGTTCGATTTCCGGAATCTTTTCTGTCGAACGGGGCCGTTTGACGACCGCAATTGTCAGATTTGAATCAGCGAACTGCGCAACGCCCTTCGCTGTCTGCTCCGCGTCACGGCCGGTTTCACGCCCGCGCGTGGCGGCAAGGCGCGCCAGACGCTGCAGCGCGGGCTTTTCCAGCACCACGAAGCGCCAGGGTTCAAGCTTGCCATGATCGGGCACCCGTGCCGCCGCGGTCAGCAGGCGCGCGATTTGATCGCGCCCTGGCACCGGCAGCGTGAGCGTCCGCGCCGGGCGCGAGCGGCGGGTCAGCAGGAAATCCATCACGGCGGGGTTTGGGTCGGGCATCGGGCACTCCTTGGTCCCCGCTGATGTCGGCCATCGCGCCCCGACAATCAAGGGGGGCGGACTTCGGCATGGCCTCTGCCTGGAACCCGATACGGAGTCCGGCCCCCTGTCCTTGAAAGAGACCGGGCGGCCCCGACCCGCCCCGCTCTCCTACAGGAAATAGTCCGCCAGCCGCGCGATATGGGTCGAGACATGGGCGCGCCATTCCGGCCCGGGCTGGCGCGCCTCGAGCGCGGCCGCAAGCGGATCGGGCGCGCGGATCGCCGATCCGGTCAGCGCCTCGATGGCGGCATGACCGCAGAAAGGCACGTGCATTTCCGAATAGCCGCCCTCATGCACCAGAACGAGGCGCCCCTCGCACAGGTCCTCCGCCGCCGCCTTGACCTGTTCCGTCATCGCCCGGAAGGTCCCGGTCGTCGCCACCATCCGCCCCAGCGGATCGAAGGCCGAGGCGTCGTAGCCGCAGGCCACCACGATCGCCTCGGGCCGGAAGCGGCGAAGGGCGGGCAGCACGATCCGGTCCATCGCCTCCAGATAACTGTCGTGACCGGTCCCGGGCGGCAGCGGGATATTGAGATTGAACCCATGGCCCTTGCCCTCGCCGCGCGCCTCCGCCCCCCCGGTGTCGAGCGGATAGTTCCGTTCCTGATGCAGCGAGATCGTCAGCACCTCCGGGTCGCGCCAGAAGATCGCCTCGGTGCCGTTGCCATGATGGACGTCCCAGTCGACCACCGCGATACGCCGCGCAAGACCCGCCGCTTGGGCGGCGCGGATCGCCACGGCGATATTGTTGAAAAGGCAAAAGCCGTTCGGCCAGTCGGCGGTGGCGTGATGGCCGGGCGGGCGGGTCAGCGCATAGGCATTGGGATGCTCGCCCCGGAGAACGGACAGCAGCGCCGCGGTCGCAAGCCCCGCCGACAGCGAGGCAATCTCGTATCCGCCGCGTCCGAACGGCGTGCGCAGGCCAAGCTCGCCCCCGCCCGAGTCCGACGCCGCCTTGAATGCGTCGAGATAGGGGGCGGGATGGACGCGCAGCAGATCCTCGCGGCTTGCCGCGCAGGCGCTCCGAATCTGCATTTCGGCCATCAGACCAGTGACTTCCAGGAGGTTCTTCAATCTCCGCTTCGTCTCCGGATTTTCCGGAAGGCCGCCGCCCGGCTGCACGTAGCCGCCCGCAGGTGCCGTCAGCACATAATTGCCGCCATGATGCCAGAAGCACCGTTCGTCGGTGAAAAATCCGCTTTTCATCGGCCCCTCCCTTTGCCGCGACCCTAGCGGCCTGATAGGGGGGCGACCAGAGAGGAATGATGACCGACCTCAGCCACCTTGCCACGCCCGGGACCGAGATTATCGTCCGGGTGACGCCGAAAGCCTCGCGCGACCGGATCACGGTCGAGGAGGGGCATATCCGCGTCTACGTCACGGTTGTCCCCGAGGACGGCAAGGCGAACGCCGCGGTGCAGTCACTGCTGGCCAAGGCGCTCGGACTTGCAAAGAGCCGCGTGACGCTCGTCCGCGGGCATGTCTCGCGCGACAAGACCTTCCGGATCACTGACCAGTAGCTGCAGGGTGCAGGGTGGGTCTGCCGCTTGGTCCGGCACCGGACCCCGCATCAGTCGGCGGGAATGCCCGCCAGGATCGCCCGGTTCCAGAAACGGGCTGTAACCTTTCCGCGCATGCCGGCCTTGGTGGCGGGGTCTTCCGCCAGAAGGGACAGCGCCTCTTCCCGGGTTTCGACGTCGAGGATCAGGAGCGATCCAACCGGCGTCGCGCCGTCATCGGACCGCAGGCTTCCGGCGGCCAGAATGCGGTCGCGGATCGACAGTTCATATGCCCAGTGGGCGGCCATCAATACCTTGTCCTGACGCAGCCGGGGGGCGTCGGGCCCGTCCTCGCTGACGATCATCCAGGCCATCAGCCCTTCTTTTCCTTCAGCCGGTAAACGCCTTCTGGCAGGTTCAGCGCTGCCGCCAGCTCCTGCACCTGATGCATCGAGAGGACGATCTTCACCACCTTGTCGGCGCGCTGGTCATATTGTTCGACCGTCACGCATTCCTGGAACCCCTGGATCACCACATCTTCCTCAAGGTGGCTGGACCCTTCGTCGACGAGGGTGATCACGGTGGCGTCGAAATCATGCTCGATCGTAAACATGGACCAAGTCTAGCGCTCCGTCGGCGAGAGCGCCAGTGGCACGGGGCGGTCGTCCTTGATCTGGCTCAAGGTTGCGGCCCGCCGGATGCGCAAGGGTCGATGCGGCAAGGAAGACCGCCAGCCGACAAGGAAGGGACGCACAATGCCCACCCCGACAGCGAACCGCGCGCGCCTCGCGACGGACATGGAACTGCACCTCTACCTCACGCGCGAGATGGCGCGACGCCATGGCGTGAACCTGTCGGAGGCGATGCATCAGGGGTTCCTCTCGCGCAGCGATTTCGCGGCAATGGTCGATCGCTGCCGGGCCTGCACCGGGTCGCCCGAGGACTGCCAGAACCATGTCGAGGATCACGACCGGGCAGAGGCCGCGCCGCCCTGGTGCGCGAATGCTGCCGTGCTTGAGGGCTTGCGCGATCTGGTCTGACCGACCGGCTTGACCCTGAGCGCAGGCCGGGCGAGGAGGGGGCATGCGCATCCTCGATACCGGCATCAATGACCGCGGCTCGAAATATGCCGTCTCGGGCGGCCCGGTCGGGTCACGCGCCGATATCCAGGCCTTCCTCGCGGCGCTGAAACGCGAGAAACGCTTTGCGCGCGCCACTCATAATTCCTGGGCGGCGATTTTGGCCGACGGCAGCCCCCTGAAAGGCGACGATGGCGAGGCGGGCGCGGGCAATGTGATCCTGCAGCATCTTCAGGCCTCGGGCCTCTCCGGCCACCTGATCGTCGTGACCCGCTGGTACGGCGGCAGACATCTGGGCGGCGACCGGTTCCGTCATGTGGCGGAAGCCGTGCGGCTTTATCTCTCCTCCCTTCCCTGAAGGGCGGGCTGCCGCTAGTCTCGGCGAAAAACGGGAGGGATAATGTTCATTTTCCTCAAGGGCCAGGTCCGGCGCTTTCTCAACACCTGCATCTGGTCCCTGCAGGGCTGGACGGCCGCCTGGGCGAGCGAAATGTCGCTCAGGCAGTGGACGATCGTGAATCTCCTCTCCGCCGCGCTTGCCTTCACGCTCGACCTGACGAGCGTCGAGCGGGCAATTATCCTTTGTTTCGGCCTGCTTATCCTTGCGGCGGAGCTTTTCAACACTGCGATCGAGGAGATCGTCGATCACATATCGCCCGAACGCCACCCGTTCGCCAGGAAGGCCAAGGATTGCGGATCGGCCGGGGTCGCACTGACCGCGATCGCCGGGGGCGTGGCCTGGTTGGTCATTCTCGTCGGATAGGGTCGGGCAGGCGGGTTGGACCTCCCGCCCGACGCCCGGGTCAGCGCGCGTGGCGGAACATGTTCAGCGCGAAGATCAGCACGCCGATCAGGATTGCAAGCTCTGCCAGCGGCGCGATGGGGAACATGGCCTCTTCGGTCAACTTGCCGGAAAACAACAAGAAAATCATGACGAGCAGCACGAAGACCCCGGCCTGATGCAGCCAGAAATGGAGGCGGGCGAGGGTGGTTTCCCCGGCGGCGGGGAAGAGGTGGTAGGCCATCCCGAAGATCATCATCAGGGTGAAACCCAGAAGGTTGATATGTGCGTGCACGGGGGCCATCGTGTGGTCGCCCGAGGCGCCCATATGGATGCCGAAGCCGATGCCGATTGCCAGATACAGTGGCGCAATCACAAGGAAACCGCGAGATATGGTCATGGTGCGTCTCCCTTCCGTGACGGGGTCTGCTGCCCCGGTAGGCGGCAGCATAGCCGAGAATTGTGCGCCTGTGCGCAGAAATCAGCGGTTCCCGACCCTCCGGCGCACAGTTTCAATCGCCGGTTTACCGCCCCCGCCCGAAGGTGCCGCCAGACGTGGGCCAGACCGTATGGCAGACCAGCACACCCGCGCGCCCCGTTAACCCGGCCCGAACCGGCGGCCGGGCAGGATGGCCGCGGGATCACCAGGGGGCACGCATGGCACGGATCGCAGGCCGCTCGCGGCGGGCGCGGGCGCATTACCGCCACCTCGCCGAGGCGCTGAAGGAACTCGACTTCCACCTGCACTGGGACATGGCGGCGTCAGGCCAGCTGCCCGAGGCCTGGCAGGAGATCGCCCGCCAGCGCGTCCCCTCGACCAAGGTCCGCCTGTCCCTGTGGGTCGAGGGCGAGGTGGTGAAATTCTTCCGCGCCATGGGGCCGGGCCATACGGTGCGGATGGCCGACGTGCTGCGCACCTTCATGCATGCGCGGCTCGCCGAGGTGCTGGGCGGGGCAGAGGCGGTGGCCTACCCGCCCGTACAGGCGGCGGAGCGGCGGGAGCGGATCGCGCTTCTGCAGGAAATGGCGCGGCTGATGGAGGAGGAACGGCAGGAGCGCGAGGGGGGATAGAGTCGGGCTGAAGCCCGACCTACGAGGTGGCGCCGGAGTCGGGCGTCTTGCCCGGAGGACCGAAAGGAAACGTGCCAGCGGCACGTTTCCCGGTCCGTTTGGCGCCGACGCAAGGCGGCGCCAAGGGGGTCTCAGCCGCTGCGACGGTTCGGGCACGGACGGCGCCTCCCTGCCGCGCCACGGGCGCGGCGTTCTTCGGGGAAACGTGCCACTGGCACGTTTCTTGTCCCTCATCACCCCCGGTGGGGGCAACGCCCCCGCCGCCCGGGGGGCGGGGGCCGACCGTGCGCCGGGCGCTCGGTCGGGCATGGGGCTTGCCTGTCGCGCCGCGCAGGGCGATGGCCCTGCGCGCTAATCGACTGCTGAAGCTTCGTCAGCGCTGATCTCTTCTATGAGGGAACCGAACATGCTCCTAATGCGCGCCAAAACCGCGTCATCGTCCATCAAGAGCTTTCTTACCGCATTCTCATATTGCGCTTTTCCCTGGAAGCCAAGACGCTGGGCTATCCTATCTAGAGCGGGTGTCTCCCGCACAGGATAACTAGAAGTGATCCTGTCGAGGTTCATCGAATTGCAGTACTCAGTTAGTTTTTCTATCTCCTGGTCAATTATAGCAGGTATATCAATATTTACATGGATCGGAAGCGCACTTGAAAAATCCGACCGTTTCGGCAGTTTCGAAAATATTTCTTGCCTTACTCTCCACTCAATAACCCGTTCACAGAGGCGACGAATGCAAGGCCCCACAGCGTCGATGGCAGATTCAGTTGCCACTTTTATTGCAATATCTGCATCTCCACCTATTACAGATTGCTGACGTCTCGCCACATGCGAAATGATAAATGAACAGTAGTATATAGACTCAACAGAATATACAGTTAACGCATGAATGCCCTTGATGCGCAGCTCTTCTATATTTCCAGCTGGTCTCTGGTCGCTATCGACAACACCATACGCAGCGAGCCAATGTAGGTTCTGCGCGGTCCGTATGCTCGAAACGCAAGTCTCCACATCGCGACAAGTCTCTTTAGCTATGACGGACATATTTGGAAACAACAGGCTGTAAAGTGGTTTGTCTAAACTTCGATTTGTTCCCTCCACGAATAGAAGCTTTCGCCGATTGCCAAGAATGTCTCTTAACACTATTTCGTCGAAGTCTGACTGCGGTTCGATAAGGTCTGCATCCCAACTTATAGCATGGTTTCCACTATATTCGCACGACCGTAATAGTAGGGTGCGGGCCTCTGCATTGTCGAGTGGAAGCATGGGATCATGCGTGGAAACCACGAACGCACAGTCATTTCGTTTGGCGAAGAGTAGTGTTAGTAACGGAGAGATAATCGAGCGATGTAGATGCCTCTCAGGCTCATCGATCAGCAAAAGATGCCCGGGCTTCGTAGTAAGCACATTAGCTGCGATGAGTAGCGCGTTGCGCTCGCCGTCTGATAACTCTGCTACGCTGTATGTAGAGCCGCCATTTCGACTTGCCATAACTTGTTCATTTTCGATAATACTAATTTCTATGGGAATATTAGAAAGACGAAACAATTCGTTAATAATCTTTAATGGAGAATCTTTTTTTGAAATATCTTTGGCAAGATCTAGATCGCCGGAGTCGACAGCGCTAGCTATTAGTCTCGCCCGAACGTTCTCTGCATCTATCAAGTCATACATTGCAATACTTGCGCGTTGTTGGGCGTAAGGATCGGTCCAGCGCGAATTCGTATTGTTATCTTCGTTTTTGATGTTCTGCTCAGTGTTCCTCTTTTGGTGCGGTGAAAGATTCTGGGTGTTCGACTGAAACCACGTTTGACGGTGAGCGGAAATTCGATGGGAAGTGGCGAAGTTTTCGGAACTAAATCGCTGCAATATGCTCGACTTGCCCGCTCCATTCGCGCCTAAAATGAAGATGACCTGCCCAGGCTCCAAGGAAAGCGAAAGAGGTTCGCCAACGCGACGTGGGACCGCAAGCCGAAAAGTCACTTGGTGACCTCCATATCTACAAGCATGCTTCTGCCCGACACAGGTCTTAAGTCGAAGGTGAACTGGCGGCCTGCTAGCCTAGTCCTTTCCTCATTTTTGTGTAGCCAGAGCACAGAAGCGGTTTTGTAGCAAGTGCGATAGAGTCCCGCTCGGGTTCGACATTGCAGATGGCGGACTTTGGCACTCTAGTGCCAATAGCCGAGGGTCGTTCTAGGCTCCTACTCCACCACCTCATACCCATGCGTCACCACCGCCGTCTTCCCCATCATCACCGAGGCCGAGCAATATTTGTCGGCGGAAAGCTCGACCGCCCGGGCGACCTTGGCGGGGTTGAGGCCGCGTCCCTTGACCACGAACTGCAGGTGGATGCGGGTGAAGACCTTGGGGTCGGTCTCCGCCCGGTCGGCCTCCAGCCGGACCTCGCAGCCCTCGACCGGCTCGCGCCCCTTTTCAAGGATGTTGACCACGTCCCAGGCCGAACAGCCGCCGGTGCCGATCAGCAGCAGCTCCATCGGCGAGGGGCCGGGTTTTCCGCTCGGCCCATGGGCGGTGCCGAAGGCGATGGCATGGCCGCCCTCGGTTTGGCCGACGAAGGTGCGGTTGCCGGTCCAGGTGACGGTGGATTTCATCTTGGGGCCTCGTGAAGGGTGAATGGGTCAGGTCTCGTCCGGGCGGGTCATCTGGAAATGCTCGCTGATCACGGAATAATCCTTGTAGCCGCCGCGCGCCACCGGGCGGAAGAGGGTGGCGCGGAAATAGCCGTCAATCAGGCAGTCGTCGCGCAGGTGGATGCCGGTGACCTCGCCCAGAATGAGGAAATTGTCGCGGCCCCTGAGGGTCAGCACTTGCGTGACTCGGCATTCGAGCGTGGCGGGGGCGTTGGCCACGCGGGGGCAGGGGATGGTGGTGCATTCGGCCTTTGGCAGGCCCGCGAGGGTGAATTCGTCGGTGTCGGGCGGGTAGCTGCCGGAGGTGAGGTTCATCGCCTCGCGGCTCGCCCATTCGACGATGTTGACGGCGAAGGCGCCGGTGGCCTCGGCATTGGTGACAGAGTCCTTGCGGCCGGTGGAGGCGAACATGACCTGCGGGGGCGCGTAGGCGACGGCGTTGAAGAAGGAATAGGGGGCGAGGTTGTCGCCCAAGGGGCCGCGGGTCGCGATCCAGCCGATCGGGCGGGGCTGGACGATGGCGGTGAGCGGGTTGTGCGGCAGGCCGTGGCCGTTTTTCGGTTCGTAGAACATGGGGGCCTTTCGTCAGGGTTTGAACGCGAGTTAGGCCCATGTTAGGCGCGTTGACCAGAGGAATCGGAGGCGCGCTTGTACAGGCTGGAGGAGGAGACGGAGGCCGACTGGTGGGAGGTGGAGGCGCTCTACGACCTGTGCTTCGCGCCGGGGCGGACGGCCTTGTCCTCCTACCGGCTGCGCGACGGGGTGGGGCCGGTCCGCGACCTGTGCCATGTGCTGAGGGACGATGACGGGATCCTCGCGGCGGTGATCCGCTATTGGCCGGTTGAGGTGGCGGGGCGGCGGGTGCTGCTTCTGGGTCCGGTGGCGGTGCATCCGACGCGGCAGGGCGAGGGGTTGGGCGGCCTTCTGATGCGCGAAAGCCTGGCCGAGGCGCGCAGGCTTGGCTGGGAGAGGGTGCTGCTTGTGGGCGATCTGCCCTATTACCGGCGCTTCGGGTTCGAGAAACTGGACGGCGTTGAGATGCCGCCGCCCACCAACCCCGACCGTGTCCTGGGGCTGGACTTGCAGCCGGGCGCTTGGGCGGGCGTGCGGGGGCGGGTCGAGAAGGCGGGGTCTTGAACGGCGCGCGGGAGGGGCCATCTGGACAGAAAGGGCTCAAGGAGGGCCGGATGGACGAGATTGACCTGCTGCCCGAGGAGATGGCGCGCGAGGTGACGGCGCTGGCGCGCCGCGCCGCGAAGGTGAACGGGCCGATGATGCGGGCGCTGAATGCGCTGGGCGGCAAGGCGGAGGCCTGGTTCGCGGGCCTGCCCGCGCCCGCGCGCGCCGCCTTCGATGCGGGATCGCGCCAGATATTGACCGGGCTTTATACCGGCGCGGGCCAGGCGCGCGGCCATCTGCCGGACGCGGGCGCCTGGGGCCACAAGCTGGCCGCGGCCGCAAGCGGGGCGGCGGGGGGCTCGGTCGGGCTTGTAAGCGCGATGGTCGAACTGCCCGCGACGGTGATGGTGATGTTCGGCGCGATGCAGAAGGCGGCGGCCGAGGCGGGCTATGATCCCGACAGCACGGAAGTGCGGATGATCTGCCTCGACATCTTCGGATCGGGCGCGCCGGGGCCGGGCGACGACGGGGTGAACTCCACCTTCCTCGGCGCGCGGCTGTCCTTGAACAGTGCCACGCTGAATGCGGTCCTGGCCCGCGTGCTGCCCGCTTTTTCGGCGATGCTGGGCAAGACGCTCGCGGCCAAGGCCGTGCCGATCCTCGGCGCCATGGCCGGGGCCGGGATCAATTATGCCTTCACCGACTATTATCAGGAGATTGCCCGCGTCCGCTTTGGCGTGATGCGTCTGGTGAAGGACCATGGCGAGGAGAGGGTGCACCGGGCCTTCCGGGCCGAGATGGCGCGGCTGGTGACGCGGGAGGGGTGAGAGTACTAGATAAATCTAATGTTTGCAGCGGGTTTCTCCTGATCCGGCTCAACGCCCGTATTGGTGGCTCGAGAAAATTTTCATGGGTGGCCAAGCAGGTTTTAACTGGAAGAATTATCAGGCAGAGGTCAATATCTCGCGGATAGTCGCGGACCTATCTTTTTCAGGTCGCCATGTTTGAGTTATCTTGTGACTGAATATTGGAGCAACTGACGAAACAACTGAATACCCGCTGTTAGGGTCGTCGTTTCCAGTGGACAGAACGCCGATTACAAGACCATTGTTGTCGAATACTGGTGCTCCACTCATTCCTCCGGTCGCTCCAGAGTCGATACAAAAACAGGGTCCTCTCGGCATGTTGCCTCTACCATTCGGATAGACCTCAATCACTGTCCCGGCACTTTCATATTGCGTCAATCGGATTGGGTACTCATTCCAACTCCTTGGAGAACTTTCTTTAAAGCCACGCATATGCAACCTCTCACCTATGGCTGGGAAGCGTGCTGATGTTTCCAGATATCCATGGACCTTATTGACTGGCTGATCGCCGTGGAGATGACATCCTATCGATGTGAGATCGCTTCCACCATTTGCATCTTCTCCAACTGAGAAACTACTAATGGGCCAAACGCTCAAACTACCCTGATTGCCAAACGAAACTATTTGAAATTCAGCGGGCAGAGGCGCGTTTTCCCACTTGCCATTTACTGGTTCAGGCAAGTAGTCTTTAAATACATGCCAAGTCGAAATTGCTACCCCTGGTGCAATAAAAAACGCTGTGGCAATCAACTGTTGAAAAAATTCAATTCCATTCTTTTTATCCGGAACCATGGTCACCTGTATTCCGCAAATCGCATTATCAAGTGGATGCTCGGGCCATGTCACTTTTTTCAAGCCAGCAGGAGTTCCATTGCGATGAAGCACTTTCAACTTCACAAATTGAAGATCAGTGTCTCCATAGGAGCGCAGTGGGTACAGTGGTCCCGCCATAATAATCCGAGGGTAGTAGTGGTGGTATCCAGATTAGGAATCCACAGTCAGCCCAATAAACTTTGATGTCAACGACGGAGTAATTGTGACACCTGTATTCTCTACCGCAAAGCTGAGAGATAACGGGGGGTGGCGAGGTGTGGCAACCATGCTAAACTTCGGCGCCCCCCTGGGGGCGGTTGGGCGCCGCGCGGCGGCTCGCGTAGCGAGACTTGATCTCTGGCATTGGGGAAAACGTACCAAGTCCGAGGCCATTGACGCCGCGTAGGCGCTCTGCAAAGGTCTGACGTCTTCAGCCGGAGTGGCCCATGCCCTGGATCGAAACCGTCCCCTATGAGAAAAGCAGCGGCAGGCTGCGCCAGCTTTATGACCGGGTGAAGGGCCCGGGCGACAATGTCGACAACATCATGATGATGCACTCGCTGCGCCCCCATACGATGGAGGCGCATATGGCGGTCTACAAGCATGTGCTGCACCATTCCGCCAACCTTGTGCCGAAATGGTTTCTGGAGGTGATCGGGGTCTGGGTCAGCCTCTTGAATGGCTGCGCCTATTGCGTGGAACATCATTTCGCCGGGTTGAGGCGGCTTCTGGCAGACGAGGCGCGGGCGGATGGTTTGCGGCAGGGGATGGAGGCGGGCACGCCGGAAGGACTGCCGCTTGATCCGCGCGAACAGGCGGCGCTTCATTATGCGCGGAAGCTGACGCGCGATCCGGCGGGGATGATCGAGGCCGATGTCGCGGCCCTGCGCAAGGCGGGCTGGAGCGATGGCGAGATCCTCGAGATCAATCAGGTGACGGCCTATTTCGCCTATGCCAACCGCACGGTCCTTGGCCTTGGCTGTTCGACCGAGGGCGATGTGCTGGGCCTGTCGCCGGGCAATTCCGCCGATCCCGACGACTGGAACCATCGCTGAAGCCGCGCCCGCGCACAGGGAGCGTGCGAACCGGACCGGAGGTTTCGGTTGACCGCCGGGTCGGTGGCGGTGACGCTGTCGGGGCCATCTCCAGCAGGAAAGACCAGATGACCGACGCCCCCCAGATTGCGCAGAAAGCCCCCTATCCCGTCGATGTCGAGGCGGGAAAGACCTATTTCTGGTGCGCCTGCGGCCGGTCGCAGAAGCAGCCCTTCTGCGACGGCAGCCACAAGGCCACCACGCTGACGCCGGTGAAATTCACCGCCGGGGAGACGAAGAAGGTCTGGCTGTGCGGCTGCAAGCAGAGCGCCGGGAAGCCCTTTTGCGACGGCACGCACAAGGGGCTCTGACCGCTTCCGGGGTGCGGGAGGCCTATTGCCGCGCGGTTTCGATCGGGCAGCCCCAGAGATCGTAATCGCTCGCCTCGTCGACCTCGACGGTGACGAGATCGCCGGGGGCGAGGGTTTCGAAGCCCTCGTCGATGAAGAGATTGCCGTCGATCTCGGGCGCGTCGGCCCTGGTGCGGCAGGTGGCGCCGTCCGCGTCGACGGCATCGACCAGCACCTCGATCCGGCGGCCGACCTTCGCCTGCAGTTTCGCTTCGGAAATCGCCTGGGCCTTCGCCATGAACCGGTCCCAGCGGTCCTGCTTGACCTCGTCGGGCACGTGGTCCGGCAGATCGTTCGAGCGCGCGCCCCTGACATTTTCGTACTGGAAGCAGCCGACCCGGTCCAGTTGCGCCTCGTCGAGCCAGTCGAGAAGGGTCTGGAATTCCGCCTCGGTCTCGCCGGGGTAGCCGACGATGAAGGTCGAGCGCAGGGTGATATCGGGGCAGACCAGGCGCCAGGCGGCGATTTCGTCGAGCGTCCGGGCGGCGGCGGCGGGGCGGGCCATGCGTTTCAGGACGTCCGGATGGGCATGCTGGAACGGGATGTCGAGATAGGGCAGCACCAGCCCCTCGGCCATCAGCGGGATGAGGTCGCGCACATGGGGATAGGGGTAGATGTAATGCAGCCGGACCCAGGCGCCGAGCGAGCCGAGATCGCGGGCGAGGTCGGTGATATGGGCGCGGTGCTCGCGTCCCTCGCGGCCCGATGTGGTGGCGTGCTTCAGATCGACCCCGTAGGCGGAGGTGTCCTGGCTGATGACGAGAAGTTCCTTCACCCCCGCCTCGACCAGTTTCTCGGCCTCGCGCATCACCGCATGCGCCGGGCGCGAGACGAGGCGGCCGCGCATGTCGGGGATGATGCAGAACCTGCACTTGTGGTTACAGCCCTCGGAAATCTTGAGGTAGCTGTAATGGCGGGGGGTGAGCTTCACGCCGGTCGCGGGCAAGAGGTCGATGAACGGATCGGGCGCGGGCGGCACGGCCAGGTGGACGGCGTCGAGCACCTGTTCATATTGCTCCGGGCCGGTGACGGCGAGGACGGACGGGTGTGCGCCGGTGATGAATTCCGGCTCGGCGCCGAGGCAGCCGGTGACGATCACCTTGCCGTTTTCGGCCAGGGCCTCGCCGATGGCCTCGAGGCTTTCGGCCTTGGCGCTGTCGAGAAAGCCGCAGGTGTTGACGATCACCGCCTCGGCGCCCCGGTAATCGGGGCTGATCTGGTAGCCCTCGGCCCGGAGGCGGGTCAGGATACGTTCGCTGTCCACCAAGGCCTTCGGGCAGCCGAGCGAGACCATGCCGATGGTCGGCTGGCCATCGCGACGGTCCGCGTCGAAGACGGGGCGCGGGGCAAGGTCGGGGCGGAGATTGGGCGGGTTCTGCGACATTGGCCGCCTATAGCCCAAGCCGCTGCGGCTGAAAAGCCACGGCTGGCGGGCCCTGTCAGGCCCTGAGCCGCCAGCCGGTGCGGAAGATGTACCAGACCGCGCCCATGCCCAGGGCAAGGAAGAGGGTGATGGCGGCGATCGAGAGGCCGACGGGCACGTCGGCGAGACCGAAGAAGGCCCAGCGGAAGCCGGAAATCAGGTAGAGGACCGGGTTCAGATGCGCCACGCCCTGCCAGAAGGGCGGCAGCATCTCGGCCGAATAGAAGGCGCCGCCGAGGAAGACGAGGGGGGTCAGCACCATCAGCGGAATGATCTGCAATTGCTGCCAGTCCTTCGACCAGATGCCGATCAGGAAGCCCAGAAGCGAAAAGGCGACGGCACTGAGGATCAGGAAGGCGACCATCCAGATCGGGTGGGCGATGCGGATATCGACGAAGAAGAGCGAGGTGAGAAGGATGACGAAGGCAATGATCACCGATTTCAGCGCCGCCGCGCCGACATAGCCCACCACCACCTCGACGAAGGAAAGGGGCGCGGAGAGAACCTCGTAGATCGTGCCGACGAATTTCGGGAAGAAGATGCCGAAGGAGGCATTCGCCACCGATTGCTGCACCACGGTCAGCATGATGAGGCCGGGCACGATGAAGGCGCCGTAGCTTACCCCCTCGACCGACTGGATGCGCCCGCCGATCGCGGCGCCGAAGACGACGAAGTAAAGCACGGTCGAGAGGACCGGCGAGGCGAGCGATTCCCACAAGGTGCGCCAGAAGCGCGCCATTTCATGTTCAAAGATCGTGCGGACGCCGCGCCAGTTCATTTGCCTTCCTCCACCAGCCGCAGGAACACTTCCTCAAGCGAGGATTGCTCGGTCTCCAGATCGCGGACCGAAAGGCCCGCCTCGGCGAAGCCCGCGATCAGCCGGGCGATGCCCGACCGGTCGGCGCGGGTGTCGTAATCGTAGGTCACATGCAGCCCGTCATCCGACAGCGCGAGGCCGGGCGCGGCAAGGCCGGGGGGCAGGGCGTCGATCTTTTCGGTGAGTTCCACCGTCAGGCGCTTGCGGCCGAATTCATGCATCAGGTCGCGCTTGTCGCGCACGAGGAGGAGGCGCCCGCCGTCGATCACGCCGATCCGGTCGGCCATTTCCTCGGCCTCGGCGATATAGTGCGTGGTCAGGATGATGGTGACGCCGGAGGCGCGCAGGTCGCGCACCACCTCCCACATCTCGCGGCGGAGGTTGACGTCGACCCCGGCGGTCGGCTCGTCGAGGAAGAGGACCTTCGGCTGGTGCGACAGCGCCTTGGCGATCATCACCCGGCGCTTCATGCCGCCCGACAGTTCCATCAGGCGCGCGTCGCGCTTGTCCCAGAGGGTGAGCATCTTCAGGAGCTTTTCCAGCCAGGCCTCGTCCGGCGCCTTGCCGAAGAGGCCCCGGGTGAAGCGCACGGTGCTGAGGACGGTCTCGAAGCTTTCGAGCGCGACTTCCTGGGGCACGAGGCCGATGAGCGCCCGCGCCGCGCGGTAATCGCGGGAAATATCGTGTCCGCCGACCGTCACCTGCCCCGCCGTGGGCGTCACCAGCCCGCAGAGGATCGAGATGAGCGTGGTCTTGCCCGCGCCGTTCGGCCCGAGAAGCGCGAGAATCTCGCCTTCGCGAATGTCGAGCGTGACGCCCGAGAGGGCGGCGGTGCCGCTTTGGTAGATCTTTGACAGATCGGTGATTTCGATGATGGCGGTCATTGAGCCGTCCTGTCCTGCCGGTCCGCGCGCACCCTAGTGCCTGTCCGGCGCATTTGGAAGGTGGCCCGTTCGTCAGGATATCCGGACTTGAGGGGCAAGGACCTGCCCGGCATAGTCGAGGAAAACGGAGGGCGGATCGTTGCGGTGGCTTTTCAGGATATTCGTGACGCTCGTCCTTCTGGCGGTCGTGGCGGCGGGCGGTCTGTTCCTTCTGCCGTCGGAGCGGATCGCGGGGCTTGCGGTCGCGCAGTTCGAGAAGCTGACGGGACGGCAGCTGACGCTGACCGGCGCCGCCGCGCCGTCGTTCTGGCCGAATTTCGGGATCGAGACCGGGCCGGTCGCCATATCCAACGCGCCCTGGTCGGACGAGGGGCCGATGCTGACGGCGGAGGCCCTGCGGATCTCGCTCGACATGGGCGGGCTTCTGTCGGGGGACATCAGGATCCGGGCGGTCGAGGCGGTCAGGCCGGTGATCCGGCTGGAACGCAACGGGGATGGCGCGGCGAACTGGGAATTCGGCGGTGGCGGCGGTGCATCGGGTGCGACGGGCAATGGCACGATCTCGACCGCGACGCCGGGGGTGGGCAAGCCCTTCACGCTCGACAGGCTGTCGCTTGACGGGGCGACGCTGATCTATCTTGACCGCCAGACCGGCACGCGGCTGGAGCTGGCGGAGCTGACCGGCACCATCACGGTCCCGGACTATCGCGGGCCGGTGACGGTCGATCTGACCGGGCGGCGCGGCGGGCAGACCTTCGCGGCGAACCTGACGCTCGGCGGGTTCCAGCAGTTTCTTGACGGCGAGGATGTGGCGGCCGACCTGCAATTGTCGGCCGGAAAGGCCTGGGCCACCTTCGAGGGGCTGGCCGCGCAGGGGCCGTTCCGGGCAAGCGGCAAGCTTGATGCCGATCTCGCCGACCTGCAGAGCTTTGCCGCGCTTGCGGGCCTTGCGGCCCCGGCGCTCGGCCAGCGCTCGGTCAAGGTCAAGGGCGATCTGGCGCTGGGCGATCAGGGCGACCTGTCTTTGGCCAATGGCGCGGTGACGCTGGACGGGACGGCGCTGAGCGTCAGCGCGAGCCTGAGCCAGGGGGTGGAGCGGCCCCATATCCGCGCCGCGATCGCGGGCGGCGGTGTCGACGCCGGGGGCGGTGCGTCCGGGGGCGGATCGGCAGGTGGCACCGAGGGGGCGGGGGCCGGCAAGGCGCGTGGCTGGTCGACGGCACCGATCGACGTGAGCGGGCTGCGGTCCTTTGACGGCGAGATCACGCTCGACCTCGGGGCGCTCAGGCTGGCGGGCTTGAAGCTTGACGGGCTGTCGGCGCGGCTGACGAACGAGCGCGGGCGGCTTGTCGCCGATCTCAGACGGGTGAGCGCCTATGGCGGGGTGGCGTCGGGGCAGATGGTGGTGAATGCCCGCAAGGGCCTGTCGACCAGCGGCGACCTGACGCTCGCGGGCATCGCCCTGCAGCCGTTCCTGACCGACCTGGCGGGCTACAGCCGCCTGTCGGGCACCGGCGACATGAAGCTGAAATACCTGGCCACCGGCCGGTCGCTGGCCGAGCTGATGGCAAGCCTTGAAGGCGGCGGGTCGCTGTCGGTGGGGCAGGGCGAGCTGATCGGGGCCGACCTGGCCGCGATGCTGATCACGCTGGATGCAAGCCAGTATGGCAAGGGCCAGAAGACGATCTTCGACAGTCTGACGGCGACCTACACGATGGCGGGCGGCGTGCTGACCAACCGCGATTTCCTGATGGTCTCGCCCCGGGTGACGGCGAAGGGCAAGGGCGATGTGGATATCGGCGGGCGCACGCTCGACTACCGGCTGAGCGCGGTGGCACTGGCCGACGACCAGGGCCAGGGCGGGCTGACGGCGCCCTTGATCATCTACGGCAGCTGGGACGATCCGCGCTTCACCATCGATATCGACGCGCTTGCCAAGGAGAATTTCCGCGAGGATCTCGATCAGGTGGGCAAGAAGCTGCAGGATCAGCTGGGGATCACGCCGGACCCCGGCGAAAGCGTCGAGGATGCGGCCAAGCGCAAGGCCGAGGAAGCGCTGCAGAACGAGCTGAACAAGGCGCTGAACAATCTGTTCGGGGGGAATTGATGGCGCCGTGGGGGGCGGTCAGTTGATCCTGGCAGCGGTCGAGCGAGAAGTCAGCGAAGGCTTTTGGCCGAACCTCGACACATTGCTCGTCCGTTGAGCTGACGGAGCGGATATGTGAGGTATGCAATTCCACACGGGAAGCCAAAAAGTCCGATGACAGTACCCAACATGATCCGTTACTAATTGGGTGTGATGATTGAGCTTTTCAGAAAACTTGAAAAGTCAAAGTGGACGCCTTGGATCGGCACCGCGCCATTCATTGTCGCCGTCTTGTCCGTCATGCTTGAAGGCAGAAGTTCGCGCGTTTTGGGAATTTTGGCTTCCTCTTTCTTCCGGCTCTCGTCGGGTCATGGACGAACGTTTTTCTCGATACAGGCATAGAAATGCACTCGTTGAGCGCGCATTTCATTTGGGCCTGTATTGCCGGAACGATTGCCTTCTGGGCCGCTCCGGCTAAACCCAAGAACGGTGACTAACCCGAGCCGCGGTTCGTTCCGTATCGACGAATAACGCCGTGGGTTCAAAGCCGACCAACAGCATGTCTGCGGCTAGCCAAGCTGCTCTCCGCGTCCCCGGACCGCCCGCCGCTGCTGTCCGCAATCAGCGCCGCCTGTCGCGCCTTGCGCTCATCGGCTGGAAGGCCACGCCGACATGGGCGTCGCAATAGGGCTTGCCGGCTTGCGAGGGCAGGCCGCAGAACCAGAAATCATCCGTTGCCGGATCGCCGATCGGCCATTTGCACGTCCGTTCGGTCAGTTCCATCAGCGTGATCTTGCGGGCGCGCTTTTCGACCTCGCGGACCGAGGCGAGCGCCTCGGGGCTGATCTCGCCCGCCGAGGGCTGGGGCGGCAGCGGCTGGCCCGCGGGCACGATCTGCTTGCGCATCGGGCTCGCGGCCTGGGGTGCTGCGGACGCAGGCTCCGCCGGGCGGATCGGTGTCACCTTGGCATCCGCGCGCGGCTGGGCGGCCTGCGGCTGGGCTGGGGAGGCCGGGCCAGGTTGCGCCGGTGCGGCGGGCGCGGGGCGCGCGGCGGCGGCGGCGGGCGCTTCGGCCTCCTCCTCCTTGCCCTTGCCCTCGACCCGGTTGGACAGGCCGAGCCTGTGGACCTTGCCGATCACCGCATTGCGGGTGACCGAGCCCAGTTCCTTGGCGATCTGGCTCGCCGACTGGCCTTCGCCCCACATCTTTTTCAACAGCTCGACGCGTTCGTCGGTCCAGGACATCGCTGACCCTCTGGCTTGATCGGAGCCCGCATTCTAGCGGGGACGCGCCGAGATACAAGGGATGGGGCCGAAGGGCAAGGCGGCCATCGTCGAACAACCCGAGGGCGAGCGATTGTCAATCGCCCCGCACGGGCCCTAGGATCGCGGGTCCGTCCCCGGAGAATCGCCCATGGCCCCCACCTTTCCCAACCCCGACCTGACCGTGGCGGCGGGGGGATATACAAGCTGGAATTCCGCGCCGAGGCGCCGCGCGGGGTTTCACCGGCTGCACGAGATCGCCCGCTACGCTCAAAGCGCGCGCGCGGGCCGGGTGATGGACCTGCAGCTCTCGGCCGATCTTGCCATCGCAGCGCGCGAGGACGTGCGGCGGCTGACCGCCACGCCCTGGTTCTCGGCCATGGCGGTGATCGAGGGCGGGCGGATCCTGCATGAGGCCTATGCCGCCGATTTCGGCCCCGAGCGGCCGCATTCGATCATGTCGATCTCGAAGATGGCGGTGAACCTCATGATCGGGCGGCTCTGGGAAGAGGGCAAGATCGGGCTTGAGGAGGAGATGGGCGCGATACTGCCCGCCGTCGGGCCGGGCTATGCCGGGGCGCGCGTCGCCGATGTGCTGAACATGAATGTCGATAACGCGTATGACGAGGATTATGCGCGGCCGGGCTGCGCCGCCTTCCGGCAGGAGGCCGCGACCGGCCTGCGCCTGCCGGAGGGGCCGGAGGAGACGAATGCCGGTTTCCTCGCCACCGTCGGCTTCGCGCCGGGGCGCAGCGACACGCTCAACCGGACGGGCGCGTGCCTTTACAAGAGCGCCAATACCGACCTCCTGGCGCGGGCGGCCGAGGTGCGGTCGGGACGGCCCCTGTCGGCCTTCATCGCCGATCTCGCCGATGCGGCGGGGGTGGAGGGCGCGCTGCATGTGGTGACCGACCGGACGGGCTTTCCCCTGATGAGCGGCGGCATCTGCCTGACCGCGCGCGATCTCTGCCGCTATGGCGCGCTGTTCGCCCGGAAGGGCGCGGGCGTCGATGGCCGCCCGTTCGGGTCGTCCGCCTTCATCGACGAGACGCTGAAGGGCGGCGTGCCGATGCCCGCGCCGCGCAGCCATCTGCGCTATTCGAACCAGACCAATACCGATGGCGTCTGGCTTGGCCATGGCGGCTATGGCGGCCAGTATCTGGTGGCCAATCCCGCGACGGGGCGCGTCGCCTGCTATCTGTCGGTGATGCAGAACGAGAGCGGCTATGACAGCGGCTATTATCCGCCGGTCATCGCCATGCTCGCCGGGATCTGCGCCGGGATCTGACTGCCCTGCCCGAGGCGCGCGCGTCCCGCGTCGTGCCGGCGCCCGTCCGCGCGCCTGTCGCGCCGCCTGCGGGGCCGATTTCCCGGTAGACATTTCCCGATGGACAGGGCGCGCGCCCGGCGCTAATGGGGGGCCATGAGCATCCGGACCGCCTTCATCGCCCGTCCCCGACGCCGCCGCAGCCGCGCCTGACGTCCGCTCGCCCGTGGCCTGCCGCCACATCCTGCCCCAAACCCGATCCCGCCCCCGAACCTGCGTTGACTTGCCGTCGCCCCTTTGGCACGCATCGCCCATTGAGCCGGAGACTTCCATGATCCCATCGGTCCTGCCCACCTACAACCGTGCCCCCCTCGCCTTCGACCGCGGCGAGGGAAGCTGGCTGATCGCCACCGACGGCACCCGCTATCTCGATCTCGGGTCCGGGATCGCGGTCACGGCGCTCGGCCATGCCAATCCGGCGCTGATCGCCGCCCTGACCGAACAGGCCGGGAAGGTCTGGCATGTGTCGAATGTCTACGAGATACCCCAACAGAAGCGGCTGGCCGACCTTCTGACCGCGCATACGTTCGCCGACACTGCCTTCATCACCAATTCCGGGACCGAGACGGCGGAACTCGCCATCAAGATGGCGCGGAAATACTGGCACGACACCGGCGCGCCGCGCGAGGAAATCCTGACCTTCGAGGGCGCCTTCCACGGCCGCTCGACCGGCGCGATCGCCGCCGCCGGATCGGAGAAGATGGTCAAGGGCTTCGGGCCACTGATGCCGGGCTTCCGGCAACTGCCCTGGGGCGACATGGAGGCGCTGACGGCGGCGATCAGCGAGCGGACCTGCGCGGTCATGCTCGAACCGATCCAGGGCGAAGGCGGCATCCGCCCACTGCCCGACGCCGATCTGAAACTCATCCGCCGGCTGTGCGATGAGACCGGCGCGCTTCTCATCCTCGACGAGGTGCAATCGGGCATGGGCCGTACGGGCCGCCTTTTCGCGCATGAATGGGCGGGCATCGCGCCCGACATCCTGATGGTGGCCAAAGGCATCGGCGGCGGCTTCCCGCTCGGCGCCGTGCTCGCGACCGAACGGGCCGCCTCGGGCATGGTGGCGGGCACCCATGGCTCGACCTATGGCGGCAATCCGCTCGCCTGTGCCGTGGGCGCAAGGGTGGTCGAGATCATCGCCGATCCCGCCTTCCTGGCCGAGGTCAACCGCAAGGCCGCGCTCTTCCGTCAGGGGCTGGAGGCGCTCGTCGCCGCCCACCCGGAGATTTTCGAAAGCGTCCGCGGACAGGGCCTGATGCTCGGCCTGAAATGCCGGATCGCGCCGGCCGACATGGTCAAGGCAGGCTACGGCGCCCATGTCCTGACCGTCGCGGCGGCCGACAATACCGTCCGCCTCCTGCCGCCGCTCACGATCAGCGACGCGGATCTCGCCGAGGCCACCCGCCGCCTCGACGCCGCCGCCCAATCGCTCCGACCGGCGGCCTGACATGCCGCCCTTCCCCCACGTTCTGTCCTGAAATACTCTCGGGGGGTCCGGGGGGCAGACAGCCCCCCGGCTTCCGCCCGGAAACCTTCGCCCGGAAAGGCCAAGATGACCCATTTCCTCGACCTGCACACCACGCCCGCCGCAGACCTCCATGCGATGATCGCCCAGGCCCGCGCCATGAAGGACGCGCGTCACGGCCTGCCCAAGGGCGCGCCGGACGCCAGCCAGCCGCTCGCGGGCCGCATGATCGCGCTCATCTTCGAAAAGCCCTCGACCCGGACCCGCATCTCCTTCGACGTGGGCGCCCGCCAGATGGGCGGCGAGGTGATGGTCCTCTCGGGCAAGGACATGCAGCTTGGCCATGGCGAGTCGATCGCCGACACTGCGCGCGTTCTCTCGCGCTACGTCGATCTGATCATGCTGAGAACCTTCGAGGAGGCGACCCTGACCGAAATGGCCGAACATGCGACCGTGCCGGTGATCAACGGCCTGACCGACACGTCGCATCCCTGCCAGATCATGGCCGACATCGTCACCTACGAGGAACATCGCGGCTCGGTCAGGGGGCGCAAGTTCGTCTGGTCGGGCGACGGCAACAATGTCTGTACCTCCTGGCTGCATGCGGCGGGCCAGTTCGGCTTCGACCTCACCTTCACCGGCCCCGAGACGCTCGACCCGAATCCGCGCGCGGTCGACTTCGCCCGCTCGAAAGGCTCGACCGTCCTGATCGAGCGCGATCCCTTGAAGGCCGCCACCGGCGCCGACGCCATCGTCACCGACACCTGGGTCTCGATGCACGACCCCGAAAGCGCCCGCGAACGCCGCCACAACCAGCTGCGCCCCTATCAGGTGAACGAGGAGATGATGGGCCAGGGCAAGCCGGACGCCCTCTTCATGCACTGCCTGCCCGCGCACCGGAACGAGGAGGCATCGAGCGCGGTCATGGACGGCCCGCAATCGGTGATCTTCGACGAAAGCGAAAACCGCCTGCATGCCCAGAAGGCCATCCTGCGCTATTGCCTGGGGGTGTAGCTCCTCGTCGTCCTGCCGGACGCTCGTCGCGCGAAGAGGGGCCGGCAGGGATCGAAGAGCGCCTGTTGAAAGGAAATGGAAGATGACCACGGCACTTCTGATCATCGACATGCAGATGGGCATGATGGAGCGGATCGCGGCGGGGCGCGATCATGTGAACCCCGGCGCGCCCGCGCGGGTGGCGGGTCTTCTGGCGCTGTTCCGGGCGCGCGGGCTGCCCGTCGTGCATGTCCATCACGATCAGCCCGGCACGCCCTTCGCGGCGGGCCTGCCCTCGGCCGAGGTGATCCCCGAGGCGGCGCCCGTGGCGGGGGAACTGGTGATCACCAAATCCGGCTCCTCGGCCTTCGCGGGGACCGGGCTTGATGGGCTTCTCAGGGCGCGGGGCATCGACCGGATCGTGCTCTGCGGTGCGGTCGCGGCCTTTTGCGTGACCTCGACCACGCGGGCGGCCTCGGACCTCGGCTATCCGGTGCTGCTGGCCGCCGATGCGCTGATGGGCTTCGATGTGCCGCGCGCCGACGGCAGCCGGATCGATGCGGCGACGGTCCTCGACGTGACGCTCACCCTTCTCGGTGCCGATTTCGCCGAGGTGCTGCCCGCCTCTGCGATCGCCGCGCGCCTCGAGGGGGCCGCGATCACAGCGGCGTGAAGCCCTTCCGTTCGCCGGGGCGAGGCGCTAGCCTCCACCCCGGATCGCGGCATGGCGCCGCGAGGATGAGGGAACCATCATGTCGCTTTACGAAAATTTCGCACCGCCGCTCGCCCATGGGCTGACGGCGCTTTCGAAGATCCTCGACAAGGCCGAGGCGCATTGCGCGGCGAAGAAGATCGACCCCGCCGCGCTGCTGGCCGCGCGGCTCTATCCTGACATGTTCCCCTTCACCCGCCAGATCCAGATCGCCTGCGACCAGGCCCGCCGCGCCATCGCGCGGCTGAAGGGCGAGGAACCGGCCTCGGTCCCCGACAACGAGGCGAGCTTTGCCGAGCTCAAGGCGCGCATCGCCTCGACCGTCGCCCAGCTGAAGGCGCTTTCCCCGGCCGATCTTGCGGGTGCGGAGGGCCGCACGATTTCCTTCAAGGCGGGCAGCCGCGAGGTGAGTTTCAACGGCGACAACTATATCCGCCAGTGGATCCTGCCCAACTTCTATTTCCACACGACCACGGCCTACGCGATCCTGCGCCATAATGGCGTCGAGCTTGGCAAGGCCGATTTCCTCGGCGGCTGAAGAGATGAACCTTACCGACCTTGCCGACCGTTACGGTTCAGACAAGGGCTCGATCAAGCATCGCTATACCGAGCTTTACGAGATGCTCTTCCGCCCCTTCCGGGGGCGGGCCATCCACTTCCTGGAAATGGGTCTGCAGATCGGCGGGCCGGAACATGGCGAAAGCGCCGACCGCCAGACGACCGACCTGCCGTCGGTCCGGATGTGGCTGGACTATTTTCCCAAGGCCCGGATCCATGGGCTCGACGTCTCGGACTTCTCCTGGTTCGTTCACGAACGCTTTGCCTTCCATCGCTGCGACATGGATGCCCGCGAAAACATCGCGGAGACGGCGCATGGCCTGCCCGACTTCGACATCATCATCGACGATGCGAGCCACGCCTCGCATCACCAGCAGTTCGGTTTCCTGGAGCTGTTCCCGAAACTCGCATCGGGGGGCCTCTACATCTTGGAGGACCTGCGCTGGCAGCCCGAGGCCTACGAGCGCGACGGGTTCACCAAGACGGCGGACTTGTTCCGGGGATTTTCCGAACAGCGCAGCTTCCGCCATTCTGAACCGGCGCTGGAAGCCGCGTTCACCGAACTTGGACCGGACATTTCCGGCTGCTTTCTCTTTCAGGTCCGCTACGACAAGAAGCGCAAGGATCAGGTGGCAGTCATCCACAAGCGTTGACTTTGGCAGCGCAGGCAGACGACGCCGGGAAGGACAGGACGATGGGCGCGCGGATCGGGGTTCTGGGGCTTGGCACGATGGGGGCGGCACTGGCGCTCAACATCGCCGAGAAGGGGTTTGCGGTCGCCGTGCATAACCGCACCGCTTCCGTCACGCGGGATTTTCTTGCTGCGGCCGGGGTGCTCGGCGCGCGCCTGTCGGGGCAGGACGATCTGGCGGGTTTCGTCGAGGCGCTGGACCGGCCGCGCGCGATCCTGATCATGGTCAATGCCGGGGCGCCGGTCGATCAGGTGATCGGCTCGCTCTTGCCCCATCTCGCGCCGGACGACCTGCTGATCGACGGCGGCAATGCCGATTTCAACGATACCCGCAGGCGCGAGGCGGATCTGGCCGCGAAGGGCATCCGCTTCTTCGGCATGGGGGTTTCCGGCGGCGCGGAGGGCGCGCGCCACGGCCCCTCGATCATGGTGGGCGGCCCGGCGGAGACCTACGCGCGGGTGCGCGACATCATCGAGGCGATCGCGGCGCGCTATCAGGGCGCGCCCTGTGCCGCCCATCTCGGCCCCGACGGGGCGGGCCATTTCGTCAAGACCGTCCATAACGGCATCGAATATGGCGACATGCAGATGATCGCCGAGATCTGGGGCCTGCTGCGCGACGGGGCGGGCATGGCGCCGGCCGAGGCGGCAGGGCTTTTCGCCAGGTGGGACGAGGGCCCGCTCAAATCCTACCTGATCGAGATCACGGGCAAGGTACTGGCCGCGACCGACCCTGAAAGCGGCAGGCCCATGGTCTCGGTCATCGCCGACCGGGCCGGGCAGAAGGGCACCGGGCGCTGGACGCTGATCGAGGCCTTGAAGCTCGGCCTGTCGCTGACCACCGTCGATGCGGCGGTGGCCGCGCGCAGCCTGTCCTCTGACGGTGCCCGCCGTGCGGCCGGGCAGGCGCTGTTCCCGCCGCCCGCGCCCGCCGTCCCGCCGTCGCCCGACGACCTCGCCCGGGCGCTGCTGGCGGCGAAGATCGTGGCCTATGACCAGGGGCTGACGCTTTTGGCCGCCGCATCGGACCAGTTCCAATGGCCGCTCGATCTGGCGCGGATCGCCGAGATCTGGCGGGCGGGCTGCATCATCCGCTCGACGCTGCTCGACGACATATCGAAGGCGGTGCGCGCGGGCCTGCCGCACGGCCAGCTGATCTTCTCGCCCGCCTTCGCCGACCATCTCGAGGGCGGCATCCCCGCGCTTCGCCGCACCGTCGCGGCCGCCGTCATGGGCGGTCACGCCACCCCCGCGCTCTCGGCCGCGCTCGCCTATTTCGACCAGCTCACCCGCGCGCGCGGCACCGCCGACCTGATTCAGGCGCAGCGCGATTTCTTCGGCGCCCACGGGTTCGAGCGCACCGACCGGGCGGGCAGCGGCTTTCACGGCCCCTGGGCGCTGGCGCCGGGCTGAGGGGCAGGAGCGGGCTCAGCCCGAGGTCTGGCTGCGCGCCCTGTCGGCGGCCTCGAAATGCGCCATCTGATCGGCATGGGCCTTCTGGAAGGCCGGTCGTGCCGTGACCCGCGACAGATAGGCCTCGGTCTTCGGGCGGTTTCCGTGGGCGCGAACCTTCGCGACCCGCAGGACGTCGGCCATGATGAGATCGGCGACGGTGAAGCGGCCCGCCGCGAGCCAGTCACGCTCCCCCAGAACGCGTTCCATGTGGGCCAGGCGGCTTTCCAGCCAGCCGGTCAGGCCGTTTTCCCGCGCGCCCGTCACTTCCAGGAACCACCAGGGCACCGACACCATCTCGACCGAGTTCAGCGCAGCCATCGTCCATTGCAGCGTCTCGGCCGCGCCCTCTGGATCGCGGGGCATCAGCCATTCGCTTTTGCGGGCAAGGTGCAGCAGGCAGGCGCCGCTTTCGAACAGGCTGATCGGGCCGTCATTCAGGTAAGGCACCTGCCCGAAGGGCTGGCGGTCAAGGTGATTGCTCGCACGATCCTCGAACCGGATGGTGCGCACCTCGTAGGGCAGACCGGCTTCCTCGCAGGCCCATCTCAGCCGCAGGTCGCGCACGAAGCCGGCGGGACCATTGGGCAAGGGCACCCAGTCCAGGGTCCAGATGACAATACGGTCGGACATGGCGCGCCTTTCCTGAACTCTCCGGCACATAGCATGATCCTGGCGGCGCGGAAACTGACCCTTCGGCCCCGAATTGCGGGTCAGGTGCCGCGCGGCTTCGCCCGCAGCGTCGGTTCGGCCACGGTCGGGTCCTCGGGCCAGGGGTGTCTGGGATACTGGCCGCGCATGTCCTTCCTGACATCGGCATAGGACCTGGCCCAGAAGCCCGGCAGGTCGAGCGTCACCTGTACCGGGCGCTGGGCAGGCGACAGGAGGGTGATGCGCAGGGGGAGCCGCTTCTGTCCCACGGTCGGGTGGAGGGTCACGCCGAACAATTCCTGCAGCCGCAGGCTGATCGACGGATGGTCGCCTTCGTAGTCGATCGGCACCGCGCGGCCGAGCGGGGTTTCGAAATGGGCGGGCGCGAGGCGGTTCACCTGGTGCAGCGTTTCCCAGTCGAGCGCCCCCTTCAACGGTTCCGTCAGGTCGAGCGCGCGCAGTTCCGCCTCGGTCCGCTTGCCGACGAGATGCGGCAGAAGCCAGTCTTCGGCCCGCGCGAGGAGGCCCTCGTCGGTGAAATCCGGCAGGTCGGCGCCTTCGCGCCGGAGAAGCTCGACCCGCGCGCGAAAGCGCCTTGCGGCCGCCGTCCAGGGCAAGCCGATCTGGCAGATGCCATCGAGCGCGGCGCGGGCCAGAGCCTCGGGCGGGGCGTCGGGCCAGGGGCGGTCGGCGAGGATGAGAGCGCCCAGCCGTTCCTGCCGCCGCGCCACGACCCTACCTTCCCGCCGCGACCAGTCGCAGAGGTCATGCCAGCCGATGCTTTCGGCGAAGAGGCGGCGCACCTCGTCCTCGGTGATCGCGATCCCCTGCCGGACCCTCGCTTCGCGCGGGTCGCCGTCGAGGTCGGTCGCGACGATCATCGGTGCGCGTCCCAGGAGATCGGCCGGGGCCAGGATCGCGCCCTTGCCGCCGGACAGGACATAGCGCGCCGCCTCGCCCGGGCGGCGCAGGCCGATCCGGTCGGGATAGGCGAGGGCGGCCATTTCGGCGGGGCTGAAGGGCGCGGTGACGGGCTTGACCAGCCGAGCGAGCCGCTTCGCCTCGGCCCGGATACGTTCGATCGCCCCGCGGTCGGCGCCGGGGGCCTCCTTCGGGTCGCGGATCGCGCGGAGCCTGAGCCCGAGGTCGGCCTCGGCGCCCCGCAAGGGGTCGCGTTCTTCCAGAAGGGCGGCGATCGTCGCGGCTTCGGGTCCGGCCAGCGCCAGCATATGGCCAAGGCGGGGATGGACCGGCAGGGCGGCAAGCCGGCGCCCGTGTGCGGTGATCCGGCCACCCGGGTCGAGCGCGCCGAGACTTTCCAGCAGCGCCCGCGCCTCGGTCAGCGCGGGGGCGGGCGGCGGGGTGAGAAAGGCGAGATCCGCCCCGTCAGAGCCCCAGAGTGCCAGTTCAAGTGCAAGGCCGGTGAGGTCCGCCGCCTCGATCTCTGCCGGTGGATAGGCGGCGAGGGCGCCTTCCTCTCCCTTCGTCCAGTGGCGGTAGCAGATGCCTTCGGCCACCCGCCCCGCCCGGCCGCGCCTCTGTTCGGCTTCGGCGCGCGTCACCCGTTCGGTGATGAGCCGCGACATGCCGGAAGCGGGATCGAACCGCGCCCGTCGCGCCCGGCCGCCGTCGACCACCACGCGGATGTCGGGGATGGTGAGCGAGGTTTCGGCGATGGATGTGGCGAGCACGACCTTGCGGCCCGCCACCACCGGCGCCAGGGCCGCGCGCTGGGCGGCGAAGTCCATGGCGCCGAAAAGCGGCCGGATGGCGCAATCGGCGGGCAGGCGCCCGGCGAGAAGCCCCTCGACCCGGTGGATCTCGGCTTCGCCGGGCAGGAAGACCAGGAGGCCGCCCTCCGTCTCCTCGAGCGCTTGCGCGACCAGCGCGGCCACCCCCGCCTCGTAGCGCAGGGACGCGTCGGGCGGGCGGGGAAGCCAGCGGGTCTCGACCGGAAAGGCGCGGCCTTCGGAGGTGATGACCGGGGCGCCGTCCAGAAGCCGCGCCACCGGTTGGGCATCGAGCGTGGCCGACATCACGAGGATCAGAAGGTCGGGGCGGAGCGCGCCCTTCACCTCCCATGCGAGCGCCAGGCCAAGGTCGGCATGAAGCGAGCGTTCGTGGAACTCGTCGAAGATGACCGCGCCGATGCCGGTCAGGTCCGGGTCGGACTGGATCATCCGTGTCAGGATGCCTTCTGTCACCACCTCGATCCTTGTCGCGGGCGAAACCTTGGCCTCGCCCCGGATCCGGTAGCCGACCCGCTGGCCGACCGGCTCGCCCACGGTGTCTGCCATCCGCTCGGCGGCGGCGCGGGCGGCGAGGCGGCGGGGTTCGAGCATCAGGATGCGGCCCGGAATGCCCGCGTCCATCAGCGCCAGCGGCACGCGCGTGGTCTTGCCCGCGCCGGGCGGCGCCTGCAGGACGGCGCGGCCCTCTGCCATCAGGCGGGCCGAAAGGTCGGGCAGGATCGGATCGATGGGCAGACCGGTCATGCCGCCTTATCGCCGCTTCCCCGCGCCTTGGCCAGACCGCCCGGGCTGGACAGGCGCGGCGCGAGCGGGCAAGAGGAACCATCTGAACGCGGAGGCCGCATGACGCCCGAAGAGCTCGCGACCGAGGTTCTGGCCGGCAACCGCCGAGCGCTGGCCCGCGCCATCACGCTCGTCGAAAGCGGGCGGGCAGATCATCGGGAAACCGCGCTTCTTCTCCTCGACCGGCTGGCGGCGGCGGGTCGGCAGGCCTTGCGCATCGGCCTGTCGGGCACGCCCGGTGTCGGCAAGTCGAGTTTCATCGAGGCCTTCGGCCTGTTCCTCACCGCGAAGGGCCTGAAGGTGGCGGTGCTGGCGGTCGATCCGTCTTCGGCGCGGTCGGGGGGCTCGATCCTTGGCGACAAGACGCGGATGGACCGGTTGTCACGCGATGCCCGCGCCTTCATCCGCCCCTCGCCGAGCCAGACCCATCTGGGTGGCGTCGCGCGGCGGACGCGCGAGGCGGTGGCACTGTGCGAGGGGGCGGGGTTCGACGTGGTGCTGATCGAGACAGTGGGTGTCGGCCAGTCCGAAACGATGGTGGCGGAGATGTGCGACCTCTTCGTTCTTCTGCTGGCGCCGGCGGGCGGGGACGAATTGCAGGGCGTGAAGCGCGGCATCATGGAGATGGCCGACCTCATCCTGGTGAACAAGGCCGATGGCGATCTGAAGGCCGCGGCCACCCGCACCTGCGCCGATTATGCGGGCGCGCTGAAGCTTCTGCGCAAGCGCCCGCAGGACCCGGAGGGCTATCCGAGGGCCATGACCGTCTCGGCGCTTGAGGAACAGGGCCTGGAGCCCGCCTGGGCGGCGATGGAGGAGCTGACGGGCTGGCGGACGGCAAGGGGCCTCTTCGCCGCCCGCCGCGCCGAACAGGCGCGCCACTGGTTCGAGGAGGAGGTACGCCAGGCGCTGCTCGCCCGCCTTACGGCAGATGCCGACAGCCGCAGGGCGATGGAACGGCTCGGGCGCGAGGTCGAGAAAGGCCGCTCGCCGTCGGAGGCCGCGCGCGAGATGCTGGGCCTTCT
>JAWKWX010000001.1:0-16870 GCA_041397305.1 Paracoccaceae bacterium | reverse complement strand
TGCTGACCGCTCTCGAAGCCCTCTACGGTCATTACGAAAAGACCTTCCAGCTATGGCAGGACAAGGGGATCGGCGTTCCACCGGTGTTCATCGTGGTCTGCAACAACACGGCGACGTCGGAACTGATCTACAAGTACATTTCGGGCTTTGATCGCTTCAGCGACGACGGCACCGAGACCACTCTTGAAAACGGCCGCCTTGCCCTCTTCCGGAACTACGACGACTTCGGCAACCGGATGCCGCGGCCGAACACGATCCTGATCGACAGCGCTCAGCTCGAATCCGGCGAGGCGCTCGACAAGGATTTCCGCGAAATGGCGGCCGTCGAGATCGAACAGTTCAAGCGCGAAATGGTCGAGCGGACGGGGGACATCACCGCAGGCGACAAGATCGACGAATCGACGCTGCTCCGCGAGGTCATGAACACCGTCGGCAAGAAGGGCCGCCTCGGGGAACAGATCCGCTGCGTGGTCTCGGTCTCCATGCTGACCGAAGGGTGGGACGCGAACACCGTCACCCATGTGCTTGGCGTGCGCGCCTTCGGCACACAGCTCTTGTGCGAACAGGTGATCGGCCGCGCGCTGCGCCGACAGTCATACGAACTGAACGATGAGGGGCTGTTCAACGTCGAATATGCCGACGTTCTCGGCATCCCCTTCGACTTCACCGCGAAACCGGTCATCTCCCCTCCGGCAGCTCCGCGCGAAACCGTCCGAGTCCATGCGGTCAAGCCTGATCGAGACGCGCTGGAAATCACCTTCCCCCGCGTCGAAGGCTACCGGGTCGAACTGCCGGATGAACGGCTCGAGGCCAACTTCGGTCCCGATCACGTTCTGGAACTGACGCCGCAGTTGCTCGGCCCTTCGACCACCACCAACCAAGGCATCATCGGCGAAGGTGTGGACCTGACGCTGGAGCATCTGGACGACATGCGCTCGTCTACCATCCTGTTCCACCTCGCGCGGCACCTTCTCTACACCAAGTACCGCGACCCCGGCGAGGAACCGAAGCTGCACCTCTTCGGCCAGCTGAAGCGCATCACGCGCCAGTGGCTCGACGGCGGCTACCTCAAGTGCTCGGGCGGCACCTATCCTGCGCAACTGGTCTACAAGGAAATCGCCGACATGGCGGCCGAGAGGATCAAGGCGGCTATCACCGAAACGCTCAAGGGTGAGAACCAGATCAAGGCGATCCTCGACGCCTACAACCCCACCGGCACCACCGCCCACGTCAACTTCACCACGTCCAAGGCGCTGCGCTGGCAGACCTCGCCGACCAAGTCCCACGTCAACTGGGTGGTCTGCGACAGCGATTGGGAGGCCGAGTTCGCCCGCGTCGCCGAAAGCCACCCCCGCGTGCTGTCCTACGTCAAGAACCAGGGGCTTGGCCTCGAGGTGCCCTACCTCTCTGGCTCCACCCCGCGCAAATACCTGCCCGACTTCATTGTCCAGGTCGATGACGGCCGCCGCACCGAGGATGGCAAGCCCGACCCGCTGAACCTGATCGTCGAGGTCAAGGGCTACAGGGGCGAGGATGCCAAGGACAAGGCGAACACCATGCGCGCCTACTGGGTGCCGGGCGTGAACAACCTCGGCAAGTTCGGGCGCTGGCAATTTGCAGAGTTCACGGCGGTTTACGAGATGGAGGATGAGTTCGACAAACTGCTCGAAACCCTCGGCGCAGGCCCCGCACGTCAAGGAATCATGATCGAATGAGCAATGCCCCCCGCCGCCTACTTGGCGAAGTCACGTTGACAGCCGCGAATATCAAGAAAGAAAATTGCCACATCTATATAACGCCCTTCAAGCACCTGCTTCCGAAGGATATTTTCGGCGGATCAAACAAAGCCGACCTCGCTCCGCGCCGGGCAACCCTCCATTACGGCAACGCCGCCCCGATCGAGAGCGATGTCCCCTGCGACAAGAACATGTTTCGCGACCGCGCGGGCGCCCGTGACTTCCTGGCGCGATCTGGGGCGCGGGCGGGCGATGTTGTCCGCTTCGAGGAAAGCGCCCCTTACACCTACCATATTTCCCTCGTGAAAGGCTGACCCCATGGCCAAGAAACCCATCGAGGTCGAAACCCTCACCCACGACGCCACGCGCAAGAACATCCCGACGGCGGAGTTCGAAAGCCTGATGCGCGATCAGGACAAGACGCCGATCCAGCTCGCCTACGAACGCCGCAACCGCGATCTGGACCCGCAGTTGGTCTGGCGCGGCAAGGATGAGCAGGACTGGTCCGACCTGATCGTTCAGGCCCCGCCGCTCTACATCCAGGAAAAGGTCCACCCCAAGGTCATCATCGACGACCTGAAACGCGAAAGCGCCAACCGGGCCAAGGCGGCGAAGGACGCGCCCCAGTTCGACATGTTCGCCGATTTCAACGGCCTGCCCGATGCCGAGGCCGCGACCGAGTTTTACCAGCACGATCAGCACTGGTCGAACCGGATGATCTCGGGCGACAGCCTGTCGGTGATGGCATCCCTGGCCGAGCGTGAGGGGCTGCGCGGTCAGGTGCAGTGCATCTATTTCGACCCGCCCTATGGCATCAAGTTCAACTCCAACTTCCAGTGGTCCACCACCTCGCGCGATGTGAAGGACGGCGACAAGACCCATGTGACGCGCGAACCCGAACAGGTCCGCGCCTTTCGCGACACCTGGAAGGACGGCATCCATTCCTACCTGACCTACCTGCGCGACCGGCTGACCGTGGCGCGCGATCTGCTGAGCGAGAGCGGCAGCATCTTCGTGCAGATCGGCGACGAGAACGTCCACCGCGTACGGGCGCTGATGGATGAAGTGTTTGGGGAGGGGAATTTTGTTAGCCTGTCCAGGTCCAAAAGACCGAAGCCAGGCTTCAACTTACCGCGACTGTGGATTTCCTGATTTGGTATGCGAAGGACCGATCAAAGGCCAAGTATCGCCACTCTACAACGAGCGTCAGCCAGGCCATGTCTTCTGGACCCTATGACCAGATGAAGAACCCCAGGTGGCTTGAACGCGGGCTCTCGCGGCAAGAACTGCTCAGAAGTAATCAAGATCATTAGGCCGAATTTTTCAGCATACTAGTGTAATAGCTCTGGTCAAGCCTCCACAAACCAGATTCTCACCTTGGCGGCGAAAACTTTCAGGCGGGAAAGAATAACCCTGGAAGACCACCGTTCGGGGCCTTCAACAATTGGCTCAGGCCGGAAGGGTAGCCGAAGGCAAGACAACCATTCGCTATAAGCGGTATCTAGACGATTTCGCAGTTCTGCCGATAACAGATCGGTGGGACTCCTGCAGATCGGAACGGAACTCCTCATGTGGTGCAAACGTCCGCGGCAATCGTCGCACGCTGCATCCTTATGACCACCGACCCGGCGATCTGGTGCTCGATCCCACCTGCGGCTCGGGCACCACGGCCTATGTGGCAGAGCAACGGGGGCGGCGCTGGATCACCATCGACACCAGCCGTGTCGCCATCGCCCTGCCCGGTCCCGCCTGATGGGCGCGCGCCATCCCTATTACCTCCTCGCCGACAGCCCCGAAGGCCAGCGAAAGGGCGAGGTCACGCGCCCGTCCCCAAATCCACCCCACCCATGGCTCCATCCGCCAGGGCTTCGTCTACGACCGCGTGCCGCACATCACGCTGAAGAGCATCGCCAACAACGCCGAGATCGACGTGATCTGGGACAGGCTCCAGCCCGCCGTCGAAGACGCCATCGCCGCCCTGAACGCCGCCCTTGCGGGCCATCCCACCCCCTTCAAGGTGGAAACCGGCGGCTGCGCGGGGGCTAAGATCGACTTCACCGCGAGCGGAGAGGTCAAGCTTCCCTCCGGCGAGGCGGCCTCGGCGAACGGCCTGATGGAATGGGAAATCCGCGCGATGCCCCGCAGGGGTGGCCCGCCCCGCGCAGGCCGCCCTGAAACGGTTCTGGGAGGCGCGCATCGGTCGCCAGCGCGAGATCGACGCCAGCATCGCCGCCAAGGCCGAGTTCGAATACCTTTACGACAAGCCCTTACCGATAGCTCGAAAACCCGTGTCGCGGGTCCCTTCACGGTCGAAAGCCTGTCGCCCCACCGCACCCTTGCCGTCGATTGGGATGATGAGCTGATCGACCTGCACGAGGCCGCCGAGGGCAAGCGCAAGAAGGCCGAGGCCCGCGCGACTTCACCGACTTCGCCCACATGATCCTGGAAAACCTGAAGGCCGCAGGCGTGCAGCAGGCGCACAAGGAGGACCGGATCACCTTCACCAGCCTGAAGGGCTGGCCCGGCAAGTGGGTCGCCGCCGAGGGCACCTTCATGGAAGGCGACACCCAGCGCCGCGCGGGCGTGTTCATCGGCCCCGAGTTCGGCACCGTCAGCCGCCCCGATCTGGTCGCCGCCGCGCGCGAGGCGGGCGACGCCGGTTTCGACGTGCTGATCTGTTGCGCCTTCAACTACGACGCCCATAGCAGCGAGTTCGACAAGCTGGGCCGCATCCGCATCCTGAAGGCCCGGATGAACCCCGACCTGCACATGGGCGGCGACCTGAAAACGACCGGCGCGGGCAACCTGTTCGTGATCTTCGGCGAACCGGATATCCGGATCACAGATGCGGGCGACGGCATGGTGCAGGTCCAGGTCTTCGGGGTGGACGTCTTCAAGCCCCAGACCGGCGAGGTGCAGAGCGAAGGCACCGACGGCATCGCCCTGTGGATGCTGGACACTGACTACAACGAGGAATCCTTCTTCGTCCGCCACGCCTATTTCCTGGGGCCAACGACTTACAAGGCGCTGAAGACCACGCTGAAGGCCGAGATCGACGCGGAGGCCTGGGAGAGCCTCTATTCCGACACGTCGCGCCCGTTCGCGAAGCCGAAGTCAGGCCGGATCGCGGTGAAGGTGATCAACCACCTTGGGGATGAGGTGATGAAGGTGTTCGCGGTGGGGTGAGGGGATGGGTGTCAAGGATCTCTTAGAGGCGAAATTCATCGTTCTGTGCACCGAACTGGACCCAAGTCTCGAACCTCGGCTTGGGAGCGAACCAAGAGGAGGCATTTCTGTTTCGCATCGATGAAGATACTCCGCCGAGATCCCGGTGGCGTGGCGCGAACTCGTAGACCTCATTGCCGATCGGACAAAGTGGATGATTTTCTTCGGCTACTTAAGTGAAGACCTGACGATGAGGACCATGACGACGACACGGATTCAGAAGACCCGTTCACAAGCGGCAGACTTGTATCGATCTGACGAGCGCGTTCATTTTGCCTCCGATCTGGAAGACGGTGACGCAGATGGAATTCCGGATCGCCGACACCTTCACCGACAGCCTTGGCCGTCTGACCGCACAGGAGCAGAAGGCAGCCAAGACCACCGCTTTCGATCTGCAACTGGACCCCACCTCGAACGGTCTGTCCTTCCACAAGCTGGACCGCGCCAAGGACGCAAATTTCTGGTCGGTGCGGGTGAACGCCGACATTCGGATCATCGTCCACCGCACGGCCGCCAGCATCCTGCTCGTCTGTCGATCACCACGACGACGCCTACAAATGGGCGGAGCGACGCAAGATCGAACGCCACCCGACCACCGGCGCCATGCAGCTGATCGAGGTGCGCGAACGCGTAGAAGAGGTCGAGATATTCAAGCCGAGGGACGTGGTCGCCCCGGCACCTTCACGCCAAATCTTCCGTTCGCCTGTTCGATAATCTGCGCAAGTTCGAACTGATAGCCTTCGGCGTGCCAGAGGAATGGGTGAACGACGTTCGCACTGCCACCGAAGACACGCTGTTCGACATCATCGAGCACCTACCGCAAGAGGCGCAGGAAGCCCTGCTGAAGCTGGCCGTGGGCGAGAAACCGCAACCCCCCGAGCCTGTGCCCGCCGAGGCCGATCCCTTTGCTCACCCCGACGCGCAGCGCCGCTTCCGCGTTCTGACCAACGCCGAAGAACTGAAGCAGGCGCTCGACTATCCCTGGGATAAGTGGGCGGTGTTCCTGCATCCGGCCCAGGCCGACCTTGTCGAGCGATCCTTTTCCGGTCCGACCCGGGTTTCGGGTTCGGCCGGGACGGGCAAGACCATCGTGGCGCTGCATCGAGCGGTCCATCTTGCGCGTGCAAATCCTTCCGCCAGGGTCTTGCTGACGACGTTCTCGAAGCCGCTGGCGAACTCCCTGCGTGCCAAGCTGGCAAGCCTCGTGGGCAACGAGCCCCCGGTTTCGGCGCGGATCATCGTCAAGGCAGTCTCGGCAGTTGGGTACGACCTTTATTCCGAGCGGTTCGGACAACCCCTGATCGCCCCTGGCGCGCTGGTCAAATCGCTGATCGAAAAGGCAGCGGTCGAGGTCGAGGGCACCGGTTCTCCACGCGGTTCTTATCGGCGAATGGAACGACGTCGTGGACGCCTGGCAACTGCGATCGTGGGAGGATTACCGCGACATGTCGCGCTCTGGGCGTAAGACCCGGATCGGCGGCAAGCAGCGCGATATCCTGTGGGCAATCTTTGAACGTGTCCGTGCGGGGCTGAGAGATCGCGGCGTTGTAACGTGGTCAGCACGTCTTCGGTCGGCTGGCAGATGATTTCCCAAAGGTGGCGCTCGACCGTACGATTTTTGCTGTGATCGACGAGGCGCAGGATCTTGGTGTGGCCGAGGCGCGGTTCTTCGCCGCCCTCGCTGGAGGGCGCAGCGACGGTCTCTTCTTCGCCGGGGATCTAGGCCAGCGCATCTTTCAACAGCCCTTCTCCTGGAAGGCGCTGGGCCTTGATGTCCGCGGCCGCTCTTTTACGCTACGCATCAACTACCGTACATCACACCAGATCCGCACATATGCAGATCGTCTCCTGCCATCAACGGTTTCGGATGTGGATGGCAATACCGAAGGGCGGCGAGGCACGAGTGTCGATGTTCGACGGACCTCCGCCCATGGTCTTGGCCTGCAGCGACGAGGATCACGAATTGCTGCACGGTTGCAGGCTGGATCACCGATCGGTTGAAAGAGGGCTGCGCGCCGCGTGAGGTTGGTGTCTCGTCCGGTCGGACGCGGAACTTAAACGGGCGCGTGCTGCAGCGAAAGCTGCGGGCGTTCGCGCAGTCGAACTGAGCGAAAAGGTCGAAGTGGAAGACGGGGCAGTCGCCATAAGCACGATGCATTTCGCCAAGGGGCTCGAGTTCCGGTCGGTGGTGGTCATGGCCTGCGACGACGACGTCATCCCGCAATCAGAGCGGATCGAGTCTGTGGCCGATGACGCGGACCTCGAGGACGTCTACAACACCGAACGGCAGCTGCTCTATGTCGCTTGCACGAGGGCGAGGGATCGCCTGTTACTGACGGGCGTTTCCCCGGTCTCCGAGTTTGTCAACGATTTTCTTAAGTGTCGCTAAGCGACAGTTTAGGCAGGCCAGCTCTGTACCGCACTTGGTCTTGCTTACCGAACGCCCCTACACGGGGATGTCGTAGGTTACACCGATCAACAGGACGATTCGTGTCGCCCGTCATATGAAGCTATCGGCGCAGTGCTTCCACGCCGGTTGATTTCTGCTATCAGGTCGCCGAGTGGGTCGCCGGCCGCTTCTTCGGCGATGACGGTTTGAGTCGGCCTGCCGTACGCCCGGTCGAGCAACGCGCATGCCGCGGCAATCCTCGCGCTGTCGCTTGAGCTCTTCGTCGCAACTTCGACGAGTGTCTGGATGGCAACTTCGGTATAGGAGCGAGCCAGCTCCGACAACGTCGCGCGCTGCTCCGTCGTAGCCACGTTCCGACTGCCGGAAGGCCTCCCTGCACCCAAGCGGCGACCGCCATGAGTTGAAGCCATTTGATTTCCTCTTGATTTTCGCAGCTGGCGTTGTGGTCAACTGATTGTAAACAAGCCACGAAACTCAGGACAAGTCTCTTGCTCGCGACCAGGCGTTTAGATGTAAGCGTCCGGTCCGACCGCACTGCCGCGGGGTGAGAGTGCGGGATAGTGTCCACCATCGATAGTGGACGCTATGGTGCGGGCGTGGCGAACGAAGCGGCCTTGGACGGATGAGCAGAGGCGGTCGGTCCACTTCCAGACGGCTGCGCCGGGTGTTTCGGTGGCCGAAGTGGCGCGGCGCTACGCGGTGAACGCGTCCATGGCGTTCAAACGGCGGCTTTGTCGCAACCTTCAGCGTTGAGCGGAACGGGCCCAGCTATCTCTTGTCGTCACGCGGCCAGAGCAGCGAACTGCACAAACGGGCAGAGTCCATGCGTCATCTGGCCTTTGCGGATCCTGTTCGCATCTTCAATCCCTTCGAGCGTTGCCGACGCGGTGTTGGCTCCCCCATCGCCCCTCACTTTGATGTCGGTCTCATCCATCCGCCATGATCGATCCGCCGGGGCCTTCCGGCGCCAAGCCGTACTTGCGATCAGCGGCGCGTAGTTGGTCGCACAGCGGTTCAGCACCGCATGATCGAGAACGGCGCCCCGCTCCGCCCAAGGTGACGATATGACACCGTGTAGTGGAGGATCACCTCCGTCGGAAACCGTGCGACCTTGAACGAGATCATCGTTCTGCCTCCGTCTGGTGTTCCAGGATGAATGCAATCTCCGACCGCGACCCGCCCGGGTCAATCGCAGACGTTTGCGACAAAGCGGCTATACTGGATCGAGTTCATGGTCGGAAGGTCCGGGGACTGGCGCGGGGCGCCGCCCTCTACAACGGATCCGCCAAGATGGTCCTTTCCGTCGTCGCGCTCGTCGCAAGCGTCAAATTCCGGCTTTGACGGGCAAAGAGACGGGAGGTTGGCTTCAAATCTGCACACAAGCGGACGTCACATGAACGACAATGCGCGGGCAATCTCGAAGATGTCATCCGCCTCGATGCACACCGTTTCGTCCGCGATCAGCCTGGCCCCCGGGTAGAAGGAGCGCCGATAGGCCATTTCGTGGTGGGTGAAGCGCAGCTCCAGACGGCAGGGCTTCTCGACCGGCAGGGTATGCGCGGAAAGGGTGCCCGACAATGCCCGCTCGATTCCCTCGCGGATACGCGCGCGGGCCTCGCAGGGCGTAATCGAGATCACCCCGGCGCCCTTGCCCTCTTTCGTCGCAACCGTGGTGATGGCCGGATTCGTCGCCTGCGCCTCGGCACAGATGGCGGTGTCCCCCGACAGGAAAACAACCGGTACGGCGTGCCGCGCCGCCAGCAGCGCGTGCAGCCTATATTCCGACAGCGGCGCGCCATTCAGCGTAATTGAGGCATAGCGGCCGGTCATGGTGTGCGACAGGGGGTTGCCCCCGTTCCCCGCCGCGCCGTGCCAGCCGACAAAAGCTGCCGCGTCGAAACTTCCGTCGAGCTCCTGCACCATCTGGTCGGGGTGGCCGGACCATCCCCGGATCACGCGGATGCCTTCCGGCAAGCGCGAAAGGTTCAGGTTCCGGGCGGTCTCATGCGCATCACGCAGATAGATCTCACCAGCGCCCGCAGCCTGGGCACCCTGGCAGGCGGCAATCGCCTCGTCGGTCATCATCTCGCGAAACTCGGCGTAGCCGTCCCGCGCTTTCAAGGCTTCGTCCCAATGGGCGATACCGGCGATGCCTTCGATGTCGATGCTGATCATGACCTTCATGCTGGTCTCCGTCCGACTGCCGATCCGGGGCGTCCGGCTCTAAATGTGAGTAAACTTGCGATTTACACTTTATGTGTTATTTTGCTATCAAAAATATAAAAGATCAACAGGGAGTGAACGAACATGACACGGCGAATACCCTTTGCGGTCACACTTGCACTGATGCTCTCAAGCACGGGCGTCGCCGCGCAGCAGGACACGATCCGCATCGCCTCTCCGAACCAGGTGACGGTGCTTGACCCCATCATCTCGGCTGCGGCGGGCAATATCGAAGCCTATGGGCAGCTTTATGCGCGGCTGCTGCGCAAAGGTGCGGACGGCAATCTGGAACCTGGTCTGGCCAAAAGCTGGACGATCTCGGATGACGGGCTGACCTATACGTTCGAACTGCGCGAAGCGAAGTTTTCGGACGGCACCCCGATTACTGCGGAAGATGCTGCCTTCAGCCTGAACCGCGTGGCACATGACGAAAATTCGGCCTATCCGGCCGGCTTCGCGCCCCTCAAGGAAGCCATCGCCATCGACGAGGACACGCTGCAACTGACGCTCGAACATCCGAGCGCGCCGATGCTGTCCAACCTCGAGATTTTCAACGCCGGCATCGTAAGCAAGGATGACGTCGAAGAGCGCGGGGAAGCAGCCTTCGCCACCGTCCCGGTCAGTTCCGGCCCATATATGGTCAAGGAGTGGAAACCCAACGACCGCCTGTCGCTGGTTGCAAACCCGCATTTCTGGCGCGAAGGTCTGCCCAAGATCCCGAACGTCGAGCTGATCGAGGTCAGTGACGACAACGCGCGGGCCACCATGATCATGGCCGGCGAAATAGACGTCGACCGCGGCGTGCCCTGGGCGCAGGTCGATGAGGTCAATGGAGTGGATGGGGTTACAGTGAAGCTCGAACCCTCGACCGTCACCTACGTGGTGCTGCCGAACCACACCAAGCCGCCATTTGACAACCTGACGGTGCGCAAGGCCGCCGCCATGGCGCTGGACAGAGAGGCGATCACCAAGGCGGTGACGCTCGGCCATGCCACGGTCGCCAATTCGACCCTGCCGAACGCGCTGAAATATTACGACCCGAATGTTCAACCCCCCGCCTATGACCCCGAGGGCGCGCGCAAGCTGCTTGACGACGAGGGGCTCCTGGGCACCGAGATCACCATGATGATCACTCCCTCGAGCGAGCAGATAGCGACGCTCCTCAAGGCGCAATGGGACGCTGCCGGGTTCAAGACCACGGTCGAGCGGGTCGATGCGGGCCTCTGGTGGTCCAAGCTGACCGATGCCGATTTCCAGATCACCCCGACCTGGTACTACAATGAGACCGAAGACCCGGATCTGGCCGTCCGCTGGGCGATCTGCGGCGCATGCGGAAGCAATTCCTTCTACACGGGCTACAACAATGAAGAGGTCAACAAGCTGACCGACGAGGCCCTGCGCGAAGCCGACGACGGAAAACGTGCCGATCTCTACAGCCAGATTCAGAAGATCTCGCTGGATGAGCTGTCGGAGATCCCGCTTTACTATTCGCCGTTTTCGAACGCCTATTCTGACCGCGTGAAGGGCCTTTCCCTGACGCCGTCACTGCAATGGACGCTGGAAGAAGCCGAACTCAGCGGTGGCTGAACCGTCAGACGCGCGGGCGGCCCGGATGCGGGCCGTCTGTTCCCCGCTCCAAACCAGATAGAACTCGCCCGTGAACAAGCTCCGCTACATAGCCATGCGGCTGGTGCAGGCACTGCCCGTCCTTTTGGGCGTCAGCATCATCACCTTCACCCTGATGGCCGCCACCCCCGGCGACCCAGTGCGCCTCTTGGTCGGGGACCGGGCATCGCCCGAAACCATCGCCGCCGTCCGTGACCGCTACGGACTCGACGAACCGATTCTCATCCAGTACTTCACCTATCTGAAGAACCTCGTGCAGGGGGATATGGGCGCCTCGTTGCGCTACCGCGTGCCGGTGATGCAGCTGATCACGCAGCACTATCCCGTGACCCTGTTCCTTGTGATCTACACGATCGTCCTGACCCTGCCGTCGGTCATTGCGCTGGCCGTATGGTCGGCCCGCCGCCCCAATGGCATCGTAGACCAGGCAATCCGTCTGCTGGGCGTGCTGGGCCTGGCTGTGCCGGTCTTCTGGCTGGCGTTGCTGTTCGCGCGCTTCTTCGGTGTGACATTGGGTTGGTTCCCGGTCAGTGGCTACGGACAGACCTTTGGCGAACACATGCTGCATCTGTTCCTGCCCGCGCTCAGCACGATGATCTGGGTGGTGCCGATCCTCGTACGGACGCTGCGCTCGGCCCTATTGGACGAGATGAACCGCGACTATGTCCTGACCGGCATTTCCAAAGGGCTGGGTGAGCGGCAGGTGTTCCGCACCCATGTCTTTCCCAACTCGGTCCTACCCACGCTGAACCTCTTTGCCGTCATCGTCGCCTATCTGCTTGGCGGCTCGGTCATCGTGGAAACGGTCTATGCGGTGCCTGGCATGGGCAAGCTGATGGTCGACTCGATTCTGGCACGGGACTATTTCGTCGTGCAGGGCGCGACTCTCATCTTTGCCCTGACCACGATCCTCGTCATGCTGGCGGTCGACCTCTTGTCGGCCATGATCGATCCGAGAGTGTCGCCATGAAACTGTCCCCGATGTTTGTGATCGGCACCGCTCTGGTGGCAATCTGGGGTGTCGTCGCGCTCTGCGCGCCACTATTGGCGACGCACGACCCCTATACGATCAACTTCGAGGCGATCCTGCGTGCGCCCGGATCTGAATACTGGTTCGGGACCGACAACGTCGGGCGCGACACTTACAGTCGCGTCATCTATGGCTCGCGACTGGCGCTTTATATCGGCCTACTGGGCGTGATCGCACCTATGATCATCGGCATGACCATCGGTCTGCTTGCCGGCTATTTCGGTGGCTGGGTGGAAACCATTTCGATGCGCGTCCTGGACATTACCGTGCCGTTTCCGTTTTTCGTTCTGGTCTTGTCGATCGTTGCGGTGCTGGGGCCGGGAATCGAGAATTACTTCATCGCCCTGGCGCTGGTGGGTTGGGTCGGCTATGCGAGGCTGGCCCGAGCCGAGGCTATCGTGCTGCGGCAGTCCGAATTCGTGCTGGCGGCGCGAACGATGGGCTTTACGCACGGCTATATCCTGCTGCGTCACGTGCTGCCCAATTCGTTGTCACCGATCGCGGTCTACATGATGACCGACGTGACGTTGGTGATCCTGTTCGGGGCGGCGCTAGGCTTTCTGGGCATGGGCGTGTCGCCGCCTGCAGCCGAATGGGGCGTGATGATCGCGGAAGGTCAGACCTATATTTCCACCGCCTGGTGGATCAGCTTCTTTCCCGGTCTCGCCATGGTCCTGATCGGCATTGGTTTCGCGCTGATCGGGGATGGGCTGGCGCGGATGTTGAGGATCGAGCGATGAGCCTTCTGGATGTTCGAAACCTGTCGGTCCGGTTCGGAGGGGTCACGGCCGTCGACGACGTGTCCTTCAGCCTGGAACGCGGTGCGACACTCGGCATTGTCGGCGAAAGCGGGTCGGGAAAGTCCGTGACCTGCCGCGCGCTGATGCGGCTGCTGTCGCCCAATGCGCGGATCGAGGGTACTGCAGACTTCGAGGGGCGCGACCTCCTGTCCTTGCCGGAGAAAGCGCTGGACGGCGTGCGCGGCAAGCGTATCGCGATGATCTTTCAGACCCCGGCGTCGCATCTCGATCCGCTGATGCGGATTGGCGACCAGGTGTCCGAGACGTTACACAAGCACACCGACATGCGCGGTCGCGCGGTGCGCGAAGAGGTTGTGCGCCTTCTGGATGTGGTGCGCATTCCCGATCCAGAGAAATGGGTGCGCGCTTTTCCGCATCAGCTGTCGGGTGGCATGAAGCAGCGCGTGATGATTGCTGGGGCGCTGGCCTGTCAGCCGGATCTGCTGCTCGCGGACGAGCCGACCACGGCGCTGGACGCCACGGTGCAGAAAAGCGTGCTGGACCTTCTGGCGCAACTGCGCCGGGAACGGAACCTGTCGATGATCTTCGTGAGCCACGATCTGGGCGCGGTGGCGCGGGTTTGCGATGACCTGGTGGTGATGCGCCGGTCGAAGGTGATGGAAAGCGGTCGGGTCAAAGACATCATCAGGGCGCCGCAGCATGAATACACCAAGAAGCTGATCGCCTCGCATCCCGATAGGTTGCCGAACCGGCCGCTGGACGCCGTGCCGGACGCGGCCCCGCTGGTCGAGGCAAAGGGTGTGAAGATCCGCTATGGCGTGCGCAGCCTGGCCGACCTGATTGCGGCCCGCGAGGGCGGGTTTGTCGCGGTCAAGGACGCCTCGTTTGCTGTTCGGCCGGGCGAAAGCCTCGGCATCGTGGGTGAGAGCGGGTCGGGAAAGACGACGTTGGCTCGCGCCCTTGTGGGTCTGGTCAAGCCGAATGACGGCAGGTTCCTGTTCGATGGCAAGACGGCGGATCCGACGGGGCCGGGACGCGTCGTCTATCTGCGCGATATGCAACTGATCTATCAGCATCCCTACGAGGCGTTGAACCCCCGCATGACCGTGCAATCGGCCATCGCCGAACCGCTGCGCCGCCACCGCCTGTGTCCGCGCGACCAGGTGGAGGCGCGGGTGCGCGACCTGATGGCGCAGGTGGAACTTTCGCCTGATCTGGCCGGGCGCCTGCCGGGGCAGCTTTCCGGCGGACAATGCCAGCGCGTCGCGATCGCCCGCGCACTCGCCTTCGATCCGCGCGTCCTGATCGCGGACGAGGTGACATCGGCGCTGGACGTAACCCTGCAGGCGCAGGTTCTCGCACTTCTGGCACGCTTGCAGAAGGAACGCGGGCTGACAATGATCTTCATCAGCCACGATCTTGCGGTGATCCGGCGGCTGTGCAATTCGGTCATCGTAATGCGCCAAGGCGAGATCGTCGAGGCGGGGCCGACCGCGTCCGTGTTCGATACCCCACGCGAGATCTATACCCGTGAATTGATCGATGCGATTCCGCATCTCGAGGGGTGCTCGGCATGACTGATGGAACCGCCCCCGAAAGCGCCGCCGCAGAACGCACCGCCCGGGACCGCATCGCCGACGCCCGCAACCTGTCCAAGGGCGAAAGTGAGGTCGCGCTCTGGATCGAACGGAACTATGAGGATCTCCCCTTTGCCAATGCGGCCGAGCTTGCTTCCGGCGCGGGGGTCAGCGAAATGACCGTGAGCCGTTTCGTCCGGCGTTTGGGATACGACAACTTCAAAGCGTTCAAGGCGTCTGTCAATGCCGAGTACCGCGCTGACGGCAATGGTCCGGGCAGCTCTCGCGCCCATCGCGTCGCCATTCCCAAGACCACCAAGCGCGAGCTGGCCGATCTGCTGCGTCGTGAACTTGATGCCATCGTCGAAGTCTACAAGCTGGCCGAGAGCGAACAGTGGCAGGCCGCGCTCGACGTGGTGGACAAGGCGCGGCACGTCAACGTTACCGGCTTCCAGGGCGTCAAGGGCATGGCGATGGATTTCGCCACGCGGATGAAGTACGCCCGCCCCGGCGTACGCTTTGCGGACGGGCGCAGTGGCAACTGGAGCGAGATTTTCATCGAGGAACCCGACCAGTCCTGCCTCGTGCTGATCGAGGTCGTGCCCTATGCCCATGAGGCGATCAAGATCGCCGATCTCTGCTTGCGTCGCGGGATGCCCTGGTGATCGTGACCGACCGGTACGACGCCTGGCCGCGGCAATATACGCCGCACGCGCTGACCGTCGCCACCGACACGAGCGCCTTTCTCGACAGCACGGCGGGCATTGCGGCACTTCTCGGCCTGTTTCTCAATAGCGTCACCGCGCGGCGCGGCGAGGCGGCCAGGAAGCGGCTGGGCGACATGCGCGACCTGGCCGAACATTTCGACCCTTTCTCTTACAGCCCCGGCGGCAAGGCGCGCCCGATCCGGTCGCCAGATACCAGGGATGACAACATATGACCCATGCTTTGCGCGCGCGCGATATCGGCCTTCGGTTCGAGGGTACAACCGGACGGTACAATGCCATAACGGATGTGCCGGGCCTGACCTTCGGTTTTTCCACCGTCATCGATGATGCGAAGGCCGGTGTGCACAAGGGCCTGTGCACCGGCGTCACGGCGATCCTTCCGCGCGGCGAGAGCGGGTCCATCACCCCGGTCTGGGCCGGGGTGCATTCGTTCAACGGAAACGGGGAATTGACCGGGGCTCACCATATCCGGGATCTGGGCTGGTTCATGGGGCCGGTGATGCTGACCAATACGCACAGCGTTGGAATCGTCAGCCATGCTGCCGTAGGCTGGATGATCGACCGCTATCGGCATGTGTTCGAGACCGATCATCTTTGGTGCCTGCCGGTGGTCGGCGAAACCTATGACGGCGTGCTCAACGACATAAATGCCCGCGCCGTGACCGAAGAGCACGCCCGTGCCGCGCTCGATACGGCGACCGGCGGATCGGTGAGAGAGGGCAATGTAGGCGGCGGCGCCGGCATGATCGCCTATGAATTCAAGGGCGGAACCGGCACCGCCTCGCGGCAGGTCGAGGTTGCCGGTATTGTCTATACCCTCGGTGTGCTGGTTCAGGCCAATCACGGCACCCGCGACTGGCTGGAGATCTCGGGCGTGCCGGTCGGGCGAGAGATGCGTGACAATCTGATCCATGATCGCGAACAAGGCTCGATCATCGTGGTGATCGCCACCGATGCACCGCTCTTGCCGCATCAGCTCGACCGGCTGGCGCGGCGCGGCGGAATCGGGATCGGCCGCAACGGCAGCAAGGGTGGGCACAGCTCGGGCGACATCTTCATGGCGTTCAGCACCGCCAACCCGCAGGACAATCCCTGGAACGCACCCGACGTGATGGCATTGAGCGCTCTCAAGGACTCGCATCTCGACCTGTTCTATGCCGCCGCCGTGCAATCGATCGAAGAGGCAGTGGTCAACGCGATGATCGCCGCCAGCGACCGGGTTTCCGTAAAGCCGGTCGGCAAGACGGTATGCGCCATAGACCATGACCGTCTGCGCGAAGTTCTGCGCGCAAACGGGCGCGAGGTCTGAGATGCGGGTCGTCGATTGCGCTGGCAAACCGCGGGCCCGCGGCCGCGCTCACGGGGAAACTCTGCGCGAGCTGATCGCAGACGCGCTGGACCGCTGGGCCGAGGCGACGCTTTTCGCGCAGAAGCGGGACGGTCCGGGTGACATCGATGCCTATTGCGAAAGGTTCCTGGGTGGGACGACCCTTTTGCAGAGCTGCGCGCGCGAGACGCCCGATCTGGAAGCCGAGATGGCGGGCATAGCGGAAG